>CAVONL010000027.1:0-245110 GCA_963697295.1 uncultured Planctomycetaceae bacterium | reverse complement strand
TGCCCGCCTGCAGCCAGACGTAAGCGGTTCGATTTCCAGCTGATCGGACGGAAGTCACCAACTCTACCCGCCCTGTATCGCTGTAGACCGTAAGCTGACACGCTTGATTCGAAGCGTCAGGCGATGTCATGCCAAGGTCAAAACGGAATAGTTGGGTTTTGTAAGTCGTAAAATCTCCAAATTGGTCCGGACTAGCGGCTGACAGGGCAACGTCGTCAATGCGTTGCAAGTTCGTTGACCGGGTAGCGATGTTTACCAACAGCAGGTAGTTGCCGGCAAGTGTATTGCCAGTGCGGCTTTGAACGCGCAGGTAATAGATTGCATCCGGCTGAATGTTGCTGGCTTCAAGAACGACATCACCGGTAACGCGAATTCGCCGGGTAACCGGTACCGACTGTTTTGCACTGTTGAACAAAACTACATTAACCCGTGCCGGATCAATTCCGAGAGGCGTCAGTTCAATTGCCATCGTGCCGGTTGCATCGGGCGCCGAACGAATCCTGAATACGTCCCTGTCGGCAGGGGTTGCGAGTGCGCTGACAATCTCAAATCGTGATCCGGCCGGCGCGCCAAGCGGTGTAAACAACTCCACTGCTTTGGCGAAAGTGTTGTTGGCATTGGTCTCAGCATCAATTAATCCTGCCAGCGAATAAAGCGCATCCACCAACGCATCGTCGTCAGCTTCAAAAAAACCTGGTGGTTCATCGTCATCGTCTGGCTCGTTAAACTCATCTCCCGCGTTTTCATTAAAATCCAAAGCCAGTTGATAATCGCCGAACTCGAACTCCGGGTAGCCGGACCAGTCAATGGCAACGTAGATCACCTCGCCAGAGCTGATGCCGGTAACTTCCTTGCCTACGCTGTTATGTAATGGATCCTCTGCCGAAATCGTGGCAACCTCCTGAAGGTTCTTGTCGTAGACCGTGATTCGACCACAAAGCAGGCTCCGTCCCCGGGCACGCAGCTTGACCCAGCAATTTTCGGCGAGCGAGTTTCCTTCAAAGCGGTAAAAATCAACGTCGGCCCCTTCCTGAATCCGGCCGCTTTTAACTTCAATGAGCGAACTGGGAAATTCACTTCCGTAAACAATTGGCGTCGCCGTAGCGAAATCATCGTTCGACGATGACAGTTCCCATGGATCCGGGGATGGAGGACCATAGAGCTGCTGAATGTTGGCGACATCCAGGGGGGAAAGGTCCTGCCGCGTGCCAAGATAGGCAAAGAACATGACCGATTCCGGATCGAGTTCTTCGTCTAATAAGCCCAGTGAATTGCCAGCTTCGTGCAACAGAACCGAGTACAGATCGTATTCATCCAACGTTGGATTCCCCGAACCATCATCAATGATAAACGTCCGGTTAGTGTCCAGAAAAATATCCCCTGCCCAAACGCCTGCAGACGGATGATAGGCGACGGCGTTGCCCAGTACATTGTTCTGCGGAAACGCACCCAATCGAATGTCACCAAAACGGGGGTCGCCTTGGGCAAGCCCTGGAATGCCAAACGCACGTGCCGAATCGGGAGCGACTGCAAACGTCAAGTCGCTGTGCCTCGCCCAGGTTTGAAAGGCCCGCAGCATTTCAATTTTCCAGTCAGGGTAGCCCAATTGATCATTCAAATGCTGAAATAGCTCACTCCGATAGCGACCAATTTCGACGAAATCCGGTGCAAAGCTGACTGTCACCGGATTTTCCGGCCATGGTTGCGACGGCAATGACGAAAGTTGTCCGTGCACCATTGCAGTGGTGGCCAGGGTCAGTAGCGCTACGATTTTCAAAACGATCATTCGCTTGAAGGGTTTGTTGTTCATATTCTTGAGTCCAATTCATCCTGCCTTTGACACATCAGATTTCGAATGTTTTCGTACTTACTTGTTCTCTTTGGTAGCTTGTTTAAGGTCGTTGCCGGTCCGGATTCCATTTCTCATGGCTTGAAATTCGCTAGACCCTTCCAGGTTTTTCAGGTCCGCGTCCGATGCGATTGCATGCGATCCATAAGCTGGTTCGGTTGCAATCGCCAAATGATGCAACGCCGACTTACGCAGCTCATCATCCTCGGCCGCCAGCAGTGCATAAACACACGCAATCTGGTAGTGAAGCTGCGGCGTCATGGTCAATTTTTTGCAACTCTGGATGTCGGCCAGAGCTGCGTCCCGATTTCCGTTGCGTGCATACAGCACGGCTCGGCCGGACAATGCCGGCAGAAACTGTGGGTCTTCTTCCAGCAGTTCCGAAAGCACCTGAATGGCCTCTTCAGGTTTCTTTAGAAACTCGCTCAGCACATGAGCCCGATTTTGGCCAGCAACAAATCGTGTGGCGCTGTATTGCTGCGCTTTCTCAAAATCACTGACGGCATCAGCAGGTGATTGGGACAGTCGCGCCAGTCCCCTAAGAATCCAGCCCTCTGGTTCAGTGGGTTCCTGTGACATCACACGTTCAAGCGACTCCCGGGCAAGCGGTTCATTGCCCATGGCCCGCGCAATCCTGCTGCGCGCCATTTCCACCCGTGTCGATTCAGGTTGGATCTCTTCGGCACGCTTCAGCCATTCCAGTGCCGACCCGAATTCCCGTTGCCGTTCATCGACCAGAGCCAGGTTATAAAGAGCCGCAAAGTTGTTGACGTCCAATTGTTGCGCCGAATTAAAGAACCGCTTTGCTTCGTCGTACTGGGCCATAAAAAAATGGCATGAACCTCTCGCAATCAGGGACGTTGCCGAATCCGGATCAACCATCGCGGCGATCGCAAAGCAGCGTTCGGCATCCCGATATTCGCGAAGTTCGAAATGGCACTTTCCCTTCAGAAACCAGACAGCAAACCGTTCATATGATTTTTCCAGTTCCCGATCCAGTATCCCGATGGCCTTTAAATAATCTCGATTCATGAAGGCCTCGGATGCACGCTCCAAAGGCGTTGACGGCTGGATTGCGGAATTTACCGAATGGAGCCGGGTTGCATCGTCGATGGCCAATCGTGAGAGAAGATTCGCGGTGGCAACGACGTCTTCCTTTTGAACTGGATTTAGCCACTGCATCTTGGTTGACTCCAGATCGCGCTTTGTCGTATCGAAGTCGAACACCGCCAAGGCATCGTTCGCGAGACGGCGGCCCAACTCCCGGGATCCCCCATCTGCAAAAAACAGTTCGGCTTCCGCGAGGTGTGCCTTGTCCACAAATTCCAGGTACCGATTATTTGCAAGTGCGGAGTTACTGCTCTGCCGCCAGGCCAGGCCGGCAGTAATAGCCATGGCAGTCATTGTGACCGCAAAAGCAACAAGCGAAGCAACCGAGAAAAGCCAGCCATTTCTCCGCCGGAATTTTCCCGCACGTTCCAGCCACGATGGGTTGGTTGCGTATCGAAGCGGACGGTCGGCAAGCTGCAGTCTGAGATCCGCCGCCAACTCGCCCGCTGTCTGGTATCGCCTCGCGGCCTCTGGTTCCATGCATTTCATGATGATCGACGCGGTTGCAGGCCGAATTTCCGGATTCAACTCACGCGGATGTTTGATCGACAGTCGCCGGGTTTCGATGGCCGCTGCCAGATTACCACTTGAAAACATTGAGACATCATGCGGCAACAGCCCGGTTAATGCCTCGTACAATACAACACCCAACGAATAAACGTCACTCGCTCGGGTGAACCGGTCGATCCCCGTTTCCATGGCTTCGAGGTGCTCGGGAGACATGTATGGAAGGGTCCCGCCGACCGCTCGGGTTCGATTTTCCGTTTGTCCTGATTCCAGCCGGCTCAAATTGAAATCCAGCAATAATGGTTGACCATCAAAGCCCAACAGGATATTGGCGGGCTTGATATCACGATGTTGAACGCCCCTCGAATGCGAATACTGCAATCCATCCGCCAAACGCTGGCCAAGTGCCAAGATGCTGTCCTCCCAGGACATTTGTCGGAAATTCAGGGCAAACAGATCCGCTTCCGGCTCGTCATCCCTGCGAGACGAGTTCGATTCCAAATGGTCGTCACAGGTGACCTCGAGCTTCTGCCGAATCAAATTCATGATCGCTCGACCACCGCCCGATCCGCCGCGTTCGTTTAAACTATCGGATTGGAACCGATTCTCGATGGCTTCCTTGAGTGTAACCATACCCAACAACGGCATTCCCAACATATATAGCCCGTTGATGTGCTGCGCGAAATACAGCGGCATGATGTTGCTGTGCTGCAGACGAGCCAATTGCTGTGATTCACCCAAGGGCGTTGTGGTAACCTTCAACACGATCTGGCGCTTGGCCAGCGAAATCTGGCGGGCCAAGAATACACGGCTGAAGGCTCCTGAACCAATCAAGTGAACAAGCTCAAAATCTCCAATCCGCGAACCCACTTCCGGCAGGACGACATGCGCTCCCCGTCGCAATTTTGTTCCGCTGCCGGAATCGTCATGCAGATCACCGTGAAAATGCTGACGGTTTTGGTTAACCGTTTGGCCATTGCCGGAAATGGTCGAAGAAAACTCTTCCGGCCCTTCCAAGTCCGGGTTCTCAAGCCATCGATCCCACTGGTTCACTTCGACCCCGAGATGTTGCCGATAGAGTTCCCGATCCACATCGTGTCCATCAGTTTTTCTTAATCGATAATCCTCAAAGGCAACGGGTGCCAGAATCCGGGAATTGTCGCGAACCCATTTGAGTTCTTCATCGAGCAGTAATTCCTCCAGTCCACCCCGTTCACCTCTCGACCACCGCCATTCCAACAGGATCCGCAGGATTTCCGAGACGACCGAATCAAATTCCGGGTGCCCGGTTTCGGGAAAGAATGAGGGAATATCCAGTTGATCGTGCTGACGCAAGGCGCAGTTCAAACCGGTCGATCCAATCCGCTGCCGTGAATGGGCCGTCGAGTTCCGGATTGGCAGAGGCGCGAATCAAATTCTTCACGGAGCAAACTCCTGTGAAAGCCTGACGCGAAACGCTTGCAACTCGCGTTCAACGGTCCGTTTGCTGCGGTCGCATTTGTCAGCGACCTCCTGGACCGAGTTTCCCTCAAGGCGTAGCGTAATAATTGTCCTCTGCAATTCGTTGAATTCCTCCAGCAGCTCCGCAATCGTCATGAGAAGTTCACTGACTGCCATGTCACTGCCCGGGAGGTCATTCTGATCCTGAATGCTGGTAGATGAAGTCTTGCGAACGTCCCGGCTGGAAGCCAGGTGATAGTCTGCCGCACGTTGACCTTTCGCATGGCGATGACAATCAGCAGATTGAACAGGTCACCTGATTTGGGAGCCGCATACCCACCTTTGCTGGCCCGTCGAAAAAAGCTCTTAAAGGTTGACTGGACGATGTCATCGGCATCAACCCGGGAGTTGAGTACTGTCGACAGACGCCGACGGGCAACGACCAGCAAACCGGGCGCATGACGCTCAAACACGGCCGTTGCCGCGATCTGGTCGCCTTCGCCAATATGGCGAAGCAGCGAGGAGTCGTTTTTTTGTTCCACGGATTCCAATGGGTCACCTGTATGTTGAACCAGACGGCAAAAAGCCACCTGCGGTATTCCGCAGGTGGCCAGCCGCAAAGCTTTAGTCCGTCATTTTAGTCATGGCAGTCGTTTACGGCGATGGATTGAACTACGGGAAAATGATCAACTAGTTGTTCAAACCCTGGTGCGGTATCGCGATCCATGATCAGGTAGCGTTTGCCCTTGAGAAATCCATCCTCATGGTTGGTCAGCTCGCGAGCCATCTGTTTCATCCAGGCTTCGTGTGGATTTGTCGTGCAACCAGCAAAATGAACAAGGCGTGTCTTGAGTTCCATGACGAAGAGAAGGTAGAACGTCACCAGGCCGCATTTGGTCCAGACTTCCACAGAAGTGAAATCGATCGCTGCTCACATCCCAGTGTGATTTCAGAAACGTCGCCCATGACCCCGTGCGATTGCGAATCGGTGCGGGCTCAACACCGTGGGCCTTAAGAATATTGGCGACCGTCGAGTCGCAAATCTGGTAACCGACTTTAGCGAGTTCGCCCTGAATCCGGTCGAATCCCCACGTTGGGTTTTCCCTGGCCATTTTCAAGGTCAAGTCGACGAGCACTTTTCGGATACTTGGACGACCTGGCTTTTTTTCTCGGTTCGATCAGAGAAATCCCATTTCGTGGCGATCAACATTCGATGCCAACGCAGGATTGTGTCCGGTGTGAACAACGTGCCGAATTCCTGCAGCCGTTTGCGGCCGAGGATCTTACTCCCCAGCAATCCTGCCGCTCCATTCGATTGCCTGCTGGTCGTAGTTCTCGCCCGGTTCTGCCTGATCCCAGTCCTCGTATAATTGGATGATCCGCTGCAATGCCTGTTGTCGATCGGAAGGCAACGATTGATCGACGACCATGGATTCGAAAGCGGCGATGGCCAACGGCTCGGCCTCTTTGAATCTTCCCTGTTTGGCGATCGACTCGGCCCACAGACTCTTGGCAACATGGGTTCTCCAGAACTCCAATGCAAACCGGTTCAAGCGGGCTTCGTAGCACTGTTTGAATACCGGTTCCGCTTCCTCGTAACGTCCGAGCTTCATCAGTAGTCGGCCCAGCTCTTCTTTCGCATTGGCCGTCCGCCAATGTTGATCACCCACTACTCGCGAGTCAAAATCGACGATTTGCCGCCAGCATGCCGCCGCTTCCTCGAATTTGTCCCGTTCAGAGAGGGCTTCCGCCCACAGCTTGTACGCCTTCCTGGTTTCTGAGCTGTCGGCTCCGAATTCACGCTGGGCATACTCAACTGCCTGGCGCGCCATCGATTCCGCTTGGGCGAACTTGCCTTGCGTGAGAATCGTCCTGCCTACGATCGCCAATGAGCTTTCATCTGTACCGAAGACACTGCGTACCAGCTGAATTTCTCTGGCAAAATATTTCTCGGCCTCCTCCGGTTTCCCCTGTTCCATCAGGACGCGGCCCAGGAGATTCAATGTCGACACCCGCACCATCGCCATTGGATTGAGCCTAATCTCCGGACCCAGGAACGCCGATTTATCTAGCGCCTCCTGCGCCGAGGTTTCTGCCTCGTCAAACCTGCCCTGGAAGAAATGGATTGCTGCCAGCAGGGAAGTTTCCATGAACCCGTCCAACAGGCTGGCCGGGTTGTTTCCGCGTTGTTCAGAATTCTGCTGCAGAATCAACATTGCCTCGTCCAGTTTTTCAATTTCGAGCATGATGCTCAACTTGTTGGCAATCAAGCTCATGACGTAATTGTGACCTCTTCCCAAATCAATTTGGGCACTCAGGATAGCTTCGTCGTACAGCTCTTCAGCTTCAAACAGCTGCCCCTGCAGTTTCAGCTGTTTCGCCAGACTCTTCATGGCTTCGATGGTCTTGGGATGCGCGTTACCAAATTTTTGTCGATGAAGCTCGAGTGATCGCCGCACGATGGGCGCCACGTCATAGCGGTCCTCACCCAGACGACGAACGACCCCCATCATCCTTTCCAGATCTTCGAGGTGAATTGAGTCATCGTTGACAAGCTGTAAGCCCTTGGCCAACGCTTCTTGATAGCAGGCATCTGCCTCTTTCGTTTTGCCATTGTGTTCGAGAACCCGGCCCACCGTTTCGAGTAAGTCTACCGTTTCCGTGTGGGCTTCACCGAGGATACGACGTTTTCGGTCAAGCGCTTCCCGGTACAGGTCTTCCGCTTCATCGCCCTGTTCTGCCACACAATTAATGAGCATATCGCCGAGTTCAACCATGGCCGCCAGCGTATCGGGATGATCGTCACCCAGTTGGCTCCGACGACCTGCCAATATGTCGCGATTAAGACCGATTGCCGCCTCAAATTTGAGTTGACTTCGACGAAGCCGGGCTAACTCGTACATCCACGACAACGTGACGGCGTGCTGATCACCCAAGCGTTGACGGCAGGATTCCAGGCCTTCGAGAATCAATGACTCTGCTTCGTCCTCCTGTTTTGTCTCGTTCAGTATCCTGGCAAGCTCCAGCATCATTGCCAGGGTTGCCTCATCATCCTGCGCAACTGCCAAGCGTCGAATCGTGATGGCGCGTTCCAGGATAGGTTGGGCAGCCTCCGGCAGGGCCAGGGAGCCAAGCGTCTTTCCCGCCGTTGCCAACAACTGAGACTGCACCGTGGGCTGACCGGCAAACTCCGCATCGATGACATCCACGGCCCGCTGAAAGATATTCTTGTGGAGCACTTCAAGCGCCAGGTCTGTAAAATTTGCCCGGGAAATTTGCACATTCAAATTGGCCAGGATCGCATCGATTTCGTCTGGATCGCGGCGTTTTCGCTTTAACCGCTTTCGAACCTCCCGCAACAGTCCGTCCCGCAAGTCACTGCCCATCTGTTCGGCATCAAGATCACGCAGTTGTCTTTCCTGAAAACTGGCAATCTGCCGCACTTCATCGGCCCGCTGCTCGGCTTGTTCCCTGGCAGCTGCTTCGGCCAACACCGCTTTATTGGCACGGTCCTTTTCGCTGACGGCCCATAGCATTCCCCATGTGGTTCCTGCAACACCCAGACAAAGCGCGAGGAAAACAACGGCAGCAGTTGATACCGCAACGCGGTTCCTTCTCGCAAATTTCTGGAGCCGATAGACGGTACTCGGTGGCCCTGCCAGAACCGGTTCGTCAGCGAGGTAACGCTGGATGTCGGCTGCAAATCCGCTGGCAGTTTCGTAACGGCGAGTACGATCTTTTTCCAACGCCTTCATCGTGATCCAGTCGAGATCGCCGCGGAGGGTATTTCCGAGCTTGCGAAGGTCGGAATGAATTGGAAAGCCGATTTGAGAATCGTTCGGATTGAGTGAGCTCACCCTGGTACTTGGCTTGGGAGGTGCATCTTCCCTAATGATTCGGCGAACTTCATCGATCGCGGCCTGTTTGAAATGGTCTTTGTCGAATGGCGTGGTGCCAGTCAGCAATTCGTAGAGCAGAATGCCCAGCGAGTAAATGTCGCTGCGCGTATCGATATCGAGGCTGCTTAGCCCAGCCTGCTCCGGGCTCATGTAGAGGGGGGTTCCCACGAGCTGAGTAAAATTCGTGTAGATGGTGTCCGCCGTCAACGGTCGATCAATGGCCTTGGCAATCCCAAAGTCGATAACTTTGACCACGGGCTTGCCGTCGTGTGATGTCACCAACACGTTAGAAGGTTTGATATCGCGGTGAACGACTCCTTTCAGGTGGGCATGCTGAATCGCGCTGCATACATCCACAAACAGGGCCAGTCGTTGCCGAGCGCTCAATCGATGCTGGTTGCAATAGTCGGTAATCGACGCTCCTTTAACCAGCTCCATCACAAAATACGCAAGTCCGGAATCCGTTTCCCCGGCGTCGAGCACCCTGGTAATATGAGGATGGTCCATCATCGCCAGAGCCTGTCGCTCGGCAGCAAAGCGGGCAACGATCTCCCGAGAATCCATGCCGGCCTTGATAATTTTCAGAGCCACACGCCTGCGAACCGGTGTGCGTTGCTCGGCAACATAGACGACGCCCATGCCGCCTTCGCCAATTTTTTCCATCAATTTGTAGGGGCCGATCTGCATACCTGATTTTTCGGCGACCGTCGGTTGCGACGCGTGAGTTGTCGCCTCCAGAAAACTCCCCATCTGGCCGTGGGCAGCCAACATCTCCTCGAGTTGCTTCCGTAGTTCGCCATCTTCGCCGCACTGCTCATCCAGAAACGCGTCGCGGTCGACGAGAGCTTTCTTCTCCAATGCCGCCATGAATATGGCTTCGAACCTCGGATCTTGATTGGACATGTGCCACGTTCTCAATCAGGTGAAGGTTTGTGAATGCGTCTTCCTGTCTTCAGTGCCTTAATCAACTCCTCCCGGGCGCTTGAGCGGGCGAAATTGCGGACAATACCCGATGGTCTCATGGCTCGGATTTCATTTCCTTGAACAGCCAGGCCCTGCCGAACGTCCAATAGCGGGAAGCGGTTGCCCTGGAAATTCCCATCGCCAAGGCGGCCTGTTCTTCGGTTAGGCCAGCAAAAAAACGCAACATGATCAGCTCCGCTTTCTCCGGGTAGGCCTGCTGCAATTTAGTTAAGGCAGCGTCCAGCGACTCAAGTTGGCCCCCTCGAACGTCGTCGACAATCTGGGAGTCGCTCAGACTCACACGTTGCCAATCACCACCGTGCTTCTGGCGATCCTTGCGGCGCGCTTGCTCGACCAATATTCGCCGCATGGCCTCCGCCGCCGCTGAAAAGAAGTGCGCCTTGGAATCCCAACTCTGTGGAGTCTGTGAGTCAACCAGGCGGACATAGGCCTCATGAACCAGTGCCGTCGCCTGCAATGTCTGATTTGGATTCATTGCGCCCAAACGGTGCTGGGCCAAACGGCGAAGCTCCTGGTAAACCACAGGCAACAACTGCGCACTGGCCTGTTGATTACCTGCCTCGATCTGTTTCATCAATTGGGTGACATCGCCCATGGGAGACCTGGTTTGGACAACTAACAATGAAACGTTGTATCCTCGAGTATATCTGAATTTGCCTGAAAATCGAGCAACCCAAGGTGACGCGGATTTGACAACATGCCAGGGTGAAAACCAGTATGGCCCTGCATCCACATGCAGACCGCTGAAGTAACGAACTATCGTCCGTCAGACAGAGCGTGCGGGCTGCTTCTGGCGTTGATCCTGACAACTTCCTGTTTCAAAAAATCAAAATCCACAAAAGGCTCGCCGCCGTGCCGTGACCAGTGAACGCGACCATCGCGATCGATCAACAAGGTCGAATGGAGTTCAATTTCTTCCAGCTCGTCATACGAATGAAATCTCCGCGCGTTTTCGAAGTCTGGATCCGACAACAGGTTTACACCCAACTCGCGAGAGTGATATTCCTTCAACCGCTCAATATCGTCTTTGCTGACGGCCAAGATCTCAGTACCCAACGACCGGAATTCCTCCGACCGACGACTGGCTGCCTGGATTTGCTCCATGCAGTGCAAACACTGGTCTCCCAGGTAGAAGATCAAGATGACGTTCCTGCCTCGGTAATCTTCCAACGATACAGGTGAACCGTTGGCGTCAACAGCGAGCAGCTCGGGTGCCGACGGAGGTGCCCATAGGCTATGCCCCTTTTTGCTCAAGATCAAATCATGATAATCGCGCTCGTCGTACAACGGATCCTCGATCCTGCCTGGCCTGATTTTTGTGGCCTCGGCCCTCTGCAACCATCGGTTTGGACGATCGGCATTTTTCCAGACTGCCTGCAGTCGTGCCATGGCATGAGACGCCAATTCCTGCTGCCCTAATCGATGGTGGGCCACAACCAATCCACTGAGCGCAAACCCGTCATTGACGACCTTCTCCAGAGACTTCTCGAACGCTTTCACGGCTTCCTCATTGCGATCAAGATCCAGGTAGGCCTCACCAAGGGCAGTGTAAAGCACCATTGGATCTCTCGGTGGATCGTTTGACCACGATGTTGATTGAAGTTCAGCTGCTTTTTCCAAAAGCCGAATCCCCGTTTCCGTGTCCCCACGAGCCAGAGCCAACTTGCCACGCAGCTCCAATCGTCTGATTTTGATGAAATCACCCAATAGATCCTGCTCTTGCTTTTCATCCCCGGACGATGTCGTGGCATTTCCGAAAAACTGCTCAAATAAATTGCTTACCAGTTGCGGAAATTTCAAAATGCCGATTTTCGATTCAAATTTCTTGATTTCCAATTCAGCATCGTCCAGCCTTCCCAAGCCAATCAACGCATGTGCCCGCGCGTAGGCGATGGTTGCGCCGTCAAGAAACCCGTGGCTGGCCAAATCGTGTTTTCCTTTCAGAATCTCATCCCATTTTTCAAACTTGATGAGCAACCGGGCCATCGACAAATTGCCAAAGCTGAGAATCTTCGACAGTTCCTGATCCGGAGGTGCCAATTGCATCTGGGTCGCCCCGATCAACGCCGCTTCATACATTCCAAGCTGTTCCTGGATGTAGCAGAGGTAGTCCAGGTTGTGCAGGTAATCCCAATTGTCTTCTGGAAGGACCAGTCGCCGACGCATATATTCCTTTTCGACCCGAGTGGCGGAATCCATCGCAATGGCGGCTTCATTCCATAGGCCAATACTGCTGAACACATGTCCCGGCATGTGTTGCAGATGCCCGCTATTCGGGGCAACCTGGCTCAAGTGCAGGCACGTGTCGAGAGCGTAATGGCCTTCTTCCCCGTCCCAATTGTGTACGCGATAGTGCAGCGCTCCAACGTGATCAGGGTCTTTTGCGAGGACTTCCTGCAAGACACGATCCATTGCATAACGATAGTGATTCTCTTTGCCTCGCTCAGAAAAAACCTCCGACAATTCCAACCAATAGAGCGCACGGGCTTCAATATCATCCGGATAATTGATCAACAGATTGTCAAACAGTTTGACGTATTCATCGATGGCCTTGGCTCGCTCATCTTCCTTGCTTTTTTCAATTTGATACTTGGCATTCCAGAGTTCAAGGTAATCGCGCTCTCTCTGGGTACAGTGCATCTCCAGTTTCTTTGCCTGTTTGAAAAAACGACTGGCTCGGGCATCGTCACCAATGGAACATCTGGCCAGTCCCCAGTAAGCCATCGCGCAATCGGGATCCAGTTTCACACACCAACGAAAGCAACGTTCGGCCTCGAAATACCAGAAACTGTGCAGCAATGTGTGACCCTGATCGAACCATTTCTGGACGTCCGGGTGTTTGGAGCTGATTGGAAAAGACGTTTTCCCAATCCCATCCATGATCCATGGTTTCGATCTCGGGCCTTCGTCAAAATGGGAGCCATGATGGGATTTCCCCCACTCTGCTTGGCCAAACGCCACCGAGGTTTGCAGTCCGGAGAGCATCCAAATCAAAATGGCCGAACGACCAGCAAGCCTCAAAACGCGCGACGAAGACAATCGGACTGGAATCTGGAAATCGTTCATTGAAACTGAATCCTTAGCCTGCATCGATGCGGATCGCCAATTCTGTCTGGCGTAATGGAAAATGGACTGGTAAGAAAAGTAGCTTTGGGTTTTATACTATTCTGCGACCGGCGATCGCTTCGACGTAGTCCAGAAAACGCCAAGAAACCAGCTCAGCGAGGAGCTGAGCGAGACCCCAGCCGATTATGAAGATCAACGCGGCGAAGGCAAGGGCTGTTAACGTGCTGGTCAGGACAGTCACGATCGACGCCTCGGTTCGATTAACGCGTTTGATGTGCTCCGCAGATTCGAACGGCAGCCGGTTTTTTGTTGGTTCTGCGATTCTGCTGCGATGTTCCTCGCAGGTCGAGGGGCAATACCAGTAAACGTCGAGTTGTTCAGATTGTGAAAACAGGGAACCGCTCATCATGGTTCTCCTTCATTAGTTATTCGAGGATTGTTCGATATCAGTAATCCGACAAAAAACTCACGGGCGCCTCATGTCTTCCAAACTTTTCCACATTTATCCATAGGATTGGTGCGCGGCTGAAAGATCGACCCAATTTCGACGCACCGATCCTGTTGAAAAGTGCCAGCCGTTAAGCACCCTCGCGTCGCCTGCGATTTGGCGTCCCTAAATCGGTTGGTTCAAGATACAGGCCGAGGAACTACGGCAAGCCGAATGGTGGCGGCCGGGATTAGTCATGCTCGAAGATGGACTGGAGGAGCTTCCTGCTGGCGAGACGGGCAGTTTGTACCATGGCGGTTTTTCGGGCCTCGCGGAAGTTACTTTCTGCAAAGTCATTGGTTGGCGAAATCGAGCAATGACCGGCTGAGACGATCGACTTTGTAAACGACCACGCAGTCAATCAAGCCGTCCCGACTGGTGTTCACAAAGTCGTTCGAGAAGGAGACACAGCACTGGGGAGCACGATCATCGACTTTTCAACTCAATCCGTGGACAATATCTACAATCGCTCCGGATGGAACGATCTGGGGCAGGTCGCCTACAGGTTTGGATTGGCGAACGATCAACAGTGAGCGGGCGTTTGGACGAAACCACTAGTTGCCGAATCGCTTCAAGTCGCAACGGGATCTGTATTGTTGGGCAGTGTCCAAGATCTTGGAATTAGCGACAATGTTGACATGACAATTGTTCGCAACCCGATCTCAACTGAATCGGTTGTCGAGTTTACGGTCACAATCATGTCCTTTAATCTCCAACCCTGGCAACTCTACCTGGTGATTCTCGCTGGCTACTGCAAACCAAACGCAGCTTTCACCTTTCCGACGAAATCCAGTTCTTCCCACGCAAAGAATTTCGCCTCCACCTTTTCCTTGCTGCTCGATCGGATCTCACGTTTTTCTCCACCGATGTCTTCGAAATTGACATAGTTGACTTCGACGGAATCGGTGTAAGGCTCACGGCCCATATGTCCATAGGCAGCCGTTGGCGAATAGATGGGCCTTAATAAATCAAACCGGTCGATGATCGCTTTCGGCCGCATGTCGAAAATCTCTTCAACCATTCCAGCGATCTGATCGTCGGTGAAATTCGACTTTCGATGTGCCGTAGGTATTGACGGTGATGGATACCGGTTCTGCAATTCCAATGGCGTATGCCACTTGAACCAGGACCTCATCAGCGACCCCGGCGGCGACGAGGTTTTTGGCAATATGGCGGGTGGCGTAGGCGGCACTGCGATCGACCTTGGACGGGTCCTTACCGGAAAAAGCACCTCCGCCGTGAGCGCCTTTGCCGCCGTAAGTGTCCACGATGATCTTGCGGCCGGTCAGGCCGGCATCCCCGTGGGGACCACCAATTACAAATTTTCCCGTCGGATTAACGTGATAGATCGTCCGCTCGTCAATAAGTTCTGCAGGGATGACTTTAGGCACGACGTGTTGCTTGACGTCGCTTTTGATCTGCTCCAGCATCGTCGAATCTCTTTGCGATTCGGTCAAATCGGGATGGGAGTTTTCATTAATAAACTCGTCATGCTGGGTGGAAACAACGATGGTATGCACGCGGGCCGGTTTTCCATTTTCGTCGTACTCAATGGTGACCTGGGATTTGCTGTCGGGCCGGAGGTAGTTCATGAGCTCCGGTTCTTCTTTGCGGATCCTGGCCAGTTCGCGCAGGATGCGGTGCGAGTAGGCAAGTGCCATCGGCATGTATTCGGGTGTTTCATTATTTGCGTAACCAAACATCATTCCCTGGTCGCCCGCCCCTTGCTCCTTTTCGGTGCCCTCGCCGGCGTTTACCCCGCGGGCAATATCAGGAGACTGGCTGTGCAGAGACGCCAACACGCCGCAGGAGTTTCCGTTGAACCGATAGTCGTCGTGGTCGTAGCCGATGCGGAGGATCGTATCACGGACGATGTCGGGGATTTCGACGTAGGCTTGCGTGGTAACCTCGCCGGCGACCACCACCAATCCTGTTGTGACCAGGGTTTCACAAGCGACGCGCGAATTGGGATCCTGCCGCAACATGGCATCCAGAATCGCATCCGAGATTTGGTCTGCGACTTTGTCCGGATGACCTTCTGACACTGATTCCGATGTAAACAGGTAAGACATTTTTTCTCGCTGTTGGGTTGAACGGTTATTGACTCGTTATTCAGTTTGCAAAATCGGCACGAAATTTGAACTGTAGTTTCGACTAAAGTATCTATTAATAGTGCGGGCTGCGGAAGTAGCGACCATGCCACTACGCTTGTTGTTCGCGCGTGCTTTCTGAAAATTCGAGACGTGAAAATCCAGAAAAAATTGCCCCAGTTCGTGTCGTATTCGAAGAAGAAGTGGCGGGGCTGGCTTGGTCCGGATCAGGCGCAACACCTCATGCGGATCATGCAACCATTCATTTGGACGGCTGGCACCGAGTTGCCATGAACGCGGAGAACCAGTCGCGGGCAATGGCTTCGGTGGTGTTCCTGGACTGAGCTGGCTCATCTGAATTATGTTGACGCCGCCTGAAAAAATGCCCAGCTAATCCGTTGGCCAGCAGGCAAAAGTAGGCGATAAACCAAGTCCAATTTTGACGCATTAACAACGCGATTACCAAGGGAGCAACCGCACCGAATATTGGTCCGCCCCACAGCGTGACGAGCGGCCTCGGATCCGGATCAAAAATACTGTAGGGCAAATGCCATGACGGACAACCTCCTCGGTAGGTTTCAACGTCGGCGAGTGCCGCGTTCGCCTCCGAGTTCGGTAAGCGCGACCTACAGTTCGTCGTAGTCCACGTCGAACAGTTCCACGCATCCGTTCAGATCCCCCGATCGCAAGCCCTTGGAAAACCACCGCACGCGTTGCACCGACGTTCCATGGGTAAACCGCTCGGGGACCACAAAGCCCTGAGACATTTTTTGTAACGTGTCGTCGCCAATTTGGTTGGCCGCGTTTAACGCTTCGGCGATATCGCCCTCCTCGAGGATGTTGTAGTTTCTCTGGGCATGATTAGCCCAGACTCCGGCCAGGTAATCCGCTTGGAGTTCGAGTCGAACCGAGGCGCGATTGATCGCCTGCTTGTCGCCGCTGCGACGAACCTTGTCTACCTTCTGCATGATGCCCAATGAATTTTGCACGTGGTGCGCAACCTCGTGCGCGATCACATACGCCTGTGCGAAATCCCCGTCTGCCTTCAGACGGTGTTTCATTTCATCGAAGAAAGCGGGATCGATATACACGGTTTGATCGGCAGGACAATAAAACGGTCCCATGGCAGCACTTGCTTGTCCGCAACCGGTCGAAATCGCGTTAGAAAAAATCACCAGTCGTGGCGGTCGGTAAGATTCGCCGCCCTCGACCTGCGTACTCAACAGGTCGGTCCAGACGGATTCAGTGTCCTTGAGCACGACTTCGATGAACTCACGAGTTTCGTCATCCTCACCCGGAGCCTGTTGTGCGACTTGTCCTTGTTGCGCGCCCGGTTGTCCAACGGCTTCCAACAGGGGCCTGGGATCGGCGCCCAATATCATGGCAATGATGGCGATGATCATGACCAGACCGCCGCCGCCAACAATTCCGGCTACGGGCACACCCCGCCGGTCCTCAACATTTTGACTTCTTTCACGACCCTTCCAGCGCATGCCAAACTCCTCCAGAACAAATGAACGATACCTGAATTGTGCGGCTTCGCTGGCCGCATTGCAACGGGTGCCCCACCCCACTCCGAGCCTGTGACTTTTTACGGAGGTCAGTCTGTCCCAGACTGACACCGCGTCCGAGTCGCGATTTTTCCATGTCTCGGACAGACGCGGCTACGGTAAAAAGTCGATGCATGAATAAAATCACAGCCTCTCCGAGCCTGCCGAGGATCAGCAGATTTGGAATATGAGCCAAGGACACAGAACGCAGATCTCAGCATTACCCGCCGCGAGCTGGCGGCGAAGTCGCCAGCTCGCGGCTAACGACCCACTTAAGCTGCGCGACCTCCCGAAGGGCTTGTCCCGATCAAGACCTGTTCACTACCAGATTGAATCCACAGCAATCCAAATCACTGCCCGGCTTGCCCGGGGGGCAAGCCCGACGGAAATTTAAGGCCAGAAAAGGATGTGGGGTATAACAAGACCAAAGGGAGAGGTGGCAACCTGCCGTGCCGCGGAACGAAGCGAGGGACTCAGATCGCGACATATGGACCATCCAAGCGAACGGAACGCGCTTTGCTACAGCTCGATGAGAATTGCCGTTGGTTTCAATCGCGATCCGATTGAAGGGACTTGTTTTACGATTTTGGGTTGTGCAGGATAGTCGTCGTATCTCGTTGTCATGTTCCATCGACGACTGTTTGGCTTGAATAATTACGGGTGCGTCGTAAGTGAATTTCCTGTCGATTCTCACCGCGGTTTCAGCAGCTGCCGGATTAACGGTTGTGTTGGCCTCGTTGCTGGCGGTCGCGAACCGTTTGTTGTATGTCTATGAAGATCCGCGGATTGACCATGTCACGGACATGCTGCCGGGCACAAATTGCGGTGGTTGTGGCTATCCCGGTTGCCGCCCGTTTGCCGAGGCGTTAGTAACCGGTAGGGCCTTGCCCGGCAAATGTTCGGTCAGTTCGCCAGCCGGACAAGCGCAGATTGCCGCGTATCTTGACGTTGACGTGGGGCAGGAGGAAAAACGCGTCGCTCGTCTGGCCTGCGCCGGCGGCAGCAACGTATCCCGCAGTCATGCTCACTACCAGGGCATAGAGACGTGCGCCGCGGCGGCGTTAGTTGCAGGTGGCGGAAAAGGCTGTTTCTGGGGCTGCCTGGGGCTGGGAGATTGTCAGGTGGCGTGCACGTTCGATGCGATCGATATGAACACTCACCGCTTGCCGGTCGTCAACGAATCGCTTTGTACGGCCTGCGGAGATTGCGTAACCGCTTGCCCTAAGGACCTGTTTTCCATTGAACTGGAAAGCGAGCGATTATGGGTCGCGTGTCGATCTCATGATGCGGGAGATGAAATCCTGGCGGATTGCCAAGTTGCCTGTACCGCCTGCGGGCGATGCGCGATGGACGCGCCGGGATTGGTTGAAATGAAAGGCAATTTGCCTGTCATTGACTATGCAAAGGGCCCGGCTGTCAAAGCCGCCATCGAGCGCTGCCCGACCGGGGCGATCGTCTGGTTGGACCCCAAAGTTGGTGTTATCAAGGGTCAGGCCGCTCGCAAAATTATTCGCCAGGGTGAAATGCCAGATGCCCCCACTTGATGCCTGAAATCGAGCCGTCGGCATGCGGTTTGCTTGCGGAAAGTCGTCTTCCTTGGAAAGATAATAACTATGAAAAACAAACCTACGACGTTCAAGTATCCTGGAAAGCGAGCCGCGGTGGATGGTAACACCGCCGTGATCATGTGCGAGCGCGAGTCGAGCGACGCCGCGGGGGCTTATCCAATCACTCCGTCCACGCAAATGGGTGAATTCTGGGCAGAAGCTGCCGCCAACGGACATTTGAACATCTCCGGACGCCCGTTGATCTTTATCGAACCCGAGGGGGAACACGCGGCAGCCGCCGTCACTGCCGGACTTTCGATGACGGGCCTGCGGGCATCCAATTTTTCTTCCGGTCAGGGTATCGCCTACATGCATGAGTCGCTTTATGCCGCGGTTGGCAAACGGCTGACTTATGTACTGAACATTGGCGCCCGGGCAATGACCAAAGCGACTCTGAATGTTCATGCCGGTCACGACGATTATCACTGTATGGACGATACAGGTTTCTTTCAACTATTTGCCAAAGACGCCCAAACCGTCGCCGACCTGAACATTGTTTCCCACCGAATCGCCGAACTCTCGCTCACCCCGGGCGCGATTGCGCAAGATGGATTTTTAACGACTCATTTGATCGAATGTGTCATGATTCCCGAGCGGGAATTGATTGATGAGTACCTGGGTCGGCCGGACGACATCATTGAAACGCCAACCCCTGCCCAGCGGATTATTTACGGTGAAACGCGGCGTCGAATTCCCGAGCTGTGGGACGTGGATAATAGCGTGATGGTGGGCCTGGTCCAGAACCAGGACTCCTACATGCAGAGCGTGGCGGCACAGCGACCATTCTTTTTTGATCATATTCCGGAGCTGGCAACCCGCGCTTTTGAGGAGTTTTACGAGCTTACCGGACGTCGCTACGAACGTGTGATGAATTACCGCACCGATGACGCCGAATACCTCATTCTGGGCCAAGGCAGCATGATTCCTACCGCGCAGGCCGTTGCCGACTATCTGCGTCAGACGCGCGGCATCAAGGTCGGGGTCGTTGATCTGGTCATGTTTCGGCCGTTTCCAGCGGACCTGCTCAGCCGGGTGCTCAAAGGCAAAAAACACGTGTCGGTGCTGGAACGTCTGGATCAACCATTGGCGGTCGACTTGCCATTGATACGGGAGATTCGGGCAACGATCGGCAAGTGCCTCGAGAATGGACGAGACACAAAAAACCCGCCTTTTCCCGAGTTGGCCAGCTTTCAGCCGGCGGATGTGCCTGCTTTGTACTCGGGTTCATTTGGGATGGGGAGCCGCGATTTGCAACCCGAAGGAATCATCGGCGTCGTGGAAAACATGTTGCCCACCGGTGCGCACAAGAAGTTCTTTTACCTTTCGATCGATTTTTTGCGTGAAAATCCGATTAGTCCCAAGCAGCGGATTTACCAGGAAACCATCGAGCGTGCGTATCCGCACGTGCGGAAACTGACCATTCATGGATCGGAAAACCCCAATCTCCAGCCCGCTGACAGCATCGCGGTCCGGTTTCACTCCGTTGGTGGTTGGGGCGCGATGACCACGGGCAAGAATCTGGCCATGACTCTGTATGACTTGCTGGGTTATCACATCAAAGCCAATCCCAAGTACGGATCCGAAAAGAAAGGCCAACCAACAACGTATTACCTGTCGGCGGCGCCCGAGCCGATTCGCATCAACTGCGAATATATTTATGTCGACGTCGTACTTTCGCCCGACCCGAATGTGTTCGAGCACACCAACGCGCTCGCGGGACTCAAGGAGGGCGGCGTGTTCGTGATCCAAAGCGAACTGGCGTCGGGTGAAGCGGTCTGGGCCAGCATCCCGGTGCCGTACCGCCGAATCATCGTCGACAAAAAAATCAAGTTGTTCTATCTCGACGCATTTCAAATTGCTCGCGAGGTGGCGAGTGACCCTGATTTGCAGTTGCGGATGCAGGGAATTGCGTTCCAGGGCGCGTTCTTCGCCGCGTCCCCGGTGATGCAGCAATGCAAACTTTCGGAAACGGAGTTAATCGGCGCCATCGAAACTCAATTGCAAAAGAAGTTCGGCGGCAAGGGCGCCCGGATCGTGCAAGAAAACTTGCGAGTCGTCAAACGCGGCTTTGACGAAATCAAGCCAGTCATCCCTGGTTCGCTGGAAGAATCCGGTGGCAACGGAAAGTCGAGTTTGAAAGAACCTTCGCTGCCGGTGATGCTCAGGCGTCAACCGCAGAGCCAGGCCGCGATGTCCGACATTCATCGCTTTTGGGAACAAACGGGCAGCTTTTACGCACGGGGCATGGGAACGGACAGCATCACCGATCCATTTATTGGACTCGGCGTGATGCCGGCTGCGACGTCGTTGTTTCGCGACATGACGGGGATCCGCTTCAAGCACCCGGAGTGGATTGCCGAGAATTGTACCGCCTGTGGCAGTTGTTACACCGTTTGCCCGGACACGGCGATTCCAGGGTTGGTGAACGAGATTGGGCAGATTCTCGATACAGTCGTCAAGCGGGTCATCAAACAAGGGGGGGCGGTCACGCACCTGTCTCGGGCGGTGCGCAAACTGGAACAACACTTGCGCAAGACATTCAGCGAAGCTGCCGAGACCGACAACGTCAGCGGAATGCTCGACGAGGCGATCGAAACGACGATTCGCAACAGCGAGTTGGACGGTTCGGCGCGCGAGGAGTTGAAACAGGAATTCCAATTGTTCCGCGAAGAACTGAACGGATTTCAATTCGCTCTTTCCAGGCCGTTTTATACCTTGCAGGAAAAACAATCACCCGGCGACGGGGGATTGCTGAGCATTACGGTGAATCCAAACGCCTGCAAGGGTTGCATGGAATGCGTGGCCGTTTGCGACGACGATGCATTGCGCGTCGTAACCCAGACACCCGAGACCATCGACAAGCTGCGCAGTGATTGGGATTTCTGGCTGGACCTGCCCAACACTCCGAAAAAATACATTCGCGTCGACGATCTCGAGGAAGGGATTGGCGCTTTACAGACGATTCTGTTGGACAAACAAAACTACCTCTCATTCAGTGGCGGCGACGGTGCGTGTCTTGGTTGCGGTGAAAAGACGGTTGTGCATTTGTTTGTCGCAACCGTGGAAGCGCTCATGCAGCCGCGCATTGAACGGCATGTCAAATATTTGACTGAGTTGATTGAGAAGCTCGAACAGCATGTCCGGTTGAAGTTGATTCACGAAATTGACTTGGGCGACCCAGCCAGGATCGCGGAGGTTCTGAAGAATTCGGGAAGTGGAGATGTGACTTTGGCCACGATTGCCCAGCACGTTGAACAGTACGCCGGAGGTGAACCCATCGACCGGGAATGGTTGCATCGTGTGACCGACCTGTTGGCTCAATTGAAAAAGCTGAAATGGAAATACGAGGAGGGAACCACGGGTCGCGGCCGGGCGCGGATGGGAATCTTGAACGCCACAGGTTGCTCGTCAGTATGGGGTAGCACCTATCCTTTTAATCCGTATCCGTTCCCGTGGGCGAATCACCTGTTCCAGGATCCGGCGTCGATGGCCATGGGTGTATTCGAGGGACACATGGCGAAAATGGCTGAAGGATTCAAAGCCATTCGCTTGGCGGAACTTGAGCTTGCCAATGACTACCGGCCCGCCGAGCACGATGAATTCCTGACTTATTTTAACTGGCAGCAATTCACCGACGAAGAGTGGGAACTTGTGCCCACCCGTGGTCGCCGTCGGTGGCGACGGTGCGATGTACGACATTGGTTTTCAGAATCTGTCGCGGGCGCTGATGTCGGGCAAACCGATTAAAGTCCTGGTACTCGACACCCAGGTCTATTCAAACACCGGCGGTCAGGCGTGCACGTCGGGATTCTTTGGGCAGATTTCAGACATGGCCCAATTTGGCAAAGCCATCAAAGGCAAGCAGGAAATTCGCAAGGAAATCGGACTGATCGGTATGGCTCATCGGACCACGTACGTTTTACAAAGTACGATCGCCCATCCCAATCATATGATAGAAGGCTTTATTCAAGGCTTGAAGGCGCGGCGACCGGCATTGTTCAATCTTTACACTTCTTGCCAACCCGAGCACGGGATCGGAGACGACAAGAGTGCGCACCAAGGCAAACTGGCCGTCGAGTCACGCGCCTATCCACTGTTCCGATACAATCCCGACGCGGGCAAACGCCCGGAAGAGTGTTTTGACCTGGACGGAAATCCGGCACCCGAGCAGAACTGGCCGACGTATACCCTGAAATATCTGGAGGGAGGCCGAGAGAAGTCCATGGAACTTCCCATGACATTCGCCGACTTTGCAGTTACCGAAATTCGGTTCCGCAAACATTTTCGAGTCGCGCCGCCGGATACCTGGAACGAAAACATGATTCCTCTCTCTGAGTTTCTTGAGCTGTCAGAGGATGAACGAGAAGGTCGATTCCCGTTTATTTGGAGCATCAATCGCAATCAGCAACTGACGCGGCTGTTGGTGGCTCTGCCGATTGTCGAATCATGCGAGGAGCGGCAAGACTTTTGGACGATGTTGCGTGCGCTGGCTCGTGTCGGTGAACAACAGCCATCACGCGACGACATCGCTGCCGAAGTGCGGCAGGAATTGCAACAGCGAGTGGTTGCCGGCATGCTGCAATTGGTGCAAGGTGGTGATCCTGGTGCACTGGGCCAGTCGCTGATGGCAACTGCCTCTGCCAGTGAAGTTCCGGCCGCGCAACCACCTCGCGGCGAAGGAAACGGGACTGCAACGAATGCCAGCCAACCGTCGGCAGACGAGTACATGGCGCCCTGGATCGACACCGAACAATGCACGTCCTGCGATGAGTGTGTCAAATTGAATCCCAATCTGTTTGCCTACAACGAGGACAAAAAGGCATTTATCAAAGATCCCGCGGGGGGGCCTTACAAAGACCTGGTCCGCGCTGCTGAGCGCTGCACGGCGCAGGTGATCCACCCGGGTCAACCCAAAGATCGCAGCGAAAAGGACATCGACAAGTGGATCGCCCGAGCCAAGAAATATAACTGAGGATCTGCCGCGAGATGAATATCTTTGGCGCCAAAAGCTTTGCCCACGGCATCCACCCGCCCGAATCCAAGGACGATACCAGCCAGCAACCGATTCGCCAGTTTCCGTTTGCACCGATTTTGGTTGTGCCACTGTCACAGCACATTGGCCAGCCTGCCGTGCCGATCGTTCGGGAGGGGCAGGAAGTTACTCGCGGTCAATGTTTAGCACAGCCTGACGGGTTTATTTCGGTAGCGATGCACGCCCCCGTTTCTGGTGTCGTTCGCCGCATCGGCCTGGTTCCCAGTATCAGCGGGAAGATGGTTCAAGGTATTTTTCTAAAGCCGTTTCCGGCTTCGACTCAGGAAATCCAGGAGGGAACGGCCTGCGATGTCGAAACCGCCAGTCCCGAGGAGATCGTCGCGGCAATCCAGAATGCCGGCGCTGTCGGGTTGGGCGGTGCCGGGTTCCCGACTCATGCCAAGTTGCGGATTCCCGAGGGGAAGCATGTTGACGCGATCATCATTAACGGCGCCGAGTGCGAGCCATATCTGACGACGGACCATCGCGTTATGGTCGAGCATGCTGCCGATGTGATCGTCGGTATCCGGTATTTGCTGAGGGCGGCTAACGCGGCACGGGCGATCATAGCGATTGAGTCCAACAAGCCGGACGCGGTTGCCGCGATTCGCGCCGCAATCCCGGCGGCGTTACCCATCACCGTCGAAGTGCTGCCGGTAAAATACCCGCAAGGCGCGGAGAAGATGCTGATCGCTGCCTTGTTGGAGCGTCAAATTCCGCCGGGTGGATTGCCGCTGGACGTCCATACACTTTGCTTCAATGTCGCCAGTACCGCCGAGATCGGTCGCCTGCTGCCACATGGCGCAGGGCTCCAGGAACGCGTGATCACGGTTGGCGGTCCGGCGATCAAGGACAAGGGTAATTACCGGGTGCCCATCGGGACGCCCTTGCGATTCGTATTGGAAACTGTCGGGTTGGCGAGTGACGTTGCCTGCGTTTTCCTGGGAGGTCCGATGATGGGGCAGGCAGTCTCAAGCCTCGATATCCCCGTCACGAAGGGGACCACTGGCGTAATCGCGTTTTCGGGCCGTGAGACGAAGTACCTCAAATCACAAACGCAATATCCCTGCATCCGTTGCGGCTATTGCCTGGACGCCTGTCCGATTTTTCTCAATCCGTCGCAACTTGGTCTGCTTGCCGAGCAAAAACAGTATGACAAGATGGCGAACGAATTCCATTTGATGGATTGTTTTGAATGTGGTTGTTGCACATTTGTCTGTCCATCTCATATCCCCTTGGTTCAGCAATTTCGCGTTGCCAAGGCCACCGTGCGAAAGACGAGGCAAAAGGCATGACGGCGCAGTCCTTTCAAACGTTGGACATCCGAAGTTCTCCCCACATCAGCAGTGGAACGAGTGTGGATACGATCATGTTGAACGTGGTTCTGGCGCTCTTGCCCGTCAGCATGTTCGCGGTTTATCAATTTGGACTGGCCGCCCTGCTCACGTTGACGACGGCGGTCGTTTCCTGCGTTCTCACGGAATTTGTGTTGTCTTGGCTGGTCGGAAAATCAACCACCGTTAAAGACTGGTCGGTGACGGTGACCGGACTGCTCTATGGTTTGACGCTCCCCCCTGCCCTGCCACTCTGGATGACCTTTGCGGGCGGCGTGATTGCGGTTGGCTTGGGGAAATTCCTGTTCGGAGGTTTGGGATACAACGTATTTAACCCCGCGCTGGTGGGTCGAGCCGTTCTGCAAGCGGCTTTCCCGGTTGCGATGACTGCCTGGCCTGCACTGCCTGCGGAACGATTTAGCTCGTTACCAACTTCCACGCTGGCTTGGCCATTTGCCAAGCCAGTTTACGATGCGATGTCCGGTGCTACGCCACTGGCGAGTTGGAAGTTTGATCATACGCTGACTGCCAGCAGCGATTTGCTGTTTGGGTCAATATCTGGATCGACTGGCGAAACGTGTGCGCTGTTGATTTTGATGGGCGGCATTTACCTGGTGGCTCGCCGGATGATGAGCTGGCGAATCCCACTCGCGATCCTCGCGACGGTGGCAGTGAGCAGTACTGTTTTGAATCTGATCGATCCTTCCCGCTACGCCGGACCGGTATTCATGTTGTTTTCCGGTGGTCTGATGTTGGGTGCCGTTTTCATGGCGACCGACATGGTGGCTTCGCCAATGACGCATGCCGGTTGTATTTTGTACGGGATACTTATTGGCGGGTTGGTAGTTTTGATCCGCGTGTGGGGTGGATTGCCCGAAGGAGTGATGTACGCCATCCTGCTTGGCAACGCGTTATCGCCGCATATTGATAATTGGATCCAGCCCCGGGTCTTTGGATCGCGGCGGGGAGGTTCGGCATCGTGAGTGAATCCACCATTGCCAGAGCGCAACAAACCGGGCCCGCCCCAACTCCGATTTGGCCCATGTATCGGGCTGTCGTCGGCGTGGGAATCGCCTGTGCGCTGATCATTGTTTTTGTTTATGAAGTCACAGGTCCAGTGATCGCGCGGAACCGGGCCGAATTACGAAGACAAGCCATTTTTGATGTTTTGCCGGGAGCCCAGCGGAGCGCCGCGTTCCGCATGACGGAAAGCGGTTCATTCGAGTTGGCGACTGCAGACGATGAAGCGGGCGAGTTAGTTTTTGCCGGCTACGACGACAAAGATACGATCGTTGGATTGGCGATTGAAGCCCAAGCCATGGGATACCAGGATGTGATTCGGTTGATCTACGGCTATTCATTTGCAAGTCAAACCATTATTGGCATTCGCGTTTTGGAAAGCCGCGAAACTCCTGGACTGGGAGATCGAATTGAGTCCGATGAGCAATTCTTAGAAAATTTCGACCGTCTGGACGTCCAGGTGGCGGACTCTGGTGACGAGTTGGTTCATCCGATCGAGTTCGTTAAACCCGGGCAGAAGAATGCGGCTTGGCAAATTGATGGTATTTCGGGTGCAACGATTAGTTCCCGTGCGACGGTGCAGATGCTAAGCGAAAGTGCGGGTCGCTGGATTCCGAAAGTTTGGGCGCATCAAAAAGATTTTTTACCGAAAGAAAACGGGCAGTAGCATGGCGGTGGGATTGCAGGAAACGACGACATTGTCGGGCAGCGACGAATTCCTGAAAGGCGTTTGGAAGCAAAACCCGATCTTTGTGCAAGTATTGGGCATGTGCCCCGTGTTGGCGGTTTCCAATTCTGCGAGGAACGCACTGGCCATGGGATTGGCGACTGCGTTCGTGCTGGTGATGTCGAACATCGTTGTATCTTCGATTCGCCACCTGGTGCCCAAGCAAGTGCGGATCGTCACGTTTATTCTCGTGATTGCGACTTTCGTCACCGTTGTCGATTACTGCATCCAGGCCATTAGCCTGGACCTGCACAAGGCCTTGGGTGCCTTCATTTCCTTGATCGTTGTCAACTGCGTCATTCTTGGTCGCGCCGAGGCGTTTGCTTCAAAAAATGGTGTGGCACGTTCGGCGCTGGATGGGCTGGGCATGGGGATCGGGTTTTGCCTGGCGCTGCTTTGTCTGGGAGGAGTGCGGGAACTGTTGGGCAACGGCAGTTTGTTTGGTGTTTCCGTTTTTGGAGAAAGCTACCAACCGTGGGTCGTGATGGTACTACCGGCGGGTGGATTTTTTGCACTTGCGGGCTGGTTGTTGCTGTTCAACTGGCTGGGGCAAGTCCGATCGCGCCGAACCGACGCCAAGGAGGCGACGCCATGAATGATGCTTCGCTGTGGGGGACCTTTATCGATGCTTGCCTGGTGAACAATTTCGTGTTGGTTTACTTCCTGGGTATTTGTCCATTTTTGGGCGTATCCGGAAAGCTTGCGACGGCAACTCGGATGGGAGCCGCGGTAACATTTGTCATGGTCGTCAGCTCCATGTGTGCGTTTGGTATCCAGGCGTTGCTGGTCGCGATTGATGCTCCTTACCTCAAGCTGATTTCGTTTATCGCCGTGATCGCGTCAACCGTGCAATTAGTCGAGATGTTTATCAAGAAAACCAGCCCGGCGCTTTTTCGGGCACTGGGAATCTTTTTGCCTTTAATCACAACGAATTGCGCGATACTGGGACTGGCGTTGTTTCAAACCAATCGCAGTTACGGATTCGCCCAGTCGATCGTATATGCGTTGGGGGCCGGGGCGGGTTTTACGCTGGCGTTGGTGCTGATCGCCGGGTTGCGCGAAAAACTGGAATTGGCCAAGACTCCCGATTTGGTGAAAGGGACGGCCATTACGCTGATTTTGGCTGGGCTGTTGTCGATGTGTTTTATGGGTTTCGCGGGGCTTTCGAAATAAATGATTGAAACAATGTTGAAGGCGATCGCGGGAATTACATTCATCGTTGGCGGTTGGCTGTCGGTGCAACTGGCTTGGCAAAGGGTATTTGGAAAAACATGCGAGGGAACAGATCCTGGCGTGGGTCGGTGTGACGGTTTCGGTTGTTGCCGGTCGAGGTGTAATGCGGCCGACGATGACGCGGGAGAACCCGCGTCTGCGCCACAATTCAATCATGAGGGTTAATGAAATGCGTTTGCAAGATTATGATATCGCGACTCAATTCGTGGCAACCGTGGCGGACACTCGCCGCATTACGCCGCCTGAGTCTGCAGAAGAAGTACGGGATATTGTCCTGGAAATCAAAAATGCCAACTTTGAAATCAAACCTGGTCAAAACGTTGGCGTGTTGACGCCTGGGCACGAGGAGTTTGGTCAGGACCATCATCTGAGACTGTACAGTATCGCGGATGTTCCGGTAAAAACTGCCGACGGTGGAATTCGGATTCACTTGTGTGTGCGACGCTGCAGTTATATCGACGAATACAGTGGCGAGGAGTTTCGCGGTTTGGCCTCGAACTACCTGTGCGATCTCAAACCTGGCGAACAAGTCACATTGACCGGACCTTACGGGTTGGCGTTTCAGTTACCATCGGCGCCTGACGCTACGTTGGTATTGATTGGCGCCGGCACCGGCATCGCTCCCTTTCGTGCGGTGGTCAAGCAGCTGTATCAGGAGCATCCCGAATTTACCGGTCGCGTGCGATTGTTTTACGGTGCCAAGACTGGTTTGGAACTGTTGTACATGAATGATGTGCAAAACGATTTTGCGCAATATTATGACCGGGAAACCTTCGAGGCTATCGCGGCGCTCAGTCGCCGACCTCACTGGTCAGGCGCTATCGACTGGAACAGCGTTTTCAAGTCGCATGGTGAAGAGCTATGGTCGATGCTCTCGGACCCAAAGACGTATGTCTATGTCGCGGGTCTGGAACCTATTCGCGATGAGTTGGACGCCGAGTTTGCCAAAATTGCAGGCTCCGAGGAAAAATGGGCGCTTCGCAAGGCTGAGTTGGAAGCAGAAAAGCGGTGGGTCGAATTGCTTTATTAAAGACGCGCGAATTGATCCGTTTCCGTTGCAATTGAAACAATTAGTCGAAAAGACCGTCAAATGTGAGTTGACGCGATTGAGTTTTTTGACTGGGCCGTTGGTTTTGATTTGGCGATTTACTTTGTATACTTAGCGAATTGTTCACGCGAATCATACGTCACAAGGCGGTTAGATAAAATGACGGACTTGAAACCATTTTATGAAAACATTCAGGCTCACTACGATTTGTCCAATGACTTTTTCGCGTTGTTTCTGGATCCGTCGATGACGTACAGTTGTGCTTACTTCGAACCTGAAGGGATAACGTTGGAAGAAGCCCAGATGGCCAAGTTTGATCTGGCATTGGGCAAAATCGACCTCCAGCCCGGTCATCGGTTGCTGGACATTGGGTGCGGATGGGGCGCCAGCAGTCGCCGCGCCGCCGAACAATACGATGTGGATGTGACCGCATTGACGTTAAGCAACGCTCAACATCAATACGCCGAAGCGAAGCTTGCGGAATTTCCCTTGACTCAAGGTTCGGTTGATTATCGCCTGCAAGGTTGGGAGGAATACGACGATGGACCCGTTGACCGCATCATTTCAATTGCGGCGTTTGAGGCGTTTCGCCAGGAACGATACAACGCGTTTTTTCAAAAATGCCGCAGCTTGTTGCCCGCCGACGGGCGCATGTTGTTGCACACCATCGTCTGGTTTCCGCCCCACGAATTGGTGCGCAAGGGTGTGGAAGTGAAGCATGAAGATGTTTTGTTTTTTAAATTCGTCAACAAAGAGATCTTTGTCGACGGGCAATTGGTGCCGCCACAAACCGTCGAAGAATACGCGCGGCGTGCGGGCTTTAACGTAACCCGAGTTCATGCGTTGGGGCCGCACTATGCCCGTACTCTGGAAATCTGGGCGGCGAATCTGGAAGCGCGCCGAGCGGATGCGATCGAAATGATGTCCGAAGAAATCTATCAGCGGTACATGAGATATTTGACCGGGTGTGCACATTATTTTCATACCGGCCACATTGATATCATGCAGTTCACACTGGAAGTCGCCTAATCCCGGTAGCTGTCATATCTTTTTGCGGAGCTGCGAATCCCCTAGCATATCGTGTCGGGAATCGCAGCGCATTTCGTGCTTTGCGACCGCCCTCCAACACCACCAGGAAAGATGAAACCAATGGCTACAGTCAAAGCTTTTGCCGCGATGGAATCCGGCGCGCCATTTCAGGAGTTTGAATACGAACTGCCATCCCTAAAGGCTGATGAAGTCGAAATCAAAGTGGAATCCTGCGGGATTTGTCACAGCGATTTGTCGATGCTGGAAAACGAGTGGGGGATGACAGAGTACCCGTTTGTCGGCGGTCACGAAGTCATTGGGACGGTCGCCAGTCTGGGCGATCAGGTTCCGAATCTTAACGTGGGCGATCGGGTTGGTCTCGGTTGGTACTCTCGATCATGTATGCATTGCGATCAGTGCGTGGGTGGTAATCAAAATCTTTGCTTGGCGGCTGAAGGCACGATCACGCATCAAAAGGGTGGTTTTGCCGATCGGGTGCGGTGCCACTGGGGTTGGGCAGCAAGGATACCGGACGGGCTTGACCCGGCAGTGTGCGGACCCTTGTTATGCGGAGGGATCACGGTTTTCAACCCCATGATCCAGCACGAATTGTCTCCCACATCGCGAGTCGGTGTCGTCGGGATTGGAGGACTGGGGCACATGGCATTGATGTTCCTGCGAGCCTGGGGATGTGAGGTCACCGCGTTTTCGCGCAGCCGCTCGAAAGAAAAAACGGCGCGTGAACTTGGTGCACATGAATTTGTGGCGACCGGCGAAGACGAACAGTTAGCATCCGTGGCGGGCAAGTTTGACTTGATTATCAACACAACCAACGTGGACTTGCCGTGGGACGCCTACATCAATGCTTTGGCGCCCAGGGGTGTGCTCCATACTGTTGGTGCTGCGCCCAAGGTCGAGGCCGCTGTCTTTCCCATGATCATCGGACAAAAGTCATTTTCCAGCTCACCCCTGGGCAGTATTGCGACAACGCGAACGATGTTGGATTTTTGCGCGACACCAGATCGCGCCGAAAACAGAAGCTTTTGCCATGAAAGATATCAACGATGCGTTCGAAAAATTGCGAACGTCACCTCCGTATCGCATCGTGTTGTTGAATTGATCTTGCCACGATGTCCGTACAGTACGAATTGCAGCGCGTTTATCACTTGGCAATACCTACCAGATGTTCGCGCGGTTAATGGTCTAATACGGTAACCAATAGACTGGTTGAATGAACGCAGGATAAGCTGGAATCACGTAGCGTCGTGATAGGTTGACGGGTACTGCCGGTGTATAAAACGGCTGAGCAACGGGAACCGTCGGTACGTAATAGGCAGACATCGTGGGAACAGGTCCAGACGCCAGCGGTACCAAGGGAACCTGGGGTGCATAGTAAGCCGGGTAATTGAGTTGAACTGGTATGGTTGCCACATACCTGGCTTTGTGGTGGAAAATGGGTCGGTGCACTTTTACGACCGGGGTTGGCGCAACGTAGACAGTCAGCGGGATTTGCGCTGCGCCGTGGACACAGTGAACAGAGCGGCAGTGGTTAAGAGTGCTAAAAAAGATGCAGTAGACTTCGTGGATCTGGTCACGGTGAGGCTCCGGCGTAGAAGGTGTATTGGTTTGCCTCCACATTATAGTTCGCGAAAGTTGGTCCGCGATACAAAAACCGTCAGGTATGACCGGTCCACGAAATAAGCATTAATCGCACGCGACTTTTCAAAATCCGCCCGCCAGGCACGCAGGCTAACGGAACAGTGGCTGCACGATGTACCGGTTATTTTTTCCTGTTTGATTGGTCATCGCTGCTGATAGTCGTTTTCTTCTCTTTCGACTCGACGTCAGCGCGTTCGATGCTCACTTGAGGGGCCGCATGGTCATCAACGGTCAATTCGACAGCCGTTTCCCCGGCCGATATCGCGGCTGATTCGGAATCTGCTGCAGAGTTTTCCGCGCGTGACCTGACTTCGACGGTTGCGGTCGGCGCGCGATTCGTCCGGCGATTGTCAAATTTCTTGGTCATGAAAATCGAGCCCAGGATGATTATCAAGCCGGCTGCCATGCAAAGAGCGAAAAACAAGAATACGACGCCTGACTGAAGAACCAGGTGGGAGTCTACTGTCTTCCAGTATCTCCTCGCAAACGGGTTGGCCTTGACAGGCGGCATGGGCGCTGATTTCACCTGCTTCGATCCGTAACTGAGAATATCGTCGACACGTTGAACAAGCTGGGCCGCAACTTCCAAATTATGCTTCTTGAGGTAAACCCGAAATGAACCCTGTTTGCTGCTGGGGATTCGGCTGACAATTTCGATTTGGTCGCACTGAACGTCGATGTGATGGTAAAGCCATCCCTGGTGTAATCGGATCGAGGTAACGTTTTCAAGGGGGACCTGGACTTTTGCGGTGGCCCATTTGTGCGAAACGACGGAATCGCGAATCTCAAACTCCAGTTCCAGGCAGGTCTCGAACCCACGCATCAAGCCATAACCCGAGGCCAGACCTGCATAGACATTTTCAATGGTAATGGGGAATGGTTGACACAGCGGAATCGGCTGGCCCGCGGGGTTTTGTGCGACCAGTGGCGAGTCATCTTGAGGTGGCATATCGACAGATTTGCACGCAGTCTTGATTTGACTTGCCTGTTGGTATCTTCGGTTTGGGTCCTTTTCAAGCGTCCGCATGACAACGTCGTCCAGTCGATTGGAAACAAACGCTGATTTTTCGCTGGGTAACGAAAACCTTCCGAGCGGTAACTCGCCAGTTAAAAGTTCATAGAACACGACGCCGAGTGCGTATAGATCGGCACGATGATCGACGCTATCTGGAGTTTCTATTTGTTCGGGTGCCATATAGTTCATCGTTCCCAGCAACTGCCGAGTGCCGGTCAGGGTGAACTGATCTGGGTTTGGTTGGAGCATCTTGGCCAGTCCGAAATCCGCAATTTTGACGTTTCCATTTTTTGCAATCAGGATATTTTCAGGCTTGATATCGCGGTGAATTACGCCTTTGTCATGCGCGTATTGCAACGCATCGCAAACTTGAGGGACAATCGCAAGCGCTTCGGTCGGCGCGAGCACGTGCGCGGATATCGTATCGCGCAAATTGACTCCGTCCACGAATTCCATCGTCAGGTAGTAATATTCTCCGGCACGCCCGAAGTCAAAAACGGTCACGATATTGGGATGCGAGAGTTTGGCAAGTGTTTGAGCTTCGCGCAAAAATCTTTCGGCAAAAGCCGGGTCGCTGCCCAACCGCGGCGAGAGGATTTTCAGGGCTACAAGGCGGTCAAGATTGATCTGCCGAGCCTGATAAACGGCTCCCATTCCACCGTGACCAACCAGGTGTTGGATCTCCAAACCCGGAAATTCCGCAACCAATCTCTCGATGGGTGGAAAATGAACGTCATCGCGAGAGTCAGAATTCGGTGCCGTTGTTGGCGCACTGGCACGGCGGTCAAGCGCCAATCCCAGCAAACAATGTGGACAGGAACTACCCGGTAGTTCCGAGGGTCTGGATTTGCCGCATTGAGGACAAACGTTGAGTTGCGCTTGCGTCATGATACCACTCTAAGGAAGACCTGTTCGTTTCTATCTCTATATAAACGGCAAGGCAGAAATGGTTACGGTCAAAACTCAAAAAATGGAAAATCTCCGAAAACAAGCGGCATAGATACCGAAAATTCACAGGTCAGACCTTCCAGGAGCGGCTGATTTCCTACTCCAATGCGCGGAACAACGCCTGGAGCTCTTGATCAACCTCAGCCGGACTTTGAACGGTTTTGGCGATTTGCAGCCGCAGTTGCTGTCCATAGCGTTGCCGTAAGCGGTGAACTGCCACTTTTAGGGCACCTTCGCGCATCCCGGTCTTCTTCGACAATTCGGCATAAGGCACGTTGTCGTCGCCAGTCAGAAACCCCTGTAGCGCGTTAAAGAGTTCCAGTTTACCGGTTTGTTCATATTGCCCGCTGATGGCTGAGTAGGTTTGGTCAAGGATCGACAGGGCCCAGTTCCGCTCAAAAATCTTTTCGGCCGTGACGTCATCCGTGGGCTGTTGGGAGTAGCGATTGTTACCATGCTCGAAATCAATGGCGAGAATCTTCTGGTTGCCGCCGCGCTTTTGAGTGGCTTCGGCTCTGCGGTGGTTTGCCACAAAATTGCTCAGCGAGGCCAGGAGGAACGATCTAAAACTCCCGCGCCGGTTCAGCGTGTTTCAGCAGGTCTTTTCCGAGGAGTTCCGCAAAAAAAGATTGCGTCAAGTCCTCTGCCTGACTGTGATTGAAACCTTTGCGTCGGACAAATGCGTACAACGGAAACCAGTATTGTTCGCAAAGTTCGGCGAGAGCGTCAGCAACTCCGCTTCCGGGAGCCGCGGCTGCTTCCAGAACCATGCTCCAGGATGTCGTCGCAAAGACACGTTTTTGCGCGGTTGAATCAAATGACGAATTGTTTGCGTTGGAAGCCATCCATGACAAATTGAATGGAAGACGGCACAAATTGCAACGGCGGTAGAGGGACCTCCGTATTTGCCCCTCCGTCAAATTGCCATCGTGCCTCCTGGCGAGGGTTGGTTGAGTCATCTTGCACGCCAAAGTAGGGAATCGTGTTCGCCGGCTGGCAACTCGTCAAAATTCAATTCAGGTTTTTGCCTTTGCGAATGGATTCGACGATCCCAGTTGCCGCTGCGACGAGGTATTTCTGGGGCAAATCGCAGCCAAAAGCTATCCGGACGAGCCTGCTTGAGCCTTTGGCTATGGCCGTTTCGTTTTCGGATCAGCCGATGAAGCTAAACCGCACATCGCAACTGGGAAGCGGGCGAATCCGCACGTTGATTGAGTAGGTAGGTGTTGAATTCTTCGCAGCAGCTATTACGAATCTTGCCAAGTTTTTTTGAAAAGGTTTGATTGTGAATTTCAAATTGCTAAGATGTCGAAAAGTGCCAATTCCATTTTCTTTCGTACGCGGGTTTGTCGGCATTACGCTGGCAAACATGAAAACGTCGATCGAAGTCAGGAACCGCGTATTTGATAGTGTGCCTTGCAAATGAGACTCTTCCAGTCGAATTACAACATCTAAGGAGACGGCTATGTTGTCAAAGCGAACGTATGTGAAGCGATCGAAGTGGTGTTCCAGGAAACTGAGCTGCCGACCCGGTAAGCTGGCAGAAAACTTTTCCTACCAAAGTCTTGAACCGAAACAGATGTTGGCATCATTTGGAGGTTCCGACGCATTTCCAATTATCGAGTACGACTTGTTAACCGGAACAGAGACCGTTATTGAATTGCCGGAGAAGGATTCGTCCGGGACCGAAGGAGGCCGTCCCGGATTTCAGCCTCACGAGTCAGATCCTAAAGCGTACACGGCTCCCGCGGGCTTCGTGTCGCAGGAATCTGTCTTTGGCAACGACGATCGCGTGTTCATCGCGGATCCTCATCTTGATCCGTATCACGAATCGGGCGCACTGCGGATGCAATGGCCTGACGGTGGCTGGAGTTTTTGTTCGGGCGCCATGGTTGGACCATTCCACTTTTTGACAGCGGGGCATTGCGTGCAACAGAATGACGAAGGCGGTTTTATAACACAAGGCACCGTTTCCCTGGGTCGTGACGGCGACGATCGCTGGTGGGGCGCTGCCAACGTGACGACCATTACCACTTCCGGTTGGACGGCGGCTAATGATCCGGCCAATGACTGGGCGTTGCTGCGACTGGATCGTTCCGTGGGCGACAATGTTGGGTGGGAAGGCTGGTGGTGGTGGAGTACCAACGGTCCCTTGACTGGTCTAGGCGTCTCGATCGCCGGTTACCCGCAGGACCTCGCCGGTGATATCAGTGCGGCGGCCAGAGCGGCAGACGAACACGTGCTCTGGATGTACGAATCGACCGGCAATCTGCTTGCGCCGACGACGAACCAGTTACGATACAACGACACTCTCGATACCGAGGGTGGCATGAGCGGCAGTGGTGTGATCGAAGACCGTGTTGGAACAGGACGCCTGGTTGTCGGTGTGCATGCCTACGGCGATGGTGGTAATGGTACCAATGAAGCGACACGAATGAGAGAGTCGATCTCCGACATCATCAACGATCGACGTGCAACTTGGGCTGAACCCGACAACCGCGCCGACCTGATTGACTGGGACAGTTGGTTCAACCAGAAAACCGGTGACGTCCAAGTGTCGTTTATGAATACGACAACCGTGCGACCCGGTGACAGTTTTACCGTGACGACGTATCCTCGAAATAACGGAACGGCAACCGCAGGTGCCTTTGACGTTTCATTCTACGCGTCTACCAATACGACAATTTCGTCAGCGGACCATTTGCTTGGCACGGTATCGATGTCGAGCCTGGGTGAGTTTGCGTGGGATACCGCTACGCTCAATACGACGATCGCTGACACGCTGCCAGCGGGAAACTACTATGTTGGCTGGATTATTGATTCGGGCAGCGACGTGGTTGAATTCTCGGAAGGGAACAACACCGGTTACATTACGGCGAATCAGTTGACTGTGATTCAGCCGCTTCCGCTAACGATGACGGCGGCTCAAGCCGAAGGCCAGGCCTATTTCGTCAACAACTCAACGTTGTTAGGAGGCGTTGCGGGCGTCAACGACACCCTTTCCTTTGATGCATTCCTGAATAGCACGAACGATACCGACAGTTTCGTGTTTTCCCCGGACGTGAGCGGAACCTACCAGATTCGAGGTGGTGATTTTGGAAATGTCGTTGATCCCGCGCTGGCGGTTTACAATGGGTTGACTGGTGAGCGACTGGCCCTTGATGATGACAGTGGGATCGACGATGACAGTCTGATTAACATCGCGTTGACCGCTTGGACACCGTATGTTGTCGCGATCGGTGACTGGTTTGATGCACAGACAGGAGACGTCGAAATTGAAATCGCTGCGCCTGCAACCTGGTTCAGCGAAACAATTCCACTCAATTCGGTGGGTAAGGGTTTGGCGGCTGGACTCCTGAATGTAAACGAGGATGTTGACTTTTTCCATTTTGTCACACCCGCCAACGTCGATAGCGACGGAACGCTGGTGGTAACTCCGATGTCGGGTTCGGGATTGGACGCGGTCGTCACACTTTGGGATGGTGATGGAAACCTGATTCAAACCCGTAACGCCGCTGGTGCAAACGGTCCGGAGTCGTTTTTATTGACCGGTTTAACGCCGGGGCAGACGTATCGTGTTGGCGTCCAGTCAGAGTCGCTTCTCTCCGCCGGCACATTTGATGTTGTCGTTGATCTGGACGTGATCGAGCCTGTCGGGATTGACTTTGGACCAATGGGGTCTCCGATCTTGCTGCCCTATGTGGGCGTCTCCAATGAAGCGTACAACGCCACTGCTGGTTATGGATGGCTGGCGACAGATGGGCTAATTCCCCTGTTGGAGAATCGGGGCAACGACTTGATTCGGGACAAGGTCAATTTGCGCAGCGGCACGTTCGCGATCGATGTTGATAATGGAATGTACAATGTTGACGTTCATTTGGGTGTCGTTAAAAAGACAGACGCACAGAGGATCATCGTCGAGGGTACGATCAGATACGTTTACGCCAGCGGCGGGACCCAACGTAGTCAAGAGTTACGTTGTAAACGTGACGGATGACCAATTGACATTGAGCTTCGACGGTTTGGCCGGCTTGAACAATCGGATGAACATTTCCGGCATCACGTTCAGCGAAATCGGTAGCCGACCGTTAGTCAGTAGTGGCAATCAAGTCGCAGCAGGTTTCGTCGGGCAACAATTTTCGCGCCAAGATCGCACGGCTGCAACCGAATCAGACTCCCGTGATCGTATTGATCCAAACAAAACATTGATCTCGAATCAATTTTTTACTGAATTTCCGCCGGTCGCGATCGGATTGAGTGGCAGCTTGAATTACCTGATCGTTTGCACCGACAACTGCCAGATTTCGATTTGATATTGGACCGAACAATCAGACGCTGTTCAAACGATTGACTCGCTGATTGAGATCGCCGAGCAACTCCTCGTTTGATTCGGCCAAGCGGAAAACCAGTTCGACCTGCTCTGCCCATTTATGGGCAGAGCCCTTGTTTGTGCTGGAAACGGGCCCCGGAAGAATCGTCCGATCGTCGTGACTAGTCTTGGCTGGTGCGGATTTCTGCCTGCACGCTGGAGATCATGCGGATCCAGGGAGAGACCGATGAGTTGGCAAGTTTCGCAGACGCTGCTTTGGCGGCGGCACGGTCTGCGAACACCCCATACACGACAATATGTAGCATTCGAGTTTTGCCTTGTTTGCAAAAGACGGCAAACTGATCAGGATTGCTTTGCATCGCAATGTGTTGCTCGGCACGTTCCTGCGAAATGGCACTTAATACCTGAATCGTGTATTGGTTGGCAGGTTGCGACAGCAACCAATTTGCGTCTTTAATTACTTTGTCTTCGTGATGACCACCGGAAACAATCGACTTCTGAATTTTTCGGTGATGCGTCGAGGAAGGACTTCACCATGGGGACCTGTTCCGAGATGGCGGCCTGTCGCGGTCGGGAGACATCAGAAATGGAGCACGGTCGACCGTACAGAAAGCCCTGGGCAAGCTCAAATCCAAGCTGCTTGAGTGTTTCGTGCTCACCTGTTTGCTCGACACATTCAGCGAGGGGCTTGATTCCAAGGCCGGAAACCATTTTGACAAGTGAGGCAATTAACTGTTGACGCTTCGACGTCGCTGTGTGGATGCCTTGAATCAACTTGACATCGAACTTGACCACATCGGGGCAAAGTTCGGCGAGTTCGGCCATCCGGATTTGGCCAGCGCCAAAATCGTGAAATGCCATGCCGATGTCGAGATTTTGCAGAGTCGATCGCAGCTTGATCAGTTGTCCAGGGTTGTTCAGCGTAGATTCGTGCAGTTCCAGCATGATCGGTCGGTGGGGATGGTTGTCACGAATGTCATACAGGGAATCTTCCAAACCCTCACAGGCCAACTCGGCTGGATGCGTGTTGACGAAAAGCATGTGTTCTTTGGGGAGGTTTTTGTCGGCAACTTTGATGCCCTGTTTGCGGAGCACCCTGCTTAGTTCAGCTTCCATTTCCAAATGGGACGCGGCAGCAAACATTTGAGCCGGCGTGCGTAGTCCAAATAGCCGACTGCGTCCAAGGACTTCAAATCCGAAAACGCTTTGGTCGGCCTCGTCAATTCGAACAATAGGCTGGAAGAAAGGCACGACTCCACCCTTGAACAGGCTTTCGAAGCGTTCTGATTGCAGGAGTTCGGGTGCGCCTTCCAGGGCCGTACCCGAAGCGTAGTTTGGATCTGAATCCAAAGCACGTGAGATTTGAAAGACTGTTGTTCCGAACTGGACGGTATCGTTTTCAGTCAGCATCCGGCGAGATTGGATGCGTTTACCATTTACGAACGTCCCGTTTGTGCTGTCCAAATCATACAGCCACAATCCGCCATCTTCTTCAATAATCTCGGCATGGGTTCCTGATACGCTTGTGCACGGCAGGAATAGATCGGAATCTGGCTTCCGACCGATTCGGAATGGCGTCTTGATTGGAACGTTGTTTTGCACACCGTCGGTCGACGACTGACTTACAAAGAACCAGGCGGCAGCATTTAACGATAAGCGTATTTGTTGTTGCATTTGACTATTAGCAGAAAACTAAATGCTCGATAATAACAGCGGCCGATGAATGTGACTTATGGCGTCTTTTTGATCTCGAAAAGATAGCATGCACTTAGGCGTTACAAGATAAAACATGTAGACAAAAACAATGGTCCATAACACATGTTCCGCATGTTCCAAATATGCCGGCGGACCGAGTGTAGGAATTCAGATCGATTCTGAGCTCTGCATCAGGCGGAGACGAACTCGCGGACCGCTTGGATCAATCCCGCAATCAAATCAAGTAGTTGCTCTCCGTTGAACGGTTTCACGACATAATCCGTGGCTCCAGCCTCAAATGCCTTGTGCCGGTGCTTTTCGCTGCCGCGACTGGTAACCATGACAATCGGTGTCAGTTCAAATTCGTTTTGTTCGCGAATCTGGCGGATCAGCTCAAGTCCGTCCATGCGAGGCATTTCCATGTCGCACAGGAATATATCGGGCGTCCGATCCAGGAGGGCGAGTTTTTCCAGGGCGTCCACACCATCGTTGGCCGTAATTGCATCCCAGCCTGCGGACTTTAGCAAGCTCTCGCTGACACGGCGTACGCTGATCGAATCGTCCACGATCATCGCCAGGTTACGCCGGATGACTGGCGATGAAAAGTCTTGTGATTCCGATCGGGACAACATATCGGTCGCGTTGTTGGAGACTAGATCCGCCGGATCCAGTACGGGAACGACCAGTCCATTTCCATCAATGGTAGCACCAATGAAAAACCGGACTTTTTTTAGATGTTCACCCAGAGGTTTGATCACGATATCCCGGGTGCCCAGAATCTTGTCAACAACCAAAGCAACTAACTCGTCGCCCTCGCCTAGCAGTATCATCGGCCGCACGCTCTTACCGGGCAGGGACTTTTTTTCCGGAACAAGATTCAGATGGGCTGCCAGGTCAACCAGTCGCGCCGACTGCGAGCCGACAAATACCGTTGAGTTTTCTTCATAACGGGTCAAATCTGAACCCTCATATCGGAGGACCTGGCAAATTGACTGCAGCGGCAGGGCGAATTTCCTTCCACCTGATTCGAGGATTACCGCACGTGAAACGCCAAGCGTCGTTGGTATCTGGATTGTAAATGTGGTTCCCTTTCCTGATTCGCTTTCTACGCGAATCGATCCCTTCAGCCGGCGAATGGCGTCCGCGACAACATCCATACCGACACCCCGACCCGACACGTCGGTAAGTTGCGCGGCTGTGCTGAACCCAGGCTGGAAAATCAGCGAGTGAAGCTCGTCGTTGGTCAGTTCTTGATCCGGTCCGATCAAACCCTGTAGCAAGGCTTTTTCTCGAACTTTGGCCAGGTTGATCCCTGCCCCATCGTCGCTGACCCGAATTGTGAGTTGGGTGCCTCGATTAACCGCGGTAATCTTCAAACTCGCGATCGCTGGTTTTCCAGCAGCTTCTCTTACGCCTGGATCTTCGACTCCGTGGTCAATACCGTTTCGAATCAGATGCAGCAGCGGATCGGTAATTTCGTCCAGAACTGTCTTGTCCAGCTCGATACGAGCACCGATTACTTCAAGTTCAACGTTTCGACCAAGTTTGTCAGCGACGGTGCGGACCGTTCGCTCGAGGCGGCTCACAATGCCGGAGAGTGGCACCATGCGTATTCGCATCAAGCTTCTTTGGGCGTCCCGATTGAGTTGCTGTTGGCGGCGGAGCAGCGAATCAAACGCGGATTTGACATTACGAAATTCACCCGACATGATGTCGGCATCGTTGTCGGCTTCCGAAAGCGTCTGCGCCAGCCGATAGAATTCGGTGTACTGCTCAAATTCGAGGGGATCAAATTCGCCGTCGAACGCCGGTTTCTGAAATCGTTGCTTTGCCGGTTTAGCAGATGCTGGGAGGACGAGTGGAGTCTGGCGCGTTGGGGATGTTCCGCCGCGCTTCGCGAATTGACCGCTTTGGTGTTTTTCCACGTAATGAGTCACGTTTCGCAATCGTTCCAGCGTGCTTTGCATATCCTCAATTCGAGCTTCAAAGTCCTCGAGCCTTTGTTGGAACTCTGAGCGATTGACAATCATGTCCCCCAATAACACCACGAGGTCATCGAGTCGATTAAGGGGAACGCGAAGGAACTGATTAGAGGTGGCTGGGCTTTTCTTCTCCAACCGATGTGTTGGTTCGCCAGACTCGCCTTGTTTTGTCAGCGACGAGTTGCTGGGCGGTCCGAGTTTATCGACGCCCGGGTTTGACGCGAGCTTTTCTGCGTCGCCCATTTCAGTGTTGTAACTCGCGTATAAATCGACAATCTGCCCGGCGAGCGTTTCTGGCTCAAACTCGCCTGTGGTCAATTCCTGTAGTTTGTCAGCCGTCGACAACAGCAACTTCAGTTGAGCTTCGGTTAGCCCTTTGTTCCGCTCAGCAAGTCGATCGAGAAGATCTTCCATTCGATGCGCCAGTCGAGTGGCCGCCTGAAGATTTACCGCACCAGCGGCGCCCTTCAGCGTATGTGCTGAACGGCGGACTTCGGCCAGCGACGCGGCATTTCCGCTATCATTCTTGAGCCGATTCAAACCGTCGTAAATGATACGAAGATGGTCGCCTGCCTCTTCGGCGAAGATTTCTATCAGTTCAACAGGTAGGGAACTGCCCGTGCGCAACTGCTGGAGCACTTCTTCGATGGTGAATGGGTTTTCAGAGTTGCCAGTCATGGTCGTTTTTGGGGTTACCAGATTAATGTGAGCTTCGTCGTCGCATGGAAGCGAAGTCGACGAATTGGCAAACAAACTTACGCATCCAGCACATCCATCATTTTTGTGCTCGGAGCCGCGGTTTGGCCCGCCTCGGCGTTATCTTTTTTGTCTGGGGCGTCGGATTCGATAGCGGGCCCCATGATTGCGTTGGCGTCGCGCAATTGTCTCAACAATCGGTCGTCGAGCGATTCATCAGACATCCCGTTCAGGTTTACGATCGTGACCGGCTCTTCATCGTTCATGACGACGGTTCGAAGTGAAGAGGCCGAGCATGAAACAGATTTTTCCTTTGGCATTTTGGATTGGTCTACAGCGTCATGCTGGCTCAACAAGGTCCTCGCAATTCTGTCAGTCGCTCCTTTTGAGCTTGATTCAGCCGGGCCTTCGAGTCCCATGGAAAGTGTTCGGGTTGCGGACTTCGGGCGGCTTGCTTCAGAAGGTTGAGGTTCTGTTCGAAGCGGCCTTTTTTTCTGCTGCGAAACTTCCCGTAACAGTCTTTCCAACCCGTCAACTTGACCGCTGTTTGTGGGGGCCGCGACCGATGGCTCTTCGACGGAATCGCTGTGCATGATTACGGGTTGCGCAACTTCCCCGTTCACTTTGAATCGGGAAACAGAATCACGCAGTTGACCGACCATGTCGGCGAGAAGCCCGACGGAGCGAGTCGCTTCTCGGCTTTTCTCAGCGGACTCCCGTGTCGAGTCAGAAATTTCTGACATGGTTCCGGCAATTTTCTTTGCTGTTTGGGCCTGTTTCAGGGCGGAAGCACTGGAAGTTTGGATGAGTTCGACAAGTTGATTCGATACGCTGTCAATTTCGCAAAGTGTGGCGCCTGCCTGGTCTGCCAACTGGGAGCCGGCAACGACTTCCCGCGTGGATTCCTCCATGTCCGAAATCACTTCGCTGGTTTCGTTCTGAATGGCGCGGATAAGTTTTGAGATCTGTTTGGCGGCTTCGGCGCTACGTTCGGCAAGGCGTTCAATTTCCTCCGCAACAACGGCAAAACCTTGACCGGCTTCACCAGCCATGGACGCCTGGATGGAGGCATTCAAAGCCAAGATGGAAGTTCGGTCAGTGATGTCCGAAATCAGTTGGACAATTTCCCCAATTTCCTGAGAAGATTCACCCAGCCGTTTGATTCGTTTAGACGTGCTTTGAACCTGATTGCGGATTCTGTTCATTCCGTCGACGGTATCGGCGACGGCTTGAAGCCCATTCGAGGCGGTTTGCCGTGCTTCAACAGCGACCTGAACAGACTCTTCGGTCATCGCGGCGACGGACTGGAACGAGTTGGTCATTTCAATCAGTTGATCCGAAGCCTGCTTGATGCGCCTGGCTTGGGAATCACTGTCCTGTGACATTTCCGTCGAGGCCTGTTGAATACGGGTGGAAGATGTAGTGACTTGTTCCGCTGCCGATTGGACCTGTCGTACAATGGACCGCAGTTGTTGCGTCATGTGATTGACCGACGCTGCAATCGTACCGGTTACGTCTTGATTTACGGCTGTGGTGATTGTCAAGTCTCCGGCCGCAATTGCCTTCATTTCCGCAATCAGGATTTCGATCGAGTTTTGGATTTGGTCTCGTTCATCATTTGACTGGAGCAGATTCAAGGTGTTGTCACACATGGTGTTGAGTGCTTTGGCCGACTCGCCAAGTTCGTCGGTTGTGATATTTTCTGCACGCGCCTCCAAGTCACCCTCGTTGATGCTGATGAGGGTTTTGTTGATCGATGCTGCCTGCTGCACAACGCCCTTCACCAGCGACCTTGAAATAAGCAGTCCAATGACTTCGGCCGCGATCGCCGACAGGATCGCGATGTCATGTGACATGCCCGTCGCAAGGGCCACAATCAGAATCGTCATGGGGGTGATCGCAACGAGCAACAACATCAAGAAGAGCTTCTGTTGAATGCTGGTTCCCGCGCCGCTTTCCGAATGCGTGTTGGCTTGTTGGGACATTGATATACCTCTAGTATCGAGAAGTGTGGTTTTGGTTACTGGGGTTCTGATCTTTAGCCGTGGGTCGAAATTGTCTGGTGTTGCTCAGGGGCATGAGGTCGATCAGCAAAACTGAGAATCTTGTCGGGATCAATCAGAGTAATCGCCATTTGTTCGAGGATCACGGAGCCGGTCGAGAAGGCGTTGGTCGTTTCGCCTTGCTGGGAGTTACCGGTTAGTCTGTCTTTTAATTCGCGGATACCCAAAACCTGTTCGACGACCAGGGCGGTTTTTGCATTACTTTGGGTGCCGCGAACGACGATGATCTTTTCACTCGATGATTGTCGCTCAGAAGGAATTCGGAACAGTATTCGGAGGTCGGTCACGGACATGATCTGGCCACGAAAATTCGTAACGCCTCGCAGCCAAGCGGCAGTCCGCGGCAACTCCGTCACATTTGGATAACGGGCAATTTCGCGAACGTTTCCAAGCGGCACGCCAAATCGCTCGGTGCCAATGGCGAACAGTAGGAACCGGCTGCCTTGCGTCGTGGGATTCTCTGAACCATAGCCGCATTCTGAAAGAGCGCGAATGTCATTCGCCAAGATAGCCGTACTGACCTGTTTGATCCAACGTGTCCGCGGAGAGTCGTGTTGGTCTTCGCTCCATCTGGTTGCCTCAATGACAGATTTTGCAGCTGAATCGCGTGCGTCGCCCTCAACCGTGACCGAGAATTGCTCCGAGCATTCCTCAAAATCGTCATCGCCATCATCCAAAAAGCTTGCGCCATCAACGCCAAAAGCTGCGATCAAGGCATTTTTCAATTCGTCATTGGCGTCACTTTCAGGCCGCAATGGATTTGCATCAGGCATTGGATTAGTTCCAGGATTCCTGAAGTTCGTGAACAAACACGACCGTGCTTTGATCGATTTGTTTGCCTTGTTCTGACTCAATCCCGACGAGCATTACGGCGTGATAGAAAGTTGCGGCACAGGCGCGAATCAAGGCGTCACCCAGTTGCTTGTGAGCACCAAGGACTTCCTGGCTGTCATCGGCTTTCCAAAATGTTCGCAGGATGGACTCTTTCAAGGAACGAGTTTTCAAAACTTCATCATAGGTGTGGCTAAAGGTGGTCGCACGAGCGATTTCTTCCCGAGCCTGGTCGGCGGCTTTGCCAGCCAGAAAATCGTTGGTGAAGCGGAGTAGCTGATCGAGCATACTTCGAGCGATCGTCGCTGATTCGTCGATAAAATCGACTCGTTGCATTCCGGTTGCCTTCGAAAGCAAGTTTTCGAGCTTGCAGATCAGGTCAACGCAGGAAGTTTCCAGCGTCCGTTGGTCAACGTTTGCCGGCGCTTTAACTTCATGTTCGCGGTAAACAAATCCGGCGACCGTATCGGTGGCGGCCAACGAAGGATATTCGGTTTGGTTCATAACAGGACTCGAATAAGTAAATTTTTAAAATGAGTGGAATTACTGATTAAGGGAACACCGACAATTAATGGCTATTAACTGCGTCAAGATTTTGGCGAACTTTGGCAACCAGTTCGGCAGACTCAAACGGTTTAGCAATAAAATCATTGCAACCGTTCATTTTGCCTCGCATTTTGTCGAACACGCCGTCTTTTCCTGACAACATGACAACCGGAATGGACTGCGTACGCTCGTGCTTTTTGACAAACTTGCAGAGCTTATATCCGTTGAGTTTGGGCATGTTGATATCGGACAAAATGAGATCCGGCAGCTGCTCCGAGAGAATCGTCAATGCTTCGATTCCGTCTTCAGCCGTGATTACTTCAAATCCCTGGCTGCTAAGTGTCAGAGCAACGAGCTTGCGGACCGTCGGACTGTCATCAACGGCGAGAATCAATGGTTTCTTGAATTCCAATTCGGCAGTCTGGATCGAGACTTCGCCCGTGAATTCCCGGTCTGATGCGTCAAGGCTCTGGAGTTCGGGTTCGGTCGAATCTACTTCCTCGACCATCACTTCCAGCGACAACGCACGTTGTGCTTCAATCTCGGCCATGATCCGGGCTTCCTCTTCCTCTTCGGCTGCCGCGGCGATTACTTCGGTCTGCTGTTTCGCAGTGGCCTCGGCTTCGGCCTCCATGCGAGCTGTTTCTTCTGCTTCGAGTCGTTCTTGCTCAGCCTGGACCCGGGCCTGCTCAGCGAGAGCCACTTCTTCCTCAACTCGTTGTCGTTCTTCCTCGGCGATCCGCCGAGCCATTTCACTTGCAGCGGCTTCGGCTTCCTCTTGCAAACGAGCTTCCTCTTGCAGACGCGCTTCCTCTCGAAGATGTGCTTCTTCCTGCAGACGCGCTTCTTCCTGCAGTCGAGCTTCTTCCTGCAGTCGTGCTTCTTCCTGCAGTCGAGCTTCTTCCTGCAGTCGTGCTTCTTCTTGCAGTCGAGCTTCTTCTTGCAGACGCGCTTCTTCCTGCAGTCGAGCTTCTTCTTGCAAACGAGCCTCCTCTTGCAAACGAGCCTCTTCTTGCAAACGAGCTTCTTCTTGCAAACGAGCTTCTTCTTCGGCCTGTTGTTTTGATTCGAGTTGCAACTCAGCCAAGTTACGGATTCCTTGAATCCAGTTCATTCCAGTCATGGCGAGTTGATTACCAGGATCGAGCTCAAGAGCCTGTTGAATTGCAACTTCAGTGTCCTGAATTGAGAGGCAAGTCCAAGCCTGCATCAAGTATGCTGCGGGAAGGTCGTTTGTATCGTCGATGACGGATTCGATATGCATACGTGCCAGTTCGCGATCATCAGCGGCAATCGCTTCGGCAGCATCGTTCAGGCTTGGGTTGTAGTTTTGATAGTTGGATTTCATTGTGGACATGCTCGTTATAAAGACTATTCAAACGACGTTTTGTTTCGGGGAATCATTGCGGCCGCGTTTTTGACGAACATGCCAACGTCGATCGTCGCATGGTTGTTCCAGTTCGCCTGCAGTCAGAAATTGAACTTTCTGCCGGTGCCCCAAATTTGACGCGACAAACACCATTCTGGGTGCCTGTCACGGTCTTACTAAGAGTAGGTTCGGTTAACTGGCACAAGCCAAGAATTTCAGGATTGTAAAAAACTGACTTTATTTGGCTGCTGCGCACACCGCGCGGAGTGAGATGATCGTTATGACCGGAACGAGCCAACCTGATTGGAAAGGCTCTTTTGTAAGGGCGGGCAGTGCTGACCGAATCGAAAACATCGAAAATGTTGACCCTGTTAAGCGTCAGATTAGCGCTAACTTCTGGGAACTCTGTAGCGGTCAGGTACGTTTTGCGATTTACCGGTTTTGATGGAGAGAACTGCGAGTCAAGCTACGAGCGTTGCGGAAGATGTCCTACTGAGGTGGAGCGTCTTCGAAGTCGCCCAAAACGACTTCCAGCTCAAGAATCTCACCTTCGCGACGCACCGTTAGCTTGAGCGTTTCGCCCGGCTTTCGCAATGCGATGTTGGCGCGTAGATCGTTGAATTGTTCAATTTCATTGCCGTTAACCTCGAGAATTACATCGTTGACCTTCACACCACCCGTCTCGGCGCCCGATTTGGAAATGACATCAGAAATCTGGCAAGAATCTCGAAGCCCCTGAACGCTACGAACTCCCAAAAAGGCGGTGGTTGTGAAATCGATATACAGATCGGGCCGGCTGGCAGTCAGCTGTTTGTAGGCGGTAAACGGAAAGCGTGTGCCAGATAGTTTCAGCTGAGCAAGCGTCTTGAGTTTTTCGAGCCGTTTAAAGTCCGCTGAAGTAAGTTCCTGATTAATCAATTCGAGGTAATTGACAGTCGAAAGGGCCAACATCTTGCTCATGGCGGCAGCGGAGAAATCGCAATTATCAAATAGCAGCGATGTCACATTTAGTTTGGAAATTCGGTCAATCGTTGAGACTTCAATATCCAGGTTACGAAAGCGCAGCGAATTGACAAAATCAGGCAGTCCCACGGTCGCCAAAGCCGGGCCCGAAAATCGGCATTTGTCGAATTCGAGCGAGGTCAAAGATGTCAATTCGGACAGCACCGTCAGCGTAAAATTATCGATATATTGTTGTTGAAAAATGATCTGATTCAATCCATCGACATTTTTCAATTCAGCGAACTGGGGTCGCTCGCCTTTCCAGTCTTTGCCAAACTTGATGATGACGCCCGGTCCAAAGCCCATATTGTCTGCGCGCGCGATCGCTTGTTGGGCTAACTGTTTTTCCAGCGCCTGAACCATTTTTTGAGATTCGTTTAGCTCCTTTTTGATGGTGTCGCGACTTCCCAAAACCAGTTTGCGATTTGAAATCAGCGAGCCATTAACGATCTCGTCGATGGCTGCGGATTTTTGCGACAAGTCCAAATCGTCGCGTCGGCGGGGCTTGTCGGCTGGGTCTGGGTCATCCAGTCCATTTGAAAAAAGCTCAGCGGAGAATCGTCGCGGCGTGACGAAGTTGCTAACTTCGGCACCGGCGGCACGGAGTTTTTCGATTGCCAGCTCTGTCTGCTTTTGAATCCACTCCAACTTCAACCGATCGAGTTGAGCGTTCAATTTGGAGCTGTTACTGCCAACGAGGAGTTGTAGTAAACCGACCGACTTCAGAAACGTGGCTTCATCTCCATTGGTGCCAATGGCTTCGAGGACCTTTTTGATTCTCCAGGCAGCCTCAGGGCTACTCGTGAGATAATGTTTGGCCATTGGGCCAACCGCTGTGACACCACGTCGAATTAACTCGTCAGTGGCAAGTTCGCGTTGCGAGTACGCTGGGCTGTCGAGCAGCTCGAGAAGCTGGTCTACCGAAAGGCGTTCCTTCGATTCCGGGTCGTCGGGCAAGATGTTGTTAACATCGTCTTGCGGATTCAATTGCAGCTGGGCGAAAGTCCGCTCTTTACAAACGCCCACCGCGGAAATGAGCAGGCCAATCATCAGCCCAAATGTCCTGCCGATGGCAGCGGGTTTTGATGAATTGTAGTGATTACGCAAAGCCAACATTGGATTGTCTGAATTGCTCAGCGGATGTATCCATGCACAGTTGCACGCTGGTGCCTTGTCCATCAAAGCCGTCAATTAAATGGTAAACCATACATCTTACCAGTGTCGAGTGTAAGCAACGCAAGCATTCAAGTTTTCGTTAATCAAAAGAATCCGTCAAATCGGCATCTTTTACTGGATTCGGCGAATCCGGGGGGTCGATGAAGAAAACATCTTAAAATGCGCTGATTGGATGTGCAGTTTTTCCCAACTTAAATGAATGCCCGAAAGGGCAAATCCGGGTTTGCGAGCCATGAAGATACACACGACTCGATTTGGTGCAATTGAAATCGAACCCGATGATATCTTGTTCTTTCGAAACGGACTGTTGGGTTTTGAAGATTGTCGGCATTGGGTTTTGCTGGCTGACGCAGACAATTCTTCGGTCGCCTGGCTGCAAAGTATGCAGCACTCGGACATCGCGCTACCCGTGGTTTCCCCACGGCGGTTTGTCCGCGATTACCAGGTCAGACTCGAGCCGGCAGATGTCGATACTCTGCAATTGACGTCAGTCGAACAGGCCTATGTTCTGGGAGTCGTTAGCCGGGACGAAGAGACACTGACATTGAATTTGCGAGCTCCTTTGGTAATCAACCTCGACCGTCGCATCGGTTGCCAGGTGGTTACGGTGGACGCACAGCCGATGCAGTATGAATTGGCAACTCTTCCCGTAAACCTCCGGCGTTCTGCCTAATCGTTTTTGGGATACGTACCTGACGTTGGCACCCTGTCCGTGGCCCACGCGATTCGTGAATTTCCAAGAAATTTGACGACTCATCTACTCGGATTGAACCGCAACAAAACGGGCCATTCTTCCTGCGTCATATTCCGTATTGGCGGAACAAGCCGAAAGTGAAATGGCTGAGCTGGATTGGCGTCAGTCTATCACCGATAACTCCTGAATGTTTGTCCGCTAGCAATCCGAGGCTTGGCTGGCGATTCACGTGCGGCAAGGGATTGCCCAAAACTGTTTTGTTTCAGGCTGCATCCAGGCTGAAACAGCATCGGCAGTCAATCAACCTATTTATGAAGGAGCCAGCCATGCTGGTCTTGTCGCGACATCGAGACGAAAGCATCATGATCGGCGATGACGTCATGATCACAATAGTTGACGTACGTGGAGACAAAGTACGTTTGGGAATTGATGCTCCACAAGAGATTCCGGTGCATCGACAGGAGGTGTACGACGCCATCAAACGCGAGAATCAAAAAGCCAGCCGTCTGGGGCCGTCTGAGACCCGGGACATTGGAAAGTAATTTCCCGAGGCATTATCCATCCCTGCTTGGCGATCGTTACCCAGTACTGAAAGTATTGACTACGAATTGGAGCCTATCAAACCGACGACGCTTTCCATAAGACGGTCCATCGTAAACGGCTTGTGAATGTAGTCGCTTACGCCCAGCAGTTCCGCGTACTCCTGATGACGCTGACCCTCGTTTCCGGTGATCATGATCACGGGAACGGGAATCTCGCTGTTTTGACGCAGGCGTTCGAGTACAAGAAAGCCGCTGCGTTTGGGCATCATCATATCCAGAATCAGCAAATCCGGATTTTTCGTTTCGGCAAATGCGATGCCCTGGTTGCCGTCGCGGGCGACTGACACTCGAAATCCGCGTGCCTTTAACGCGTATTGAATTGAGTCGATGATTTCGGGGTCGTCGTCAACAACCAAGACGTGCTTTTCGGCAGTGGCCTTTTTCTTTGTTTCGTTCATTTTCGTCCCCGAGTAAATATCTTTTCAACATTTTCAAACGTAACGCTGGAGGAGCGGGGCGGGAACTCTCCTTGATAATAAGTGGCGAAACAGGTCCGATCAATCCTCTTTCCAGAGAATCGGCATTCTCAAGGTGATCAAGAAGAATGGCAATTATCGGTTCTATTGGACAAACGCCTATTTTTGGCGTTCCGTTGAATTGAATTTCGGGGCAAGAACAATTCAAGTGAAATCTGTAGGAGAGAAACGTCGACATAGTAAATAATAGTGCGAAGGAACGCCAAGGCTGACAAATGTCCCAAATAGCGATGATGGTCTTATGTGGCGTTCCTTTTTTCTTGCATTCGGCACTTTTGCGATAATTGTCGGTTTTGAGACTATGGTCGTTGATCAGTTCGCGATGACCAACGTCCGCCGAATTCCCAAGATCGTCACCGTTACAGCTCGCAACCTGGTAAACCCGGCGTCCCCTTCAGGCGGGCAAAACCTGCGGGTTTCCGCACCCCAGAATTCTTACCAGATGCCCACATTGAACCGTCCTTTGGTGCCGGGACCATCCGTTACCGGGCCGGCCCGGTACACCGGAACTCAATCCGCTACATTTAACCGGATCCAGGATCCGACGGTTAGCAAATATGGATCACCGCAACAATCCGGCCTCGGCTTTGCGGGCTTTCAAAAAGGCAGCGAGAACTCAACCTCCCCGCCATTGGCTTTAATTCCGACTCAAAATTCCAGTCTGCGACGACCGCGCTTGATCCAGACCGCAGACTGGATGCCTTGGAGTCTCTTGGCGGCGGGAACCATCATTGTGCTGTACACGCAGTCAATCGGCGGCAAAGACGAATAGCCAACTCATGGTCGGCGGTTGACGCCAGAGTCAATCTATCGTTTTTGCGAGCAATCTTGAAAATGTCGTTGCGTGGGCCTGAGCGTCACGCACCCCCCGGCTTTTGTTTCGGGAATGTTGATCGGCCTACCCAGGCCTGCACCTGCGAATTCCCTTGCGGCATTCTGGTGACTTTCCCGAGTTTGCCGGTGAGCAAAGACAGTTGGGCAAAAGTCTACTAGTTTTGGGGTTAAATCGTTTGCGAATTATCCCGGCTTGCTAACGTTTGTAACGGTAAGTCAATTTGAGCGGGCTCCTGCCGGGAGGTTCCTTGGGTCAATGCCAAGATCGACTTTACATTGGCTTCATTCGCACCTAGCATGGAACTAGCCAAAACTGCAACAATCTTCGACTTTTACCAGTCGATAGAACCCGACTCTTGTCGCCTCCCAATACTAGTCTTGCGTCACCTCGGATATGAATCTGCCGGAAAACATGACGCTCCAAGCCACCTTGGAGTCGGACCGCGATCGAATCAACAAACAAACAATGTTGACGGGCTTCTTTACGTGGTCTGGTCGAATCTCGTTGCTTTTGGCGTTGATCGGTTCGCCATGGATGATTGGCAGCGTCGGTTATTGGGCTCAATTTTGGATCTCGATTGCGTTGTTGGCAGGCTTGGCTTTTTGGTGGTTTGAAACGGCTACCAATCGCCGCCAATCCCAGGTTTTTCCATACCTATTTGTGCCGGTAGCGCTCGGCATCGGAATTGGGCTGATTCAATTAATACCCCTGACGGATGGTTTGACCGATTTGTTGGGTGGTCGCCAAGGTGCGCTTTACGAGCGGTACTCGGTGGATGCTCGAGTTCTTGACAAGATCCAGGACCAACCCAACTCGGTTACCAAACGACTCTCGATGGACCCCCAGGCGACGTGGGAACAGCTGCAGATGCTAATGATTGCAGCGGCAGGAATGCTGCTGGGTTGTCGTCTGTTCCGGTCGCGTCAAGACATGTTTGTTTTGCTGACGGCCGTAACGCTTAACGGAGTTGCGTTAACCTTTTTTGGTTTGATTCAGCAAATGACCGATGACGGTAGTCATCTGTACTGGACGATCGATCTGACGCTGGGGGGAACGCCCTTCGGGCCTTTTGTGTGCAGAAATAACGCAGCTGGCTACTTGCTGATGTGTTTGGCAGCTTCGCTCGGCTTGTTGGGGCTGGTGCTGGAAAAACGAAGGTCGGTCGGACCTCACCAGATGGTGAGTCGAGAAATACCTCCCTGGCGGCAACTGCAACTGCATGGATTGTATTTCATATCCGAACTGACGGCGGTCAAACTGTCGGTCATGTTGGCGATCGTGTTAATTGCGACGGGCGTGATGGCTTCGTTGTCTCGGGGTGGCGTGATCGCCTTGTTGGCGGGTGCGATCGTGACATTTTTATTTTATGGAATGGCGAGAAAACCAAAACACACGGGTTTCATTCTACTTCCGATCATTGTCTTGTTGTTTGCGTTATCTTCTTGGATTGGGTTCGGCGACGCATTGTCGAGTCGATTCCAGCTAGTCGACGAAGATAATTATTCGCAACGCGAAGCACGTATCAGGAACTGGACGGACACGATGCCGGCCACGCGGGAAATGGGAGTGTTGGGATCGGGACTTGGTTCCTACCGAGACGTCCACCGAATGTATCGCCAGGATCGCGAAAAGAGGATCTTTTTCTACGCGGAGAACCAATATTTTCAAGCGTTGGTGGAAGCAGGATGGCCCGGACTAATCATCTTTTTGGCGGCGTTGGGGATTTTTTGGTCGAGCGTGATGCTGTTGCTTTATCGCGGCTCCTCGGCAAGTACGGTTTCCCTTGGCGTCGCCGGCGTATTCTTGTCCGTCTCCGGGGCGATCGCCGCGTTTTTTGACTTTGGACTGTACATTCCCGCCAATATGCTGTTGATGTCGGTTCTGGTTGGGTTCATTTCCTATCACTCGCAAGCACTCGCCGGTCGTCTCAAGAAACAGACCTGGTTGCGTTTTCAAACGCCCAACGTCGTAGTTCAAGTCGCGTTACTGTGCGTTTTTGCGGGGGTAACCGCCGCTTCGCTGGATCTGCACGGCAAAGCTGAACTAAAAGACGCAATGAAATTTAATCTTAGCAACTGCGACTTTGAAACGCTGGATTTGGCAAAAACAAATGAGACCATTGAAACGGTGAGTAAGCTGGTTCGAAGCAATACGACTGTCGAGGGACTCAACTATCTTGGCGACCTTTTTGTTCATCGGGCGAGACTGCAATACCTTGCTCAACTCATCGATGTTCCAGGTTTTAAGCTCCTCACGCCGGAGGAGCGACAAGAAACGATGGAAAAGGCCTGGTCCTATACCTCGCTGGACCAGATGCATGAAAACCTGAATTCTCTCAAAAGAGATTCTTCGGAATACCAGGCGGCCAGGTACCTGGAAAATGATTTCATTACCCAGAACCTTCCTTCCGCACTTAAATACTATCACGTGAGTCGGCAACTATCGCCGCTGCAACCTCGAGTCCATTCCAGACTCGGTGCCATCAATGCACTCATCGGAAGTACCGACTCGTCCATTACCGATTTCGAACGCGCGATCGAATTGTCGCCATCCAATGCTGAACAACGATTGGTGGCCGCCGTATTCTACTTGCAGGCAGGCAAGGTCGAATTGGCCGCTCCGCACTTTCGTCGATACCTGGAGTTGGCTCCCCGAGAATTTAACACCGTCATGGCGTTGATAACGGGGCAAACTGTTCGACGGATTCCGCGCATCGACGAAGAGACAATCTACCAGCAAGTGATTCCCGAAAATCCGCGCATGTTATACGACTTTGCCAGGAATTACCTGGACAAAGATTCGCCTCATCGTCTGGATGTTCTGGAAAAGGCGGACGTTGTATTGGGTGAGGCCTCGCTTTCAAAACGGGATGACGTCCTATTAAGTGGAAGCATCAGGTTGGCAAAAGGCGACCTCGAGGGCGGAATTGATCAGTTGGAACTTGCCATGGTTAGCGATCCGGGTGACGTAAAGACGCGGGCTCGTTTGGTTCGACTCTACCTCCAGCGCGGTGATCTTGACAAAGCCAAAGAAGGCGCCGAGCATTTGTATCGAATTAATCGAAAGAGTCCCGAATTTCAAAAGCTTTTGAAAGAAGTTGACGCCGCCATTGAGGTGCGTGAAAATGTCGAAAACGCAACTGACCAATGAACAACGTTGATGCAATATTCGTAAGCTCGCAGACCTTCCTTGATCCTTAATTGAACACCATGTATTTGCCTTTTGTATCCTTAGTTGTTGCGACGCTGCTTAGCGGTCGTGCTGGTACCAGTGCTGGCAAAATTTGCCAAGCGGATTGGTCTGGTGGATTTGCCCGACAACAGCCGTAAGTTGCATCAGTCGGCCATTCCCATGGTTGGCGGACTTTCGACTTTCATTTCTGTAATATCAACGGCAGTTCTTGCGTTTTTTATTTTCAGGGACCAGCTTAGGTTTCGCCCAGAAGATGTTACCGAGCTACCAGGACTGTTGATCGGTTGCTTCACCTTATTGCTCGTCGGGTTGGCGGACGACCTTTGGAATATTCGCGGTCGTCAAAAACTCATTGGTCAAATCATTGCCGTAACGGCTTTGATCGTGACCGGATATCAATTTGACCATTTCCAATGCCTGGGCATTCGCATCGAGTTTGGGATCTTTTCTGTCCTGGTCATTTACGCCTGGATGCTCGTCGCAATCAACTCGGTCAATTTGCTTGACGGGGCTGACGGTTTTGCGTCGACGATCGGAATCGTGATGAGCTTTGCTCTGGGCGTCATGGCCATCTATCAGGGCAAGATGTTTGACGCCGCTATATCCATGGCACTCGCCGGGGCACTCATCGGTTTCCTGCGCTACAATTTTCCACCGGCAAAAGCTTATCTGGGTGATTCGGGCAGTATGCTGATCGGGTTTATGCTCGGCGCCATGGCCATTCGCTGTTCATTCAAACAAGCGACGGCTTATGCAATGTTTGCACCGGTCGCATTGTTGGCGATTCCGTTGATCGACACAGCGGCCGCGATTATTCGGCGCCGATTGATGGGACGCAGTATTTATACGGTCGATCGGGGACATTTACACCATCGCCTGATCAAGCAGGGTTACAGTCCGAGGGTAAGCCTGCTGTGGGTCGCGCTGTTGTGCACGATGACTGCCTTTGGCGGGGTCTTGGCATTGGTAAAACGACAGAGTGAATATGCAATCGCTTCGATTGTAATCGTGATGTTAGTTTTACTCTTTGCCAGAATTTTTGGCCTGGCAGAATTTCGGCTTGTCTCGAACAAAGCGGTGTCGATTGGGCGCTCGTTGTTTGGAAGTTCTCCTGGCAAAGCGACCCATGTGCAAAGCTCGGTGCATGTTCAGGGTAACCGGGATTGGCAGGAAATCTGGGATCAGGTTTGCCAATTCGCCGATGAGCATGAACTCAATGAAGTGACGATGGACCTCAACGTTCCGTGGATGCATGAATCATTCCATGCGACGCGACGTCGCGCTGGCTCGAAAAAAGACAGTTCCCGCGAATGGTACATCCAGTTGCCGTTGGTCGTGGGAAATCGGCTCTTCGGTCGTATTGAAGTACTGGGTGACAAAGATGGGAAATTCAGTCACTACGATGTGGTTAGTGACATGCTAAAAATTTCAGTCGACATTGAACAGTCGCTGGAAGATGCCGTGGTCAGTCCAACGGGATTAACCTCCGAGGAAATTGCGATCACCGCGGACGGCTAATCCTGCCCATCGCGTTAATTGGCGGTTTGCCGCAAAAGGGTTTGCGGGCTGCGAGAATTTATTTGCATTTTGACAGTGTTTTGGCAAATGGCGGTGCCTGCTGTATAATCTGCGGGCGTGCGAACTGGTTCACAAAAGGAGATGTGAAATGACCGGTACTCCCTTTTTTGCCCGTCCTTGTCCGACATGCGCGCGAATGACGCAAATCAAAGTCCGGTACTTGGGACGCCTGGTCTGCTGCCAGCATTGCGGGCGCGAGTTCACGGCAACTGATCCGGACAGCGAATCGGCAGCGCTCGAGGATCCAGTTCAATATTGGATCAACTTCACCGATCACGCACTGGCGATTGAAAGACCTTCGCGTCATCCGCGTTGATGACGGAATGATCAGCCTATAATACGGATTCTGGTGCAAAACGACTGGCGGTGACTTGCCCAGTGCGTTTGATGAGCAACAATAGAACCTGAATAATCAGTTTCAAGTCTTATGGCCAGAGGGGAGATGTTTTGTGAGGGTGATTGCGAATCATGTTTGTGGAATCGTCGCGTTTGTGATGTTGGTCGGGATCTGTACTTCTGCGCCAGCACACATGGCTTTTAGAAATCATTTGCAACAGAAGTATCCTGGCATGAAGGTCAACTGCTTTGCCTGCCACGTCAAGAAAAAGCCCAAAACGGAACGCAACGACTTTGGAAAGTTGTTTGCCAAAGAACTCAAGGCTACCAATCCGTCGTTGACGGAAGAATGGAAATCGAAGAAAGGTGACGAAAGGAAGCAGTACGAAACCGAGATAATGGTACCTGCGTTTGATAAGGCACTGGCCATCGTTAAAACGTTGAAGAATGAAAATCAGGAAGTCTATGATGACCTGATCAAGAACGGTGAAATGCCGGAGATCAAGAAAGACCCCAAGTACAAACCCGACCCAGATTCAACCTCTGAATCGGGTGGTGATCCGGCTGCCTCAGAAACGGAGGATTCCAGTGACGAGAACGGCGGGTCGTTCCCATCGCGCGAGAATCCTGCATCTGTTACAAATTCCCAATCTGAAAACGGCTAAATTGCCTGCTCAGTGTATTTTGATAACACCAGATTCGTCACGTATTTTCGACTCGATCCATTGACAGAATGGCTCCTGCACCGATAAATTCATGGACTTAAACCTCAAATCGCCAGGGCGATTAGCTCAGTTGGCTAGAGCGCTACCCTTACAAGGTAGATGTCACAGGTTCGAGTCCTGTATCGCCCACTGGAACGTCGGGAAACGTAGGTTTCTCGACGTTTTGTTTTTTCGTTGCTCGCTCATTCTCTTCCAAGCTCACCTTTGGTACGATGGCCATCGGCATCGAAACCGAGATAGACAAGTCGGCCGTCATTAAACACGCCAGCAAGGATGTTTGCCACGCCCGCCGCGTTGGTACCCAGGACATCCATATCGCCGACTGCCGTGAAGATATTGTGCTGACCAATTTCCCAGTTGGAAATCTGGGCATCGGTCATGCCGGCGGTTACTGGATGCGACCTGCCAAGATCGGTCAGGCGATTGTCGTCGTTCAGTTGAGAGAGCCAGTCCAAGTCTCCGCCATTGGGCACTCATGAGAAGTCAATGGCGCTCTCTGCACCACCGTTTTCAGTGACGAGACCACCACCACTATTGACAAATGCAGCAATCGACGCCGCAATTTCGGGCGAGGGAACACCCGCATTGGAATCCACATAAATCAAATCGTAGCCGGTTAGATCCGCTGGGAATGCTTCCATCGCCACTTGAGTCGCAATAAATGTTCCATCATTCCAGTCCTCGAGCGTGGTACATACTGATATTCGGGCGCTGTGAATTGCCTGCGAGGTAGCAGATGAGAGTCGCGACTTTTCCGAACAACCCTAGGTAAATCGGTTCAGCGTGCCGAGCTTTGGTCGTCAATGGCTTGGTTTGGGATGCAGTCGTTGATGGCGCTCCGGGGCGTTGGGCCAGTTCGCTTTTTCGAAATCGTCAAATCTCCAATACCTCAAATCTCCAATACCGATTTGATCGTACCGATTGTTTGGATTATGCAAGGGGCAAGTCACCAAATCGTTGGATCGTAGTTTTGGCGTAAGCTAGGTTTGAGTGCCAAACATTGTAAGTTTGGAATATGAAACCACGAATTAAGCCCTGCCATGTCGGTCCGATCCCCGCGTTTCCGTAACCTGATTTCAACCGCTCGACGCAGAGAAGCGGAGCCCTCGCAACTTTCCGCATCTCTTCTGCGGAGGACTGTTGGGCTTCTTTTATTGCTGCTGACCTTCAGCGGTTGCGGCAGTGAGCCGATAGCTCCACCCTTGCGGTTGGCCGTAAACCCTTGGCCAGGTTACTCCTTTGTCTACCTTGCCGAAGAGAACGGCTACTTTGCAGACGAAGGGGTTTCCGTCCAACTCCTGGAACTTGCGTCGCTTGCCGACGCTCGGCGTGTCTTTGAACAAGATCAAGTCGACCTGACATTTTGCACACTCGTAGAGGTGCTCCTGATGAATGAAGAAGACTATCAGGATCCGGTTCGAGTCATTGCAACGGTCGACTATTCCAACGGCTCCGACATGCTGCTTGTGCGGGACGAAATCCATTGCCTGGCGGATATTCGCGGTCGGCGGATCGGTGTCGAGCCTGGATCTGTGGATGGTTTATCCGTATTCCTGGCGCTAAGTTCCATTGGGTTGAGTATGGACGACGTAACACTCGTTCCTTTGGCGCAATCCGAAATGTTGAAGGCGATGAGTGAGGGGCAAGTGGACGCGGTGCAAACGTACCCTCCAAGCTCGGATGCTGTTGAGCAGCTGGACGGGGTTCGTCGAATCTGGGATTCATCCCAGGCGCCCGGGACGATCCTGGACGTTCTTGCCGCCCGAAGCAGTGTGCTTGGCGAACGACCCGAAGAGGTTCGAGCACTGCTTCGAGCGTATCGTCGTGCCCAAGAGTTTTACCGACACCATCCTGACGAAGCGGTGACGGTCCTTGCGCACCGTTGCAGACTTGACGAAGACTTGCTACGCCGCTCCATGTCCGGTTTACGTATCCTGAACGGGGGCGATGCGGAAACTCGTCGGTTATTCGATTCGGAAGGAAGTCACTTAATTACGAATCGTGTAGCCGAAGGGCTGATTTCCATCGGCATGCTGATGAACCTTCCGCGGCAGGTTCCTTTTGACTCCCGGTTCCTGGATTCATCAACCGTCGCGTCTGACTTGAATGTGGGCGGTCAATGGTAGCTCTGAGCCAACGACGAATGTTTTGGTTCAATGGCGTACGGGCACGTATTGTCTCACCGTTGATCGGCATCTGTATGTTGCTGTCGTTGTTGAGCGGATGGCTTGTTCGGAGTTCGAACGAGCGCCAGTCGCGCGAACACATCCGGGCTCGAGCTGCCTCCATTGCCCATGCGATTTGCCATTTGGCGGAAAGTACGCGGGACGAAGTGGTCTTGCAGCGATTTGTCGCTGCGATGGCGACTGAGGCCGACGTTAAGTTAATTGTGGTCGCGACTGGGGAACCACTCGTAGTCGTCGCCGCATCTCGTCCGGACTGGATCGGATTGACATCCTCGCAGTTACCGGACCCAGAGCATACCGCGCGTGATTTGAGTCGAGCGGTTGTTTCTCAACAAGTTCATTGCGAGTTTGAGCACGATGACGAAGACTCGGTCGACTTCACGATCCCTCTGAAGACGCGCATTCGGTCCTCCAATCCACTGGTTTGGGCCAACGGTGCCGTGATGCTCCATTTGGACGGGCGCCCCCACCTGAAACAACAAGCGGCTTCTACCGCCGGCTTACTGTTGGCTCTGATTGGCATCATCGCCTTGGCGGCCGCAATCGCGTATACCCTGCTTTCACTCGTAATCCTGCGACCGATGAATGAGATTGCCCGGGTCGCTCACCGAACGGCAGATGGCGAGCGTACGGTCCGGGTGAATAGCCGGCGAACCGATGAATTGGGGCAACTTGCCGCAGATGTCGACGCCATGCTCGATGTAATTGTGAAGCGCGAGGCCGAGGAGGTACAAGCAAAGGAGGCGGCCGTTTCCGCACAACGCCAGATGGAGTCCGCGCTCGCCGAGCTTGCCTGCAGCAATTTCGCCCTGGACGAACATGCCTTTGTGGCAATCACAGATCTGTCAGGAGTCATTACATACGTTAATGACAAGTTTTGCGAAATCAGCCAGTATTCACGCAACGAACTGATCGGCCGCACGCATCGAATTATCAATTCCGGACATCACCCCAAATCGTTTTGGGCCCACATGTGGCGGCAGGTCGCTTCCGGAGAGGCTTGGCACGGCGAGGTTTGCAACCGCGCAAAAGATGGTACTTTATATTGGGTCGATACCACGATCGTGCCTTTTAAAAACCAGGCAGGGATCACGACCAAGTACGTGGCCATCCGTACGGACATTACAGAGCGAAAGTTGTTTGCCACAAAACTCGCCGAAAGCCAGGAACGATTCGAGTTGGCGGTGCGGGGCTCAAACGACGGAATCTGGGACTGGAATATCTCGACGGATCAAGTCTATTACTCGCCACGTTTCAAAGAGCTGCTCGGCTACGCGGAGAACGAATTTCCGAATCACCTTGATTCGTTTGCCCAACACCTGCATCACGACGACGCTCAGGCCACATGGGCGGCAGTGCAGAGTCACTTGAATGACGATACTCCCTACGACGTGACCTATCGTCTTCGGACCAAAACCGGCGACTGGTGTTGGTTCCGAGCCAAGGGAATAGCAATCCGTTCAACCGATGGTAGCGCCAAACGAATGGCAGGGTCCATTTCCGATATCACGGAACTCAAAGCGATAGAAGAACAACTGTCGCATGACGCACTGCACGATCATCTGACCGGCCTGCCCAACCGAGCCTTTCTCCGAAACCGCTTGCGGCGAGTCCTGAACAACCAGAGCCGATCAACAAAGTCGTACTCTTTGATGTTTATTGATCTTGATCGATTTAAATTCGTTAATGATAGCCTTGGTCACGAAGCTGGAGACGAATTACTTCGGCAAATCGCCAACCGGCTGCGTGAGAGCGTCCGGTCCAACGATTCGTTTATCGGCCAAGCCACAGGCAATATCAGCGCCCGGATAGGGGGCGATGAGTTTGTCGTGCTTCTGGAAGAGCTACCTCAACCGAAAGATGCTCTATCCATTGCCGACCGATTGCTGCTCAATCTCAATCAGCCTTATCAGATAGGCGAACATGAAGTTATTTCGACTGCCAGCATCGGAATTGTTCTCGGTAATCGAACCTATCATTGTGTTGACGATCTTCTTCGCGACGCGGACATTGCGATGTACGAAGCAAAACGCAGGGGCAAGGGACGCCATGTCGTGTTCGAGGATTCGATGCAAAGCGCCGCCAAATGCATTATGAACGTGGCGTATGAAAGGCCTTTTGGGCTTGATGTCGACTCGCCGCCAGTTGTCCCACCGGCCGCCAATTAACTGCTTCCAAATACTGGCGGTGGCCAGTCCGTTACATCAAAAGCGAGATCAGTCATGGTTAAAAAAAGACAACAATACCCCTAAGGTTCGCATTTTCGGCAGCCTGGCTGAGCAGAATGAGTTTCTTCTGAATTGGGAAGCCAGAATAACAGCGCGTCGGAAGGACACATTAGCCGTCTAAAGATGATGAAACGCCAAATGTACGGGCGTCATCGTGAGCATTTTCCATACCAAGCCACTGTCGCAATGCGGATGATCGCTGATCGTTCCTTGCGCACTTCCTACAAGAAAAACGCTGCCGGATGTAAATTCCAGCCGTGTTTTTTTCGGCTACTGCTGATCGGCTTTCCCAAAGAACATCATGTGCTGCCAAGGGAGTCCATCGAATTCTTTCACCAGCTTGAATCCGTTCGCTGTCAGCTCTTTGTTAACCTGGGTCTTGCTCATCTTGTGCAGTTCCTTGATCGGCACTGCGGGATCTTCGGCGCGGTATTCCACCAGCACAATCAGACCATTCGGTTTCAGGCTCCGCCGCATCGCCGCCAACATGGGCTCCGGATGTGAGAACTCGTGATACACGTCCACTAACAGAATCAAGTCAATCGAGTTCGGCGGCAAACGCGGATTGTGAAACGATCCCAATACAGGAATGACGTTTTCGATTCCTTGCGATTCCATTCGCTTCCGCAACAAGTCGAGCATTTCCGGCTGTACATCGACACCCACAACCAAGCCGTTATCACCCGCCATGCGAGCCATCTGCAAACTGTAAAACCCGTTGCCGCAGCCCATGTCACAGATCGTCATCCCCGGTTTGATTCCCAGGTTGGCCAACATTAACGAACAACGTTCCTCGCGTTCCCGTTCGTCACGGATGAGCCATTCGGCACCAGCGTAATGCATCGTTTGAGCGACCCGGCGTCCCATGTAAATGTCGACCGGCTCGGGAATCTTGAACTTCTGGTCCGCGTGACTCTCGCTCGTTGCGCTGTCATCCGCCTGACTCGATTCCGCGGCGGGATCGACGTCTTGGGCAACCATGGGCGTCGCCGTGATTAAACACGCGATTGCCCACAAAGCACAGCAAACCGAATTGAGTTTGAGAGTTTCCATCGTGTTTCATTCACCTTATCCGGCCGCGATCCCACAACGGTCCGACCCAAAACGTTATTGACCTGACGTCGAAACCCGCCACCGGGAGTTAAACATCCACGTACTCAACCCGAGCAAAATGACGTTCAGCAACACGCTGAACAACAGGTACCCCCCAAAATGACGCAAGTCCTCCAGCGGATATCCCAAGACCGAGCGTCCCGGCTTGTCGCGTGTCCACCGCATTTTGTCGCTCGCGATATCGTCCATGTAAATCGGAAAGTTGAAAGCAGCCGCAAAAGGACTGGTGATTGTCAATCCGTTAACAATTTTTGTGCTGGGGGAGTCCCGGAAATACTCGGAAGCAAAAAAGCTGGCCGCCAACGGAGCAAGGTACAGCAGCAGAATCACCAGGTACGTCACCATCAGGCTGATACTTGTGCGATGAAAGACCGTCGAACAAAACAGCGCGAGCGTCGCGGTCGTAATACAGGTCATTCCAAAAATAATGACATAGGCCACGATCGTGGGGACATTATTCCAGTACTCCGGGACCATGAGCAGCGCCAGGAAGACGGGCCACAGCAGGAAGGACGTCAAAACACTGGAAACGCGCAACCCGGAAATCAACTTTCCCCAGAGAATCTGCCAGGGTGTAATCGTTGTCGTCAGTAACAGATCAAGCGTTTGTCTTTCGCGTTCACCCGTCACACTGCCGGCAGAAAAAACCGGGCCCACAAGGATGTTAAACAGGCACACGTAAGATATGTACCAGGGCGCCAGACTCCGCATGATATACAGGAACACCGCCATCAGCGGGATCGCCAGCAGCATGCTGATCTGAATGGCCAGCCGCAACATCAACGTGCCCTGGCCGAAGATCTCGCTGCGCATCTCTTTATCATAAACCGGATTCGTGCCATCTTTCATTAACGTTTCGCGCTTGGGCGGCGCAAACAGCCGATCGGGGAATTGATCACGCTGGATCACCAGGCCAATTGCGTCGGCCGCTTCCTGATCAAGATCGACGACCTCTTTTCCTTCGCTGCCCACATCCGGCGGATAAAGCAGCCGGGCACTGGTCAAGTAAAACAAGCTGATCGAGATCGCGGCGGCGATGCCCGGCAGCACCGTCAGCACCAGGTTCAGGCGGGTTTGGCCGCGCAAACTCAGTGATTGCCAAAACAAGATCGCCACTAATGCCAGCGGCAAGATCACAAGATAGGAAACGACCAACGCGGCGCTGGTTCTGGAAAAAAAACTGCTACACGCCACACTGATCATGCCGAACGTGACCACGCTGGCAATTAACGCCAGGTACGCCGCAATAACCTCATAAAACGACACACCGCCCAATGGCAGGCACAACATGACAATCGGCAACGAACTGAAAATCAGGATCGCCAAATGTGTCAAAGCCGCCACCAGTTTGCCCATTACAATCGCCTCCGGGCGCAAGGGACTTGCCAGTAACATCTCGTAAGTCTTGCGTTCTTTTTCGCCCGCGATGGCACCCGCCGCAAAACTGGGCGCCATCAGCGACGCCAGAATGTACTGCCCAAGGAAGAACAGATCGACCAGCTTGCTCGTCGATTCGGACTTTTCGGTCAGGTCGAGCCGCAGGTTGTCGCTCGGCCAGGCAAAGTAAACAACCGTCGCGAGCAACGCCTGGTAGACGAACATTAAAACAAATGCCCGGTGCATGCGAAGGTTGACCAGCAGCTCACGTTGTAGGACAGGATTCTCAAGCAGATACATGGGCGTGCCGAACCGGTAGATTGTCCCCAGATTTTTCGTTCCCGCGTGTGCCGTGAGCCTGGCACGCGGAGTTTTATTCGCTTTGGCTCAGCAAAAAGTCTTAGCAGCCGACATTAATACTTGCGAGGTATCCGCGCAGCTCGAACACGCCCTGGCAATCCTTGAATGCGCAAGAAACCTTCCGCATCATCCTGATTATACGAGCCACCACCCTCCATGGTAGCGATCGAGTCGTCGTAAAGGCTATTTGGACTCGACCGTTTGGCAACCGCCACATTGCCCTTGTAAAGTTTCAACTCGACGCTGCCGGACACATTTTGTTGCGCTTCACGGATAAAAGCCAGCAGCGCATCGAATTTTGTACAAAACCAGAATCCGTAATAAACCATTTCGGCCACTTCCGGAGCAAGCCGGTCGCGCAAATGCATCAAGTCCCGATCCATTGTCAGCTGTTCGATGTAGCGGTGCGCGTCGTAAAGAATCGTCATGCCCGGAGCTTCATACACCCCGCGGCTTTTCATGCCCACAAACCGATTTTCCACCATGTCAATGCGACCAATGCCATTGCGGCCGCCGATCGTATTCAGTTTTTCCACAACGGCCAGTGCCGAAAGTCGTTCACCGTTAACCGCGACCGGGACGCCCGATTCAAACTCGATGGTCACGGTTTCTGTTTCATCGGGGGCGTCTTGCGGGGAAACACTCATCCCGAAGTCCACCAAGTCCACGCCGCATACGTCAAGTTGTTCCAGTTGCCCCGCCTCGTAACTGATGTGGAGACAATTTTCATCGCTGCTGTAAGGTTTTTTTGCCGAAGCTTTAATTGGGATTTTTTTTGACTCGCAGTACTCGATCAACTCGGTTCGTCCGGGAAACTGGGCACGAAAGGACGGGTTGCGCCACGGCGCGATCACTTTCACATTCGCATCGAGAGCTTCGGCTGCCAGTTGAAAGCGACACTGATCGTTCCCCTTCCCGGTTGCACCGTGGGCGAAAGCGTCTGCACCAACTTCGCGGGCAACTTGCAAACAGACTTTCGAAATCAGGGGGCGGGCGATGGACGTGCCCAACAGATAAGGTCCTTCATACTTGGCTTGCCAAGCCAAAACAGGAAAAGCAAAATCCCGGCAGAGTTCTTCACGGGCATCCACGATCCGGGCCGTTTGGGCTCCCGCGTCTTTGGCTTTTTTCAGGATCTCTGCCCGGTCTTCGCACGGTTGACCGAGGTCCACATAGACCGCGTGAACCTCGTAGCCCTGATCCATCAACCAGCCCAGAATGACGGAGGTATCGAGTCCGCCCGAATAGGCCAACACACAACTTGGCATCTAAAATTCCTGCTTTTGATTAACTAACTCACGGGAAGAGATTGAAACGAAGGAATGTCGATTCAACCAGCACGAAAAAATTGATCTCACGCAATGGCGCAAAGCTCGCAAAGGAAATCTTTGCGTCCTCGCGTATATGCGTGAGACTCCGAAGCGTTCCCATTGTAGATCAATCCGCCGGTCATTAACATCGGAAGCAAGGTAACTTTACAGATTGCGACGGGACGCATGAACAAGCACGAATTCCAGCAAGCCGTCAAGAAATTTCGAGCTGGCCGGCTAACCATCGAGCAACTTACCGAGCTGGTCTATCCAGCTGGTGAAACACAAATCGAGAAGACCGCGAGTCCTCAAGCCGCCGCAGCCACTTTGGCTGCTGCCCTGCCCTCTCGCGCCGACGATGCGCACAAAGGGGACTTCGGCCGAGTGCTGGTGGTCGGAGGGTCCCGTGGAATGTCGGGCGCGATCCGCTTGACCGGGATGGCTGCCCTGCGCAGCGGCAGTGGGTTGGTCACCGTCGCCACACCGGAATCAGGACAAGCAGAGGTGGCTGGATTCACGCCCTGCTATATGACACTCGGATTGCCGGACACGAAAGGAAAATTGAACAAAGACGCGGCGGATGAACTTTTGAAAAAATGCGAATGGGCGGATGTCGTCGCGATAGGACCCGGGATGGGGCGAAACAGAGCGCTTCAAAAAATAATGAGCCTGCTCTATTCACAACTGCCCCAGCCGGTCGTGATCGATGCCGATGGACTGAATAACCTCGCTGACGGCGAAACCGATCTGGTCCGCCACGAAGGAATGAGAATCCTGACGCCGCACCCGGGTGAGTTTCAAAGGCTCGACGGCTTGCCTGATGCGACCGATCGCCAAGTGTTGGAACATCGCGCCGTTGAAATGGCTTCGTCCGCCAAGGTGACCCTTGTGCTCAAAGGCAACAGAACCCTGGTTACCGACGGCCAGCAGCAATATCACAACGAAACTGGAAATCCGGGGATGGCGACCGCCGGAGCGGGCGATGTTCTGACGGGTGTCATCGCCTCATTGATTGGACAGGGCCTGGCACCTTTTGACGCCGCTACGTTGGGTGTACGTGTACACGGCCTTGCCGGCGATCTTGGTGCCCGGGACCTGGGCCAGGTTTCTCTCGTTTCCACCGATCTTTTGGAGTATTTGCCCAAAGCGTTTCTGGCGCTGTAAACTGGTGCAAACGCAAGTGATTCGACGCGCGGCATGTTGGCAAAGATTGGAGGAACGTGATGGGGATGATTCTGAAGCAACACCGAACGAGCAAAGCGAGCTGGCTTTTTTCTGCACTCGTCCTGCTACTTGTATTGCCGCTGGTCGGCCAGGCTCAAGACAAAACGACTTTGCCTTACATTGGCAGTTCAGTGGACGTTGTTATCTCGTCAAGGCCAGCCAAGATCATGCGCAGTGACGACTATCAAGAACTAAAGCGAAAAGGAGGTGCGTCGCTGGAAAAAATGATCGACAGAATGACCGATTCCTATTTCAAACTTTCATTGGCCGAAATCAAGGATATCGATCAAATCATCTACGCGACGAAGGTGCCTGATTTCCAAAATCCGTCCACGATGGATGAATCGATTAACGTGATGGTCATCAAAACCGTCAAAGATAATTCCACGGGCTTTGACATGGTTACCCAGAACGTCCAGTCAACGTTGGAATACCAGGGCAAAGAATATTTTGAATTCAAAAAAGCGGTTAGCCCAATGTATCGGTTTGCTTACATTGCCGACGACAAGACGATCGTCTGGGGCTCTTCTCAAAAATCCATCGAGTCGGCGATCGATGCGGGAGCCAACGGCCCTGAGTCGGCCGAGTGGTACGAATCTTGGCGCGAGTTTTCCGATAAGCATTTTTCAGTTGCCTTGAGTAATCGACCGTTTCAATCTGTTCCTCTGCCCGGAGAATTGTCCGACCTCAAGAAAATCAAGGCGGCCGCCGGCGGAGTCGACGTTGGACGGCAAGTGGTTGCCAAGGCCAAGGCAATTTGCGCAAGTGAGACCGATGCCCAGGCAGCCGCTGAAAATGTCCAACAGGGACTCGACATGGCGAAAAGCGCGCTGGAGGCCCAACGACAAAGGATGAAGGAGCGGGGCCAGGCAGTATCCGACAAATTGGCGATCGACTTCTTGTCAGCTGCCAAAGTCAAAACAAACCAAAAAACGGTACTCATGGAATCGTCCTTCAAGGTTGACTTCGAAGCTCTCACCGACGGGCTGGAGGCGACTCTTCAGGCCGCCAAGAAAACCGAAGCGATGAATAACTTGAAACAAACTGTCCTCGCGTTTCACAACTTTGAGAGTGCCAACGGAAAATTCCCGTCGCCCGTGATGGTTCACGAAAGCGGCAAAAAGTACAGCTGGCGAATCGCCATTTTGCCCTACATCGGAGAACAGGAACTGTATGACCAATACGACTTTACGCAGGAATGGGACAGCCCCCACAATCGCGAGGTGACTTCACACATGCCCGATGTGTTTCGTAGCGACACTGATGACAAGGATTCAACCAATGCATCCTGGTTCATGCTCAGCGGACCCGACGGAATATTTGACGGGGAAAATGCAAAGGGTTTCGCCCAAATCACGGATGGGACTTCCAACACGATCATCGCGGTCGAAGCCAAGCGCAACGTGCATTGGGCCAAGCCCGAAGATATCAACGTCGATACGGAACGTGGGCTGCCCAAGTTCGGAGGTTTTTACAAGAACGGATTCAATGCCGCGATGGCAGATGGTTCGGTTCGGTTTATCAGCGATAAAGTCGATCAAGATGTTCTGTGGCAACTTTATACTGCTGCGGGTGGTGAAGTGGTCGACCAAAGAAAATTGGACGTGGCTCCCGACGAGGACGGTGGTCGCTAAAGCAACCGAAGGGTCGGAAGTCTTTTTTAGAAGCAACTCCATATCGAGATAACGTTTTCCCAAAAAGACTCCCGACCCCCTTAGCGGCGCCTCAATGCTTGTCTACCAGGGACGTTAACTTTGCACAGCGGTTATCGTAGAATTTTACATAGCATATGACACGAACGAGATACCAATACGATATCGTCGTCGTCGGCGCGGGGCACGCGGGAACCGAAGCCGCGATGGCCGCTGCGCGGTTGGGGGCCAAGGTCGCCCTGCTAACGACCAATCTCGATACCGTGGGCCAGATGAGCTGTAATCCCGCCATCGGAGGCGTCGCGAAAGGACATCTTGTCCGCGAGATCGACGCGCTTGGCGGAATCATGGGGCAGGCGATCGATGCCACGGGAATTCAGTTTCGGATGCTCAATATGCGCAAAGGCCCTGCCATGCACAGCCCCCGTGCCCAGGCGGACAAGAAGGGCTATCAAAACTGGATCAAAGCCAAGGTTGAACATCAGGAGAACCTCGACCTGCGGCAGGAGGTGGTTGAAGACCTGTTAACGGAACAGGTCGACGGCCGTGAACGCATTGTCGGAGTCCTCGTGCGAGGCGAAGTCGAGTATGTCGCTCCGGCAGTCGTTCTGACAACGGGAACCTTTCTCGCCGCGATCATGCATACCGGCGAAGCCAAAACACCGGGCGGTCGCGCCGGCGAAGGCACGACTCAGGGCATCAGCGGAGCGCTGGCGCGACTCGGGTTTCAACTGCAGCGATTTAAAACAGGAACGCCCCCGCGTCTGAACGGTCGTACGATTGACTACACCAAGGCCGAAATTCAACCAGGCGACGATGACCCGCAAGCGTTCTCTTTCCTGACTGACCAGCTATCGGTCGAGCAAGTCCCCTGCTGGATCACGTACACGAATCCGGCAGTCCACAAACTGATCGAGGCAAATCTGCACCGCGCACCCATGTACAGCGGCCAGATTCACAGCAGCGGCCCTCGTTATTGTCCGTCCATCGAAGACAAGATTGTGCGCTTTGCCGACAAAGACCGGCATCAACTGTTCCTCGAACCGGAGGGCCGCGAGACGCTCGAAGTTTACGTCAACGGCGTTTCCACCAGCTTGCCACGCGATGTTCAGGATGAAATATTCAAGCTGATTCCGGGTCTGGAAAACGCCCAAATCATGCGGTATGGATACGCCGTCGAATACGATTTTTGTCCGCCCGACCAGCTGCGGCGGACACTGGAAACGAAAAATGTTGATGGACTTTATTTCGCCGGGCAGATTAATGGCACGACAGGCTACGAAGAAGCTGGCGCGCAGGGCCTGATTGCGGGAGCCAACGCGGCGCTGAAAATGCATGGCGGCCGAGAGTTGGTTGTGGATCGTGACAAAGGTTACATCGGAGTCCTAATCGATGACCTGGTCACTTGCAGCGTCGACGAACCCTACCGGATGTTTACCAGTCGGGCCGAATACCGGTTGTTGCTGCGGCAGGACAACGCGGATCGACGGTTGACCCCCTTGGCAGCAGAACTGGGTCTGGTTGGCGGGGATCGAATTGAGAGGCTGGATCGCAAAAATGCCGCGATCGCGGAGACGATCGTCAAGCTGCAAAAGAACCGGGTCGGTCAACATTCGCTGGAAAAGCTGCTCAAGCGAACTGAAACAGGCTGGTGTGAGTTGGTTGAATCGTTACCTGAATTGGCGGAGGTCGAATACGATGTTCACCTGCAGGTCATCTACGACATCAAATATTCGGGTTACGTTGCCCGGCAACAGCAAACCATCGAAAAGCATCAACGGCTGGCCACCAAAAAGATTCCCGACCATTTTGACTATGGTCGCTTGACTCACCTGCGCCAGGAAGCAAAGGAAAAGCTGACCCGATTTCGCCCGGCCAGCCTTGATCAGGCTCAGCGAATCAGCGGCATTACACCCGCCGACATCGCGCTGGTGATGTTGCACCTGGAAGGCAAAGGGCAACATACAAGTGGATAACTCTTGCCGAGAGTTACTCCGCACCGCCGAAAAAACGCCGGCATTCGTTTCGGTCGCACCCGGCAGATGCGGCCCACTTGACGCGATACTCTAGTCTTTTTCCTGCTCCAACTTAGTCTTCGCAGCATCCTTAAGCGATGACTGAATCAGCTCTTTCAGCGATTCAAGTTCAGCGATTTTGTCAGAAGTCGCCGATATTTTAAGCAAATACTCGTCAATTGCTTTCTGGCCTGAAGCAACCCTGCGATTGTTGTTTTCAATCGTGTTAAGCGTATCACTCGAATCCGAATAGAGTTTGAGGAATTTTTCTGCCGCAGCGGCTCGGGCCTTGAGGGGTTGAGTCTCGATTCGTGACTCGACGAGCTGTTGGGCGATCTCGTTGGAGCGAGAAGCATTTTCAATTTCCATTTCGAGTCTGGCCTGGGCGAGTTCGAACTCTGTGATCTGCAAAGAGTACCTGCTCCGTTCCAGTACTTGTATGCTGACGGATCCCTGCTCGTGAAGTTGTTTGTTTCGTTCGAATTCATTCTTGGTAAGAGCGAACTTGGTTTCAATGGCCTGAATCTTGAGGTGTTGTTGCTCTTTTTTCAAACGAGCCATTTCCGCTTGTTCATCCTTGGCTTTTTCCAATTCGCCGGACAACTGCGAAATGATCTCCTCGTTACTGGCAATTTCGAGCTTGGCCGACAAAAGTTCCTGCAAACAGGAACCAATCAACTCCGCGCGTACTTGTTCGTTGGTGTATCGCAATTCCATCGGGAGTTTTTCAAACAGCCCATTGGAATTCACGACAATCTGTTCAAGCCCTTTTCGGGTCGAGTCGCAGACGTCGACATAATAGTCCCTGGTTTGTTTCAGGTGTTTCAATTGCCAATCGATCTGGGCCAAAGCGATATCATTTTCCCCCAACAGCGTTGGCGGATAGGCCCTGGCAAGATCGATGGGGGGCTCGTTTTGGGCGACGATTGCACTCGTTGAGAAAATGACAATAACCAGAAATACGCAGGTTGTGATGAAGGACTTGGGCATGGCTCTACTCGAATAGACTAAGGGTTGAATCATTTTGAAACATCTTGCGACTGACGGACTCGCGAACCAGCGTTAAATGTTGAGCCTGGCTCGTACGTTTAAGTTCGTTTGTTTTTGCTCGCAGCCGGTCCAGTTCAGCTTTCTGGTCAAAGGAATCGACAGGAAATTCGAAGTCCGCGAGCGAAATCGGCTGCCAGTCGTCGTCGACTGCCTTCGTTGCCATGGAGGTCGGGTCGCCATCGTTTGGCAGCAGTTGATAAGCTAATCCAAAGATCGCAACACAGCCCGCTACGATGACCGCGATTGTTTGAGTTCTCTGTCGCTGACGCTGTCTTTGGTTCCTGATCGCTGCCAGCCGCGTTGCCAATTCACTCGTGTCAACCTGGATTGGTTGATCCAGTTGGCGAAATCGTTCAGCGAAATCTCTTTCGAAATTGTCCGTCATGCCGTGAACTCACTTTCCAGAATGGACTTGAGTTTTTTGCGGGCTCGATGAAGTCGCACGTGAAGCGTTTCGGGCTTGATCCCGAGTTGCAATGCAACTTCATCGGCTGTCATTTCTTCCAGGTAGTACAATATTAGCGGTGTGCGTTCGTTGATCGGCAAGATTGCCAACGCTGCTTGAAGCGGTTCCGAGGTTGCACCCAGTTCAGGTTTCGTTTCATGTTTTGTTGACGCGAAACTCTTTTCGAAGAAATTCGTCAGTTTGCGTTTAATCGAATTCTGCTGTCGCAGATGATTGTGACACCGATTGATTGTCAGCCGACGCAACCATCCTCCCAGCGGACCTTGGCCGTTAAAATTGCCGGCCTTTTGCCAGACATGCAACAAAACTTCCTGGAACACGTCTTCGCGATCAGGCGACCAGGCCGTCAATCGGCCAACCAAGCGGGCCATCCAGTTTCCATGTTGTTCAAGCAGCAGGTTCATTGCAGTCTCATCACCTTCGTCAAGTCTTTTCATCAACGCCAATTCGTCGTTTGCATCCAAGTCGCCACTCTGATCTGGCACCGAATTGAATTTCGTTGCATCCACATTTGCTCCAGCTGAATCGGCCGGAACCTGTGGCGAAATCCTGAATTCGAGAGAAATATCGCTCATGCCGCTCCAGTCAGATACTCCGCGTCAATTTATGCTGCGGCGGTTACCTGTTAGACACGCCCGCTGCCCATGATCCTTACACAAGTCCGTGAAAAAATCAAAAAACGGGTAAAACAAAGGAAATTGTGACTGCGATTTCAAAGATCACCAACTTGTTGCATCAACGAGTTAGCTCACGGATTGTCAATGTCCGAGTTGCCGGCGCAGTTCGTTCCGACGGTTTTCGACTGGCCCATTTTCGCGGTAACGATGCCGCCACCGACGAGACCGGGTTGGAACGCGGTCATCAACGCCTTTCCCGTCGAACTTTGGCGATTGGGCAACGGATTCCGATACTTGCGCCGCCAAATTGGGAAACTCTCGACGGAATTCGGGGCACGTCAAATGGCTATTTTTGAGTCGCCGGCTCATCGTGACTTGCCTGGCGCACCGGGGGATCAGCAGCGTCTTCAACCACTTTGTCTTGAATGCTCGCTTCCGGAGCGGGTGTGGGGTCTGGCTGGGTAAACACGTGTTCAAATCCGTAACTGATGTTGGGCTGGATTGCCTCGTCCGACGTCGCATTCGAAGGCTTTTTGATTGCTTTTCCCGCAAATCGAACATCCTTGTAAATTGAGCCTTTTTGAAATGGTCCTGCGCCCAGAATCCAGGTGTTGTTGCTGTCGCTTTCGGCTTTGGCAATTCCCGACTGCCAGACTGGGCGTTTTGATTCGCGCTCAAAGGCGTAAACAATAATTTTGGCAACGGCGGAATGGGCGTCGGAACGTCCGACAGAAATTTCCGGAATCGCTGGCAGCGCCGGCGTGTGGGCCAACACGGCCGTCGCCGTCGAAAGCGCGGAAGTCTGGGGAAGCCCGTACGTCACTTCATGCCCGTTTGTGCCGAGTGCGCCAACCCGGGGCTCGACGATGATATCAGCTTTTTCCTTTTCTTCCTGGATTCGACACTGCGCGGTTGTGAGTTTTTGACGCAGCGAACTGATGATGTAGTCTGCGTTGACGAATCCAATTCCCTCAATGGGTTTCAGGAAACTCGTATCGAGGTACACGTTATGGTTTTGGAGTGATGAAAAATCAATTTGGTCGATCGCTTCATCGACCGCGTTGGACATCAACAACTGTTCTGTCGCCAGTCGTTTTGTTGTGGTACCACACCCGCCGAAAAATACCACGAGTGCGGCACAGAAAAACAACCGCTTAAGACCCTCGCGGGAGCGAGTCTTGATCATTGACAAGTTGGAAGCAGTTGCGTTGAACATTGATGTAGAGTCGAGTTGAGCCGAATCAGATTGCGGAGCGTTCAGCGTTCGGCGGATAACAAACTTGAATCGAACAACAAAACTAACAAGTTGTTGGGGGCATACGGTGGGCGGACCATAGCGGAAACAAGGGGGTTTTTGAATGCGAAGATAGAAAATTTTGAAATAACTGCGAAATCAAGAAAAATTCGTGATTGCGACAGCAGTTTTTTATAAACGGCCTAAAGCGTGGAAATTAAGCCCTTTCGATTCATCTTGACCAGTTTCACAGGGTAGATATAATTCGGCCACAACGGCAGTTTCGGCAAGATTGGATATGTGGTCGAAGTTGCCTGTTACCGTAGGCGCCGTAGTCTATAGCGACTGCGCACCGCACAGATTATCGGAAAGATCGTTTGCCGGCGTCTGTGACAGATTCAGGTTTTACCGGTGACAAATCGACAGGAGGTCGGACTTCACCGGTCTAGCTCCAATTGAGGGACCGCTGCCAACGACTACCTAGGGAGAGGGTTATGACGACAAAGACAGTCTTTACGACTGGCGAAGCTGCCAAAATTTGCAAAGTGAGCCAGCAGACGATTATTCGCTGTTTTGACAATGGTTCGCTGAAGGGATTCCGAGTGCCCGGAAGTCGATTTCGACGTATCCCGCGGGAACAGCTCTTTTCATTCATGAAAGACAACGGGATTCCAACCGATGCTTTGGAAAGCGGAAAACGCAAAATCCTGATCGTTGATGACGATGTGGATTTGGTCGAGCTGATGAGCGATGCGTTTGCGGCCGACGGTCGATTTGATATCAAAACCGCCAATAACGGATTTGATGCCGGCATGTTCGTCAAGGAATTTCGCCCCGACATCGTGGTGCTCGACGTAATGCTTCCCGACATCAATGGTAAAGAGGTTTGCCAACGAGTTCGCATGGATCCGACCATGAAAACAGTGAAAATCATTTGCATTTCCGGGATGGTCGAGCAAGACAAAATCGCGGATTTGCGTGCCGCTGGCGCCGATGACTTCATGAACAAGCCGTTTTCGATCGATAAATTGGTCGAGCGATGTTGCGATATGCTCGAAATGGAAAACGTCGCCGCCGGTTAGGCCGTCGCATTTCACGAGGATACGCGAATTAGGAAGACTGCCTGTTGCACAGCAAGCACGCGGGTTAGGCATCTTGCCCGTCACCGGGGGGTTGCGTGGAACGGGCAGTGCTTGCCTGTTAATTTGAAACTTACCAACTTGGGCGGCATTGGATAGATTCGTTTTTTGAAACGTCACGAGTGATAGCGGCAAATCAGACTCGCCAAGAATGCACAAATCGAATATTTAAAGGCGTTCCGATTTATCGGACCGCCTTTTTGTCATTGGGAAGTGCTCGCAGACAGGCAACGCCGACTCGACCATGACACGAGGCGATACTTAAATCCTGCCAGACGCAAAACTGGAAGACCCAATTTACTCGCATATAACACGTGGTCGTTGACTTGCGATTTTTACCTTCAATCAAGTTCGATCAGCAACGGGTGGACCTCCCCTGCCCTGAGGCGGATTTGGTGCGCCTGGCGTTGGCGCTTGCTCAGCCGCTTGCGCTGGCTGGCTCGAGTCCATGCATGTTGGCGGTGCTCGGTCGTTCCCCCGAGTTGCTGCTCTTTGCGCTCCACCATTTTTGTGCCACCCATCACAGGCCAGCTGCCAACGAGACAGAGCTTGCCAGCTGGTTTTTAAGTTTTTTCGAGGAACTTCTGCAGCAACTGCCTCCCGGTTGGTCAGCGGGCGGAGACTGCAACTGGAACAGCGAGCAAATTGAGTCCTATTCGGTCGCGCGCGAGGATTTCATTGCCGCGACTTTCAGCAACGGAAAACTGAAAAGATCGTTGATCAAATTGATTCGACACATTCCCAAGTTCAAAAAGAAGGCGGTCAAACGCTGGATTGACAACATTATCGGCGAGCAATTTGATCGCCAAGAGCTTGCACAGGATACCGACGACTTTGAGTCAATCTTCGCGTTGAGTCAGCTGGCCCGCGAAAGCCGCAAGTCGTTCGAAACGCGCTTGCAACACGAAAAGCTGTTATCGATGAAACAGTTGGCTTACGGTGCCAGCCACGAAATCAACAACCCGCTGGCGAATATTGCGACGCGTGCGCAATCGCTTTTGACCGAGGAACTCCACCCGGAACGGCGGAGGAAGCTGGCCGTCATGTACGAGCAGGCGATCCGTGCGCATGAAATGATTTCCGACATGATGTTGTTTGCCCACCCGCCAGCGATCAAACTGCAACGAGTTGATGTGTATGACGTTGCCCGGCAAGTCCTCAACGAAATGCGATCGTCCATTCTGGATCGCAACGCCACAGCCGACCTGCGCCGGTACCCCAATGTTGAGGATATCTGGATTGACCCGACGCAAATCTCCGTGGCAATTAAAGCGTTAATCAGAAATTCTCTGGAATCGATCGAGGCCAGCCAAACCGGCGAACCGGGCAGGATTATCGTGCGAGTTTGGCCGGAAGGTGATGGGGTCTTGGCCATTTCGGTAGCTGATAACGGTGCCCGATTAACTGCAGCAGCGGAAAAACATCTTTTTGATCCATTCTTTTCAGGCCGCGAAGCGGGACGCGGCCTGGGATTTGGGCTATCCAAAGCCTGGCGAATTTCTCAGCTGCACGACGGCGAATTGGTCTGGGATCGGGATTACGGCGGTGGGACGCAATTTGTGCTGAGACTGCCGATCCAGCGGAAGAAACCCTCTGCACGAATTGACAACGCCAGCGCGGCGTAATAAACAAGCTGTTTCGCAGCTGGCGACCGGGTTGCTTTCACCAATTTTTTTCGTGCACCACCAATATGAATTCTGAACGGCCTCAAAGCGAAACAAGTGAAAAAAATATTGGCCACATTCCGCTTTGGGCTGCCTTGCTGCCGGTGATTACGCTGATCGCCCTGTTGGCGATTAACGTCTATCTCTACGGTCCGGATTCGTCCTACGGCCCCAACCAGATTGCCTTGTTGATGGCGGCGGCCGCTGCAGCCTGCATGGGGTGGATGCTGAAGATCCCGGTGGTGGCCATGCTTGATGGAATCAAGAACAGCATTGCCTCGACACTCGTCGCCATGCTGATATTGCTGTTAATCGGCTCCCTCGCCGGCACGTGGATGGTCAGCGGCATCATTCCCGCCATGATTTATTACGGCTTGGACGTCCTGAATCCAAAAATTTTTCTCTTTGCGACCGCAGTGGTGTGTTGCATCGTTTCATTGGTGACAGGGAGTTCCTGGTCGACAGTCGCCACCGTCGGAGTCGCCTTGTTGGGAATTGGAACTGCGCTGGGAATCAGTGAAGCGGTCGCTGCCGGCGCGATCATTTCGGGAGCCTATTTCGGCGACAAGATTTCGCCGCTGTCCGACACCACCAATCTTGCCTCCGCGATGGCTGGCACCGATTTGTTTACGCACATCAAGTACATGTTATGGACAACGGTTCCCAGCATGACCATCGCCCTCGGAATTTACCTCGCCATCGGATTGACAACCGAACCCCTGGTAACTGCGGTTGGTACGGACATGCTCAAGCAGGAGATTGCCAACCGATTCAGTTTGAACCCACTTATTTTTGTGGTGCCTGTGATGGTCCTGGTAATGGTGGTGATGAAAATTGATGCTGTTGTCGCCCTGTTTGTCGGCGCGGTTGCGGGTGGTCTGGTAGCGATCGTCTTTCAACCCGAGATGATCACCACGGTCGCCAACTTGCCCGACACCGAAGTCGCCGTCGTGGCTGCGGATGGAACCGAAAGCGTCAGCGAACGCCGGCCCGCGTACGTCAAACGCGCTTATGTCGCGTTTACCAATGCGATGGCTTTCGAAACGCGGGCGATTTCGGCGGAGCGCGAAGAAGAGCTCGAAGCAACCGCAGCCCAACTGCAGAGCGAGCTGGAACAAAAACGATACGAAGCCGCATTGGCAGAAAATCCCGGCCTGACGTTGGCGGAATTCAAAAAACAAAAGCTCACCGTCAACGAGAAGTTTCCAGAAATCGAAGGTCCCTTGGCCGGCGTCAGCAGCGAGATTGCTGCTGCGCAGCTGCTCAAAGGTAAAGGCATGATCGGCATGCTGAATACAATCTGGTTGATCATCACGGCCATGTGTTTTGGTGGTGTCATGGAAGCGTGCGGATTGCTGCAACGAATTACGCAACCGCTCGTTCAGTTGGCCCAGTCAAATGGTTCGTTGATTGCTACGACAGCCGGCAGCTGCTTGTTTACCAACATCACTGCTTCAGACCAATACTTGTCCATCGTTGTTCCCGGGCGGATGTTTCGCGAAACCTATCGTGAACGTGGATTGGCTCCTCAAAATCTCAGCCGCACGCTCGAAGACGCGGGGACCGTGACATCCGTCTTGATTCCCTGGAATACTTGCGGGGCAGCTCAACAAGCCGTTTTGGGGGTCGGCGTCCTGATGTTTGCTCCGTATTGCTTCTTTAATATTATCAGCCCGTTCATGACCATGTTTTTTGGATTCGCAGGCATTCGCATCGCCAAATTGGACGACTCAAAGTAGCTTGGCGGTCCCCGCCGTGACTCTTCAATAGAGACCACCGGCGCAATTGTGGCATGGATCTCCGAGCCGTGAATAACGCCAACGTACACATCCCGGCGGTCCCCGCCGTCGTCCACCCAACAAACTTGAACGCTAGCTGACATTGAACCATCGGGCCCGTTCCAGAGTACTTATTCAACAATCATTGGCTGATGTTGGTGGGGCTCTCGGAATTTGGTATACGCTGCTTGATATCAGGGACCAAACGAGGAATACCGACTTGTGTGGTGGCGACTGAAAGGACTGCAATGCGACTTTGTTTAGTAATGATGACCGCCGGCCTGTTTGGGATTGCCTCGGCGGCGTCCGCCAATGCCCAGTCCCGACGTCCTTTGGCTGCCGACGAGTTCATTCAAGCTTCTTCCCAAATGAATACCGGTGAACGACTCGTTGGGCGGACAACTCCCGGAAGTGGCTCTCAAGAAATGATCACGGTCGCTCCACGACCGGTCGGTAACTCGATCGACTGGTTCCTCTCTGACCAATCGCGTTTCGACGCAGCGCCCGGATCAATACAACATCTATCCGTATCCGGGGGCGAACCAACCCCAAATTGCCAATCCCGCCTTTCGTCAGACGGCGTTTCAATCTTCCGTGACCAACCGCAACGCGATTCGAACGGCACAAAATTGCAATTGCCCCCCGGGCACTACGGGTGGCTTTCAAGTTCCAGCCAATACGGTTCCCAGCATTCAAGCGGCTCCGCTGCCGGCACCTCAAGGCAGGTTGTTCGTACCTGGCACAACAGTAGGCGGACAGCAGATTAATCCGCCAATCGTGCAGGTTCCGCCGCCGGTAAACTACGGACAGGTAACTTATCCGCCGCCACAAACAGGCATCGGAAGCGGGACTTGGTATCAACCGTTCGTCGCAGGTACAGGTGCCTATCAACCGGTGTTCAATGTTCGGCCCATGCCAGCCGGAACTTACCTCGGGCAAGGCATCGTGGGGCAACCGACCGCCTACGTAGCCGGACAGACATTCCGAAACGTCTTACGGTACATTTTTCCGTGAACGAGTTAAACCGGGAACTGTCTCCTGGCGAGGGCGTCAGCGACCGCAGGCTCTCGGGTCATTTGTGAGGAGCTATTCCTTGCACGACTCACAGGGATTTTGGCCGGGCGACAATCCGCTGAGGTTACAGAACGGGCAGACTTTTGGATCCACGTCTGGCTCCGCGTCTTCATCATCGCTGCGGAACCCGATGGTTTCGCGCCAGCCGCAATCCAGGCATTTGAGTTCCCAGGCATCAATGGTGAACTCGGCCGATTCGAAAAAGTTGTATTTGCAGTTCAGCGGGCAGCTCTCGCGTTCTTCGCCTTGCGGACATTTTCCGCCTGGTGGTTTGCTGGGTCTCAATGGTGGTCCTTTTAATCGCGTAAATCTGTTTACACCATCTTATCAAATTCGGAATGCGGCGTGCGGATATTGGGGGTCAGAAAAGCAGAGTCCACGTTGGATAAGCTTCCAGCCGTCGAATGAATTGGCGGTCGGGCGCAAGCCCGCCGGTGACCACGCAAACGTCCTAGGCTTGAAAAAACGACAGACGACGGGACCGGACGGCTTGCGCCGTTTCGCTACAAGATCTGGGGTATATAAAGGCAAGACGCCTTTGCCACGTTCATCGTATGGCATCGAAAAAGTGCCTGCGGCATCCAATAAGTGCCGGCCAAAGGCGCCGGCTTCACACCGCGTCGTTAATAATTCACAATTCACAATTGATTATTTCGTCGCTTGCCATTGAACCTGATCAGCGGTCCACCGGTCATCGCCACCAAGACAAAGGCAGAATCAAATGAACCCACTATCAACGTTTGCGGTCATGATGCCCCTGGTCTTCTCGACAATTGCGTTCGCCCAGGAACCAGCAACCCAATCCGAACCAACGTCGGCGGAGGAGTTCGTCGAGTTGTTTAACGGCAAGGACCTGACCGGATGGACACAGAAAAACGGAACCGCGACTTATCAAGTTGTGGGCGGAACAATTTTGGGTTGTACGGCCGAAGACAGTCCAAACTCATTCCTCTGTAGTGACCAGGAATACGGCGATTTTGAATTGCTGTTTGATGTCAAAGTCGATAACGCCTTGAACTCGGGCGTGCAGATTCGCTCCAAAACCAAAGATCCCGAAGCGGGACAAAAATTCGGTCGAGTCTACGGCCCACAAGTCGAAATCGAAGCCAGCGGAGCAGCCGGCGCTGAGGCAGGTTACGTTTACGGAGAAGCGACGGGACGAGCTTGGCTGACTCCTGCGGAGCGACTCAAGCCGCGCAAAGTTTTCAAGGACAACGAGTGGAATTCGTATCGAGTTTTGGCCCAAGGCCCCCGCATTCAAACCTGGATCAACGGTGAGATGATTGAAGACCTGATCGATGAACCAATTTACAAAACGCATCCCAGCGGGTTCATCGGTTTGCAGGTCCACGCCGTCGGCAAGGGAGCCGGCCCGTACATCGTCCAGTGGCGAAACATCAAGATTCGGGAAATTACGGCTGGACAGTAAACAATCACTTTTCATTGGTCGAGCCAATGAAAAACGGCATCAGCCGAAAGCCTTGATCAAACGCCAGCTCGCTGGTGGCCGCAACGGATTCACCGTAGCAAGTCGCCGCATCGGCGGCGATTCCCGTTCCGCACAGCGCGAAAGGCACGTCTCCGTGCGTATGTGTTTTCGTGCGAACGAACGTCGGATGATCGGGCGTCACCAACAATCGCCATTCACCTAGGGTCTTCAACTTCTCCAGCATGGGGGCGACGATATCGGCGTCGACGCGTTCCAGTGCTGTGATTTTGCCGGCAACATCGCCTTCGTGGGACGCTTCATCGGAGGCTTCCACATGAATGCAAACGACATCGTATTTGTCGATTGCTTCGAGTCCGTATCGTCCTTTGGCCGCGTAATCGGTATCGGTATATCCCGTCGCGCCCGGTACTTCGATGCGATCCCAGCCGACGATTCTGGCCAGTCCCCGTAACAAGTCGACGGCGGTGATCATGGCCCCTGTTTTGCCGAAAACGTCTTTGAACGGTGCCAGTTTTGGTTGTTGTCCCAGCCCCCACAACCAGAGATTGGTAGCAGGCAAATGCCCTGCGGCGATGCGGGCCCGGTTGACTTCATGATCGGCGAACCAGTCAACGCTGTCGCTCATCAGTCTCGACAAAATATCGCTGCCCGGGCCGCGGGGAAAATCATTCTCAACCGATTTGTCCGTCAAATCGTGTGGTGGAGTGCATCGCGTTTCGAACGAAAACGGCGAAGCGACGTCGGGTTGGCCGCGGAACAGCAACAAGTTGCGATAACTCACACCGGGAACAAATTCAAATCGTTTGTCGTCAAGTTTTTCCTGTGCGGTCGTTAGTAAAGACTTGGCTTGTTCCGTTGTAATGTGATCGGCTGTAAAGTCGCGCATGACCTGGTTTTCGATCGTGACGAGATTGCAGCGAATGGCCCAGTCGTCCGGGTCCAGCTCGATGCCCTGTGCGGCGGCCTCTAACGGCGCGCGGCCAGTGAAATTGATCACCGGGTCGTAACCAAACAGGCTCATGTTGGCGACATCGGAGCCGGCCTGCAGGTGACGGGGGGTGTGATTGGCACGTCCCACCATTCCCAGCCGGGCGACCTCATCCATGGCGGGAGTATGGGCGGATTCCAGCGGAGTTTTGCCGCCCAGCGATTCTTGTGGTTCATCGGCACATCCATCCGGGATGATGATTACGTATTTCATATCTCACCAATATTCCAACTTGAACTTAAACTCAGACTCAAACTTAAACTTAACCCTGAACCTAAACTTAATCCTGAACTCAAACTCAATCCTGAACTCAAACTACTGTGGTGCAAAAATCGTTCGAGCGTCAAACTGAAATTCATCTAATCAGTATTGATACTGCTCGACATCTTCCTTGATTCGATCCGTAACCATGGCTTTGGCAAGTGAAGTGAGCATCGCGACAATTTCCGACAGAAGTTCTTTGCCCCCATTTACCTCTGAACTTGTCGTGATCTTCATCGCAACTAGTACATCAAGACAGGCACCGCATTCCAATGCTGAACCGCGAGCAATGTCGTAATACTTTGCCTGGTCTTTCCCGTAATGCTTGCCGGCCCCTTCAGCAATGTTAAGCGGAATCGAAATCATAGCGCGCTTGAATTGGTTCAGCGTGACTCCCGTCACATTATTTTCGTTTATAAATTGGGTTGCCCATGAAACGAATTCGATTGAGCGTTGGTAGACCGTTAGCGACTCGTGCGACAATTGAGTCATTTTGGTAGGACCATTTTTTTGGGTTGAAGTTTTGGTAAAGCGTAACAAGCTAAGCAAAGAGCAAACGTTTTCGTTTAAAGTTTAAGTTTAAGTTTAAGTTGAAGTTGAAGTTGAAGTTGAAGTTGAAGTTGAAGTTGAAGTTGATTTGCCTCCGGCCTCCGGTCTCAGTCCAGAATTCTAAATCGTTCGGGCGTATCGCCAACGGTAGGCATGCCCGCGATCTGTTGCATCGCGCGACTGGCGTCAGCTTCGGGCGCCGGTTTTGTCACTATGACCACGGGAACGGTCCGGCCTTGATTGGGCTCGGGTTCGTGCTGGTAAACTGACGCGATCGAGATTCCATATTGTCCCAGCCGGCCGGCAATTTGACCCAGCACGCCCGGCATATCCATCACGTTGAACCGCATGTAAAACCGCCCTCGCAAATCGCCCGGATCAGCGATATCCACCCGTGGTTGACCGTCCGACCACAGTTCCAATGTTTCAAACGTAATTCCGGTACGGCCCACTGCCGTGTCGATCATGTCGGCCACCACAGCCGATGCGGTCGGCATTTGTCCGGCTCCCTGGCCATGAAAAAAAACAGGACCGACGGCGTCACCGACAATGGAAACGGCGTTGTAGTTTTCCCGAACTTCGGCCAATGGTTTGCCCGCCTTGACCAGCATCGGGGCCACGGTCAACTGCAGTCCACTGGCAACAAGTTCCGCATATGCGATGAGTTTGATGCGATACCCAAGATGACTGGCATAGACGAGATCAATCGGATCGACCGAATCAATTCCCCGCCGGGGGATTTCTTGCCAGCCGATTCTGGATCCGAAGGCCAGGTGCGACAGGATCGCCAATTTTTGCGCGGCATCGCTGCCATCGACGTCCATGGTCGGATCCGCTTCGGCGAACCCAAGCTGCTGGGCAGCCGACAAAGCCGTTTCATAATCGGTTCCTTCTTCCTGCATCTTGGAAATGATGTAGTTCGAAGTTCCGTTAAGGATCCCTCTCATCGACATGATCTGGTTGGCAGACAGGCATTGACTGATGTTGGCGATGATTGGAATACCGCCGGCAACGGACGCTTCAAAGGCGATGGACCGCCCCAGTTGCCTCGCCCGATCAAACAGCTCAGGTCCGTGTTCGGCCAGCAGCGCTTTATTGGCCGTCACGATGTCCTTGCCGCTTTCCAGAATCTTCAGCATGGTTGTCCGCGCCGGTTCGATGCCGCCGATCAGCTGCGCGACGACACTGACGTTGTCATCGTCCAGCAGTTTTTGCAGGTCGTCCGTCAGCACGCCAGCAGGCAGATCGACGTCTCGTGGCTTTTTGACATCCCGAACAACGACGTGAGTCAACCACAATGTGCGACCGGCATGCCGAGCCGTCCGATCACCGTGATCAAGCAACAGCCGCGCGACACCGGCTCCCACGGTACCCATCCCCACAATCGCGACGCCAGTTTTTTCCATGGAGCAGTTTTGACGGTTCAAATCAGTGAAAATACCAGTCAGCAATCGTAAGTGCGACGTGACGTTTTCTCAACCGCGAAAAACAACTTCCAGCCGGTTTGACAAAAACGCTCAAACCAAGTTAAATCTTGGTTCGACCAAGGCACTTTGAAGGCGTTCGGACGGATGGCTGAGTCTGGTTGAAGGCACCGGTTTTGAAAACCGGCGTACGGGGAACCGTACCGGGGGTTCGAATCCCTCTCCGTCCGCTATCCAGGCGTTTAAGAATTTCTTAAACGTCTGTTTTTTTGGACATCCATGTATTCAAGATCCAAAAGCTCGCGTTTCGCGTTTTGCTAGAAATCTGATTGGAGGCGGGGTCGCTGCCAGATAAATCGCGGTTCAAATCGTGTGGCCGCCTTCCCGTGGGTTACTCCTGCCGGGAGTTACCAACCGTAAGGGGCAACATCCAATTACGCGTCCACGGCTGCGCGGCCCCAGATGCCAAACAAATTTGCACCGCCAACCCAGATGGGAGCTTCGATTTGTGAGTAAGCGAGTCCATAACAGCCCAAACCTGATTTATTGCGTTGGTTCGCAGGTCGTCTCGCGGAGGCCCTTGCAGGATGCCAACGGAGGCGTCGTGCACCCGGCAGGTGCCGTGGGTGTCGTGGTCAAATCCCCGCTGGATCGACAACACTCTTACCGAGTCCGATTCTCGGACGGATTCGAGGCCGCGATCCATCACGATCAACTGGTGCTGTTGGCAGAATACAAAGAAGGCGATATCAACGATGCCGCTCAGGTATCGGCAAAGCACGGTCTGTTTGAGCGAGTCATCTTTCGCTGCGTGATTGGCTCGCGGGCATACGGCCTCGACGATGAAGACTCCGACATCGACAGACGCGGAATCTATCTTCCCCCTGCCGATTTGCACTGGTCGTTGTACGGCGTACCAGACCAACTGGAAAATGATGCCACGCAGGAGGTCTATTGGGAACTTCAAAAATTCGTGGTCCTGGCCCTCAAAGCGAATCCGAACGTCCTGGAATGTCTGTACACACCGTTGGTTGAAAAGGCCACGCCGCTTGCTCAGGAGTTGCTCGACATGAAAAAGGTGTTCTTGTCCAAGCTCGTCTTTCAAACCTACAGCGGTTACGTCGCTTCGCAATTCAAGAAGATGCAAACCGACATTCGCAACCAGGGACAAGTCAAATGGAAACATGTCATGCACTTGATCCGGCTGTTGTTGTCGGGCATCCATGTGCTCAAGGAAGGCGTTGTGACGGTTGCCGTCAGTGAGCATCGAGACCGGTTGCTGGCGATAAAATCCGGTGGCACGAAGTGGGATGAAATCGAAGCGTGGCGGCTTGCATTGCAACAGCAGTTCGACGCAGCCTTCGAGCAAACCAAGCTCCCGGAACGCCCGAACTACGAACGGGCCGACGAGTATCTAATCAAGGCGCGACGACTGGCCCTGGAGGAAGCTCTGCCATGATCGAAAACGATCGTCTGATGAAGCACGTCGAGCAGCATCCGTTTCCGCTGTTGTTCGCGACGATCAGTGGCGCGCACCTGTACGGATTTCCGTCGCCCGACTCCGACTATGACTTGCGCGGCGTGCATTTGTTGCCGCTGCCGCAGGTCGTCGGGCTCGAAGCTGGCAAGGAGACCGTCGAGAAGGAAGGCATTTATGACGGCCTGGAAATCGATCTGGTCACGCATGACGCCAGGAAGTTTTTCGGGCTGATGCTAAAGAAGAACGGTTATGTCCTGGAGCAGCTCTTGTCTCCGCTCGTTGTTTTCACGACGCCGGAGCATGAAGAACTCAAGGCGATCGTCGCCGATTGTCTCACCCGACACCACGCGCACCATTACCTTGGATTTGCTGCAACACAGTGGAAACTGTTTCAAAAGGACAGCCCGCCACGCGTGAAACCGCTGCTGTATGTCTATCGAGTGCTGCTGACGGGTATCCATCTAATGCAAACGGGTAATGTCGAAGCCAACCTGCGGACGCTGAACGAGACAGCTCGCTTGTCGTACATTGACGAACTCATCGAGCGAAAGACGAATGGTCCCGAGAAAGGCGAGTTACCGGCGGCGGACATGGAGTTCCACGAGAAAGAGTACGCACGACTCGTGGGCGAACTTGAGGTTGCTTCCAAGAGCTCGAAATTGCCGGAGTCTCCCAGCGGCAAGTCTGCGCTGAACGATTTGCTGGTGCGGCTGCGACTTGCGGAGTTGCAGCCGTGAAGTTCATGGATTTCTCACCATCCACATCACCATCGCTGGAACAGCAACGAGATGCCTTGCGAAAGGGACTCGGTCGAGCCGTGCAGTGGCTGCCTCAACGCCCGACGATTCAGAATCGTAAACAGGCCCATTGCGTACCAAAATTTTCTGGCAAGGCTTATCGGTTCCAGAAAACTGGGCAAACGAAAATGTACACGTAGATTATATTCCGAACCAATACCACAGGTACAAATTCGAAGGTGGTTCATCGCGGGGTGGGGTTGGCAGGTTGGATGCCAGACCATTGACAAAAATAAAAGTCGCTTCGGAAATAACATCGTCGGGATACTGGTAATCGCCGTTCCCGTTTTGCTCAAAAGGCGAATTGGTGGGATCAGAGAATTCCGGACCTTGCGGGTCGCCAATATCGATCCCCAGCAAATGGTAATGGATGCCGCCTCGACCACTGCTCAAACCGCCCGTCCGATAGGCAATTTCGACCTCTATCGAATAGCTCCCGGGACTGAAGTAGGCCGCATTGGCCGTGCGCCGCTCACCGTCGCGAGCCGCGGCCTGGTAAATCGTTTCACCATTCTCATCGTAGATCGTAACCCACAATAACGCATCACTGTTTTGCGGCAACTCGTCCACTTCGAAAGCGAATTGGAACATTTGTGATTCGGCAACGTGTAGCGAATGATATTTGCGCGGGCTGCGCGAACTCACTGAGCCCAGTTTGCCGATCGAACCGCTGGCAAACTCCGTAAATACGACGGGCCGATCCGAGTAGGAGATTGTCAGTTCGTAGTTTCCGTTTTCAAATTCCAGAAAATCATCGGACCGAACATGCACGAAGTAGGTTGTTTCCGGCTGCAATGCGTCCACTTGAATGACGTATTCTCCCAGCCCGTTGACAAGGACGTTGGCTGAAACCTGGTTGCCGTCATCCACAAACACAGAGGCGCGGGGAATCATGCCACCTGTTTCGACCGAACGAACAGAAACGACCATGGTCAAAGTTTGGGTGGACGGATCAAAATCGGGCGACTGGATTTCATAAACGTCAACATCCGTCGCATCCAGCAGGCTGGCATTGCGCCGAAATCGGGTTTGCAAGGCGTAGCCGTCTTCGGTTTCCAATTGAAAAGCCGAATCGTCATCGTCATCGGAGTGTGCGTCGTCGTTGAACAAGTAGTTTTCCGGGTCTACCAGGTATTCAGTAATGTCTTCCTGTTCCATAAATGTGAATTCGGAACCGCGGGCGACCCGATTCATATCGTCTTCGCCAACGATTAAGCGGTCATCCAGCGTCGTAATCAATGAATAGCTGCCTGCCTCGACATTGGACGCTCCCTGAATTCGAACAAACACGCTTGAGTCTGCATAACCGGAAATCGTTACCGTAAGTTCGTCGCCTCGATCGCTTGTCGAAACGTCACTGGAAATCAACTGGTGGTTTTGGTCAAAAACCGATATTTGTGGCGCAAGCAGACTGATTCCCGCGGTCAGCACCCGAAACGAAACGGCCCCCGCGTATTCGCCGGGGATTTCCAGCTCGAAATAATCCGCGTCCTCGGCGCTGGCGACGTCGCCAAACACAATCGACGGATATTCGCCCTGATCACCAATGTCGTCACTCAAACTCAAGCCCGGTCGCCGATTCGAACGAGTTATTGTCAAAGCCATTTGAATCGTGTGAGTCCAGTTGTCGTACGCCGTAGAGGGCTCGAAAATTTGCAATGTCCGCACGCGAGAGAACCGAATTCGTCGAAAATGGGTGCATCACCGATGTCGGGTTTTCGGAATGGCCAAGTCCGAGCGCATGGCCCGCTTCGTGAAGGGCCACGGTAAAAAATTGAGCGGCATCTTCGAAGTCTGCGTTGCTGTTGAACAGGATATCGCCGGACCATGTCCCCGAAATAAAGTCCTGCTGGCTTAACGCAATCGCATAGACGTCCGAGGCCATCGGATAAGCCCCAATGCGCACGTCGCCAAAGCGTTCATCTCCAAAGGAACGACCGGCCACACCAAACGCAACCCCCGAATCTGTCACCACGCCGATGTCCAGGTTGCCTTCTCGCGCCCATAAATTGAAGGCATGCAGGATCGACTGCTCCAATTCGACCGGGGTGAGAATATTGCCAAACGATTCGTACAACGAACTTTGATGAGTAAAAATTGACGTGCCATCCGGGGCAAAGCTGACGGTCAAGCGATTGGTCAGCCCGACCGGGCGAAAGTAGTCATTGTCGTCGTCCACTGGATTGCGCAATGCATGCTGGTTTGATTTGAATGTTGATTCAGGAGCTGACAATTGTTGGCAAGGTGGGCACGCGAGAGCCGTCTGCGTTAAGAGCAAAAACAAAATCACACACGCAGAAACATTAATTGCGACCTGGCGGCGGCGAGCGGTGCGGGCCGCGCTTCGATTGTCTTGCCTTGCCGACGATCTCGCGGGTCTTAAGTCCGCTTTCGACTTACCGCTCATACTTCCTCTCCTGTTCCCTGTTCATTCTGTCCGCTGCCGGCGTGCCGTGCATCCCACCGATATTCTAACGATTGCTACCGGAAAAATCTGTCGTTACCCGGCATTCGGTTGTTTTGTCCATGATTCCAACGTGTTAATCAAATTCTTAAAGGTTGAGTTGTTTCTTAGTCCATCCAAATCGTGGTCGTCTTTGATCCGCGAGAGGACAAGTTTGCCGTTTGCGAACGACGCTTTTTGCAAGAGGTCAATCGCCACGGTCGCATCGCGTTCACTCGCTTTCGAGAGCAATGCAAAAATTCCGGCGACGCGATACATGGTATCCGCCGAACGGTCTTGTTTTAAAGCTAAGCTTGGCGTCTGCCAAGGCCTGTTCGCGATTCTCGTTGCGGGCGTACAACACGCCGCGCGTTGCGATTGCCACTTCGTTCGTGGGTTGTTCGTCAATGATTGCCGTCAAAGCGTCAATGGCGGCTTGGGTTTGGCCGAGGAATTCGGCTTGCACCGTGGCGATATTTTGAAACGCACTCGTTGAGCGCGGGTTGAGTTTTAGTGCCGATTCAAAATCAGACAACGCCTGTTCCGGCTTCCCCATTTGAATTTGTGCCATGCCGCGGGACAGCCAACTTTTTTCATCGCGCGGCTCCAGTTGCAGAAACTTGTCCAGGTCGGCCTGCGCCAATTCCTGTCTCCCAAGCTGCTTGAACAACTGATGGCGAATGAAGATCGCGCGAGTTTCAACGCAGCCCAAGTCGATTGCCTTGGTCACGTCGTCGGCTGCTTCCGCCAGTTCGTTCATGCCTTGCCATGCCAGCGCGCGATTCAAATAAGTGGCCGACACAGAATCGTCCAGTGCAATCGCGCTATCAAAATCAGACTTGGCTGCCGCAAATTCCCTGCTCTCAAGGCGGGCGACTCCCCGGCTAAAGTATCCCCACTGCGACCGGTTGTCCAAGCCGATGCAGACGGTGTAGCAGGCTTCCGCGTTTGCAAGTTGGCCCAGATTAAGATAGCTGTGGCCCATCATCAGCCAGACGGGCAATTCATTGGCGTGATCAACGGCAAGTTGTTTCAACACCTCCAGCGATTTTAGTTCCTGATTCTTGCGTCGGTATTCGGCAGCCTGCAGAAGTTGGTTGGGAAGGTCCTCAGCTTCGTCCGCTGGACGCAAGTCAAGGCTCATTCTCATCCGTTTCGCTTTTTCGATTTCGCCTTGAGTTTCGAACAGATCTGCCTGCAGTTGAATGAACGCTGTCGGTGTCAGATCCTGAGCCAGCTTGGCCGACTCGATCTCTTCATGTGCCTTTTGCAAAAGTCGTTGACGTTCCGATTCCGAACCCGCGTTCAGCGCCTCGGTAAATAACGATCTTGCCAGCCAATACTTCGCATCGACAACCGCGGAATTCTCTTGTTTGCGATCAACGGTCGCCAGTCGCGACAGGTTGGATTCGTAGGTGCCGGCATCTTCTGTGCGACGCGCAAGCAACTCGGAAAGTTCGAGATTCTGCTTGTGAAGGTCAATTGCCTCGCGAGCTCCCAGCATCAAAGGCTGACTGGCAAGGTTCAATTGGGCGACGAATTCGTGGCTCCGCTGAGTCGCTTCCAGCGTGGCCGCCCGGTTGAGTCGGGCACCGATCAGGATGGTCGCCAAGGTGGCGGTCAACAGGCCAAGAAATACCATCGCGGTCATCGATGTCAGCCGCGGGTGTCGCTTGATCCACTTGGAAGCCCGCTCTGATAGCGAAGGGTTTGGTGCAAACCTCAGCGGCAGATTTGCGAGGTGTCGGTCGATGTCGATCCGCAGCTGCTCGGCCGACTTGTACCCCGATTTGGGCGCGAGGCAGTGTTCAATGATGCTGGCGGTTCCCGCCGACACCGCCGCGTTTAGCTCGCGGACGGATTTGGGTGAGCGCTCACGGTCACGAATCATCTGGCAAATTCCCGGCTCATCGTTCGTTCGATTGGGGTAAGGGAACTGGCCGGTCATTGCCTCAAACAGCATGACGCCAACCGAAAACAGGTCGCAGGATTCGTCAACATTTGACTTTCCCGACCAGGGATTCAAGATGCCGGGCTGACATATAAGGCAACGTGCCCCCGACAAGCGATTTGTGTTCGCCGATTTTTTGTTGAGTGGCCAGGTGGAAATCAAGAATCATGGGTTGGCCATCATCGCTGATCAAGATGTTGCCCGGTTTCATGTCGCCATGTACGATCCCGCGAGCATGGGAATAAGTCAAACCATCCGCGACGCGGCCCATCATCCACAAGATCATGTCCTGATAGCTCATGCGATCAATTGACGAAGGCCGGGTAAGGCTCTCCGTTCGCAAGACTGTATCAAGTTCCGACGTCTCAATGTTGGGCGTCTTGTTGACGACCAACGTGCTTGCCCGTTTTCCTGCGACGGTGCTGATCAGTGCCCTGCCGCGGCTCTTCACGGCCGAGTTGTCTGCCTGGTGAACCAGGTCGCGCAAGGTGACCAGTCCCAGGAAAGGCATGCAGATGGACTGCAATTCGTCATCACGGCGGAGCGAATGGATGGGAACAATATTCGTGTGCTGCAAGCGAGCCAGCGCTTGTGGCTCGGCCTCATTAACCTCGGTGACTTTTAGCGCGACAAAACGATTTGCCAGGTCACTCTGGCGGGCAAGGTAGACGCGCCCAAACGCCCCTTGTCCAAGCAGTCCCACAAGTTCAAAGTCATGAAACTGCTCGCCGACGCTTGGGAATCTGGCGGTCGTAACGCGGTGACGATGCGTTTGCCCGGTTTCTTCCCGCGGACCATCGACTTGCCACCCCGGCCAACTCGAAATATCAATCCCGTATTTGTCGGAAAAATGCTCCGCCCGCAGCGGTTTTCCAAACTGGTTGCGCAACCGGAATTCCTCGAAGGCAATTTCGGCTGTTTCCTCCTTTGTCAGAACTGTTTGACCATAGCGATTCAGATAGTCCTGAACTTCCGGAGTCTCGCCACGACTCCAGCGGAATTCCAGATCCACCCGGACCAGCTCGCAAAAGACTTCCGTATAATTGGGGACCGCCAGATCCGGGAGGAAATCCTGCAGCTCCGTCGCCGGCGACCAACTCGATTCGAACTTGTCGATAATGCTGTTCAGGTCGGCAAGCATGCCTGTTGGGAGACCATTTTGTCGCATGCTAGTCACTTTCCACCAGTTCAATCAAACTTCGGCGAAACGTCTGCAAGACTCGTTCGGCGGTTCGTTTGGCGCTGCCGGTCTTGGCAGCGATTTCAGGGAGTGAATTGCCTTCAATTCGCAGTCGGATAATCTGCTGATGCGAAGCGGGCAAACCCGTCAGGATTTCATCGACGGTTAATCTCAATACGGAATGCGCAACGTCTCCGTCGCCGGGATCCTGCGACTGGGTTTCGAAAAACTTTGGTTCGAAGGAATTCGTTCGTCTCACATCCCGTTTTTGAGCGTAATGAAAATCCGATAACTTCCGAATCTTGTTGAGCGCAATGACAAGCAAAAGCTTCCATAAATCGTCTCCTTCGGCCACTGCATACTGGCCTTGCGACGCACGGCGAAAAAACGTGCGAAAGACGGTCTGCACAATGTCATCCGAGCTGACCTGGAACGCCAACTCATCGGACGTTTGGTAGGAAGCAAGTCGCTGAAGCCGTTTGGCGTAACGGACGTACAACGCGGTGGCAGCGTCTTCTTCTCCCCCTCCAAGTCTTCTCACGAGGGACTTGTCAGTGAACTCAAATTCACCATCGGGGCTGGATTTGGAGTTGGTCATTATCAACTGCATCGGACAGGGTTGCCGGTCCGCCAACTGGAAGGTGAGTGGCAGAGGCGGTCGACTCAATGGTAGGGAATGCCAACATTTTAGAGCCGAATCGGCGACTCAACCGCGCCAAAATGTTTCGGAAATCAGATTTTTGGTGGTCGACCATGATTCCCAAGCGTAAATAGCCGCGAAAAATGTGACCGGGAGGGCGGAGCTCCGTCTCCGCTGATTGGATGCGGTTGCGGCGGACACGGAGGTCCGCCCTCCCCGTTTGGCTGCGGTTGCGGCGGACGCGGAGGTCCGCCCTCCCCGTTTGGCTGCGGTTGCGGCGGACACGGAGGTCCGCCCTCCCCGTTTGGCTGCGGTTGCGGCGGACGCGGAGGTCCGCCCTCCCCGTTTGGCTGCGGTTGCGGCGGACACGGAGGTCCGCCCTCCCCGTTTGGCTGCGGTTGCGGTGGACACGGAGGTCCGCCCTCCCCGTTTGGCTGCGGTTGCGGCGGACGCGGAGGTCCGCCCTCCCCGTTTGGCTGCGGTTGCGGCGGACGCGGAGGTCCGCCCTCCCCGTTTGGCTGCGGTTGCGGCGGACGCGGAGGTCCGCCCTCCCCGTTTGGCTGCGGTTGCGGTGGACACGGAGGTCCGCCCTCCCCGTTTGGATGCGGTTGCGGCGGACACGGAGGTCCGCCCTCCCCGTTTGGCTGCGGTTGCGGCGGACACGGAGGTCCGCCCTCCCCGTTTGGCTGCGGTTGCGGCGGACACGGAGGTCCGCCCTCCCCGTTTGGCTGCGGTTGCGGCGGACGCGGAGGTCCGCCCTCCCCGTTTGGATGCGGTTGCGGCGGACACGGAGGTCCGCCCTCCCCGTTTGGCTGCGGTTGCGGCGGACACGGAGGTCCGCCCTCCCCGTTTGGCTGCGGTTGCGGCGGACACGGAGGTCCGCCCTCCCCGTTTGGCTGCGGCAGCGGTGGACACGGAGGTCCGCCCTCCCCTGGTTAACGCGCGTTAAGCATCGGGAAGCGATGTGTCCGGGTGCGGTGCGGCAGATGTCCCCGGAGGTGTTTCGAGTGTTGGCGTCGACGAACTGGCATCTGCCGGTTTCGCGGCGCATGGCCGTGCGGCGTATAACCGGCCGTCAAGCAGATTCCAACAACCACCAGTGCCATGCCAATCCACATCAACGGATTGGTCTTGTCGCCTGGGTGAAGGCTGAAGTACGCGGCAATCGCATTAACGGTTACTGCCCCGCCAAACACAATCGGCATCACGTAGCTTGGCTTTCCTTCTGCCTTGGTAAGCGCGAAAGTTAATCCCAGCGCACCAAGCGCACCGAGACAACCCGCCAGGAACCCCCACTTCATCGCCGGAAAATACTTTCCGCTGTAATCGAACGTGTCGTTGTAGGCGAATTTCATCATGGCTGCACCACCCGCAATCGCGATGACCAGGTAAGCGACTCCAATAAACAAATAGGGTTTGAACGGGCCCCATTCGCGATTGAGCGACCTTGCATTAGTCAACGTGGGACCATACATGCCCCAGCAAAATGCGACGCACAAAGCACAAAAAACTGCAAACCACTTCATTTTGATTCTCCGGATATTTTTTGATCGTGATCGTCCAACTGGCTGTCTGCCAAGTGCACGCATGTAATCGAAATTGAAGAATCAGTTTACCGCATGTTGGGAAGTAATGGGATTACCCAACCGACTGCGTCAAAAACGAGGCTCGGACCTCCGAGGCTGTGACTTTTTACGTAGGTCAGTCCGTCCCTGACTGACACCGCCAGACTGACACGGCGTCCGAGTCGCGGTTTTTCCGTGTCTGGTGCAGACGCGGCTACAGTAAAAAGTCGATGCATGAATTAAATCACAGCCACTCCGTGACGGTGAAAGTGACAGTTGATGCTACTGAATCGTCCAAAACGTCTGGTCGAGCGACGCGCTGAACGCCTGACGTGGAACGGACGAAGTATACAGCACGCGCGTTAATACGCAGCCGGTGCCCGGCTCAACAAATCGGGACAGATCTCCGGTCCCAACGGCCACCGAGGTCGAGTCGGTGAAGCGGGACGCGTTGCGGGAGTCGACTTCCACGAATGTCGCCGCTGTGAAATCGTAAAACCTGATCGATTGAATGACGGGCGTGCGAAAAAAGGCCGATGCCTCGAGTGAAAACTCGAACGTCGTCGGATTGGCGATCGTGCTGACCGTTTTCAGTTCGACTTCGATCACGCCTGACGTTTGAGCCGGACTGCGTTGAACCGAATAATCGACGTTGTCGCTTGCGAGCAGATCGGCAACCGTGCCACCGGTTTGGATGCCGCGGATGACGGTGATCGATTCCGGCAATGCGACAGATTGCGGAGGCGTAAAATCGATCGTCAACTCAGCCGCCTGCAGCGGATTGCCGTCGAACGAAACAGCGATCCGTTCCGACGTATCGGTGGGATCGTTTTCAATCAGAAACGCGATGGGGCTGCCCGAGACCCAATCGGCTCGATCGACAATCTCCTGAACAATGGGCGCCAAATTGGGCGTCGTGGTGTTCACCCCCGAGTCGCCCGGGAACCAAGGGTCAATATTCCAAGGTGTAAAGGCATCGGTCAAATTGCGCGTGGTCAAGGGAGCTGCATCCGAAAACGCTTCGGAATTGCTGGAGTCTTCCCCATAAATCGGGATCACCAGAATGCCGACATCCGTTTCGTTCGCCGTAAAGCGCATCGTTGCGGAATTGATTACCGATCCTGGCGGGATCACGATATTTTGAAACCGTAGTCCGACCCATTGGTAAACTCCATTTTCGTTACCAATTTCAAGGTCCGAACTACTGCGGCTCACGTCCCCTGCCAACGGGCCGGTGACATCTTCTTCGGCATCATCGTCGAAACTGATAATCGATACGGTTAAGGTATCCGCAGGACAAAACGAAGGCGCGAGGCTTGGTAATAAGAACGCGAGTAATGCCAGGCGATATTTCATATTCTAACTCCAGTTAAATGATTGGGGGGGGTGCAAACGCAATACTGTTCAACGAACAGGTTGCTGCCATCCTGAACCGAGGAACGAGGTGAAGGATCTCCCGTATTTTTCGGCAGAATTCTTTCTGCCGCAGCGGAATTTTGGCTCCCTCAGAATGACAATCTCGATTTCTTCATGCTTCATATGCACGGCTGGGCGCTAAACGACTGTTTATAGGTTCGCCGCGGAACACTGATTTTCGGATCCATACTTTATTCACTCATCCGATGACCCTCACTTTGGGTGTCATTTCACGGATCAACTGCTCGGCCATTTCGATCACCTGCAACGTCCATTTGCGCCTCGCCGGACGGGAGCAACTGAGAAAAATATGGCGGGCAAACGAAATGGCCTTGAATGCATCAATCTCGCTGCCGTGGCAACGTGGATTGCGCGCCAAATAGCGAGACCGAATTTCGCGCTCCGTATGCTGCCAATGATAGGGGTCGCCATGCCGGCGAATTCCATGTTCCGTTAGATGAGCCAGGAAATTGCCGACGTCGAGCGCCGGATGTCCGAGCTTGACCAGGTCGAGGTCAACCAGGTACGTCCGTTCGTTGGCAAACATGATTTGATCCTGGTAAAAGTCGCGGTGGATTGCGACTTTCAGACTTTCGTCGATGCCTGCCGCCACCGCCACACAGTTCTGCAGGATTTGCTCTATCCGCTGCGACTCGGCGGGAAGTGTTGACATCGCATCCGTCAGACGGTCGTTCAGAATCTCAAGTTCATGGGCGACCGTGTGTTCTTGCTGTGGACCGAATTTGCTGTGATGAAGTTTTGCAATTGCGTCCGCGATTCGGTCGGCGTAGGGCGACAATCGGGACTCGTTCAACAGTTCGCTTCCAGATATCGCAGTAACCTTTTCCTGAATCCACAGCTTCCAGGGCGGGCAGCAACCGATTGCCCGGGGAACACGGATTCCATCGCGGGACGTGTCGCCAAACCGATGCTGCTGGAACAGCGCTTGTTGCGTTTCAAAAGTCTTGCGGTCCAGTCTTTTCGCCGAAACCTTGCCAAGAACCGAACGTGGCCCTCGATGAGTCGCCAAGCAAAACTCGACCAGGCAACGTCGGCCCGGTTTGTGGCGGCGGGCAACCACATCGTTGATCGTGTAAGGGCCGTAAATCGTTTGCAGGTTTGGACAATGATGATGGAGAAACTCAGCGGCAATGGCTGGATCAAAAACACCGCTCAGAAAAGTCAACGATTCGTCATTTTGAATTGATGCGCGAATCGATTTTGCAGATTCGGAGTCCTCGCTTCGCTGCCGGATGTTGTGACGGTCGCCTGGGCCACTACTCGCCTCGATGAATTTGCTCTTCGCCGCAGTCGCGTGTTTCGCTGCATTGATTTGCCCTGCCAGGTGCTGCAGCAACCGTTCGGTCTCCGCCATCCACTGATTTGAGCCGCTGCGAAACGGATGCGTGGAGAGCCGGAACAGGGCGGCCAATTGGTTCCAGACAAATCGATTCGCAGCGCGACGATGATGTTGATCAAGATAGTGACGAACAGAAATCTCTTGAGCCAGTTCCACTTGCGACAAGCCGACCTCGCCCATGGACGCCCGATACCGGAGGTGCGCCAAAAAATTGGCAAGGTCGGCCGTTAGGTCGTTGATACAAAAGTTGTCGAAGTCACAGGCCTCGATACCGTTCTTGGAAACGATGATCTGGCCTTCATGAAAGTCGCCATGGATCACCGTCGGCTGATCGTCATCCGTCAAATTGGCGATAATTTCACGGCTGATTCGCTTTGCCGTGGTGGCCAGCGGCGGACAAATCACAGCCAAGTAACTGGCAATTGCGTCGAGCCCATCCGCGGCATGCTGGCAGGGCAGATTGACGATCGATGGGACCATCGGGATGTGCAGCCGGTCCAGGTACTCAATAATTTGCTCGATCAACGGCTCGATATCGCGCGCTCGACAGGCGGAAATATCCAGCGGCGCGCCTGCAATCCACTGGTAAGCCAGTGCCCGGTGCCGATGCGACCTGCCAACGCGAATGGGCGTTTCCACGGCGATCGATTTTTTTAACGCGGCAGCCGCGATCAACACGTTGTGAAACTTCGATTCGTCGTGGAGTTTAAGCACGAGCGTGCTGCCAGCATCAAAATCCAGGCGGGCCACGAACCGGCGATTCGGCTTGTAAGCCAGGATCTCAAACGATTTGAATTTCTCGCCACGATGTTGAGCGAACAGGACGCGTTCAAGAAACGCATCCGGATGCGAAACAAATGCTTCCATGTCGGCTAACTCGGAATCGACGGGAAACTTGAATGCGGCAAAAGAAAGTTCGTCATCCACCCAGACGCGTTCACGCTTGTCGTCCAGTTTGATTTTCCGAATTTGCCAGTCATCGGCTGCGAATGCTTTCGCATGAAAATAGGACACGCGCTGATCGGTTTGAATTTTGTAGCTGACCAGGCAACTCGTGTTTGGTTTGTAACGGATGTTGGCGATCGAGATCTCAGCGGCACCGTCCAACTCGATCCAACGCGCCAGACGTTCCCATAGCGCGGCGACATCCAGCAGGATTCGGGTTCCAGGCAGGTTTTGATCGGGCTGATATAGGTGCATTATCTGCAGATCCTTGTTCCGCCAGGAGGGATCGGACTCGGCAACGCGTCTGTTTTCGTGGAAAGACTTTTTTTCTTGCTCTCAATGCTATGTTCGGTTGGATGTTTCGACAGGAAATACTGGGTCCACCATGATTCGCAATTGTCAGCGATCGCTCGCGTTCGAGGTGAAATACTGGTGTTGGCAATTTCGAAACCAAATTCGACCAAGGCGTCACCCGCCAACGCCTCAAACAATTCGAGTTCATCCGAGGCCATGTCGGTTTTCCAATTGCGCAGGCCAGATTGAGGCGCCAACCAGGCGCTTTTAGCGGACAGGCTGCCGTTGGATTTTGTTTTGCCGCGGTGATAATCGATCATTTGATCGCTGTAATCGAGCTGCAGGAACTGGCACAGCGACCGCATCGATTCGGCCGGGTCATGTACGAGATGGTTGTAATGGATTTCGCAGTAACTGGCTGGAGGAAGCTGAGCAGCCTGCTTGCGGGCGGCGATAACCAGCCATCGCCACCAAAGCGCACAAACCGCAATCGGTTGCTCATTCCATAATGCGATTCGGCCCGGTCCCTTGTCCGGCTTGGCCCACTGTCGCAAGGAAAGCGCCACGTCACGTCCGTCGCGGAGCAAGTGAATCAACTTCGCTGCGGGAAACAGTCCGTGCAGTACGTCGAGTCGGCGTAAATAATCAGGAGTCTTTTCGCCAGCCAGTGACTTGTTCGCTTTTTGCGCGTGCAGGCTGTACAACCCGGAGACGAGTTCCTGATACGTCGCCGCCTGGTTGCTGACAAAATCAAACTCGCGTTCGTCCAGCCCCAGCCGATAAAACCGGTGATAGTCGCGGACCTGGGCCGCCAACGTCGCTGTCAACGGAATCGGAACACCCGATTTGGCGACGTCAAGCAGCGATTTATCCGCCAATTCCAGCGCCCGCGGAATAAAATGCGTGTCGTTCGCAACCGCCAATTCCGGATGGTTGTTCAACATGCGTTGCAACAGCGTTGTGCCGGACCGGGGCACTCCACAGGCAAACAGGAACGGATTGTCATTTTTGGATTGAATCATCAGTCAACCAGTTGCGGTCCGAGTGTGGTGGAGGTTTTCGTTTGCTGATTGAAGAATTGCGCATAAGGTCCATCCAGCCGCATTAACTCCTCATGAGTTCCATGCTGCTTAACCTGGCCATCGTCGATGTACACGATCTCGTCGGCGCGGCTGGCCATGTTCAGGTTATGCGTGATCATCAGCGTGGTTGTGTGTTTCGCCAGTTCCAGCAACGATTCACTCACGATCTTTTGATTGTTTTCATCCAAGCCTGTGGTTGGCTCGTCCAGTAACAAGATGGGCTGTTCGGCCAGGGCAGCGCGGGCAATCGCGATACGTTGACGCTGGCCTTGGGACAGATTGGTTGATCGTTCTCCGATCAGCGTGTCGAAGCGGTTTGGCATTTGCAACACGAATTCGTCGACCTCCGCCAGTCTTGCGGCGGCCAGGATGTCTTTTTCTGTTGCGCCTGCGGGATTCCCCAAGGCGATGTTGTCACGGATACTGGCGGCAAACAGCAGCGGATTTTGGAGGACGACGTTGAAGTTGGATCTCAGCGAGGCCAGTGAACAATCCCGGATGTCAGTTCCATCGATCAGGATTTTTCCTTTTATCGGTTCGTAGAATCGCAACAACAGACTCAACAAGGTCGATTTGCCCGCCCCCGACGGACCCGTGATCGCAACCGTTTTTCCGGGTCGAATTTTCAGGTTGAAGTCTTTGAGAATCAGCTGTTCATCGTTGTATCCGAAACAGACGCTTTGAAATTCAATTTCGCCTTTGACACCTTGCAGTTCAATTGCGCCAGCCTCGTGAAACGGTTCAACCGGGCGTTCCAGAATTCCGATCACCCGTTCGCCAGCTGCCGTCGCCTTGGCAATTCGGGCAGTGTATTTGGCAAATTCCTGGGCCGGTTTGAAGGATCGTTTCAGGTACACGAGAAACACGACGAGGTCACCGGGATACATGTTGCCAGCGAGCACCAGATTGGCTCCCAGCCAGAGTACGCAGGCCGTTGAAATCGCCAGCAAAATATCGACCGTTCGTCCCAAACGCAACGAAAGTCGGTTGGCCTTGAGGTCGTCGGTTTGACTCTGGTTGTTTTTTCGATCAAAGTCACCGGCAAATTTTTCTTCCAATCCCAGTGCCTTGATCGCGCGAATCGAACCAATAGCTTCGGAAGCGATGGTGGCCATTGCCCCTTCCCGTTCGCGTTGTTTTCGCGCGGATTTGCGAATCTGCCGTCCGAGGCGAACGGTTGTGATCCAGTACAGCGGGATGATCGCGAGTGAAACCGCCGCCAATTTCCAGTTCAGCCACAACATGACGGTCGCCATCCCGATCAAAACCAGCAGGCTGCCCAGTAAAGGCAAGATTGCGGTAGCGGTTACATCGCGCAAGAGGCTGACATCTCGCGTCACACGGGTAATCAAATCTCCATGCCGCGCGCGGTCGTGAAACGACATGGGCAATGCCTGGAGATGGCGATACAGTCGATCGCGGACCCGAATGATGACGTAGTTGCCAATTTTGAAAAATCCCACCCGGCTGACGTAGTCCGTGTACGCGCTCATCGCGGCAATCACCACGACACCCAGCGATACAAACACAACGATCGATGTGGCTGACCAGGAATCGGGGAGCATGATGGAAGCGGCGTCTTTGGCAGCCTTGTGATCGAAGACCTGATCCAGCACAAACTTCAGCGGCCACGGCTCCAGAAGTCGAAACACGACGCCCAACAAAAGTGCCGCAAACGAACTGACGATCAACCGTCTCTGTTTCCAAACGTCGTTCCGGAAATACCGGTACACCTGGATCAGATCCGGGAGGACTTGCGTCAGCTTCTTGCTGGATTTTTTCTGGCGGCGGGTCATGAACGTGCCTCGCAATGCATGGGGGCCGGAGGCAATGTGGCGAGAATTTGATCGAGCACGTGTGGCCAGGTATGGTTCGCTTCAACGTGTTGGCGGGCTGCTGCGCCCAACTGATGCCGCAGCGACGCATCTGTCGCATAATCGCATCAAGGAATGGGCCAGTTCGTTTTCGCAGCCAGGGGTAACCAGCAAACCGGTTTCTTCATGTTCCACCAAGGACGGAATCTGTCCAATTCGGCTGGCCACCACGGGCAAGCCGGCCGCCATGTATTCGAGAATTTTCAGCGGCGAAAAGTAAAAATCCTCAATCTGAGGATAGGGTGCCACGGCGATGTCCAGCGTCGACAAAATCCGGGGCATGTCGGCACTCGCGATCGCGCCCAGCCAAATTACGGATTGCCGAACTTGTTCGGGCTGCCGGGACAGCCGTTGTTCAAGTTGTTCCCGCTGCGGACCGTCACCGATAATCTTCAATACTGCCTGCTGGTACCTGGCATGCACGATTGCAAAAGAATCCAGCAAAATCTCGACACCATGCCAGGGTTTGAGGGTTCCGACAAACCCAATGACAATTTTTTCCTGGTTGGTCGCTGTCTCTCGCTGCAGGAAAAAACGTTTCGCAATTGACGCCATTCGGGATGGCGACCGTCTTGTTGTGCGCGAAATAGTTCGAGCGAATCTGCCGCGCGACTTCTTCGGATACAGCCACGATCGTCGTTGCCTGTCTAAAGCATCTTCCGCGCATCGTTTTGGCCGTGGATTCGTCGATCAAAGTTCGGTACTTTTTCTGTTCCTCGATCAGGGGCGAGTTGACTTCCAGCACGCCCGGGATCTCACGATCGCTGGCAAACTGCATCGCGGCATGACTCCACAGGGAATACCGTTCGTAGATCAAATCGAATGGCTCGGCGGCACTCAGCATCTGGTACACAACAGGATTCAAGTCGGTCAAAGCGGTCTCTCTCATCGCCGGATCGGAAGGGAGCTTCTGGGTGGCTAGTTGATGGGCGGGGACAGCCCGCAAGTCGACCGGCACGTCGTTTCCCAGACGCGTGGCAAACAGCTCAACGTCGTCACCACGATCTTGAAAAGCCCGCATCATTTCCTGGCAGTGAATCGAACTGCCTTTGCGTCCGAAGACGGGTACGCCCGGGTCGAGGCAAATGTAAGCAACACGCATCCTACACTCCCTGCAATTGAGCGGCCTGAACGTTTGCGGGCTGCGCGGTGGGAGTTGCCTTGAATAGCTGACGAATCCGAGCCACGTTTTGGTGACTGTCAAATTCTGCTTCGATCAGCTGCCTGGCGTTTTGGGCCAGCGATCTGCGCAATTCAGGTTCGAGCAGCAGTCGCTGAATTTGTGCCGCGAGTTCGATCGCATTTTCCTGACCCACGAGAATTCCTGTTTCCTCATGTCGAACGATTTCCGGAATTCCAGTGACGTCGGTCGAAATGCAGGGCGTTCCCAGTGCCAATGATTCCGTGATTACTGTCGGCAACCCGTCGCGATTGCCATCAGGGCCGATGACGCAAGGCGCCGCGAACACGGCAGCCGCACGAATCATTTCGCGAACGATATTCTGTGGCTGTGGCCCAATCAGGTTGACACGATCTTGCAACGACAGTGCAGCGATTTGGTTTCTGAGTTCCGCTTCGAGTTCACCTGAGCCCACAATATCGCAGTAAAACTCGATGCCCTGGTCTGCCAAAATTCGACAGGCATCGACCAGATGACAAATGCCCTTTTTGGGAACAAGTCGGCCGACCGTAATGATCTTGTTTGCACGGCGTGTGGGGGCTTGGAAGCTGAACAGATCGAGATCGAGTCCGTTGTAGATTCGCTGGATTTTGTCGGCGAATCCATACGTGTCTGACAAGTACTTGCGATTGTATTCGCTGACGGTCACGACAAATTTGGCGTCGGCGATCTTGCTTCTTAAATCCTCGGGCTCGACCGATTCATGAAAAATGTCTTTCGCGTGCATGGTAACCGAGTAGCTGATCCCGGAAATGCGGGCCGCCAACTGCGCGACCGTCGCGGCTGACGTAGCGAAGTGCGCGTGCAAATGCTGGATGTTTCGCGCATGAATTTCGCCGGCCAACCGGATTGCCTGATACGCGTCGGCAGCTGTCGCGAAACGAGCTCCGGCCAGCGTTGGCCAAAGCTGCGGAAACTGGTCGCCCAGTTTGCGACAAGCATTCCAAAATTCGCTCGACTTGACCGAGCCCGAATCAAGAAACCTGACTGGAGCCCGGACCTGTGAGATGACGTTCTGGAAATGCGTATCCACCGACGGTCGCAGTGCAAAAATTTCGATCTCCTGGCCGGCCGATTCATGGGCCAGGATCTCGTTCACGACAAACGTCTCCGAAAACCGGGGGTAACGCTTGACGACGTAACCGACTCTTCCCGCTGCCTGCCAGATTTTGTTGTGGGTTAAGCATCATCACTCTCAATGTTTGCGGCACTGGATGCCGGGTAATTCAATTTGAACCAGATCGCCAATCCGATTGAGTCCGCCCAAGTCAATTTTTGTTGTACAGGTTGCGACGTCCGGAGTCGTCTGGTTCAGCCATTGCACGATCGAATCCGCAGTCAGTTCGCGCGGATGAATGGCAGACACCAGTCCCAGCTCGGCCAGACGATTGGCGCGAATCAGCTGTTCTTCCCGTGGCGTTACACGGGGGACGATCAAGGCCGGTTTGTCGTGTGAAAGGATCGCCGCCAACGTGTTGTAACCACCCATGGACACCACGTGACTGGCATGTTTGACAAGCAGATCACCTTCTGCCGCGAATTCGATGACTTTCAGCGAGGGAACATTTTTGGCCGCAGACTCTACCAGCGAACGCGTCGACTCCGGCATCAAGGGACCGGTCAGGAGGACTCCCGCGCGCCCCGTTTTGCGGATTGCCTCGATGAAGCTCAGCGGTAATTCCCTGCCATCTTGCCCGCCGCCCACGGTGCACAAGACGTAAGGCTGATCTGGCGCGGCAAAGTCGGCGTCGGCGATCGACAGTCGCAGCCGTGTATCGAGGTAGCCCGTAAACGTTACCCGTTCGGAAATGTCGAGAGGGAACTCATATTCTTTGACCGCGTCGTAAACGGTTGGGTCGCCGTAAATCCAGATCGAGCCAAAATGTCGGCGAATGATGTCAAACGAGCTCGTTTCGCGCCAATCGCGAATCACTTCGTCCGCCGTGTCCAGAATTTCTCGCAGTCCCAATACGGATCGGCAAGTCGTGTGTTGTGACAGCCATTCCAGTGCCGGGAGCAGTTCACCTCCGGCTCCCGATGGAATCTTGTCGGCGATCAACAAATCGGGTTTGTAGCTTTGAATAACGGCGAGAATCGTCTGACTGCGCATGTCCAGGATGTCGTTAGCAGGGATGCCAAGATTACGCGTCGTGTAGCTTCCATTTTCATGTTTATGAAACGAAGGCAGCGTGAGGCAATCGATGCCGGCAGTTTGCGCGAACAGGTTGGCCACTTTGGCACCGGCGATCACGAGGATGCTGACGTTTTCAAAGCGTTGCTGGATCAACTGGGCGATCAAGATATTGCGCCGCATGTGTCCAATTCCCATGGTGTCATGCGAATACAGAACGACGCGCCGATGTGCGGGTTGCGAGGAAGGCACTTCGGCGTCCCCCAAAAACTGTCGCCGAATTTCGCTGGCCAACATGTGAAGCGGTTTTTCCGATTGCGACTTCATGGCGATGGATTTATTCATGTTTGGATTCTTCCGTTCCATACCGTTCACTGCTTAAGACTGGGTTTGTGTCCGTTTGATGCGGCGAATGGCCGACTCAGCTGCTTTGCGAACTGATTCATCCTGGTCGTTGACGAGTTTTTCAATTCGCGACAGCGCGACATGGGCGTCAGCGCCGATTTTTCCCAGTATTTTTGCCGAGTAGTACCGGACTTTCGCGTTTTCATCCGACAAGCCTGCGGTCAACGCTTCGATTGCGGAGGAAGCACTGGCAGCGACCTGGTCCAGTGCCTTGGCGGCATAATATCGGACTTGTGGATCGGAATCATTGGTAAGCGCATCGGCAAGTTGGTCGACGATTTGTTTGTTCGCCCCACCGATTTTTGAAAGGGCCTTGGCAGCTCGATAGCGAGTTCTTGAATCTTCGTCCTTGAGGCAAGTCGCCAAAGCTTCCACCGCCGGCGCTGCTCGAGCGCCAAAATTCTCAAGCTCCCGGGCGGCGTCGTATCTTACGCTCGCATCCTCGTCCCCCAACTGGACCATCAGTTTGGACACGTCTGCATCGCCACAGCCTGTGATCACCAGGAACAGCAGCGGTAAACAGAGTGGCTGCCAGGACAATCGGCCAAATCTGTTTGGGAGTGGCAACGGGCTTCATGACAATCCTCTTCCTAAAATCCTGAGCACAAAATACGGTGTACTAATCCAACGTAAACGTTTCGCCGTCACTGCGATTGCCGAGCTTGTCAAACACGTCAGCCGAGATGTTGTAAGAAAGCGATCGGACCGAGCCGTCCACCAAACCAATATTCAATGTCGACGGATGCGACGAACCAAACAGCTTTTCTCCATCCCCCTCGGCTTCCGAATAGTCGGGTGCCGGCGGATAGTCGGTCCGGCGAATCGTGTCTTCGTTCCAGCCCGCGGTGTAGCCCTCGTTATCGTCATCCTGTTGTTGTCCGAGGTTTTGAATGTTCAGTCGTTTGTCACCAACGAGCAGCGTGTTGGAAGTTCCGTCGTAATGTCACGAAACGAAAGCGGCGTGAACTGCTGCAATGGACCGGTGCCATCGCGATTGCCGCCCGCATAATCGCAAAGGGCGCGGGTGACCGTGGGGACCTGGAAACGCGGAAAGTAATTGTCTTCGCCAACGAGAGTCTGCGGTCCACGCCGCGACGGACAAAAGAAGACCTGGTTTGGTGTGGCAATCGCGGTCAGGGAATCCGACTGGTAGACATTGTTGGCTTCGATGTAAGGCAGAATTTGAAATCCCCAGCCGGCCTGTTGGTCTTTGCCGACGAGTGGACTTCCGTTTGAGTAGGTTGGCGGCCGAAACCAGTCCCAGCCACCCGATGGAAAGTGCTGATGCGAATCGTGATGCAATTGAAACGCCAGCGAGATTTGACGAAGGTTGTTGCTGCATGTCGTCCGGCGGGCCGCTTCACGCACCGATTGTACGGCCGGCAACAACATGCCGATCAGGATTCCAATAATCGCAATGACCACCAGCAACTCCACGAGCGTAAAGGCACTCCGCTGAATTGGGATTAGGTCGAAACCAGATTGCGAGTCCGGCTGATGCTCGGTACTACCAACCATGGTTTCAAAACTGCTTCCAGTAAATAATCGCATCTCGTTGTTCCTTGTTCCGTCGAACTTTCGAATTGAATTGGCGTTCGTCCAATCCACGGTTGGAGGGGGTGCTTCAGGCGGTGGGCGTGAGAATCGAAAAGGGTTCGCGACGCTTAAAACATTCAATTTGTTAAGGATTCATTAATGAGAGCAAAATTCGGAGACGATGGCCGCCAATAAATTTCTCGTTGACGGAAAAATCAAAAAACGACAAGTTGAGCACGTTTTGGACGTTTCATGCGAACGAGTGATGGCAAGTTGGCAAAGCCGACGAGGCGACAGAGTTTTGGAGGCAGGCGGGCTGGCAGTGGGGAATCTTTTGTAACCAAGCCGGCACCCAAAATCCAATGATCAGGCGAATTGACCGTTTTCGCGGTCAAATTGTGGGGTATACGGGGAAGACAAAGGGTTTCGATGACCGTCCGAAGTGTCATAATGACGGGGCAGCTTTCGTTTGATTGGGTCAACGTGAACCGACAGGCGGAGCGCCGCGATCGATGTCGACCAAGTCGCCTGCGCTGCGTTGTTGCAAGATGTGGCATCGTTTGTCCAACCAGGGACCGCGCGGTGAAGGCCCGCATCGGCTGGCGGGTGCAGGGTTTTGCTTCCCGTTTCGCGTGGACTGCAAACATCAACGAACTGATATGGACAACAGGCAACTGACCGCTGTTGGCCATGAATCAATCCGCTTCGCCGCCTTGGATTGCTGTTGAAATTTGCCAACAGACCAGTTGCATGCGCGGCAAATGGAAGGGGCCTTTCCAGAGGTTGCCTTTCGCGGTCGAACTGATGCTGCCGTCGCGGTGCAAATACCCGTACCACTCGCCGTGTTCTGCATCGGGAAAGTGCGAATAGGCCCAATCGTGAATCATGGAATGCCACTGCGCGTACTTTGATTCGCCCGTCAATTGATAAGCCAGCAGCGTGGCGATGATCGCTTCGTTCTGCGGCCACCAGAATTTCATGTCGTGCCAGTACTCCTGAACCGGCAAGCCTTTGACATCGACAAAATACAAAATCCCGCCGTATTCGCGATCCCAGCCCAGTTCCCACATCCAATCCAGCATCTGGCAGCCGGTATGTACCAAGCGTCTCGTCCTGGCGAATTTTGCCTTCCCGCATGATGAACCAGGCGGCTTCGATGGCGTGACCGGGGTTCAGCGTGCGTCCGTCAAAGTGGTCGATGAATTCTCCATTCGGTCCCACGGTTTCCAGCACGCACTGGAATTCGTCGTTGAGATGATTGTCGGCGAATCGTTTCGATGCTGCGATCAATCCATTCGGTCGCGTCCTCCAGGCCAATTGAGCCTCGCAGTTCCTGGGCCGTGACGATCGTGATCATCGGAAACCCAAGCGAGGTTGTGGGGCGATGATCGGTAAATTTCGGGGACACGCCGACCGGATTCAGGCTGTGGGAAATGAACTGGCGAAACGCTTTTGTTGCTTTGTCTGCGTATTGTTGCTGACCCGTCGCCTGAGCGAGTTCACCATACGCGATTGCGGCAAAACTCTCCGTGAATGAATAACGGCGTTTGCGAACGGGTTTGCCGTCGCGTGTGACATGAAACCACATGCGGCCGTCGGCGGGATCGAAACAATACCGATCCAGGAATTGGGCACCGTGTTGTGCCAATTCCAACCATTCGGCACGTTGTTCAACGTTATTGTACAACTCACCAAACAGCCATGTGGCTCGGGCTTGCGGCCAAACGCCTTTGTCCGTGTCGATGATCGTGCCATCCCGGTCGAGCGACGTGAAAAAGCCGCCTTGTTCCCAATCAATACTGTGCCTTGTCCAAAATGGAATCGTATCCTCGAGCAGGCCGTCCCGGTAAACAGAAATCAACTCATCCATGTTCTTCATGGCTGACGACCAACTCTATGCGGTTTATCCCACAGCGTAAGGCCTACCGGTGACTTGTTTTTCTCGGAAAAGAAAAAACTGGCCAGGTAGCCAGCGATGTAACATACAGCGATCCCAATAAACGCGTAAAGACAACTGTTGACTCGGTAAACGTCCGTCCCGATTGAATCAAAGGCTGCACGAACGTTGACGCCCAGGCGTCGTTTGTCTTGTGCGGCAAATACAAGGCACATCATCACGGCGACGGTCATATTGATCGAGCCAAATTCAATCGACAGCAAAACCAGAACCAGCCGGACGGCGAAAACGGATTGCGTGGCAAAATCAAGAGGTTTTTTTGGCGGCATGGTATGTGTGGCAACGAGTCGCGTTCAGCAACATTTGACAGCCAGGATTATAATGTATTTGAACGCCATCACACCTTTGCGTCCGCGACGGTGATGCCCTGGTGGCGCCTAATAATGTTGATTTCGTCCAGTTGACTTGCATCCTCATGTTTCGAACCAAGTTTGACCATCGCAGGGCATTGGCCTTAGACTAGACGTTTCTTTGCGCAAGAGTTTTTGAGGTGTTTCGATTAATTGGAATTCACGATTTTGGTTTGATAAACGTTGGTTTATGCCAATCGCGCTTGTGATCGCGATTTGCGGTTCGTGCGATCACCCTCAAACCAAGTTGCCCTCTGCGGTTGAACACTCACAGTCGTTCACTTCAAACGAAATCCCATTCGGCCTGCCCTGTTTTCATCAGCCCGCCAACAACCCAATCACCGACGAAAAGATCGCGCTTGGCCGGAAGCTCTTCTTTGACAACAACCTCTCGAACGACCGAACGGTGTCATGTGCGAGTTGTCACGATCCGGAAAAGTCATGGACCAACGGCTTGCGCTATGGCGTTGGCGTCGGGGGAACCGAGGGACATCGAAATGTTCCCTCGCTGATCAACGTCGCCTATTTCCGGCAATTGTTTTGGGATGGCCGGGCCGGTTCGTTGGAGGTGCAAGCGTTGTTTCCGATGCTTGATCCAGCCGAAATGGCGATGCCGTCGCGCGAAGCAATCTTGGAGCGATTGCAGGAAGACCCCGCTTACGAACCCCGATTTGCCCGGGCGTTTGCTGACGGCATGACGGTCGCGAATATGGCGTTGGCGCTGGCCTGTTATCAAAGGACGATTCTGGCTGGCAACGCGCCGTACGATCGCTACATTGCCGGCGACAAAGATGCCATGTCAGCAGCAGCCGTCCGAGGACTGGAAGTCTTTTCAGGACGTGGGAAATGTGCGGGCTGCCACGTGCCGCCGACCTTTCTCGATTATTCGTTTTACAATTTGGGCGTCGGTATGGATTCGGACGACCCCGACCTGGGGAGATATCATGTGTTCAAGATGGAATCGGCCAAAGGGAAATTCAAAACGCCGACACTTCGCGACATTGCCCTGACTGGACCGTACATGCACGACGGTAGCGTCGATACTCTTCGTGAAACTGTGGAGCTCTACGACAAAGGGGGCATCCCGAACCGGTATCTGTCGAATGAAGTTCGTCGACCATTGCGATTGACCGACCAGGAAAAACAGGATCTGGTTACATTTTTGATCGAAGGACTCACGTCGGATGACAAGGCAAAACCATAGATGTAGCTCCGATCGAGCAGCGTACAGACCAAAGCAAAGGGGGCAAATCAGGTTGAATCTGCGGAACGGGGTTCTCTGCCGTTAAGTCGTCGAATTCGTATCCAAATCGGTTGGGCGAGATCCGCTGGACTGATTGTTGCAACATTCAATCGGACGGCCACCCAGCGGAGCACTGGGACAAAGAAATTCTGGCCTGTTCGTTCCCCACCCGCCGAACGGTTGTCGTTTGAACCAGGTGACAATTGACCCGGGGGTCTGTCAATCGCGGTGGAAAGATCAGTAAGTTGGCCAAACTCTGGCATGTTTTTTGTCAAAATGAATCGTGATTCCGGATCGCGGTTTTGACAACGGGCGCCGCGGGGTTACATTGACAGCACGGAATGAATGTACGGTTTTATACAAAAATGAGACACGATGCCCAAGATTTTAGTCGTCGACGATTCGCCCGTTGATCGCCAGTTGTTTGAAGGCCTTTTGTCCAAGGTAGAAGGCTATACCGTGATCCATGCTGGCGATGGCAAGCAGGCACTGGAAAAAATCCGGGAATGGCAGATCGACCTGGTTGTCACCGATTTGCAAATGCCCGAGTTGGACGGGCTCCAACTCGTCAAGACCATGCGGGCCGAGTTCCCGGGAATTCCGGTGATCCTGGTCACGGGCGTTGGCAGCGAGGAAGTCGCGACTCAAGCTCTCAATGCTGGCGCTGCGAGCTATGTACCCAAAGCGAAAACGGCTGAGCTTCTCGTTCCGACGGTTCAGAACTTGATTGCGATCATGCATGAAGGTTATTCACTGGATCGCTTGTTGCGCAAGGCGATTGAGACCCGATTCGAATTCGTGCTGAATAATGACGAGGCCTATACTTCGGCCATCATCGAACTATGCCTGAAAATGCTCGAAGGGATGTCGCCGCTTGATCAACTCGAACGTTTACGGGTTGGCGTTGCGATCGAACATGCGATGAGTAACGCCCTCTATCGGGGGAATCTCCAGATTGACCCTCGTTTGCAGGTGCATGGCAACAAACGGGATACGAAAGAGTTTGCAGCGCTAATGCAACAGCGCATGGCAAAGTTCAAGGATCGTACGATTTACGTTTGCCTTGACATCAAGCCCGACGAGTTCGAATGCGTGATTCGCGACCAAGGGCCGGGATTCGAACCAGACGACCATGCTTCGATCGAAGGAGCCGCTGGCCGCGGTCTGATTTTGATGCAAGCGTTCATGGACGAAGTGGAGTTCGATCTGACCGGAAATGAAGTTCGACTCCGCAAGATCTGGAATCGCAAACCTGCGGCGAGCAGTCCGCCCAAGGCGAAGGAAATTACGGTTGATGACTTGTTGGAACTGGGCTCGATCAATCTTGGCATTTTTAATTGTGCCGAAACCGGCTTGGCCATCGAGATGGTTGATCCCAAGCAACTGGTCGGACGGGAGGGCACTTGCCATATCGTGCTGAATGACCGGGCCGTCGACCGCCATCATTGCCAATTGACCTATCGAAATGGACTGTGGTCGTTCGAGGCGATGAAGGGCTGTCCCATGTCTATCAATGGTGAACCGGCGGCGCGCGGTACGATCAAGCCGGGTGACAAAGTAAAAATCGGCAGCCGCGAATATCAAATTGACTATGAAGCCGCAAGCTAGCGTTGTCTGGGCTCGTCGGTCGCCATCAACTACTTGAGTTGGTACAGCGAGCCAGCCTCCTGATGCGGACATTGGTGGCAGGCACCGCAGCCGGCGCGGTGGTGAGCAGTCACAGAAAAAAAGCTGCGCACGAGGTATGCCATCGCGAACCCGACGATTGCCAACGCGCTCACGGTTTGCCAATCGATGTGTATCATTCCTATTTACCCTGCGATGTTGTCGATTCTAGCTTATGAACAGCTTGGTTACTTGAAAAGTGATCAAGGCGGCGACGTAGGCCAGGGAGGTCATGTAGGCGAACGTAAACGCGGGCCAAAACCACGAATTCGTTTCGCGTTTGATCACCGCCAAAGTTGAAGAACATTGCGCGCACAAAGCAAAGAAAACCATGATCGATAATGCCACCGGTAGTCCAAAGAGCTTGCGGCCAGAACCCTCCCAGGTTGCGTTTTTCAGCGAGTGCTTCAGCTGTGTCGATTGCTCGTCGACGTCTCCCCCCAGTCCGAACAGGACACCCATGGTGGAAACGACGACTTCGTGCCGGGAAGGAAGCGATTGCCGCGCTGCCGATCCGCCAGTCCCAACCAAGCGGTTTCACAATCGGCTCAATCAACTGACCGGTACGACCAAGATAACTGTCGCGCAAATACTGGGCGTTGATTTGATTGGAGATTCCGCTCAACTGTTTACTGATTTCATCAAAATCGGCGGAACCTTCATCAATTTCCGAGATCTGGTTTGTCAATTTTGCCTGTTGAGCCAGGAGTCCCGCGGGCAAACTGGCAGCATCGCGCGGAAAGTAGGCGGCCGCCCACACGACAATCGTTGCTGCCACAATGATCGTTCCAGCGTCTTTGACAAATGCGCGCCACCTTCGTAGGTTTTGAGCCACACATTCCGCAGCGCAGGCATTTTGTAGGATGGCAATTCCATCACGAAGGACGACGTGCCTGACTTCAAAAACGTGTTCTTCAGAATCCAGGCGACCACAATCGCGACAACGATCCCTACCAGATACATTGCAAACATGGTCAATCCCTGCAATCCAAATCCGAAATAGCGGTTCGCCGGCACAAAGGCCGCAATCAGTAACGCGTACACCGGCAAACGCGCACTGCAACTCATCAGCGGTGCAATCAGGATCGTGATCAATCGTTCACGTTGATTTTTAATCACGCGCGTCGCCATGATGCCCGGAATGGCACAGGCAAACGACGACAGCAGCGGGATCAGCGTAATCCCGCTAAGGCCGATCCGCGAAAGGAAGTTGTCGGTCAAAAAAGCAAGTCGCGCGAGATAGCCGCTGTCTTCGAGGATGGCCAACAACAGAAACAACAGCATGATCTGGGGAAGAAAAACGAGGACGCCGCCAACGCCGGCGATCAGTCCATTGACAATCAATGAATACAGAGCGCCTTCGGGAGCCCCGGCCAGCCCGATAAATATCCGGTCGACCAACTTGGTCGCGACGCCTGTCAACCAGTCAATCGCTGTCGAGGCTGGTTCGGCGGCCCAAAAAATCAGTTGAAATAACAGAACCATGGTGACGACGGCAATGACCAGTCCCAACACCGGATGCGTTAACCAGCGATCGAGCCGGTCAGCCAAGGTCGGACGTGACTTGTCTGCGACTTGAATGAAATCGTCCGTGTGGCTTTGGATCCATTGATATCGAGCGTTCGACTCACTTTCCGCGAACGTACCGTCGGATTTCATTTGATCCTGTTCAACCTGCAACGCTTGCAGCAATTGTCCGTCGATTTGATCCCGCATCTGCCGAATCATGTATCCGTCGGTGTCAAACAGCATCCGAGTCAGAACAAATCGCCGCAAATTACAGTCGGCGGGGCACGCCTTTTCCAGGCGCTCGATGCGATCCTTGATTTCGTCTCGGAACGGATCGTGTTGCTGCGGCGAGTCGTGAACTGCTCCGGCGATTGCGCGTTTCAGATCTTCGATGCCCTGGCGCCGCTTTGCCTGGACGGGAACGACGGGCACTCCCAGCAACCGGGAGAGTCGTGCGATATCAATCGAGATCCCGCTTTGCGTGGCAACATCCGTCATATTCAGGGCCACTACCATGGGCTGCTGCAGTTCCAGCAACTGGCTGGTCAAAAACAGATTGCGCTCCAGATTGGAAGCGTCGACAACGCAGACGATGACATCCGGTGGACGTTGTTGTGGATGCATTCCCAACAACACGCTGACCGACAACATCTCGTCGGGCGAACGCGGCGCAAGACTGTAGGTTCCGGGCAGGTCAACGATGTCAAATACTTCGTCGTCAAATCGAAATCGGCCCGTACGTTTTTCGATCGTGACGCCAGGATAATTGCCTGTCTTCTGATGAATGCCTGACAACGCGTTAAAAATCGTCGACTTCCCAGTGTTGGGGTTACCCAACAAGGCAACGCTCACGCATTTCCGCTCTTTCTGCGGCGCGTCAAGCAGCGGAGTCGGAGGCGATTGAGACATGAGTAACGTGCCTCGCGGCTACACCGGCGAGACCATCACACGCAAGTTGCCAGCAGTCCGCAAACACATTCGCGAACAGCCATACTGAACGATGCAAGGGCACCCCTTGCGGACGCTGCAGACTTCAACCCCTGTGCGAATCCCGAGCGCGGACAAGCGAGCGACTTCGTCGGCTTCTCCGATGAGGGCGGTCACGCGACCTTTGGAGCCTTTTTCCAACAGCTGAATCGGAATTTGTGGTGCGATCGGGTCCATTTCAGATCTTCAAGTGCTTATTGAGATTGAGTATCAACATCATATCAAAGTCCACGTCAGCGTCAATGCACAAAATGGCACGATCTCCGAGACGTAAAGGGTCCGCACAATCCATCCCGGAGGTCTGTGCCACAATCCACATCCCGGAGGTCTGTGCCACTATGGCACGACCACAAAGTGGCACGGATCTCCGAGACTTGAATGACTGTCCCATCCGCAAAGTGGCACGGATCTCCGAGACGTGAATGACTGTCCAATCCACATCCCGGAGGTCTGTGCCACAATTTGGCCTCGGTGGGAAAACACTGCGGTATCAAGCAATTCCGAGCATCACTATACTGTCTGTCTTTTACGCAAATCTGGAGCAGGAGCAACCATCAGTGTCGCAAATCAAGCGCATTCTCGTCGCAGGCGGAGCCGGATTTCTGGGTTCTCACTTGTGCGAGCGGTTAGTTGAAGATGGACATGATGTCATTTGCCTTGACAACTTTTTCACCAGTCAAAAAGCCAACGTCACTCATTTGTTGGGAAAACCGAATTTTGAGTTGATTCGGCACGACGTTATTCACCCGATTTTTCTGGAAGTGGACGAGATCTACAACCTGGCTTGTCCCGCAGCTCCTGGCCACTATCAATACAACCCCATCAAAACGATGAAGATTTCCGTGATGGGCTCGATTAATCTGCTCGGAATGGCCAAACGCTGCCATGCCAAGATATTTCAGGCATCCACCAGCGAGGTTTACGGCGATCCCGAAGTTCACCCGCAGCCCGAATCTTATAAAGGAAGCGTGAATCCAATTGGACTGCGGGCTTGTTACGACGAAGGCAAGCGGGCCGCGGAGACGCTGTTTTTCGACTACCACCGGATGAACAAAATCAATATTCGGGTCTGCCGGATATTTAATACGTACGGACCGCGCATGCATCCTTTCGACGGTCGTGTCGTCAGTAATTTTATTTGTCAAGCGTTAGCCGGCAAAGACATTACGATTTTTGGCGACGGTTCGCAGACTCGTTCGTTTTGCTACCGTGACGATCTGGTCGAGGGCTTTATGCGACTGATGGAGGCCCCGGATGACGTGGTGGGGCCTATCAATTTGGGTAATCCGGGTGAGTACACGATCAAAGAGTTGGCGGAAATTACCATCGAACTGGTCGGCAGCGGGTCCAAACTGGTTTATGAGCCGCTCCCGCCTGACGATCCAACGAGACGACAGCCCGACATTACGTTGGCCAAAAAGCACCTCGGCTGGGAACCCAAAGTCCCGCTGCGGGAGGGGCTTCAAAAAACGATCGATTGGTTCAGGACGATCAACCCCGAACACTACCGTCCACCCACGCCGAACTATTAATGCGATCATTCACGGCGCGAGGGGAATGCAACTTAAAAATGAAAGATGAAAAATGCAAAATAAATCTGACATTTTGCATTTTCTATTCGTTATTGTTTGTTTGACCTCTAACCTATTCGCCCAATCATGTCGTCTAACGGTCAATCCAACTCCTTCGATTGCATCATAATTGGAATGGGCGGCGTCGGAAGCGCCGCGATGTACTACGCCGGACTCCATGGCTGGAAAGTACTTGGGATCGATCGGTTTGGCATCGCCCATGAGCGGGGAAGTTCGCATGGACAGACGCGAATCATTCGCACCGCCTACTACGAACATCCCAACTACGTTCCCCTGGCGGTTCGGGCATTTCAAATGTGGGACGAAGTCCAACGCGACTGCCCGGAAAACTTGCTTACGCGGACCGGGCTGATCCAGGTCGGCGATCCGAACGGCGAAGTCATCCGGGGGATCCAGCAAAGTGCGCTGCAACATGGACTTGCGATCGAAACCTGGACGGCCCAGGAAGTGGCCGATCGGTTCCCCGTCGTGAAAGAGCCCAGGGGCAAGATTGCAATTTACGAACACAACGCTGGTTTCCTGCGAGTCGAGCGGTGCGTCGCCAACTTTATATCCAAGGCCCAAGAATCGGGGGCCGCGATGTGCACCGATGACGCCGTCAATAGCTGGCACGTCAATGACGACGAAACCATTGATGTCATCACCGCGGCAGGTCAGTCGTTCAGGTCAAGACGTTTGATCATCGCCGCCGGCGCCTGGTCCGAACCTGTTCTCGGACTGCCCTTGCACCTGGAAATCGTTCGCAAACAACAGCTTTGGTTTACGTGCGAACGGCGGGGCCAAACACTGCCGGATGGATTCCCCTGTTTTCTGTTCGACACGGAGCAGGGAGTGTTTTACGGGTTTCCAGAAATTGATTCCCGGGGAATGAAAGTCGCCGAGCACAGCGGTGGCCAGGCGGTTAATGACCCCGCCAAGGTTGATCGCAAACTTGACGAGACGGATTTGGTGCGCACGCTTCATTTCCTCAAATCCCATTTTAACTTTACGAAACACCGCTTGAGTTTCGACAGCGTTTGCATGTATACCAAGTCAACGGACGAGCATTTCCTGATCGATCATCATCCCGATCACCGCCAAGTCGTATTTGCTGCCGGGTTATCAGGGCACGGTTTCAAATTCGCACCGGTGATCGGTCGTCGGCTGATCGACATGCTTGAATACCAGACTGACGAGTTGTTTGATTTTTTCAAGCTTTCTGCCAGGTGCCCATGACGGCCAATTGATAATTCGCATGGGGCGACCCACGGTACAAATGTGCAAGCTGTGGGAATCCGCGGATAAAGACGGACGGCGGTTTCGTTTCGATCAAGTAGTCTTGGCCTGAAAGCGGGACTACTAACAAAGGACCGAAACACTCACAAGCTCGGCGGGAGAAGTTGCAACGGTCAGCGTGTCCGTTCCAATTGTCAAAAATCTGCCCGCCTGCGACAATCCAGCGAACTCGCCGAATTGACAACGGCGTGCCAACGCAACGGAAGGAATTGACATGACGGATCGCTCGGCCGACGCAGTTGTTATCGGAACGGGACCCGGCGGCGAGGGTGCTGCCATGCAATTAACCAAGTCGGGTCGTCGCGTCATCGTCGTTGAACGCTACGAAAAAGTCGGCGGCGGATGCACGCATTGGGGGACCATCCCCAGCAAGGCTCTCCGGCACGCGATCTATCAATTGACCGAGGCGCTGAAATAATCCGCTGTTGGTGGCCGCGGGTGTCAAGGCAAATCCGCGCGTGTCGGACTTGACCCGATCTGCCCAACGCATCATTGATCAACAAGTCGACATGCGGGCCAAATTCTATTCGCGAAACGACGTCGAACTCGTTCAGGGACACGCCCGCTTTGTCGATCATAACACAATCTCGATTGACGACGATGCGGGCACGATCAAGGCCGATCAATTTGTGATTGCCGTCGGTTCGCGGCCGTATCGGCCAGACGATGTCGATTTCTCGCATCCGCGCATTTTTGACAGCGACACAATCCTGGGGCTGGATGAACAACCACACTCGATGACGGTTTATGGCGCGGGAGTAGTGGGCTGCGAGTATGCGTCCATGTTTCGCAACCTGGCCGTCAAAATCAATCTCGTCAACAGCCGTGATGAGTTACTTGATTTTTTGGACGACGAAATCAGTGATGCCCTCGGGTACCACATGCGTGAACGGGGGGTCGTCATACGCCATAACGAATCCTACGAATTGATCGAGCCTCTGGATGATGGAGTCGTGACCCATCTCCAGAGTGGAAAGCAGATCAAGTCAAATATTCTGTTGTGGGCAGCTGGCAGAACCGGAAATAGCAACGATCTTGGTCTGGAAACGCTCGGGATCGTACCCGACGGACGTGGATATATTCCGGTGGATGACTGCTTTCGAACGCCGGTCGAAAACGTCTATGCGGTCGGCGACGTGATCGGGTTTCCGTCGCTGGCCAGCGCCGCGTATTCGCAGGGCCGGGCGGCGGCTAATCGTATCCTTGGCAATGAATCGGATTGTCACCTGGCGAAAGAAGTACCGTCGGGAATTTATACGAGTCCTGAAATCAGCTGCATCGGCAAGACCGAAAAAGAATTGACGGAAGCCAAAATTCCTTACGAGGTAGGTGTTTCGAATTTCAAACATTTAGCGCGGGCCCAGATTATCAATCAGCCCGTGGGCATGCTGAAAATCCTGTTTCATCGTGACACCCTGGAAGTCCTCGGCGTGCACTGCTTCGGTGCCAATGCCACGGAGATCATTCACATCGGCCAAGCCGTGATGTCGCAGGAAGGACCCGCCAATTCGCTGCGCTATTTTATGAATTCGACCTTCAATTATCCAACGATGGCCGAGGCATATCGGGTGGCCGCGCGTAAACGGTTACAACCGCTTGTTTTAGCCTAGCGTGATGAGCTGATCACTTTCCCCAAGGTGCTTCACGGAATTTAATCGCTTACCAAGGTAGTCGTTGACTCCGACCCTCCCAAGGGCCCCAAGTTGAGGGTGTCGACGGTCTTGTCTAAATCCATCTGACTTAACCGCCCACTAGCCACCACACGTGTTATTCCGCTCACTTTCGCTTATTCGCGGTATTCGGGTTGTATGGAATTTCTCAGTTTTGACGGAATATCGCGAGATTTTGGCATTTTGGCATCTTCATGATTTGCACGATTCTCCCAGCTAATTAGAATAAAAGGATCGAAAACCCCTTTCCAGGCACATCCGGAACAGTGTCTATCGGTCTATTTCGTTTATCAGGTTGTTCCTATCACGAGGAAACCGGCCATGGCCAACAATGCTCCCGTTGTCACCCCCATCGACAAGACTGTCTTTATTAATTCGTTTATCTCTGCTTCCTCGTTGTTTAGCGTGTTTGACGCGGACGGAGATACGATCACTCGATACCGGTTTATGGACTTCAACAACGAATCCACCAGCGGTTATTTCGAGTTGAATGGCTCGCCCCGATTTAATGGGAGCGTGACGGAAATTACCGCTGCGAACCTGAACAACCTGGTTTACATCGGCGGCGGCGGCGTTGGTAACGAGCGAATCCGGATCCAGGCCTACGATGGCACCGCCTGGAGCGATGCCTCGGTTGTGGCGTTTGCCTATACGGTTCGCCAGAACTTGACCAAACCGGTCATTACCGTATCGCCTACTGCGGTGTTGGCGAACGAGTCAATCATTGCAGCGACGTTTATTTCGGCGTCTGATCCGGACGGTTACCCGATCACGAAGTACATGATTCGCGATCGCAATCGAGATAACAGCTATTTTCAGCTGGGTGGTCAAATCTTCACGTCGGGTGAGTATTTCGTAATAGATGCAGCCGACCTTGAAGAGCTTCGTTATAACGCGTTTGGTCGCAACGAAGAACGCATTGATGCCTTTGCCTACGACGGTGCCCAGTGGAGCGATTTCTCCAGCGCCGTGGTCGATACGATCTTCAACGAGAATCGGCCGGCAGTTCAGTTCAATTCGTCGGTCGTGCCGCAGCGGGAAAGCATTTCCGTGATCGATAAGGTTCTCGCGACCGATGCCGACGGCAACTCGATCAAGCGCGTGCGGCTATTCGATACCAGCAGCCACGACTTCACCGGATATTTGACGCGAAACGGTGTTGAACTCGAAGCGAAGCAATGGCACGAGATTTTGTATTCTCGATTGGATGAAATTCGCTACACGGGCGCTGATCGCCTGTTTACGGAGCAAATCCGGATCAAAGTTTATGACGGTCGCTATTGGAGCCCTGTTCAAACGTTGGCATTCGAGACAGTGACGCGACCCAAGGTCGGTGTCGAACAAAATGTTGTCGATAGCCAACTCCAAACCATTGAACTGGGTGACTTGCTTTACCAAACCGACGATGGACCTCAGTTCCAGTTTTACGAGATTTTGGATGCGAACGGGAGTGCGACGAGTGGTACCTTCAGGGAGGACGGTTTCCGTCGGGCGGCAAACGTGATCCATACGGTATCGCCGGTAGCATTGGCCAACGATTGGACATTTGAAACGGGTACCTTTGAAGGTCGGGCTTTGGATGAAGTTTATGCACGAGCCTACAATGGGACTTTCTACAGCGATTGGAAACGGTTTAACTTCCGGACCGAACCAGAATACATCGCCGCGATTTATGGTGGTATCAGCTGGGTTGATATCAAGCAGAATGGGATTGTGTTCCCGAATCAGCCGGTTCAGGTCACGTACAGTTTCATGCAACAGTTTCCGGATTACGAAACGGGTGAGGCGGTTGACGAGCCCAACAATGATCCGCCACGACCGTTTTTCCAGTTCCTGGAGCATCAGCGGATGGCGGCCCGCCAAATTTTCCGGCAAGTCGAGTCATTTGCTAACGTCGAGTTCGTCGAAGTTGCCGATACTTCGATTCAACAGGATACCGGCTATCGCGGTGGCGACATCCGCTTGGGTAACTATGCACTTGAGCCGGATACATCGTTTGCGGCCGCGTTTGCGTTCTTCCCGGGGACGAACCCCGAATCGGGTGACATGTGGTTCAACGCACGAAACATGGACATCTTTACGCCGTCCGCGTGGACCATTGGCGGTTCTTCCTACACGATCTTTATGCATGAACTCGGGCACGCCATGGGATTCATGCACCCGTTTGATGTCCCCGGAAGTCCGGACAACCGCCCGGTTCTTCCATCTTCGACAGACAACGAAGTCTTTACCGTGATGTCTTACTCGGGGCATCCCAGCGGGATCAGCCAAGGATCCTTCTCTCTCTACGATATCGTCAACTTCCAGTCTTCTTACGGGGCAAACCGAAGCTTTGCTACCGGAGATGATTTGTACGACATCGCCGGGTTCTTTGAAGGAGACGGAAGTCGTTCATGGTCCATTTGGGATACCGGTGGAGAAGACACGATTTCCGCGGCAGGCTCGCTGATTAACGCTGATGTCGATCTTCGCTCTGGCGCTGTCAGTTCAATCGGCGACACGTTTGAAAACCTGAGTATCGCGTTTGGCGTTGAAATCGAGAACTTGATTGGCAGTCAAAACAATGACCGCTTGACTGGCAATGAACTGGTCAACAACATCACCGGTGGTCTCGGCAACGATTACATTCGTGGGCTCGGTGGCAACGATTCGGTCTCCGGCGAAGGGGGCGACGACACCTATGAATGGGGCATCGCCGACGGGAATGACATTATCAATGAAAATCGGGGTACCGGAATTGATACCCTTCGCATTTCCAACTTCCCCACCGTCGATTCGTTCAGTGATGACCTGTCATTCCGACTTTCTGGTCGCGACCTGATCGTCGACTTGACCGTTGATCGGGGTCTGTCGCAAGGCACCGCCACCATCAAGGACCAGAAATGGGGAGCCTATCGGGTCGAATCGCTTGAAATCGGTGGCGTCCGCGTGGATCTGACCGAAGTGTTTGCCCAAGCATCGTCGACCAACCAGCGATTCAGGGTCCTAAGTGATTCCACCGCTTACGGCTTCCTGACCGTGCCGATTTAGGCTCAACGACTTTTACAACCAACAAGGCCGAGTGCAGGTTGCGCCCGGCCTTTTTTTATGAAAATTCGCAGCGTTTCAGTACGGCTAAAGTCAGACACATTTGTCATCACCCTCCCCTTGGGAGGGTCGGGCGTGTCGGACACCACCCTCCCTCTGGGAGGGTCGCGAGGAACGAGCGGGGAGGGTCTTTTTCGTATTGCCAGGTTGCCCTCCCCGGAGCTGAGACTCCGACCCTCCCAAGGGGTGGGTGTCGACCGTTTGTCTGAACCCACCTAATTCCACTTCCCGATACGCCCGTCATCAACTTCCCTCCGCGAACTGAACGCTTAGATCGCGGGAGCGATCAATGAGAAATTCAACTAACGGCTTCCCGAGGGGACCGATGGATCGTAATTGGAAGTTGGAATCGGGTGAGAGTTTCTATGCGAAATGCTTGACGGGAACGATACCGGGACGGGCTCGTAAGGCACATTGTATTCCGGAAGTTGCGTAACCGGTTGGCCCTCGAGTCCAGGTGACTTGTCGCCATCGGATTCGGGAATTTCCGGTTCAATCAACGACCATTTGTATTCACAGGACGGACATTTGAACGAGTGAGTTTTTAGCACTTTGACGGTGCGCGTTTTTGATTTTGTAGGCGGGCAACATTTTTGCCACGGCATACGAACGCGTGGAATGCAGACAATTTTTTGTTCTGTCTGGAAACACGTTTCTTTCGATTCGCCGGTTTTGATTTCGAGCTGGCAACATTCAACCTGGCACTTGGGGCATTTTTGACAACCGCGTCTCGCGCCACATTTTCGACAACCAGCACGACGCTCGATCGCACACCCACCACCACAACCTGCCGTGCCGCAGGTGCAATCTTGCGTGATGATGACGGCGGAAAGGCCTGTTGAATTGTGGACGGCAAATATTCCAGTCAGCAATAATACTGACAAGCCGGCAATTTTTGAGATGGAATTCATATATGCTCTTCCAGATTTATTGTATTGAGTTCAGGATCGCCATCGCCATGAAACGAATCCTCCGTATTGACTAGAAATCAACCATAAAACGGGCCCCCAGGATTTGATAGTCGCCGCCCCCTTCCGGGAATTTGTCGATGTCGCCAATGATCCAGTTGAATTGCATGCGAGCGTATGGGTTCCACAGCCAATTCAGACCAAGTGTCAGCGCATCACCTTCACCACCAATGATGTTTTCATCGCTCAGGTCGGCCCATGAGTAGCGGGCGGCAATTTGCCACGCCCCCAGGCCGCGTTGCGTCTGGCAATCGCAATCTCTGACACTGAAGAAATTTTCGAACGGCACTGGCCGTGCAAGCGTCCCTGTCTTGCGATCCCAAGGCTGGTGTTCGCCTGTCAGAAAGTAAGCGACGTAGAAGTAGCCACCGTCGAATTCGAGGTCGGGACCGAACGATTCGAGTCGGTCAACATTTGTCCGCAGGTATTCGGCAACGAATTGGAAGGCGCCAATGTTAACTACACTTTCCAAACCGATCAGCATGTTTGTATCTGCACCGTCGATGGTCCCTGTGTCCAGCCAGCGACGCGTGGATCGCGCTTCCGGTCGCGTGCGGTAGCGGGCTGCGTTCCTGGCGTCGTTCAATCCATCCGGGTAACCCACCGAACCTGAGATCGCGAAATGCGCGTACCCGCGCCCCCCCGAGGACTCGTCGTACCAGGGGGTGGCGGCAAATCGGGCAGCGCCCTCGAGCTGATAATGGTCGCCGATCCAACCGGGAAAATCTTGCGTCAACTCCTCGTGCCAGATTCCATACCGCCAGTTGTACTTCTCGTCTTTACTGACTCCATTACTGGAGAAACCCAGGCGTCGCGCGTCCTGATTGAAGGCTTCGACGATAAACGGCCGTTCAATGAACACGTTGTAACGGCTACTGTTGAGATGGTCCAAACCGTATGGCCTTTTGTGGTTCCCAATAATCACGGTGTTCAAATGGGGCAAATTGTCGAATCCGATGTAAACATCGCGGTAGGAAGAGACCGCGCCGCCAGCGAATTCGCCTTCGTATTTGTAAAACATGTTGTCGTTCAAATCACCTTTGACACCGATTCGCATCCGCCGAAAAGCGACGCGGTCCTGCGGATTTCCGCCTTCCAGCGGGAACAGGGTTTCGTCAGCCTCCGGAAAAGCCCAATAGTCCAGATGGATCCGCCCAATGAGCGTCATTTTGGGCTTCTTGTGGCCGTGATAGACGATGCTTGGTAGCGTGCCATCGAGTTCTTCAGTGGCCTGCTGCTGTTCTTCGAGGGCCTTTTCGAGCTTAGCCAAGCGTTCTTCGAGCTCTTCTTTCGATTTTTCCGACGCTTCGCCTTCTTGGTCCCGAGCGCGGAGCCGATTTTCGACGTCATCTTCCAGTTCGCGCAGGCGCAAGTCCAGCAAGTTGAAATCGTTTGCCAGCTGGGAAGGCTTTTCCTGATCCTGAAAAAAGCCCGCACCCACGACCTGCTCGTCAGGTTGAGCCCACTGACCCAATACCGAAGCGTTCAAAAAAAATGTGGCAGCGACCGCCAAAAAAAATCTGGCTAGCATATTTGGCCCATCCGAACTGAACAATCAATCAATTGTTAGACTGTTCGGCTTGTTCCGCCTTTGTCGCCTATGCAAATTATAGTGATAATTCGACCATGGCTTATCGTGATCGACATGATTGGAAAAATCGATAAATGTTAACGCGGTTGCCAGCATTGCAGATTTTGCAATCGTTACAGCTTGACACCAGAATCCGGAATTTTCGATCGGACCCGGTCGATCGCAAGAACCAGAATTAACGGCGCAGGTGCTTGGATTCCGTTAATGTTCCAGGTGCGGATTGCGCTCAGCGGTCGGGCTTGAGTAGTTCGTTCACGATTCGATCCGCGATCTGCTTAACCAGGAATTCGAGATCCGGGCTCAATCGCCGCGTATCCTGCGCGTCTGCCTGGCTGGGATGTGGGGCAAATGCTTTCTGACTGAGCCCCGAGGCCGCCCATGAATCTCGAAACAGGTCATGGCCCCCCTGCCCCGCCTCCGGATTGGCGGCCCTCGGGTCCGCAAATCCCCATTCTGTTCGCAATTTGAGCAGCTCCTGGCCCTGTTGGGATGAAAGGTATCGAATTCCGCCCAGCTGTTTTGCCAGGATCAGGATGCGGCAATAGGCGTCGAGAATTTCAGTTAACCAGTAGGCCCGCTCGATGTCGGTTTCGTAGCTGACCGTACCATGGTTGGCGAGGATAATCGTGTTGGTGGCTTCGACGAACGGTAGAATAGTTTCAGCAAAGTCCTGGTTGCCGGGGGTAGCGTACGGGGCAATCGGGACTTCGCCCAGAAAAATGTCGGGTTCTGGAAGAACGCAAGTCGGAATCGGCTCGCCGGCGACTGCGAAGGCCGTCGCATGCGGTGGATGGCAATGGACAACGCTGCTGACATCCGGGCGACGTTTGTACACCTCAATGTGCAGCAGGACTTCGCTCGTGCGTTTGCGGCGACCGGAAAGCTGTTTGCCCGACATATCGACGGTGCAAATATCTGCCGGATTCATAAAGCCCTTGCAGCACAAAGTGGGCGTGCAGAGAATCCGATTTTCCGCCACACGGATGGAGAGGTTGCCTTCATTGGCTGCTGCAAAGCCCTTGGCGTACAGCCGCCGGCCAATTTCGCAGATCGATTCTTTATGGACTTCGAGCTGATCCACGAGCGAGGTTTTCCTTCCGGCAACAAGCTGACGATCACACAATTTCGACAAGCCGACCGTTTAATTTAACACGATTGTCAGCGATCAAGTTGATCGTTTCCGGATAAAGTTCGCACTCTTCTGCAAATACCCGGGCGGCAAGTCTGGGCGCATCGTCGGCGGTCAGAACCGGAACCGTCCGCTGCGCGACAATCGGACCGTGATCGTAGTGATCGTCAACGAAATGTACGGTACAGCCCGAGATTTTGCAGCCATAATCAATCACGGCCTGATGCACGCGTAATCCATACAGCCCTTTACCGCAAAACGCGGGAATCAGGCTGGGATGGATATTGATTACGCGATTCTCAAAATCGTCGGGGACCTTCAGTCGCCGCAGGAATCCCCCCAGCACCACCAGGTTAATGCCTGCCGACCGAATTGTCATCAAACACGAGTTGCACTGTATGCCTCCGGGGAATCGAAATTCCGGTGATCGAGAATCTCGCAGGAGATGCCGGCTTGTTCGGCGAATTGAATCCCGCCCGCTTGTGGATTGCTGGAAATGACCTGACGAATTTCGGCGGCAAGTTTTCCTTGGGATTTTTTTTCGATCAAGTTCCGTAGCGTCGTGCCACTGCCAGAAATTAATACCGATATTTTGAAGGTGGTGGGCATAAATTGGTAAAGTACTTATCGAGGTCTTTGGTTTCGTGAGCGGCAAGGCACTTGCCGCCGGAATTGCACGATTTTAGATTTCACCTTCCCTTTGGGAGGGTCGCGAGGAACGAGCGGGGAGGGTTGTGTTGCAAAAGACAATTCGTTTTTCGGAGTTTCATCACCCTCCCTGGACTGACACCCGACCCTCCGATAGGGAGGGTCCAGTCAGTGCCATTGGTCGCGCTCTACCCCGCAACTCGAATGAACATGCGGAGTACGCCTTCCCCCATTTCTCGTGCCACGATTCGATATCGTCAGCCGGTGCGTCCAGGTTCAAACTCGTTCCCAACGTTTCTTGCATGATATACTCACGATTTTCAACCACCGCGGTTTTGAGATCCGCAGCATCGGTAACCAACCAAACATCAATGCGATCGGTGAATTGCAAATCGAGTTCCTTGCGTCGATCCTGAATCAACCGCACGACATCCCTGGCAATTCCTTCGCGGATCAACTGAGGTGTCAATTCGGTGGACAGCACCACGACGCCGCAACTTCCCTGGGCAGCGGCCCAGCCGTCTTTGGCGGAGAGCCGGACTTCGATGTCTTCGTTGTCCAGTTCGAGGGATTGACCGCCGGCCGAGATCGTGACCTTGCCAGTGGATGTCAGCTGACTGAGCAGTTGTCCGCCGTCGGCGACCCCCAGCACTTTTTTGACCTCGGGCATCAGTTTGCCCACCCGCGGGCCAAGACGTTTAAAGTTCGGAACAATCTGATAGGTGACGTATTCGGCTGCATTGGCGGTAAACTCCACCGATTTCACGTTGAGCTCGGTACGCAGAATCTCGGCGTGCTCCTCCAACCAGGGCCGATTTTCCAAGTCGTTGAGGATCACCGTTACCCCAGCCAGAGGTTGACGAACTTTGAGTTTGGAACCCATCCGGGCCGATCGACCAGCCGAAGCGATGTCTCGAAGCACGGTCATGCGGGACGTCAGCGTCGCGTCAATCTTGTCGGTTTCGGGCGTTGGGTAATCGCACAAGTGAACACTGTGGCTGGCATTTCCGTTAAAGCCACTGGAGAGATTTTGCCAGATCGCTTCGGCCGTGAACGGCACAAAAGGCGCGACCAGTTTGGCAACGGTCGCCAGGCATTCGTACAGCGTCCAGTACGCGTCAAGTTTCTCGGGTGATTCGGTATCAGCCGCCCAAAACCGATCCCGACTGCGTCGCACGTACCAATTCGAAAGGGCATCGACGAAAGCTGAAATTCGCTTACACGCGCCGTAGTTGTCGTACTGGTCCATCTGTCGCACAACGACGTCGACGGCTTCATTCAATTCGCTGATCACCCACCGGTCGAGTTCTCCGCGCTCCGAGTTTGACCGATAGCCTTTAGCACCGTCGTAGTTCTCGGGACTGCTGGCTCCCAAGTCGGCGGGACAAAAGCCGTCGATATTCGCGTACAGCACAAAAAAGCTGTACACGTTCCACAATCTCAGCAGGAACTCGGGAATGCTCTCCTTGATCTGGCGTTCGCTATAACGAATCGAGGTCCAAGGCGGCTGGTTGGCAAAAAAGTACCAGCGTAGTGCGTCCGCGCCGTAGTTGTCAAAAATTCCCTGCGGCTCGCGATAGTTCCGCTTGCTCTTGGACATCTTGCCGACGAAGTGATGGATTTTGCCCGCGGCGGCTTGCGCATCCTCGGGCGTCAGATAGATCGTGCCGTCGTCGCCTTCCCACCACTCCGACAGCATCAGACCAAGCACGATGCAATTTCGGAACGGATGGGGATAGGTCGTCTCATGCGTTTTCGTGCTCTTCCCGAACAACATCGTGCTGATGGCCAACTGGCTGTAAAACCAGCCTCGCGTCTGGTCGATGGCTTCGGAAATGAAATCGGCCGGAAACTGGGATTCGAATTGTGCGGTGCCTTGATGTGGATAACCCCATTGGGCGAACGGCATTGCGCCACTGTCGTACCAGCAATTGATAACTTCCGTGACGCGGTTCATGCGCCCGCCCGTCTCGAATGGCGAATCGTAGGCGATGTAATCGATGTAGGGTTTGTGGACTTTCAGGTCATCCACCAGGTCCGGGTTGTTGGCCTTGGCCTCCTCCCAGACTTCGGTTCCGGTCAGCCCTGGCTTGCTGACGAGTTCTTCGTAGCTGGCGACCGCTTCGGCTTTGCCGGTTTTGTCGCAAACCCAAATGGGCAGCGGCGTGCCCCAATAACGTTCGCGGGACAAAGCCCAATCGACATTGGATTCGAGGAAGTTGCCAAATCGACCGTCCTTGATATGTTCGGGCAGCCAGTTGATTTGCTGATTGTTGGCCAGCAACTCGTCTTTGAACTCGGTTGTGCGAATGAACCAGCTTTTCCGCGGGTATTGGATCAGCGGATCTTCCTCTGCCCGCCAGCAAAACGGATATTCGTGTTGATACTGCTCGAGGTGGTAAAGTTTTCCTTCTTCCTTGAGGCGGCGAGTGATCAGTTTGTCGGCATCTTTGACCCAGACGCCTTCGTAGTCGGCTGCTTCGGCTGTAAATTTCCCGTTGGGACCGACCGCACAGATCATCTGCGGTCCAGTGCCGTCAACAAACCGCTCCTGTTCGGCCAGCAGGAGTTCGTAGTCGACTTCGCCAAATGCCGGGGCCTCGTGGACAGCGCCGCTGCCGCTGTCGGTCGTGACGAAAGGTGCGGCCGTGACGCGCCAGGCGAGATGTTGTTGGCCGCCCGACTTCAGCGAGCCGGTTTGCTGGCCGAGATTCTTGTAGTAGTAATCGAACGGCGGTCGGTAGCGCAGTCCGACCAGATCACTCCCCTGCTCGGTCGATTTGACTTCGAGTTCGCGTTTGACCTTGTCACCGATTTTCTGCACGAGATCTTTGGCAAAAATAATATGGTGATCCAATTCCGGATCGTAAACGGTGGCATACTCGATGTCTTCGTTGACTGCCGCGAACTGGTTGCTCGGCAGTGTCCAGGGCGTCGTGGTCCAGACCAGCAAGCTGGTGTTTTCCCGATCGAGCAGCGGAAACAACACGTAGACCGAGGGGTCCATCACGGTTTTGTAACCTTGCCCGACTTCGCCGCTGCTGAGGGCTGTTCCGCCTTGTGCCCACCACCAGATGATTTTGTGGCCTTGATACAGCAGCCCGCGATCGAAGAGGTCTTTCAGCGACCACCAGACGGATTCGACGTAGCTTTGATAGTAGGTCACATAGGCGTCCTCCAGTTTGACCCAGAAGCCAAGTCGTTGAGTCAGCTGTTCCCAGTCCTGCATGTACTGCCAGACGCTTTGCTGACATTTGTGGATGAACGGTTCGACGCCGTAAGCTTCGATTTCTTCCTTGGAATGGATGCCCAATTCTTTGCAAACCTCGACTTCGACGGGCAATCCGTGCGTGTCCCAGCCCGCTTTGCGCTCGCAGTAAAAACCGCGCATCGTTTTGTATCGGGGAAAGACGTCCTTGATGGCCCGCGTCAGGCAGTGTCCGGGGTGAGGCTTTCCATTGGCGGTCGGGGGCCCCTCGTAGAACACGTATTTGGGACCGTCTTTTCGTTGCTCAAGTGACCGATCATAAATGTTGTTGTCACGCCAGAATTCCAGAATCTGTTCTTCGAGTTTTGGAAAATTGACGTTGTTTTCTACCGGCTGGAACATGCTGGAATCTTTCAGCGACGTCGGCATGAGAGGAACCTGTTAACGAAAATGACGGGAGCTGGACAGGATGTTGGATACGGGCAGACGGAACGAAGTTCGCGAGGGACACAAAAACACCCGCCAAAGGATTCCAATATCCTCGAACGGGCGTTATGTGTAAATGACAGCTTGCTGTCTGGACGGCGCTCGAATGCCTGTAGGCATTGATAATTTGCCAGTTTAGCTCGTCGAATCCAGAGGACGACTAATCAATGTCGTCGTCATCATCGTCGAGATCGTCTGAGGGATCGGGCGTCAAGTGACCAAATTCCTGATCAAAGTCTTCGCCGTATTGGTCATCCTCCAGTTCGTACTCGCCTTCGATTTCTTCTTCAAAGTCATCATCAAAGTCTTCATCGAAGTCGTTTTCGTCGAATTCGTCAACGACATCAGCATCATCGGTAAGTAATTCGCCGACTGGACCGCCGCTGATGTCGTCCTCTGAATCGAGATCGTCTGAATCAGGATCAGGCTGATCGGCAAATGCTTCCGTAGACATTATCTCTGTCTCCTGATGAATAATAAAAATCGACACAAAAACCGTGTCGATTAAGATTATGTAGGTGTCGCCAGATGTCAACCTTTATTGTGATTCACCTGACGAAATTATCACCCAGGACGGGAGCGAGGAAAACCAACCCGGGGCCAGCTGCTGCGGTTGGCCCGGACCACGTTGGCCGAGATTGCCCGCTGGCCAGCAACGTTCGGCTCAGATTTTAGCCGAAGAATCCTGAGTTTCCGATTTCGGTCGGCTCGCGGTGGTGGACGACCGCCCAAAAAAAGCAGAACCGGCGAAAAACTGCCGGTTCTGCTACACGGGGGTGAGAAAGCCTCTTTTGGGCAAGCCAAGAAATCGACTTGTTAACGCAAGCCTAGTTTCACCGGGGCCGTGACGACGAGCAGGATTCGGGGGAATTCCGCAATTCGCTGGATTTGTCGGCAGCGGCAAATTGCTGGTAACGATTATGCCGGTCGGGCGAGTGAAATAGCGGGTCCATTGGCCTGCTATAATGTTGCACGCAACTGAACCTTTGACGACTCACTTGGCTGAGCCGTTTACAAAACCACTTTGATTGGAATCGTCATGCGAGGCTTTGTTTCTGCCCTTTTCATGGGGCTGTCGCTGATGTTGGCGTTGGTTGATTCGATGGTGGCCCAATCCGCGCCCGCTGCACAGGAATTTGCGCGTCAGGCACGGTTGCGTGGCGCGATCAATGCCGAGCGGGAATGGTGGGACGTCCTGCGATACGATTTGTCGGTCGAGCTGTTTCCCGAAACGAAATCGCTCACGGGTCTGAACAGAATTACGTTCAGTGTCCTGAAAGCGAACGATCGAATGCAAATCGACCTCCAACCGCCGCTGCAGATCACTCGTGTCCAGCACGGCGAGACCAAACTTGATTTTGAACGTGAGGGCAACGTGTATTGGGTACAATTTGCCAGCCCCTTGGAGATCGGTACCGAAACTTCGATCGAAGTGTTTTATAAAGGTAAGCCGATCGAGAGCAAAAACCCGCCCTGGAGCGGCGGCGTGACCTGGACGAAGGACGAAAACGGCAATCCTTTCATCGCGACGACTTGCCAGGGAATCGGGGCGAGCATCTGGTGGCCCAACAAAGATCATGGTTATGACGAACCCGATCAAGGCGTCAGCATCACCGTCACCGTACCCGAAAATCTGGTTGCCGTTGCCAATGGTCGCCTGCTGGCGAACGTCAACAACGAGGGTTCCGATACGCGGACGTTTTCCTGGGAGGTCAAGAACCCGATCAACAACTACTGCGTCAACATCAACGTCGGCGACTATTGCAATTTCTCTGAAACCTACGAAGGCGAATTTGGCCAACTGGATGTGAGTTATTGGGTACTTCGACATCAAAAAGAGCTGGCCGAAGCGCATTTCAAGGAGGCCCCGCGCACGATCAAGGCCTTTGAATACTGGTTTGGCAAGTATCCGTTTTACGAAGACGGTTACAAACTGGTCGTTGTGCCCTATGCAGGAATGGAACATCAGAGCTCGGTGACGTATGGAAACGGATTCAAAAACGGGTACCGCGGTCGCGACTTGAGTGATACGGGCGTTGGTTTCAAATTCGATTTTATTATCGTGCACGAGTCGGGCCACGAGTGGTTTGGCAATAACATTTCCATGAAGGACTCCGCGGACATGTGGATTCACGAAGGTTTTACGAACTACGCGGAAAACCTGTTTGTCGAATACCACTTCACCAAAAAAGAAGCCGAAGACTATGTCATCGGCTGCCGAAGGCTGGTGAAAAACGATCGGCCCATCATTGGCACCTACAACGTGAACAACGAAGGTTCCGGTGACATGTATTACAAAGGTGGAAACATGTTGCACACGATGCGGCATGTGCTCAACGACGACGAAAAATGGCGCGAAATTCTCCGCGGCCTGAATTCAACGTTTTGGCATCAAACCGTTGACACCCGTCAGATCGAAGACTACATCAACAAGGAGTCGGGAATTGATTTCAGCCTCGTCTTTGAGCAGTACCTGCGGACGACGATGATTCCGCGACTGAACTACCAGCGCAAAGGCGAAAAACTCACGTATTGGTACGACCATGTGGTTCCCGGTTTTCAGATGCCGGTGGAGGTCAGCATCAACGGCACTCCGCAGCGGATTACGCCGACCGAGCAGCCCCAAACGTTAACGGCCGACAACAAGATTGAAATTTTCGAAATCGATAGGAATTTCTATGTTGAGGCGAAAGACGTGACCGGGTTCAAGAAGTAGGCTTTCCTCAAGAAGTAGGCTTTCCGTGTCTCGGGTACAAACGGAGTCGGGAGCAATCCTGTTCGGTACGAAAATGTTGGAAACCCCCGACGAGAGTCGAATGTCACAAGGTGAAGTCGTTGCAACAAGATTGCACGGCGATTAACACTTAAAGCGTTGCATAACAGCACCCTTTCCCGGCGACACGTGAGGTCCGGAAGAGGGTGACATGGGACTCCTTGCGGAATTCACAATCGGGAGCAGTCACTTGTTCAGTCTAGCCTGGGTGGTTGATGACTTCCGACCCGCTCAATGACAAGCCTCGACTCAGAGAGTAAAGCTACGTGAGTGCGGATCCAGGATTCCTACGTCGTGTAATGGGAGTTGAAGCGAACGTAGGCTTCCGTCAAGTCGCTGGTCCAATGCTTGGCGCAGCCCGGGCCATCGCCAACCGACAGTTCGATTCGTGTTTGCTTATTGGCCGCCATCGACTGGCTGACCTCTGCAGCGTCGAACGCCAACGGTCGGCCATCGGCGAATAACTCAAATCCATTCAATGTCAGCTCGATCTGAGCCGCGTCGATGTGAATCCCCTCGCAGTAGCCAACGGCGGAAACGATTCGCCCCCAGTTTGGGTCGTTTCCCGAAATTGCAGTCTTAACCAAATTACTGTTGGCCACTGTTCTGGCGATTCGGTCAGCCTCATCATGACTGTTGGCACCGTTCACTTCAATTTCGATCAGGTGCTTGGCACCCTCGCCGTCGGTCGGGATCATTTTTGCCAGTTCAATGCACAGCGAATTCAATTCCAATTGGAAATGTGAGCCAATGCGGCAGGCGACACGCACTTGATGCCCGATTTCCCGCTGCCAAGCAAGACGACCTGCATCATTCGTACTCGTGTGACCTTCGACGCTGATGCGATTAAACGAGCCGTCGACGGCTTCTGTTAAAGTGGCCTGAGCCTGGGCGGGCTCCAGACCAACGTCAGTCAAAATGACGCACAAAAGGGTTGCCATCCTGGGCCCGATCATGCCAGCGTCCTTTGCGATCCCGTGGATCGTGGCAGTTGTTCCGTCAATCTCAAGCGAGCGGCTGGCCATTTTGGCTCCCTGGTCGGTCGTCAAGATGGCTCGTGAAGTCTCGTGCCATGATTTTTGATCCGCCGCGAGGCAACCACTGGCAACTGCAATGCCTGCCGTGATCTTATTCCATCGGCAAGGCGTGGCCAATGATGCCCGTTGACAGAACCAGGATCTGTTCGGCCCGGCACGAATCGCCCGGGCGACTGTTTCGGCAATTGTCGTGATTGTCCTCGATTCCTTGCTGCCCGGTGCATGCATTCGCATTTCCCGAATTGACAACGACCGCGCGAGGTTGCTGGTGGGCGTAATTTGTCGGTTCCAATCGATGCTGGCGGCGTGCACCAGGTTCTGCGTATACACCCCGGCGGCAACGCACGGATCGTCCGCCACGATGAGGGCCAGATCCAGATCAGCTGATTTCTTGACCTGGGTCTTGACTGCCGCGAACCGGAATCCTGCCGGAAGTCGATGTTCGGAGTGCATAGTTTTTTCGATTGGTAAAGGCCAAATGAAGTTTCAAGTACGACTAAAACTGGATTTAGATCAGGGCTGTGGTTTGAGCGAAGCCCTGCATCAAATTAAAGTTCTGAACCGCGGCACCTGACGCGCCTTTGATCAAATTGTCGATAACGCACAAAACGACCATCATCTCGCCCGAGCGACGAATCGTGATATCGCAATGGTTTGTCCCGGATACATCTTTTGTTGCGGGCTGGTCGGCCGTGATTCGAACAAAGGGCGCATCGCGGTAAAAGTCATCCAAAGCCTCCATCAACTCGGCTGCGTCAACTCCCGGTTTGGCCGTAACGTAAATGGTGGAAAGAATTCCCCGATCCATTGGAATCAGGTGGGGTGTGAACACGATTTTGGTCGATTGACCGGTTAGACGACCGAGAATCTGGTCCATTTCCGGCGAGTGTCGATGCTGCCCAACCGAGTAGGCTGACACTGATTCGTTACATTCTGGAAAGTGAAATCGCAAATCGGCTTTACGTCCCGCGCCAGAAATTCCTGTTTTGGAATCAACGATGATGTTCGAGGCTTCGATCAAATCGTGTTGCAACAGCGGCCCAATGGGAATCACAACGGACGTAGGAAAACAGCCCGGATTGGCGACGAGTCGGGCGTGTTGAATTTCGTTTGCAAACAGTTCGGGAATTCCATAGGGCACTTTTCCCACTCGATCCGGGTCGGGGTGGGTGACGCCGTACCACGTTTCGAAGGTGTGGACATCGTTCAAGCGGTAGTCGGCGCTGAAATCTATCACCTTGATTCCCGCCTCGACAAGTTGACAAACGACTCTCGCAGAAGCTGCGTGTGGCAGGCACGAAAATGCAAAGTCGACGTTGTCCTGGAAATCTTTCACATCGAAGGAGGTAAACTCGAGCTGAAGCAAATCGCGTAAACTGGTGTGTATGCTTTCCAGGCGCGATCCCGCCGATTCACGCGACGTGATGCGAGCGATCTCGACCTCGGGATGCCGCCGCAGCAGTTTGATCAGCTCAAGTGCCGTATATCCGGTGGCACCTACAATTCCAACGCGTATCATTTCGAGAAATCCGGGCAATGATGTGAGGATCGATATCTTAGGCGATGGAATCGTCTACGCGAAGATGGTCGGCGCGAGGATCATTGCCGCTCAAACGGCAATTGGCTCGCCCAGCGGCTGATGATATTTTGCGAATTATCGGAATTGATATACGCGGCTTCTTGGTTGTTTTCGGTCAATTCGAAGTGAGTAACGCTGGCGCCGGCTATTGGTTTGGGGCGCTGGTGGCAAGCTCGATTTGCATGTTGTCCATTTCAAAGTAGACACGCAAGGGAATCGTTTTTCCATAGAGCGCAGGGAGTATGTTAGCGTACTCCAATAAGGTTACTTTCTGGGCTTGAGCCGTTTCGGCCGCCTTTTTGTAACCTTTTTTGAGTTCTTCAAAATCGTCGTATTTAATGTCGCTGGGTCGGTCAGCGACCTTGATTTGCTCGTAATCGGCATTGGTCACAACTGCCAGGCGAGTGATTCGATCGGCGACGGCCTCGATAAGTTTAGGATCGGCAACGACGGGACTGGAACCATCAAGCGCGTTAAACATCAGGGCTGATTGAAGCTTCAACGTTTTCCTGACGTCTGCTGAAACCTGCAAATAGAAAAAACGGTCTTTCTCTTGTTCGCTAAAAAAGACGATGACAGGCTGCCGTTTTTGAATTTGACGGTCCGGCGGAAACATGAACGACTTCGGGATGCCGGTGTAGGGCAGCGGAATTACCTCGATTTTCAAACTATCGGGGTCCGGCAGCCATTGAATGTCGGTTTCGACCTTGGCGATCCCGCCTTCCTGCGTGATGGCGAGTCCTTCAATTTCGATTGGCGTGCGCAAGTTGAGAAAAGTAATTTTCTCATCATTGCCGACAAGTTTGAGGGCACAATTGCGCAAGTAGTTGTGGTCGTCGTCCTCGGCGGCGGTTGGCTCCCACCGAAAATAGAATGTGTCGCCTTCTTTGAAAAACTCACCAACCTTGACTGCAGGTGAGGATTTGCGTTTTCGGAAATTTGCAAACCAGCGTTGTCTGTCATTTGTTGCGCGTTCCAGCTCGAAAACGCATTTCGATCTCGAAATGGCGTCTCCGGAAACAATTTCGAGCCCCATCAGGATGTTGGGTGGCAGATAGACCTTGCCAATCTCCTGTGGCGACGCGTCGGCGATATCTCCGAGTTCTGCATATCGAGGAAAGTCAACAAATGGTTTTTCAAAATCCCGGGATACGCTACCCTCTACCTTCTCGTCATCGACAGTCTCAGGCTTGCCGGCCATGGCTGCCGGTCGAGCAAGCTCCGTTTGCGGAGATTTTTCGGGTGCATTGCCCAGATCAATTGCCTTGGTCTTCTCTTCGGAAGTAGCGGACGCCGACGCAGGCTCAACTGGAAGCGAGTCAATTGCCGGAGCAGATTCGGCAGGTGAATCAGCAAGTTTCGCTTCCAATCGATCGTCCGCCGTCTCGGCACTTACTGCCGTCATTGACAACGCGTTTTGATCACCCCCGATTTTTTCCACCTCTGCTTTGATTTCCTCGTCTGTCAGTGGTTTGAATTTGAGGGATTCACCCGATGATTCAAGCAGAGCAGGAGAGCGGCTGGGCTTACCTGCCGGATTCGGGTTTGCTCGTTCCTGTTCAATACTGACCGTCTCGGAATTGGTCATCGGTTTCATGACGGTCGTCTTTTTTGCAACCGGTTTTGACTGGTTGATGGAATAAGCCAGCCAGGCGACACCGCCCAACGTCAGCAAGCAAATGGTTGCCGCAATGCCAACCACGGCCACGGGATTTTGGCGTTGCAGAAAAGAAAGTTCTGAAATCGGTTCGACGGTTTCGCGCAAATCGCTCGGGTCTGTCGAGTTGGCCGGCGTTGTCGGTTTGGCCCCGTCAATCAAAGTCGTTTCGATGCCAATGCCCGAGATCAAGGTTTGGGTGGAGCTTTGATCATGCTGTGTTATCCAGGATTCCAGCTGACCACGGATTTCTGTGACATCAACCGACTCGGTAGACTCGACCGCTTCGATTATGGCGGCGAGTTCCTGGCGACCCTTGTTGTTTGCTTCCAGGCCGTCCAGCAACTCGTGCCCGAGCTTGCCGACCGCCTGAATATCCTCCGCCTGAGTCGCCGTTGCATGGTTGGGATTCTCCAGCGAGGCCATCACCAAATTTTGAATTTTTATCTGTTCGGCGTCCGTCACGATGACGTTGTGCTTGTTAATAAGGCCGTGAACGATGCCTTTTTCGTGGGCCGCCTTGAGACCTTTCAGCGATTGTTCAACAAGTCGCGCAACATCCATCGTGGAAAACTTGGTCGAATCAAACGAGCTGAGCAATTTGCCAACGGTATGTTCGACAACCAGGTACAGCCGTTTACCTTCTTGATCAATATCATAAACGTGAACGAGGTTAGGATGATCGACCTGGGAAGCGACGCTGGCGGAGCTCAAGAATTTTTCGCGCAAGTCTTGTTGATCGTTTAACGACTTGGGCAGGATCTGGATTTCGACAAGGCGATCAAGTTGTTCGTGAACTGCCAAAAAGCGGTCCCCGAATTCGTTTCGTCGCAGCCGTTCGAGCAGTTGGTAATTGCCAACGTGCAGGCGACTATGGCCTGCCACCAGGTACTTCGCCTGCCATTTGGTAAGAAGTTCCCTGCGAACCAGCGCGATGGCAATTTGCCTGGGGTCGTCGGAATCAATATCCGCCAGCGCTTCTTCAAGCTGTTCCGGAACAATAACTTTGCTGGCTTTCAAACACGCGAGAAAATCATCCTTTGAATTTGCGGTCATATCCGGCGTCGATTCTTGAAGATTGCCTCAAAGCCCTACCTTCCCTCCATTTTTGCAGGGAACCGCCTCAAATTCAACCAGCAAACGCTTCAGGCAAAGCATGATTGCTTTGGCAGGTAATCGATTTTGACGATTCACGGTGACTTTAACCGGAAACTGATTTGAGAATCAGTCGTTCGTAAAGCGAATCCAGTCGCTCGGCACATTGCTCAATCGAGAATATTTTCAAAGCCTGCCGACGAAATTGTTTTCGCAAATCGCCCAGTTTGGGCCCGTCGCCAAGCACTTTCAGGATTTTGCTTGCAATCTCCACGACGTTATCCGCTGGACATATCAAAGTTTCTGCGCCGCTGATTCCCTCGAGAATTTCCTGAGTACCACCCACATTGCTGGCAATAAATGGCAAACCACAGGCGAGCGCTTCCAACAAGACCCGACCCAGGGGTTCTTGCCTCGCTGGATGAATCAACAAATCGGCTCGATTCATTAATTGGTTGATGTCTTTTCGCCGGCCAAGCCAATGAACCGCTGAACGTTCACTCGACACAGCACGCGAGAAACGGAGCCACCGGTCTTCAAATTCAACTGCTTCCAGTTTTTGAGAATGACGAACACCGGCGATGATTAGATGAACATTTTCAAGTTTGGACTTTACGATGGCAAACACCTGTAACAAGACGTCGATACCTTTACGCATACCGATTTGACCAACGAACAGCAGAACGGGATCGGATGGTTGGATTCCCAGGTGTTCCAGATCAACCCGCGCATCGACCGGGCAAAATCTTTTCGAATCAACGGCATTGTAAATGACTTCCGTTTTGTTGACGTCCAAGCCCTGACGCGCGTGCCAGTCACGAGTAGCTTTTGAGACGGCGACGATTCGGTCGAGTTGATTGATATCTGAAATTGCGGTCTTGCTGAGCTTCAAGATGTCCCGCAAATATCCCACCGTTGGGGTGCCCAAGACGTGAGTTAGCGGCCCGATCAGGCGACTGGTCGACAGGCTGTTGCAATGAACCAGATCCGATTGGTTTTTCTGGATCAAGCGACTGATTGACTCCCGGATCGACAACTGGCTGTGTCGAGAGCCATGTTGATCGACCAGATCGATTCCGAGGTTGTCGATGCCCAATATCGCCAATTCGTGGGCAAACGCCGAATCCTCCGGTACGGCGGCAGTGAATTTCCAACCCCGCAAAAGCATTGCCGGGAGGATCGCCAGCAGAGAATTTTCGCCACCGTTGAGCGTTCCGTACTCGCCGAACACGAGAACCCGACCCGGCATCCAGACTCCTACAGTTAGCGGACCGTCCAGGTGTCGCCGCTGGCGAACAGTTTTTCCAGTTTTCCTTCGCCTTGATCCCGTTTGGCGTCCTCGACCTGTTCATTGATGCGCTGGTCGTAGGTCGGTCTTTCAATCGCGCGGAAAACCCCGATTGGTTCGGGAAATTCAGGATAGCGAAATCGGCTGAGCAAGAACGCCAGTTGCGAATTGGGCGCCCTCTCATCGTGGAACAACAGGTCGTCCTGGGCGACGCTGCCATCAAGTTCGACAATTTCCGGCTCGAATCCATGCAGCCGAATGCCTTTCGTACCGCCGCCAAAAATCAGTGGCTTGCCGTGTTCCAGGACAATTTGATGGTCGTCCTTTGTTTCTTTGTCTTTCAAATAGTCCCATTGGCCATCATTAAAGACATTGCAGTTTTGGTAAACTTCGACAAACGACGTCCCCCGATGATTCTGCGCCCGATGCAGCATTTCGACCAGGTGTTTGACATTCACGTCCATCGAACGTGCCGCGAAAGATGCTTCCGCGGCAATGGCAACCGACAGCGGACTGAGCGGATAGTCAATCGATCCGCGGGGAGTGCTCTTGGTGACCTTGCCAACCGACGAGGTCGGTGAGTATTGCCCTTTCGTCAGCCCGTAGATGCTGTTGTTGAACAGGATAATGTTGACGTCGACGTTGCGTCGAATAATGTGCAGCAGGTGGTTCCCACCGATGCTCAGTGCATCACCGTCACCCGTGATGACCCAGATGTCGAGATCGGGCCGCGTTGATTTTAAACCGGTAGCAAACGCAGGGGCACGTCCATGAATGCTGTGCATTCCGTAAGTATTCATGTAATAGGGAAACCGGCTGGAACAACCGATACCGGAAATGAAAACCGTCTTTTCCGGTTCCGCGCCCATTTCGGCCAGGACCTTTTTCATTTGGGCCAGAATCGAATAATCGCCACAGCCGGGACACCAGCGAACGTCCTGGTCGGAAGCGAAGTCACCTGATTTTAAAACCGGAAGTTCTGTACTCATGGATTTGTCTTGTCAACGGTTCGGTGTGAATGGCCAAGTCAGGTCAATTGTCGCGCGGCTGGATCAAGAAGCAAGCGTTTTGATTTCGTCAACGATTTCGCTGACATAGAACGGCTTGCCTTTGATCTTGTTGAGCCCGATCACATCGACCAGGTAAGTGTGCCTGATGATCATGCGGAGTTGACCTGTGTTCAACTCCGGGATCAATACGGTTTCATATTGTTTCAACACGTCGCCCAGATTTCTTGGGAAATGGGTTGAGCCAACGTAGGTGGGCGTGTGCGACTTGCAGTCCTTCCGCCTGACAGCGACGGACCGCGGTGCGGCACGCCCCGTAAGTTCCACCCCAGCTGAGCACCAGCGTTCCCGAAGCGGGGCCATCGACGACCACCGGCTCGATTTCTTCGGCTACCAAGGCGACTTTTTTCGCACGGGTGTTAACCATTAATTGGTGATTTTCCGGATCGTAGCTGACGTTTCCGGTGCCGTCCTGTTTTTCCAGACCGCCGACCCGGTGCATCAAGCCGGGCGTACCGGGAATCGCCCAGGGCCGAGCCAGTTTTTCGTCGCGGGCATAGGGCAGGAACGGTTCGCCACTCCCATTGGCTTGTGGATGGAAAATCTCGATTTTGGGCAACCTGGAAACGTCCGGGAGCTTCCACGGTTCCGAGCCATTGGCGATATAGCCATCGGATAGAATGATGACCGGCGTCATAAACCGGGTCGCGATTCTCCAGGCATCGATGGCGGTCATGAAACAGTCGCTCGGACTTTTCGCGGCGATAATCGGAAGTGGCGATTCGCCATTCCGCCCGTACATCGTCATCAACAAGTCCGATTGCTCGGTTTTTGTCGGCAGCCCCGTGCTTGGTCCCCCGCGCTGGATATCGATGACGAGAAACGGCAATTCCAGAATCAAACCCAGCCCCATGCCTTCGCCTTTCAGTGCGATGCCGGGTCCGCTGCTGGTTGTGACCGCCATGCTGCCACCAAACGCGGCGCCAATGACCGAGCAGACCGCCGCAATTTCGTCTTCCGCCTGAAATGTCCGCACGCCAAAATTTTTGTGTCGGCTCAATTCATGCAGCACATCGCTGGCCGGCGTGATCGGATAGGAACCCAGAAACAGTTCTTTGCCGCTGAGTTTGGCCGCCGTGATCAGGCCCCAGGCGAGCGCCTGATTGCCCATCACGCTGCGATATGTTCCCGGTTCGAGGTCGGCGGCGGTGACCTGGTAGGTCGACGCGAAGGCTTCGGTCGTTTCTCCGTAGTGCCAGCCCGCCTTAAGCGCCAAACGGTTGGCTTCGGCGATTTCCGGTTTCTTCGAAAACTTGGCATTCGATGAATCGCAGTGTCGGTTTCACGTCGCGACCGTACAACCAGAACACCAATCCCATCGCAAAAAAGTTCTTGCAGCGATCGGCAAGTTTTGACGAGATCCCGGTCGCTTCGACCGCTCCCCGCGTCAACTCCGTCATCGGCACGCAAATCAAGCGGAACTTGTCGGTCGTGCCGTCCTCGAGCGGATTGTTTTCGAGTTTCGCCAGTTTTAGATCTTTGGCCTCGAAACTGTCGGAGTTGGCAATCAGAATTCCGCCGGATTTCAGGTCTTCCAGGTTGGTGACCAAGGCCGCCGGGTTCATCGCGATCAACGCATCCAGTCCATCGCCGGGGGTAAAAATTTCCTCCGAAGCGAACTGAACCTGGAAACCACTGACGCCCGCCCGTGTCCCCCGCGGCGCACGAATTTCGGCCGGAAAGTCAGGAAAGGTCGCGATGTCGTTTCCAGACAACGCCGACGTGTTGGTCAGTTGGGTTCCCAACAGTTGCATTCCGTCGCCGGAGTCGCCCGCCAGACGAACGGTGACACCGGAAACAGTTTTTTGTGGTTTTTCTGTGGGAGGAAATTGATCCGTGACGCTGATCATGGGATTCTCATAAGATGGGTGAACGTTTTTCGTTCCACCAGCTGGAATTGCCGGCCGAAAAACTCAAGGCGTTAGCGAGGCGAAGAATTCAGAAGGCAGTTCAAGGTCCGTTTGTTTGCAAAAAAGGATGGCTAACTTCGCCATTTATTTGACTTGCTTGAAGGCAAATACGCAAGTCTCGGGGCCTCAAGTTTCACAATTATAGTCGTTTTCGAAACAGGGAAAACTCTGCTAGAATTCGTCACTTTATCGACATTAAAAATGCGCCAAGTTGACTCTTTCTGATCGACTTGCGTTTTCCCGAAACTGAACCTGAGGTAAGTCATGGAACGATCCCTGATCTTGTTGAAACCGGATTGTGTGCAGCGGCGACTGATTGGACGCATCATCGCCCGTTTTGAGGATAAAGCGATCAATATCGTGGCCCTGAAGCTGATGCAGGTAACGCCCGATTTGGCGAAACAGCATTATGCCGAACACGTTGAAAAGCCTTTTTACCCTGCCCTGGAAGCGTTCATCACCGGTGCCCCCGTCGTCGCCATGGTCCTGGAAGGCCTGGAAGTCATTCGCGTCGTCCGTGAAATGTTGGGGGCAACCAACGGATTGAAAGCGGCCCCCGGCACCATCCGGGGCGACTTCAGCAGCAGTCGCCAAATGAACCTGGTTCACGCTTCCGACGGGCCCGAAGCGGCCAAGCGTGAAATCGAATTGTACTTTGATGCCAATGAAATTGTTGGCTACGAGCCAATCCTGACACCCTGGTTCCGAGCCAGTGACGAAGCCGCGACGGTTTCGGACTAAAGCGACAATACAAGCACGACGCGCGACCCTTAGTCATTTCATCAAAACCGCTCGCTGCGCGTTCGCCGCGGCGGATCTTCGACGTGCTTGCATTTTCAGCATTCTGCCGAAACTCGTGTCCGACCGGCGTTTGACAGCGCAGAGTCGCCCTGGCAGGAGCGTCCTCGTCCAACCGTCGCGTGCCACATACATGCTGTGCGGCTGTTATTCCTGGTAAAAGAATGTCCGGGCAGTCATCCAAACCAAACAAACAGGCAAACCCCATGGAACTTCGTTTAACTGTCGTCGGTGGTCCCGATATGGGCCGCACGTTCTCCTTGCCGGCCGGAAAAAAATTGCTCGTCGGTCGCGGTGACGCCAGCGACACCCGCATCAACGATCCTTCGGTATCGCGAGTGCATTTTGAGGTATCCCTCGACGGCAACGCTGTTTTTGTCTCCGACAAGGGCAGTTCAAGCGGAACGTGCGTGGACGGCAAACAAATTGAAACCGTGGAAATTCGTCCCGGTGCGGTGATCTCGGCCGGCGATACGAAACTTCGTTTGGACGTCCTCACGCAATCACATGACACGACCGTCGTGCGACCGCCAGAGCAACCCACGGCGGTAAAACCCATTGCGCCAATTGGTCGGCTCGACATTGGGACCCTATCGTCTGGATTCGGTGATTGGCCGCAGCAAATCGGGAATGGTGTTCAAGGCCACACGATGCCGAAAAAGATCGCGTCGCGGCCGTCAAAGTCCTCACGCCTCAATTCACGGCCGACGACGAACAGCGACAACGATTTGTGCGGGCCATGAAAACGATGCTGCCGATCGAGACGCGCGCATATCGTTCGCTTTACAACGCCGGCAAGAATGGCCAGTACTGCTGGGCCGCGATGGAATTTATCGAAGGCGAAAACCTGACCCAATTGATCGAGCGGATCGGCATCGAGGACATGCTGGACTGGAAAAAAGTCTGGCGGGTCGCCGTCGATATTGGCTCGCGCATTGCAAACGGGTTACGAGCCCAAATCGTTCACCGAAACGTGACCCCGACCAACATCATCCGGCGGGACAGCGATCAAGCCTGTTTGCTGGGGGATTTCATGTTGGCGAAAGCCCTCGAAGGGACACTTGCCATGGACGTCACCAGCCCCGGCCAGATTCTCGGCGATGTTCCCTACATGGCCCCCGAGCGAACCCGCGCGGACGTCGAGGTCGACATACGAGCCGATTTATACGGGCTGGGAGCGACTTGCTATGCGTTGCTGACCGGTCGACCTCCGATCAGCGGCAACTCCATCACCGAAATGATCATGAACGTTCGCGATGAACAGCCAAAACGTCCCAAAGAATATCAGCTCGCGGTCAACGACCTGTTCCAGGACGTCGTTATGAAGCTGCTCGCCAAAGACCCGGTCGATCGGTTTGAAAATCCGACGAAACTGCTCAAAGAGCTGATCCGGATTGGCAACTACAACGGACTCGAGGTGGGGGTGTAGGCTTGCTGGTTTAATGCCGGTTGAGACGTAACTTATGGCCTCTCCGATCAATTGCCGCATTGCCTCACCGCGGCTTGACCCTCCGAGTCGAGTGAGTCACCGAGTTGTCGCAACTTCTTGAATGTGTGTCAGCACGCGCATGTGAATTCGGTGGACGATGAAATCAGTCCACTGCTTCCAGTAAATCTGCGGACCCATGTCGATCGTGTACCAGGTTCGACCAATCAGTCTCGTTTGATTCTCGGCAAGCTCGATTAATTCAAACTCTCCTCGCACACTCAAGAACGTGCCTTGCAGGTGCGGCGGGTGAATGTGTTTGTAAGGCGTCATTTCGACAAGCGGTTCTGGCTGATCGGTCACGTCAAACGCTAACCGGTATGGTTCTTCCCAGGTGGTAATGGGTTCAACGAAACTGCCGGTTGTAAATTCGCAGTGTCGGACCGCACCCACGCCTTGACCCTCAATCCTGGCCCGCAACGGGCTGGCAACGCCATAGCGGAAGTACCATTCTGGTGGCGAAGTGATTTCCGGGAATGCAATGACGGTTTTCCAAACTTGCGATCGTGGCGCATTGACGATGACCGATGATTCGGTCACGTGGACGGTGGGCTCAGCGGACTGGCTTTTTTCCCACAGCGCCAAAACCGGTACGGTCAGCAACAATGCGCCGCCGAGCATGTATTTGCTCTGTGCCAGAATGGTCGCGGCCAGCCCGTAACCCAGCAGCCCGCCCAATAATCCCAGCGGGGCCACAAGGGGTAAGGCCATCGCCAGGCAAACTGCACCTTCCATGGCGAATAATATCAAAAACAAGCCGCCCATCAAGCAACTGATCAGACCCACAATCATGCTGGCCCCCAAGCCACGCATGATGGGCTGGTTGTAAACGAATCCCGCAGCCGCGCCGGAAACGATCGGCATACCCATAAACAGGGCGGTGCCGTAGCTCTGGACGGCGTAAACACTGACCGCGGTAACCAACACTGCAAAGACTCCTCCAATAAATACGCCTGCCAACGCCGACAACATCATCCGGCCCGCGTTTTGATGCCCCAACCGATTGGCTACTCGCGTGTTGGGTTCGGTGTCCTCTTCAATCAAGCTTACTTTTTTACCCGGCAGCACCGCCATCGTGATCATCACGACAACATTGGCGACGGGGACCAGCACCATCAATCCCCACCAAGGATTCGTCCCCGCATCCGCACATCTGCGTACCGTCATCGTCGCCGCGACCCACACGAAAGGGAGGCTCCAGATAACCATCGCCCACGGCAACCAGTCAGGTGCCAACTCAAAAAACCGAGTTCGCAGTGTGATGGACGGGAGCAGGAAATCAGCCGGTGTATAGATTATGCCGGTCAATCTCAACAGGAACGTGGCTTCCACAAGGTATTTGAAGATCATCAAGCCCAAGCCAACAACCGCATAGCTCCCGCGCGTGACTCGTCCGCGAATTCCGAAAATCAATCGCATCCAGTCCAAGGGTGATTTTCTGACCGCATTCATGATTAGCTCCCTGTCCGCAAACGTAGGTCGGTCTGTCCCAGACCGACACAGTGCAACCCGTAGATCGGTCTGTCCCAGACTGACATAATGCACAGCCCGCGAGCCTGGCGAGCCTGGGGACAGGCACGCCTACGTGCGCGAGCCTGAGGACAGGCACGCCTACGTCAGGCCAATTGGTGCAGCCCGGTTTGTTCCGCTTTTCGCCGCTTGTCCCACTCCTTGTTCGCCGCAACTGCTTTCATTTCGTGTTCGGAATCGAATAGCTCGTAATGCACGTTGCGTTGACGCGGTTGAAAACCGAGCTGCGAAATGGCGTCGCGAATTTCGTCGAGCGTCAGGTAGTGCACGGTGCCGGCTTCCGCGACGACGTTTTCTTCGATCATCAGGCTACCCATGTCATTGGCACCATACACCAGCGACACTTGGCCGATTTTCAGTCCCTGCGTGACCCAACTCGATTGCATGTTGTGAAAATTGTCCAGGTACAAGCGGCTGACCGCCAGCATCCGCAGATAATCGAACGAACCGGTCGCCTGGAACATGATCCATTTGCGTGTTGTCCGGTTGAAACGTCCAGCAAATGAACGCCGTAAAGCCGCCCGTTTCATCCTGCAAATCGCGTAGCCGATCGAGATGCTCGATTCGCTCTGCGAGCGTTTCGACGTGTCCGAACATCATCGTGGCACTGCTGCGACCACCAAGTTTGTGCCAGACTCGCATCACATCCAGCCAGTCATCGGTCATGACTTTGCCGCGGGTAATTTCGCTGCGGACTCGATCGACAAGAATTTCCGCCCCACCACCGGGAAGACTGCCCAGTCCGGCGTCCTTGAGTCTGCGAGAGGACTTCTTCCAGCGAACAGTGGTTGACCTTGGTGAAGTGATAAATCTCGGGCGGACTGAAACCGTGAATGTTGACCTGAGGATACGCACGTTTGATGTCCGCGCAACATTTCCTCGTACCAATCCAGCTTGAATTTTGGATGCAATCCGCCTTGGAGCAAGATCTGGTTGCCTCCGAGTGCGACGGTCTCCTCGATTTTTTCCAGCAATACTTCCCGCGGCAGCACGTAACCTTCTTCGTGTTTGGGGCTGCGGTAGAACGCGCAGAAGTCACAGACTGCGGTGCAAATGTTGGTGTAATTGATATTGCGATCAATGTTGTAGGTTCGATAGTTCTCCGGGTGCAGCCGATTGGTCACTGCGTTGGCGGCAGCTCCGAGCGACGCCAGGTCATTGCACTTGAGCAGTTCCAATCCTTCGGAAGAATTCAGTCGCTCACCCGCGACGGCTTTGTCGAGTATTTGTTTGATCATGAAACGGACACAGCGTGAAAATTAATTTGACCCGGTTCAGGTAGTAGCATCATCCGCGAGGCGTAACGACAATACATCTCCAGCCCCGTTTTTTCGGGATCACCCAGCGTAAAATGCAGATGTTGATTCAAATAAGTATGACACTCTTCGTAAGTTAAACCGAATTGCAGCGCTTGTTCACGGGCGATCGTTTCAACGTGGGCAATGCCCTGATCGCGAGCGGTCGACAGAATCTTGCTGATGAGATCCAGGTCGGTGGGAGAACATCGGTCCGATTCGCGGGCGGCCCACACGGCAAACACAAACGACAGCCCGGTCCAATCGTACCACAGTTGTCCCAGATCGAACTCCACAGGAAAACGCGAGTCGGCCGCCTTCATCGCCCGGTCGCCAATAATCAGAACCGCGTCGGCCGAACAGTCACGCCAATCCGCTTTGATGTCCAACTGCTGCAATTGGGGGTGCACGTCAAACTTTTGAGCCAGAATGATTTGAGCCAACGCCGAACTTGTTCGAGAACCTTCGTCGAGGCCAACGTCTCAATCCGCATGGTGTTGTCGCGACACATCAGTTTCACACTCCAAACCTCGCCCCGACACGCGATGCAGGCGTCTGAAATGATCTTGTATTGGTGGCTGACCGCTTCGATCGACGGAATCAAGGCGACATCGAGGTCGCCCGAGTGCAACCGGTCGGCCAGGCGACTGGGGAGATCGAAAATCAATTCAAACTCGTCCGCCAGTTCATCGAGCCCTGCCACCAACGGTTTGGTATTCAGGTAGGACACGGCACCAATTTTTGGTCGTTGTTTCAACTGAGATTCCGATTTGAAGAAGGATCAGATTTAACAGTTAAGTAATAACATAATGCCGGCAATGAAGCATGACGGGCGTGGGATAGTCATCTTGCCTTGCCTTGTCTGACAGGGAGCCAATGCCTGACTGCATGACAGCATTACCGCCGTCGAGCGAGCAACGCAGTTCCTTCACCTCGTTCTTCAGCCCACGTGAGATCGCAACAAGTTCGTCGAAAGTTATGAGTTTAAACGGTCACCAGCTTCACCGAAAGTCGCGGTGTTTCCAGACTTTTTACAAAGGTTTAACCGAATTTGAGAGTTTCGAGGCAACCGTTCCACGGCCGATTCTGCCTGGAAATCTGTAACGGCCGTCCGGTCTGGGTAAATACGGCAAACCCGCACGGAAAATCCTATTCTGCCTCAGATGATAAAAACCGCGAAACCACGGGTTCTGGGGGTCGATGATTGAGTAGGAATTTGTCTATTTGGAGTTATCCATGCAATCTCAGTTTTCGATTCGATGCACAATGACCGCCAACTTGATGACGCTGGCCGGGCTGATGATGACTCTTTTCGTAATGCCCGCCGATTGTGGGGCTCAGGTGGACACCAATTTGCCAACTCCGCTCCGGACGGCACATGAATTCAAGCAGGATTACATCAAGGACAAGCCGTTCCAGTACTCTCCCTGCGATCCGTTCGAACGGGGCAAGATCTTTCGTTTGCACACGGGGCACTACGGTCATTTTTATAACTGTGATGGTGAGGAAGCCAAACGCTGTTCGCCGTATATCTATTGGAAAATGAATGATAAACCTGCTTTGCCCGGTCATCTCGGTCCACTGGATGCAATTCGTTGTGAATACGCACAGGTGAAGCAGCGAATTCGGGATGGCTCCTGCGCCGAGTGTCCAACATGTGGGCAAGCGGGTTGCATTGGTTGCACCGATGCGGCTGCCTCCGCCTGTTCAACTTGCAATCGCGCCGGTTGTCGTGGTTGCGGAGGCAAAAGTACACGGCGGAACGATGCTGGCGGATGTGCAGACGGAAACTGCGGCAATTGCCGCGAGTGCAAGTTGCGCGGCCGTGCAAAAAGTAATTCTTCGCCGACTTCTGCTGGTTGCGCGACCGGCGACTGCGGCGCTTGCGACCAATGCACATCGGCACGCGAAATCCCGAATGCGGGTGCTTACCTGGAGTCCGGATGTGCGACCGGTGATTGTGGTACGTGCTCCGCGTGTTCGCGACGCGGTCGAATCAAACAGGTGGCATCGCAAACGACTTCTGCCTGCGGCGACTGTGGTCAATGTTCTGAATGTTCGCGACGGGGACGAGTCCAACGGGCTGCTTCGCCAACGATGTCTGCTTGTTCAAGTGGCAACTGTGGTCAGTGTCGAGAGTGTAACGCACGCGGATTATTCAGCAAGCAATGTGCAAGCGGCAAGTGTGCACCGGACGGCTTCCGAGGACCTCGAAAAGCGTGCGCCCGCGAAGGCCATTGCGGATGTGTGGACACGACGTTCGACGCCATGGCGCCGGCGGGCTTGATCTATTACCAACCCGATCCCAGCGTGGCGCCATATACCGCTCCGAGCCAGGAATCGATCAGACAACCTGAAGCTCCCGCAGTGGAGCCGTTATCGGGCTCGCCAGCCAAGGTTACCCAAGGTGGTGAACAAGCCTGCAGCTGCGCCGAGTGCCGGCTGGCAAACGCCCGCCAGGAATTGAAGCTCGGGAACGCCCCGCAACGGAACAAGTCGCAGCGTTAATGGGTGGTGTCCACCGGGTGGTGACCAGCGTGCTCCCGGCGAAGCTCAACGCATTCTTCGTGCGATCATTCTTCACGCGATTTAACGGTACGACCGACGTTGTCGTTGAACTTCCTACACATGCATCGTGATTGCAGCGGGACGCACTTACTGAATTCCTGAACAATCGCGGAGATGTTTCAGTCAGACCATTAGCAAACCTTTCCTCAATGGAAGTCGCCTTGGAGGGACCTGTGTTTGCGACCTGTGTCATTGGTAAATCAAACGATCGAATTGTCTGATTACGTTGCAGCCGTCTGGGAACAAGTCGACACTCGAGCCGCGAACCGATTTACCAACTCGAGGGGTGACCGTTGCGACAACCGGCGATTCCTCCCGATTTGTTGCGGCAGGAACGATGTGCCTGACAGCTCGCCTGCAATTCAATGCATGATTTACCCAGTTTCTGGCGTTGCAAGGTGCGGGCAACCTTGAATTTCCCAACGGAACTGGGCAAATGCGACAGAATAATTGACGCGGATCGCCAGTTCGCCCATAATCAATTGGGCGCTGCTGCAACGGCATCTAAATACGTCGTTGGATTTATTCTTCAATCGGTCCATCCTAACTTGTAATTCAGGGAAACAAAATTGAACACTTCTAGAAACATCATATTGTTGGCAGTGGTTTTGATCATGGGCCTGTGGGCGACTTCGGAATTTCGAATCCGAGCGAATTCCGTCGACCATGTTTGGTGGTAGTCCCGACGTCATCGTCGGCGACATGCCTAGCGTTGCTCGGTGGGGAAGTTTGAACGGCGTAACTTCCTATTCAGTCGCAACGACATCGTGCAACATTGGTGATGCACAGCTTGATTGGATCAGTAGCAACAATCGGCACCCCGTGATTTCGCAAAATCTGTATCGCGTCAAAGACGGTCGCGTCGAGCAACTTGGACAGTCGTGGCTGAAGCATGGATTTTTTGCATTATCCCAAAGCTTGTGCGGCACTTGCCAGCCGACCAACGGGAGCTCGCTGGGGATCGGCTGTTCCGATCCGTATTCGGCTGGCTTGAACGGAAGTCAAAGTGGGCTCGGTCCGAAAGGTGAAGTTAACGCGACAACAGGATTTTTCCCGTATCCCTATACCGGATTGACTCAGCCAAGAACGGTTCTTGACGGTCGTATTCGCGTCCTAAACTCCGACCTCGATCCAGCACAAAATACCGGTGCACGCTACTTTATTTCATCGCAATACATTCAATATCAGGACGCTGCGGCGGGGAATGACGACAATAATGAGTCTTTTCGAGAAGTCCTCGTGACCGGAGGCCAATATGATTTGTTTCCGACTGGTTCAACCGTGAGGCAGAAGCCGGCCATTTTGGCATGGCAGGCCGTGCATTCGGATGTGCGGATTTTTTATGTCGACATCCCTGATGACGGTCGAGTGATTGTGGGAATACGTACAACAGAACTGCAAACTGGTGGGTTTCACACCGAGGTGGCAATTGAAAACCTGAATTCACACCGAAGCATTAACTCGCTGCGCGTGAACTTCGGCTCAGGTGATATGTCAAATCCCGGGTTTAGTGACGTGGACTACGATCAGGAGGCTTATTCAAGCGCCGATTGGACCGAATCCATGAACGGAAGTGAGGTTGAATGGGCGGCCGAGACGTTTGCCGCAAACGAAAACGCCAACGCGCTGCGGTGGGGTACGACTTACTCATTTTGGTGTGATTCGGACGCCCGCCCGTTGGGATTGACGTTAGGAATTTTTCGACCGGGAACACCTACGGAAGTCCCCATTGATATTGCTGTCGCGATTCCTGCCGATTCGGTTGTGGTATCACATGGTACCCAGGTTTCGGGTGACGTTGACGCACTTGCTGAAAGTGACGATGCAGATTTGTCCATCCAACGGGCGATCTCCGACATTCAGGCGCGTACCGAATTCGAGATCAAGGCATTCAGCCCGGTCGCTAATCCCTCGTTGCTGGAAGTCACCTTGGAAGGTTCCGTGTTCGCACGTTCGCCAGTAGATCAAACAATTGAATTGTATGATTACATCGCGGGCGATTGGGAACTCGTGGATACCCGAGTCGCAACCCAATCGGTTGATTCCACCGTCACGGTGGCAGCGACTGGCGATTTGTCCAGATTTGTTGAACCGGACACGTTGTGCATCGAAGCCCGAGTTCGTTACCAGTCGCCCGTTGCGCGGCAACAGTTTTCATCGAACACGGATCAGTTCATCTGGACGATCGGCCAGTAAGGAGAAAGCGGACGCTTACTTCATTGCAACTTTCCAACCCCGCTCAACCCTCAGTCAGTTGTTCGGGGTTTTTTTGTGTTACCAAACGGGTCAGCCAGCTTGCGAGACCGGGATGAGCGGAATCTTGTTCGACCCGGAGGCCATCGACCTTGCAGCTGCGGTCCGCGGCGGTGATCCGATTCCGCTTCCGGTGACCGAAATGGGAGTCCGTACCATCAACAACCCGTCCACGATCGACAGCGCAAGTCTCACAGGCCACCAGGAAATCAATCCCGCACCTGACAACACAATCACCAACAGGAGGAATGTCGACCCGGTGTTCCACCAACTCCAAAGCAGAGACTCGGTGGCAAACCTGACGAGTCGTGTTGAAGTGGGCACGATGAGCCGGAAGGCGCGAATTCGCTACCAGTCGGCTGTTGCACGACAGCAGTTTTCATCCAATACGGATCAGTTCATCTGGACGATCGGCCTCACTCCCTAATGCCGTTCTATAGGAAAACGAACGATTGATGGCATAATAGCGAAATAATCGTTGATAAACTGGCGGATTGGCTGGTTGAATGTAGCTGATCCGGGTGGACTCGAGTTTCGACTAATAGTTGCCAGGTGTGCGTGATCTCCTAACGATTAAATTATTGCAGGGCGAACAGCACAACAGTTCTTTGAATTTCAATTTCCAGAGAATGCAGTCATGTTCCATTCAATTCGATTTTCGCTGCTGTTTCGTATTGTCAAAACAGTTGTCTTTCATAGTATCGTGCTGTCCCTGCTGGTAACCGCGACGGCGGTGGAACAACCGACGTACTCCTGGCGGTACTACCGGCCCGGGAACACCGGCATTCAGGGTGACACCAACGAGGCCATTTGGATTGCGCCCGACGGCGACCCGTGGATCGGCGGGTACGACTCTTTCGCTGAGGAGGGTGGCTTCGCCAAGTTCATTCAGGCCGAAAACCGCTGGATCAACATTTCCAACATCGACTATCCCGTGATCGGAAGTGCAAACGACGTCGGCGTCACTCGGGTCACAGACATGGTCGCGGATGGACAGGGAAACTTGTGGCTGGGCACATGGCGCAGGGCGCTCCGGATGAATCTCGCCGCCGGTCCGAGTTCCCTCGTGAGGTTCGGCCCCGGGAACTCCGCCCTGCCGGGCGGACTAACACGGGACGTCGCACTCGCGCCCGATGGCTCAATCTGGATCTCAGCGGAATCGACGATCTGGGCAGGCGGTGGCTTGACCCGATACAATCCTGACACTGGCCAGTGGACGCACATCGGTGGACACGGCGGCAGCCGGATCGCCGCCCAACCCAAACTGGGGGGCGGGTATTACATCTGGTCGGACCTCGAGGGGTACGACGGGATGGAACGCTGGGATAGCACCACGCAAACCTGGACGACTTTTACTTTCGGCGATGGTCAGCCGGCGTCATTGCAATCGCTCGACTCGGTGGATGAGGCCGGCAACGTATGGATGACCCGCTGGTTCGGCGATCAAGGCGAAGAGATATTGGATTGCATTCGCCCGGACGGTACCTGGGTCAATCCACCCTTGCCTCCGCGTGTTCCGGTAGTCCCATACGCGGCGGTTCGTGCGTTTGGGAACCTGCAAGCGCTGCTGGTCGACGGAGACGCGCACCTTCATCGCTTCAACGGGACGTCTTGGACCGATCTGGGGCCGGAGCCAGCCAGTGGATTCATCATTGGCCCGGATATCGATGCCGCCGGTAACATCTGGCTGTTGGGCACTTTAACTGGGGGAGCGTTTCGGCGCGACGCCGTGACAGGACTCTGGCAGCGTTACCGCGCCACCAACACGAGCCAGTTCGATTTTTTCAACGAGGACTTGACCATTGATCCGCACACCGGTGACGTGTACGCGTGCGCCAACGCGAGCCCTGACATCGGAGGCATGGTCAAATTCGACGGAACCCGCTGGACCGGGTTCGTCAACCAGGATGGCTACGGATTGACCGGGCCGTGGCCGTCGCCCCTCTCGCCGCAAAGCGAGGCCGTCTACGTTCGGCCTTCGAACGGAAAGGTCGTCGTCAATCCGATCAACGATTTCACCCACGAGTTCGACGGCACGTCGTGGTCCGACCTCCCTGGCGGATCAGATCAAATGGACCAATATGTCGAGGACTCTCTGGGGCGCTTGTGGGGCATTGGCCATTACGGTGGTCTGGGGAGATTCGAAAACGGTAGCTTCACCGATGTTTCGGGTGGTGGATGGGGTGCTACTTTGAAGGTTGACCCAGACCGGGCCGGAACCATTTGGTGCAATAACGCCGGCATTGATATCGTGCGTACTGACGGTAGCTACCGGTTCTCCCGCACAATGGACGACTTTCCCGCTCAGGCTGTGATCGGTTCCCTCTTCCGCGGACTCGCCGCAGACCACAACGGTATCGCCTGGGTCGGTACAGCCGCTTCGAACGTGAGTACCGGAAGCACGCTCGTCCGGCTCGACGCGAACACGGGTACGCACCAAATGTGGGAACACGATCTCGATTGGCCCTTCCCCGGGGAGCATGTCTACCCGCTGACAGTCACGCCCGATGGACGGGTGTGGATGAGTTACGACAGTGAGTTTCCGTCAACCGAGGCCGGACTATTGTCGTGGGACGGAGCAAACGACGTCGAGGTCTTTCCCGCTCCACCTAACGGCGAATGGAGGTGGGGCGGACTGCCGCACGCGGCAATCCTGGACCTGGAGGTCAAGATCATCCCCGGAGGCTACGAACTGTGGATGAGCTGCGTGAGCCGCGGCATCGCTGTTCTCACAGTGATGGTGAACAACGTCGTGGCTGCCGATTCGCTTGAGATTACTCGCGGCAGGCACGTTTCGGGTGGCGTCGTCGAACTTGCCGAAAGCGACAACGTTGATTTATCACTGCAACGGGCATTGTCTGACACCCAATCACGTACCGAATTTGAGGTCAAGGCAGTCAGCCCCGTGGCAAACCCTTCCTCAATGGAGGTCACCCTCGAAGGATCGGTGTTTGCCCGTTCAACGGTAAACCAGACGATCGAGTTATTTGATTACGTCGCGGGTGTATGGGAACAAGTCGACATGCGCGCTGCAACCCGGTTTACAGACTCGACGGTGACGGTTTCCGCGAGCGGCGATTTGACCCGGTTTGTTGAAGTGGGCACGATGTGCCTGAAGGCGCGAATTCGTTACCAGTCGCCTGTTGCACGACAGCAGTTTTCATCCAACACGGATCAGTTCATCTGGACGATCGGCCAGTAAGAAAAACAGGAGACGTTGCAGTGCCGACTTGTGACGTTGCCAGACGTGGCGACAAATTGGCGGCCAGACAAGCGTTCATCGATAACCTCGCTCGCCCGTCAAAGGAAGTATCGCATGTCGTTCCGAGACTGTGAGTTAATGAAGTAGGTTAGTCCGCTGCGGCGGACTGACTCTCCGATAGCGTTGCCGTTTTTCCGCCGGTCAGGGACAGACGCGGCTAGAGCTTGGGTTTTTGTTTCACTCGCAAACTCCTGGTTGGTTCGACCCGCCCAATCCGTTCCCCCAGCATACGTTGCCCTGGAAAATGTTGGTCAGGATCTCGTCGATGTAGAAGCCCCATTCTTGATTGTCAAAGGCCTGATTGTCCGTAAACGTGTTGCCGTCGCTTGAGAAGGTGAAGAATCCATGAAAACTTTCCCGGGACGTGTTGCTGGTGAGCGTGTTGTCGACACTGAATTCCAGGTGAAAGCCGATGCCGTTGTCGCTGGCCGTGTTGTCGGTGAGCGTGTTGTCGTCACTGAATTCGAAAAAGAAGCCTTTGTAGCCGTTGCCACTGGTAATGTTGCTCTCAAACGTGTTGCCATCGCTGAAATAGGTGAAGACGCCGTCGTAGAAATTATCGCTGGCCGTGTTGCCGCTGAGTAAGTTGTTTTCACTGAAGGCGAGGAAAAAGCCGAAGGCGTTGTTGCTGGCCGCGTTGTCAGTGAGCGAGTTGTCGTTGCTATTGTCGATTAGGAAGGCCTGTTGCGAGTTGCCAATAGCCATGTTGCGCTCGAGCGTATTGCCACTGTTGAAAGCGAATTGGAAACCACGGTAATTATCAATGGCCCTGTTCTCGGTAAGCCAGTTATTGTCTCCCGTCACCAGGAAACCGGTGCCGTTGGCGTTAACTCCGCTCGCGTTTACCACGGTCAAGCCACGAAGGGTCACGCCGCTGGCGTTCACCTTGACGCCGTTTTCATCGCCAGGGTTCAAATCGCCATCGATCACCGGGTTGGAGGTTTCATTGGCCTTCCGGATAATCAAGTTGTCTGTGTTTACGACGAAGGGAAGGTACGTGCCAGCGTGTACTTCAATCGTGTCACCCGCCGACGCTGCATCGACCGCTTCCTGAATCTGAGCATACAGGTTGTCTCCCGGTTGATTCGCAGTGGGGTCTCCTATGTCGACAATCAGCGTGGTCGAATCTGATTCGTAGTTCAGGCGACTCGCCGGCAAGTAGGGATTGTCGGCGGAGAATCCGGCATCGCTTGCCAGCGTGCCAAACACAAGACCCGCCAAAGCAAAACCTGTAAATGCTTTCTTAAACATCACGTCTCCCTCATATGTTGCGTCGTCTGGCTCCGAAGGGGGACCGATGTAGACCCGCGGCTGTCAGGCGGCTCGTAATTGATGGTCTCGGTTCTTCAGTTGTGGGTTTCTCGTAGAATCCCACCAGGTGAGGGCAAATTGCGGGCCAATTCTGATTGCCGCCGCGGCTGGTTGGCGTCTCCTGCTGAGCGAGCACCTGTTAAAGCCGACCCGTTCGCATCATCTTTTGAAAATTATTCAGCCGCGAGCGGTATCGGAATTGCATGCGACGTGCTCCATGCCCGTTCAACCTCGACCATAAGGGATCGTGCACGGGCCAAGGGTAACGACGGGTCGTTGGGCGCGCGTGCTGTGCTGATTCGCACATGTTCAGCGTTCTTGGCTTGGCTGATCCTGAAATTTAGTGCTGACAAACTACTCGCGAATCTTACGTGACGGCTGACACATCTATTGAAAACCAGATAGAGGATGGTGAATCATGTCCGCGGCAATGCGTATTACCCATCGAGCCGGCATCGACGAGATGGTCGAAATCGTCAACCACGCCAATAGCCCCGCCTGTCCGAAGCGGATGTTGGAACTCAACCCCGCGTTCGGTTGTCAGTTTCAATGCGCCTATTGCGGGATCTACGCGCTCGAGAAAGACTTCTTTGGTGAAGTCATTATCTACGACGACTATCCAAAATACCTCGACGGCTGGCTGACCGAGCACCCGCAGGCGGCCCGGGATCATTATTTTTACTTCTCGGCCAAGACGGATTGTTTTCAGCCGGCGTTGATCGAGAGCGGCGTCACACTGGCGTGTCTTGAGATCCTGAGAAAGCACCGCGCGCGATACTTTTTGGTTACCAAGGGCGGCGTGCCTCCGCAAGAAATCTGCGACTCGATGGTGGCCGCGAAGGATCTCAACCAGGTCATTATCAGCGTCACGATGCCGACCGAGGCATTAAGGGCGGCGATCGAACCTGGCGCCGCCCCGAACAGCGAGAGGCTCGCGCTTGCGAAGTTCTGTGTCGCAAACGGCATCTTTGTGACGGCAAGCTGCTGTCCCGTTCTGCCGATCGGAGATCGCACGTATCTAAAGGGCATCTTCGAGCAACTGGGTGCAGCGGGTGTCAAACATTTCTTCTTCGACTTTGCCCGACTCTCGCGAGACGCCGTAAACAACATGATCGAGATTTTGCCCGAGCACCGGGAGAGCTTTGAATGCCACTATTTCACTCCCGAAGCGCGGCTGTCACGCTGGCACATGCCCCACCGAAACGTGACGATCGACAAGTACCAACCTCCCGAGCGATACATGTTGGATGCGTTCCAGGCGCTGGCGGATTGTGCTCGCGAGGTGGTTCCGGGAGCGACCGTAAGCGTGTGCAATCATTTCAACACGCCGCAGACACTACCCGGATTCAACCGTCGGGCGCGCGCCGAGTGCATCTCGTGCATGGGACAGCGTTTCGACTTGCTCGGCCGGAGGTCTTGAACAGCGGCGCATCACGGCTCGGGTGGAATGGGAAAGATGATAATCGCCGCTACTTGTAGCGAGTGCCGCATCTTGGAATTACGGTGCCATGAGAGGAAGACGTTTCCCAAGCTACCGAAACGACTGGCCAAGTGACAATCCATTTAAACCCGTCGCTCGCGATCGCGCCAGAATGGTTCACGCAATTCATACTTCAGGACTTTGCCCGACGCATTGCGCGGCAGACGGGGAACAAAGTCGACAGAATGCGGTACCTTGAACCCGGCCAGTTGGCCCCGGCAGTATTCAATCAGTTGGTCGACGGAGCAACTTACCGCCTGGTGCAGCACGACGATTGCCTTGACGTGTTCTCCCCAGACTGGATCAGGAACGCCGATCACGGCGGCATCATTTACGTTTGCATGCGCTAACAGAACGGCTTCAATCTCGTGTGGATAGATGTTCTCGCCGCCGGAGATGATTACATCCTTCATCCGGTCGCAAATGTAAGCATAGCCATCGGAGTCAATAAAACCGACATCGCCCGTGTGCATCCACTCGTCAGGCGGGTACTCATCCATCGCCCCACCGGGTTTCCAGTAGCCTCGCATGAGTTGCGGTCCGCGAACGACAATTTCTCCAATTTGGCCGTTCGGAAGTGACTTGCCGTTCCCATCCACGATGCGGATCTCGGTACCTGGCAAGGCCTGCCCGGCTGAGCGCAGTAATTCCGGTCTGCCTTCCATCGACAATCGGTGATCCGCTGGACTGAGCCATGTCAACGAGAGCGTCTCGGTCGTCCCATAACGCTGCGCCGGGTCGCAGCCAAAGACCGCAACCATCTGCCGCACGGTTTCGTCATGAATTGGCGAAGCTCCGTAGATGATCAGTCTAAGTGTTCCAAATCTGCGATCGGCCACGTTGGTGACGTCAAGGCACTTCCGGATCATGGTCGGTACCATCATGGTCAACGTAACATCTGCCTCGTCCAGTGCCGCAACGACCGCCTCCGGCTCAAAGCTGCGTTGGATGACAAGGCAGGCTCCGCACGAAATTGTCTGAAGCATGGCGATGATTCCGGCGGCGTGACAAAGCGGCAGGACCAACAGGAATCGATCGGCGGATCGAAACGCGGCGACCGCTCCCAGCTGCGCAATGTTTGCGGTGACTGCGCGATGTGTCAGCACGGCGCCTTTGGGTGGTCCCGTTGTTCCGCTGGTGTACAGTTGGAGTGCATCGTCTTCCGCTTTCACCGGAACGTTTAGCGGCTGGGTAGCCTGGGCACTCGCCCAGCCATGGAAGTCAACCCATCCGGGTTGGGGGGGCCCTGACGCGACAATAAACGAACCCACGCTCGTCAATTGGCTGCGAATCTCGTCGACATCAGGAACAAACTCCGCGTCGCAAACCAGCCATTTCGCTTGCGCGTCCTGGCAGAGGCTGAGCCAATCCGTGGGCAAGAGGCGATAGTTGATCGGCGTGGGGACGGTCCCCGCCTTGCAGGCGCCGTGGTACAGCAGGACTGTTTCAATGCTGTTTTTTTGCAGGATCGCGACGCGATCACCGGGCTTCGCCCCACTGCCCATGAGTGCGCGAGAAATTCGATTGGCCTGATGTTGAGCTTCCCGATACGTAATTCGCTCGCCGGAGCAAATTGCAAACTCCGCATTGGGCGTTTGCTCAGCATGGAAGTCCAGGTAATCATGAACTCTCACGCTGTATCCCCCAGTGATGAACATCTAATTGTCGTCTGTGTGTTCGATTACCACGACCGACGCTATGTTGTCGGGCGCTTTCTCAGGGAGCTGAATCATCACGCCGTCCTTTGCTGGTTCGATCTTCAGATTCCGTTCCTTGTCTGCGAGCAGGTAGGCGCGGGTGACGCGGAATCCTGTTGCAGGGATGTTAAGCCTCTGTTCGACTGGCCACCGGAAAACATGCGCGAAGATTTTTCCGGGCTTCTTTGTGTACCTTCCCCAGGGGGGTTGCGCAAATGGGCTTGCGGTGGTGCCGTAAATGCTATCGCCGTTGACTTCCATCCAGCGGCCAATGGCAGCCATCGATTTCAAGCTCTCTTCCGGGATACTGCCGTCCCCCCTGGGCCCGATGTTGAGCAGATAATTGCCGCCCTTGGACACGATATCAACCAGGTTGCGGATCAGGTTCTCGTCCGACTTCCACTGGTGATCGTGTTCGCTGTAACCCCATGTCGTGTTCATGGTCATGCAGACTTCCCAGTCGACGCCGGGGACCCCGGTATCGGGAATGCGTTGTTCCGGCGTGGTAAAGTCGCCCTGCTCGGGTTTCCAGGCCTTGAGCCGGTCGCTGTCCGCAGATTCCTCGATGGACGTGATGTGGTACAAGCGGTTATTGCTGATGATGTAGGGTTGGTGCTTGCGAACCATGGTCATCAGTTCATCCGCCCGCCAGAAAGTTCCTTCGGCGCCTGTTTTTGAATAGTCCCACCAGATGATGTCCACCGTGCCATAGTTGGTCATGAGTTCTTCGGCCTGGTGATGGAGGTAGTCGACATAGAGCTTGTGGTTGCGAGGACCGTTGGGCGACGGCTTGCCCTTAAGTGGATGCGGCAGGAGCCCGGCGGCTTCATAATCGTACTGCGGGTGATGCCAGTCGATCACCGAATGATAAAAGCCAACCTTCAATCCCTCCGCCTTGCAGGCGTCCGTAATTTCCTGGCAAAGATCGCGCTTGACCAGATCTTTCGCGTCGTACGTCGTAACGCTCGAATCGTGGAGGTTGAAGCCTTCGTGGTGTTTTGTCGTGAATACCACGTAGCGGCAACCCGCTTGCCGGGCCAGCTTGGCCCATTGCTTGGCAAAATCCTCGGTGGGGCGAAAATGTGGGACTGCTTCGTGCGCATACTCCCACGTGTCGGCTTGTACCTGCTGCTGGATCCACTCCATGCCACCCTGATCTGCGACCTTCTGGTCTTTCCAGGTCCCGGCCAGGCCCGAATACAGTCCCCAGTGGACGAACATTCCGAAACGCGCCTCGCGCCACCAGGACATGCGGGCGTCGCGCTCCTGGGCCGATTCTGTGATCGAGTTTGACGGATCACCGGCGGACCCCAATTGGGCTGACATCACAATCGTTCCCATGATTATCGCTAGTTGCACCATTGAGCAAGCTCCCTCTGAAACGGCTGCGTGTCGAAAATCAAATTGGAGTTGCGACGGCTAACTCCCCTTGAACTTTTTCAAATGAAGGCAACTATCATCTCGCGGCGGAATATGCAAATTTCGCACCATCCTTGCTCGTGGCCCCGATCGACAGGTGTAAACGGCAGTTTTCGAGTCGCCTCGCCAGGTTCCAGCACTCGGAACAAATGGACACTGTGCGTAAACGCACGATACACGTGGATTTCTTTGGCGACCAGCCAAGCGGCGAAAAAGCGGTCATCCAGTTTCCGGATGGCCCAGTCAAATTCGAAACCTGTCGAATTTAATGCAACACGTCCAGCGCCTGCGCCAGATCGGCGATGATGTCGGCGGAATTTTCGATCCCGCAGGCCAGACGAATCATGTTGTCCTTGATGCCAAACGAGGCACGCTCTGCTGGAGTGCATGAAAAATAGCTCATCACCAGCGGTTGTTCGATCAGCGTTTCGACGCCACCGAGACTCGGCGCGATGCGACAGAGTTTGGTTTGATCCACCACCGCGGCCGTCTGTTTCCAGTCCGCGTTTTTGACTTCGAAGGTAATCAGCCCGCCGAACCCGCGCATGGTGCTGCGGGCAATTTCATGATAGGGATGCGATTCGAGGCCCGGATAGAGAACTTTTGCGATGCGCGGATCGGCTTCGAGAAATTCGGCGATGGCTTGACCGTTTTCATTATGCCGCTGCATGCGAAGCTCAAAAGTTTTCAGTCCACGTTCCAGCAGGTAACAGTTGTGCGGCGAATTTACGGACCCCATGACTCCCCGCAACTCGCGGATTTCGACTAGTTTTTCACGGCATCCGAGCACAATCCCGGCCAGCAAGTCGTTATGCCCGCCAAAGTACTTGGTAGCCGAGTGCAAGACGTAATCGACGCCGCATTGGATCGGTTGCACGTTGTAGGGCGTCGCCAGCGTGGCATCAATCAGCGTTTCAATCTGGTATTGCCGGCCGATCGCGGCAAATCGCTCGAGGTCGATGATGCTCAGGTGGGGATTGGTCGGCGATTCGCTGATGAGCAGTTTTGTATTGTTATTAATGGCAGCTTCCATCGCAGCGTAGTCACCCGTTTTGACCTGGCGCGTCACGACTCCGAACCGTGAAAGCTGCTTGGCACAATATTGGCGCGAGCGATGGTAACACTCATCAAAAAAGATCACTTCGTCGCCGGACCTCAATTTGGCGTTGAGCAGGCCAACGAGCGCCGCCATGCCGCTGGAAAACAGTACGCCGTCTTCCGCCCCTTCCAGCGCCGCCAATTTTCGTTCGACGACTTTTTCGCCCGGCACGCCGTAACGACCATACTCGCCACGATCCTGTTTTTGTTCAATGAAGTCGATAATTGCTTGCGTGTCAGAAAACGTGAACGTGGATGCACAGACAATGGGATCGGTGAGCGAGTTGAAGCCCTTTTGTCGGGCTTCGCCGGCATGAACAGCCAGCGTCGAAAAGCCGGGCCCGGGTTGAAGGGTTGACGATTGTTTCAATGGCTCTGAGGGTTGGGAGAAATTGTTGACGATTTGATTCGCCTCGGCGAGACGTTGGCGGTCAGCGTTTGTCAAAAGCATGTTCCATTTGCTCCACAAATTGCCTTGTTTCAAAAAAGGGAATTGTGCCGGGTCAGCAAGAACACCTGCAGAAAACGCGCGTGATTGATTGGAGGAGGACAACAAACACAGCGTCAATCGTGAAGGCTCTTTAGCAGTAACAGGCTGCAAGCGGCACAAATCCCTATGCCGACACTATATCGACGGCAAGGACCAATTCAAGCGCAATTTCCCAAATGATGGAAAAATCTTCGATAAAGTGGAATGCGAACAAAAAAGCCCGCAAACGACTGTCTTTCAGTCGTTCGCGAGCGTTGCTTCAAGTTTGAAAATGAAAGCTATTTGTTAAATACGACGTTACGGACAAAACCATAACCGGCGATGCCGAGGCAAAAGATGCCTGCCAAAATGACGAGTTCGAGGACTCCAAACATTGCTTCTCCAGATTTGGAAGTGGATAAGAGATTGCTTCAAGACTTTAAACGTCTTTTACGAGGATTCGTTTCACAAAAAAAGAGAATCTGGGGGGATTTGGCTGGAAAAATGATTTCTCCGTAGGCTGCCTTGAAGGGAGATTCGATTCTCGGCGTTATCCACAGGATTTCCCGCGCATTTGCGACGTGTTTTGCTCGACAGGCGATTGGCTGCGATTATCAAAAATATTCCAACATTTCGCCAAGACCTGCGGCGCCGGAGCGAAAGAACCCCATCCGTTTTGTTTTCTGCAGAAATAAATGGGAGTTATCGTAATGTCACAAGCCGCGATTCATCAAACTGGATTTCGAAACCTGAATCGACCCGACCACTCGGATTTTGGTCCCATCCCTCGGGCCGCCTGGATTGAACACCGCGTTCCGAACAAACCCATGGCCGGCTGTTGCCCGCACTGCATGCAAGAACTGCAGGACGGACCGCAAACCACGATTCACCGGATTCGTTGGGCTGTCGTTCAACTTTTTTCGGCGGTCGTTGCAATTGTGTTTTGCGCGTTGAGATTGGCCCGTTTGGCAGTCGCGGTTGCGTTTAGCCTCGTGGGAGTTGTCGGGTTCGGGATGCAAACCCTCGGAACCAAGGTCGCCCATCCAGACGACCGGCGACTGTTGCCGCGGTTGGGAAATTACCGGTGACTCGGTGAGAAGTTCCCTCACCCGCTGCTGAGACGGCGACCTCTCCCAGAAAGGTCGTGCAGTTTTTAAGTGTTTGTGGGCCAGGGATTTAATGATTCTCTGCCACCTTGCAGCTTGCCTGCATGGAGCAGTGTTCATAACCAGATTTGAGTGACGATCATACCGCCACCATCGCAGCTTGCCTGCGTGGAGCGATGTTTCTCAAGGGTCTGCTGGTGAACAAGTGAACATCATCCTACCCGGGCAAGCCGGGCAGTGATGTGGATTGTTGTGGATTCAATCTGGTAGTGAACAGGTCTCGATCGGGACAAGCCCGGATCGTGGACCACGATCGTGGACTACATAACGTTGGCTGGCACTGGAAACCCAAAGAAAAACCAACCAAATAAACTGCCCACCCTCCAGAGGGAAAGGTGACCCCAGTTGAAATGCTATTCCTGGTTGGCGAGGCAATACAGGAATTGTTCGCCGCGCAGAAACAGTTCTTTACCGACGATGGCAGGTGAGGCACTGAAACGGTCATCTAACCGGTTGGCAGATAACATCCGTGGCATCTCCGAATGGCTGAGCACAATCGTGACGCCTTCTCGATCGGTGATGTAAATCCTGTCGGCGGCAGCAGCGGGCGAAGCATACACGTCGCGAATTCCGTTGATGCGAAACGGCCCGATTTCCTCAGCGCCGGTTCTCGCATCGAGTTGCGTCAAGATACCCTGGTAATGCCGGAGGAAATAAACTTTGCCGCGGTACAGCAGCGGCGAGGGCACATAAGGAGTCCGCTGCGTCGTGCTCCACAGGACTTGGTCGGTTCCCGTGATATCGCCAGTGGCTCCCGCCAATTCAATGGCTAACATCGCGCGAACATCATAGCTGCTGCCAGCAATCAGAATTCCATCCGCGGCGACCGGGGTCGCGCAAACGTTGTTTGACAGACCGCCACATTCCCAAATGGGAGTGCCGCTGGCCAAGTCGTAGCCGCGAATTCGCTCGGTACCGGCCAAGATCACCTGAGGTTGACCTTCGACCACGACGACAATCGGTGACGCCCAGGAGGTGACTTCCTTGCGGTCCTGGCGCCAGAGCTGATCGCCGGTGGTTTTGTTGAGGGCCAGGATAAACGATTGGCCTTCGTGATCCCAATTGATGATCAGCGTGTCCTGGTACAGCGCGGGCGAGCTGCCTTCACCGTGTCCGTGCTTGGAATGCATTTTGCCGAGCTGTTTTTCCCAAACGACATTGCCTTTGATATCAAGGCAAAATATTCCCTGAGAGCCGAAGGATGCGTAAACATGCTTTCCGTCGGTGACCGGTGACGCGGAAGCCAGGCTGGCTGTGTTATGCCCACCTTCGTGAGGTAGGTTTTCGTTGACAACTTTTTGCCAGACAATTTTTCCTTCGGTTCGCTCGATCGCCATAACAACGTATTGATGTTTTTGCGAAACCAGCACGTTGTCGTGTGAACCGGGTCGGTTGTCTGCGATCGGGGCGAATTTTTCGCCAACAGGAATCGCGGTTGTCAAAAACACAAGGTCATTCCAGACGACGGGCGAAGAATGGCCCAGTCCAGGCAGCTTTGTTTTCCATTTGATATTTTGAGTTTCGCTCCAGGATACCGGTGGATCGGCCGCATTGTCGGCTACGCCGGTCGCAAAGGGACCTCGCCATTGTGGCCACTGGTCGTTTTGCTGCGCGTCGACAGGCCGGTTTGAAATCAAAACCAGCATTAGAAACAGGACGGCCGTAACCAGCGAGCGATCCAGGCGGGCTTTCGCGGGTTTCCGAAAACGGGAAGCAGATTCGTTCATGATTGGCCTGTGCGAGTGATGTTGAAATGGGCGTGCTCGAACGGTGTCGTGCCATGATTGTAGGCCAGATTGTAGGCCAGATCAGTTTCCACGGCACGAGCGCGGCCCGTTGGGCACGCGGTTACACGATCAGCGGGCCAAACTTATTCAGAATTCGCTGCGGTTTTCCGTCGCCCACAGCAAGCAATGGGTCCATTAACTCAAGCGGCCTAGGCTGCTTCAAACCGCGTGGCGTTTGTTTTGTCGCGATCGACAGCAGCGATTGGTTTTGGCGGAAATACAAGTTTCGCACAGCGTCGAGCCCGCACAAAAGGCTGTTCTCCGGCCATCTTCTTTCCCGAATCAGCCCAATCCTGGCAAGTGTCACAGAGTTGATTGATCAGCTGTTGCACGCTTTGCCGTTTGGATTCCATTTCTTCCCGCGAACATTTGCGCGGAATGTAGATCTTGGGACCAAAAATCATCCTGGCGCGAAAACGGTTTGGGAATTGCAAATCAATCCCAGGTATTAAGTCGCCAGGCACGGTCAATCCCCAGTCCGACGGGAACGATTGCCATTCCCAACAGGGATGACAGGTAAATCGGCCCCATTGCCATCTCCCGCCGCGGTCCCCGTGGTCCATCAGGAGAAATTGCGATGCTGGAATAAGCCGAATGTTTCTTGATCTGGCGAATCGCTGACGATCCGCCGCGCGAGGTGCTTCCGCGGACGATGTTGCATCCAAAGTGTTCAGCGGTCTGGCTGACAATTTCGCCGTCCCGATGTTGGCTGACAAGGATCGTCAGCGGCGTGCGACGCCAGTGGGGAAGAACGATGCTGATGTACTCGTGCCAAAAAGCGAAAATCACATGTTCGTTGTACTCCGGGCGGGCCGGGTCCACGCCCCGGTCGTAATGCGCAATTCGGAAGTTGAGCAGATTCATCGCTGCCGGCATGGCAATCGAATTGAGTTGCCCAATGATTTTTTGTTGACGAGTGGCAGAGGTTGTCACAGGGCGTCAGCTTCCTTGCTTACGTTCGAGTTTGATTGGATGTTGTCTCTTTGATTTGTGTGATTCGCGTGGCCCGCGGTGCTATCGCAGTCGATAAGTTCCCGTAAAAACCTCTACCGCCGGGCCCGTCATGTATACGTGGTTGTTTTCTTCACTCCATTCCAGGTAAAGCGTTCCTCCCTGGAGATGATTTGTCAATTTTCGTTCGGTTCGACCCGACAAAACACCCGCCACACAAACGGCACTGGCGCCGGTGCCGCAAGCCATTGTTTCACCGGAGCCACGTTCCCAGGTGCGTTGTCGAACTTCGTTGGAAGACACCAACTCCACGAACTCGACGTTTACGCGCCGGAAAACGAACGTCCGATTCAATCTTTGGTCCAATTCCATGCACCAGTTCATCCGTTGCCTCATCCACGTAGATGACGCAATGCGGATTACCCATGGAAACACTGGTCACCAAAAACGAATGTCCAGCTACCTCAAGAGGTGCGTCAACCACCCGGTTTTGGAATTTTTCGTTGCCTTCGAGCAAGGTCGGAATCAATTCTGCTTGCAGAATGGGCTCCCCCATGTCGACGCGAACTTCGTGGACTTTATCGAGTTTCTTAAATACCTCCAATGCCAAGATTCCGGCGCCCGTCTCGATTTTTATTGCCTCTGTTGCGCAGATTCCGTAGTCGACCAGGTATTTGGCGACACAACGGATCCCGTTTCCACACATTTCCGATTCGCTTCCATCCGCATTGAACATCCTCATTCGGGCGTCGGCAATTTTGGAGGGACAGATCAGGATCAAGCCATCGGCACCGATTCCGGTATGCCGATCGGAGATCTGTCGAGCGATTTCGGCCGGGTTGGTCGGCGGTTGTTGCTGGAAGCAGTCAACGTAGACGTAGTCGTTGCCGGCGCCATGCATTTTGGTGAATTGCATCTCAATGTTCACAAGGGTGGTTGGTCGATTGTGGCACGGATCTCCGAGACGTGAAGGGGAAACCCCTCTTCCACATCCCGGAGGTCTGTGCCACAAACGTCCACATCCCGGAGGTCTGTGCCACAAACGTCCACATCCCGGAGGTCGGTGCCACAAACGTCCACATCCCGGAGGTCGGTGCCACAAACGTCCACATCCCGGAGGTCGGTGCCACAAACGTCCACATCCCGGAGGTCTGTGCCACAAATGCCGAGCTGCATTGTGACACTATCCAGACAGATCCAGCAAGGATCCCTGATCGGGTCGATCGTGGTCGCGGGGGGGATGTTTCGTGGCGGATCACTGGTTGTCGCCCATCGGATTCCCGATCGGTTGTTTCCAGCGTGTCGCTAATGGAATCGTCGGGTTTGGCCCTGACCGATGCAACTTCGCCGGTTGCGTTGCGGTGCGATTCGGTGGCTTGATGCGAAAGTGGCGTTCCTGCGCAGCCGGGCGTGATTGGAGTTGGTCCAGTATCCATATTTTTTTCCTGGTTAGATTATTTGTACGCGGGCCGCGTCAGTGTTGGTCCCAGGTTAACGTCTGCCGGTCCCCAAGCGGGTGGGCCGTTGGCGTTGGGAGGCGGCTGCAGCAATACTTGGATGGTGTCGTTCAGCTGCGGTAGCACATTACGATGTGTCGTCGGGTTTTCACAAGTTCCGTCGACGTTGATCCAGAGAACTTGTTGGCTGCCAGCGCGGTAAAGTTCGCTGACCACCGGGATGTACCACCGGCCGCGTCCCATGATGGAATAAAAATTCAAATCGATCTGATGATTAAAGTCGACTTTGCCGTTACCAATCAGGCTGAACGCGTCGCCGATGAGTTCAATTCGATTCAGGTCGATCGAACCACTGTTGATCGTAAAATCGACGTCACTGCTGTCAAAAGCGGTTCGATTCGCATCTTTAACGCGGAGAATTTTCACCAGCGAAGAATCACGGGAAGTTCGTACATGTCGGCATCCCTGAGTCGCAATTTGCCCTCACCGCGATACGTATGTACGCCTGAATATCCTCCCGACATTCGCATCTCACCGAAACAGAGCCCGTCAACCTGTTCGAGATGCGGGGCAAATTCGGTCACCACTTCGTTCAAATTACCGTCGGTAATCGAAGCCTGAACGAGAAACCTGCCGCGTCGTCAGCCCATCTTTGACCGTCAAACCGGACTTGGCCGCCGAACGCATCGCCGACAATTTGTCGAGGCTCGGCTTGCGGATTCCGTTCGCGGCCAGGGTGCCCGCGGCGACGACCTGTTCATCGATCCAGATCGGGCCGTGGAGGTTGGTATTGTGCGCCCTGGAGTGTCAGCGAATCGATCGCAACCTCCCCCGCTGCAACTGGCCGTCTTGCCCTCGTATTGGCCGCACAGGGCAACCATGCCCGAGACATATTTGACTGGCAGGCCAAGTTGCATTTCCGATTGATTCATGACGAATTGCAAATCCCAAAGCAGCTGAGTCGTCGCATCCGATGGTGTGTCAGCACCTGATTGAAGATTCCGCAACCGGGGAATTAAAACTGGCTTGGACGATTTGAGTTACAGATTGGCCGGACCTGGTTCCCGACGCCCCCCGAGCATAATTTCGGCGGCAACGTTCAACAGCCCCGGAATTCAGCTGCTCGATCGCGGGGGCCAATGAGGGAGGCAAAGCCGCATGCAATTCGTCGTCTACTTGCAGCGATCCGACGAGGAGGTTTTTCAATGAGACTTTCCAGTCTTTTTCCGAATAAGCGCCATTGCCGGCAAGCCATCCATTCAGTCCGCCGATGCAGGCCTTTCACTGTCAGTGTTACCAAGCCATTTCCGATTTTGACTTTTCCTGTCAACTGTCCGATTTGGAAGGAAACCACTGATCTCTGGTAGATCGAAATTGAGCTCGCCGCATCAAAACCAGAGGTGGGATGCGTCCGTTCATCGGGAATCGCAGCGAGGTCAGCTTCATCGTAACATTACAAACCGGTTTGATCGGGGCGGCAGTTGCAAGTCAACGCGCATTATCAAAACCGACTGCTCCGCGGCCGAAAACCATTCCAGATTTCACTCATACTCCGATTCAAGGCTGCTGCAGGTTTTCGTCGAGGGGGACCTGGCTGCACAGAAACGCAGGTCCAATCCCGAGTCCGGCGGTTCCAGATCCGTCGCAACGATATTTGCCATCCCGTTGGCACCGGTAACATTGTCGAAATCGAATTGATCGCCCCGAACCCGATCAGGCCATTCACGGTTCCGATCGGGTACTCAAAGTAACGATGCTGACCGTGCAGTTGCGCAGATGGATGTCAATCGATTTGGTGGGTCCGGCCATGTCGGGTCGGTTTTTTACGAATCGGCAGCGCCCGTTAAAATATCCCAGAGGACGAAACGAGAGTACGTTGTGTTTGACACTGGGGTAGGGTTCAATGCGCCGCCAGGAACCGATCGTCGATGGGAAAATCGCCTTCGGTCGCAATGTCGACGATGTACGTCGCGTCGGGGCCGGGTTTTGGGCTTGACCATTGATCCGCACCCGTTTGTCACCGTTGACCGACTCGACATCAAATTCGCAGTCTTCATCGACCAGGCTGACGCGTCCTGTGCAGTTCTTCATCGGGTAGGAGAACTCGCAGAACTCGAACGACATGTTGGTGATTTGCGACTGGAATATTGCGAGTCAGTCCGCCCGCGTGTTGCGCCATCTGAAACCGATGTCGGACGGTCCGCCGGTTTGAATCCCGGCAAAACCCCCGGCAACTGGGCGGCATCCAGCCGACAGCTTTTCCGAAAACTCAAACCGATTCAGTTTGCCCGCCGCCGACCAGCGATCAGGCGTGGCAAGTCGGGTTGGCGATAGGAAACGTCGAAACTACCCTGCCCCAGTTGGCCCGTGGCGGAGAGATATCAAGTTGGTTTTCCGCACCGCAAAGTCAATCATGCAGTCTCGAAGTGGCAACGGCAAACGACGATCATCCACCGAGAGTTCGCAAACCTGCCCCTGCAATTCGAAGCGGACGGATCGGCCGCCGCTCAAGTCGCCATCTGCCGATCCCTGTAACCTCAAGATGCCGTCCAACTGCAAGTCGTCGACCGAGCTGGACAAACTGCTGGGGAACAACTTGAGGATGTCGCGGGAAAATCTCGCCTGTCCGCCCGGATATCCGTAAAGGAGTTTTTTTGCGGGGTCCAGATAAGCCGTAAAATCGAGACCGAGTGACGACCCCGAAAAGCTCCCCGTAAATTGGAGCAGTTTTCGTTGCTGGTGAACGACCGGGTCGATATCGAGCGTGATGTCGCGAAAGGAACCTATAAACGGAGGCGTCTGACTCCCGTCGATAACCCTGATTTCACTTTCGACAAAACGCAGAGCGATCTCCGGTTGCTTAACCGGTTGCATGGCTTGCCAACTGCTGCACGATTTCCTCAAAATCCCACACGCCCGATCTGAGCGGGTGATCGTCAGTTTTGCACCTCGAATGTCGATCGCCTGAACGTTGACCTGCCCCGCCACCAGATTCGCCATCGTCGTTGGGGCGTGTACAAAGCCCTCATAGATTTCAAAAAACGGCGATGAGGTGCGGTGGTCGGTCGCCGGCTTTTCGACGCGCAAATCATCGATTCGAAACCCTTTGCCTTCCATGAACTCGACAGCCCGCAGCGACGCGAGAGCCCCAATCGGCTGAGCGATTGTTCAACTGACTTTGCAGCTCGGCTTTGGATTTGACTCGGAAGCGCGCTGAGCAGCTGCTGAACCCCGAGCACCCCGGCCAATCCAACCAGGGCAATGCCGAGCACCCACGACCTTAAACGGTGCGTTGATTTGGGCTTGGTCGAACGATAGGGGTAGCGAGTCATGCAGCAAAGACTTCCTTGTCGAAGCTGAATCCGGGCGCAGGAGCGGTGTTTTTCAGGTTGGGATGTTACAGAAATCTGTCAATGAGACCAACCACGATAAACGGGCTCCCTGATCAAACCAAGGTTGCTCTCGGCGGCGTTCATTCTGGATCGCAACCTGTGCCGGTTAGGCAAAAAGCGTTGCCAAAAATATGGCGAAAAGCAGCTTTTGCGAGGTTTACTCCCCTAAATCCGGGGTTATACTCGAAGCCTTGTCGAAACTGGTCAGCATCGCTTACATCGAAGTGGCTGAGCTGGCTTTGCAAATACAGTTGAATTGTGAATTCGATCTCACTCCCTTAACCCCATGATGCAAGATGACGGAAGCACGAAATGCGAAGATTGTTTTCTGGGGTTGCTTCATCGCGCTGATCACCACGGCGTTTGGATTCGTCGGCCGAATGTTTCTGATTAATGTCTGGGCCGACCAATTTGATCTCGACGCGGCACAAGCCGGTCGACTGGCGGGCATTGGCGTTTGGCCTTTTGCGGTCAGCATCATCGTTTTCAGCCTGATCATCGACAAGATCGGCTACAAGTTCGCGATGGTCTTTGCCTTCGTCGGCCAGACGATTGGACGGTGATGGGCATGGCGGTCTATTGTCGCCGAGTCAATCCAAACGGCCTATCGCCTGCTTTACTGGGGCAGCCTGATTCTGGCCCTCGGCAACGGCACGGTGGAGGCGTTCATCAATCCTGTCGTCGCGACCATGTTCAACGACGAGAAAACCAAGTGGCTGAACATCCTGCATGCCGGCTGGCCGGGTGGTCTGGTCATTGCCGGTATCATCACCATCTTTATCGACTGGGTCCCCTGGTGGATCAAAGTCGGGCTGATTGCAGTCCCGGCACTCATTTACCTCGTGATCTTGATGCCCGTGCGATTCCCGGTCAGCGAACGTGTGTCAGCCGGGGTGACGTATCGCGAGATGCTTCAGGAGTTTGGCGTGATGGGAGCAACCGTTGTCGCGATCCTGGTCGTGTTGCAGCTGACCGACTTTTTCTACGCGGGCCAGTCGCTGACGCTGCAGCAACTCACTCCCTTCTTGGCGATCGGCGCCTTCATTGTAGTTGCCTTTGGGATGTATACGCGAACTTTGGGTCGTCCGTTGATGTTCGTGCTGGTACTGATCATGATGCCGCTGGCGACCACGGAAATTGGAACCGACGGCTGGATCACCGGAATCATGGAAGGCGTCGCCAAGGGCAAGTTTCATCCGGGTTGGGTCTTGGTTTACACCTCGGTGATCATGATGATTCTGCGGTTTTTTGCCGGGCCGATCATTCATGCTTTATCGCCGCTGGGGCTGTTGCTGGTAAGTTCCGGCGCTGGCCATTGCGGGTCTGTACACTTGTCGTTTACGACGGGGATGATGATCTTTGCCGCCGCGACGCTTTACGCTGTCGGCAAGACCTTCTTTTGGCCGACCATGCTGGGCGTCGTGTCGGAGCAAACGCCACGCGGCGGCGCGCTGACGCTGAACGCGATCAGCGGCATCGGCATGCTGGCCGTCGGCACTTTGGGATTTCCATACATTGGCAAGCTGCAGGTCGATCAGGAAAACACCGCGATCGTGAAAAGCGTCGAAGTCATGGACCTGGTTCCGGGGCTGGTCAAGGACGGCGAAATTTCAGTACTGGAAGATCGTTCCATCTACGAGGTGATCAAGTACAAAGCGATTTCGGATGACGGACTCAACGGTTTGATTGACGAGCTACCCGAGTCGGATCGCGCAGCAGCCACGGAACAAGTCGCGGATCTGAGGGCGCAAAGCAGTCAGGGGGCATTGGCCTATATGACCATTTTTCCTGCGATCATGTTTGTCGGTTACCTGGGGTTGATTGTCTATTTCCAATCGCGTGGCGGATACAAACCGGTCGAATTGTCTGCGGGCAAAAAAGGTGATTGAGCAGCACCTCGCCCATCGATCTGCCTCGGCCATACCTGTTGCACCGCAAGGAGGTCGTGCAGATGATTCGAGTTCCGTGGTTTGACAAACAGATAGGTTACGAGATCGTCCAGTCTACCGAGGGTTATCGGTCATTGGTTCTGGCTCGGACTTCCGGCGCATTACGACCTGATCGCCAATTGCCTCGACGCGGATATTTCCCGGTAATTCAAACGGACTTGAGTCAGCCGCTGCGCAAACAAAATCAGCCAGGCGAGACCAATGGGCGGTCGTCATGCTTTGGAGGGGCCACGCCTGTTGACGCCAGGCACTTACGAGGGCATGTCGCACAAGTACCGGTGATTGGTCAGCCATCGCTCGCCGATCGACCTCAATTCGATCCGTGCTCGGCTGAATTGCCGAGGCGAAGCCCGCACAAAGCTCATCGAGGAGCATCTGGTTTTCGCGCCTGGCTGCCCAAACCGAGGATCCCATTTTCGAACGTCGCTCCAAATCGCTCTTTGATTTTGGGAATGACCTCATTGCGCAGGAAGTTCCTTGAGTAATCGGTGGTTGCGTTGGTGGCATCGACGCAAAAATCCTGGTCGAGCTCTGTCAGCATATCCAGAATCTCGGCTCGTGAATGGTCCAGTAGCGGGCGAACGATCGTCAACCGTTCGTTGACCGGGCGAAATCGTGGGATCCCGGCAAGTCCAGGGATGCCGGTGCCGCGAAAAATTCGAAAGAGAATCGTCTCGATTTGGTCGTCGCGGTTGTGGGCGGTCGCAATGTAACGGGCCCCGATGGTGGTCGCGAGCTGTTTCAAGCTCCGGTATCTGGCCTCGCGAAGAGTCTGTTCCGAGGGGCGTTTGTCTTCATCACTGGGGGCAAGTTCGACGACGTGGCAGGCAATGCCGAGTTGCCCGGCAAGCCGTTTGACGAAATCTGCGTCCCGGTCCGAATGTTGAAGTTGAGTTTTGTGGTTAATATGGGCAACAACAAGTTTGTTTTCCGGAGCATATTCTGCGAACAAGCTGCACAAAACCCTGAGCATGGCCACACTGTCGGGGCCACCGGAAACGGCGACGATTGTCGACGCAGATTTCCACCTTTCCACAGGCCATTGCCGGACCACGGAACGGCGTATTCTCGAGAATTCAGATTGGAGCGGGCTTTCGAGCATGCGTACTGACGGTCAGTGCAGGGGCGGTTTGTCTAAATTGGGGGTCTTCGATTGAACTTCGAGGAAGGTCTGTTAGACTTGGCGATAGGAACAGGTGCAAGCCTGTTCTGGGCGTAATTTTAACAGCACAAAAAGTGACACAAGCGATTCGCGGTAAAACTTTTCGGCTTAGCCTAAAACAAAGAAACAGGTTGGTAAATTTTTGACTCCAACCCCAGCAATTGCGGCAGACAAATGGATCTGATTTATTGCCTTTTGAATTACATCCTGCACGTGTTGATTCGGACATTTGCCCGAATTGGAATCGGGACATCGGTCCCAGCTTTGAGGCTGGCACCTGTTGTCTTGTCCCGCAACGTTCAAGGTTCGGCAGACGAATCGAGAATGACATGCGCGGCTGCCATTAATCGTTGGGGAAATCTCATGGTGGTGCACAATGCCTGTTCAGGCAGACACCATGGCACTCACGAGGTCAGTCCTTTTGGGTGTTGCAAATCGAGAAACTCGGCTGTCAGGCCAACTTGGCGAAGCCGGGGTCAGAATTTTGCAAAAAGTTTGTGGGGATGGCCAAATCGCCGTCGGATTCAGTTGTAAACCGCAGATGGTTTGCAATCTCCACGAATGTCCTGCTGTTTTGGTTTTCCGAAAAGCCGCGAGCTTGCCGTCACTCCTGATAAGGAGCGACAGCGATGAACACAATTGATCTTTTGATCGGTGGGGTGGTGGGTCTCGTGCTTGGCGGCGGCGGGCTGGCACTCTATTCGATGATGGTGCGACGAGGAGCGAAGGCTCAAGCCGACCAGATTCTTGAAAATGCCAACCGCGATGCGGATCTCAAGCGGAGAGAGGCCGAAGCCAAAGCCAAAGAAATCGAGTTGACCCGGACGGCCGAGGTCGAGCGGAATCTCAACAAGCTTCAAGAAGAAATGCATCAGCGCGAGCGGAAGTTGGATCGTCGCCAATCGAAGCTGGACCAAAAAGCCGACGACCTGGTCAAGCAAGAGGGGTATATCGAGGCGACCCAAAACCGACTGAAAATCAAACTGGAACAAGCTGGTCAACACGAACGGGATCTGCACGAGATCTTTGAAAAGCAGAGGAAAAAACTGCACGAACTCACCGGGCTCAGCAAGGAAGAGGCGACGAAACGACTGCTCAAGCTGCTGGAAGACGAGCTGACCAACGAAGTCGGCAGCCGGATTATCAAGCACGAAAAGAAGATGCAGGAAGTATGTGATGAAAAGGCCCGCGAAATCCTGCTGATGGCAACTCAACGGTTTGCGGCAGCCCACACTGCGGATGCCACGACCAGCACTGTCGATATCCCCAACGACGATATGAAGGGGCGGATCATCGGTCGCGAGGGTCGCAATATTCGCTCGTTCGAGAAAGAAACCGGGGTCGACGTGATTATTGACGATACGCCGGGCGTCGTTATCGTCAGCGGCTTTGATCCGGTGCGACGGGAAATCGCTCGGCAATCACTGGAAAAACTCATCGCCGACGGTCGCATTCACCCAACCCGAATTGAAGAAATTGTAAACGAGACCACGCAGGAGATCGAAGCGTTCATCCGCCGCAAAGGCGCGGAAGCTGTCGAAGAAGTGAATGTACACGGATTGCACAAAAAAATTATCGAGTACCTGGGGCGGTTACATTTTCGAACCAGCTACAGCCAAAACGTGCTGCGACACAGCATCGAAGTGGCCTTTCTCTCAGGCATGCTGGCCGAAATGATGGGGCTGGACGCTGAGCTTGCCAAGCGTTGCGGTCTGCTGCACGACATTGGCAAGGCTGCCGATCACGACATGGAAGGCGGGCATCCGAAAATTGGTGCCGATCTGCTGCGTCGTCATGGCGAAGAAGAAGACGTCGTTCACGCGGCGCTCGGACATCACGATGCCATCGTCGTGGAACATCCCTACACCGTCATTGTCGCGACGGCAGATGCCTGCAGCGCCTCGCGACCCGGAGCTCGCCGAGAGTCGCTTGATCGTTATATTAAGCGAATGGAAGAACTGGAGACGATCGCCAAAGAGTTCGCCGGTGTGCAACGCGCCTTTGCAGTTCAGGCGGGTCGCGAAGTGCGAGTGATTGCCAGCACAAAGACACCGATGACAACAAAGCGGCGAAGATCTGTCGCGACATCGCCTCCGCCTTCGAAGAAAGGCTGACGTATCCGGGCGAGATTAAAGTAACCGTCATTCGCGAATCCAGATTCCTGGAAATCGCCAAGTAACACGGAAACAAAAGGGGCCTCCAGCGACCCGCCGCCGAGATTCCGATTGCCCCTTTATCAATAGAAAGCGCTAACGTGAGAATCCTGTTCATTGGCGACATCGTCGGCAGACCCGGCGTCAATATGGTCGTCGACACCTTGGCCGGATTGCGGCGAGAAGAGTCCATTGACCTCGTGATTGCCAATGGCGAAAACGCCGACGGCGGATCGGGCATCACGCCGGCGATTTATCGGAAACTGATCGCCGCCGGCGTCGATTGTGTCACCTTGGGTGATCACATCTATCGAAAAAAAGACATCATCGACATTCTTGAGCAACAGTCGGACATTCTCAAACCAGCCAATTTTCCCGCCGATGCCCCCGGCAAAACCTGGACGGTCGTCAAATCGGAAACGGGAAAGGAGGTCGCGGTTTTTTCGCTCATCGGGCGGGTTTTCATGAAGCCTGTCGATTGTCCCTTCATGGCCGCGAACCGGATTCTGGACGAGATTCCACCCTCGGTGAAAATCCGCTTTTGCGACTTTCATGCCGAAGCAACCAGTGATAAACACCTGATGGGGCGTTTTCTTGATGGCCGCGTGTCAGCTGTTTGCGGAACTCATACCCATGTGCAAACGGCCGACGAACAAATCTTTCCCGGCGGAACTGCTTTTATCTCGGACGTCGGCATGACTGGCCCCCATCATAGCATTTTGGGCCGCGATATTGAAAAAGTAATGGAAGCGACGATCACGTTTCGACCGCTCCCCTTCAGCGTCGCCAAAGACGACGTCAAAATTAATGGTGTGCTGATCGAAATCGACCCGGTTTCCGGCAAGGCACAGGGGATTCGACGCATTCAAATCGATGAAAGACAGGCCGAAATGTACCAGTTGGAGGATTAAAGTAGCTCGGCATGCTATCAGTCGACGAATCAAATGCTCTTGAGTTTGCTGCCGCTACTCTCTAATCTCCGCAACGCTTTGTGATCGTGCGCGTTCAAAACCCGCGCTCCGCAAGGTCCGCTCGCGCAGAATAATGCATCTGAACCAGGATCCCGGTTATGATTGAATTCAGAAGAAAAAAGGTCCTTCCGGGGATCCTGATTGTTGGCTTGATCACGGTTGCAGTCCTCTCCACGGGCTGCGTGTCGGGTCTGACACAACTGTTCTACGTTATTAAAGGACATAAGATTCCAGCGGCATTTGATGGACTGGAAGGCAAACGAGTCGCCGTCGTCTGCGTCTCGGATGCATCCGCCTATGGTCCCGATACGTTGACGTACAACGTTTGCAAATTGGTTAGCATGAAGTTGGCGGCAAGTGTCAAGGACATCACGGTGGTCCCGCCTCGCGATATCGAGCGGTGGGTTGATGCCAATGGCTGGAACGAGACCGATTTTGTCGCAATTGGAAAAGGTGTAAAAGCCGACACCGTGTTGGCGGTTGAGATTGCGTCCTATTCGATCCATGAAGGTTCGACCATGTACAAGGGGAAGTCGGACATCACGGCGACTGTTTTTGACATTACGCAGGGCGGCCAGGTTGCTTACGTGCACGGCCCGCAAAATTTCTCGTTTCCTCAAAATGGACGCCCCGCCATTCAAACTTCCGATCGCCAGTTTGAAGCAGTTTACCTGGCGAAACTCACGGAACATATCGCGCGTCAATTCTATGATTCTGACGAGCTGGAGAGCGTTGCTGAAGACGCCTCGATGATGCGGTAAAGCCAGCGTCGCGCCCAAGCAATTGCCGGCCAACTCGCGGTATTCGACTACAGCCGAGGCGGTTTGCGCTTTTCTTTGGGCATCGCGTTCTCACGCGGCTGCGGATTCGGCCGATTAACGTTGTTGTTATTATCGGGACGTGGTGTTCGTGGTTCAGGCGGCGGCGTGTATCCTTCCATCCAGGTCCAACCAATCGGTGTTTCAAGTTCCCGGGCCGCCAACATCGCCCACGGTGTACCAGGGTGGGAATCGACGACACGTTGCAAGATTTCCCTCGCCTTGGCAGCCATTTTTTCCTGTTGGCTGCCCGTTTCGATATTGTCGTCAGGTCTCAGTATCCAGGTATTATTAGCCGGGGTGGCGTCGTCTTGGGGCGGCGTGAATTTGAGAGTTGTTTTGGCCATCGCCAGCATCTGGTTGTACGATGAGGCGCGAACTTTGGCGGCCATCGTGCGCCCGTAAGCCAGATCATAACCGGCTTGCCACCGGGGAGACCGTTCGGAATTGCGATCCTCCTCCCCTGCCCTCAGGATTTCGTACAGCCTGTCGAGCTGCGGCTCAACCCGGGCGGCAGCTTGTTGCGCCGTGGATACGAGGCGAACAAAACTTGCTTCGTCCAGGTTTGGAAACCTCAGGCGGGGTGAATCCAACACACCGGTCGTCGTGTACATGGCGGCCTGCACGAGTGCACTGCGAGACTTGTTTTCCTCCAATCGCTTGAGATAGGTTGCCCGCGATACGTAATCCGGTTTGTAGGGCCGCATCACTTTGGGATCAAAAAAGTAGCTGAGGTACGCCGAGTAATTGGCCGTCTCCCACATTCGCACGGCACGACTTGTCGTTCGATTTGGGTGGACGGCAAAATAAATTCCGCCTGTTTCATAGCAAAGTCGGGTCAGGTTAAACGGTCCGAAACCAGAATCGATCATGTCGAGATCTTCGAAATTGCCGGTGAAGTCCAGCCGAATGCGTTCGAGCGCCATGGATTCCGGGCCCTGTGTCACAGTCGCAAGTTGAGGCGACTGGTCGTACGCCGGGTCGGGGTCAACCCATTTGACCTGGGTTTCCTTTCGTCCAAATGGAGCCGGGACGCCGATGACGAAAACCGGAGTAGCAAATCGGGTGCACAATTGCACGCATTCATCGATCCGCTCGCCGTCATCTCCGGCTTCGTCAGAAACGATGATGATCATCACGTTTCGATAACGGTCTTTTGTTCGCGGATCTGTTTTATAAAAGTGTTTGTAGAGTTCGGCGACGCGGATGACAGCTGAAAAAACATTCTCAATGCCGCTCCGGTCCACATCGATCGCCGCGACGACTTCCTTCAACCGGCCAACGTCACTGGTCGGTTCATCAAGCATTACGGTCGTTTGTTCGCCGAACGCGACGATTTGAGTGAGCAGTGGGACGTCGCGATGCTTGGTAAATTCCTGGCTGCCGGCCGCTTCCAACATCCCGAGTTCTTCATACACATGATCAAAACGGGCCGCGATGGCGTCGCGTTGTTGCATCAGACTGGCCGATTGATCAAACATCCACACGACGAGCGTTTTTCGTTCGTCCAGCGAATGCATGATCTCCTGTGTGATTCGATCAACCGCGCCCGCCGCACCCGTTACCGACTGGCCCACCGATCCCTTCACCGCAAGTGTCGACATTGTTTCGGCCGCAGGATCGAACAAGTCGTCATCGGTCAGTAACTCACCTCGATCTTCAATCTGCAAATCGATGTCAATGGCGTCCTCGCTGGTATCAATTTCGGGCGCCATGTCAGCGGCAATCTGAAAGCTGAATTCGCTGTCCGCTCCAATCGCGTCAGCGGGGTCATCTTCGAACTCGATTTCGGGAGGCAAGGTGTCGACCTCAACTGCCGGCGTCGGGTCAAGAACCAGGCTGACCTGTTTGGATCGTGGATTGGGGATAATGACGGCTGCCAACGCGACCAATAACGCCACATGGAAGAAAAAGCTGATCATCCAAAACGGCATATCACCATCGAGCGGAGTATCGACTCGCCCCGTTTTGATCTGCCACCAGCGACGTATTTCTTTGATGTGCAATGCCTGCTCCCGAGTCTCATCGCCATCGGCAGGCGAGAGCTGTACCTTGTTCAGAATCTCTATTGTCGGACGAAAGGGCTGGTCGGGCAACCCAAATCGTTTTTTTCCAGCCAAAACACCAAATTTTCACGACGCCGTTGACTTCGTCTGCCAACACCCTCAGCAACAATTTTTGACCGTAATCAGCATTCCGACAGCCGAATCGCAAATGTTTCGTTGACCTGCATTTAAGGGGCTTCTACGATAAATGATGCCCGAGTGCAATTTGTATTTCCTGTGAGCAATTCATACTTTTCCAGCGCGTCGGCGTTTGGTCCAAAACCAATGAGCTATCCGATGTTAAGAACAAGATTGGTGTTGATGGTCGCGGCCTGTTTCCAGCTTGGGTGGCCGGCTGGCACGTGGGCCCACCCGGGGACCTGTCCAACGTCCCAAGGACTGCGAACTGGACAAGTTGTGCAACAGGCTGCTGCCCAACAACCGCAAGCAAAAACTCAGGCAGACGAAGAAGAACTCGGTCCGCCTGAAGTCCTAAGTCTGACGACGAAAGACAATGTTGTCCTGAAATGCACCTACTATCCGGGTGAAAAATCAAAAACGACTGTCCCGTTCATCCTGCTGCATGACTGGAAGGGTAATCGGAAAGACATGCAGGCGATGGCTGAATACTTGCAACAGAATCATAAATTTGCGGTCATCGTTCCCGACTTGCGAGGCCATGGCGAAAGTACGGAACGAGTCGGGGCGGAACAACCGCTGGAAGCGGCCGACTTTAAAAAGGACGAGGCTGCTCTGATCATCAACGATATTGAACGGTGCAAAAAATTCCTGATGGAGAAAAATAATCTGGGCGAACTCAATATCGAGATGCTGACGATCGTTGCTGTCGGCCAAATCGTTGTCCCCGCCGTCCAGTGGGCCTGGGCGGACTGGCAGTGGCCGTCACTGGGTGGGCTGAAACAGGGGCAGGATGTGAAAGCCCTCATGATGATTTCCCCGGAACGAAAGTTCATGGGGCTCAGCATGACTCAAAACCTGAAGACCAACCTGTTCACCGGAAAGGGGGCAACACCGATCGCCGTCTATGTGACCTGGTCGGCGAAAGATGAGACGGCTGACCGAGAAGGCAATGCGATTGCCAGGGCGTTGGAAAAGCCGCGGTCGAAACTGGATGATACCATGTTGCTGGTGCGCGAGCCTTACAACACCAATCTCGACGGAACGAGTCTCGTTCGCGATGCCAAGCACAAGATCGTATTCGAGGACGTCGCCAAATTCGTAAACGAAAAATTGTACGCCAACAAAGAGCTGATGCCCTGGCAGGACCGCTCGAGACAGTAGCGAAGGGGGCAATTCCGAAAGGGTCAGGCATACCGAGGGGGTCGGGAGTTCTTTTTGTGAATCAACCTCGCGCTAGGACTTTGTTTTCAAAAGGACTCCCGACCCTCCCGTCCTCTTCAACTCCGCACGTTAATCGTACACGGGAATTCGCAGCGAAGTTCCCTCCGGAATTCTCCCCGGATTTCTCAATACGTCCTGGTTGGCCAGGTAGATATCCAGATAAAAGTCGGGTCTGCCGTAGTATTGGCGCGAGACCTGTTGCAGCGTTTCTCCCTGCTTGGACCGGTGTCTGATAAAGCGATTGGTTTCCAAACGCAAACCGTTGGTCTGCCGCGAACGGACCTCAATCATTCCATTGTCCGCTGCCAGGTTCATTTCCTGTGGCATCAAAACGGGGATTTCGCTGGCCGCCCCCTGTTCAGGAGTCAAGCGTTCCGCGGAATTGAGCGGGATTTTGCGGGCGACTTGTGGCTTTCCAAGCGGCGCCGAAAACGCCAGGCTATCCATCGTGATGGCATCCTCAACGGGTCGCGGCGGAGCATTTTCATCCATCACCAGCGAGTCGTCTGCGAGCGGATCGGTCGCCAAGAACTGGGGTGCAAAATCGTTGGTCTGAAATGAAGTCGAACGAGGTGCAATATCATATTGATCAACGATCTTGTCGACCGGTTTGGTTGTCAAGTTTGCGGGCTCGGCCGAGGACTGATTCAGAAGTGGGGGAAGCAGACGCGGCAGTGGCGCAATGCTTTCGCTGTCGTTTTGCGGGAGCTTCGATTGGTTTTCGCTTGTTTCAAAGAAACTGGACGCCAACTTTGAGAAGTCTGGTTCGACAATTGTCTTGGTGATCGTTGGAGGAGCTGCAGGCTGGCTGGTGGAAAGCTGTCGAGCGGCATTTGGTTGCTGATCCAGTGCTGCAGTCTGAGGTTTCGCCAACGGCAAATTCGCCGGTTCTGGGATCGCTGGAATGCGTTTCCGGGCCTCGGGCATGACAATCAGACCGTCGCCCGATTCGGATGGTTGAGTTACCGGTTCGTAGCGCGGTTTTTGCCAAACGAATTCGGGTTGCTCCTGATCTGGTTGTTCGGTTTGGACGTCAGACTTGGCATGTTGGCTGCGCATTTGGCTACCGATGACAAAAGCGGCTCCCAAGACAACCGTTCCGATGGCAATTTGTGCGACTGAATTCATTTGAGCTTCTCCACTGAGCGAATTCGAACCTGGGGAGGTGAAAACCTGCGAAGTCCGAGAGTGTAACTATTACACGGAGATCGCACCGATATACGGAATTTCACCCTGTTTGGGTCACATCGAAACCTTCAAATTTCCGGTTTTTACGGTTAGCGAAAGTTTTCGTGGAGAGCGATGCGCTGGTAACTAGAATTGAAAGTATATGAAGGGGCTGGCTTCGGTGGCCATCAAAGCGGTTGTCACCGCGACAAAGACACCCAACCCTGCCGCAAATACCCAGCCGGGACTTTTTTGTGACAGCCAATCAAAGAGCCCGCGGCAGGCAGCAACATGCGCAATCAGAAGTACCAGGATGGGAATCCAAAGTTGCGGATTTAGCGCCGTGAGTTGTTGTTGAGAATGAGAGAGGGCGTTCACACCCAAATACGATTTGGCAATGACGAGTGCATCCTGCATGTTGCTGGCTCTGAAAAAGATCCAGGCCAGACTGATCCAGTAAAACGTCAGTCCCATCGCGAACAACTTCCAAAGAAAATGGGTTCGCCATTTGTGCGAAACACGTTGGTCCCATTCACGATGCGCGACTAACGCCACTCCATGCAGTCCGCCCCAAATGACAAAGCGCCAGGCTGCTCCGTGCCACAGGCCACCGAGCAACATCGTCAGCATCAAGTTTCGATATCGAAACAACTTGGATCCGCGACTTCCGCCCAACGGAATGTATAGGTAGTCTCGCAGCCACGATGACAAGCTGATGTGCCACCTGCGCCAAAAGTCCTGGATGTTGCCTGAAAAATAAGGAAACGCAAAATTGTCGCAAAAGTTATAGCCCAGCATGGCCGCGGTGGCGATTGCCATGTCCGAGTAGCCGGAAAAATCACAATAGATTTGAATGGAATACAGGAAAACGCCGAGAACGGCAGCCAGACTGTCGTAGGTTTCCGGGTGAGAGAAGTATGCTTCGATGTAAATCGAAATGTTATCAGACACGCAAGCCTTCTTGAAAAAGCCCATCAAGAACAACACGATGCATGCCCGCCAGCGAATGTCCCGAAACACGGGCGATTGATTGAGTTGAGGCAGGAAGTCAATCGCGCGAACAATAGGTCCAGCGACCAGTTGCGGAAAGAATCCAACAAAGAGTGCCACATCCAGCAGATTTCGCTTCGGTTCAAGTTCCCGCTTGAACACATCGATCGTATAGCTCATGGTTTGAAACGTGTAGAAGCTAATGCCGACCGGCAGGATGATTTGTAACGTGACCGGATGTGGCTCCAATCCCAATCCCTGCAGGCCCAGGATGGCTGAGTCCAGGAAGAAATTGAAGTACTTGAACACGCCCAGCATTCCCAGATTGAAAACAATACTGGCAATCAATAAACGTTTTCGGCTTTGGTTGTCGCCTTCCTTCGCTTTGATAAGTATTCCCACGACGTAATCGAACAAAGTCGACGCGACGATCAGGGACAGGAATCTCCAGTCCCAGGCAGCGTAAAAAAAATAGCTGCACATTAACAACCAGATCTTGCGCATATCTCTTGATCGCAACAACCAGTGGACTGCGAATACGACCAGAAAGAACGTGAGAAAGCGGTACTCGGTGAAAATCAACGCAGCACTCCTTTGTTACCCGGCCTGTTTGCCATGCGATTGCCTGCCTGAATGGTTTCCGCAAACTCCCGGGCCAGGTGAGCCGTAAATAGCGTAGCGCCTTTGCCATTCAAATGCCCTCCGTCAAAGTACATCTCGTAAAAGTAGAGCTCAGGAAACCTGTCGATATCGTTCAGCCGAATCAAATGCTGAATTAATCCTGATTTGTAGGCTGCGGTGAGCTGCGGACTGTCTCTGGGCGGGCTGGCAACAAATACCGGAATTGCGCCATGATCGCGCACCAATTTGTCAATTTCTGCAATCAGCTTCAGCGCTGCAGGCGAGGTTACGTCGGCACAGGCAATGGCAGGTAGAAACTTGCCTTTTGCAGGTTTCGAAGTGAGCCTGAAAACTTCGGCTCGCTTCTTGAGTTGAGCACTGGTCTCGGCGTCAATGGCCAGGTGGCCGTTATCGAGTTTGGCGGACATGAATTTTTTCAAGTTCGGTACTCGCGATGTTTGGCCCTCAATCCAGCCGTGGAATACACGACTCGCGACTCCCAGGTTGTTTTGGCGATACCAAAAGGGTGCCAATTGCTGTTGAATCAAGGCAAGACGCTCGGATGCGGGGAGTTGACGCAAGCTAAAAATATGCTGGGCCAGCAGCGAAAATGTACGAAAATCATGCGCCCGGATGTTCCGGTTGGAGAGCAGATTCTTTTCGCTGATTTCGACACCAAATGGTTCCAGCTGCAAAAGAACAAACTTGATATTGTGGTTGGTATCCTGCTTGAAAAGTTTGCGCAAGACGCTCGGCATTTCAATCACCTGCAATCCGGGGATGCCAATATTGAACGAAGAAACGTCCCATCCCAGTTGTGTCATGTCGGCATCAAATCTCGTCGGCGCGGCGTGGCGAAATATGCGACTGGACCCGACAAAAACCGTATCATGCGGTCCTGAATCCGAGGCACAGGCCAATTCAACTTTGGCTGTGACCGCATCAACATCCGGATCAACGTCCAGTGTTCGGATCAGGTTTCCAGTGAAAATCCAGGCCACCAAAAAAACGCTGATTGCCATTGCCGCCTGAAAGGCTTTGCGATGACCGTGCCAGATCGTGGTTGGCGAAATGTGGAGATTGGCAAGCAGGGCCGGTACGCGTTGAGCCAACAACGCAATTACGCCAACCAGGCAAAGAACCAGTGAAACCATCCAGACCGTCGATTGAATCCCGGCAGGAATCGGAATCGGCTGCATGACCTGGTAGGAACACCCGTTGTTTGCAACGTCCGAATGATCGGTGCTGGAAACAAAAATTCCCTCAGCGCCGGCGAAATAACGTCCGCCGCCTTCATTCAACACTTCGAAAACCGTATTGACTGGGATCAGTCGTTTGCCGTTCTCGAACAGGCAAACCGCGGCACTGGGGTCAAATTCGCCGCCAGGCTGATCGTCGAGCGTAATTCGATACGCGTAGCCCTTGTGCTTCTCGCCGGATTTGATGGCGCAGGACCGCAGGCCGAAGTCCAGTTTCCCGGTTTGGTGTTTTTGAATCGTCCCAGCCAATAGCGCAAGAATTACGCCGGCCAAAAGGCAAACATCGGCGACTGGAATTTGGGACAAGTACGCGAATCGTCGCTCGCGCTGATATTTATTCATCGACCCGGCAGCGTAAAGGGTGCTCCCCCGCAATAGCTCGGTACTTTTACGGATAGTCAACGAGTCGTTCAACCCCAACCAGCGACGAGCCGGCCCGAGAATGCGCAGTTGGATTTGAGAGGATTCGTGATCCCGAGCTTGCCCCCCTACGGCTCTCCAAATTCAAGACGCAAGTGATGTCATGGCATTTCGCGGTATACGACGCGAATGTAATGGGTCGAGAAGCGAAAATGGGGGGTTCGGCGAACCCTGCGTGTCTGAAAAAAAAACACCGAGTCAAAATGACTCGGTGTTACATTTGATAGACGTTGTCAGCAACGAATTACTTGGAAGTTTCGATAGCTGTACCAGGGTTGAGGCCGACCCGGTTCATCAACCACAACAAGGTGGGGGATGCTACAAAGATCGAACTGTAGGTACCGATGATGACGCCGACGACCAGTGCGAATGCAAATCCGTGAATGGCGTCGCCACCAAACCAATACAAGATAAACACCACAATAAACGTCGTGAATGACGTCAAAATCGTGCGGCTCAATGTCTGACAGATGCTGGTGTTGATCATGTCGGCCGTAATTTCGCTGCGTTTCCCGCGAACTTCACGAATCCGGTCAAACACCACGATCGTATCATTGAGTGAGTAGCCAATGATGGTCAATAACGCGGCCACCACCGGAAGACTGATCTTGAAGTTGTCGATTCCGATAAACCCGAGTGAGCCGGCGACAAAATTGCTGAGCGCAATCGCCCCCACCACAATTAAGACGTCGTGAATCAAGGCCACCACCGCCGCCAAGCCAAAAGCCACATTCTGGAATCGAATCCAAACGTAGGCGATGATGCCAATCAGACTGGCAATAATCGCGGCGAGCGCCTGCAATTGTGTTTCACGGGCGATCTGACCACCAACACCGCTGGTCGTCGGAAAGTAGGGTTTTCCGTTGAAATCGTCCGACCATGTTTTGAAGATCTTTTCTGCATCTTCGACATTGGCCAAATCGAGCTTGACGGTCCAGTTTTTGGACAAGATGGAAGTTGGCGATTCGCCTTCCGGCACGTCCGGCGATTCGGTCGTGATTTGTTCTTCGGTTAATTCGAGGTTAAGCTTTTCCGCCGCATTGATCAAAAATGTTGTCAATCCGTCACCGTCGATCGGCTGATCAAAAACCAATTTCGTAGACGTTTCATTTTCGTTAATCACCAGTTTTTCTGGCGTTTTTGGTTTGGGTTGACCAAAGTCCCCGCCGGATTGCGGCGCGTCCCCGCCGGGTGCCACCGCTTGTTCTGATTCCCCGGCAGCCGATTTTTCAGCCGCCGGTTTCTCATCCGCTGGTTGTTCGGTGGCAGGTATTTCGGTGGCAGGATTTTCCTGTACTGGATCCTGGTTCGGGTTGGTCAGCGTGCCCGACTGCTGCAGCAACAGCGCCGGCTGGGTCAGCGTTAAGGCCCTCATCGCGAGGGGCAACGCCGGTCGGTTCAGAGAGCCAAGACCTTTGTCCCCCTTTTTCTTCAAAGTTGTCTCACCCACCTGGACGTGAAGTTTTGTCAGCTGGCTGCCAAACACGCGGGTCAGGACGTCGCTCAACTGTTCATAGGGCGAGTCGCCCGCGCCATCGTAGGTGGGAATATTGCTGTCGACTTTGAAGACCCGATCCGGGAAATCGTCGTCCCGGATTTTGGAAATCGTGAACTCAATCTCCTCATCATTCACTCTGATATCTTGTTTCGCCAAATCATTGCGGACAGCTTCGACTTCCATTGATTTTTCAAAGACAACGCGGGCTGTCGATCCCCCGCGAAGGTCGTGATTGAGGATCTTGTCTCCCAGCGACCAAATTCCAACAATGCCAACTGCAATCAAGGTCAGCGAAAAGGCGGCTGCGATTCCCCGGCGACCGATGAAGTCGAATTTGGTCTTGCTCAAGATTCGCATCATTTGCATGCGGGTCAACCAGCGTTTCCGCTCGGCAATGTCAAATACGGTTCGAGCACAGTAAATCGCCGTGAACATGGATATCAAAATACCCAGGATCAATGTCACCGCAAAACCTTTGATTTGTTCGGTTCCGATGACATAGAGTACCAGCGCGGTAATCAAAGTCGTCACGTTGGCGTCCACAATCGTCGTGGTCGCTTTATCAAAACCATTACGGATCGCCATCCGCAACGCGGAGCCGCGGTCAAGTTCCTCACGGATTCGTTCAAAAATGAGCACGTTGGCATCGACCGACATCCCGACCGTCAACACCAAACCGGCCAGGCCGGTGAGGGTCAATGGTTGCCGGATGGCCATGATCAGGGCCAGGATCAAGAGCAAGTTCAGCAACAGCGCGCAACAGGCGACAAGGCCGGCAAAGCGGTAGTAAACCGCCATGAAGCCGAGCACGATGACGAAGGAAAGGCCAATCGCGAACAAGCCCTTTTGCTTGAGTTCTTCGCCGAGGTTTGATTCGATGTACTGTTTCGAAATCGGGTTTTTGTTCAACGCGACTTCCAGCTTGCCGGAGCGCAGGTTGATGATCACATCGTCAACCTCTTTTTGCGTGAAACTGCCCGTTATCCGGCCGCGGTCGAAAATGGGTTCTTCGATCGAGGGCGCCGTGTGAAGCTGTCCATCGAGGACAATTCCCATCAAGCGTCTTCCCGAGTTGTCCGGCTTGTTCAACTGGGTGAACAAACCCATCCTTTGTCCGCCTTCGGTATTCATGTTGAATGAAATGCAGGGTCGGCCGTATTCATCCATATCCGACCGCACCTGGGCAATGTGTCGACCCTCGACGTTGGTGTCGTCGCCTTCCGGTTCCATCATCAGGATCTGCGGATTCACATTGTTTTTTTCGCACCAGCGCGCCAACATCTTGCCTGCCTGTTCCGGGTCCATACCAAGGTCAATCGTTTCCAAATCAATGATTTGATTGGAGCGACTGTCGCGAACCAGGTTGCCGCGGGAGGGGACAAATTTGAATCCGAGCAGGTCGCCCGGCTGAACTTTCCCTTCGACGTCTTCTCGCGCAATCCCGTACCAGCGGGCGACGATGGTCTTGCCGCCGTTGGCGCCTCTTCTTCGACGATTCGGGACTGGCTGCCAGCCTCACACGCCTGGCGGGCGAGTTGGATGGCCTTGGCATGCAGCGGCAACGCTTCGGAAGCCACGATGCGGAACTGCAAGTGACCCGCTTTCGCGAGGCGGTCCCAAATCGCATCGGCTTCCTCCGAACCTACCGAGGGGATGGTGACTTCAATTTTGTCCGCACCGAGAGGGCGAATCATGATCTCGCGGGTACCCGAGGGATCGACACGTTTGAGCAGGTTGGGGATCAGGTCTTTTGCTTCCGGCGGCTTGGCGCCAGGATCCAGGTTCTGGAACTCCTCCATGTTGAGTGACCCGATCAAGTTCATGCCACCTTTGAGGTCAACGCCGAACGTGGGTGGCCACTTGAAATAGACCAGCAAGGCACTGAGCACAATCGCGGTCAAAATCACGCCGATGCGGCCGGAGTACTCTTTCATGCGCAGGCTGGCGGCAATGGTCTTGGCAACAAACCAGCTGAGGAACAGCAGTGCCAGCAAACAGATGAACATGAACGTGCCGGATTTGAAGAACGGCGTCACGGGCTCGGCGTCCGTAGCGGCCTGGGCCAGTAAGCTACTTACGCCCGGCAAGAAATTAAAATGGGAAGCAAACTCAAACATTTGAGCCAATCCTGAAAAATAAATGGGTGTTTTTCGCGTTCATAATTAACCAATACGAATTCATTTCGTATCCAAGCAAAACCGCGAGCAAGGCGGCGGTATTTGGATAACGATCAACGAATCCAACTGCTAGGCGTCTTTTTCGTCGTCGTTTAACACGCGAACAATAGATTGCTTCAAGACCTGAATTTTGGAACCGGTTGATTCATCGACACGAATGGTGAGATGATCGACATCATCGCGCATGTTCACCACGGTACCGATAATTCCCCCCGCCGTGACAACTCGATCATTCTTCTTGAGTTTTGCCAATCGTTCAGGATTTGATCCTTTGACTTGTCCTTTGTCCTGCGGTCGACCCATCATCAGGAAGTACAATACCATCACGATCATCATGGCTGGCAAAAAGAAAGTCAGGGTATCGAACATCCCCGGTTTCTTTGCTGCTTCGCCCGCAGCATCAGCCGCACCTTCGGCGGGTGACGCGCCGGGCGTGATTTGCACCAACAGCAACCAGCAAACATTGTAAAGCGGTAGCATTTGTATTCCTGAACCTCGACCGCGAATTTGCCTGTCCACAGCGACGTCCCGCATGAACAACTGCGGCGGGATGAACTGAACCGTGGAACCCGACGATCTATCGCGAATTAAACGCAGCCGAGCGATCGTTTTTTCAAAGCCAATCGACGACTTGCGACGTTAAAAACCTCCGCATAATCATAAAATTTACCCCTCCAATCAACAAGGCCATGTGTCTCTCAATCCGGGGAATCGACCCTGTTTTTGTCCCATCCCTGCATTCGCAGCCGATAAAACTCCAGAAAAGAATCGGCTGCGATCGCTTCTCGCGCCTGGCGCATCAATCGCTGATAATAGGCCAGATTGTGGATCGACAGCAAAATCGGCCCCAACATCTCTTTGGCCATGAACAAATGGCGAATGTAGGCGCGGCTCAAGCTGGAGAAGCGGGTGTTGATATCCGCCTGCAGCGGCCGCGAATCGAGTTGGTGGACCCGATTGCGAAGCTTCAGATGCCCCTCGTCCGTGAACGCCATCGCATTGCGACCATTGCGGGTGGGCATGACACAATCGAACATGTCGACGCCCCGCCGGATCGCTTCCAGCAGATCCACCGGTGTCCCCACACCCATCAAATAACGCGGCTTGTCGGCGGGCAAAGCGGGACACGTCACATCGAGGACCCGGTACATGTCCGGCGGCGGTTCACCGACGCTCAACCCGCCAATCGCATAACCGGCAAAATCCAGCTCCGTCAATTGTTCTGCGCAAGCGAGTCTCAGCGTCGGATCCAGCCCGCCTTGCACGATGCCAAACTGAATCTGTTCCGCCAAATTGTGGGCATCGCGACATCGCTTGGCCCAGCGAATGGTGCGGGCATTGGCCTCCTCCACATCGGATTGACTGGCGGGCAACTGGATCACGTGATCCAGGACCATCGCAATGTCCGAACCCAGTTCCTGCTGGATTTCAACAGAGCGCTCGGGTGTCAGTTCAAGCTGGCTGCCATCGATGTGGGATTGAAACGTCGCCCCGGTTTCGGTGATCTTGGTCAACCTGGCCAGACTGAACAGTTGAAAGCCGCCGCTGTCGGTCAGGATTGGCAGCGGCCATCCCATGAACTGGTGCAATCCACCAAGTTGGCGTACGACATCCGATCCGGGACGCAGCGCCAGGTGATAGGTGTTTCCCAAAATGATTTGCGCCCCGGTTGCCAGCACCTGATCGGTCGTGACGCCCTTGACGGTACCGCAAGTTCCGACCGGCATGAACGTCGGCAAGTCAATGACGCCGCGCGGTGTGGTTAAACGTCCCAGTCGTGCGCCGCAATGTTTATCAATGTGAAGCAGTTCGAATTGGAAACCGGGCTTGTTCAATTTGTGCCATTCGCCGATTTGAAGACCCGGGTAAAAAAAAGTTCCCTCGGGCCCAACGCCGCCAGGGAACTCGTTGTAGATTCCTAGAGAGAAAAGATTACTCGCCGCGGAGTTTAAGCCCGACTTGAGTCAGTTTTTCACGAACTTCCGTCAGGCTGGTGACGCCAAAGTTTTTGCATTCGAGCAGATCGTCGGCTGATTTGCGAACCAGTTCGCCAATCGACGTGAGTCCCAATCGCGTCATGCATTTGCGGGCACGAACGGACAGATTCAGGTCCGACATGGGGCGGTCCAGCAAAGCCTGTTCGTCGGGCGACAGGTGGCTGAGGTCAACCGGTTCGACTTCTTCTTCTTTGGCATAGGCAAATTGACCGATCATCAATCCCTTGTTGGCCATCATCTCGCGAATTTCAACCAGTGACGTTTCGCCAAAATTCTTGCTGTTGAGCAATTCGTTTTCGGAAACTTTCGTCAAGTCGCCGAGCGTCGAGATACCCATCTTTTGCAGACAATTACGGCTGCGCACGGACAGTTCAAACTGCGAAATCGAAATCCCCATCACGCCGGCAATCGCCTGCTTTTGCTTTTCGCGGTCGTGATCGTAATGTTCGTCCATCGAGGCCACCGCATCGCGGCGAAACAGCAGTGCTTTGGAATTCGTCGGGTACGATTCGAGGACGCGGTCGTAGCAGCGGGCCGCTCGTTCGTACTGATCGTGGTCCTCGTACAGCAAGCCAAGGTTCAACAGCGATCCCACGTTGGCCGGGAAAACGGCGGCGGCACGCTGGTATAGCTCAATTGCCTTTTCATCGTTTCCACGGCGATCGTTTTCCAGCCCCAGACCAAACAAGGCACCGGGATGATTGTCGTCAAGTTCGACGGCACGCTCATAAAGTTTGATCACCTCGTCAGGGTTGTTGCCCATGGCGGCAATCGTCGCTCCCCGCTGATAAAGGTATTCTGCCGTCTGTTCGATCGGGCCAAACATGTTGTCAAGAATTTCCATCGCGCCTTGCAGATCGGATGCCAGTCGTTTGGCTTCGGAAATGGCCAGTCCGCACATGGTCTTTGTCATAGCCGGCGGTCCGGGCCGCGGTGTAACATTCAATCGCCCGCTGGATAATTTCCGGTCGCGAAATGTGATTTGCCCTGATAGAACTGCGCCAAGCGCCTCCGTCGGCGTTTTCCAGGGTCTGAATCGCGTCACGATACCGTCCGAGCAAGTACTGACAGACACCCAGCCGCACGGAACTTGCAGGCGACCTGTTGATCTGGTTTTCCAGTTCTTGAGTGACTTCCCGGAGAACAGGGAACTGGGTGTAGTCGTTGCTGATGCGTTTGGCAACAAACGAAATTTCGCCCGGTCCGAATGAACTGTTGGATAGCAGGACGTCTTTTAATTCAACTTCTGATGTTGGGATCTGAGCCATAAAGGCAACTCCGAAGATAGTGTTTCCGAAACGGATTTCGCGTCAAACATGACTTGCCGGGTCGTGACATTGCCGCCGGTCATTGTTCGAAGAGCCAGCGGCGGGAGTCGAACCCGCAACCCCCGCATTACGAATGCGGTGCTCTGCCAATTGAAGCTACGCTGGCGGGAACCGCTTGGCGGCAAGCCTACCAGTCTAGGAATTGGCAACAAAATCGGCAAGTGCCGTTATCGTTGTCTGGGATGGGCCGGGGAGGCGTTCAAACCCACCTGATTGGTGTGTGATCGTTTCGGTGGATCAGCGAACGACAAACTGGCACGGATCTCCGAGGTGAAAGTCAAAAACGTCCTCAGCCCGGAGGTCTGAGCCACAATTGCTCAATCATCCGACTTTTTCTCGGGAGTCGTCGACTTAGACTCCTGCTTCTCAGCCTTTGACTTGGATTTGGCAGCGGGTTTGCTTGCATCGGGCTTTGCATCACCAGCCTTGGCGTCGCCGGATTCGGATTTTTTCTTGGCTGCGTCGGCGCCCTTTTTGTAGGACTCGCTGCGGTAATCAGTTTCGTAAAACCCGGAGCCCTTGAACATGATGGCGGCTCCGGTACCGAACAGGCGACGGGCCTTTTTCTTGCGGCAGGCAGGACATTTTGTTTCGGGATCATCCGTGATTTTCTGGAAAAGCTCCCACTGGTGATGGCAGGCGTCACACTCATAGTCATACGTTGGCATTGATTAATCCTGGGAGGTGGAGGGGCCTGTGGAAACAAATACCTGGGCTGGTCGGATCACACGATCGTGTAGCTGAAAACCGGTCCGCAGTTCCTGCATGACCGTGTTGGCCGGGATATTCATCGCTGGGCTGCATCTGCACAGCCTGATGAAAATTTGGATCGAATGGTTGCCCGACCGCTTCGATTTTCTTGCAGCCATTGTTTTCGAGAATCGTTGAAATCTGTTGCGCGACCAGTCGCACACCTTCCAACAGTCCCTGCGATGACGGATCCTGTTCATGAGCGTCGATCGCGCGGTTCAAATTGTCCACTGCTTCGAGAAGGTCGTTCATGAGCGGCAGCGAAGCGTACCGCAGCTGGTCCTGCATGTCGCGCCGAGTTCGCCGGCGAAAATTCTCCAGGTCGGCCTGGGCGAGCAACGTCCGTTTTTCAGCCTCGGCAAGTTGCTGTTGCAATTGCTCGATCTGGTCGACCGGTTGCAATGCCGGGATCGGTTCGGCCGTGCCGTCGATTTCATTTTGTTCGTTCATCGCTGCGATCAGTTCTTCAACTGCTTCCTGGTTTTTGTTGTCGGAATTGCTCATGGTAAATCAGTTGCTAAGTGCGATTTGGTTTGTGTCTGATGTTCATTCCTCTGCGGTTGCGAAATATTCCTTTAAACGTTTGAGAAAATTCTTGCGTTGCGGCAAAACGTCCTTGTGTTCCAGATCCGCCAACTTGCGGAGCAGTTCTTCCTGCTCGGCGGAAACACGTTTGGGTGTTTCAATGAAAGTTTGAACCAACAAGTCACCGGTCGTCCCACCCTGGGGGTGGGGCATGCCTTGTCCGCGCAGTTTGAATACTTCTCCCGACTGCGACCCGCGCGGAATCGTCAATTTATCGGGGCCGTTGAGCGTGGGAACTTCGATTTCTGCACCCAACGCGGCCTGGGTATAGGAAATCGGCATTTGCAAAATCAGGTTTTGGCCATCCCGGTGAAACAGTTTGTGTCGGCGAACGGAAATAAAGCAGTAGCAATCACCGTTGGGTCCACCGTCCGGGCTGGGTTGGCCTTCACCCGTCAAACGCACACGCATTCCATCATCGACGCCAGCCGGAATGGAAACATCCAGTTCGACCTGTTTCGCCACATAGCCGCGTCCGCGGCAGTCATCGCAAGGATGGACGATGATCTTTCCCTGGCCGCGACAAACGGGGCAAGTTGTTTGTACCCGCAAAATACCGGCCGATTGCAGGACTTTTCCCTGACCGCCGCATTGTTGGCAGGTTTCGGCATTGGTGCCGGGTTTGCTGCCCGTGGCCTGGCAAGTTTCGCAGGCCTGGGAACGTTCAAAGCGAATTGTCTTGTGAACCCCTTTGGCTGCTTCTTCCAGCGTCAATTTTACATCGACGCGAACATCCGATCCGCGACGGGGACCGCGGCGTCCTCCACGCCCAAACATGTCTCCAAACATGCCGCCGCCGAACATCTCGCCGAACGCGGCAAAAATGTCCTCGGCTGAACTGAAACCCGCGTTGCCCTCGAGTCCGGCATGTCCGTAACGGTCGTATCGCGCCCGTTTCTCGGCATCCGACAGGACTTCATAGGCTTCGGCCGATTCCTTGAATTGCTTACTGGCCTCGGCATCGTTGGGATTCGAATCCGGATGAAACTGAACTGCCAGTTTGCGATAGGCTTTGGCGATATCGCGATCTGAAGCGTTTCGATCAACGCCGAGAACTTCGTAAAAATCGCGTTTTGACATGAGTTCGAGACGTGCGAGGTAAGCGACTAGTTAGGTTCAAGCAAACATGACGATAGAGGTCGAGCAAGTTGATTTTGCGGTTGCCGATGGTCAGGCCTGATACGAAACGAGCCACCAAAGCGATGGTGGCCCGTTGTTCGTGGTATTTCAGACCAAAGACAACATAAACTCAATCGAGGCTTGATTGCGATAGCGTTTTCAAATGCTGGCTATGCAATTGCTCCCTCGATGCGGTTTTTCTTGTCTTCTTCTTCGTAATTGGAAACCATCGCGTCGGTTGTCAGCAAAAGACCCGCAATGCTGGCAGCATTTGCCAACGCCGTGCGGACGACTTTCACTGGATCAATGACTCCGGCCTTGATCAGGTCGGTATACTCACGGGTTTGAGCGTTGTAGCCGGTGTTGGTGGGTTTGCCACTGACGATATCGGCGACAACCGAACCATCAATACCACCGTTGTCGGCAATTTGACGAATTGGAGCATCCAGAGCGCTCAGACACGATGTCGATGCCGATTCGCTCGTCACCCTTGGCGTTCTTTCTGGCCGCTTCGACAGCCTCTTTGCAACGTAGCAAGGCCACGCCACCGCCGGGAAGAATACCTTCTTCAACGGCCGCGCGAGTCGCGTGCAAGGCGTCTTCGACGCGGGCTTTCTTTTGCTTCATCTCGGTTTCAGTTTCGGCTCCAACGCTGACGACGGCGACGCCGCCGGTCAGTTTGGCCAGCCGTTCCTGCAGCTTTTCCTTGTCGTAGTCGCTGTCGGATTGCTCGATCATTTTGCGAATCTGATCGATCCGGATTTCCACGTCTTTTCGCTTGCCGCCGCCTTCGACAATCGTCGTGCTGCTCTTGTCCACCGACACTTTTTTCGCCGTACCGAGTTGTTCCAGCGTAACGTTTTCGAGTTGGATACCGAGGTCTTCGCTGATCAGCGTGCCGCCGGTCAGCGTGGCAATGTCACCCAGCATCGCTTTGCGGCGATCACCAAAGCCGGGTGCTTTGACGGCACACACATTGAGCGTTCCGCGGAGTTTGTTGACGACCAACAAGGTCAAGGCTTCCGCATCGACATCTTCCGCGATAATCAACAGGGCCTGACCCGACGAACCGGATTTCTCCAGGATCGGAACAAGATCGCGAATGTTGCTGATTTTCTTTTCAAAAATCAAAACCCGGCAATTTTCAAATTCGCAGTTCATTTCACCAGGGTTGTTGATGAAATAAGGCGAAATGTAGCCCTTGTCGAACTGCATCCCGTCGACGTATTCGACCTTCGTCTCGGTCGTGCGGCCTTCTTCGACCGTGATCACGCCGTCCTGACCAACGCGATGCAATGCTTCGGCGAGAAGTTCCCCGATGACCATGTCGTTGTTGGCGCTGATCGCACCCACGCTGGCAACCTGTTCCTTGTTGGAGACATTTTTAGCCATGCTGTGCAAATGATCGACCGCTGCTTTGACAGCCTTTTCGATCCCACGCCGAACGGCCGTTGGATTGGAACCAGCCACGATATTCCGCAGGCCTTCTTTGAAAATTGCGCGAGCCAGAACCGTTGCCGTCGTGGTGCCGTCACCGGCCAGATCAGAAGTCTTTTGCGCGACTTCGACGACCAGTTTGGCTCCCATGTTCTCGAAACGGTCTTCCAACTCAATTTCTTTGGCGACGGTGATGCCGTCCTTGGTGACGGTCGGGCCACCAAAGGATTTGTTGATAATCACATTGCGACCGGTTGGTCCCATCGTGATCGCCACCGCATCCGCGAGTTTGTCGATGCCGGCGAGCATGCGGGCCCGCGCGTAATCATCGAAAAGAAGTTGTTTAGCCACGATATTGTTTCCTTATCTCAAGTTATCCGAACGCTTGGGTTCGGCTGGAATGAAAGTTACTAGACGACCTTGGCGAGGATGTCCGATTCGCGAAGAATCTTCACGTCGGTTCCATTGATTTCGATTTCGGTTCCGCCGTACTTGCCAAAGATCACCTCATCACCGACGGTTACGCACAGTTCACCACGTTCGCCACTGTCGAGCAATTTGCCGGGTCCGACGGCGACAACGGTGCCGCGGAGAGGTTTTTCTTGAGCCGAATCGGGAAGTACGATTCCTCCCGCGGTTGTTTCTTCTGCGCTCATTGGCTGAACAACGACTCGGTCATCCAGGGGTCGAATTTTGATTTTTGCCATTGGTAGTTTCCTGTATTTGTTTGGTTGTTGGTTTATTTGAAAAGTTGCAAATCAATTTATGATGGGCAACGGTTTGACTTCTGGCATTTGATGAAGGGACTACATCATCCCAGGCATCATGCCTCCCATGCCTCCCATGCCACCCATGCCACCCATGCCACCCATGCCCATGTCGTGGTCATGGTGATGGTCTCCGCCTTCTTCAGCTTCGACCGGAATGTCGGCGATCAGGGATTCTGTGGTGAGCAACAGGCAGGCAACACTGGCCGCGTTTTTCAAAGCGGTCGTAACGACCTTGGCCGGGTCAATAATTCCTGCCGCGATCAAGTCACAATATTCGCCGGTGTTGGCATCGAAGCCATCGGACTTGCCCTTCATCTGGCGGACGCGGTTGACCACAACTCCGCCGTCATAGCCGGCGTTGTTCGCGATCGACCGCAATGGGTATTCGAGGACGTTGCGAATGATGCGAACACCGGCATTCTTCGTCGCCAGGCAAATCGCCAATCTTGTCGAGGGCCTTTTCGGCACGCAGCAATGCCACGCCACCGCCGGCGACAATGCCTTCCGCGAGTGCCGCAGCGGTCGCGCTCTTGGCGTCTTCGAGCAGTTCCTTTCGTTCTTTCATTTCGGTTTCAGTAACGGCACCGACATTGATTTGGGCGACACCGCCAGCCAGCTTGGCCAATCGTTCCTGAAGTTTTTCGCGATCGTAGTCGCTGGTCGTGTTTTCGATTTCGCGACGAATCTGGACCACGCGGCCTTCGATATCGGCCTTCTTGCCACCGCCTTTGATGAAGATTGTTTCATCGGAGGTGATGCGAACTTTCTTGACGGTACCGAGATCGGACAGCTGCACGCTTTCCAGGTCGATTCCCAGGTCTTTAAAGATTACCTGACCGCCGGTCAGCACGCCCAAGTCACCCATGATCGCTTTGCGGCGATCACCGTAACCGGGAGCTTTGACGGCACAAACCTGGAGAATGCCACGCATTTTGTTGACGACCAGCGTCGCAAGTGCTTCGCCTTCGACGTCTTCGGCGATGATCAGCAATGGCTTTTTCGATTTGCTGACGGCTTCCAGCAGCGGAATCATGGATTTGTTCGAAGAGATCTTTTCTTCGTAGATCAGAACGTAGCAGTCTTCGAGTTCAACGCTAACATCGTTCTGGTTGGTTACGAAGTGGGGAGACAGGAAACCACGATCGAATTGCATGCCTTCGACGACTTCGACGGTCGTTTCGGCGCCACGGCCTTCTTCGACCGTAATGACGCCGTCTTTGCCGACTTTCATGAACGCTTCTGCCAACACGGCGCCGATGGACGGATCGTTATTGCCGGCGATCGTCGCAACTTGCTGGATTTCTTTTTTGTTTTTGACGTCGATCTCTTGAGCCTGTTTTTCGATCGCTGCACAGATTGCGTCGCAACCTTTGGAGATGCCGCGCGACAGTGACATCGGGTCATAACCGGACGCGATCATTTTGAGGCCTTCGCGAAAGATGGCTTCGGCCAGCACGGTGGCTGTTGTCGTGCCATCGCCGGCCACGTCGTTTGTTTTACTGGCGGCTTCTTTGACCAGCTGCACGCCCAGATTTTCAAACGGGTCGTCCAACTCGATGTCTTCTGCCACGGTCACGCCGTCTTTTGTGATCTTGGGGCTGCCCCAGCCTTTATCCAAGATGGCGTTGCGGCCACGAGGCCCCAAAGTGCTGCGAACCGCCCTGGCCAACTTGGAAACCCCTGCCAACAGGGGCTTGCGAGCGGCGTCGTCAAATACCATTTGTTTTGCCACCGGATTCCTCCATCAATTCTAAGTGTTCGTTATTTATGGGTCTGAAATGAATCCACCCGGATTCCAATACCCGAATTTTGTAAACGTGTTTCTGGCAGGACGCATCAGCCTGTATCGGAGCCAAGTTGACGAGTCATTTCATGAATGACTGGTTCAAAACCTGCAACGTGAGCGCATTTGTCAGGCGCACTCCAGAATGACACCTTGGAAAGCAATCACTGTGCCAAAGCGGTCGAACTCTGCCGACGATGAAAAATGCACTGTTTTCCTGCGAGAATTCGCAGGCGTCTTTCCAAAATGACAGTTTACGACGGAGTTCGCATGTCGATGGTCATTGACCGGGTGACAAAGTGGCATTGAAAACACCCTTCGTTCGGTATGCCGTCGATTCAAATACAAGCACGTGGCAGCCTACAGGAGCGAGGCATTTCGCCTGCCGGCCTGCCGTTAAACGACGTTACCGTTGGTATTCGCGGTTGGTCAGCTTCCAGGCATCCAGCCAGAATTGGCCGGCCCGCTTCATCCTGAAATCGCTTGTCAGTCGGCGCTGCATATCGGGTAGGTGGCCGGCACCGTAAAAGACGGCGATCTTCTTTTTGCCATCGGCGATTTCGCGTTGCGAGGACTTCCATCGCTTTGGCGTTTCGATGGTCGATAATGGTCGAGCCGTCTTTGCCTTCGAACATGACCATGCCGCCCTCCATATTCTGCATCTGTTCGGCCATCGCCCGACGCAATCGAAGCGTCTTGTTTTTGGAGAAAAGCGCCAGCAACATGCTGGCGTCTCCGCCGCGGCCGCGACTTTGCAATGCCATACTTTGGCCCATCGCTCGCAAGACCATTTTCGAAATGCTCTCTTCGTTGTTTTTCATGCTCTCACCAAATTCTTCCGGTGACATATCCGCATGGACGAAGTTGGGCTTTGTATAGTCAATGTGTTCGAGTTGAAACTCCAGCCCCAGCGTGGTTTGCATTCCCTTTTGCAGAGCCGCGATCGGGTTCATTAATCCGCCGTCGTCCGGGTCGCGTCCGCCCTTCGGAATGACCGTTCCTTCGGGCGCAACGAGTTCGTACAGCACGGTGTCATAGCCTTCGAACAGCTCGTTGAACTTTTCGTAATATTCCTTTTCGCCGATGTGGACGACGCCGATCAGGTCGACCATCACCCGGTCCCCCTGTTCGTTGGTCATCCAATACCTTGTGACCGACGTCTGCATGGCCAGGGCGCGGTTTTCGCGATCGCGACTGATCCGCAGAAAATGGCTGATTTCGTTGGCCGGTTGGCTCTTGTCAGCAGTTTTTGAAGCCGAGGTCGTCTCGTCCGCATCGTCTGGCGAAGATGTTTCTTCGGACGTCGACTTATCGTCATTGGCAGCCGGAGGCGTTTCCGGTTCGGCAACCGCGGTTTGACCCACCAGTTGGCTTGCTTGGCAAGCCAGCAACAGAACGAAGGCGATCAGGCAAGGAAACAGGGAACGAATTTTCATTGATAAACTCGGGTTTGTTGCGATCGATGAATTCTCATTACTTACGTTGCAATGATATTGCAATTTCGATCATCGATCAAAGCCTTTGTCTAAATTGACAGGCCTGGCTGACGTCAAGTAATGATATTTGGCCGATAAACCACGACTTCGCTGCCATTGGCAAGAAAAACGGATGCGGGCCTTTTCGCCAGCGGTTTAACGAACTCGGGGCCAAACAGTTGTTGGACATCGCAGCTGAAATTGGCGTGTCCCGCATTCCAGATAGTCCATCTTGGACGCACCACGGGATATTCCAGCGTCATTCCCTCGCGGCGACTGTAGATGTTCGAATGGTTGAGAATGAATCCGACCTTGGTTTCGGGGCCAGTGCGGGCCACCCGCTCGCGCGCGATCACGCGAATCTGATTCCACCGATCTTTTTCCATCTCCCATTGATAGTCGACACTTGGGGAAACGCTCTCATCCTTGACGTCAAAACCCTCGAGGCTCCACTTCATTCGCTTACGGAAAAACTCTGCCCGGAAAAGTTTGCTGAGCGTCCACGCGACCGTTCGGTTCGAAACATAGTCCTTCAGGAAACAGCTCCCTTTCAGGTATTTGCCCTCGGCGACCTTGCGGCGAACGTAAAAACGGAGGTTGAATTCGCCAACTCTGCGGGCAATATGCACCGGGACTCCATAGACACGAACGTCTCGCAGCATCATCGCCACGAGACTGACATACGTTTCGTCCTTGTAGAAATCCAGTTCCAGTCCCTTGGGCACGCGCGGTTCAAGAATCGCTGGATCGATCGCGAAATTCAACGCGACCAGTTCCCGGAAGCAAGCCTTCATCAGCGGTCGGCCGCGGTCGGCTTTACTGACCCGGGTCTGCTCGACGACTGGCGTTTTAGCGTTTGAAGTTGTCATGGGCCACATCTCATTCCGGAATTCGAGGTTATTTGTCCAGCTGCAGGTAGTCTTGATAATGCTGCTGCCACTTCTGGAACGACCGTTCTCGTTCTTCCTGTGAAGCAAAACCGGCTCGTGAAAGCGACAAAAAATTGCCTTTGCGATGCAAGTCGACCACGAAACCAAAGTCTTCCAGATTTTGTCCGCTTAAATAAACGCTGGCCGCCAAGGCCACGTCGCGAAGTTGCACTTCGAGCAGTTGAGCCTGGTCCCGGTTGCCGACGAAATGTCCGACCGAAGAATCATTTTCCAGCAGTGGCCGCAACGAACTGATTTCTCCCGTTCCACCCAGCCTGGCAACAATCGCAATGGCCCGGGCACGATTTTGAACCGACTGATCTTCATTTGCGGCCATCTCAATCATCGCCGGCAACTGGTCGATCAGCCGATAGGATTCGATCATGCTCAGCTTCGTTTCAAGCAAGTGGTTGTCGTTACTCGGCAGACATTCAATCCAGTTTTCGATGAGCAATCTGAATTGGTTTTCATATCCGCTCGTTTCGATGAAGGAAACGGCGCCAGGGCCACGCAGGTACTCGCCTGTTCGAATCAAGGTCTCGGTATTGGTCCAGATTCTTTCCGGAGGCTTGTTCGCATCGCTGGATGCTGCGAGAGCTGGTTGGCTGTCAAAGTCCACGGTGTCGAGAAACAAGACGGCGGCCGCGCTCAATGAACGAAATCGGGACCGATTCAATGAGTTGAGTAATTCGAAATACTCCATCCGGGCGATATTGGGATCGTGCAGAAAGTTGTCAAACAGCTGAGGTGATGCATTGTGGACCGAGCCATACAGCTCGCGAGACAACTGGTCCGTACCCACGATTGCCGAAAATTCCTTCCACATCGCAAAGAATTCGGAGGGTTGCGCGATCCCGTCCTGGATGAAATCTCGGAATCGTGCCGATGCCGCGGCCCGTTTGAGTTGAGGCAAAAGGCGGTACGCGCGAAACCGGATTTCGCTATTTCCAGACGCCTGGGCTGCGCGGACGGGTTCGATTGCCGCCCCGCCAATTTTCAATAATTCAGCAGCGGCCAACTCGCGGAGCTTGAAATCGTCGGATCCAAGCTGACTGACGAACGCCTGGATTTGGGCAGCTGATACTTCCAGATTCGGGTCTGCTTGATCCTGCTGGCAAGCCTGGCCTCGATTGATCAACGCCAGCACGACAACCCAGCTAATTACGCATGTCGCGGCCGACCGGGTGATCCCGGCGGACCATCGCCACTGAGAAGATTGACCAAAGTAGCGGATCACTCGGGTCACCGTGTTGTTCAGAGGGAGTTGGACAGACAAGACGCCAAACGGACCACAAGGGAACGAGTTGGCAGTCGTCTATCCGATCTTATCAACAACCGGGAGGTTAAAACAGCATGAAAAGACCATTAAGGCCATGTTAACGAGCCATGTTGACGTCGTTTTTTGTCCCGACCGGTTATTTGACCACCAAGTCATGCTGATCGAGACGGATCTCGCGCAGAAATACGAGTGATCTTTTCTGATTTGTTGGATGCCCCATCGGACGCACCTTGGATCGCGAATCTCAGGAGAGCCGTTTGGCTTCCATCGCCCGCGCGCTGGGCAATTTGATGTTCCAGGCCAAGCCGCATTTTTCCATGGCCTTGATGATCAGCCAGCTCAAATCAAACTGCCACCATTGCAACCCGTGTCGTGCTGACGACGGAAACGCATGATGATTGTTGTGCCAGCCTTCGCCGCACGCCAAAACACCACAGATCAGATTGTTTGTCGAATGATCGTGGGATTGAAAATCACGACGGCCGAACACATGGCAAATCGAATTAATGGACCAAGTGTTGTGGTGCGTCAGAAACACGCGCACCAGTCCACCCCATAGAAAGCCGAGTAAAGCGCCCTGGCCTCCGTCAATCAAGTATCCAATTCCCGTCGGAATCAGCAAACTTATGACAATGAATACCACGTAATACCTGCTCAGCACGACCAATGTTTTGTCTTTCATCAGGTCGGGAACGTATTTTTGCAGATTCGGTTCCGACCAATAGCCGGCAAACAACCAGCCAACCTGCGCATAAAACAGACCCTTAAGCATGTTCCAGTAACCGCCCTCGTGCAGATGTGGCGAATGCGGATCGCCGTCCTGATCGCTGCAACTGTGATGTCGCCGATGGACAGCACACCAAACCAACGGCTCGCCTTCAACCGACATCGCCCCCAAACTCATCCAGGCCGCCCGAATCCAGGGGTGCGTTTCAAAGGAACGGTGCGACATCAGGCGATGAAAACCAATCGTGATTCCCAAGCTCGTCGCCACCCACCCCAGCAACATCATGGCCAGGTAGGGCCAACCCATGAAACCGTATTGCCAAGTGACGACCACTCCAATGGCAACCCCGATCAACGGAATCGTAACCGCTCCGAGCATCATGATCTTTTGCGAGAGCGACGCGACGGGTTTCAGGTTGTCATCCTGTTCAAAATGGCACGTTTCAACGACTTGATCAAAGGTGGGTTGTCGTTTTACCCGGTCAGTTTTCGCCGAATCTGATGCGAAATGAGGGCCCGTTGAAATTTTGACTTCGCTGGGTGCGGTTGGCTGTTCAATTGTTGTGGGTTCGTAATTCATGCCGTGTCCTTGTCTGCTCCGCAACAGGGGGAACGAGTTGCAGCAGCCGTAAGTCCGGATTTCTGGTAATAAGTGACACAGCGTTATACTCAGACTGCCAAGATTTGAAAACTCACGTTTGTCGCCGCCAATAAATGTTTTGTGAACAGCCGGTCAACGATACGGTTGAAATACCGCGAGAAACCGAAAAATCAGGGTGGCGACACGATCTGGGTAGACCAGGCAATTACAAATTCATTACAAGACCCTTACGAAGCTATTACAGCCATGTGGACATTGTTATTTGATATTGACGGAACTTTGATCCACACCCGGGCGCCGGGATCGGGGCGATCGAGCGGGCGATGCGAGAGCTGTTTAGCGTGCAAGAGTTGCCCGCCGTTTCCGTGCAGGGGCGAACAGATTTCGGCATCATCTCCGATCTGTTTCGACCGCTTGGCCTTGATGTGGAAACTCACATCGATGACTTCAAAGAACTTTACTGGCAGTACCTGCCCGAATCCCTCCATGAGCGTCCGGGAATTGTCTTGCCAGGGGTTACCGAGCTATTAGACCAGCTGGCCTGTCGCGATGACTGTGCCCTCGGCATCGTCACCGGCAATACCAGTCGCTCTGCCGAAATCAAAGTTGAAACACTTTGGCTTGGCCCACTTTTTCAAGTTCGGCGGTTATGGCGATAAGCATGCGGACCGGGATGACGTTGCCCGGCAAGCCAAGCGATCAGCTCAAGCAACTCTCGGTGAGCGGTTTGATGCGGCAAAGATGTGGGTGGTAGGTGACACGGTCCATGATGTCCGTTGCGCCAGGGCGATCGACTCGCGAGTGATTGCTGTCGAAACTGGAGGTGTGGATCGTGACGAACTGGCCAGTGCCCAGCCTGATCTGCTGGTTGAAACATTGACTGATTCGCAACCGTTTTTTGACATGCTCTGCCCGGTGTAGGTGGTAAGCAGTTTGGTTTTCATGGACTTCGAACTTTTTAGTGGAAGAGTGGAGAATGCGGAAAATTGGCAAGCCGGCGTCACCGCTGTTTTCTTGATCGCGTTGGCATGGACGACGGCGGGGTGCGGTCAAACCCGTGAAATTGATCCCGCCGTTCCGCAATCACAGATCGACAAACTGGGGTAGAAAGGCGGACAATAACTTAGCCGCTACGGGTCCAAGTCGGGTTTTGGTGTGGATCTAACCCGTGTGGCGTGGCGTGCCGTGTTGAGATTTTGCTTCACGAAAACAGGGGCTTTTTAGGCGAGGTTATGGTCTCCGACGGACCCGTTTCGATTAACGTTAATGTGAACTTCGTCGCCGTTATCCTGTTGAAAAATTGCGTAACTGGTTTAGACTGAACAGCTGATCCAAATCAGACTCAAAGCAGGTCAAAAGCCGGATGAATTGGCCCGCTTGAGTCGTTTTTCGGCAACCCGCATTGAAACCACATTTAGTTGAAGCCGTTTCTCGTTTTGCTTTCTTCTCAAAGTGACTTGGTGCGCTAATTGTCTCCGGTTGTTGTTTAAGGTGTAACGACAGTTGTCATGGATCGATCGCCGTTGATTTCGGCCAGATTCCGATTTCGTGCCTTTGTTTGAGATGATTCATGAACCCAATTAACCAGCTTACTGTCGGCCAGGTTCTGGGCGCTTTGAAGCGGCACAAATGGAAATCGGCCGCAGCATTCGTGGTCGTCATGTCTCTTGTGTTGGCCATGTTTCTGGTGTGGCCTCGCAAATACGGGTCGGAAGGCCGGTTGTTTGTGCAACTCGGTGGCCGTAATACGTCAAGTTTGGACCCAACCTCCGGCTCCAATTCGGTGTCGATCCAGGACTCGCGTGAAACGGGCGTACGCTCGGTTGTCGAAATCGTCAAAAGTCGGGCGGTGCTGGAAGCCTGTGTTGACGAAATTGGCGCGGACGAAATTCTAAAATCCAAGTTTGATTTTCTCGTTCCGAAAATTGAAATTCCCGGTCTGCCAGGGCAAGCGAGCGGTTCCGCAGAAGGATTAAGCCAGCAGGCATACGAACAATTGCAGAAACGCGAGTTGGCTGCCAAGAAATTGGAACAAAACCTCGTGGTCGATATTCCCAAGAAGTCCTGCGTGATTTCGATCTTCGTCAAAGCGAGTTCTTCGAAGCTGGCCCAAAAGATTGTCGATGAGATCATGCAGCTTTCACGGGAAAAGCACCTTGAAGTTCAGTCGTTCAAAGGCTCTTCCAGGTTTTTCGATGAGGAGTTCAGAAAGCACGAACAACAACTGGTCGCCGCCGTCGAGGCCCAACGCGATTTTCGCAATGCGAACTCATTCCTTTCGATCGAAGGAGCCCGCAACTCCCTGCAGGAGGTCATCTCGCGGCTGGAAAACGAAAAAATCGATGCCCAGGTAAAATTGGATTCGGCAAATAAACGCGTTGACAAGTACACCACGGAAATCTCGGAGATTCGCGATATCGTGGAGGTTCCCAGGTCGGGTGTTGAAAAGCTTTCCTTCGAAGATTCCCGCACCGAGATGTTTCGCCTCGAGACGGAGCGGGCGCGCACAATTTCGATGTACAACCCGGATCATCCCGAGGTCAAGCGGATTGAGGCTCAATTGCAACGCGTTAAGTCGTCGCTAAAAGCGATGGAAGGCGAACGCACGGAAACGGTCGCGGAAGTCAATCCCGTCTTCGAAAAAATCAAGGTCAATTTCGTCGATGCGCTTGTCGAGCGAGACGCAGCCCAGGCGCGACTGACGAGTTTGATCAACAAATTTGAATTGGCGCAGTCCGAACTGGCCCGCTTAAATGAAGTTGCGGTCGAAGCCGACCAGCTGCAACGAAATGTGGACATCGCCCGCGATTACCTGGCCCTGTTCACGCAGAAGCGCGGTGAAGCCCAAGTCCTGGACGACATGGACAAGATGTCTCTTTCCGAAGTCGTGGTCGCCCAGCCGGGCAATTTTGTGATGAAAAAAATCAGCCCCAAAGGAAGTGTCGTGCTGCCGATGGGGTTTCTGGTTGCCCTGCTGACATCCTTGTTGACAGCACTGTTCTTTGATCGAAACCATTTGAGTGCCGCTTTGGGTGAAGAAGAAGTTGAGCAGATCCTCGACTTGCCTGTCCTGGTGACGCTGCCCCGCGTGTACTCCAGTCGAAATATGGTGAATTGATCATGATTGAAAAAATGTCGGAGCAAGACCAAAAGAATCGCCAGTTGGCCAAACGGAAAGGCGTTTCGCCCAGTGCCAGTTTGCGGCCTCATTTCGTCGCCTTGGCGCGGCAGATCCAGCGGTGGGCATCCGAAAAGAAGCGGCAATGCCCCCATCCGCTAAATATTGGAATCACGTCCCTGGACGCCCGTGTGGGAAGAAGCACGGTCAGTTTCAACCTCGCGGCCGCGTTAGTCTCGGTCGCCCGCGAGAAAATTCTGTTGGTGGAAGCGGATTTCGGAAAACACTACATTACCCGCCGCCTGGGCCGAGCCCGGTCCACCGGACTGGCCGAGTTGATCCTGGGTTTTGCAGAAGAAGATGTCATCCAGGAAACGCCGCTCCAGGGGCTGTACGTGCTCGGGTGCGGTCGCAAATCGGGGCAGGAGGCGTTGGAACTTCCATTCGATTTGCTGGAGGAAGTCATCTCGCGGAAATTCAACGAGTTTGGGTTTGCTGTTTATGATTTGCCGGTGGCGAGCCATTTGACCGCTTGCTATTCGATCGCCAACCAACTCGACGGGGTTGTTCTCGCCGTGGAAGCAAACCAGATTGATCAGCGTCTAATCAACCGGTTCAAAAAGCAAATGGAGACTTTTGGCGTTGAAATCATTGGAGTTGTCATCAACAAGTCGTAACCAACTATGATCAGATATTGAGATTCCATCGTTTGACCCCCTTGTTTTACCTCCCGGACAATCCCCCATGATCATTCGGTCACGTCAAAAACGTGAATCGCTGTGGCGCAGGATGCTCCGTGCCATCCGCCCGGCCACACCAGACCAGATTCGCGGAGTCGTTTCCGCGGAAGTCTTGCAGTTTGAATTGGCTCGCGAAACGTCTCGCAGCAACCGCCGATCTGCCAACCGCGAATTTTCGCTCGTTACGCTGCAGTTCGTGGACGGCGACTCTCTGGACCAATTGGACGAACTGGTCGCTGAGTTTACGACCCGTTTGCGGATCAGTGACACCATCGGCTGGTACGACGGCAGCCTGGCGGTTCTGTTGCCGGAAACGGATCGTGAAGGCGCGATGTTGGTCGCCAACGATCTTGCCAAGGCGGGGCTGATTTATTCGATTCGCTTCGATACCGAGATTCGGGTTTATCCGTGGGACGACGAGTTGGTAAACCGCGCCGACGAACTGAAATCTGAACAAGACGATGAAAGCGCCAGCGTCGCGGACGAATTGTCTTCCCCGGGTGGCCAGGAACGGACTGCGGCGGAAGCCGCTTCCGAACCGGCATTGTGCGTGGGAAACCGCTCAGGAATGGGAATGCCTGAGAGGCAAAAATTGCAGGCTTCGATGTTTGCGTTTCAGCCATCCATTGCGACCCCGTGGTGGAAACGATTGGTCGATATCGCCGGCTCGAGTGCCGGCCTGATTTGCCTTTCGCCGGTGTTTGCAGTGGCCGCGATTGCGATCAAACTCGATGGGCCGGGGCCCGTGTTTTTTAAACAACGCCGCGAAGGTAAAGACGGCCGCTGTTTTGACATCTGGAAATTTCGCACGATGCATCGCGACGCGGATGACCGAAAGGAAAGTCTGCGGCACATCAGTGAACAAGACGGTCCGGCATTCAAATTGACCAATGATCCGCGCGTGACGGCCGTGGGAAGGTACCTGCGAAAGTCCTGTGTCGATGAATTACCCCAATTGATCAATGTGCTGCGCGGCGAAATGTCGCTCGTCGGGCCGCGACCCCTGCCCGTCAACGAATCCGTCGCTTGCAAAACCTGGCAGAGACATCGCTTGCGCGTGCTGCCAGGGCTGACCTGCATCTGGCAAGTCGAGGGGGGGCGTGAAACAAGATTCGATGACTGGATGCGGATGGACATGCAATACCTCCGACGTCGAAGTTTTATTTTTGATTTAAAGTTGATTTTCCGAACCGCGGTTCTTGCGGTCCTGCATCGAGGATCTGTCTGATTCTTGCGGATGAAACCCGGAGTAACACAAAGGTACGACCAGGGATGGGTCTGGAGACTGGAACAGCCGCCGACATGAGAGTCTTCGAAAAACAAGTCGCGGTCGATTCTGAGCCGGTTACCGATCCTGTCTGGATTGCAAGTGAGGCGGTGCGCGAGGCTGCAGGCCGGGCGACGGAACCGCGCCGCTTGCTCAAGCAGCGTGAGCTACGCGACATGTTCGCTACGTTTGTGACCACGCTGAGTTGTTTTGGAATCTTTTTGTTTCAGGGCATTTTGATCGCCCGAATCCTGGGACCTCTCGGCCGCGGCGAGTTTGGCTCTTCGATTTACTTTCCCCGCGACATCTTGCTGTACGCCGGTTTGCTGGGCGGTGTGGAGATTATCAATTCCTATGCCAAACAGCGAACTGCGGATTCGCGATCGCTCAAATATTCTGCGGCCCGGCTGGGTTTGGTTAGTGGACTGCTTACGAGCTTGTTTGCCGCGGTGCTGGTGCTGATGACCTTTACCTTGTTGCCAGAGAAAAGCTACCTGATCCCGATTTGCCTGTTGTGTTGTTTGTTCGTCCCGTTCGAACATTTGCACCTGACCATTTCGGCCGTTGATCGGGGAACCGAGGCTTACGCCCGTTACAACGCCAATCGGCTTGTATTTGCCGTCACATTCCCGATCCTGATTTTGGTCGTGTTTGGTTTTAACGAAATCTTTCGTTCAGATGAGGGATGGCTCTACCGCGGACTGGATGATTGGCTGGGCGGTTCGACGCTGCTGTTAATGTGCCTGGTGTTCATCGCGTCGCGGGCAATCGGGCTGATTCCTACCTTGCGTGGAATGCAACTGTGGCCAACCTTCAGGAACTGGTGGGCTGCGGGAAAATCTGGAAGCCATTGCGACGCGAACAATATTCCTCATTGGCAACAACTGCTGAGTGAAGGACGCCCCTACGCATTGTCCATGTTTGCGTCCGAGCTGTTTGAACGGCTGGATATTTTTCTGATTTTGGCAATCGGGACGATCGAGGACTCAGGCTATTATTTCGTCGCGGTGCCGGCGGCGGCGTTGTTGACGGTGGGGCCCAATGCGTTGGGAGTGTTCACGTTTAATGCCGGGGCCGATCCGACTCGCAAAGTGTCCCTCCGGCAGGCGGCCGCCGTCATGTCGGGAATCGCCATCGTGCAAATCGCGGCGACGCTGGTGTTTATGCTGATCATTCCGTATCTGATCATCGGTTTTTACACGAGCGATTATGCCGCCGCGATACCGTTTGCGATGTGGTTGTTACCGGCCTGTGCGATGAAAGGATACCTGCAAGCGATTGACGGTTATTTGAAGGGTCGTGGCAAACCAATGATTGGCGTGTGGTCGAGGGTGCTGAGCATTTTTGTGATGCTGGTTTTTGTCGCGGTGGCTTATTCCAGGTTTGGATTGTTGAGTATCCCGATGGCAGCGTGTGTCGGCCAGTTTGTCAGCATGCTCCTGATTAGTGCTGCGGTCGTGCGTGACGTTGCAGTTGGTCATCCTGTCGGTACGCAACCCGGGGAGGCGAATTGATGGCCTATTCACCGGCTCCCAAGGAATTTTCGCGACTGTATACGCCGGGTCAGGTTGTCCAGCATTGGGCCAGCATTCCCGTCGTGACGTTGTTCGGATTTGCCGTGATCTTTTTGGCAGCGTTTTTTAATATGGTCGATTTCAACGAAGGCAAGGAGGTCGTTGCGCTCGACAGGCAGGTTGCCATCAAATTGATGATCTGCGCTGGATGCGCCTTGTATGGATGCTATGGAGTTTTTACGGATGTCAGTGTCCGCAAGTTGTTGTCAGGTTTTCCGGGGTTGTGGTTGGTCGTGATTCTGGGCTTTTACTTCTTGTCCGTTGTAACGTCGATCGATCGGATGTACTCGCTTGCTTCCACCCTGTGTCTGGCGGCGATCATCGCGGCGACGGCAACTGCCCTGGTCAAGCTTGGTGTGCTGCCGGTTTTGAATACGATTTTCTGGGCTTGTGGTTTATTTATTGTTTTAAGCTGGGCCGCATTTTTGCTTGTTCCCGAGCTCGGTGTTTTTGCCGAACCGATGGAAGACGGCGAGTTTTTCGAGCGGATGGGAGGGCTTGCGCACCCCAACACATTGGGTCAATTTTCCGGCATGACAATTGTGTTGGGTGTCGTTTTGTCTGCGACCTACGGAATTCGTTCGTGGCTCCGATCGCTGGTAATCCTGCTCGCCGTGGGGGCGCTGATTTTGTCGGTTTCGCGAGCCGCCACGGGTGGGACTTTGCTGGCTCTGGCGATTGCCTACCGCCACAAATTCATGCGCCGAGAGTTTTTTTTCAGATATCTGTTGCTGGCCACGATTGGACTTGCTGGGTTGTTCGCCGCCGCGATGATATTCGATCTTGGAACGTTGATCGAAAGCAAATTGCTGGCGTTGTCCAAGTCCGGTGATTCGGCCGAATTGACAACGATCACCGGGCGATCAGAGATTTGGGCCTACACCTTGGGTCTCGTGGCGGAACGTCCCTTTACGGGATGGGGCGCGGCAACGTCCAAACACCTGCTGGAAGATTATTCCCTCTATACGCACAACCTGGTACTCAACGTTGCATTGTCGACCGGCATCTTTGGCGGGCTGGCGGCCATACTGATGTGCGGTTCGCGCATCCTGCAGATGTTCCAGCGGCGGCACCCGGCTGGCGATGCGATTGTCGCATTTATCTGCATCACGGGCTTGGTGGAAAACGTGATTTTTTCGCCCATTGCTGCGATGCCTACCATTGCCTGGATTGTCGGTCTGGTCTGGTGGAGCCTCGATTCGGATCCGGCTGTCGTTGCGCCTGCCGGTGAGACATCGTTTGGATGAGCTATCCCAACAACATGATTTGATACAGCTAAGGCTTCCCTGACGAACAACAATGAACAGCAAAAAAACAAAACCACAAGCAAGTTTGTCGCTGGACCTGGACAACAAATGGGCTTACCTGAAAACGCACGGGGATGCCGACTGGGATTCGTTTCCGGGGTACTTTGATGTGGTGGTACCACGCATCCTGGAATTTCTGAATGCTCGGAACCTTAAAGCAACGGTGTTTGTCGTCGGGCAAGATGCCGTTTTGGACCACAACAAGGAACCGCTCGCGTGGATCGCAACTGCCGGCCACGAGATCGGGAACCACTCGTTTCATCATGAGCCGTGGTTGCATCTTTACACCCCACAACAGCTGGACGAGGAGTTCGACCGCAGCGAGGAAGCAATTTATGAAGTAACGGGGCAACGGACTGTTGGCTTTCGTGGGCCCGGCTTCAGTTTGTCTGACCAGGTCCTCGAAACGTTGATTCGCCGCGGTTACGAATACGACTGCTCGACATTTCCGACATTTCTGGGGCCGGTGGCGCGAGCTTACTATTTTATGACAACCAAGTTGTCCTCTGGTCAAAAGGAGGACCGCAAGGAGTTGTTTGGGTCATTTCGAAACGGATTCCAGTCAAACAAACCGTATTTCTGGTCGACGGGAGCCGAACGCTTGATTGAGATCCCGGTAACAACCATGCCAATATTCAAGGTTCCGATTCACGCCAGTTACCTGTTGTATTTGGGCAAGTTTTCTCGGGCGTTGGCAAAAACTTATTACTGGCAAGCCTTGGCGTTGTGTCGACTAACGGGCGTGCGGCCGTCGCTGTTGCTGCATCCGCTTGATTTTCTGGGGCAGGAGGACGACGCCGATCTTTCATTCTTTCCCGCCATGGATCAACCGGCCCAGCAGAAAATCGAGCTGTTATCCGATTGTATGGCGATGCTGATGCAAGACTATGACGTGGTTACAATGCGCGAACAAGCGCGGTTGATTTCGCGATCCGCGATTTCCAGCCGGCCCGTCTCAACGGCCACCCCGGGTGCGACGAGACAACTGGCGGAAGCCAAGTGAGTTTTTGGCAGGCGTGTGAAGTACTCAGTATTTCAGTACTCGCGACGCATTGCCTTATGGTTCCTGCCAGCCGCCGTGTTGGGGGAGCACGCGCGGGAAAGGCAGTGGTTCCCGAGGCGGCAATTTCAAACCGGTTTCCCAAGCCCACGTTTCGCGTTCTTCGTCGGTCGCGTAAAACCGCAGCCAGGACTCTTCATCGGTGGAAATATCGAGGCATTGCCACCGCAGATATTTTGTCGGCAACATGACTTTCTTTTCCTGCGCCTGCAAAATGTCGCGAGCGATCAAACAATACAGCTGGCGGTCAGACAAATGCGCCGTTTGCAACAGCATGATGTTCTTCTCGAACATCCGCCCGATCGCCTGGTGCAATTGCTGCTTGAGTTCGGCGTCCGTTAACGTCTGGTGTGGCGGCAAGACGAGCTCAGGCTCGAACCACTGGGAAATCGGCAGAACCGGCGCTTTCTCCCACGCCAACAGCGACGAAAGATACTCGTTTTCAAATCGCGTTGACATCTGGTTAAGATCAACCAGGTAAAACGACTCATCGAGATAGGGTTCAATTTCATTTCTGAGAACCGCGTTCTCCATCAACAATTCGAACTCGTTCATCATCTTCAGGCCTGAGTTAAAGACAAAATTTCAAACTACCAGTCGCCCTCCGATGGCAACAGAAATCTATCAGGAGAAGGTCCGGCTTCAAGGCTGAACTTGAGCGATTGCTGTAAAAAAGCAGTTGGATCCAAACGGAGCCACGCACGATCGGAATTGCCGACAAGGCTTAACACTTTACGATCGGTTCAGCACTCAAGGTCACACAAGAGTGCCAGCAGATCAGCGCGCTCGCTGGCTTACAAAGGCGAAACCGGCACATGCCAGTTGTATTACTTTTCGCGAAACCCGAATTCCAGTTGGGGATCTTCCACCTGGCCATCGGGGTTGAGTTCCTTGAACAACATGCTGGGTTGAATTCCGATATTGTTCTGATACTTGTCGCTGACGTATTCCTGGATTTCGCCGGTGATCTGATGATAAAAGATCTGGCAAATCTGCACATTTGGATAAATCCGGACGGGCTGAATGGCAAACATTTCCAGCGTCCAATAGCCGCAAAATCCCACGTCACCAAACCCGGCAGTGACGTGCACAAACAGCCCCAATCGCCCGACCGAAGAACGGCCGTCAATCATTGGGACGAGATTGTGAGTTTCCGTCCGTTCGACCGAACGAGCCAGGTAAAGCCGATTGGGTTCCATGACCAGACCGGAGTCGGGAATTATCATTCGTCGCACACGATTTTGTTTTCGCATGTCCAGAACAACTTCTTCATAAGTCAAAATCTCGTTGTGCAGCGTCAAGTTGTAACTGTTGGGATTGAGATTCTCAGCGTTAAAGGGGTCAATCCGAATGTTTGTTCCCAGATTTTCTTTGATTTCGTCGCCGGAAAGAATCATTTCAAGTCGTTCCCGTTACGTAAATAAGACCATTTTCCACGGTTTCAGCTTGGTTCCGTGGTTCCGATGCAAGGTTCCTTCCAAGCTCACGAGGATTGTGTTTCCCGGCAACCCTTGTGTCAAGTATCAGCCCGAAAATCGTTGACGCCAACAGCCAGGAAGGCTATTTTTTAGGTGGCGTCGGACAAAAATAATGTTTCCGACGGCCAAGTTTTCCCGCTGGATCCCTGAAAGAGGTTGCGATGAGCCATAACCCTTATGAATCGGACGTTGCCCGCTATGCGCCGATCGTGGAAAACGCGGATGTGCTTGATCGTGTCGGGTTCATTCGAAAAACGTATGCCCATCTAACGGGTGCGATTCTGGCATTCGTCTTGATCGAGGCGCTGATTCTCGGGCTGTTTGGCGAGCGCCTGGAAGCCCCGATTCAGGCGATGACACGAGGCTGGATGTGGTTGGTTGTGCTGGGCGCGTTCATGGCAGTCAGCTACGTTGCCGATCGGTGGGCGCACAGTAACACGTCACGCGGGATGCAATACCTGGGATTGTCGGTTTACGTGTTGGCCGAGGCCATCATTTTTGTGCCGCTGTTGTATATTGCCGATCATTATTTCAAAGGAACGATCCAATCAGCTGGGATCGTCACGGCAATTGTTTTTGGCGGTTTGACGGCCACCGTGTTCATTACCAAAGCGGATTTTTCGTTCTTGCGAATGGCGATCTCGATCGGAATGTGTGCGGCCTTGGCCGCGATCGTGCTGGGCATCGTGTTCGGTTGGGACAACCTGTTTGGATTCTGGTTTTCATTTGCGATGGTAATCCTGGCCAGCGCATGTATTTTGTACAGCACTTCCAATGTGTTGCACAATTATCACACAAACCAGTACGTTGCCGCTGCCTTATCGTTGTTCGCGTCGGTAGCATTGTTGTTCTGGTATGTGCTGCAATTGTTCATGAACCAAGAATAAGATCCGCATGCAAATCAGTTCCTGGCGTGGTTGAATTGAATGGCATTTAACGTTGATCTGACCTTGCCGCACAATTTCGAGAACAAGGTCCGGCTGTTTCCGTTGCCAAACGTGGTCCTGTTCCCGGGAGTCATGCAGGGCCTGCACATCTTCGAGCCTCGCTATCGACAGTTGATGGTCGACGCGTTGGCGGCAGATCAGCTGATCACGATGGCGGTGTTGAAAACTCCCGATCCGGCCACGTTTGAGAACCCGTTTGATTTGCGTCCCGAGATTTACCCGACGGTTTGCATCGGCAAAATCATTACTCACTCCAAAACGGAAGATGGACGGTACAACCTGTTGCTGGTCGGTGCCCGGCGTGCGCGGATTATTCGCGAAATCATGACCGACAAGGCATACCGTTCGGCAGAGGTTGAGCTTGTCGAAGATTCTGTTAGTTCGACAAAAGAGCAAATTGACCGATTGCGAAAACGGCTGGTCAAATCGTTTTTGAAGTTCGCGAGGGAAAAACAGGGGCTCGGTCAAGAAACAATCAAGAACATGCTGGTCGATTCAATGCCGATCAGTCTGCTGGTTGACTTGATCTCGTACGCGGTTGGTCTCAGGCCTGAGGATCAAATCAAAATTCTGGAAACCCCCGAGGCCGACCTGCGGTGCCAATACGTACTGGAAATGATTGAGCAAATGGACGCGGCACCGCCGTCCCCGGCAGACGTTCGTCGCCCCGGTTTTCCACCCGATTTCAGTGCGAACTAGATCGTTACCCGTTGGTAAACACATGGGTTGCAAACCACCCGTTGGCGGCGCGGTACAATCCAATCCCAACTTCAGTGAATCTGCCATCAATCATGTGTTGATAATGCTCGGGACTGCTACGCCACTGTTGGTGGAAAAACGCCGCTACTTCAGTCGCAGTTAGGCTCGTATCGCTGTAGAACACGATGTTTTCCGCGATCAGCGTTCGGCCGTTAACCAGAAACTCCAGCAGCGATTGACTGGGCGAGTGGCGAAATCCCGTGAGCGACATTTCCCGGGCCCAGTTTCGGGCGTAAAGACTGACGTCGGTGGCAGCCGTCAACTCTGCCTTCCCCTGGCTCCTTCGCAACTGGTTCAACAGGCGAAGCGATTCCTGTTCGGCTTCATTCAGATTAGCCGGCAACTGATTCGGCGTGCGGTCTCCATCGGTAAAGCGAAACTGTTCGACGCTGATCAGTGTGTCGCGTCCATCCCCACTGCTGCGTTGATCGGTCACAATGATCGTGGAACCGATCCGAGAACTCGAATAGTTGGACATCTGTGAAGTAAAAACTGCCACGTCCGTTGATGAACCCAGATTTATTTGATCATCTCCCGCATCGCCCTGGATCGTATCCTGTCCTGCTCCTCCGGAAATCTGATCATTGCCGGCGTTTCCAAAAATCGTGTCATTTCCGACATCGCCGTAAATCTTGTCGTTGCCATTGCCTCCCCGAATGGTGTCGTTGTCTTGCTGGCCGAACAATCGATCCGCACCGTTGTTGCCTTCGATAGTGTCGCTTCCTAGCCCACCTTCGATACGATCAGAACCTTCGCCGCCGTCAAGGCTGTCATTTCCGGCCAGACCAAACAGTCTGTCATTGTCATCGCCACCCTCGATGCGGTCGTTACCGTCGTCCCCCGTAAGGTGATCTCGGCCGGATTCGCCGTAGATTACGTCATCATCGGCGCCGCCGCGAACGCGATCGTGCTGGCTACCTCCGTAAATCGTATCGCGGCCATCATTGCCCTGAAGAAGATCGTTGGCACCCATCCCTTTGAGAATGTCGTTGCCATCGCCTCCCTGGAATCGGTCATTTCCGCCGCCGCCGATGAGTACATCGTTACCGCCATGCCCGTAGGCAAACGAGTCGATATTGCTGTTGTTTACGAATCGGTCGTTGCCGGAGAGGCCTCGAAACCGGATTGCGGAAACAGAACTCGCGGCGAACAATTGCTGGTCGACGTTTGCAAAGTCGACGACGACCTGATTGTTTTGCGTCGTGATCTCGACCGTATCAGCACCGTTGGTTCCTTCAATGAGCACGAATCCGGTCGCGGCGCTGAAAGTGATTCCCGCCAACAAGTTCTTTTGTTCCAATTCCCCATAATGGCAGTGTGATCGTCTCCGTTGTATTCGCTTTCTCCGATGCCGTCGTCTCTCAAAAATCGCCATGCCAATTCTCCGACAGAAAATTTGATTGATTCGGTCGCTGTTCCAAAACGATCGCCTCAGCCGATTGAGCCTTGTTAGTCTTCGGCTTCATCTTTATACCCGACTAGTCAATCGTGACAGAAGTTCCACAATCGAATCAAACAGAAATCTTGAAATCCCCTACTCGGACTATGCCAGCTAGCCTACAATCGCTGTTTTGCTATCACGATTCTTCATCCGAGGTAGAAGATGAACATTACGATTACTTATTGCGGCATGTGAAACTACTTGCCGAGGGCCGACAGTCTGGCGGCCGACATCAAGAATCAGTTGGGATTTGACGTAGAATTGATCCAGAGCAAGGGCGGCGTTTTCGACGTCCAAGCCGACGGCAAGCTGATTTTTTCAAAACATGAACAGGGCCGTTTTCCGGAGCATACCGAAGTCATCCAAGCTCTCAACAGTATCGGTGCCGATCGTTAAACGGGCGGGGAGGTACGTAGCGATAGCGTTATCAAGCTGTCGCGATCGGTGCGATCTTGGGAGCAGCCAGCACTTGATCGAACCGCGTTCGCGCACCCGGTTCCAGCGAAACAAATCGTGACGGCGTAAGAATTCGGAACAGACGTCTTGAAACACCTCAGATATCTCCTGTTACAAGTGCGAAATCCTGATGATTCGATGCGTCATCATGAAATTACCTGTTTTGCAGACAAATTGGGATGCCCGGAAAGAAACATCCTGATTCACGATTTGATTTCCGGGCGCCCCACGAAAACGCTGATGGATCGTGTTGACGCTGTGCTTGTCGGTGGCAGCGGCGATTATTCGGTTGTTCAAGGGGGAGACTGGCTCCCCGCGGCAATGGATTGTTTTCGGGAATTGTATGAAACCAGCAAGCCTACCTTTGCGTCGTGTTGGGGCTTTCAGGCCTTCGCCCAAGCGCTGGGAGGCGAAGTCGTGACCGATTTGAATCGGGCAGAACTCGGGACGCATTCCCTGGAACTTACGAACGCAGGCCGCAGGGATCCGGTTTTTGGCCCGCTCGGTTCGACGTTTTTGGCGCAGTTGGGTCATCAGGATATCGTTGACCGTTTGCCAGACCACGCGGTCGGTTTGTGTTCGACGGAACGAGTCCAAAACGAGGCGTTCGTGTTCCCCGGCAAGCCAATTTATGGAACGCAGTTCCACCCGGAGTTTGAGTTACCGGATTTGATCAAGCGACTGGTTGCCTATCCGGAATACATCGAAAAAATTACGGGAGTGAGCCTTGACGAGTTCATTCACACTTGCAGGGAAACTCCCGAGACGTCAAAACTGCTATCCCGATTCGTGCAGCACATTTTTGGCTAATCAGCATTCGCATGTTTGTCGATCGCTCGACGCAATTTACTTGTTGCCCAGCAACTCAAGCACGGCGGAACTCATGGAGACGACACCGGTTTCCAATGTTTTTTCGAAATCGGGATAAAACTCTGCCGAATGCAAAGACGGGGGCGTGATCCCCATTTCCTTGAAACGGTCGAGTCGTTTTCCATCGACGACGCCCAGAAAGTACATCAGGCTGGGAACGCCGTCACGCCCAAATTGGCTGAAATCCTCGCCGCCCATCACTGGCTCGGCCTCGATCACATTCTTGTCGCCCAGTTGATCTTGGAACACCTGTCTCATTCGGATCGCCAGGGCATTGTCGTTGGAAAGCGACGGCGTACCCTCGGATACCGTGACTTCGGGCTCTTTCGCACCCACACTCATGGCGGCTGCTTTTGCCTTACGTTCGATTCCCTCCAACAGTTGTTGGCGCACTTCGTCTGAATAGCTTCTCACGGTCAGTTGCAAATGACACGTATCGGGCGTGATGTTGTGTTTCGTGCCGGCGTGAATTGCGCCGATTGTAATCACAGCCGGATCAATGGGTTTGATATCGCGTGAGACGATCGTCTGAATATCAAGAATCAACTTGGCGGCCTCGACGATGGGATCGATCGTCGTATGCGGATAGGCCCCGTGTCCACCGCGACCAAAGATTTCGATATCGACGCTGTCGACATTGGCCATTGCATATCCGCTGCGCAAGGACACCGATCCCGTGGGCATCGTCGCATTGCAATGCAAGGCCAGGGCATAGTCGGGTTTCTTGAACTTGGTGAACAGTCCGTCATCGAGCATCGCCCGCGCGCCGCGCCGCGTTCTTCGGCCGGTTGTCCGATCAGCATCAGCCGCCCGGACCAGGCGTCTTTGTTAGCCGCCATGTACCGGGCGACCCCGACGAAGGTTGCCATGTGAATGTCGTGGCCGCACGCGTGCATGACACCGACTTGGGTTCCATCAGCTTCCGTGATTTTTTTTGTGGACGCATACGGCTGATTGGTTTTTTCAGTCACCGGCAACCCGTCCAGGTCGGTTCGCACCATGACGGTCGGGCCCGCGCCGTTTTCAATGATGCCAACGACTCCATATCCTCCGACGTCTCTCGTTACCGTTGCGCCAATGGACTCCAGTTCGCTGGCAATCCTGGCAGCCGTTTCCTGTTCTTGAAACGAAAGCTCGGGGTTGCGATGCAACTCAACGTACAGCTTCATTAACGAATCGAGGTTGGCTTTGACCCACGCAGCCGGTTCGTCCGCAACCGCCGGGCGGCAGATGGGCAATGCAACGACCAGCAAAATCAAACACAGTTGGCAAGTCCGTTTGGTCAGCCAAAAAATCATCGACATCGTCTTAACCTCAACCGCGGAATCAGGATTTAAAGCATAAGTCTAACCAGAAAATTTCCTGCTTGCACATCCAGAGCGATTTTGCCAAACGATTTTGCCAAGCGGCTGCGCGGGGCGATGCCAACGCGGTTAACCAGAAACCGTACACCCGCGCACCGGTCGCGAACAAAGAACTTCGGAAAACTGCGGGCAACGCAGATTGACAATCCTCACGGGCATGCCGGCGTAATTCTTGAACAAAGGGTCGACCAGATCCGGATCTTGCTCCACATCACGGGTTGCGGGCAATCGGGATTTGAGCAAAACAAGTTCCATGGCACTGAGCTGCTGGGCCAAAATTGCGGACAAAGAATCGCTGGTCAACTTCCAGTTCTGGGGAAGGTCCTCAAGTTGCCTGGCCCAGCCCGAGCAATCCACGACAACGACTCGTCGAGTGCAGCTGTTAATCTGGTCCGGGAGGTTGGTCCAATCGGCAGCGGGCAGCCAACGTTTCATCAACCGACTGGTGATCATCAGCATATCGAGGGCCCGCTCGTGAGCCTGCGCGTCGGTCCAGCCGAATTGGGCTTGCCAACGTCGAACTTTGTCAACGTATTTTCCCCCGCCGGCAACAACCACGACGCGCGCATGCGGCATTGCGTCGAGCCAGCGTTGCAAGCGGTTTTTGAAATTGGGCGCTTCGAACAGGCTGCCACCAACTTTTACAACGCTCAATGACATCCGGTTTAGGCTTCCTCGGTTTCGTCGATGTCAAGTTCGAAGCGATCACCGACGTCTTCGTTGCGAAACCATTCGATAATTTCTGCAGGGATTTTCGGCGGTGGTGCTTTGAATTGTCGAAGCAAGTCAATCTCAAAGCCGGCCGCATACATTCGCAGGTTCCGGATGGCTGCCCGTGTCAGGCACGCGTCCAGCGGAAGATTGGTCATCAAACGAAAATATTTTTCATTGGGAGACGTCACGTTTGAACCGACGTTGAGTGTGTCATCTCCCGGGGCAACCTCCCGCCAGGTGTAATGGGGCAACTGCATGGCCTTTTTCGCAGTTTCGACAATTCGCTCTGGAGTCAGGGATTCCAACAGATCAAAACTCTTCATGACGAAATAAGTTTTTTGATATTCGCTGATCAAATAGTCTGTGGTCGCCAATCGCAGCAGGTCGTGATCGCAAGAAGGATCGATCAGGATTCGGTTTGAGTTGGGATTGTCAATGCTATAAGAAGTTTCGCCGGGCGAAGAGAGGATTCCGGCACCAAAATCGCGGACTTCGCCGTCCTGCATGACTAATCCAAATTCGACGGTGAACCAGTAAATTCGGCCCGCATACAACAGCAATTCATCGGCCCAGGCCTTGATCCTGGCAATCGCTGTTTGATCATTGCCAGCCGCCGCAATGTTTTCGTCACGTTCGGCGTAGATCAAGTCGCGGGCGCGGCCGTGAACAACCATCACCTGGGCAACCGCTGGAATCGTAAAAGTCGCGACGTGTCCTGCTACATCATGCCCGATATCGGGTTCCTGCAAATAATCCTGTTCCAGCGGTCGCATGAAAGTCGTCACGGGAAAAAACCGCAAACTGTGACATGTAAAGAACAGCTCGGCCGGGATCAACATGTTCACCGTGGCAAGTTGCCACTTCGTTTGTTGATAAATCCTGGCGTTGAGCAGATAAAAATCTGGAATGACCGCGCCGCCAATTTCAAACATCCGCTCGCCCTCCAAATATTCACGGCAAGCAAAACGATGCTTCGTTTTTTGTTGATCCGCGACCAGGCAGGCCCAGCTGAGATGTTCTTCAAACGTGTAGTCATCGTAGACCTGGAAGTTGGCATACTTGCCGAGGTCGACGGTGCTTGTGCCCAACGAGCCAACACCAAAATCCACATTGGCCTCGTAGGCTGCCAGATATTTGGCCGCTCGATCAGGGGCGATAGGGTAGGCAACATCGGTTCGGGCCAATTCTGTTTTCAGCTGCGCGATTCGTTCCTGTTTTGGCGGCGGGGAAACGTCGGCCAAATCAACTCCGTGCCGAGCTGCGATCGTCGCATAATTTTTCTCGCTGATGGAAGCCATGGGTTTCGCTCCGAAGTGTTTGGGGCGCTGAAAGCGTACGACCCTATTCTAGCAAATTTCGATGGTCAAAGAATGCCGGTCGGACACGTCGAATTGCAATTAACCCGTGTCGGACCTGTCAGACGTGTCGGACCTGTCAGACGTGTCAGACCTATCAGACGTGTCGGACGTTAGCGGTCTGTCGGACTTCGTCTGTTGTGGTGGGATGACGACCCCGCAGCTGACGCAAAACTGGATCGCTTGATCGAGAGTGATATCCAAGTCAATGGTTTCGCTTTTGGGGATGGAAATGGTAAAACCCGTTGCCGGCATCGGGCTGGTCGGCATCAGCACGCTTAACATGGGCTCACCTGCCGCGTCACGAATGTCTTGCATGCTTTCCCCCGTGACAAAACCCATCGACCAGATTCCTTTCCGCGGATATTCGACCGCCACGACACGGTTAAACTGGATCTGGTTTTCATTAAATGCGAAGTCGGTTACTTGTTTAACCGACGAGTACACGGTTCGAATGATCGGCACCCGATTGATCAGTTGTTCAAACGACCGCCAGAGGATCCTGCCGACTCCGGCGGCAAGCAGTTTTCCCGTCAAATAAAGAAAGGCGACGAACGCGGCGAGGAAGGCTGGAATCACAACGCGCCTCCGCAAGTACCGATTCTCGACATAGGCGTGATAATATTCCTTGGCGGTCGTCGGTTGTTTGTCGAGCGTGAGGGCATCGACCGTCGTGCGGATGTCCAGCGGGATCCAGTTTTTGGCAACGCGGCAGTAGGCTTGGCCGTCGGTTCCGACAAAAATTTCCTGCCCGTTGAGGATCTTGATTTGATCGCCCGGCTCTGCCCTTTCAATGGCACGGACTTTCGCGTCGTCGAGGGTGCGGTCGGTTGACCACACAATTAAATAACGGGCGCCCGCTTCGACGGGCTGAAGCACTGCGCGTTCAATGGTGTTCCACGCCCAGAAGAAAAAGATGATGGTCAACAGCGGTGGCAGCAAAACGCCCAGGCCACGTAACGTGGCAATGCGAAACGGATTAAATGACTGTCTGAACCAGCCATGGTGCGCATCTGTATGCGCGGGATGGATGGCATCGGTCGAATCTGGCTGCGATGGATCAATCTCGTCGCTGTCTGAAGTCATATTCGCGCCATTCGTTTGCCTGCGTCGAGCGGTCAATTGGGTCAACAAAGCTTCGCACCAACATCACACTCCGGGGTCTCATCGTACACGGAAACGGCCACTCGACGAACCTCAAATCAAGGAATGGGTGAAGGCCGTCGAACTCGGATTCAGATGCCTCTGGCACCCCGGGCCGCAACGGCGACCGAGACGCTCGCTGCCCCGGCTCGATAAAGCATCTTGGCGGCCTCGCTGGCGGTCGCCCCGGAAGTCATGACGTCATCAACCAGCAGGATTTTTTTGCCGTTAACGTTCGCACGCGCGTGCAGGTTGAAAGCGCCGCGGACATTGGCAAACCTTCCCGGCGTGGATAGCATCCCCTGCTTTTTTGTGGTCCGTTTGCAAAACAGGACCCGGTTTGATTTTCGAATTCCGGAGACCGAACTGAGACCGTCGGCGATAACCGATGCGCCATGAAATCCGCGACGAAACTTGCGCAGCCAATGAGTCGGTATCGGAACCAGCAGGTCAAACTCATGCGCTGAATCATACGTGTCCACCTGCTGACCGAGCAGGCGACCCATTTGAATGGCGAGGACTTCATCGTGACATCGTTTCATTTCGATGACCAGCTCCTGCAATCGCCCCTGGTAATTTCCAATCGCGACGCAATGGTCGAAACGGAGGTCGACGCCCTGACAGAGTCGGCAGCCGAGAGGAAACGGGTTGCGCGGTCCCGTAGCGGCTCCGCATTTCAGGCACCGGTCGAGCGAACTGCCAACCAGGCGGTCTTCGCATGTTTTGCACCAGCGTTCTCCTGAATCGGAAAACAAGCTGTCATTTTGCGACTCGATGCGCTGTGTTTTGCAGAAGGGACATTGGGCCGGGAAAACCAACGTGGCAATCTGTTTCGAGATTCGGTTGTCGTTCATCCGTGCGTCTCAAGTGCTTCATGCGTTTTTGCCTGGCCCGCTGCCAAGCCCGTATTTTTCCTGAGATTTACCGAATTTCAATTGGGGGAACTGGTGTCGGGTAAATATCGGAAACCTCCTATAATCCTTGCTATCACGGGTGAGCAAGGATTTTGAACAGGATTCCGTCAGGATGACGATCGTCGACCGATATTTGCTGGTGCTGTTTTTTAAGATCTTTTTGATTTGCCTGATCAGTTTCACCGGACTGTTCATCGTCGTCCACTTGTTTACCAATTTGGACGAGTTGGTCGAGGCGGCCGAACAGAACGGCGGGTCTGGCGAACATGATGTACGAGTTCTACGGTCCTCGGACACTGGATGTATTCAGTCGAACCGCCGGAGTGCTCGTTTTGATCTCCGCAATTTTTTCGTTAAGCATGATGCAGCGACGCCGCGAGATGACTGCCATTGAAGCGGCGGGGATCCCGAAATCCCGTTTGGTGCGACCGATTTTTTTTGCTGCGATTTTTGTGCTGGGAATTTCCGTGCTCAATCGAGAACTGTGGATTCCGCAGGTCAAGGATCAGCTGGTAAGAACGCCCGAAAACTGGCAAGACACCGGCACGGTCCCGATGAACTTTCAAAAAGATGATCAAAGCGGAATTTTGATTCGGGGCGATCAACTGATCATCGACAAACAGATGATCAGCAATCCAGACCTGCAGATTCCAGTTTACCTTGACGAAACCGTCTCAAGTATCCGGGCCGCCTGGGGAGTTGTTTCCGAGGAAACAAACCGTCGCCCGGCAGGCCTGTTGTTGCAAGGCGTGACGGTACCCGAGAATCCGCTGGAAATGGCTTCCATGAAGTCGAGTGACGACCGGGTGGTCGTGTATTCCCCGAAGGACTACGGGTGGCTGTTGCCAACGCAATGTTACGTCGCTTGCGATCTCAATGTTCAGGAAATGGCGTTCGGCAAACAGCTTTCCAGTTATTCAACTTTGAAGGAAATGATGGTGTCGCTGCGAAAACCGCGAATGTGGTTTGGACATGGGCAACAGGTACAGGTTCATGCCAGAATTCTTCAGCCGCTTCTGGATCTGACGATCGTCTTGCTTGGCCTGCCCCTGGTGATTTCCAACGCCGATCGCAATATCTTTACGGCGGCCGCGTTCTGTTTGTTAGTCGTGATCGTCGTGCAATTGACCGTGGCCGGTTGTCATAGCCTGGGTAGCTACAGCCTGATCAAGCCCGCGGCTTTGGCGGCCTGGTTACCAGTGATTATTTTTCTCCCGTTGGCAGGGCTGTCGATGCGCAATCTGAAGAACTAGGGCGACAGCTTGCTGGACAACGCAATGCTGAACCCCAATGAACCCTCCCCGGCCGCTACCGCGTTTGACCCTTGCAAAGGAGAGTAATCCATTGGGAAAAAACTTGCTGATGGCGCCGAGTTTGCAATTGGTATCAAGAGCGTCCGGATTTCGTTGGTACCATGCGTCGGCTCAGGATCACAACAGCGCAGAACCAAACGGATATGCTCTAAACTCTCATCAAGGGACGCAGGTTGGCTTGCAGGGGTTTGGTGGCCGACGCCAGAAAACGCGGATCTGCGAGCTTCAGTGGACCGCCGTCAATGTGTTCGACGATGCCTCCCGCTTCCTGAAGAATCAAAACACCGGCTGCGATGTCCCAGATTTTCACGCTGGTCGCCCAATAACCATCGAGGCGACCGCAAGCGACGTAGCAAAAGTTGAGCGCTGCTGACCCCAGCCGCCGGACGCTGCAGGCGCGATGCATGACTTGCAGAAATCGTCGTGCATCTGGATGATCGGGTGGAATCCGACTGGCAAAGCTGCAGACCAGCAGCGATTTTTCGACATCGGTGCATCGGCTTGATCGGATTGATTGACCGTTCAGTGTTGCGCCCAATTCTCTGGCGGCGACGTAGCACTCGTCAAGCAGCGGGTCAAACACACACCCGGTAATCAGTTCCCCGTCAAGGACGAGCGCGATCGACACCGCAAACGACGGCAACTGATGAACAAAATTCGTGGTGCCGTCGAGTGGATCGACGACCCAACAAAAGCCCTCCGTTTCCAGAGAGTTAAGCGATCCATCGTCTTCTTCGCCGACAAAACTGTGGTCGGGGAACCGGGCCAACAAAACGTCGCGAATGACTCGCTGCGACTCAAAGTCTGCCTGGGTTACCAAGTCACCCGGACCTTTTTCTTCGACCTTCGTTTTCCCCAACCATTCCAACAGCTTGTCTCCCCCGGCACGGGCGGCTAACTCGCTAATGGCGATGAATTCTGTCAATTCTCGACGGGAAGGGTGCATTTTCGGGGGAAATCCAAAATACGGGCGTAATCAAAACCGCAATTCAGGCCGCGATCGGCAGCTGTAATCGTCAAACAGCTCGATTGGGAGCGAGTTTCAGCACCCGTTTTCTCATTTCGGTTAACTGCCGTTTCAAATGTGGACACGGTTGCGGGTTTTGGTATGATTAGTAGACAGGAAAAGAGTGGTACCAACCACCGCAACTTTATCGCGTTTCCTGGATATTAATTTTGGCCTCTTCTCTGTTCCGGCCCCGCCGTATTGTTCGCGATGCGGTGGGGTTTTTTTTCGCAATTCCATTCCTGTCAGGGAGCACGATATTTTCTGCGTCGGGCAATTGGCAGCGCATGGCAAACCGATATTCATTGACGCACGGCGATAGCTGGAGTTCTCGTTTGAACCGAACGTGGATTATCAATCCGGCAATCGTCATTAACCAATCTTTGTTCCCAAACGATTTTGACGATGACCACAATTCGCCGGGAACTGACTTTTGCAGGTCGCGTTCAAGGAATCGGCTTTCGTTTCACTGCGTGCCAGATCGCCGCGAGGTACTCAATTACGGGCTGGGTTAAAAACCTCAGCAACGGCGATGTGCAAATGGTCATCGAGGGTAAGGCCCAAGATATTGACAAGTACCTCCTCGAACTGCAAACCAGCATCAACGGGCGAGGATATGGTCGCATCGAATCCTGTTCGCATTCCAGCGACGTGGCGGCAACCGGCGATTTTGATGGATTCGGAATTCGCTGAATTCTGATTGTCCCCGGCGGGTTAGTGGCGACGACCGGAGCCGCCGAGCGGATGACCCGCAGCGGCTCAAAAAAAGAGTTCCGTCCCTTTGTGAAAACCGAACACAACGAGCATAATGTCCGTATCGAAAACCTGGACTTTCCCGTTACCTATTTCCCGTCGGTTGACCGGACCCGCTTGTGAACATGCATTTCGAATTGCTCGCCCAAAGTCTTAAAGTCACCAACTGGTTGACTCCGATCTGGATTCTTTCCATCGGCATCGCCATCGGTTTTGTGTTGGTCCTGATATCGCTGGTGAAAATTTTCGTCTTTTCCAGGATTCCGTTTTTCAATTCGGTCGCGGAAAAGCCCGTCCTGCGTTTTGTTTTGGGGACGATTCTCGCGTTGTTTTATGTCGGTTTATTTCTGGCGTTTTATGCCTGGAGATATGGAAATGGAACGATCGATGAGGGCGTAGTTTTGCCGTTGCTGTTTGCGTTACCAGTTTCGCTGCTGTTGGGCTGGGGCTCGTGGCAATTGATTTCCCGCCGGCGGGCTGGCGAGACGAGGATGATGGTTCGGGAAGGTTTTCTGCGCTGGTTGAACTGGATTTGCATCGCGTTGACGGCGTTTGTCGGATTGGGATTTCTGCTCAGCCTGGTCAATGGTTTTGGAGTCTTTCGTATAGTTGACGATCCCCAGGGAATCATGCAGTCGTTGGCGAGACTTCCCTACGCGGGCGAATATGTAACCGAATTCGACGTCGCACCCAGTGCCGCCAGCCATATTGGCGACGAATTTCTGATCGACATTAACGGGGACGAAACCGTCAAGGTTGACATCCAATCCAATCAGCGAGTCGAGATCTGCACAACACCCATCACGCCAGCGGTGGGTAAGGGAATCATTTTTGAAGTTGCTGCGGGCGACGAACCAGTGCAGTTTTTCAAGAGTCCCACGGGCACGGGCCCGATTCCCAACGATCAGATTTCAAAAGTCTACGTTAACAACCTCGGCAGCAGTGACGCCAGGGTCATCATGACCTGGTTGATCCGACCCATTTACCCTGAAGTTTGGGTCATTCCGTGGGCGGCCGTCGTGGTGTTGGCCACGTATGTCCTGTACCTCGTGATCGCGACTTCATTCCCCAAGATGGCGGCGATCGCCTTGTCCACGTTCAAAACCGAGATTAGCCAGCCGTTGTTTTTGCTGGTGCTGATCATCGGCGTCGTTTTTATGGTGGCGTCGATTTATATTCCCTACAACACGTTCGGCGAAGATATCAAAATGTACAAGGATTCGGGGCTGACCCTGATCCGGGTCTTGGCGATTTTCCTGGCGATCTGGGCGGCCGGCAAATCAGTCGCCGAGGAGATTGAAGGCCGCACGGCATTGACTGTATTGTCGAAACCGGTGGGCCGTCGCCAGTTCATTTTCGGCAAATTCACCGGCATCGCCCTGGCGGTTGCGTTGCTGTTTATCCTGCTTGGGTTGTGGTTCGTCTTGTGGACGGCCTACAAGCCGATTTACGATGCGGTTGAGACGTCCAAAGGAGCTGTGGAGTGGACAGAATGTTTTTCTGAATCGATCCGGGTAATACCGGCCTTATTCCTGGCGTTCCTCGAGGTGATCATCTTCGTGGCGATCAGCGTCGCCATTTCAACGCGGTTCGGGATCCTGGCAAACTTCCTGATGTGTTTCGCGATTTACGTGCTGGGTCATTTGACGCCGCTGATTGTGCAGTCGTCAGCCGCGGTCCAGGCGTTTGAACCGGTCGTGTTGTTCGGCCAGGTGATCGCGATCATCTTTCCGGTGTTGAACCATTTTGATGTCCAGGCCGCCATCAATACCAACAGCGATATTCCGCTCAGCTATCTTGGATGGTCCGTGATCTACACGGCGTTGTACGGGGCGATGGCCATGCTATTGGCCCTGGTGCTGTTTGAAGATCGCGATTTGGCCTAAGCGGCGTAGCGCCGTGTCTTCTGAAAAATGGCAGGAAACTCATCGTCGCCAAAGTCGTCTGGCGGGGTTGCCAGTGGACCGCTCATGCTTGCGTCATTGTCGGCCCAGCAATGTGCTTCGATGGAATCGAGAACCGCTTGCGCGATCACGACCGCTTGCCTGCCCTGCTCCGCTGGAACTCGCGGCAGCGCACCAAAGCGAATCGCACTGAGCCAATCCTGTTGCTCGCACAGAATCGCGTTGACTGGTTCCACGTCCTGTTGTTGTTTGGGGAGAATCTTGGTGAACAGCTTTTCCTTGATGAATTCCTTTCCGGCCGCGGTCGTCGATTCAAAATCGTGTTCGCGCTTGCGAATCCAGCTGGGCACCCGGACAACGTGGAACTGGTTGGTCGCCAGGTTTACCTGGGCGAAACCTTCCGAGCCGAAAATCTGAAATGACCTTTCCGGAGTAAAACTGCAACGGGACGCGGTCAAATTTGCGATTCCGCCACAGCTGAACTGAATTCGTGCCTGGGCAATGTCTTCGTGGTTTCCAAACACGGAAATACCGGCTGCCCTGGAATCGACGACCCGACCCGGGAAAATTGAATTGACGAGGTCAATGTCGTGGATCATCAAGTCGTGGACGACACCGATATCGGTCGAGCGAAATGTGTATCCGCTCAAACGCGAAGCTTGAATGAATTTGGGGGTGCCAATTTGCTTGATCGCTGTCTGGATTGAGGCGTTAAACTGTTCGCAGTGTCCGACCGCCACCACGCAATTGTACCGGTCTGCCATTTCGACGATTGCCTGGGCGTCCGTAACCGAATCCGTCATGGGCTTTTCGATTAACAGGTGGATGCCCGACTGTAACAGGTCGGCGGCAATGGCAAAGTGGAATCGTGTTGGCGTGGCGATAATCGCCGCGTCGATCTGGCCGACCAGTTTGCGATAGTCAGGCACGCGGGCAACGTCGGCCGGAACGGATTCCGAGACATTGTCGAGAGCGACATCGCTGGGGTCCGCGATCGCCACCAATTGCACGCTGTTGATGGACGAAATCAGACGGGCATGAATCTTTCCGAGGTGCCCGGCACCGATAACGGCAACACGCAAACGACTCATGCTGCAGTTCTCCTGAGTTCACGGCCGCGTCCGTGGCGACCTTGTTGGGATATTTCGACGACGTTCAGCAGGTGCTCAATCTCGGGCAGCATGGATCCTTTGGCTTCCATGATTTCACGGACATTGCACAGTCCGACGCGCGCTCGATAAAGCAGTCGATAGGCCTCGTTGATCGCATCGATCACGGGTTGTCCAAAGTCATTTCGTCGGAGGGCGACAATGTTGATACATCGGGGCCGCGCCGGATTTCCGTCGGCCAGCATAAACGGAGCGATATCCTGGAGCACACGACTGGCTGCACTCACGAAGGTGTAACAGCCGATACTGGCATAGTGCGTGATGCCGATGTTGCCCGACAGTGTTGCGTGGTGATCGACATGGACGTGTCCGCCCAGCATCGTACCGTGGCCGATGATCACCCGGTCACCCACATTACAGTCGTGGGCGATGTGCACATTTCCCATGAAATAGCAATCGCTGCCAACGCGCGTATAACCGTCTTCTTTTTCCGATGCGCGATTAATCGTGACACACTCGCGAATGATATTACGGTCGCCAATGACGACTTTGGTTGCCGTCCCCCGGTAGCTGACGTCCTGGGGGTCGCCTCCGATGACGGCATTGGGAGAGATGACATTGTCTTCACCAATGGTGACGTCGCCGAGGATGGTCACGTTGTTGTACAGCACCGTACCGTTACCAATTTTGGCATCCGGGCCGATCACGCAAAACGGACCAATTTTCACATCGGATCCAATGACGGCATTGGAATCTACGACTGCAAGGTTTGAAATATTTGTCGGCATGAGTAGCTGGTCCATGTCGCCGATTGGCCTGGTATTTTACGTGTCGTGAATATTAAATGTTTGTTCTGGCAATTTGGTGATCACGCGGACTTCTTCATGGGTTCCGCGAATTCGAATTGCCTCAGTACGGTGTGTTGAAGTAACGCAAACGCCATCATTGCGTTGAGCCAATGTCCACTGCGGTAGGCTGTGAACTTTCCGCTCAAGGTGGAATTTAGCAGTGCGAAATCACCGACCATGTCCAACAATTTGTGTCGTGCACACTCGTCGGAAAATCGCAATTTGTTTTCGATCAGGCCAGTACTTCCAAAGATCAACATGTCCGAGTACTGCACCCGACTTCCCAGCCCTTGCTTGCGCATTTGCTCGGCTTCCGAAGCCAGCACAAACGTCCGCGCGGGAGCAATTTCCATTGAAAACGTTTCCGGCGTTACGATGGAAGAAAAGGATTGCTTGCCGATGACATCGTCTTTGGGATAGTCGAGGTTGTAAGTGATTTCGAATTCGCCCGAGTCGCTGGGTTCGGCCTGGATCCATGCATTTTCGTCGCCGACGCGAACCACGGATTCAACGACTCGAACGCTGCGGGGGATGTCGAATTCTTTGCGGCCGGCATTTTTGATGGCTTGTACGAAGGGTTGGCTGGAACCGTCGCAACCGGGAATTTCCTGCCGGTTCACCCAGACTTCGCAGTTGTCGATGTGCATCCCCGACAGTGCCGCCATGACGTGTTCGACGAGTTCGACGGCACATCCCTGGTAGACGAGCGTGGTGCGGCGCGGGCCCTGAGCCCGATGATGAATGACGGCCGGAATCCGGGGTTGCTGCGGCAAATCGGCTCGCACAAAAACGATTCCCGTATTGACGGTGGCGGGCCGGAATTCAATGGTGACGTCGCGTCCGCTCCAAAAACCGAATCCGGAGACTTGAACGGGAGTTTCGATGGTCGATTGTTTGCGATACATGGGCAGCACGGGTCAGGCTCTCAAGAGGAATAATCGATGGACTTATCGCTGTGTTGCTTGACCGCGACTGGCCGAGCCCTTCAGTTGTGCAATTCGCTGAATGATCGTTGCCGTGATGTTGTTCTGGTTGCGGTGGTAAACAACATTTCCATTGACTTTTTGCATGATCGCCTGCGGATTGTCAGCCCCCTCGTCCTCGCTGTTGAACCGGAGGACCAGTTGAATTCCCTGCTCCTGGCAATAATCCGAAATGATCTTCGTTACTTCATCGTACGTGTCGTAATGAAGTTGTGCTTCACGTTGCATCAGTTTTCGCATGGCATCGCGTTGTTCCACTTCGATGGCTGCCGATTCCTGAGCCAGTTTTGTTTCGGCCTGGTTGAATTCGGCCGAGCCCGGTTCGTATTGCTGGAGCACCTCGGCTTTTTGCATCAGCTGCTGCTGAATGTTCGTCGCGTTGGCCTTGAACTGATCCGCTTCCAGTTTCAGGGCGGCGAGCTTTTGTGAGAATTCGGGATGATTCTTGAAAATCATGCCCACGTCACAGAGGGCGACCTTGGTTTGCGCCTGGACGGTTTCAGTAGATAGGAACGTGATGACGAATTGAGTCATCAGGACCGCGGCGATCCATCGCTTTGTTTTCACTTTCAGCACTCCTTGCCTTTAAGTGGACTGCCTCCCGGGATAAGAGGCTCAATTAGGTTGTAAGTTGCGGCCTGCCTTGGCCTGGTCTTTTTCTGCGATCCGCAAAATTGATTCCATTTTTGCGGCTCGTTATTGTGCCGATGTCGACCACTCAAGTAAAGAGCATATTTGCCAGCAGTCGGCCGATAGTATTTTGTTGTCTCCGGCTAGATGGAAGTGGTAAATGTTTCGCGAAGTTCGTCGGCCAGTTCGCTATAACGGACATAAAACCCACGCGAAATCCAGGCAAGATAAACGTTGACGCCGATCGAAAACATCAACATGAAGAACATGAATTTGTAAGCTCGATCGTTGTGGTCTTCAATATCGCCCAAAGCGGTATTCGGAGTTCGCGTCGAATTTGCGCCTCCGGTCACGATTCCGTTGCTGTTGGGTCCCGAAATTTCGGCCCGCAATCCGTTCAAGCTGCCGTTTTGCGCGACCAGCGGTGCCGAGGTCAATTTTTGCCGCGAAGGCGCGGTGGTATAGTCATAGGATTGTGAAGGCGTAGAACTTTCCGCGCGCCGCGTGGGAAACTGATAGGTTGGATTCTGGATCAGTTGTTGGTCCGTTCGCATGGCGTAGCGATCCGGGACGAAATCATTCGATGGCGCGGTGATTGGAAGGAGTCCTTCGTTTGTCAGCCCCTGGTTTCTCAAGTTCTGCAGCCGGAGTTCTTCCTGGTACTGAGCCCGCTGGTCGGCAAGGCTTTTTTCGGCAGCGGCTCGCTCCGCGGCAACTCGTTGTTGTCGCAATTTTTCGGTTTCGCGACGAATCAGCTCACTCTGAAACTCGACGTCCGAATTGTCAACGATCGGCGTTGTCGGTTGCATGGTTGGACGCGCGTTGACGGCAGTTAACCGCTGCACACCATCGTCGTACTGGGGGGCTGTCCGCGTGGAAGATCCGAATCTGGGTCGAAATTCGTCATTGTTGTTTTGAGGGATACTGGGTGGAGTCTGCGTAAGAACGCTGTTGGCCTGGTCCTGGAATCCAGATGCCGAGTAATTGCTGTTATTGGTGGGGGCCCGATTTCCAAATTGTTGTTGCTGATTAAGCGTGGTCCAGCGGCGGGCTTCGTCCGTGGAAGTCGGTTGTTCGGTCGATTGTTGACGCAGGCGGCGAAGATTTTCGCTGAGGCTGTCAACCGAGGCGGTGGGAAAGTTGGAATCAGCAACCGGTTGGTTCTGACGAAGCGAATCGTTGGAAGAATATTGCGGAGTCGACCAGCGACTTGCGCTGTTGCTCGGTGGAGAAAAGTCGCTAGTTGAGAAACGGTTGTTGCCAGTTGCCGGATTGGCCGCCTTGTTCGCTATCCCCGCAGACAAACTGTCCGATTCCGGAGCTTCGGGATGGAAGTGGTCCGGTGTATTACTGGCATTGGCCTCGTATTTTAAAACAACTTGTTCGAGTTTTCCCTGGAGCGACTCCGGCAAATTGGCAACCAATCCCAGCGGATTCGTTTTCAGTTGCTGGATCAAACTATCGTCGAGCCACAGATTGAAACGGCCAGGTGTTTGAGGCTCATTGTCATGGGAGTCCGTATGCACTTTTTCATAGCGCAATGAAACTTCCGTGATCTTGCCCCGGGCCGACGCCGGAACGTCAGCAAGCAGGCCACTGGGATTCGTCTTTAGCTCTTCGATCAAATCGTCGTTTAACCACAGGAAAAACCTGCCGGGTTTGTCTGCGTTTTCTGGTTGATTCGATTGCTGACCAATGACCGTCCCTGTCATTACCAGGACCAGCAGCGTTACCATCAATCCTTTCATGGGAATCGCTCCAAGGATGTATCCGCGGAAAAAAATGTTTCTGGGTGGGCTATGGTAGCCATTTTAAGCATTTCGCGTAAATAGTGAAATTTGCTAGGCTTCCTGATGTTGAAGCCGCCAGGAGAAAATGGGTGTTCGATGCTGGCCAAGTGCTTTCGCTCAATTCACGTCAACGAGGCAAGATGGACGAAAAATTCGACAAAACAAGGCGAATCCGCCGGAGATTGATCGCCGTGGTTCGCATTTTCGTGGCGTTGAGCGTCGTTGCGGCCTTGGTGTACATGATTGGCAAGTCGTGGAGCCAGCTGAGTGCAACTGATTTTCGATTGAGCCAGGTGAACTATTTTGACTGGCTGGGGGCAATTGGCTGCTATTGCCTGGCGATGTTTTTTGCCTGTGTCTTCTGGCATCGAGTGCTAAACGCCGTGGGACAACATCCGGAGTTTGGCCGAACAATGCTGGCATATTTCGCCAGTCAATTGGGGAAATATGTGCCCGGTAAGGCGATGGTTGTGGTGATGCGGACCGACATTATCCGCAGTAACACGGTCCAGGTCGCACCTGCCGCGGCCAGTGTTTTTGTGGAAACACTGACGTGGGTCTTTGTGGGCTCCGTGATTGCCAGCGTGTTGATTGCAATTCAGTTTCGCGAGCATACGGCATTGCAAGTGACGGCAATCATGTTGGCAGTGACCGCGGGCGTATTGACCTGGCCGCGCAATTTCCAATGGATTGCGACGAAGTTACTTGAATATAAGGGCAGTGACTCAGGCATGTTTCGCGGACTCAATCTGCAAACGATGGCGTTTGGTTGGTCCGTGATGACGATCGGGTGGTGTTTGAATGGCCTGAGTTTGTGGCTGGTGATTCGCGGACTGCCGGGAACCAACGTTGGAGTCAGCGATTACTCGTTGACGCTGGCCTGTGTTTCGTTGGCGACGGTCGCCGGATTCGTGTCGCTGTTGCCCGGTGGTCTGGGAGTTCGAGAACTGGTAATGATTCCGTTATTGGGGGCACGATTTGGCGCTGCAAATGCGGTAATCGCTGCAATCGTCATTCGATTTGTCTGGTTGGCGTCGGAATTTATCAGTTCTGCTATAATTTATGTTGCGCTGCGAATGTCGGGAGCGAGAGCGAAGAGGTGATGGCAAGGCTGTGCTAGTCCCCGGTTTTGGATACGCTAGCGCGACGAACCTAAGCGCAGCGCGTGGCGGCTGATATTTGATAAACACTACCTGGCGTGTTGCCGCTGGCAGAACCGGCGGCTAGCGCCTTGCCGCTCACAATGTCGCGGCTGGGTATTGGACAATTCGTGATTCGAGCGACCAGGTACGAACCCAAAAAATGCCAAAAATTTCAATTGTCATTCCGGTGCTGGACGAGGTTGATTCGCTCGAAAAGCTATTCGGTGAAATCAAAACGGTCGCTGCTGCGAACGATTACGATTACGAACTCGTCTTTGTTGACGATGGCTCGACCGATGGCTCGTGGGACGTCATGTCACGCCTGGCTGCGCGGGAAAAGCGTGTCATGGCGTTGCGTTTTCGGAAGAACTTTGGAAAGGCCTCGGCCTTGCGAGCCGGCATTGAGCAATCGGTGGGCGAAATCATCGTGACGATGGATGCGGATTTGCAGGACGATCCGGCTGAGCTTCCCACGCTCATTGGCAGGCTGAATGACGGGTTCGATTGCGTTAGCGGCTGGAAACAGGCTGCGCCAGGATTCGCTGGAAAAACGTTTGTCATCGAAAATGTTCAACTGGCTGGTCGGCTGGTTAACCGGCACCAAATTGCATGACCACAATTGCGGATTCAAGGTTTATCGTCGTGAGATTTTTGACGAGGTGAAGCTTTACGGAGAGCGGCACCGGTTTATTCCTGTACTGGCGGCCGCTCGTGGATATCGGGTCGACGAAGTGCCGGTGCATCATCGGGCTCGGCAGTACGGCAAATCCAAATACGGCCTGCGGCGGTTACCCAAGGGGTTTTTGGATTTGTTGTCGGTCAGTTTTTTGACGGGCTTTAATCATCGTCCGCAACATTTTATTGGCTCGGTCGGCTTGGCTTCGTTTGGGTTGGGGACGTTGGGGCTGGTCTGGATGGCGGCTTATTGGGCTTTGCGAATGACGGCTTTTGGAGATTGGGAGCCACTTCATCAACGGCCCATCGTGCTGTACTCGGTCGCCGCATTATTGTTGGGTGCCCAGCTCCTGTGCATGGGATTCCTGGCAGAGCTGATCGTCGCCCGCGGGCAGGACCGCGAAAGTCCGTTTTCGATTTGCGACCGCGTGCCTGAAAACCGGCCCGTGGCCGGTTCCGTGCACAAGGACGGCGCAGGAACCGACGATTCCAACAAAACGAAAGCTGTCTAATCCAGATGTCCGCCACGAATAATGCCGCCTGCCCAGCCGAATTGACGAATTCTTGCGCAACGCCACTGGGCGATTTACTGGTTGCTGATCATCTGCTCCGTCGCGACGGTGGGAGCCCGCACACTGACGGTAAACAGTTGGGACAATTCCCCGTTTTTCAGCGCGAACGACCGTAGCCGCTGGTGCACCGTTCGCGCCCTCGGTGACGATGGAGTCTACGAAATTGAACAAGTCATCAGTGATCCTGCGAATCAAATCAAGTGGGACACGATTGATAAGGTTCAGCATCGCGGCAAAGACGGCGAACTGCATTTCTATTCGAGCAAACCTCCCCTGTTTCCCACGCTGGTTGCAGGGATTTACATCGGCATCAAGGCGATCACGGGCTGGACAATTTCGGAAGATACGTTTTATGTGGTGCGTACGATCCTCGTGTTGGTAAACGTGGTTCCGTGGCTGATGTTTCTGTGGTTGCTGGGATTGCTGATCGACCGGATTCCCGTCCGGGATTGGACACGTTATTACGTATTGGCGGCTGCCTGCTTTGGGACTTTCCTGACCACGTTTGTGATTTCGCTTAACAATCATCTTCCGGCAGCGGTTGCCGTAATGGCGTCTCTTTTTTGCCTGACAGAAATTTGGCGGGAAGATTTCGTGTTGGAAGATGGCCGTTATGTTTCGCGCAGGCATGAGGCGAATGCGTGGACCTATTTCCTGGCTGGTTTGCTGGGTGCATTTGCGGTTGCCAACGAATTGCCGGCGCTGGCGTACCTGGGACTGGCGGGCGTGGTTTGCCTGGTTCGCTCTCCGCAAAAAACGCTGCTCGGATTTGTGCCGGGGATGGCGTTGGTTGTGGCGGCCCTGATTGGGACCAATTTTGCTGCGCATGGCGAGTGGCAATTGCCTTATGCGCATCGTTCTGATGGTTCGGTGATCCAACGGGTCGACGGGGACTTTGCCGGAGAACTGAATGCGGGGCGTTTGCCTGTCGAATTGAAAAACCAACTCCCAACTGAACTGGAAATGACCTTTCCACAAGTCGAAGTCGGCGGTTGGCCCGGTACGCCAACCAATGTTTCGCGGTGGGTCGTCCGCGATGCAAATTCAAGCCGTCAATTTGCCGTGACCCAGAATCATGGTGAATCAGGTTTTGAGATTCGAGAGTGGGGCAACTGGTACGATTACCCCGGTAGCTATTGGCTGAGCAAAAATGACGATTACAAATCGGAGGTCGATCGCGGCCAACCCTCGCAGATGTTATATGCGTTTCACGTGTTTTTTGGTCATCACGGAATCTTTTCGCTGACCCCTATCTGGATTTTCAGTTTCGCGGGCATGTTGGCCCTGGCGTTTAACACGCGGCTGAAACTGCGTTGGCTGGGGTGGATGAGCCTTGTGTTGACTGCGGTTGTCGTCAGTTTCTATATCACGCGGCCTCAAATCGACCGCAATTATGGCGGTTTCACCAGCGCGCTGAGATGGTTGTTCTGGCTGGCGCCCCTGTGGTTGGTTTCGATGCTGCCCGTGGTGGATTGGCTTGGTCGTTCCAGGTGGGGCCGTTTTGTCTGTTATTGGTTGCTGGCGGCCAGTGTGATTTCGGCTGCTTATTCCGCTGCGAACCCGTGGGTCAACCCATGGCTCTATGAAGTGTGGGATTTGACGGGATTGCCACGGTAGTTAGCGTAGCATTTCGCACCATCGAAATGACTCTTCTTCGTAATTTCGGCGGAGCGAAATACGACTTCTGTTCTCGGCTTGAACAAAGTTGCACATAACGATTAGATTCAAGCAGGCCCCACTGCTACTTTCTCGACCCAAATTCGATTGATTCGCCGATGAAAATTCAGTTTTACAACTCGCTGACCAACCAACTCGAAGAATTTAAACCCATCGAACCGGGCGTTGTGCGGATGTACAGCTGCGGGCCGACGGTTTACGACTTTGCCCATATTGGCAACTTCCGCTCATTTCTGTTTGGCGATCTGTTGCGGCGGACACTTGAATTGCTCGGTCACAAAGTCCATCACGTCATGAACATTACGGATGTCGGTCACATGGTCGAGGGAGAAGCCGACAAAATGACCGAAGCGGCCAAGCGGGTGAAAGAGAATAAGAAAACCGGCCGGGTTCCCGAAGGAGCGATCGACGATCCGAATGATCCCTACCAGATTGCCGAGTATTACACGCAGGCGTTTTTGGAGGACTCGCGCAAGCTTGGTTACAAAATAGCTTTTGATCCGCCGGAGAACATTCCGCGGGCGACCGCGAATGTTGTCGGCGAACAAAGCATGCAATCGATGATCCAAAGACTGATTGAGCGCGGGCACGCTTATGTCGCGGCCGACGGCGTGGTGTACTTTAGCGTTGAGAGCTTTCGCGAGTACGGTCGTCTGAGCGGCAACACGCTGGAAAAACTTCAAGCCGGTGCCGGCGGTCGCGTCTCGGACGAAAACCAGGCCAAGAAACGCCATCCGGCCGATTTCATGCTTTGGAAACCGGACGAAAATCACATCATGAAATGGGATTCGCCGTGGGGTGTCGGCTATCCAGGCTGGCACATCGAGTGCTCCGTGATGGCGACGAAAGTGCTGGGTCGCGACGTGATCGACATCCACACCGGCGGTGAGGATCTGATTTTTCCGCATCATGAATGCGAAATCGCGCAGTCCTGCGGAGCCAGCGGCAAATCGCGGTTTGCCAATTTCTGGATTCACGCGCGGTTTTTGTTCGTCGAAGGCGAGAAGATGTCAAAATCAAAAGGCAACTTTTATACCGCGCGCGACGTGTTTGAAGGTAAAGTTGACGGGTAACCAGGTTCATCCAGCGGTGTTGCGATATGAACTGATCAAATCGCATTACCGGGCGAACATGAATTTCACTAACAAAGGACTTGCGGATTCGGCCCAGACCGTTTCGAAGTTGATCGAGTTTCGTCAGGAACTCGAAGCCAAAACGAACGGGAAGGCAGCGGAAGGTGTCGATCTAAGCCACCCGGTTGTTAACGAATTTGCCTCCGCCCTGGCCGATGACCTGAATATTGCCGCAGCACTTGGCGTGATGCATCCGTGGGTGAAGGGCGATCACCCGGATCCGCACGAATCGCTCGCCGTCTGGAAGCTGATGAATTCGGTTCTGTCAATTGCACCCATTAACGAGGGTGCGGTTGGCGCCGAGGGAGTCGCCGATAGCGGAGATGACCCGACGCTTGAGCAGGCCGAAAAATGGTGCAAAGAAATGGACAAAGCCCGGTCAGTCAAAGATTTCGCGACTTCCGATGCCTTACGCAAAAAGATCGAGGATTTGGGTTTTGAAGTTCAGCAAACCAAAGAGGGCGCCGTGATCAAAAAGCAGCTGGCTTGATTGAGTTCCATCGTCCTAATACGAGCGTGCCCTCAACTCGTTCCTCGGTTCAGAATGGCTGCGAACGTTCGTTGAACGTTATTGACGAAAAGCGATACTCAATTAGCTGTATTTGACATTACTCGTCGGGATTCGCGTTCTTGTTGGGGAAAAGCGGAAAAATTGGGCTATTCTGTCTTGTCAAATTTCGGCTGGTTGTTCACAATACCATTCCAACCTGATGGTTTTCGTCCGAACACGACCCCCTCCTTTGACGACGCCGTTGCACCTGCGTTAGGCACTGCAATTTTAGCGGACGAAGCTTTCCCACCACGTTTTCATAAATTGACACCTGTTCCCCGATCCACTCACATCTTCGACGTGATTCTTCATGGCTGATGGTTGCCGAGTCGAGCGGGGCAAGGTGAATTAACGTTCCACTACCTGGCAGCTTTGGATCTGTCTCATGCCGATTCGGTTGCATGAGTGCCGATTCGTAGGGTTGCAGTATCGGCCGCAGGAACAATGCCCAACCGTTTCCACTCACATTGACAACGTGATCATCTTAAACGCGAGTCATGGTTGACGATTGCCGAGTCGAGCGGTTGGGCAAAGTTTTTCCTGTCGGCCGTCGGTTACTCACCAGCTGCCATTTGAGCGAACCAGGCGTCGCTTCGTTTTTGCATTTCCGCCTCGTCAACGTCTTCGATATGGGTCGCGACACCCCATTGAAATCCGAATGGATCCATCAGCTTTCCGTAACGATCGCCCCAGAACATGTCCATCATCGGTGAGAGCTCGGTGCAGCCGGCATCGATGGCTTGCTGAAAAACGGAATCGCAGTCATCGACATACAGGTGAATGGATACGGGCGACCCGCCAAGTGTTTCAGCCGATTTCATGTGCCATTCAGGATTTTCCTGGCTGAGCATAATTGTTGAATTACCAATCACGATTTCGCCGTGCATCACTTTGCCATCGGGGGATGTCATGCAGGTGCCGCCTGTGCCGCCAAACGCTTTGACATAAAAGTCGATCGCTTTGCGAGCATCCTTGACAATCAGATACAAATTGACCGAGTTACAATTCGCAGGAATCGGGTTAACAGACATGCATTTTCTCCAACAGACGTAAATGAGATCTTGGCGGAATGGTCGATTGCGGCGTGGCGGGTTCGATTCTATCCGATTTCCATCCAGAATACATCTTTTTTTGCTAACCAATGGTTCCGGCGAGTTAGCTGGCGGCACCGAATTGCTTCGCTATAATTCTTCTGTCCGCAGCCATTTTACGAAGGATTAACATGCGACGAGTCAGATTTTTTGCGAGACGGTTTGTCCTCCTGGCGACTTTCCTTTGCCTGACCGTCCCTGTGGTAGCCGACGAGCGCCCAAATATCCTGTTTATCTTTTGTGACGATCACGCGTCACAATCGATTAGTGCTTATGGCTCCAGGATCAATCAGACGCCCAACATTGATCGCATTGCGCGCGACGGAGTGTTATTTCGCCGCTGTTACGTAACCAACAGCATTTGTGGGCCGATGCGCGCTGTCATTCAAACGGGCAAGTATTCGCATGTGAATGGGTTCCTGGTCAACGGCAACCGATTCGATGGAACCCAACAGACGTTTCCGAAACTATTGCAGCAGGTCGGTTATCAAACCGCGATTGTCGGCAAATGGCATCTGGGTGAACACATGATTCCGCAGGGCTATGACTACTCGGAAGTGCTCATTGGACAGGGCCCCTATTATAATCCCCCGATGCTTAAAAACGGTGAGCGAACGGAACATACCGGCTACACGACCGACATCATCACTGACTTGACGCTTGATTGGCTAAAGGAATCTCGCGATCCGGAAAAACCGTTTCTGCTGATGTGCCAACACAAAGCGCCGCATCGAAACTGGCAACCCGGGCCACAACATTTGAATATGTACGACGATGTTGAGATTCCCGAGCCGGAAACGTTGTTCGATGATTATTCAGGCCGGGGGACACCCGCGCACACCCAGGACATGTCGATCGCTCAAACGATGACACCGAATGATCTCAAGCTGGAACCACCCAAGAACTTTACACCCGAGCAACTCGAAAAGTGGAATGCCGCTTACGAACCAAAAAACAAGGCCTTCCGAGAGGCAAATTTGGCCGGCCAAGACCTGGTTCGCTGGAAGTACCAGCGTTACATCAAGGATTATCTGCGGTGTGTTGCTTCGGTCGACGACAATGTCGGCCGGCTATTGGACTATCTCGATGAGAGCGGACTGGCAAAAAACACGATCGTCGTCTACTGTTCGGATCAGGGGTTTTATTTGGGTGAACACGGCTGGTTTGACAAACGCTGGATGTATGAAGAGTCTCTAAAGACGCCATTAATTGTCAGATGGCCGGGCGTCACGAAGCCAGGAAGTGTCAACGAAGACATCGTTTCGCCGCTTGATTTTGCACAAACGTTTTTGGAAATCGCGGGAGCCAATGATCCTGGCGATATGCAGGGACAAAGCCTCGTGCCAATCTTGAAGGGGCACACGCCGGAGGATTGGCGAACCGTATTTTATTATCACTACTACGAGTTTCCGGGCGTGCATCACGTGCGTCGACACTACGGTGTGACCGACGGGCGTCACAAACTGGTTCGGTTTTACGAGCCCGACGTCAATGAATGGGAACTGTACGATTTGGCTTCCGACCCGCATGAGCTGACCAGCGTTTACGGCAATTCGGCGTACTCGGACGTGCAGAATAAGTTGCTTGTTCAGCTTGAGCAATTGCGCGAACAATACCGGGTTCCAGAAGTCGATCCGGAGTTCGAAAAATAAGCTATGGTGAAGAG
>CAVONL010000026.1:0-158854 GCA_963697295.1 uncultured Planctomycetaceae bacterium | reverse complement strand
CTCAAGAAAACGGGCAACGATATCGTAAATCTTGTCGGCGGCCGCGAAATCATCCGATCAATGTGCGGCTCGGCGGTTTACAAAATCCGCAAGCAGGACCTGCAAGAGCTGGGTGAAAAGCTGAAATGGGCACGCGACGCCGCAATCGAGACGACGAAATGGGTCTCGACATTTTCATTTCCCCGTTACCTCGATTACAATTTTTTTTGTGTCGCTGCAACACCCGACGAATATCCTTTTCAATGAAGGACAGCTCGGTCTCAAACAAGGATCAGAATCGATGTGAGTGAAGATTACGAAAAGCATTTCGAAGAGGAGCATGTCGGCCCATTCGAATGCACTGCAGTCGATTCAGAAAGGCGTGGGTGCCTATTTCGTGGGCCCCATGGCGCGGTTCGCATTGAACTTCGATCGTTTGACGAAAACCTGCCGAAGGAATTTGGCGCCGCCGAGACGGTGTCGAGAACGACTTTACCAATCCATTCAAAGTATTCATCATTGGTCGATCGAAATCTGGTCATACGCCTGCGAAGAAGCGAATCCCAATCATCGAGAGCTTCGAAGCCTCCGGATCAACCCTATCTCGAAGCCGAACCACGCACCGGCGTGGGCTACGCCTGCACCCGGAAGCCCCGCGCGGGACGTTGTATCACCGGTATCGAATTGACAACAAGGGCGCTAATATCCTCGACGCCCGGATCGTCCCGCCGACTTCGCAAAATCAGAAACAAATCGAAACCTGATCTGCGGCATTTTATCCCCCTCCATCTCGACAATCCGATGAAAAACTACAGTGGCAATGCGAACAAGCGATTCGAAATTACGATCCCTGCATTTCGTGTGCGACGCACTTTTTGAAACTCGATGTTGAGCGTTGTTGATGCAGGACATGATCAGCACCCTCGTGATCGGGGTCGGCAATCTCTTCGAAACGACGACGCGGCAGGCTTGCATGTCGCTCGCCAACTGCGCGGACGGCTACCGAGCAATTCAAGATATTGGAATGCCTGGACGAGCCCACCGAACTGATGGAGGCCTGGGAACAAGTTGAACGCGTGCTGGTTATCGACGCCCTTGGCTAGCGGCCAACCTGGGGGCATTGTGCGGCGGATCGACGTCAGCGAACACGCGTTACCGGCGAGCTTTAAACAAACCAGCACGCACCGCGCTGGGCCTTGCCGAAGCCATCGAGTGGCCCGGGCACTGAAAACCTTGCCCGAGAAGACGATCGTGTTCGGCATCGAGGCGAAAATTTTGAAGCGGGTCAAGGGCTGAGCCCCGCAGTTCAGGAAGCCATCAATCGCTGCTGCGAGCAAATTAACGCAAAAGTTCACGGGTTGTCCGAGGATCAAGCTGTGTTATAGAGGCCTGCACGTTGAGCTCGTTTCATTTCATTGCATTACCCATCGGCGTATCACATAATGAGCCGAGCGTAGTAGCCGACATCAATCCAGATTCGAGGCCGAATACATGGCGGACCCCAAAGCTGAAACCAAAGTGGATTTCCAGCGAACATTCTCGCGCGATTTTTTTGCCGATGATGAACAAGGATTTGATGTTGAATTCGCCGCCGCCACGCATGTTGGCAAGGTGCGCCGCCGAAACGAAGACCACTATGCCATTATCCGGCGAGGCGCAAGTGTGAAATGTTGCACTCGAACTTGCCCGATGAGAGTGTGGCTTTCGTGGAGGACCATGCCTATGGAGTGGTCGTGGCCGATGGAATTGGGGGAGCCGATTTCGGAGATTTCGCTTCACAACTTGCCGTCGAAACGATCTTGCAGGCTGCCGGGCTGGCGACCAGTTGGCTGATGCGATTCAAAGACCTCGACGCGCAAGACGTTCGCAAGCGAGTCGCTGCCTATGTTGACCGGATTCAGGAGGCATTTCGAAAAATCTATCGTGTCAGCCCGGAAACACAAAAAATGGGCACGACGCTGACAGCCGCCTACCTGATGCCCCCGCATGCCATTACTGCCAACATAGGAGACTCCAGGGCCTACTTGTTCCGGGACGGTCAGCTGGTCCAGGTGACCCATGATCAAACCCTGGCTCAAACGCTGATCGATGCCGGGGCCAAGTCGGATGAAGTTCGCCGGTTCGGGAATATTCTGATGAACAGTCTCGGAGCCTCTCGCGAAGACGTCGATGTCGATGTGGTCCACGTTGAACTGCAGCCCGGCGACCGATTGTTGCTTTGCACGGACGGGCTAAGCGACATGGTTGACGCCGACTCGATTTCGTCCACTCTGAAAACAAACGAAGTGGGCGTGGCCTGCGGCAAGCTGGTCGATTTGGCTCTGGCAGCGGGAGGCAAAGACAACATTACGGTAGTCGTTTGTGGATTCAGCGAGCACGCGAACAACACGGAGAATTGAAGATGCGTCTGCCCATTCGATTGGACCTTTTCCTGGCGGCCTTCCTCGTGGTTCCCGATTTTTTCCGCCGCGCAGGAGACTCCTACTTCGGAAAATATCGCGGTTACTTTTCAGCTGGAGGCTCCCGGATTGGCCGACGACACGCCCGTTTTTATCACGGGAAGTCTGCCTGCCCTGGGCAACTGGAATCCGGGCCAGAAACAAATGAACTCTGTGGGCGATCACAAATGGTCGCTTCAGGTAAGCGCGAAGGCGGACTATCCAATCGAATACAAATACACACTGGGTTCCTGGGAAAAGGAAGCTGCCAACGAAGACGGCCAACCGCTGCAGAACTTTGCCATCCGCCCGAAAACTAACACCACGATCGAGGACCGGATCCTGAAATGGACGGACGGCGCAAACAAAAAAATCGTCGGACAAATTACCGGCACGCGTCAAATATCATCGCCAACTGGAATTTGAAGAGCTGCTCCCTCGCGATGTTGTTGTCTGGCTCCCACCCGATTATGAGACTTCGGAAATACGATACCCCGTCCTGTACATGCACGACGGGCAAAATATTGTCGATCCCAAGACCAGTTCGTTCGGCGTCGACTGGCAAATCGACGAGACCTTGACCGAACTAATCGCAGCCAACAAAGTCAAGCCGCTGATCGTGGTCGGAATCTACAACACCCCGCAGCGGGGCAAAGACTATATGCCGGGCGAACAGGGCACGAAATATACGAATTTCATTTGCGACAAACTCAAACCGCTGATCGACGAAACGTATCGAACCGATCCGTCCCGGGAGGCGACCGCGGTTGCTGGTTCGTCGGCTGGCGGGATTTGCGCTTTCGCGATGGCCTGGCAACGTCCAGATGTCTTTTCCAAGGCCATCTGCATGTCGGCCGCGTTTCAATACAAACGGCCCGACGGCAGCATGAATGTCGATTACTTGACACAGTTCAAAGAGTCTCCCGAGCCCGCGAACAAGCCGTATTTTTATCTCGACAATGGTGGTGTTGGCCTGGAGGAAATTTTGCAGCCCGGAATCGACGCAATGCTGGCCGCGATGAAGGACAGGGGTTGGAAACCCGACGTCGATTTCACCTGGAAAAAATTCCCGGAGGCACGGCACAACGAAGCCGCCTGGGCGGAGCGACTGCCGGGTGCACTGGAGCTGCTGTTTGGAAAATAGTGAGCGGCAAGGCGCTCGCTCACACCGTTGGCTTGACTTACCTGCTTCGACTTTTTGAACAAGCGTCGAACATATTGGCGGCCGGGCGCAAGCCCGCCGTTGACCACGCACCACGCAAACGTCCTCGGCTTGAAAACAAGATAACGGCACCGGACGGCTTGCGTTCGCTTAACTCACGACATTCGGGCTCTCCCGAACGGTGATTGATGCCTCATAGGAGATGTGGGGGTATAAAAGGCCAAAGGGAGAAGTAACTCTGCGTGCTGCGACCAGCAACCCCTCACTTGCCGATCTCCATCAAGTCTTCCGCCAGATTGTCGATGGTGCGAAATTTGTGTTGCAATTGGTGGTCGCGAAATTTTTTGACCATCCCGGGATCATCGATCAATGACGTTACGCTTTCCACAATCGCTTCGGCGGAAACCTCTGGAATCACCAAACCGTTGAGTCCATTCTGCACAACTTCGCCGCAAAATGGAGACGCAATGATGGGCAAACCGAACGCAGCTGCCTCCAGCAAGGTCAACGCAAATCCATCCGAATGCGTCGGAAGAATGAACACGTCCGATTGATGGTAATAGTGGACGGCGGCCCGACGATCGACTTCTCCCGTTACATTCACATTGAAGAACCGCGCCAGGTGCTCCAGCAACTGCACGTCTCCGCCACCCACGATCGTCCAGTGCACCGGTCGATCGCCAAGTTGTTCGATGGCGTCGGCCAGCTCGACGATGCCTTTGCGCCAATCACTTGCCCCAGGTACAGCACTTCCATCGGTCGTTCGTTGGAAAACCGGTCGGGAAGTTCTCGCGGTTCCACAACCACATCGATGGGCACTTCATAAGCGAGTGGAATCACGCGAATCTTGTCTTCCGGGATCTGCTCTCCGATCAACGCCTTCCGTGACCAGGGCGAGTTAACGATGATCAGGTCGGCCAGCTCGCATTCGGTTCGCCAGTCGTCCCAATATTCGTCCGGCGGCATTTGCAAGTCCCGCAGTCCATGTTTCTTGTGCACTTCGCTCACCAGTCGCCATTCGAACGGACCAGGATCAATTTGACCGAGAATCGTCATGCATTTTTGTTGCAAGGCCGCCTGAAAGATCTGTTTGGCACCGTAGCTATAGCAGAATACGAAGGGTGACGAGACTTCGCTGGCAGTCGCGGTAACTTTTTCCGCTGCATTTTTTTGAAACCAGTCGCTGCGATGTTGGATAGTCGCCCAACTATCTTCGTGCCGTCCCCTGGTTTCCAGCTCAAGCTTCAAAAATCCTTCGTTGAACGAACAGATGTTCTCGTTGGCCAGTTCAGGATGCGAACGCGAATTGAGCTGTCGCGAAGCACCCCCCGGCAACTTGGACCCAATCGCGCCCGGCCCGGACCAGTAATCGGTGATCAGGCATTCCAGCAACTCTTTGCGGTGGACCGCCCTCGGGATCGCATAGTGTTCTCGCGCACCCATCTGGCAACAGATCCACGATCGATTTGGGGTTGATTCTGCATTCACAAACTGAACTTCTTGTTGGGATCCTTCGCCGGATTTGAATGACGCCGTCTAGGGACATGTTCTTATACGGCCGACGTGACCGCAACCCGGTAATTGATGAACAAATATTACAGGCAATGCCGTTCAGCGAAGCCTTAAACTTGCGAAATTGTTATTCCGAGGGAGCTTGTTCACCGCGGCGGGTTCCCTGGTTCAGGATGACAGCAGAAAAATCAGGCGGTCTGACTCCCGGAGGGGCCGCTCTAATTCACCAAATGCTGACTTGGCAGGTGCTCCACGCGGCGGGACAAGTTAGAATAAGTGCGTCTCGCAAGTGCCCTTTTCCGGTTGCCCTTGCCCGGCCGATTGCTGTTGAATTTATTGAATTTTGCGGAGCGCGTTTCGATGCGGATGTCAAACCAGTCAAGAATCGGGTGGGTGGTTTGTCTATTGGCCGCGGGTCTTGCCTCGATTCTGTACGCCCAGGAGCCTTCCGAAGAGACTGAAGTTCGCCAGGCGCGACCGACCGCTGCGCCGCCGACGGATGAGGAGACTTTGGCGTTTTTTGAGACCGAGGTCCTGCCCGTTCTCAAGCAGAACTGCTTTGAATGCCATGGCGGCGGAGACCAGGTTCGCGCCGAGTTTGTGCTGACCAATCGCGAGGATTTGCTCGCCGGCGGCGAGTCGGGACCGGCGGTTGATCTCGAATCTCCGTTGGAGAGCCTGCTGTTAAGTGCGATCAACTACGATTCGTACGAAATGCCGCCGGCGGGAAAGCTGCCGCAAGCTGAAATTGACATCCTGACCAAATGGATTGAGTTGGGTGCACCCTGGAAAGGCGATGGCATCAAACCAAAATCCGTTAGCAAAAAACACGTTCCCCCGACCGTCAATGAACGAACGAAACGGTGGTGGTCTTATCAAAAACCGCAACGTCCCCAGCCGCCCGCGATTGACGACGCCTGGATCAACAATCCAATCGACGCCTTCATTCTTGCCAAACTGCGCAGCGCGGGTTTGGCACCGAACCAACCGGCGTCGCGGCAAACGTTGATTCGCCGGGTTTATTATGACCTGACCGGACTGCCGCCAACGTTGGCCCAAGTCAACGAGTTCGTGAACGATCCCGACCCTGATGCGTACCGGAAACTCGTTGACAACCTGCTTGACTCGCCTCACTACGGCGAAAAATGGGCGCGGCACTGGTTGGATCTGGTTCGCTACGCCGAATCAAACAGTTACGAACGCGATGGCACCAAGCCATTCGTTTGGAAATACCGCGATTATGTCATCCGTTCGTTTAACGACGACAAGCCTTACGACCAGTTTCTGGTCGAACAAATTGCCGGAGATGAGCTTTCGGGACGCGATCCCGACCACCTGATTGCAACCGGCTATTACCGCTTGGGCAAATGGGACGACGAACCGGTTGACCACGAACAGGCTTTTTATGACGACATCGATGACGTGATTGCCACGACCGGCCAGGCATTCCTGGGAATGACGATCAATTGCGCTCGGTGTCATGACCACAAAATCGACCCGATCCCTCAGACGGATTACTACCGCTTGCTCGCATTCTTTCGCAATGTACAGCGTTACGGCGTTCGCGCACATGAAACTGTGCTGGCCCAATCGACGCGCCCCATCGTTCCGTTGGCGGAGATACAGGCTCACGACCGGGCTGTCGAGGAATATCGACAGGCCATCGAAGAAAACAGAAGGGCTTTGGAGGAAATTGAAAGCGTCGTGAAACAGGATTTCATTCCGGTAGAACTCGAAGAATTTAACCACGAAATGAATCGCGTCCCGCTGGTCAAAAAACGAATTGGTAAAACGATCGGTGACCAGGAGTTTACTCAGCAAGACGCGTCGCGCTATGAAGAGCTATTCAATACCATGAGGCGGCTACGTGAAGAACGTCCGTCACAACTGGACTCGGCGTTGTGTGTTACCGAACGCGGTCCCGACGCACCCGAAACCAACGTCCTGATCCGGGGCAGCGCGCAGGCCAAAGGAGATGTGGTCGAGCCCGGTTTCCCGACCGTACTTTCGCCTCCCGAACCGGAAATCGAACCCAAACCCGAGAATAATTCGACTGGCCGGCGTTTGGCCCTGGCCCGCTGGCTGGCCAGTCCGGACAACCCGCTCACCGCCCGCGTGATGGTCAATCGAATCTGGCAACACCATTTTGGCCGCGGCATTGTCCGTTCAGCAAACGATTTTGGTTTTCAGGGAACGCCACCCACCCATCCAGAGCTACTGGACTGGCTGGCGGTCGAGTTCGTGGAAAGCGGCTGGGACATCAAACACATGCATCGCCTGATGTTGAATAGCTCAAGTTATCAAATGTCGTCCGCCAGCCGTGAAGAAGCTTTGGCACAAGATCCGTTGAACGATCTGTTTTGGCGATTCAACATGCAACGCCTGACCGCCGAAGAGGTTCGCGATTCGATCCTGGCTGTCAACGAGACGCTTAACCGGGACAAGATGTTTGGACCCAGCATCTATCCCACGATTCCGGATGAAGTACTGCACGGCCAGTCACGTCCGGGTGAAAACTGGTTTACCTCCACGCCCGAGGAACAGGCTCGCCGCAGTGTTTATATCCACATCAAGCGCTCGTTGCCGGTTCCCCTGATGGCCAGTTTCGACGTGGCGGACACCGATACGAGCTGCCCCGTGCGCTTCAACACCGTCCAGCCGACCCAGGCGCTCGGCATGCTCAACAGCACATTCATCAACGAGGAAGCTGCGAAACTGGCGGCTGCGATCAGCAAACAAGATCCGTCGGACTTGGAACAGCAAATCCGTTTGACGTTGCAACGCGTGCTGCAGCGCGAGCCGGCTGACAGCGAAGTCGCCCGGGGCGTCCAACTGGTTGAAGAGTTGCAGGGCGACGGAATCGAAAAAGAAAAATCATTTGAACTGTTTTGTGTTGTGGCGTTGAACTTGAACGAGTTTCTGTATTTGGATTGAGAGTGCTCGTGATGCAATCAAATCACGTCGTTTAACGGCAAGCCGGCAGGTGACTGCGTGGGGACTCGATGGACTCTGACGCCTGCCGGCTGGGCGTTAAACGAGAAGACGATCTACCCGATTCCCGAAAAACCTAAAATCACCATGAACAAGAAAACAAGAAATTTTTGCGGCCGCACGCGGCGAGAATTCATGTGGCAAGCCGGTGGGGGATTTGCCGGAACCGCGCTGGCGGCCATGTTGAGCAACGACTTTTTTGCCAGCCAGTCCATGGCGGCTGACGGCACCGAAGAGCAAACAGCGTCGTGGAAAAATCCGCTGCTTCCCAAACAACCCGATTTCGCACCCAAAGCCAAGTCAGTCATCTTTTTGTTCATGTACGGCGGCCCCAGCCACATCGACACGTTCGATTACAAGCCAAAGATGGTGGGCATGGATAACAAGACCGTCGACGTCAAAACGTTCGGCCGTGGCGGTCACAAGAACACGGGACGAATTGTCGAACCGCGGTGGAAATTCAGACAATACGGCGAATGTGGCAAATGGGTTTCGTCGTTATTCCCCAACGTAGCGGAGCACGTCGACGATATCGCATTTATTCATTCGATGACGGCCGATTCGCCCATTCACGGCAGCGCGATGCTGCAAATGAACAGTGGCGAAATTCTTTCCGGCAGCCCTTGCATCGGCTCCTGGATCAACTACGGACTGGGCACCGAAAATCAGAACTTGCCTGGATTCGTGGTGATGCTGGACAAACGCGGTGGTCCCATCAGCGGACCAAAAAACTGGTCTTCAGGATACATGCCGGCGACTTACCAGGCGACACAGCTGCGCAGCAAAGGAACGCCGATTCTCGATTTGGCTCCTTACCAGATCGCCAAGCCAACCCAGCGCAAGCTGATCGACACCATCCAGGCGTATAACCGTGAGCACTTCATCGACCGGGGTGACAACACCAGCCTGGCGGCGCGGATTGCCAGTTATGAATTGGCCTACAAGATGCAGGCCAGCGCGCCCGAAGCGGTTGACCTTTCTCGGGAAACGGAGGCCACCCGAAATCTGTACGGGCTGGATCACCCGGTGGCCGGTTATTTTGGCAAACAATGTTTGCTCGCGCGGCGGCTGGTTGAGCGGGGCGTGCGGTTCGTTCAAATTTATTCCGGCGGCAGTCACAACGATGACAACTGGGATGCCCACGGCGATTTGAAAGCCAACCACGACCTGCACGCTTTGGAAACCGACCAACCCATCGCCGGCCTGATCAAAGACCTCAAACAACGAGGCTTGTTCGACGAAACCCTCGTGGTGTGGGGTGGTGAATTTGGTAGGCAGCCAACCGCCGAATATGAGAATGGCACCGGCCGCGATCATAACGCCTACGGATTTACCATGTGGATGACCGGCGGCGGAATCAAAGGTGGTGTTTCGATCGGTAAAACCGATGAACTTGGTTCGGCTGCTGTCGAAGACCGTTTTCACGTTCGCCGGATCCATGCCACGATTTTACGGCAGTTGGGTGTCGACTGTAATCGGTTAAGCTATTTCTTCGGTGGACTTGACCGACGATTGGTTGGTGTGGAAGGGTCCGAGCCGATTGCGCAATTGATTGGTTGATGTGCTTTGCGAAACCGACGCCGCAAACGCATCATCGCTTGCGACGAACACAAATCCCCACAGCCATCGCAAATAAGACGCTTAAGCTCGTTGGTTCCGGGACGGCTGATGTGGCGCTGATGAATCGAAACGAACCGGCACCGAAGGCCACGCTATCGGTGCCAAACTGCGCACCGTTAGTCCAGGCAATTTGTCCGTTACCCAATTCATAAGCTGCGCGGGGACCAAAGTCCAAGCCAGCGACAATACCCAGGTTGGTACCATCGCTCAAAAACTCGTAAACTCCCGCGGCGCAGAAAATCCGCCGCCCAACAAGTTCGTATTTGTTTGCCGCTCATTCAGCTGTTGGAGAAAGTCGAAACTTGCGACGCCGTCTGACTGTGCAAAAAAGCCGAGGAAAGTTCCGTCGAGCGAATATCGCTCGATACCGTCATTTCCTGTATCGCTGTTGGTCACTAACAGTTCGCCATTGTAGTGCTTAATGTCCCAATAGCTGGTGTCTGCGTCGGCGCGGCCGTTGAATGAACCGGTTACCGTCAGTGACGGAACATTGATCGTAACAATGCCAACACCTGTTGTCGCTGTTGAACCAAACTGGGCTACGTAAACTGTATCGCCGACGACTTCCATTCCTCGAATGTTGTCCATTTCGCCAACTCCCACGGCACCCAGATAAGACCGGTCACGAGCGAAACGCCAAATACGATCGGCGTTCTGATCGCTCACCCAGATTTCATTTCCGACTTCGAGTGCTTCAATCGGAATTGAAGACGTCGCCCCGCATTGACGACCTGTGTGGCGACATCCAAAAAGCGGCTATTGATCAACGAACCATCTTGTCCGTTGAACAAAAAGACCTGATCAGTAGTCGAATCGACACACCAGTAAATTCTGCGCGGTCGCAAAAGCGGGTACCAGGAGGATGCAAAGCAGGGCCAAATAACAAGCTAACTTTCTCATCGTTGTTCTCTTTCAAGGCTGGTTGCGTGTTAACCGGGATCTCAGAAACGATAAGTTAAACCGAATTTTCCAGATTTTCAAACCTGTTCCGGTTTTACCCCGACTTCCGGGTGCAAAAAATTTGCACCGAGGCGCGGTGTTTTTCTCCAGAATCGGCGATTTTATGGGATTTTGACCGCTGAGGGGCTGAGATTGCGCAATCCTGAAAGCCCGCTGTTTGCTCTTTCGGTACTGCGGCGGTCGAACCGAGAATAAACTGAGGGAGACAACAACCATTGATTTTTCCCAAGATTGGCCGTCCTGATGCCAGAACCAAACCGGTGCACAAAATGCGGTACACCAACTTCCAGTTTGACTGACGGATTGTGTCCGGAGTGTAATTCGCACGCGGCGCTGACCCGTGCACCCGTGACAACACCCAACCCGTTCACCGATGTCACGATTGGCCCCCAATCGGGTTCCCAGGCGGTCCCACAGGGAAATCAGTTCGGTGATTACGAACTGCTCGAAGAAATTGCCCGCGGTGGAATGGGCGTTGTCTATAAAGCTCGTCACAAAAAATTAAATCGAATTGCGGCCGTCAAGATGATCCTGGGCGGACGATTTTCTTCGCCCGATGAATTGCAACGATTCCACGTGGAAGCCGAAGCGGCCGCCAAACTCGATCATCCCGGGATCGTTCCGATTTACGAAATCGGCGAACAAGACGGCCGGGCATTTTTTGCGATGAAGTACATCGACGGCGGATCGCTGGCGCAGCGGATGGATCAATTCCGTGCGGACCCGAAACTGGCCATGAACATGTTGGCGCAAGTTGCCCGCGCCGTGAACCATGCGCATCAACGCGGTATCCTGCATCGGGATTTGAAACCTGCGAACATCCTCATTGACGAGGCCAACAACCCCTTGGTCACCGATCTGGGGTTGGCCAAGAATACGGCAGACGATAGCAACCTGACCAATGCCGGTGCCATCCTGGGCAGCCCCAGTTACATGCCACCCGAACAGGCCGACGGCCAGCAAGCGGTAACGACAGCTGCGGATGTGTACGCGATCGGCGCAATCATGTACGAATTGCTGACGGGTCAACCACCTCATCGAGGCAAGTCACCCATGGAAACGGTGATGAAAGTCATCACCGAAAACCCCGTCCTGCCAAGAAAACTGGATCCGAAAATCGATCCGGAACTTGAGCTGATCTGCCTGAAGTGCCTCGCCCGTGAACCGGAAGCCCGCTACAGTTCCGCAGCAAGCCTGGCCACCGATTTGGAGAGTTGGCTGGCAGGTAATGCAATCAGCATCAAACCGCCGTCGATAGGTCCGCAGATCGCTCGGTGGATGCGGCAGCATCGCCGTGCGGTCTACGTGGCGTTTGCGGCCATGATCGCGATCGCGTTCACCTTTCCAATTATCGCCACTTTTTTTGGCGGTGGCACGGACCTGGGAGAAGTCTATGAATACTTTCCGGAATCCGAGCGACCGTGGTTTTTTTCGATCGCCACGCTCCCCATTTGGGTTGCCCCGATTTCGATGGGAATGTTGATCCTGATCGTGTGGCCGTCGATCGGCTTGTGGAACGCAATGGTTACTCGCCCCAAAACGATCAGGTCTGCGATTGTTGCCGGTGCGCTGACTTCGGCATTGTGTGCCGCAATCATTTTCGTGCTATTAGGATGGCTGGTGATCGTCCTGAACGCTGGCAGTCTATCCGACAAGCATCTGCGCACGCTTGGCCGGGCTGTCTGGGTTCCCAAAGACACGACCCTTGAAAAAGCCACAGAGGCGGCTCTGGAAGCAATCCAAGGTTTAGAGAATATCCCGGAACAGGATCGCGCCAAGGTATTCGCCGACCGGATTATCGCCGATCAAGTGGCCTCGGGGCCGAAAGCGATCACGATCATGCTGTTCGTGTGCGTGACTTTGGCCATTCCGGTCACCATTGGGACGGTTTATGCGTTCATACTAATCGGACGAAAGTTGGCCACCTGGTTGTTGATCATTCGGTACTTCGTCGCTTGGCATGCGACGACGGTCGCCTGTACGTTTGCCTCCGCGTTCATTTTCGGATCGATGAGAATTTCAGGTAAATCTGCCAGTGAACAGCCAATTACGATTTTGATGGGGATTTTAATCGGTACGGCCATTACCTATCTAATGCTCCGTCGCTGGAAAAAGCGTGCCAAAGGGCCGGCGTTCGAATTGCCGTAATTGTCATTGCCCAAACAGTCGTTTGCAGCGATAACCGTGGGATAAGCTTCCAGCTTGTCAAGTTGAACGAATTAGCGGCATTGGGCAAGCCCGCCGGTGACCACGCAAATTTGCTCGGCCTGTAAGAACAATGAACGACGGCACCGGACGGCTTGCGCCGTACCGCTAGTAGATGTCGGGAATAAAAGAGCAGGATAACTATCTCTCGTGAAAACCAATTACCTCCTACTAACCGTCTCAGCAAATGGCGATCAGCGTATTTGAACTTTTTACAATCGGCATTGGTCCATCGAGTTCGCATACGGTTGGCCCGATGCGCGCGGCGCTGCGTTTTGCAAACCGGCTTGATCAGGAAAACCTGCTGCACAAAGTCGATTCGGTGGTTGTTCAGCTGTACGGGTCTCTGGGAGCAACGGGCAAAGGGCATGGTAGCGACAAGGCAGTCATTGGCGGGTTGGCCGGTCATGCACCCGAAACGGCAAATCCCGATGAACTGGTGGCCCTGACAAAAACAACCACGGATTCAAAACGCTTGTTGTTACTGGGAAGCAAGGAAATTCAATTTGACCCGCAAACCGACCTGGAGTTCTCCGGCGTTACGCTCAAGTTCCATCCCAACGGCATGAAGTTTTCCGCCTGCGACGCCGCGAAAAACGAACTTGCTGAACAGGACCTATTTCTCGGTCGGAGGAGGATTCGTCGTCGACAAAAATGTCACCGGCCTCGATCAAATCGTCCCCGATTCGACCGAGCTCCCCTACCCCTTTCATTCTGGCGAGGAACTGCTCCGTCAATGTCGCGACCATGGTATTTGCATTAGTACGTTGATGCTCACCAACGAACAGGTGTGGCGTAGCGAGGCCGAGATTCGTGATAAATTAATTGCGATCTGGCAGGTGATGCAAGCTTGTGTCGCCCGCGGCTGTCGCCAGGAAGGAATTTTGCCGGGCGGTTTGAAGGTCAAGCGTCGAGCCGCGCCAATGTTCCGCCAACTCAACAACGAATCGCTAGGCCATCAAACTCCGCTGGGGCCCATGGACTGGGTCAACCTATGGGCACTGGCGGTCAACGAAGAAAATGCCGCGGGTGGTCGAGTCGTCACGGCTCCGACCAACGGCGCGGCCGGGATCATCCCCGCCGTGCTGCACTATTATCACAAGTATTGTCCGGGTGCAGATGACGATGGAACGGTGCGGTTTTTGTTGACCGCGGCCGCCATCGGAACCCTCTTCAAAATGAACGCTTCCATCTCCGGAGCCGAGGTCGGTTGCCAGGGCGAAGTCGGATCGGCCTGCTCCATGGCCGCCGCCGGGCTGACCGAAGTCCTGGGGGGGACCCCCGGGCAAGTCGAGAACGCCGCCGAAATCGGGATGGAACACAACCTTGGCTTGACGTGCGATCCGATTGGCGGCCTGGTCCAGGTCCCCTGCATCGAGCGCAACGCGATGGGGGCCGTAAAAGCGATCAACGCGGCCCGACTCGCCCTCCGCGGCGATGGTGAACATTTTGTGTCGCTCGACAAAGTCATCAAGACCATGCGGGAAACAGGCCGCGACATGAAAACCAAGTACAAAGAGACCGCCCGCGGCGGACTGGCCGTCAACGTAATCGAATGTTGAACTCCAGGATGTATGTTTTGTTTCCACGGCTCGGAGATCCGGGCCACATTTTGTTTCCACGGCTCGGAGATCCGGGCCACATTTTGTCTTCACGGCTTGGAGATCCGGGCCACATTTTGTCTCCACGGCTCGGAGATCCGGGCCACATTTTGTCTTCACGGCTTGGAGATCCGGGCCACATTTTATCTTCACGGCTCTCGGAGATCCGTGCCACATTAGGGAAATCCCATGAAAATTACACGCCTTCGCGCGTTCCAGGTCGACTTGCCGTTGCATGAAGGCAGCTACAAATGGTCCGGCGGAAAATCGGTTGATGTTTTTGATTCGACCGTCGTCGAGATTACGACCGATTCTGGACTGATTGGATATGGCGAAGTCTGTCCGCTGGGACCTTTTTATCTTCCCGCGTTTGGGGGTGGCGTCCGGGCCGGCTTGAAAGAACTGGCTCCCCAACTGCTCGGGCTCAGCCCGATTCATTTGTCGCAACTCAACCGGCACATGGATCGGTGCCTCAAAGGGCATCCCTACGTGAAATCGGGAATCGACATGGCCTGCTGGGACATCCTGGGCAAGGTCACCTCACAACCCGTTTGCTCGCTTCTCGGCGGCCGATACGGAGACGATTTTGTGTTGTATCGAGCCATCTCGCAACAGTCGCCCGCCGAGATGGCTGCCAACGTCGACGGCTATCGAAGTGAAGGCTATCGGCGATTCCAGTTGAAAGTCGGTGGTGATCCGGACATTGATATCGAACGAATTCGACAGGTCGCGGCGCAAATGCAACCCGGTGAAAAACTGGTCGCCGACGCCAACACAGGCTGGACGCAGCATGAAGCGGCCCGAGTTGTGCGGGGAGTGTCAGATATTGATGTCTACATTGAGCAACCGTGCGAGACGTACGAAGAGTGCTTGACGATCCGCCGCCGCACCTCGCATCCGTTTGTGCTGGATGAAAATATTGATTCGTTGGCGACGCTGTTACGAGGTCTTAACGACGGGGCGATGGATGTCGTCAATCTCAAGATCAGCAAACTCGGTGGTATCACGAAACTTCGGCAGGCCCGTGACCTGTGCATTTCGACCGGGATTGCGATGACGATTGAAGACAGCTGGGGCGGCGATATCATCACCGCGGCAATTGCTCACCTCGCGCACAGCACTCCGCCTGAGCTGCTGTTCACGGCGACCGACTTTAACAGCTATGTAACTGTCAGCATCGCCGATGGTGCGCCGCAAAGAATTGGCGGAAGAATGTCGGCATCCATGAAACCCGGTTTGGGTGTCGAACCCAAACTGGACGTACTTGGCACAGCAGTGTTGGAAGTGTTTTAAGACCCTGGCACCAACTCAGCTCCTCTCAAACGCTTCGTCGTCGTTTCAGCAATACTCCAACCAGACCGGCTGCGAGAATGCCGGCCGTATTTGGTTCGGGAATTGCAACTAACGAGGTATTAATTCGCCACGAAAATCCGTAATCGACCGGCAAATCGCCCGAAATACGAAACGTGTAATCGCCGGCGGCCAAGTCTGTCAAATAGATGTGTTCCGTGTTATACAGCGTACTGCGACTCGCATCGATCAGCAAACTCATGTACGAACCGCTCGAATCAAACAGTTCCAGGTCCAGGTTCGCCAATGAAGTCGTGGGAGTAAAAATCTCTTCAACGTTGGGAGCCCCATCGATCACATCGATGTTCCAGACCAAAGACGCTGACAATTCGGCCGTTTGACCAGCACCAATCTTAAAGTCGTACAGCTGCTGTGCGTTGCCACCAGCAAAGTCGCCATAGTCCCAACCCATCAGGCCAACATCGGTTGCTGGATTCGAACTTGAACCGTCAAACTCTCCGCCTTCGAAAATGTGGTAGCTATTGAGGATATTCAATTCGCCATATCCGTAAACATCGTCGATCGGCCGAATCATCGTACGATCCCAATTGGCAAATTCGTCTTTCGTAGCTCCGGCAAACAAGGTGGACTTGATGACTTCGTTTTGAATTGCATGGTCGTCGTCAACCCGCTCCCAGCCTCGCGGAGAAGTGCCGCAGCACTGGCCACAATCGGCGTCGAAAAACTGGTGCGTTCGGCCGGAGCAACAAGATCCGGTTTAAGTCGTCCGGGCCCATAATTGCTAGTCGCCCCGGCGAATGAACTCCGTCCGATCTTCCGACCGTGATTGCGTTGTAGCTGGCTGCCAAAAACTGCGGCGTAAGTCTCCTGCCGTTATTCGCGCCGACGACCATGACCGTGTTGTCACGATTGATCACGAAATCAAACCGCTGCAATTTGTTGGTCGTTAGCGGCCCTATTTCGCCAGAGATGTAGCTGTGATTACCCACGTCAAATCCTTGCGGCAGCGGATCACCACCAGCATCGAAGTTCATAACGCGAAAAAAATAGTCGTTCACGTTGTAACTGGTGACACTGCTGATGCCTGGCGTCATGCTGGTTGTCCGTCCATAAAAGAACTTGCCAACCGTCGTTGCATGACGACTAAAGGCGCCTATCTCGGTAGCACCCGTTCCGTCCGACAGTGATACTCCCGCGAACTGCGAATCGGCCATATTGGGCAGATAGTTACCAGAGCCATCAAGGGCTTCTGGTTGAACAACTCGGATTCCCGATCCGTCTTCCAGCGCAGCACCTTTCTCAGCGAGTAAGGCGTTGTAACCGACTGCCTCTTTGTAGTTGAAAAGTTGTGCATTCGCGGGACGAGCAACGGCTGCGGTAGCGCCAACCGAAATTACGATCAGAAGCAACAGGCGGAATCGGCTCATGGCAACTCCTGGGCAAATCGCAAAAGAAACAGGACAAGAAGCAAACACAGCGTCCAATGCTTAGGCCCGCCAAGTTAACAGATTGAACTACCGCATTCAACAACGTTTTGCGACCCAGAAGCAAATCTTATCAAGGCGGTGAATCGGCAGCCTGTTTTCGAGAAAACGCCTGCCGATCTGCTCAACCGTTGTCAAAACAGTTCCTTTTGCCTGGGAAGCCAATGTTCGATCAACTGCAGACAATCCACGCGCTCGGCAAACACGTTGTGAAACAAGCGGGTTTGCCGCCATCCATCGCCCCAATCACTTCTGACACTTTTCACAAGCATACATGGTGCGGGCCCCAAGCGTCCACTTTTTTATTTTCCGGTTGCAGCTGCCGCACTTCTGCTTCTTGTAACACAACAGCCGCTCGGCACCGTTAAGGCGGCTGAACGGTTTTTCGACCTGCTCGCGGTTAACCGTAATGATCCGGTTGTATTTGACACCAATGTTCATCAACTGGACGGTCAAATTCCACAGTTTGTCAAACTCGTCTCGTTGTACACCATTTCCTGGCCGCTCTGGATGGATTCCGAGCAAATACAGAATCTCCGCTCGATAGACGTTGCCCACACCTGCGATCACCGCTTGGTTTAAAAGGAGCGTCCCGATTGCCGCGCGGCTGCGTTGAATACGTTCCCAGACCAACTCGGGATCAGCGTCATCGCGGAGCGGATCAGGTCCAAGCCGCTTCTGCAATTGCTGGTAACCGCGATGCGACAGGATCTCACAACGATTCGGTCCATTCAGATCGACTGTTCTTTCGGGGCCGATCATTCGCACGCGTACCGCACCGCGTGGTTCAGGAGCTGGATTTTTGTGGACACGGAATTTGCCGTACAATCCCAGGTGAATGTGGACCGTGCGGGGAGTTTTGGATCGCCCGTTAGGGCCAAACTGGTAGAACAGGTGTTTGCCGTGAGCTTCGGCCGTTTTGAATTTCTGGCCGCTCAGGTTACTCGCCTCTTTTTCAAAGCGTCCCTGGGGAGACAGGACAATCAGTTTTTGCTCGGCAAACATTCGGGAATGATCACGGGCAAGTCGGTGAACGGTGTGACCTTCGGGCATGGGGATTTTGGATTTATGATGAAGTTCGACAGGATGGAGGCGGATTGCGGATGTCACGGTTTCGCCACGATGCAATCCGGCGCTAGAACTCAGTACGCAGTACGCAGTATTCAGTATCTATGGCAAAACGCGGATTTTGATGTTGCGAAAATCAATCGGAGCTCCCTCAGCTTCCAGGCAAACGAAACCGGTCGCCGGTTGGCAATGATTGCCTCCGGAAACCTCGTAACCGTTGACCCACAACCGGACTTCACCATTAATTGCTCGAACGTAATAGTGATTCCATTCGCCCACTCCCCGGGAATGATTCGCGGACGGAAAACTGCGTTTGCCATCGGGAGCCACCGGCGGAAACGGCTTCATATCGGCGATACCAACGGGGAACACGTCACCGTGGGTAGTGAACCAATCAGGTTTCTTGCCTTCCGATTCTTCATATTGGACAGCATAGCCATGGTCCAAAACCTGAATTTCAATTCCCTGGGGAAGCTGGTTGGGTGTGAGCTTGTCCAGGACGTCTTTGGGCGACCAGATAAATACGCCCGAGTTTCCGCCGTCCTGCAAGTGCTTCCATTCCAATACCATTTCGAAATTGGTGTACTGCTGCTGCGTCCGCAGGCCACCGTTGCAGTTGCCTTTGCATTTCAACACGTTTTCCGACCATTGCCACGTGTCTTCTTTGCAATTCACATTTTGAAAATCGGCTTCGCCCAACAGCTTCCAGCCTGGCTCATTGCCGTCAATTTTGGCAAATGGCTGCGCCGTTTCAGCAGCCTCTTGCGCCAGTCCGATCGAATTCAGCAAGATCATCAAGGTTGCCACGCCACAAATGCATTTCCAATTTGATTTTTGATTCATTATCCACCCGAATTACGTTAAGTTACGATGGTCATCCGTTGAACTCCCGTGGCCGATGTCGCCAAACTTCGGAACACCTGGAGTGAACTGGCTGAATTCTTGCGAATCCAGCAGCCTTGCGTTGTTAATATAATCTTTCTCGTCACGAATTTCACAAACCAAAGTGTAGAAATGCCACTGTTCCGCCTGATTATCTGCGTTATTTTATTCAGCGCATGGACTGCCTGTTCGCTGCTCGCCCAAACCACGGAAACGGTTCGCGACGATCGTCCGAACATCCTGTTTGCCATCGCCGACGACTGGGGCTGGCCGCATGCGGGCGCCTACGGTGATCCGGTAGTGAAGACACCGACGTTTGATCGAATTGCAGCAGAAGGCGTCTTGTTTGAAAACGCGTTTGTTTCTTCGCCGAGTTGCACACCTTCGCGAAACGCAATTCTGACCGGACAGTATCATTGGCGGCTCGGTTGGGGCGGAAACCTGTGGAGCAAGCTGGATACCAAGCATCAAACCTATCCGCATTTGCTGGAAGCAGCGGGCTATTTCACCGGTCACTTCCGCAAGTCCTGGGGGCCCGGCAAGCTTGATAACTGGGACAAACATCCGGCGGGTCAAAAGTTTGAATCAGTCGACGCGTTTTTCGACCAATGGCCCCGCGACCGGCCCTTTTGTTTCTGGTTTGGTACCAGTGATCCCCATCGGCCCTACACACCTCTGTCAGGAACCGAACATGGAATGGATCCAAGTCAAATCCATCTGTTCGGGCATTTTCCGGATTGCGAAACGGTCCGCTCCGACGTCGCCGATTACTATTTTGAAGTTCAACGTTTTGACCGCGAGTTGGGTGACGTGTTGGCCAAACTCGAAACCATGGGGGAACTTGACAACACGATCGTGGTGATGACCGGCGATCATGGAATGCCATTCCCGCGTTGCAAAGCCAACCTGTACGACTGTGGCACTCGCGTACCCATGGCCGTTCGCTGGCCAAGCGTCATCCAACCCGGTCGCAAAGTCACCGACTTTGTCAGTACGACCGATCTGGCCCCAACGTTTTTGCAAATCGCCGGTGTCGCAATTCCGGAAGCGATGACAGGTAAGAGCTGGCTGAAGATTCTCAAATCGGAACAGTCCGGACGAATCGAACCCGATCGCGACCATGTCGTCACCGGCAAGGAACGCCACGTTCCGGCGCAGGCGGCGCCCGATTCAGGCGGGACGCCGATGCGGGCCATTCGCACCGATGACTATTTGCTGATTCGAAACTTCACCCCCGATCGCTGGCCCGCCGGCACGCCCGATTGGCAGAACGCCCACATCCGCGGTTGTTGGTATGCGGACTGCGATAACGGTCCAACGAAAACCTATATGATCGACAACCAGGACAAAGATGCGGCTCACCGGCGGGCTTTTGAATTAAGCTTCGGCAAACGACCCGAGTTTGAACTTTACGATCTCAAGGCGGATCCGGATCAACTGAACAATGTCGCTGCCAGGGCGGAATATGCACAAGTCAAGGCTGCGCTCAGATCAACAATTAACTCACATTTTGGAAGAGACCAAAGATCCACGCATTCTCGGTAACGGCGCAGAGGTTTTCGATCGCACCGAGTATTTCGGACAAGGCCCCCGGCACCCGGATTCGCTCAAGAAGTGAGGGACCGACGTAATTTTGTCAGAGCAAAATGCGACCTTGATTGGCCCGCCGGCATTGAATGGACTCGACTCGGAGAGTCAAGCTACAAAAAAACGCAACGCTCGACTCGCAGCTCCAACCAGTACGCAGTACCTAGTACTCGCCCCCCTGCCCATTAAAATTCATCCAACAACCCAAACTCCGAGTCGCCAATATTTTCAACATCGGCTGATTCGGGCTCAATGGACTTCGCAAACCCATCATCGCGACTTTGCGCAACCTCAATGATCTTCTGACTTCCCAGCAAGAGTCGGCCCGCCGGTTCGCGGACCACGTTAGTCGCGATTTCCCTTGTTCCGTTTTCTTCCACTTGACTCCCAAGCACCGCGTCGCCAAGCGACCAGTCATTAACAATCGCCAGTTTCGTCAGTTCACCGGGACCGGGTAGTGGTTCGGTAAAGGGTCTCAAGCTTGCCCGCTCGATCGTAATCCCGCAAATGTTAAAGAACTCGTTCAACCCGCCCAGGCCCGAAAAATCAAGCGAGATTTGACCATCGGTAATCGGCACCGTGTAATGACGAACAACATTGGGGCCAGCATTGGGCGTGAAGGTTTCGGGCACGCCTTCCACCGTAATTGTCATGGCATCCGCGTTGCGAATTTGTCCCATGTGAACCGTAATGTTGTAAGTATCATTGACGACGTCGATGGCGAACGATCCGGTTTTGAGTCTTGCCAGATCGATGATCAGATCGTTCCCCCGACGTTGCGTCAGGAACGACACCTGGCCCAACGCCGTCCAGCCGTACCCGTTTCCCACCGCATACACGTCGCGTTCGATGGCAGCATAGCCCTCGGCGACGGGCGAACCGATGGGTCCAATGTCGACGCCACTGACCAAAATATTTTCCGGGTTGCTGCCGATATAGTATTCACCGGCACCGGCTGCGGCAGTGACATGCAACTCGTACATCCCATTCTCGGCCGCAGTCGCCTGCAAAATTCTCGCACCGGAGGCGATCAACGTTCCACCCGGATCAAACAACTCCATTCGCAACGCGCTACCCGTTTCCCGGTTGAGCCCGTTGACAAATTCGTCAGGTCCTCCGCCCGGCAAAAATCCGCCAAAGGCAATTCTATCGCCGGAAAACCCCTCGAATTGATAGATATCGACGTCGGCCGCTGATTGATAAACAAGATTGTCGAGCGGCGTTTCGTCACTTCCCAGGCCCGTGGCCACGATGTAGGCAATTTCGGCAACCGGTCGGCTAATGATCATCGTGTCGGTTTGAAAACGATTCACCGCAGCACTGGTTACTTCCTCCAGCAATGTCCCGTCGGCCGCGAAAGCTCGCATGATTCCCTGGTCGGTGGAGGTAGCAACTGCATCGTTGGAAACGACATCGAGCGAAACGCTCATCTGCAGTTCGGCAAAGTCGACTCGCAACTCATTATCGCCTTCGCGCCAACCGTGTAGTCCTGTCAGGTTGGGAGCAAACGTCCTGGTACCGGTTGCCGGGTTAAAACTACCCGTCACATCCTCTGCGTAGACGCTGCCTCCGGTTACTTCGTTGGACAGCAACAACCCGCTAATCGCCCTGTCCAACACGGTGTCATCCTCGAAGTCATCCGGATCGGCATTCCGTGTTTCGCCCGCGGAGACGTAGCCGAGTGCGCCATCGACGTTGGAAATATCCATCGGCGTTTCGTCGGCAAATTCGATGTTGAAGTCGGCGCCGCGGGTGATCACGAGGCTGTAATCGACTGCATCTCCGCCCACCTTGGCAAAGAAATATTGGTCTTCACCGTTATCCGGGAACGGATTGGTGTATTGTGAAATGTATCCGTCCACATTCGTGGTGGCATCCCCGGTTTCCGATTCCAACAAAGCGCCGAACGGACTGTAAAGTTCCACGTCAAGAACCGCACCGTACGTTTCCGTACTCGTTACCGCGAGGCTGACGGTTTCGTTTTCCCGAAGCACGAATTTGTACCAGTCTCCCACGCCCAGGCCACTGCCGCCGTCGACAGGCCCCTCGGAAATACTGATTTCATCAAAGCCCCTTCCATCAGCTACATCAATTGATTGATTGTCATATTGTTGAAACTTGACCACCAGGTTCCCGGACGTATCGAGCCCATTGTCGGTAGCAAAGGCAAGCAGGTCAAACGAAACATTCTCCCAAACTCCGGCTGGAGATTGAGTCGAATTGAGGAGCGTGTGCCAGGTCGTTCCGTCATCGCTGATGGAAACACCATCCCCGTTCACGCTGCCCACAAACGTGGCTGGGAAGAGGATCTGTCTCGTCAAACCACTCCATGTAGTCGAAGTTCAAAAACGGCTCTGCAACGCTGGCGATGTTGAATGTCCAAATCGGCCTCATTCAACGCATACACGCCATTGATTTGGGAATCCATGATCAACGCAAACGAACCACCGCCTGCGCCGTACGCGTCGGTAACCCGTATTTGGCCGGCCGACGTCGTCGACGTGGTCCAATTCGATCCGAGGCTGCCACTTTCAAAGTCATCGCCCGAAACAATATTCCCGCCGCCACCGCCACCGCCGGAGCCGGCATCGTCAGTCGACAAGGTGCCCAATACCGCCAGGCGATTGGCCTCCGAATTTCCGAGCCGATTCGACGCCAGATTAATGTCCTGCGCGGTCAGCAGGCTGTCGTTGTCGATGCCTGTGATCGATTCGGATTCGATGTCTGCGTTCAGGTAGACCGCAAGTTCGTAATTGCCGAGCGTGCCTGACGTGCCACCGCTCACGGCGATCGTGTAAATGCCGGCCGCGTCCGCAGCAACGGCGTTGGCAATTGCCGTGTCACCATACGGAGTTCCTTCGACCAGCGTCCCAGCCCCCGGTCCGAAGATGCTGACGATCGGCTGAAAGATGCCATCCGTTCCCCGGACGACTGCAGAAACGGTTTGATTGGCGTCCAACCGAACCGAAAAAATATCGCGAGCAGCTTCCATCGTCACGTCACCCACCTGGGCTTCCACGGTACCCGTCGCGGTTGCGTAATAGACTTGCGAGCCGAGCGTCCGTAACGGCTGGAACTGACCATCCAGCGAAACGAATTCGATTTCCGGTGGGCCATCGAGTCCGACAGCCCGCCAAGCTTCCTCCGTTTGCAAATGTTCTTCCGAGCCAGCACCGAAGATATCGATCGCAGCTTGAATGGCCCCGATGCGGGCGTCTGCATAATCCGAATCAGACGTCAGGTAGACCGTCAGATTGCGATAAGCGATCGCGTCAGCCGCATCAAATCCGATCCCCGCCACATCGTACGTCCAGCCCAGATCATTCGTGTCGGCTTCACCTTCGGACAAGATGTAAAACCATTTGTTTTGAACACCGGAGTTGGTATGAACTCCACCGTTGTCGGTAGTGTCCGAGGAAGGATGCCAGTTTTCGCCCATAAACGTATCGGGGTCGCCGTACAGTTTTGGATCCGCCATGCTGCGAAACGGGTCCCCAGCCAAAGCAAAATCCGCGCCGAGCAACCAATCGGTTGTTCCGCGGGCATATCGTTCAACCGCGTTGCCAAAAATGTCCGCAAAAGACTCGTTAAGCGCGCCGGATTGATAAGAGTAATCCAAGTTTGCCGAAAACTCGACGACCCCGTGCCCGTACTCATGGCCGACAACATCGAGCGCGGTTAAGGGTCCATAGTCGACTCCGTCTCCGTCTCCAAAACGCACCGACGAGCCCGTCCAGGTGGCGTTGACCCAGCCTGTCCGATAGCTGCCAAACGAACGCATCGTCGTTCCATTACCGTCAAACGAATCGCGACCATGGACGTTCAGGAAATAATCGTAAGTGTTTTCCGCACCATAATGAATCTGGACACCATTTTGAACATCGGGACGAACTGAAATCGGTCGTGGGACTGGTGTAATCAGTCGCTGCCGCGGTGTTGATTCCGCCGCCGACGTTAAGCGTTCGAATGGGGCGTTGCCCATCCAGTCCGTCCTCGCCTTCGCGCAAACGATATTCGAACACATCCGTTACCGGGATTATATCTGTCCACCGTAATGTCGACTTGACCGTCGTACAACGACGTGCCTGTGCCGGGGCGGTCGCCCGCATGAATTCGTTCAGCGGTGCCAAGAATTCTTGTTCCACTCGTTGCGTCGACAAACACGTAATCGCGATCAAACGGCTCGATCGAAAACACATCGAACTTGTACGCGAGCGTCGGCGAGCCACCACCTGGCGTGTAGTAGACCAGTTCACCTCGCGGTCGGTGCGCCGGGAGTCCTTCCAGGGCAGCAGCAGTCGCGTCCTGCCAGATGTATTTTTGGGCTCCCACAAATGCGAGTGCGCCCCGGAACGCGGTGGCTTCCCGGACTGCCAGTTTGGGAGTCGCGACGTTGTCCCCGACAGGAACATAATTGCCGCTCAGCGAAACAATTTGTCCGTCCTTGACGTGTACCGAATAGACGCTGTTTTGAACCGGGACCCCGTTCTGGTTTAGCTGATACTTGAAGTGCGCAAAGCCATATTGATCGCGCTGCAGGTCCAGCAAGCGGACGGATTGATTTTGATCAAACTCCAGGTGCGAACGGAGAACCGAAATTCGATCCTGCACGGGCACCAGTTCCGTTACCGTATGAATCAAATCGCCCGCCAAGAGCCGGCGATCTTCCAAGTTCCCGAACGTGAAATTTTCCAAACGGGCCGTGCGGGCGCGTGGAGACCTGCGGGGAGCTTTCATTTTGCCTTCCTCAGACAAGTGGGTGAGGATCTCTGTTCATGATCCAGCTGGGGCGTCCGCGAGCGCGGATACAGCCAGCTTTCATTGTAGCCAACGGTAGACCCACATGTCGAGTTTTTCAACTCAATAATCAGGTCGGTGGTTTTTCGTGGTCCATTGCGCAATCATCAGCAAACCTTTTTTGGAGAGCTGTCTGAAATCCTGCGAATCACATGGGTTGCCGGATGAAACTCCCACCGACAGTCGTCGGGGGTATCTAGCAATTTTTGTTTTGTGCCGAACCCTTTTGTGCCGAACCCGATTGGCTATTTCCCGCTTTTTTGTCAAATCGTTCAAAATCTAACGTTCACTTCGGCGCTGGCTCCCTTGTCACCGGGAATCAGCCCTTCCAACATCTCCAGGTTCGGTTTGTCGCGTCCCATCCGAACGGTATGCGGGCCATTGGAATACGTCGGTGCGTAAAAGCGGTTCGAGTCTGACCGCACTGTGTAGAGCACTTCACCGCTGGCATTTTCGATCACCTGAATGACGGGCCGTTCGTCAGCGGCGAACACAAGTTCCGGTAACCAACCCGTCGGTTGGCGCCCATCGTTGTCACGGTAATTAATCGTAATCGGCCAACCCGCAAATTGAGCCCGGTCGCCTTCGTTGACGTCCGCAAACCGGGGCCAGCATTCAAACTTGATCGTTCGATCGGCCTTATTGAATCGCACGACACCGAATCCATCGCCGCGCTGCCTTTCGTCGTTCCGATTCGCCGGATTGGCATAAGCCAGCATGGTAATTCGATTGCCAAGCCCGTCGAGGTAATCTCCGGTCCAGGGCAGCGGACTGTCGGCGACCGGATTTGCTCCCGGTTGTTCGTCGGTGGGCCACCACCAGCGACCGTAAATCGTGTTCACAATCGCAGGACTGGTAAACCCATACGGTCCGTCACGGTAATTCTCAATGCCGTGTTTGACAACGACTGCCAGGTGTTGATCGCCACACAGATGGGGCGCCCAGGCGCGGCGAATTTCCCGCAGCGCCTTGTTGCGTCCCGTTTGAGGCCAGCCATTGCAATCAAGATCCGCGAGCAATCGGTTGTCCTGGCTGCCGTGGAGGTGGACGGCGCCGCAAAAGGCTGTTTGACTGAGCACGCACTTCATCTGGGCGCCGGTCCAATCCTGGCTCCACTCATTGAGGAATTTGAGTTGGCGGTCGCCGAGCAGTTGCAAACCCGGAAGATCGATCGCCTGTCGATCATAATTGGGATCATTGATGTGGTCCGGGCGCGGCCCCATTTTGGGAATCTTGCCCTCGGGACCACTTTTGAATTTGCGATCTTCGATAATGGCGAAGTCGATCCCGCCGACTTTCAGGTGTAGTGTAGTACACGCCGATATCGCGCTTGATCGGTGTGGGGTCAATCGGGTCCGGCAGATGCCAGGTCTGGCAGCGCTGGACCATGTTCACATAACCGGGCGGATAAAAGTAACCGCCGCTCGGTCCTTGCGGTGTTGTTGCCTGAATGCCATTTTCGCCCCAAATGTTGGCTTGCCCGACGTCGTGATCATCCGGAATCGTGACGACCGGTCGGTCTTTCAGGACTTCGCGAAACTGCATTCCGAATTCCAGCCAGCCGTACGTGTGTTCCTGGTGATGGTAGGACTGGTCTCCGGCAAAAAACAACAAGTCGGGATCGATCTGCTTGAGATTTTCAATCAGCTGCGGCCGCGGTCCGGGCGTTCGCGAGCTGTTGCAAGACAGATTTCCCACCACAATCTCGTTCTTGTCCAACGGGTCTTTGCGGATCAGTCCTTCGAAGCTGGCTTGTTCGCCGTGCCGAACCCGGTAGCGTCGGTTTTTTGAGTTATCCCAATCGCTGATCCGAAAGTGGGCGCTCCAACCCAACTCAACAACATTTTCTGTGGCGACCGTTTCCCACTGGCCCTGTTCGTTTTCCAATTCCAACGTGACTTGTTTCGATTCGGTCGGCTTCAGCGGAAACAATTGAGCGGTGAGTTTGAGGGTCCCTCTATCGTGCGTATACACGGCGAACGCAATGACTTGATCGCGCGGTACATCGAGGTCAAGAGACTGGTTGGGAGTCGGCTTCTTTTCCCACCACTGACCGGTCGCTCGCGTTTCCAGGTTTGGATACTCCGGCCACACGGGCGCGGGAATTTGCGCGGATACCATGCTGGCCGGCAGCAGGAGAGAAATGGATATCGACAAGGTTAGCCAGCGCATCATTGTTTCCTTATCAAGGCGCGGCTAATTGCAAAGACCTCTCGTATCCTCTTTCCACTTAGCTTTCCTTCCAATAAATCAAATTTACATTTTTCAAATCTCATTTTAACTTTTCAATCATATTCCTTCGCGACAGCGGCTGGCACCTCGGCGTTCACCTGTTGTGCGTGCGATAATTAATCACGGCTCAACCAGCGTCATCGACTTGATGTAATCGGCATTGGGAAACTTGCGCTTGATGTACTTGTTGCCTTGGGCGCTCATGAACGGCTGAACGTCACTTTCGTTTTCACCATATTCGGTATTGATCTTGCTGATCACTCCGAGGCCTTCGGTCACAATTCCGAAAGGAGTAAATCCCTGCCCGTCGAGTGCCGAGTTGTCACCGAGGTTGATAAAAATCTGGCTGGAACGGCTATTGGGCGTGCCCGACTTGGCAAACGTCACCATTCCAAACGTGTTTGAAATTTCCCTGTTCACCGGGTCGTCTTTGATCGTTGCGCTGGACCACAGCGAACTGACCTTTGGGTTTCCGTGAATGCCAAATTGAAACATGAATCCATCAATGGCACGGAAGATGGCAATGTCATTGAAAAAGCCGATCTTGACGAGGTTATAAAACCGGTCCGCTCCATTGGGGGACCAGTCGCGTGTCACGTCGATCACAAAGTCGCCCTTGGTGGTTGCCACCTTTACCTGAAATTTGTCAGGCGCTGTTTCTGTCGCGGCAGATGGTTTCAGCAGTGCCGGATCGATCGGCTCGAGGTTTTCGTCAGCACTGGTAGCACCGGCATCTGGACTCGCTTGCACGGCGACCTGATATCGATTGCCACAGCCAAGTGAAGTGATCAAGAGCAAGAGCAAGGAACACGTTAAATTGAAATGCAAATTCATGGTCAGCTCATCCTGGAAATTTTAATGGAACCCCACCCGGCATGAGAGGGTCGGGAGTCTTTTGCTTAGCTGCAAGGCTGTTATCGAAGACAACTCGATTGTTGCGGTATACCTCTTTTTTGCGTTCGACCAAAAAACTCTCGACCCTTCATTTACGTTTAGCATTTCATTGTTTTTCTTTTTTTGCCAACGCGACCTGCTTTTTCGATTTTGGAAATGTAGTCTGGCGCAAAGGGGACTTTGCACGCGGTATCGCCCATGTCAACGTGTACTTCGCCGAGTTTTTTGGCGGTCGCTTTGGCCTGCTTGAGAAGCGGCTTCACGTACGCACCGACGGCAATCACAAATCCGTTCATGGCGTAGCGAACGCGATTGGGAGCCCGGGAGATATTTTCTTCGATGTGTTTGAGCAAGTCCTTGATTTCGGCCAGATCAAGTTCTTCGTCGGGCAACATCGCCACCACACCTGCGTACGTGGTCCAGCCACTGGACGCGATGTTTTCCTTTTTTGATTTGATCCATTTCATAGCCAGCTCGCGAGCGTTCTTGTTTTCAGCCGCCACGCCCGGAACGGTGTATTCAGAAATCATGTACCAGGACGCGTTTTTGGCCCAATCATCGAGTTGCTTTTTGCTCATCTGGGCACCGTCAGCGACGAGTCCGGCCAGGTACATGGCATCGGAGTTGCCGGTGTCGTACAGTTTCAGCGCTAATTCCTGGTTGCCTTTGATTTTCTTGACGATGACTTTCAGGTCGGCGACCTTGACGCCAAACATGGATTCGGGGGCGCCATGGCGGCCGTAGGTTTTGCGCGTTTGCGCCGAGCCTTTTTTCTTGAGCTCGCTCATAACTTGGTCAACGGTATTCATCTTTTTTTCCCTGACAAACGCCTGAATGGGAAGCTGTGTTTTCAAATTATTTATACTCGATATTTCTTTCGCTGCACATTCATCAGCCGCGATTACTGTTTTGACGGTCAAACGCATAGCGTCTGAGTGGGCAACGATCGACTAACGCGCTTACGCCTGCCGGCTTGACGTTAAACGATCCCGTCGACGCCTAATTGAATGCCCGGTCAGAATTTCGGACAATGCGGTCGTCAGGAATTCGTCGCTGGCGCGATACCGCGTTGATTGCGAAACCGGCGGTTAGTGCCTTACCGCTAACAAATGGAAACACAAGTTACGAATCAAAAAAAGGAACAGCCTTGGCCAACACCAACAACAAACACGTTTACCTCGTCGCCAGCGGTGACCTGCGTAAGTCGGCTAATCAAAAATGTTGGCCGGCCCAGCAAGAGATGGAAGCCGCATTGGAAACGGCGATCAACAAAAATGGTTACGAAGTCATTCGTGCGCATCCGTTTAAAGCATCCGAACAACATGGATTTATCGCCAGTCAGCGTGAGGGCCTCGAGGTGTTTAAAACCATCCCTCGCGAGGCGCCACTCATCGTCGCAGAAGCCGTGTGGCAATACTCCCATCACGTGCTGGCGGGGCTGACGACTCATGCCGGACCCCTTCTGACGGTGGCCAACTGGTCGGGTCAATGGCCGGGTCTGGTCGGTATGCTGAACCTCAACGGATCGCTGACCAAGGCAAGAGTTGAGTATTCGACGCTGTGGAGCCAGGATTTCAGCGACGATTATTTTCTCGAGAGGTTGCAATCGTGGTTGCAGACCGGTCGGTGTGCTCACGATTTGGTTCACGTCAAGCAATTTTCAGCGACCGATGTTAATGGCGAGGCGGCTCAGCTTGGCCGGCGGCTGGCCGCGCAGCTGAAAGATGAAAAGGCCATCATGGGCGTGTTCGATGAAGGCTGCATGGGCATGTTCAATGCGATCATTCCCGATCGACTGCTTAATCAAACGGGTGTATTCAAAGAGCGGCTCAGCCAATCCGCTTTGTATTACGAGTCGACACAGGTCTCTTCGCAGGAAGCCGACGACGTGAGAACTTGGCTGGAAGATCGCGGGATGAAGTTCCATACCGGACCAAATCACGATACGGATCTGACCGACCAGCAAATTCACCAGCAATGCCAGATGTATATTGCCGCCGTGCGGATTGCTGATGATTTCGGCTGTGACTTGATCGGGATCCAATATCAACAGGGTTTGAAAGACTTGCTGCCGGCCAGCGATCTGGTCGAAGGAATGTTGAACAACTCGGACCGACCGCCCGTAACCAGTCGTGATGGCCGTCGCGTTTTGTTTGCTGGTGAGCCACTGGTGCACTTCAATGAAGTCGACGAGTGTGCGGGACTCGACGGGCTGCTTACCTATCGAATTCAAAAAGAACTGAGTCAACCTGTCGAATCAACGCTGCACGACATCCGCTGGGGCGACGTGGATCGCTCGAAAACATGCGATGATTACGTGTGGGTGTTTTTGATTAGCGGTGCGGCGCCTCCCGCGCATCACATCAATGGCTGGGCTGGTTCCGATGGACATCGTCAGCCGGCGATGTACTTCCCCAATGGCGGCAGCACCCTGCGAGGCATCGCCAAGCCGGGCAACATTGTCTGGTCACGAATCTACGTTGCCGAAGACCAGCTGTGGATGGACATCGGCCGCGCCCATGTCGTTGAACTTCCCGAATCGGAAACGCAGCGACGCTGGTCAGCAACGACACCACAATGGCCGATCATGCACGCGGTAACTCACGGCGTTTCACGCGACCAGCTGATGGCGCAGCACAAGTCGAATCACATTCAGGTTTACTATTGTGACGATGCCGCCGCGGCCGATCTGTCGCTGCAGACCAAAGCCTCGATGGCGGACGAGCTCGGAATCCGGGTGAACCTGTGCGGCGTTTGACCGTAGGCGAGTCTGTCCCGAACCCGCAGAGGTTGGCGTCCGTTTGGGACAAACGGACCTACGGTCTCAGTCGTTGAAGAACGCGAAATCGCCACCACCGGCGCCCGCATGGCATTCAATGCAGCTTTTGACGCGACCGGCCAACTTTATCGAACCCGCCTCAGGCGATGAAAAAGGGACACTTCCGTCCGGATTGTACTGCACCCAATACCAGTCACCACTACCCGGATTGTAACCGGCGTTTTTGTACATCACGGTAATCGATTGAAGTGATTCCGCGGCCGTGTAGTTCTCCTTAATGATGATTGAACCAACGGGTAACGTCTCCTTGTTTCCGGCTGCCGTACGATTCAAATACATCTTGATCAATTCGCCATGCGGCCGCTGGCTCGCCGTATAGTCACCTGTTTGGCCGGGAATCGGTGCCCAGTTTTTGTAATTATTGGCACTCAGATATCGCCAAAACTTTTTTTCAAACGGAACCGTCTCGGAACTGGAACCTCCACTTTGATCAGATCCTTGTGCCTCCGTAGTTTGCGTGAACGACGTGTTCGTCTCCGTCGCTTGTGTTTCCGGGGAATGGGTTTGCAAAACTTTTGTTTCGACGACTTGCGTTTCCGGGGGTTTTGAGACTTGCGTTTGCTGGTCTTGAGCCAAGGGGTCTTGTTGGAATCGTGGATACGAACCGGCGTAGGCCGACTGGTTGGAGGCGATGACTGCGATGATCAGCGCGATGACGATCATAACACACAGAATTGTCAGACGTTTCATTTTGGTCTCGTGTTTTGTCTTGAAGATTCACTTGGCTCGCTGCGCGATAACGTTTACGGGAACCACTGATTTTAGATTGATCCGGCGTCCATTTACAGCTATTTTTCTGCAGGAAAATGTCTGCAACCGACCACCACACCTTACCCAGACATCCGACAACGCAAAGTCAACTATCTCCCGACGTTCAACGTCATCAACAATCCGAGAATTTTTTTGCTGGTTGGTGTCAATCGAGTCTTGTTGAACTGGTCTCCCAATTTGCGAATGGCATCCGCTTGCGTTGGATAAGGATGAATGGTCGAACTGATCTGGCCCAAGCCGACGTTGTTTTTCATGGCAAGCGTCAATTCAGAAATCATATCTCCGGCGTGTTCGGCCACGATCGTCGCGCCGATAATTTTGTCAGTCCCCTGCTTCACGTGCACTTTGACAAATCCTTCCGGTTGCCCGTCCAGGATCGCTCGATCCACGTCGGCAAAATGCTGGATGTACGTATCAATTTCCAGACCAGCCTTGTTTGCATCGGCGGGATACATGCCCACGTGGGCAATTTCGGGTGACGTATAGGTGGCCCAGGGAATGATCAAGTCGCTGGCTTTCTTTTTCCCGAGCGGACCGATCGCGAACAAGGCATTTTGAATCACGATGCGGGCTTGAAAATCGGCAGCGTGCGTGAACTTGAATTTCGAACAAATATCGCCGGCCGCATAAATTCGCGGGTTGGTGGTCTGCAAATGATCGTTTACTTCCACACCATTTCTGTCGAATTTTACGTTGACCGCTTCCAGATTGAGACCATCCGTATTGGGTGCGCGCCCGACAGCGACGAGCAACTGGTCGACTTCGACTTCAAAAGATTGCTCACCGCGATTTCCCGTGACGCGAATAGTGTTATGGGCAGCCGGTTCGAGTTTCAGATCCTGGCTGCCTGTGAACAGATTGACGCCGTCGCGCTCAAACTGCTGTTGGACAATAGCGGCTGCATCGGAATCTTCACGCGACAGAATGTGGTCGGACATTTCAAACAAGAAGACTTCACTACCAAACCGGGCAAACGTCTGTGCCATTTCCGCGCCGATGGGGCCGGCGCCGACAATTCCGAACCGAGCAGGAAGGTCGGTTAGCGAAAACAGGCTCTCGTTGGTGAGATACTTGACTCGATCGAGCCCCGGGATGGGTGGCGCTGCGGCGCGGGCTCCGGTTGCAATCACGGCTTTTTTGAATTTGAGTACCGATTTGGAACCGTCAACGCGAGTGACTTCGATAGTGCGATCGTCTACGAACGCGCCTTGCCCGAGGAACAGGTCAACGCCGAGCCCGGTAAATCGCTGGGCCGAATCGGCGGGGCTAATGTCGGCTCGCAGTCTTCGCATCCGTTCCATTACCTGGCCAAAATCAACTTGGCTGCCTGCAGGCACTTGCACGCCGAAACGGCGTGCGTCGCGGACCGTCGCGGCAACCCGGGCGGCGCTGATCACACCTTTGGATGGAACACAGCCAACGTTAAGGCAATCGCCCCCCATCAACTCCCGTTCAATGAGTGCCACGCGGGCGCCCAGCCCTGCGGCTCCAGCAGCCGTGACCAGGCCGGCCGTTCCAGCGCCAATCACAACCAATTGATAATCTGCCTGCGGAACCGGATTGGACCAATCTGTCGGATGAACGTTGGATTGAAGTTTTTGATTGTGCTCGTCCAAAGGTTGCAGCTGAACCAAAGTTGACATCAGGTGCTCCTGTGTGGTTTGAACCGATTCATGATTTTCTTGACGACGATGGGAAACAAGCCCAGCAGTACAAACGCCACAATCAACTTGCGGAGTCAAGATTCCTGCCGCGCCTTGTTCGGCGAGTGCCTTCACGTTGGGAACCGAAGATCCTGCATACACATAGACCGCAGTCCCGGCCAACATTCCCACCTGGCTGACCCACCAGAATGTCCAAGTTTTCATCGGTGTCAGCCCCATCACAACATTGATAACAAAAAACGGAACCGCCGGAATCAGCCGCAAAGTGAACAGGTAAAACGCGCCTTCCTTTTCCAGGTTTTGATTGAAAGCGACCAGTCGATCACCAAACTTGCTTTGAATCAAATCACGGACCAGGTACCGGCTGAGCAAAAATGCCAGTGTCGCGCCCGCTGTCGAAGCAAAACTGACCAGCACCAGGGCGCGCCAGAATCCGAAGTACCAGGCAAAGACCAGCGTCAGTACCGTCGCCCCCGGCAACGAAAGCCCCGTCACCGCGACGTAAATCAACATCGCAGCCCCGTACACCAACAGCGGGTTTGAATTTTGCAATTCGCGCAGCTGTGTTTCCTGCGTTGCCAGGCGTTCAAACGAAAAAGCGTCGCGAAACTGGGTAAATCCGATGATGATGGCGATCGCAACGACAGCCAGTACCCCGAGTTTTGTGAGAGTTTTTCGTGACATCATTCCGGCCTAATCTGCCGGTTTCCAACGATACAGGTCGCTTCGATTTCGACAAGGTGTTCAGAATTGATCAAACGTTGAACTTCCACCATCGATGATGCTGGTCGGATATCACCAAACGTTTCGCCATGGGCTTTGCCAATCTCTTCCCAGCGAGAAATGTCCGTGACGAACATCCGAGTTTGCACGACATCACTCATGCTGGCACCCGCCGCTTCAATCGCTGCGGCGATCCTATTCAGGATAAATCGAGTCTGCCGGTAGGCGTCATTGGGAAACATGACCTCTCCATCGTCGTTGGTGGCTGTCGTCCCGGCAACAAAGATATGGTTGTCAATGCGAACAGCACGCGAGTAACCCACCACCTGTTCCCACTGACTACCGCTGGAAATGTTTTGACGCTGCATCGTCGATTCCGGTTGATTGCGTTACGATTGTAAACCACTTAGTATACACAATCGTTACCTTCCAAACCCGCACCCGTGTCTGAGAGCCCGACCACTCCCTGAGGGAGAGATTGCTTGCCGACGAGTTTGACTTGGAAAGAAACTCAATCACAAATCACAAATAACTAATCACAAATATTTGATACTGACCGTCACCCATGCCTGAGAGCCCGACCTTTCCCGGACAGGCTGCTTAACCGCCTCACGATGCCAATTGCCGTGCAAACACCAACCAGCGTATTGCAAGCCATATTTGGTCATGCGGAATTTCGCGGTCGCCAAGCCGAGATTATCGAGCGGATCCTCGCCGGCCAACATGCGCTGGTAATCATGCCGACCGGAATGGGAAAGAGTCTTTGCTACCAGGTTCCGGCCATTTTATTGGCCGAAAAAAACCGGCGGGCACCGACACCGGTTCTGGAAACCGGCAAAATTCCGCTGACGCTCGTCATTTCGCCACTAATCGCCTTGATGAAAGATCAGGTCGACGCGCTCAACCGAAAAGGTGTTGACGCTGCATTTATCAACTCATCGCTTCAGCGACAGCAGCGCGAACAACGTTACGCTGAAGTGGAAGCGGGCAGATTTGATTTACTTTATGTGACGCCCGAGCGATTTCGCAAAACCGACTTTGTCGAAGTGATTGCCAGTCGCAAGATCGTCTTGTTGGCCGTGGACGAAGCCCATTGCATCAGCGAATGGGGACACGACTTTCGCCCCGACTACACCCGCGTCGGCGAGATCCGCGAAACATTGGGCAACCCTACGACCATTGCCTTGACCGCCACTGCAACGCCCCACGTGCAGCAGGATATTATCCGGCAATTGTCCCTGGTACCGGAACAAGTCAAATTGTTTCACCAGGGGATCGAACGCCCCAATCTCAACCTGGAAGTGATTCAAGTCTGGGACGACGACGCCAAGGCTGAGTTGATTCTCCAGCAGCGAAACAGCCTTCCGGGTAGCGGCATCGTCTATTTCACATTGATCAAAACGCTGATGCAATTCAGTGAATGGCTGTGGGAACACGACGTTCCGCACTTGATCTACCATGGTGATCTGCCGCGCGTACAACGACGCCAATTACAGGAAAGTTTCATGCACGAACCGGGCCACCTGGTGCTGGCGACCAACGCCTTTGGGATGGGAATCGATAAGGAAGACATCCGGTATGTGTTGCATGCCGATCTGCCCGGCTCGCTGGAGTCGTATTACCAGGAAATTGGCCGGGCCGGTCGCGATGGCTTGCCGTCGCGGTGTTTGTTGATGTACGACGAACGCGACCTGGCAACACAAATGGAGTTTATGCGATGGAGCAACCCGGATGCCCAGTTTTACGAGCGCGTGTACGATTTTCTCAAAAACGAAGCGGAACAGGTCAATGCGTTTGGTATTGAGTGGCTTCGCGAAAGGCTGCATCACAAACAAAAACACGATCGGCGACTCGAAACGACATTGGCCATGCTCGATCGCTGGGGCGTCATTGAAGGCACGCTCAGTCCGCTTGACGTCGAATTCGTCGGTGACCTGCCAGCACACCTGCGGAACCCCGAAAGACTGGCAGAGAAACTGAAACGCGACCAGCAAAAACTGTTTATGATGCTGCAGTACGCCAAACATGAAGGCGACCGCAAAGCGTTCATCCATGAGTACTTTGGAATTGATTGACCACAATGGAACAAGCCAGATATATTTAATGTGTGCCTGGAGTTATCTTGACCAACATTTTCGTATTGATGAAATCACGATTCACCGCGGCAGCCTGGTTTGCCCTGGCAATTCTGTTCGTCACATCGCTGCCCGCGCAAATCATCGAGATTCCGATTGCGCCCCCGGGTCCGAACCGGTGGATCGTGGACTTGACGGGGCAGGTTCCCCAAGACGCGGTCGACGAAATCAACTTGATGTTGACCGAGGTCTTTGAAGCCAATAATCGCGAACTTGTCGTCGTCGTCATCAATACGACGGAGGGCCGCGATCCCCGTTCCTACGGGACACAGTTGTTTAACCAGTGGGGTGTTGGCAGCGCGTTCAAGGACAATGGCATCTTGATCCTCGCCGCGCTCAAGGACCGCGCTGCAGAGATCATCATTGGCGAAGGCGAGGATTACGACAACCAGGTCCGCATGGCTGAAAAGATCATGGACCAGATTATCCTGCCGGCATTCAAGGCGGGGGATATCGGGACCGCGCTGTATGAAGGAACCCGCGCTTGTGCGACTCAAATTCTGGGCATTGCCCACCTGGAGGCTCCGCGGAATCTTGACCTTGCCAGGCAAATGAAAGACGTGCCCCGGCCGAAACCCAAGTGGAGCCTGCGACGGGAAATCGAACGCTTGGGACCCACGCCGTGGTTCGTCGGTTTGGGTGTGCTCGGGCTGGGCGGACTTGTATGGTTTCGACATTTCAATCGCTACCGCACTCGCCCTTGCCTCGTTTGCGGCAGCAAAACGGTGTTGTTAACGGAAGAACACGACGATGAATTTCTTGATCCGCCTGAGCGCCTGGAAGAGCGCTTGGGCAGTGTCGACTACGACGTCTGGGCCTGCTTGAACTGCGATGAAGTCTGCAAGATTCGCTACGGCAAGTGGTTCACGCGTTATTCCGAATGCCCCCAGTGTCGTTACAAAACTCGCAGCAAAATCACGCGTACGATGGTGCCGGCGACGACCCTCAGCGGCGGGATGGTTCGTGTCGACGAAGACTGTGAGAACTGTCCCTATCACCACACCTATACCTACAGCACGCCGCCTCTTCCCAAACCGTCCAGTTCCAGTCGCGGCTCGAAGGGTGGTTGGAGCAGCGGCACCAGTTTTGGCTCGGGTTCATCCAGCTCCAGTCGCGGCAGTTTCGGTGGCGGAGGTCGATTCGGTGGGGGCAGGTCAGCGGGTCGCGGCGCAAGTGGTCGATGGTAGGAACAAACGCGCATGCGCCATGACAAAAATTTCATCGCGGCCGCGATGAAACAACCCGGTTACGAACAATGGCAACCGAATTTTGATGTCCCTCACCTGCATCGTCCCAAGTCACGGCCCGCCGAACTTCCAGGTCGAGGAAAATTGGCCGCCGTACTCTTGATGGTGTACGAACTCGACGCCGAAGGCGACACCCGATTGGTGTTAACCCGCCGGCGGCGTGACATGTCAAAACACCCGGGGCAGATTTCTTTTCCGGGAGGTCGCCAGGACAACGACGAGTCGTTGCTCGACACGGCGCTAAGAGAAACCAGCGAAGAAATCGGGATTGGTCCGCAATCCGTGGAAGTGCTCGGACAGCTGAATACGATTTACATTCCGCCGTCGGATTTCACCGTGACACCCTTTGTGGGCTGGCACCGGGGAGTACCAAAGTTCGACGCGGCGGAATACGAAGTTGCCGAAATTCTCGAAGTCCCAATCACCCAGTTGCTTGATCCGGCAACGCTGGTCGCAGGCCAGGTGGAAACCTGGAATCAAGAAGACCCATTCCGACCACGCAAGATCGATGCTCCCCATTACGCCGTGGGCCCGCATCAGATTTGGGGAGCAACCGCGATCATGCTGGACGAATTTATCGATCGACTGCGAAGCGTTTCGACGTAGGGGTCGGGCAACGCCGGAGAGGGTCGGGAGTCCCTTTTGCCAGTCGTGTCAAGATTCGAATTGAAATAGCGCGAAAAATTTTGTCAGTCATGTTGCTGATTTCAACCAAAAGACTCCCGACCCTTTGAGCTACCCGACCGCACACAACACCGGTCAGTTTAAATCCTGTTCCGAACGACTCCACACGCGGGCCTGGCCATCGTCGTCGTACTCCACGAAGATCACGTTGGGATTGCAGCAGACGGGGCAATCCTCGATGTATTGCTGACTTTGACCCTCGGTGTAATCGAGCGGAACCACGATTTCTTCTCCGCAGGAGTTGCAAATGTAGCCTGCTTCGTCATTGAGCTCGGTTGAGTCCGATTCGAAATCGGCGTCGTCAAATTCGTGTTCCATGCAACCTTTCGGGTCAAGGCATTGATTCAATTCTACGGCAGCGACCGCTTGCGCAGGATCAAAACCTCGGCAAGCCTCCGTTCCGATATTCTACTTGTGAAACTGCTTTTCCAGACAGGTTATTTACAATTGCCAGCGTGCGGAAATGACAACTTATGCGTTAACGCACGCAGAGCTCGCTAACAATTCTCTCATCTGCAACGAGCGGTTATTGTGTCGGCCTCGTCCGCATCAACAAGCCCCACCATTCCGCCACAACAATAAAACGAATGGCATACGTCCAGCCATAAACAAAATGTTCGGCAATCCGCAGCTGGACGAAACGACTGGCACTTCAGTTGCTAATTGTTTCAATCGTAACTGCTGCATAATTGGCCCTCAACAAAAGGAGAACGCCATGTCTCGTTACAAAAAAACAAAATCCGCCAAACGGCAACTATTGACCCAAAAATCCGTCAGGTCTGGACTATTGTCCTATGATATCCTGGAACGAAAACATCTATTGGCCTCCGTTTACACGTTTGAATCACCGAGTGTGATTTTGAGCATGGACAATGTCATCGGCGAATTTGCCGGGACGACTTTCGTGGAGGATGCCACGATCATCAATACAACGGCAGTCCTGGAAGACCCCAACAATCCGGATCCACCCGGATACGATGGGCCGGTGCGCGCGGTCAAGGACAAACTGGGCAACACCCTTTATCCAACGGATACCGAATTTGGTTACTACGTCACCGACTACGTGGGTGCTGATCAAAAAGTCCGCGATGGCTATTACGGCGAAGGCTGGGTCGGAAATGTCCTGGGTGAACAGGGCGAAGTCATTGGGCTCTCCATTGCTAACGCGGTTACGGACATTTTCAGCTCCGGTAATCCGTTCGGAACCTGGGCCGCTGGACTTGGCGGCAACTCAGTGAAAGCTTCGACAGAACACTATGTCGTCATGCAAAACGTTCTGTCCGACCAAATGTTTCCTGACGATCCCAACGCGATCTATGCTCTTGATAACAACCTGGTCATCCGCGGTGGCGATTACGACGGGATGTTCGTCACTGATGTGATCGCAGACCTGCAAGCAGTGTATGATTCGGGCAAACACTCGGTTGACGTTTTCCCGTTTGGTAATCCAGACGGTGTCATTGACATTCGCGATGTCCTGACACCCAACGAAAGCACCGTGACAGAGAATATCGCGCATGGCAACGATTACTCCGTGACGTTGAAAGATGACGGAAAACTCCTCTACCGCTGGGGCCAAATCGTCAAGAAGCCAAATGACATTCGGTTGGGCGTGCAACTGGACGTCCCGGATCGCTGGAACTTCGGCTGAGCTTCCCGCCATCCAGCGCTGAATGGCGGCAAGGGCTATGAAATCACCAAAGCCGAGCTGATCGTGACACACGCGATCACGAACAACCCGAATGACCAAATTCGTCCGGAAGACTACGAAAATGAAGCCGCTACCGGGCGCAAGCCGGCTTATATCGAAATCGAACACCCGGATCATCCCGGCGATTCCGAATACGGGCTGTGGGTTGCACGCTACAGTGACTTCACTGGTTCGGGAGAATTCCTGCCAAGCTACTACCTGCTTGATGGCGACGGAAACTTCGTCCTTGACGAGAACGGCGATCCGATTGTGAATGTCGATGACGACGGCAATCCAATCGGTACGATCTTCCGCGAGATTAGTCCCGATAATTATGCAACTCAGACGCTTACGTCGTCTGATTTGGAATTCGGATACACCGACGCATGGTACACGACGATGGATCGCGATCCATTTGAAGCCGTCCTGGACGGGAACGGTGACTACATCGTCGGACCGCGGTGGAGATTGAAGTCGAACAAATTCGGACAGGATCTACCGGGCGTCGAAATCCCGTTGATCCCGCACAGTGAGCCGCCATTCACCAAGGACAACATCAAGTACGAAGTCGGCGAATTGACGACGACGACGATTAACCTGCTCGACTGGGCTGCCGGGGAAGACTCCCCATTGCGGTACAGTAATGGCTGGATCAGCGCAGACCCAACCCTGGTTAATCAAAACGGCGTAACCGTCAATGGTCTCAGGCTATCGGACAAATTCGATGTGGCGTTCTACGTCAAAGGTGATGCCAAGGCAACGCAAATTTATGACGTCAAGATCAACATCACTTACGTCGATCCGACACCTGATGGCTTGACTCCCATTGTCAACCCACTCGCCCTCGTCCGAGGACCTGGAGCGGCCAACCGGGTTGTCAGCGTTCCACTTACCGTCGCTACCAGCCTGGGGGATGGTGAGCGATACGAGGGACTGAAGTTCACCGATCGAGGCAACGAAGACCACGCTCGACTTTTCCTCAACAAGGTCGCGGCTCCGGTTTTGCAACTGGCCGATTCCGTCCAATCGGACTCGACCGTTGACAATGCGAGGTTTGACTCTCGCCCAGTGGTGGACATCGACGAGGTTCACGAATTCGATGTCGAGATGATTGACGAACTATTCGCGGCAGACATTGAATTTGCACTCTGACGAAACCCGGTTTGCCAGCGAATTGACCACCGGCTCGAAGCGAGCCGGTGGTTTTTTGCTGGGATATCGAAAGTCATCTTACGATTTATCCAACGCTTCTATTCCAAAGCCAAGACCAGGCAACCGCAAAAAGCCGGCGAGCTCGTTGGATTAAACGATTTTCAAATCGGACCTCGCCAACTATCCTGAGTAGGTACCAATCCTCCATTCGGGACCGAAACAATGATTCGCGTTTTTTTTCGACCAAGATTCTTTTGTCTGGCATTGTGTTTACTTGGTTCTTTCGCGCAGGCGGACGATGAGAGCAAACGGCCGCTGGAGCACGCGGATTACGACCGCTGGAATACGATCTCCAGGCAAACAATCTCGAATGATGGTCAGTGGATCATGTTTTCGATTGAAAGTGGAAAAATCGACGGTGATCAGACGCTCGTGATTCGCAAAAATGGGGATACGAAACAGTACTCAATCCTCCGCGGACAGGCGGCCCGGTTCTCGCACGACAGCAAATTCGCCGCCTACGAAATCGCTCCCGATCCAAAAGTTGTCAAAAAACTCAAAAAAGAAAAAGCCAAGCCAGAAGACATGCCGGTCAAGGACCTGCAATTGCTGGAACTGGCAACAGGAACACTGTCCACCATCCCGCGCGTCAAATCATTTGCCTTTCCAGAAAAAAATGGTGATTGGCTGGCCTACCACCTGGAAAAGCCCCTCGAAAAAGACACGGTCAAAGAACAGCAAGCCGAAACCGTGGAAACTTATGAAGTCACTCCCGAAGGCTTGCGCCGACCAGAAAAGCCGTTGAAACTAAAACCGCGTCGAGTCGGAAGAGCCGGCCGCTGCCGAAGAAAAACAAACCGAACCGGAACCAGAAGCAAAGCAGGAACCAACAGAAACTCCTGAGCCCGAGGCTAGAAAGGCAAACGCAGGGAAACCTGAAAAAAAGGAAAAAGATGCCGGGACCGTACTCGTCGTGCGCGATCTGCGGACAGGCGTGGAACGCCGGTTCCCTGACGTAACGCAATTCCTGTTTTCCAAGTACGGGGATTCACTGGCTTTTGCAACGTCGCTGGAACAAAAAAAAGACGACAAGAAATCCGGCGCGACAAGAATGGTGCAGACACCAAAGACAACCCCGACAAGCAGGCCGACCCAGCTGAACCAGCCGACGGCGTCTATGTTCTCGATCTCGACAAACAGACGGTCGCGCAAATTGCCAGCGGTCTGGGCAACTATAAAAATTTTGCGTTCAATGACAAAGGCACTGAGCTCGCATTTGTAACTGACAAAGACGACTATGCCGCGAAAACTTCCGGCTGGTCGCTATATTACTGGAAACGCGGGCAAAAGTCCGCCAAATTGATTGCGGCCGAGAAAACGACAGGAATCCCGACTGAGTGGTGGGTCTCATCCGATTCGGGCTCGTTCTTTGCGGAGGACGGCCGGCGACTTTATTTCGAAACGGCGCCTGTACCGGAAACGGTCCAGAAAGAGCGCGCCGAAGCTCAAGCAAAAAAAGATGGCCAACCGGCCGAGGATGACGACGATGAGGACAAGCCAAAACTCGACATCTGGCATTGGCAGGACCCGTTGCTGCAGCCGCAACAGCTGCTGCAAGCTGAGCAGGAACGCAAGCGAAATTACGTCGCCGCCTATGATTTGCGAAGCGGAAAAATTGTTCAGCTGGCCGACAAGGATTTTCCATCCGTGTCGATCGACCGTCGCTCAAAGGCAGACATCGCCGTCGGCGTGACCAACTTGCCCTATCGAAAAATGCTTTCCTGGGATGTTCCCGGTTTTCAGGACAGCTACCTGGTCAACCTGAAAACGGGTGAGCGGACCAACATTTTGGAAAAGAGCAAAGCGAGAGCCGATCTTTCACCGGACGCGAAGTTCGTTACCTGGTACGACGCGGAAGCCCAAAAGTGGTTTGCCGCATCGACGGGATCTGACAAAACGCCCGTCGAAATCAGCAAGGGCATCGAATTTCCGCTGTATGACGAACTTCACGATACGCCTTCGCTTCCGGATGCGTATGGTAGCGCGGGCTGGTTGAAAGATGATACCGCATTTTTGATTTACGATCGGTTTGATATCTGGCAACTCGATCCGACGGGCAAAACTCCGCCCGTTTGCATTACGGAAGGATTTGGTCGCAAAAATGAAATCCGATTTCGCTACGTCGAACTTGATGACGAAGCCCGTGCAATTGATCCGGCCAAGGACATGATGCTTTCGGCGTTTAACGAGAAACACCAAGGCGAGCGGGTTTTATCTGCTTAAGGCCGATAATGCAAACGAGCAACAGCGGACGACGGCAAGGAGACACAGGACGACCCTCGCCTTCAGCCGTTGATCATGCTGGACGAATCGCTCGGTCGATTGACGAAGGCCAACGATACAGACGACGTGATGTTCACGCGCAGCACATTCAGCCGCTGCCCCGATATCTGGACCAGCACAACCGAGTTCAAAAAAATCCATCGCATCAGCGACATCAACCCTCAACAAGATGAATACCTGTGGGGGACGGTCGAGCTGGTTTCCTGGAAGGCGGCCGATGGCCAGGAGCTACAGGGGCTGTTGTACAAACCTGAAAATTTTGATGCGAGCGAGAAATATCCGTTGATGGTCTACTTTTACGAACGCAATTCGGACAACCTCCATCAGTACTATCCACCCGCAGCGGGCCGCTCGATTATCAACTTCAGCTTTTACGTCAGCCGCGGGTACGTGTTATTCGTTCCCGACATTCCTTATACGACCGGTGAGCCGGGACCAAGCGCAGCCAATTCGGTCATTCCGGGTACGAAACAGCATCGTCGATATGGGCTTTATCGATGAAGACCGAATCGGCATGCAGGGACATAGCTGGGGCGGTTATCAAACCGCCTACCTCGTCACGCAAACCGACATGTTTGCCTGCGCAGAATCGGGTGCACCGGTCAGCAACATGACCAGCGCTTACGGTGGAATCCGCTGGGGCTCGGGGATGAGCCGGATGTTCCAGTACGAACGCACGCAAAGCCGAATTGGTGAGACGTTGTGGGCAGCGCGCGACAAGTACATCGCCAACTCGCCACTATTCGCCGCCGACAAAATCAACACGCCGTTGCTGATCCTGCACAACGACGAAGACGGCGCGGTGCCCTGGTACCAGGGAATCGAGCTGTTCGTGGCGCTGCGCCGGCTGGAAAAACCGGCCTGGTTGCTCAACTACAACGGCAATCCGCATTGGGTCATGGGTCAGCCCAACCGGCGTGACTTTGCGGTGCGCATGCAACAGTTCTTTGATCACTATCTGAAAGACGCTCCGGAACCGGAGTGGATGGAGTATGGAGTCCCGGCGGTCGACAAAGGCGAGAACCTCGGTTTGGAATTGCTGGAGCCAGAGAAGAAGGAGGAAGCAACCGCAGAGGAAGCAACCGCGGAGGAAGCGAAGGCGGCAGCGGAAGAGCTCAAGCCAGAAAAAGCGGGCGCGAAATAGCGATTGCAGATGCGTGACCGATCACAGTACATCCATCACAAATAACTAATCACAAATAACCAATCACAAAAAACCAATAGCTAATCATGTACCCTCACCCGAGCCTGAGAGCCCGACCTCTCCCAGAGGAGGTCGCGCAGTTTTGCGTCACCCTCTCGCTTGCGGGAGGGTCGGACGCGGTAGCGGCCGGGGAGAGTTTCGGCGTTCAGCCCGGAAACTCGAGCTCCATGGTTTCGCCTGGCTGAACCGCGTGCCAGCGAGCAAATAATTGATCGCGACGGGTGCGTATGGATTCCAGCTTATCGACTTTTTTGAAACGAACTTTCATCGTGGTATCGACGTCCGGAACGTCCGGACTGCGAGATCAGCATACGCCCCTCGGAGATCCGTGCCACATTTAACTCTTTTCGTCGCCCGTTTGCAGCACGGCCATGAACGCTTTTTGCGGGATGTCGACGGAGCCGATCGACTTCATCCGTTTCTTGCCTTCCTTTTGCTTTTGCCAGAGTTTTCTCTTGCGCGAAATATCGCCGCCGTAACATTTGGCGGTCACGTTCTTGCGAAGTGCCTTGACGGTTTCGCGGGCGATCACGCGGGTGCCGATCGCGGCTTGAACCGCCACTTCGAACATGTGGCGGCTGATTTCGCTGCGGAGTTTTTTCACAACCGCCCTGCCCCGTCGTTCGGCATCGCCACGATCGCAAATGATGCTGAGCGCGTCAACGCGTTTGCCGTTGACCAGGATGTCAATCCGCACGAGATCCGCTGGAAAGTATCCGACCAGTTCGTAGTCCATCGTGCCGTAGCCACGTGTGATACTTTTGAGTTTGTCGTGCAGGTCATAGATGACTTCGGCCAGCGGCAAATCGTAAGTCAGCATGACGCGTGTGGCCGAGAGGTATTCCTGGTTCTTCTGAATCCCCCGCCGCTCCTGGCAAAGCTGCATCACTGGGCCGAGGTACTGTTCGGGTTGAATCAGGTTGACACGGACAATCGGCTGGCGAAACTCCTCGATATCGCCTGCCTCCGGAACGTCCTGCGGTTTGTGCACCTCGATGATTTTGCCCGTTTTGGTCAGAATTTCGTAGGTCACGTTGGGTGCCGTCTGCACGAGGTCGACATCCGATTCCTGCTCCAGTCGCTGCTGCACGATTTCCATGTGCAACAATCCGAGGAATCCGCAGCGGAAACCGAACCCGAGCGCGTCACTGGATTCGGGTTCAAATTCAAAACTGGGGTCATTGATTGCGAGTTTGTTCAGGGCATCGCGCAATTCCGAAAAATCCTGTCCATCAGAAGGGTACAAGCCGCAATAAACCATCCGCTTGGGCTTCTTGTAGCCTGGCAGAGGATCCGCGGCGGCGTCTCCGATGATGCTGACGGTATCACCGATGTTAACTTCATCAAGCGACTTGATGTTGGCAATGATGTAACCGACTTGTCCCGCTTCGAGTTTTTCGCGAGGCATCTGTTTGGGTGTAAACTGGCCGAGCTCCTGGACTTCATAGTTGGCGCCGCGGCGAAGCAGGCGAATTTTCTGCCCTTTCTTGACCGTGCCGTTGATCACTCGCACATAGATAATCGCGCCGCGAAATTCGTCGTAGTGCGAGTCGAAAACCATGGCCTGCAGTGTCGCCTTGGGATCGCCCGTAGGTGGGGGCACGAATTCAATAATTTTTTCGATCAGTTGATCGATGTTGAGGCCTGTCTTTGCACTGACACGGACAATATTCTCAATGTCGATTCCGAGAGTGTGCTCCATCTCTTCGGCCACTTCGTCGGCCCGTTGATGTGCCAGGTCAATTTTGTTGATCACGGGGATGATAAATAAATTCTGATCAAAGGCGGCATAAGCAGTCGCGACGGTTTGAGCCTCGACCCCCTGGAACGCGTCGGCCAGCAGCAGAGCGCCTTCGCAGCAGCTGAGTGAACGCGAGACTTCGTACTGGAAATCTACGTGTCCGGGAGTGTCGATCAGGTTGAGCTCGTATTCCTCGCCTTGGTATTGAACCTTCATCGCCACGGCACGGGCCTTGATGGTAATCCCGCGCTCGCGTTCAAGGTCCATGTCGTCGAGAACCTGCTCCTGCATTTCCCGTTTTGAAATGGTACCGGTATGTTCCAACAGCCGATCGGCCAGCGTGCTTTTTCCGTGGTCGATGTGGGCGATAATGCAAAAGTTGCGAATGTGTTTTTGGTCGATTGCCATGCGGCGATATATCTTGTCCGAGTTAAGTTCTTCAAGTGCGCCCACCCACGGTTGTGTAACCAGGCTAATTGCTGGTCGTAGACGATGGCGTCTGGCGGGCGTTTTTCTGAAATTCAAGGCGTCCTAATCCCGCGGCGCCGACAAAGCCCGCTTCCGATCCGAGCTGGGCAAATTCAATGGTTAGTCGTTTCGCGATTACGGGAAAGGAATTTTGTTTGACTTCGTCGATGACTTCGTCGAGAAACTTTCGACCCAGACTCGATTCGACTCCGCCAAAGTCGACCGCTCCACCGAGGAAGAAAGCGGAGGGGTCGATCACGTGGGCCAAAATGGTGATTCCACGACCTAAATACATAGCGGTTTCCGAGACGATTTGACAGGCCAAATCGTCCCCGGCGGCTGCCGCTTCGGAAATCATCAATGCCGACAGCGGCGAAGCCTCGCCAATTTGCCTGCTCAAAACGCTGTCCCGGTGGTTCACCAATACTTCCTGGGTGCGAGCCACGATCCCGGAAGCACTGGCATAAGCCTCCAAATGGCCTTTGTGGCCACAGCTGCAAATCCGGGCCTGCGGCGACGTATCAATGACAATGTGTCCGACTTCTGCCCCGTGGCTGTGGGCTCCATCAATCGACATGTGATCGACGATAATCCCACCACCGACACCGGTGCCCAAAGTTAACAGCACAATACTGTCGTGTAGTCTTCCCGCGCCACCCAGTACTCACCATACGCCGCCGCCGCCGCGTCGTTAGAAAAAGTAACCGGCTTTTGCAACGCAGAGGCTAACGAGTCCCTGGCAGGAAAATTGTGCCACGCCGGCAAGTTAGACGGAGTCAGAATCGTGCCGGCCGCAATATCCATCGGTCCCGGTGTTCCCAAGCCAGCCGCCGCGACGTCTTCCCACGAAAACGGAATCCCCTCCAACAGCTGGTTCAGTACTTTTCGGCTCTCGGCCATTGCGTGTTCCGGTCCAAGCTCCTGCCGGGTCGGAAATTTGGAAGAAGCGACGATCGCGCCCAAGTTGTCAACCAGCCCAACTTTAATGTTCGTTCCGCCCACATCGACGCCTGCAAACAGCGGCAATTCAAAGCGATGAGAAATAGGTTTGGACATGGCGATTGGATCGTGAGTTTGTTCTAAAGGATTGACCCAGTATAAAAACGGACCCGCTGCGGGACAACGACAATCCGCGCCGCGGCTACTGGCCGATCCAGCGAATCAGCAGATAACCGCTGTATAGCACGACGCCTCCCGTGACGAACGTCCCGAAATTGAGCAGCCAGCGACCCAATGACAGTTTCTTGCGAGCGACGACCTGCGCGACGACCGTGATGAAAGCCACCAACCCAAACTTGAAATAAACCATGCCCGAAATGCCCCATCGTTGGAGCACGTAGTCGGCAATCAAATTGGATTCCCGAAATCCTTCGAGATTGAGCAGGATAAAGGTCAAAAACACATCGAGTGCGTTAACAAGAATAAACCAGCACGTTTCGCGTTCCAGCGGCAGCTCGCCGGACCAGATCGAACTGGGGGTCTCGTCCTTCGGATTGTCCGGAGAATCGTTCATCTACGTCTGCGGGACCTCTTAGCCGTCGATTGGTTCATTTGGGAGTGGTTGCTGCCGTTGCCCCAGAGCCGTTGCAAACGCGGTCGCATACGCATGGCAATGCGAGATGCTGATCAAGATTTCCGAAATGCCGCGGGACTGGCAAATTTCTTTGGCCTTGCCGTTAATATGAACGACTGGCTGGCCGCCTGGCAAGGTTTGTATTTCGAGATCGATCCAACGAATGCCTTTTGCCCAACCCGTTCCCATCGACTTCAAGATTGCCTCTTTGGCCGCCCAACGCCCGGCGTAGTGTTGGGCCGCCGCCTTGCGGACGCTGCAGTACTCAATTTCGTACGGTGTAAACACGCGATTAATGAAGATCTCTTCATGTTTCTCAATCATGTTGGCGATGCGATCGCATTCCACGATATCAATACCAATTCCCACAACATTCATGATCAGTATTTTACACCACAGGCTTCCTGGGCCCGGCGGAGGACCTCGGCCGCTTTCTGGCGAGCAACCGCAGCTCCATCGCCAAGGATCTGTTTGATTTTTTCTGGCTTGGATTCGAGATCGGCCCGACGTTGGCGAGCCGGTTCAAAATAGGCTGCCGACGCATCGGCAAGTGCCTTTTTGACCTCACCGTATCCAAATCCGCCAGCCCGATAGAGTGCTGCCATCTGGTCTCGCGCCGCATCGTCGACGAACAGGGAATAAAGTTGAAACAGGTGATCGGTTTCGGGATCCTTGGGCTCTTCCATCGGACGCGAATCAGTCGCGATGCGCATCACTTTTTTGCGAGCCGACTTTTCCGGTTCAAAAACCTCGATGTGGTTCCCGTAGCTCTTTGACATTTTCTCGCCGTCGATCCCGGGGACTTTGGCACTGGAATCAAGCAGTTTGGCTTTGGGCAGCACGAAGACCTCGCCGAACTGGTGGTTGAAGGCCCCAGCGATGTCTCGGCAGACTTCGACGTGTTGCACCTGGTCTTCGCCAACAGGAACAACCTCCGAATCATAGATCAGAATGTCGGCCGCCTGCAAAACGGGATAGGTAAACAGGCCCGTGACCGGCGAAATTCCTTTGGAGATCTTGTCTTTGTAAGAGACACACCGTTCCAGCAGGCCCATCGACGCGCCCGACATCAGGATCCAGCACAACTCGCTGACCTCGGGAACATCGGACTGAATGAACAACACAGCCTGATCGGGGTCGAGCCCGAGGGCCAACATGTCAATCGCCATGTCCAGCGTGTACTGGGTCAGCAGTTCCTTGTTGCGAATCGTGGTCAAGGCGTGCAGATTGGCGACAAAGTAAAACGCATGATCTTCCGATTGCAGGTCAATGTATTGCCTGATCGCGCCAAAATAATTACCCCAGTGTGGGCGACCTGTCGGTTGGATTCCAGAAAGAACTCGCATGGCTACTCAGATTATTTTTGACAGTGATGGATTCGAGTTAAGTCTCCGAGTTTAACGCAAATCAACCGAGCTGACACGGGCGCTTGAACTGCCTCTTCAGCGCAACAAAAAAAACGCCGAGCTTCCTGCCCGGCGTTTTTTTAATAGGAGCTGGATGATTCCAAAGGAATATCGAGCCTCTCGCTTGTCCATCCCTGGACTAAATGATTCCACCGTGCGTACGCAATGGTGACATGTGATCGGGTTGATCGAGGAACCAGAATCAATGCCACTCTTCTCGCAAGGCACGCAGATCTTCCGATGTATAGATCAGCTGACGAGCTCGGACGGCTGGGTCCGCATCGTAAATCGGAACAAAGCATCCCACACTGCTGCTTAAGGCAATCGCAAACAGCGCCGCGGTAAGTAGCCGACGCATGATAGTTCCTCCGTGAATAATGGATTCCACATCGCCGTGGAATTTAGCTTGTTGATTTGTCCCGGGTTCTCGGATAATGACACACAATGGGTCTACCTCTCGAACCACAAGCTAGATCGGCCAGTTTTCGCTCGAAAGTTAATCGCTAAAGCTGTATTATTCGACAAAGTTTGACATTTAGCCCGAAAATGCCAGCAGTCCGAGGGCATGCCAAAAAGCGGGGAAAGCTGGTGAAACCCCGTCGCACGAAAACGATAGCAGCTAAGGTCGACGAGCCATATCGGGATTGGCAGATTCAAGCAGTTGATGCTGCACCGAAATATCAAATCGCCTGGTTAATTCCTGTTCCATCCAAGCCGCAATTTCCCGGTTGAGTTTTGTGTCAGTGTAAATCAGTTCTACGACGTGTTTATCGAACGAGTCCACGTTGAAATTCGATGCCAGAGTAATTTCGACTTTGTTTTCGTCGTCATAGAACCCGTTTTGGTTCGGCCATTGGTAAGAATAGTCCGTCGAAAAATTGGCCTCGCCAACGAGGGCACTGCCGAGACCGGCGGATGAACTATATCCGCCACTCAGATAGTTTTCCGGCGCGATTTCCGATTTCTCCCGTAGCATGGCCAAGACCTCGGGAAGACTTGCGATCTTCGCTTTGACTTTCGTACTGAATTCCGAACTTTCGCGATACAGTCGTTCGAACGACTCATAATGAGATTGGACCTTTTGACGATACTGGAACCCAATAATAGCCCAACCAACGATCACCGACAGGATCATTGTGACAATGAAAAACGTTCTTAGTCGAAATTGAAGCACGCGATGCATGGTGCGATAAGCCCGCGACAAAGACGAAGATTAGGACCAAGACCAGAATTACAATCTTATCCAGTTACTCCGGATAGCAGACAAAGGTTGCAAAATTAAACCATTTCAACAACAGTTCGATCCGGCCAAACCCGGCGGCAGTCAGCAATTCCGTGTTGCCCCGGATCGTTAACGGGATCAGCACGTTTTCCAACGCGTCTCGTTTGCGGGAGATTTCCAGTTCGCTGTAGCCTTGGCGGCGTTTGAATTCAAAATAAAGTTCGATTCAGCGCGTCATCGACGACTGGGTCTGCATGGGCAACTTTCTCGCTAACGACGAGGAAGCCATCCTGACGAATTGAATCCCGGATTCGCCGCAGGATTCGAGGGCGAGCTTCGATGTCGACGAACTGCAAGGTGTAGTTCATCAGGACAATCGACGCATCGGAAAACTCGAATTGGCAAATGTCGGCTTGATGGGTCACAATTCTGTTTTCCAACCCGAGGGCCGACAGTTTCTCACGGCATTTCAACAACATCGCTGCCGAGTTGTCGACGCCCACCAGTTCCAGGTTGCGATCGGGTAACGCGCGAGCCAGGTGGATCAGCGAAGTGCCCGTCGAGCAACCAAGGTCGACCACGCGAATCGGATCGTGAGCCAGCAAATCGGCCAGCACGGGGATACTGCGCTGGACATCAGCGTATAGCGGAATGCTTCGCGAAATCATATCATCGAAGACTCGCGCGACGTTTTCGTCGAACGAAAACTCACCGGACTTCGGATCGATCTCGCTGAACAGTCGGTCAATTTGAACCACGGGAAAACCTGACTCACTCGTTCTTGGAAATTAGGCTCGATGTTATTTTGGCAGCGTCCTGATCTGATTCAACAATTATTGCCAAATATTGACGTGGATGAAGTGCAAAGACTGCGAGTCGCCAGCGCCGACCAGTTAACGCACCCCAATTACAACGCTCTGCCCGGCTTGATTGAACGGCTGCCGTCGGCCGCGGATTTCGATCACCGGTTGCGCGTCGATCTCGATAGCGAGCATGTTACCATTGGCACCCGCACGGATGTAACGGACGAGCAGTTTTTATTTTTGGAACAGGCCATTCGCGGACTCCATCCCTGGCGAAAGGGACCTTTCAGGCTGTTCGGGTTGGAAATTGACGCCGAATGGCGTTCCAATCTGAAATGGGATCGGATCAAGCCGGCCCTGGGCGACTTGCACGGGAAAAAAATTCTTGATGTCGGTTGCGGTAACGGCTATTACATGTTTCGAGCGGCCGCTCATGATCCTGAATTGGTGTTGGGTCTGGATCCCTCGGTGGCTTTCTATTACGCGTTCGAATTGATGCAACGGTTTTTGCAACTGGAAAACCTGCAATATGAACGGTTGGGTCACGAGCACCTGTATGTATTTGATCAGGCGTTTGACATCGCGATCTGCATGGGAATTCTTTATCACCATCGCAGCCCGCTGGAAATCTTGCGAAATCTACGACAGACGATTCGCGTCGGAGGGTTCGCCGTCATTGAATCGCAAACGATTCCCGGTGAAGGCTCGCTGGCATTGTTTCCCGAAGATCGCTATGCCAAAGCACGAAACGTGTATTTTGTGCCAACCAAAGATTGCCTGATCAACTGGGTCCGACGAGCCGGATTCAAAAACGTGGAACTTGTGGCGCACACCAAGGTCACTACTGACGAGCAACGACAGACCGAATGGATGACTTACGAAAGCCTGTCTGATTTTCTCGATCCGATTGACGAGAATTTGACGGTGGAAGGACACCCCGCACCCTATCGCACCATCGTGCGCGGAGCGGCAATTTGTGTAGTTGAGCGAGTCTCTCGCTCAACAACGAACAGGTCCAAACAGAAACCGACAAACCGCTGCGCGGCTACGACGCGAAGGGACTCGCTTCGCTACCAAAGACCACCTACTGATTTTCGTTACGTCCGTTGGGAAACGATACAGCATTTCGGTCGCGAGGGTGCTTTATTCGATCTTCGGCGGGCTTGGCGGCTGGTTCGCGGGCAGGTGCCGGATTGCTCGCCACTTGGCCGCCTAATTGAATCCCGAGCTTGGAAAGCAACTGGCTGACTTCCTCATCGCGCTGTTGATCGAGTTGCGCAAGCAGGGACTGGGTTTCTTTTTCCTGTTGAGCCAGTTTTGCAATTTGCTCCTGGAACTTGCGGGCTTTGTCTTCCAGTTCCTGTTTGTTCTTGCGCAGCGATTCCAATTGGGATTCTTTTTGAGTCCGTTCCTTGGCAAATCGTTTGAGCAACAAATCGACGCTGCTGGCTCTGCTTCCGATCGCGGGCTTGTTGGGTGAACTGCCGCGAGTTGCTGATTTTCCGGCCGACTTGGTCGAACGCGTTTTCGACGCAGTCCTCTTCCCCTTTGCGCGAGACGCAGATTTCTTCGTGGTTCTTTTTTTCTTTGCCATGGACATGCTCGAGAATGGATGTGGGTCGCACCGCCCAAATTTAACCTCAAATCTGGATGGCTTCCAGTCGCAGCCTTCCCAACCACCGACAATCATCGATGGCACCGGCGGCGTTTTGCAGCCGATTATGATTGACTAAACGATACCGGAATGCGCTTATTACTAGGTTTGACCGTAATGACGGCGCAGTTTGCGGTGCGGACGACTTGCTCGGCGACGCTTCCCATCACGACTCTGCCGATTCCCGACCGGCCGTGCGTCCCGAGCACAACGAAATCATAATCCTGGCAATTTGCCAAATCCGTGATGCAATTTGCCGCCGTTCCTCGCAGCAATTTGTGCACGCAAGGCACGCGGTGCGTTTTCGGTCTGACTTTCTTCAGTTGCAACCAGTCCTGATTGGCATTGCTATTCCATTCCGGACGATCATGAGGAAACTGGGCACTGGCCGGATGGGACGTTTCATCGACATACAAAATGGTCAAGTTGGCACCGATCGATCCGGCCAGTGAAGTTGCATAATCGAGCGCCGCATAACTGTGTACCGAAAAATCGACCGGAACCAGAATTTTGGGTTTGCGTGGTTTCATTCTCAGCGGCGCGGTATTGGCCGATTCACGGAGGGTCAGCACGGGGCAATCTGCCCGCCGGATGACCTTCTCGGCGATACTGCCGGCAAACATTCGTTCAAAACCCTTTCGTCCATGGGTGCCGAGCACAATCATGCCGACGTCGCGTTGACGCGTAATTTCAAGAATCGAATCAACCGGATCACCATGTCGAAGAATGTGCTCAAAGTTGACTTCGATATTCCGGGGATAGATTTCGTAGAGTTCTCGATTTGGATGAAACGTTGCCGCCGAATGCACATTGGCGACGTCGATATGAAGAATCAGCAGCGTGTTGTTCCAAGCCTCGGCAAGCCGGCAGGCCAACTCGAACACGCCCCGGTCTCGCGTGGAAAAGTCGGTCGCGAACAGAATTTTTTTGGGGATAATCATGGCAATTGTCATTGATTGCAATTGCGATGCCATCTGGCGTTAATTTGCGGGCTCTTCCACGAAACTGGAATTCGCAGTTTTTAATCGCTTTCGCAGTCCCGGATGGCATGCTAATTTGTGCGGGCGCACGATATCGCACACTTGTGGAGTCGAGTGGAACGGGTTTTTCCCGCCGGAACGCAGCACAAATTAGCCTGCTTCACAAATCCCGTCTGGCATGTTTGTTGCAATGCACATGTTGTTGTCAGGATCTTTCAACCATCTGTTTATTTCGGGGTGAGGAAACCAAATGTTACCAAAAATTTCGATGATGCTCGTTGCCTTTTCCATCGGTACCGGCGCGATGTTTTCCGGCCGCCAGGAACAAGAACAGATTTTGCCCACCACCGCCCCGTTCATGCAGCGAAAACTGGATGATGCCCGTGAGATCGTGGCGGGTCTGGCCACCGAGGACTTTCAGAAGATTGGCAAGGCCTCGCAGGACATGATGCTACTCAGCCACGAGGCGGACTGGAATGTTTTTCAGACTCCCGAATACCTTCGCATGAGCAGTGAGTTCCGTGGCAGTGCCGAAAGACTTCGTGATAATGCGGATGCAAGCAACCTGGACGGCGCGACGCTGGCGTACTTTGAAGTCACGCTGAATTGTGTTCGCTGCCATAAGTACGTACGCAAAAACATTCACTTGAAAAAGTAACGTGGCGGGCATTCGGTCGCGGACTACGCCGATTTTCCTCGCAACGAAGGTCAAGATGCAGGAGTGAATATGAGTCATTATGAAAAAATTCTCTGCCCGGTCGATTTATCCGCCAACAGCCTGGCCGCTGTCGAGTTAGCGACAACGATCGCGAAGCAACACAACGCCAAACTCATCTTTGCCTACGTTTGCTCCGAGTGGTTGCCGGACGATTCGTTACTTGGAAGCGAATTCCTGGAGACGGTCATCACGGAAGACCGAGAAACGCTTTCGCAAATCAAACCGTCCGATGACACAGTGGCTTATGAGCACCTGTTCCTGCAGGGAAATCCCGGGCCCGAAATTGTGCAAGCGGCTAAATCGTGTGACCTGGTCGTGCTGAGCACTCACGGCGACAGCGCGATTGTGCGGCTGCTGGTCGGCAGCGTTGCCCATTATGTAATGCGACACGCAAGCTGTCCGGTCGTGACTTTTCGTCAGCCCAAAAATTCCGAAACGAAGCCGGAAGAACCCAAAACAGAGAAACAGAAAACCCCTCGCAAAACCAAAAAGACTCCGTTCGTGACGAAATTCATGCACCCAGCCAGTCCTGTTCATGATTTTGACTCGCTCGAACAAGTCGTGTCCGAACTGCAAAATGCCGGTGACACCGCCGCACCCGTTGTCGATGAATTTGGAGTTTGCATCGGGATTTTGACAAAGACGGATATCGAAAAGTATCACGAGCTCAAGCAACGATTTGAAAACCACGACGAAACAGTTCTGGACGAGATGTTTGAAATTGACGAATTTGGTCAGCGACGTCCTACCAACTACGATTTTGATCAAGTCAAACGCCACATGACGTCACCCGTCATTACGATTTGCAGCAATGAAACCTGCCAAACGGCAAACGAGCTGTTTTTAGGCAATCCGTCGATCCATCACCTGGTTGTCGTTGATGAATCAGATCGGGCTGTCGGCATCGTCGAACCAAAAGACCTCGCAAAATGCGAGGGCCTGACGGCCAGCACATGAACCAATACCCGTTTTGAAAACAACCAAGGCACCGAAGTCAATTTACGATCTCGAACCCATCAACCCTGCAGACAAAGGGAAACACATGAAAAACATTACCGATCAACCTGTTATCGTCCCCTGGGATTTTTCCGAGGACTCCAAAAAGGCCTTGGACAAAGCGATCGAACTCGTCCAGTCGCCCGATCAAATTACCGTCGTTCATGTGACTCCTTATCCACCCGCAACCGAATACAGTGTCATCTGGGGAACCTATAACGAAGACCAAATCCGGGAAAATCTGACGAAGAGTTTTCGAAAAGAGATGCCCGGCGAACCGTACGCCCAGCTCAAATTCACTTCCTTGTTCGGTGACCCGGGATCAGGAATCGTCAAACTGGCAAAGGAGTTGCACGCCGGCTTGATCGTCATTTCCTCGCATGGCCGCACAGGAATCTCCAGGCTGCTGCTGGGTTCCGTGGCCGAAAGAGTGGTGCGTTTATCCCCCTGTCCGGTGTTGGTGCTTCGTGAAAGTTCCTGAGCCTGAAATAGAACATGTCACCCGACTAAAATTGGAAAATTGAAATGCTCGATACAAAAACACCTTTAATTGCAGAATTTTTGAAAGACCATCAACAGTTCTCCCGCCTGCTCTACCAGATTTCCAATTTATTGCAGGAAGGAAATGTTGAATTGGCCCGCGAGAGAGCGAAAGACCTCGATGCGTTGGCCGGTCCGCACATTGCGTACGAAGAAGCCGAACTTTATCCGCGGTTGGCGGAGATGGGCGAGATTTCAGTGACCGAAGAGAAACTGGTCGGGCAGCATCACGATGCCCTCGATGCTGTGCGAGCCCTGATCAATGCTGAGGCACCGGATGACAAATCGCTGGAAGCCATCCAGGCAGGTTTTCAAGGTGCCCTGGCGCACGCCGAACATTGCGGGTCATTGATCAGCCTGCTCAGTCGACTTGACCCGCAAGCGCAGTCGGCGTCACTTGAAAAACTGAAAAAACTTCGCGATGAAGGCACCAAGTGGACCGAGTTGCAGGCTTGATGTCCGACGGCAATACAAGCATGCCCAAAAATAACTAACCAGGACCGAACATGTGCCGTCTGTACGGATTCATCTCCAACGAACCAACCAAGGTTGATTGCAGTCTGGTTTACGCGCAAAACGCGTTGATGATGCAAAGTCGTGTTGATGAGCGAGGCGTCGGCCATACCGATGGTTGGGGAATCGCCACTTACCGGGACGGCATTCCCTACGTGCGCAAGGAAACCACGGCGGCTTTTGAAGACGGCCTGTTCAGCACGACGGCCGAAAAGATCTATTCAAACGCAATTCTGGCCCACGTCCGCAAAGCGACCGTCGGCGTCGTTTCGATCGCCAACACGCACCCTTTTCTGTGTGGCCAATGGACGTTTGCTCATAACGGCACAGTAACCGGTTTTGAACAGGTTCGTGAGACACTGGAACGGGAAACCGACCCCGACCTGCAATGCCAGCGACAAGGCGATACCGACAGCGAACAATATTTCCTGTGGTTGCTCAGCATCATGCGGAACGCGGGAATCAAGCAACTCGATGCAACTCGCTCCGGCGAAATCACCGACCTGGTTACAGCGGCAGTCTCCAGGCTTGCCGGGCTCTGTCAACAGGCGAGTCCGGACAAGACACCGAAACTTAATTTCGTGATGACCGAGGGAACTTCCCTGGTCGGTTGTCGCTGGAACAATTCGCTGCATATCATTCGCCGCAGGGGAATTTACGATTGCGAGATTTGCGGTATTCCCCACATCCATCACGATCAGACGGTTAACCACCGCGCGATCGCGATCGCTTCGGAACCGGTCAGCCACGAAGCGTGGGAAGAAGTCGCCAACGAATCGGTTGTGTTGGCGACCGTTTCGCCAGCCGCGTCTGTCCCAGACACGGGCACAACCCCGACTCTGATGCCGCGTCAGTCTGGGACAGACTGACCTACGTCTCGACTCGGAGAGTCAAGCTACGCCTGGCCGGCACTGACATTCAATCCGACTCGGTTTGAACCAGATCATCAATGAACGGCGCCGTCTTGAACTTCGTCAATTCCAAATCGGTGACCAACGGTAAATGGTCGGACGCGACTTTGGCAAGCCGATTGTCGAGCACCTGGACATTTTTCGGCAACAGTTCCTCGGTGACGAAAATATGATCGACGCGCGTCAAGGGATAAGGGCTGAAATAAGTTGATTTTGCCGGTTGGGAATTCAAGTATTCCACATCCCGCATTTCTCTGGCAAACACCTGGTGAGTTTTTGAATTGGGACGGGCATTAAAATCGCCGCACAAAACGACGGGTCCCCGCAATGCCGCCGGCTGCACCCACTCGTCCATCAACTGCCGGGCCTGGATCAATTGCTCGTGCGGATAAATGCTGATGTGGGTGTTGATCACCTGCAGTGAGTTGACAGAATCGATGTCAATTTCAACCCACAACGCGCTGCGCCGGGAGCGATCGGATTTGTGATGATGTAACCCCTTTGCTTCCACGACGCGCAGTGGAAATCGCGTCAGGATCGCATTGCCGAATTGTTCTTCTTCGACATGCCAGGCAGGATGGAACTGGTGATTCATTGCCAGGCACTCCGCGATCACCCGGGCCTGGTCAAGCTTGCCCGAACGATGACGGCCTACATCCAGTTCCTGCAGACAAATGATATTCGCACCCGACTGGGAAATGACCCGGGCAATGCGTTCCGGCGACAGTTGGCCGTCCATCCCGACGCAAGCGTGTACGTTGTACGTGATCATTCGAACCGGACCTTGCGAAAAGACCGGATTTGTCCGCAGCGTCTCCGGAACGCGTCCCAGGAACCTCAATGCCGCCAATCGCAGATCATCGGGTCGCAAGTATGGTTTCCCGGATTGGGGAACCGGAGCATCGGCCGGCAGCAGCGCAAACGCGCCCGTTTCCTCGGTGCCCGGGCCCGCGTGCGCACCATTTTGAAAGACAAAGCTCGTCGACTCGGTTTGGTGTGACCAGCCGATCAACAGGATGTCACCCGAATCTTCATGATGCACCATCCGAACCAGGTCGTGGGCAACATCTTCAAGAAACGGATGGTCCGCGCCAAATACGGGAACCGCATCGGCGGGCAGATGAAAGACGCCCTCGGCTGTCGTCACCCTGGCCTGCTCTGCACCTTCTGCCTGTACCGTCATGGGCACGTGGGCTTCGTTAACCAGGCGAGTTGCCAGTTCGTCACGAGTGCTGCTTTGGCCGCCGCCGTCAGCAGGTACACAAAACCGACCGGACTCGACGTCACGGTTTGGACGTTGGGAGAACGGGTCTGCATGTCATGATCCTGCTCTCCAAACAGCAGCGACACCAACCAGCCAGCTCCCAACCAGCTGGCTCGCGTTTGCAGGCGGCCTGATTTTTGCAACTCTGGCGTTTGCAAGGTCGCGCACCAGCTGTCGACCATTTCGGCAACCACCTGCTGAATCCGTTTTCCATTCTGGTATTGATAGGGCTGGGTTGTCTCCTGTCCGTGGTCCGAGAAAACCCATACATCGTATTCTCGTCCGGCACCGCGGTGAGCCGATTTCCAGATTCGCCGGATGGCCCGATCGATCGCCTTGAGTGTCCAGTGGGCAAACCGCGAACTGGGGCCACGACGATGCGCCTGTTCATCGTAACCCAGCAGATTCACGTGCATGATCGGCAATCCCCTGGCCGAATCGTAACATGCGCCAATGGTGACCAGTTCCCGCATCAAGACAACCACGACCACCCGGGCCGGAATCATCATGAGTTCCTGCCAGAAACGCCGCCCGGAGACGATGCCCCGAAAAAAATCAAACAAGGCGAGAAAAAATTCGAGCACCATCAAGCCGGCCACCCGAAAAAACATCCAGAAATTCAGCAGCATAACCAGAAACAGTTGCAGCGGATTGACCGTGTTGAAAAACTCGCTCCACCCAAGGCTGGTGGCACAAAAATGAACTTCCCCTGCCCCGCCACTGAAGACATTGCAATACGAACTGCCGCCGGCCAGCAGACCCGACTCAGCCTGGCTCATCTTGCCCTCGACGTGTCGGGCGATTTCGTTGGAGAACATTCGAACGAGGTGGCCGGTTCGATGGTCGCGGAATCCAAAGGCCGGAACAATCGTTCGCTTGCCATAATAGAGTTCACCCTGAACACTTGGAGTGCTGGCTGGCAAACCGGAGTAGAGCGAATGTGCGCAGTAGTTTTCCCGATCGATCAACGATTTGAGAAACGGCATCCGTCCCTCTGTGACGGCCCGCTCCAGCTGGGTCTTCGACAGGCCGTCGATTTGAACCAGGATCAACCCTCGATCCGTCGGATTGCCTTCGAACCGCTGCAATCCCAGCAGCCCCACCACCCATTCATTTCGGGTTAGCCGCCGCCGGAAATCCTTCCAGATGCGCGTCGCGGTTGTAACTCGAATCGGATCTTTCATGGTTTACAGCAGGGCGGCGATGCAGCGCTCAAAACTCGTAGCCAACCTTACGAATGTGGGTATGACAGTCGATGCAGCTGGTTGAAAGTTCATAATAACGCAACGCAGTCGCTTCGATATTTCCGGTTTCCGCGGCATCCTTCAATCGTTTCGTCGCTGTCTTGAATTCCTCGGTCAGTTTTCTGTATTCATCCGTGTCGATCGCGACCCATTGTTCGCCGGCCGTGATCGACTGAATTTCGTCGACACCTGTTTTGATGAGGTTAAAATTGCCCCGCGTCAGACCTTCCAGAACATTTTGAGAATACATCAATTTGGTCCGCATAAAGTCACGGCGGGCGACTCGATCCGGGTCTTGATCCTGCGCCGCAACGTTACTCTTGGTTGTTGCTGGCGATTCCTGCTCTTGAACCGCGGGCGGAATCGACATGATCACGGTCGAGAATATGAAAATGAGACTTGCGTAACGGATCATTTCGAACTCCATGATTTTTTAGGTGAAAACAGGATTAGAAAATCCCGCGCCTTGGTGGCTGTTACTGTTCAGACCTTGGCGAGGGCCGAAACCACGTCGAAGGCGGAAACGATTCCAACCACGGTATCTCGACCGTCGACAACGGGTAGATGGTGAACTTGCAAACGAGCCATCTCTTTACAGGCATCCGCCAGGGACTGGTCGGCCCGAATGGTCGCGACCTCATAGGTCATCAATTCTTTGACCTGGCGAGCCTCACTTGTGGCGAGAGACTGCTGCAGCCATTTGAGCGCGATCAGATCCGTGTCAAGGGCCTGTGACAAATCACTGTCTTCCTGCAAAAACATCTCCGTCAAATCGGATCGCGAAAGAATTCCGACACACTGGTAATCGCCGTTGATTACTGGAATCGTCGACAGCTTGCTGTCCATCATCAGGTTGACGGCGTCTTTAATGGAATCTGTGGGTGATACGGTTTCCACATTCTTGGTCATAATCTCGCTGATCTTGACCTCAGTGACGGAATTTTTGGTTTTCATTAAATGCTCCTCATTTCAAAAAGTCTGGTTGATTGCGATCGACTTGAATCCACGTCCGCTGCGGAAATATTGTTGGTCGAAGTTTGGTTCAGTATTTTTGTGACTCGCGACGGAAAAACGTTGTTCAACAACTCGTGTACCTGTGAAGTGGACGTACCCATGGCGATGACCTCGATCGCAGACGACGCCTTGATCCGGGCGGGGTTCATCAGAACAAATTTACCGTGCCCCGTCGAATGGTCAAACAAGTCGTCGCCCAAACCCCGCAGTAATTGCGAAAAATCGATGCGATTCAGCCCCGGAATCTTGATTCGTCGAATGCCGTAAGTTCGCTTTGAAAGATCGAAATGGAGCCGGTTCATCAGCGTCATCGGAGCCGACGTTCCGCCCCAGCGGGCATTGCATTCGATAAATTCAATGTTGCAGCTACCAAGATCTTCACCCACCAGAATCAGATCAAACGAGCAGCGACCGACGTATCCAAGCTGCTGAAACAAAGATGCCAACAAAAAACTGTAATCGACGATCTGCTGTTCCAAATCTGCCGGAAGCTGAGCAGGAAAGCTGCCGGTGAATGTCCCCTGATCACCCGTGACGATCTGTTCAAACAATCCTTCGAGGATTGGCTCGCCGTGCCCCAGCGGTGGAATCCACGTTTGCACGGACGGACTGCTAATGACATTCGTCTCCCAGACATTGATCAGCACGCGGCCACTGGCAGGCCAAATATGTGCCGCCAGGAGTCGTTTGAGCTGCGCGCGTACTTGCCGTAGCGATCGTCCACGAACATGTTCGCACTTGATCAAGAAATTTCCGGCGCCGCCGGTGCCATAAGGAAACTTGATCCCCAGCCGCCGATTGGTCGCGGCCAGACGCAAAACCTGTTTGCTGAGCGTCGCAAAGTTGTACGCGCATTCGGTGTGCGGCACCAGTCGTCTGCCAAGCAAGCAGGCAACCGCCCGTGTAAATTCAATTTTGTCGTTCGCCCAACGCGCCAACTCCGGTGTCGGACCGATCACGTTCACCGGCCGCCGCGTGGCCGTCGAAAGCATCGCCGCCAACTCCCAGACGTGCATCGTCGAAACATGCGGATGGATGTAACGCAGCCCCTGCTGCCGCACGGCCTGCACGAGGTCGCGCCGAATTCTTCGATCGAGCCAGCATTCGATCGCGAGCTGCCTTGCTGAACTGGGTTCGATGGCCGGATACAAACAGGTGACGCGACCGAGCCCAAGTTTGTACTCATAGTAGTCCAGAAATCCCGGTTCGACTTTGCGGGAAAGCGCCAGCCAGTCGCCGTCAACGGCCCGCAACCTGGCGCGTTGTTGCAGCACCTGCGCGTTATCTGTCGCGCCAATCAATGGAATTTCCGTAAAGTCGTCCAATTGCAGGGAGGGCAGATCTTCGATCGGCTCCCTGACGACGAGGTTCCGGTAATTGTTCCTGTTCCAGTCAAGTTGAGGATGCTCGTCGAGAATCGCGCGGGCGACCGATAAAACGTGAGCAAGTTGTTGGCGAGCCACGTTCGTGTGCAATCTGCTGATAATTGGCAGCTTCACGGATCGCTCCTGTTTTCTTCCTCTGGGACATGTCGCGTCGAGCCCTTGCCTAATCACGATGCGCGTGTCGGGCAACGGGTTCGCCGATGATGTGCCCGAGCAGGTCCAACGATGACAAGATCCCGATCGGGTGTCTTTCCGCGTCCAACACCAGTACATGGTGAAAGTGCATTTGGCACATCATGCGGGCGACCCGACTGAGCGGAAAATGGGCTTCGACGGTTTCGACTTTCTTTGTCATGTGAAACGCGACCTCGTCGAAATGGTGTCCGGGCAAGCGCATCGACATCCCTTCGCCATAATGAGCGACATCGAAATAGTATCCGCTTTTCAGTTCGGCCTGCATGTCAATCCGTTTGGCCTCGTATTTGACCAAATCGTGGCTGGTAATAATGCCGACGCAAACGCCGTCATCATCCACGACGGGTGCGGCATTGACATCGTATTTCTCAAACACCTTGGCCGCGTATTCCATTTGGTCTTTGGCCTGCACAGCGACGTCGATCGAGTTCATAATTTCGTCCACGCGCGTAGTGCCTAATGATGTACTCATTTGAATCCTCACTTCGAGGTGAAAATGGTTGCCGCTCGGTAGTGACGGTTGAAGATTCAGATGCAAAATTGATGCCAACGTCAGAGTTCTGCCATTCGCTGCTGGATTTGTCGCAATTTGTCGACTGATTGAGCTTGGCTGGCAGGTTCGCGGCCAAATCGCCCTCGGGCTGCCGTGCGATATCGCGCGCTTGATAACACCAATGGTGACGGGGCTAAGATAACGCGATCCGACGGGATACTTCTCGCAGAAAAGCCCGGCCTTGGACCACGGTCGTCATCGTTTCCTCGATCGTATTTTGGCCCGCCAATTCCAGGATAATCGCGCCCCCAAAACCGCTTTGGTCGATTTGCTCCAGCAGCGGTCGCCAGTGAATTTTCCCCTTTCCCGGCGGGGCGTGATCGTCGTAAATGCCAGAGTTGTCGCTGGCGTGAATCATCCACAGATGCCCTGAAAGTTTGCGGACCACGGTTTCTATTTCACCGGACAAAAAAGCGTGCCCCGTATCAAGGCAGATGCCGACACTGTTGGTCTGCATCGCACCCATCATCCATAACAGATCGCGGATGTGGCCAAACGACAAATGGGGCAGCATGTTTTCCAACACGATCGCCATCCCGAGATCCCGACAATGGGTCGCGACCTGGTTTAACGCGCTGGCAGCGTTTTCCATTCGTTGCAATCGCGTGTCAATCGAGCCGACTGCTGTTTCCGGACCGGGATGAATCACGAAATAACGAACGCCCAGCGTTGCGGCAGCTCGCACTGCCTGGCTAATCTCGTCAATGGCGTGTTGTTGCCGGGCCTGGTCGAGCGACATGATGTCGATTCGATCGGCAAACGGCGCGTGAAAGGAATAGGGCTCAAGCCCGGATTCCCGAATCGCTTCAGCCGCCCTTTTAACCAAATCAACATCGTGATAATCAAGGTGAGCCGGATACGAGCAGATTTCAATTAAATGAAATCCCGCGGTACAGATTGCGTTCAAACAATCAAAAATAGGTGTTTGATAAAAACATCCGGTCGACATTCCCACCGCCCAATCGTTCATTGATTCAGCCCTTTCCGTCGGTTCGACCGGCAAACATGTCGGCGCCAAGATTACGTTTGAGTTGATCGCCCAATTCAACCAGGTTGGCCTGGCAATGTTCGGCCGGACAACACTGTTTTTCCTGGGTTGACTTGCAATTGAAGTCAATCAGCTGATCACGCCCCGTCACGATGGCTCCCGCGAACATCCGCACGTAAAAGTCGGCGCGTGACGGGGCATCGTAACGCTGCCAGCGTTCACCCCAATCAAAATCGCGCTCGTACCTGGAACGAATCAGCCCGGCGATATGCCGTGGTTGCCAGTCATGTGCCATCAACGCACGCACCACGTGCTGAATCATTACCGGTTTGAGCAGCAAATCGTTAGGCTCAAGCAGTGGCTGGCGGACGCACGAGGGAAGCTCCGGCAGGGAAATCTGATCGTAAGTCTCGGGCCAAATCTCGGGCGGATGGTGTTCCAATTGGTAGAACACCCGATGAAACTGCGCCAGATTCGAGTTTTCGTAGTCTTTGATCAGCGACTCGGTCTGTCTTGAAAAATCGGGAATTGCCGTCGGCGCGCGGGCCGCCAGCGCCGCTACTGCCGCGGGGTCACGCATTACTTCCAGGGCAAACTCGGTCGTCATCTCGAACAACGGTACCGGAAACATGGGCGGCATCGCATCGACGAGCAGATCGCCGAGCTGGTATCGTTTTTGGCTGGGCTTGTGGTAAACGCTAAACGGCATCCGGATGCAACGCACGTCCAGCGGATCCCCGTACTCGGAAACATCCAGCGCGATCACTTCGCGCTGCAAATCCCTTACCGGCCCTGCTTCGATTGCCGTCAGCGAGATCGGAATCGTAGTCTCGGCCTGACAACGTTGCTTGATCTCTTCCGCAACCCATTCCATCACCATCCCCAAACCGGAAAACGCCAGTCCCAGATCCCGACCCGACGGTATTCTGGTTGGGTGGTGAAGGTTGCCGGTAGCGAAGCTTGAGTGACTCCGTCAAGTGTCCCAATTTTATCAGCTGCTGAAACGCGATCGACGTCCGGCTGATCTTCCACGCGAAATGATGTCCCTGACCGCTGATCCAATGGAGTGGCGCGATGCCGCGCTGGAGCAACCACTGCTCCACTGCCCGCACTAACGGTTCCTGCAAGTCATAACAGGCTCGTGGTTGAACGAACGGCATCGCGGGTTGATCAAAGTTGACATATTCGACGTCTAAATCGATGAGCAGCGATTCCCGATCCCACAACGAACGCCCCACATCGTAAAGCTCACCCAACAACTGCCAGATTTCGGAAGTGCCATGTGGCTGAAACCGGACCCGTGACTCTTCGTCGTCCGCCGTAACAAATTCGGCTGTCATGGGGCTCGTAGCGGAACCACCGAGGAACTGGACGAGCCGCGCGCGAACATCCGGACTCGCATAATAGTTGGCCAGTAATTGGTTAATTTCGTGCGTTTTCATGGGCTTTCTCTGCCGCGGCGGAGCCTGGTTCGCTCACGGATGTCAGTGCCAACCTACTGCACAAACTGCAATTCTTCCGTCGTCAATGGATCGTGTGTTTCCATTTGCTGTTCCAGGACACCCGTCGTCGCCTCGGATGGATCGGGCCCTCGCTCCCGCAGTCGTCGACAAAGTTCATCGAATGACGCTTCGCAAGCGATGATCCGGAAATTCAGCTTCATTTTTTCGGCCAGTTCCTGGAACGGTTGGCGATGTTTGAACAGCAAAAACGTGGCATCGGCCACCACCGGGAATCCTGCCTCGGCAATGCGTTCGGCCAGGTTCAACACCTGAGCGTACACCCACTCGTTCATTTCCGGGGTGTACTTGTCGGTCACCTTGAACTTGCCGGCCAAACGATGCCGCTCGACGTCGGAACGTAAACGAATTCCACCATGCTGCTCGATCGCGTTGATTGCCAATGTCGACTTTCCGCTGCCCGAAAACCCATGCGTGATTGACAGCTGGGGCTGCAGGTCAAACGCAAAATGTTTTGCCGCGCCGAGGTATTTGTCCCAGGGTCCTGCGAGTTGATCCAAATTCAAATCGCCGTCCCCGTCCTCTTCTCGAACTGCCGGCGCGCGGTTTTGGGGATTAAGCCAGGTTACCTTGGCGCGAACCAGCGCTCGATAGACAAGGTAAAACCGGAGCACATCGAGAGCATCGTAGTCCCCTGTCGCTTCCAGGTAGGAGTTTAGCAATCGCCACCCCAGGTCTCCCCGCCCCCGCGCCGTGAAATCCATCACCGGAAACGCAAGTTCGCTCAACACATCAATCCATTGCAACTCTTCGTTAAATTCAATTCCGTCAAACGCGTGCAGCTGGCCGTCCAGCTGAACGATGTTTTTCAAATGCAGATCACCATGACAACGACGGACAAAACCGGAATTCAGCCGCTGCTCGAATTTTGTCGTAAGCAAGCGAAGCTGTTCGACGGACCAGCGTTCGAGTTTCTGCAGTAGCCCACAGCGGTAGTCATTATTGAATGCCGCTTTCAGTGATTCGAAGTTGTCCAGCGCGTCTTTGGCGATACAGTCGGGCTGGACACACTTCATCGTCGGAATCGCGCACTCGATCGCGTCGTGAAAGCGGGCGATATATTTTCCAAATTCCTCGACCGACTCCGCGGTTAGCGCGGGATGTTGCAGCCGCGTCGCCACAATGGCCGTTTGCGGGAACTGTCGCATTTTCACCGCGTAATCGAGGGGCTCAATTGTTGATGACCCTTGTTGCCAATCTGCCGCTCCGATCTTCAGCTGACCCTCCGATGCGAGCACCGGAACGACGCCCAGGTAAAGATTCGGTGCAAATCGTCGGTTGAGTTCGACTTCCAGTTCACAAAACTTCCGCCGCAGGGGCAAAGTCGAATAGTCGACGAATTCAAACTTGACCGGTTTTTTTATTTTGTAGGCAAACTCTCCCGCCAGGATCACCCACGAGATATGAGTTTCCAATAATTGCAGATTGTCGACCGCGTGCGGGAAAGCCGCCGCAGTCAACAGTCGTTCAATTTCCAGTTCGTTTTCGCAGGGTTTGGCTAACATTCGTCACACCGGTGGGCTTGTTTGCTTTGTAACGATGCAATTTCAATGCCGGATGATCAAATCAAGTTGAATCGACAGGGTTTCTGCGAACGCTTACCACCAATGTGCGAAACCGCACATTCCGCTTCTGTTGTTGGCTTTCCGGTCTATCAGCAATCTGTCAGTCTGGGACGGACTGACCTACGACTCGCCTCGGAGAGTCAAGCTACGACATGATGTGGCACAACATACCGGGACCGTTCGCTATTGGACCACGGCTAACAACGACTCGACCGAGGGCCGATCGTGCGGCCCCGTGCTGATGTATTGCAGACGGACGATGCCTTCCGGGTCAATCAGGATGTCGCCCCCTAATTGCCGCCAGTCGCGGCCCGGCTTGCCCGGCATCCGGCCGCGAAAAATCAGACCCAGATATCGGATGACCGACGGCAAACCGTAAATACTCCACCAGCTGCCACTGGTCATCCCGTAAGCGGCGTAAAGCTGTTGATCCGAATCCTGCAGCAACGGCCAAGGCAATTTGGTATCCCGGATGTATGCCAGTGCCATGAAGTCTGCGTCGAACGTGACAACTTTGACACGCACATCCAGCTGTTTCAGCCTGTCTTCCTGTTGCCGCAACTGCGCCAAATGCTCACGGCACGGCGGTCATCCGAGGTGGCGATGAAAAACCAGCAATAGCCAGTGACCCGTATCGTCTATCGAGCCGATGAATGTTGCCATCGGTGTCTTTCAACTCAAACTCGATCGCCGGTTTTCCAATTCTCGATTTCATATTCCTGATCGCGGGTTAGCCACGTTCCAATTCGTCAACGTATCGTGCGAATCCGCTCATTGATGTCAAATAGGGGCTGTTTCGCGAACTGCGATTATTGACTTGTAGCGGTCAATCTATCAATAACCGCAAAAATCAACTGAACCGAACCAGATCGGCACGCTTCTTTCAATAAGCAGGCGTGTGTCTTCTGCCGGTCACACATTTTGAAGTCGCACAGTTTAAACAATTCTCATGTCGTTTTTGAATTTGCACGTTTTTGGAAACCCGACACGTAAGCGAGGAACGGCGGCTGTTGATTCGCACCTCGCTCACGCGTCGGGTTACCCTTAAACCTCACTCATGCCCGGATCTCCCTTGATTATGCATACCATCACTTCCACTGCCGTCTTTCGGGCCGTCGACATTACCAAAATTTACACGATGGGCGAAGTGAAGGTTCACGCGCTGCGCGGCATCAGCCTGGAACTGTTTGAGCACGAGTTTGTCGTCTTGCTGGGTGCCTCGGGAAGTGGCAAGTCCACGCTGTTGAACATCCTGGGCGGACTCGATGTCCCCACTTCCGGCGACGTTTATTACCTCGACAAAGAACTTACCGCCAGCGACCCGTCTGAACTGACTCGATATCGACGCGATAATGTCGGGTTTGTATTCCAGTTTTACAATCTGATCCCCAGCTTGACCGCCCGGGAAAATGTGCAACTAATCACCGAGATCGCCCGCGATCCGATGGACCCGCTGGAAGCATTGGAAATGGTCAAGCTGGCCGATCGGGCAAATCACTTTCCCGCGCAGCTTTCCGGCGGCGAACAACAACGAGTCGCCATTGCGCGGGCGATCGCCAAACGCCCCAGCGTGCTGTTGTGCGATGAGCCAACCGGTGCGCTCGATGTGCAAACCGGAATCGTCGTGCTCGAGGCTATCGCCCGGATTAACGAGGAACTGGGAACGACCACCGCGGTCATCACGCACAACGCCGCGATCGCCAAGATGGCTGATCGTGTCATCTCGCTTTCCGATGGCCGGATTGGTGGCGTCAAACAGAACGAAACCAAAATCTCGGCCCAAGAGTTGGAGTGGTAGCGCATGCAGATGCTTGACCGAAAACTCGTTCGTGACTTGAACGCATATGAAAGGGCAAGCTTTTGCGATCGTGATGGTGATTGCAGCCGGGATCGCGGTGTTCGTCATGTCGCTGTGTGCTTACGAATCGTTGCATGACGGGCAGGAGCGATTCTACCGCGACAACCGGTTTGCCGATGTCTTTTCTACAGCCCGTCGCTGCCCCGCCGCGATGATTTCCCGCATTGAGCAAATTCCCGGGGTCGCAGCGGCTCAATCACGAGTCGTGTTTGATGTCCTGCTTGATGTTCCGGAAATGTCTGAACCGGCGACCGCGCGGCTGATCTCCATTCCCGACACCGGCGAGCAACGCTTGAACAAAGTCTACATCTCCCGCGGTCGGATGATCGAGCCGGGGCGAACTGGCGAAGTCGTCGTGTCGGAAATGTTTGCCGAAGCCCACGGCTTTAACCCGGGTGATTCCGTGCGGGCGATCATCAACGGGAAGCTTCAAAAACTCACGATCGTCGGTATGGCCTTGACCCCGGAATACGTGATTCAGATTCAAGGCGGTTCATTGTTGCCCGACAAGAAACGTTTCGGCATCTTCTGGATGAGTCAGCGCGACCTGGAATCGGCATTCGACATGGAAGGCGCCTTTAACAGCGTCACGCTCAAATTGGCCTACGAAGCCAATACGCCGGAAGTTTTGTCGCAACTTGATCGATTACTCAAACCGTACGGCAGCATTGGGGCCTACGATCGCAGCGAACAACTTTCGCATCAGTACATCACGGACGAATTGACTCAGTTGCGGACGATGGCCACGATTGCCCCGGCGATCTTTTTGTCCGTGGCGGCGTTTTTGCTCAACATCGTCGTGTCCCGGATCATCAGTCAACAGCGCGAACAGATTGCCGCTCTGAAGGCATTCGGATATTCGAATTACGAAGTTGGTTTTCACTACTTGAGTATGGTGCTGGTGATTTCGTTGGCGGGAATGGTCGTGGGGACCCTGTTTGGGATCTGGATGGCGGGCAACCTGGTCGAAATGTACCAGCAGTTTTACCGGTTTCCCTTGCTGTCGTTGGAAGTTAGCCGCACGGCAGTGCTGTGGGCGATATTGTTAACCACATTCGTGTCGGTCATGGGGACGTGGCTGGCCGTTCGCAAAGCAATCTCGCTCCCGCCTGCAGAAGCCATGCGACCTGAACCGCCACCAAATTATCGACCCACCTTCATCGAGCGATTCATGCCATCAGGGTTGATTCCGCCGGAATTGCGGATGATCATTCGCAATCTCGAACGCAAACCATTCAAAGCGGCCGTTTCCGTGATTGGAACGGCAATGGCAGTCGCGGTCCTGATCCTGGGCAGTTTTTCGTTGGATTCGCTGAACTACCTGATCGATTTCATGTTTCGCAAAGCGCAACGCCAGGATCTGACCGTCGGCTTTTTCGAACCGGCGACGGCCTCGGTAACGTACGAGTTGGCAGATCTGGAAGGGGTGCTCGATTGCGAAACCATCCGCTCGGTCGCGACGCGATTGCGATTCCAACAGCGATCCCGGCGGGTGGGCATCGTCGGTTTGAATCCGTCGCCGCAACTGTTTCGTCTGCTCGACGAGCACGAGCGGCCGGTGCAGGTACCCGAACACGGAATCATGCTCAACAGCAAGCTTGCTCAAATCCTCGGGGTGCAACTCGGTGACGAACTGACGATCGAAATCCTGGAGGACAAACAGCCGACCGCGCAGGTCGAAGTCACCGCGCTGGTCAATGAGTTTGGTGGAATCAATGCCTACATGAACAAATCGGAATTACACAAGCTGCTCCAGGAATCACATGTTGCCACGGGCGCGTTTCTCAAAGTCGACCCGAACTTCCTCCAATTGATTTATCACGAACTCGAATCTCGTCCGGGTGTCGCCAGCGTCTCCATCAAGAATGCTGCAATTCAAAGTTTCCTGGAGACCATCGCCGAGAACATGTTGACGATGCGCTCATTTAACATCTCTGTTTGCTGTCGTGATTGCGATCGGAGTCGTCTATAACAGTGCGCGTATTTCGCTTTCGGAACAAAGTCGCGATTTGGCGACGATGCGCGTGATTGGATTCACGCGGAAAGAGGTCTCGACTGTCCTGCTGGGCGAAATCACGTTGATTACCCTGGTTGCGATTCCGCTGGGCTGCCTGATCGGCTATGCGATGGCAGCGATCCTGATTTTGGGGCTGGACACCGAAAATTATCGGATACCATTGATCATCAACGGCGGAACGTATGCCTTCGCCTCGATGGTCGTGATTGCGGCTACGTTTTTTTCCGGATTGATCGTCCAACGCCGCATCAGCAACCTCGATTTGGTCGCGGTCCTGAAGACGAGGGATTAGCGGTGGCGACAGGAAGGAACAAATACATGAGATTTTCGATTCGCACCCTGATCTGGACAACCGTGTTGCTGGCCTTGATCCTCGCCGGTTCGTTCGCCTTGATTCCGAAACCGATCAACGTGGAAGCCGCGCTGGTGAGCGAAGGTCCGGTGCGCGTGACGGTACAGCAAGACGGCAAAACGCGAATCCGCGAAAAGTACATCGTCTCGACACCCGTTGCCGGACGACTGTCGCGCATCGAACTGCGTTCAGGGGACGAAGTCACTGCCGAAGAAACTTTGATCGCGGTTGTCCAACCGAATGACCCGGAAATGCTGGACGCACGTGCGCGTGCCCAGGCTGAGGCCCAGGTACAGGGTTCTGAAGCGGCAGTGCAACGATCCGAATCGAATTCCGAACAAGCCGCAATCAATCACGATCTGGCCAAGGCAAAATACGAACGCGCCAAACGACTGCACGTGAGCCAGGCGATCAGCGATGACGAATACGACATTGCCAAAGCGGAATTTCTGGCAAGTGAACAGGCGATTAAAACTGCCAAATTTGAATCCGAGATTGCCAAGTTTGAACTCGAAATGGCAAAGGCTGCGTCAAGTCAGTTTACTGACGAAACGGCCGATTCGTCGGTCAAGCCGTTTGAGATTTTTTCGCCCATCTCGGGCAAGGTGCTGCGAGTGTTCCAGGAAAGTTCCGCCGTCTTGTCGGTCGGCACGCCGTTGTTGGAACTGGGCGACCCCAAAAATCTGGAAATCGAAATTGATGTGCTCTCCACCGACGCAGTTCGCATCAAACCGGGCGCCGAACTCACGATCGAGCACTGGGGCGGCGCATCACCGCTCAAAGGAAACGTGCGCGTGATTGAACCGGCGGCATTCACCAAGATCAGCTCGCTGGGTGTGGAAGAGCAACGCGTCAACATCATCGCCGACTTCAACGAACCTCCCGAACGGATTGCTTCCCTGGGAGACGGGTATCGCGTGGAGGCCCGCATCACGATTGACGAATTGAAAAACGCGCTGCTGATTCCCAACAGTGCCTTGTTTCGTCACCAGCGGCAGTGGCATGTCATGAAGATTGAGAACAACAAAGCCACTCTGCAACCGGTCGAGATCGGACTGCAGAACCAAACCAACACGCAGGTCGTCAAGGGACTGAAGCAGGGCGAACAGATTATCGTCTATCCCAGTGACCAGATCTCGGCGGGTACCTCGGTGAGAATCGTCAGTGGCAACGTTGGTCAGTAATGGTCGTCCGATCTTACGTTACCCTCCCTCCGGGCCCTCCGGGGGTTCTTCACGGAATTTGGTGGACCATCGGGATAGTCGTTGACGCCACCCTCCCCACGGGGAGAAATGCGAATGGCACAAGGTTAAGGAAATTGTTTGTAGCATAGCGAGTGCATTGGTTTGAAACCTCTCCCAAGTTGGGAGAGGTCGCCGTCTCAACGGCGGGTGAGGGTTGTGAATTCCGCAAGGAATCCCATGTCTCCCTCTCCCGGAATCTCACGTGTCGCCGGGAGAGGGTACTGTTTTTGCAAAACTGACGTGTTAATTGCCGTGCAATCTTGTTGCCATGGCTTGACCCTGCGACATTCGGGAGAAATGCCAGCTGCCTATGGGCCGCGCAGGCTCCAGATATACGCTCCGAACGCTTTGAACCCGAACGAGAACATCCCCATGGCGTGATAGCCAATTGCGCACAACCCAAACGCAACATAACCGCACGTGAGACCGCCGCTGGCGTATACCCCCAGCGAGAAAAACCCTGCCGCCGCCAAACCCGCCGAGAACAACCCAAAACTGAGCACTCCCACCGAGTACATTCCCACCGCGATGAACCCACGCGCAAATCCGCCGTACGCGACAATCCCCGTGGCCCGGTCCCCGTAAGCAAAGATCCCCTTGGCGTGGCCAAACTCTTCCTGTTTTTCACGGTCCTGCCCCAGGGCAATATCGACCAGCGGAAAACCGAAAATTCTGGTTGCCGACTGCAGCCGGACGTTGTTGTTGCGGGCGATGATCTGCCGCCAGCGTTTGAGTTTTCCCCAGGCTGACAAGGGCCGCGCTTCGATCGGTTCATCGTTGAGAAACCGCGTGAGTTCCTGCCCAAGTGCTGCCGCTGAAACATATCGGTCCTGCGGGTCTTTTTCGAGGCACTTTACGCAAATCGTCTCCAGGTCGGCGTTGATCGCACGCGCCGCCTTTTTTTTGAGCGGCGCGGGTTCCTGCTCCATGACTTTCGTCAGAGTTTCCACTAACGTCGCACCTTCAAACGGCGGTTTTCCCGAAAGCATGGCGTACAGAATCGCGCCGAGCGCATAAACGTCTGTAGCGAATCCGATATTGCCGTGCCCTCGCGCCTGTTCCGGAGCCATGTAACTCGGCGTCCCCAACATTTGTCCCGTCATCGTCAAACCAGAAACGCGATCGGAACGCTTCGCCAAACCGAAATCCGTGATACGGGGATTCCCCGCTTGATCCAACAGGATGTTGGCAGGCTTGAGATCGCGGTGGATCACACCGCGCTGGTGGGCGTAATCGATGGCTTCGGTGATCTTGAGCAGGATGGCCGCCGCTTCGTGTTCGCTAAGCGGGGCGTTTTCAATCCGTTGAGCCAAGCTTTGCCCTTCCACGAATGCCATCGCGAAAAAGTGCCGTCCGTCGACGACTCCATTTTCAAAAACCTGGACGATTCCAGGATGATCCAGGTGCGCAGCGGCTTGGGCTTCGATCTTGAAGCGGTCGATATCCTCAGGCTTGGCAAGCTGGCCCTCGAGAATCATTTTCAAGGCCACGATGCGATCGAGGTTGACATGTCGGGCTTTAAATACGACTCCCATGCCGCCCCGCGCGATTTCCTGGATCAGCTCATAATCGCCAAAGCGGGCGGTAGGCGACGATGCCGGCTGAGGCGACGACGAGCGCGTAGGTTTGATCGTAATTTGATCGCGACCCGCATTGGTATCCGGCGTCGACATTGACTTTCCGCAGAAACGACAGTTCCCATTGGTCCCAAGCGAAGGATTTTCTGCCGAACAAAATGGGCAAGCAGCAGGTTGAGTCATGGGAAAACCGTGGCGCAAGCAACGCGATCTTTGGAACGAACGACTGGGCGAATCCCATTATAACGCAGCCAGCAAGCGTAAAGTTACCCCGGAAAACTCAGTACCCAGTACCCAGTAACCAGTACCCAGTACGCATCTCATCGGCTGCTAACGTTTACGACACACTAGACAAGCCGCCGAAGCCAGAAAAATCAACAGCAATGAACCGGGTTCCGGAATCGCTACAGGTATCAGCCGGCCTGCACCACTAAGTGCAAATGTCTGTCCACCCAGGTACTGATTGCCGGACAACCGCGCATCATAGTAGATGTTGAAGTCGCTGAAGATGGAATTCAATTGATCCAGATCGTGCAGCGTCAACAAGCCCAGGTAGAGGGCGGCGCCAAGATCGGAGTTGCCATCCAGCAAGGTCAGCGTCTGCCCAATGGCCAGCGACAATTCACCCCAGGCAAAGTTATCTTCAAAGCCGCCGAAATTCGCACCTTGATCATCGCCTGCCAAGCCGAACAGGTGTGCGACCTCTCCGTTGAATTCCAGCGTCGAGTGGCGCGTATCCCAAACTTCGTCCTGCTGACTGGCGTTATCAAAATCACTCCGAATGACAAACCGATCCAGATCGCCGCCTTGCAGATAGCCGTTCTGCCCGACAATCAGTTTGTCAAAAATGCTCTCGGAATCGGTGCTGACTAGCGCACCCTGGTTTGTAAAGATACCGTTAAAGTTGACGTTCGTTTCCACGATATTCACGTCGGAATAATTTTCTACCGGTCCGTTAATTGTATTGGTTCCGGCGCCTTCGACATTCAACGAACCGAAATTCATGAATGTATCACCCGACGTCGTCAGTGTGGATCCAGTTCTTATCGTCGCTTCGCCGTTGTTGGTAAAACTGCCGGCAACGTTCATCGTGCCGAAGCGAGAGAGCAAAAAATCTCCGTTGTTAGTGACATCGCCCGATACTTCAGCGATTGCGCCCAATTGAATATAACTTCCGCTTGCAGCACCGATGCTCTTGGTCGTCAGGTCGCCCGCGATATCGAGAGTGCCTCCCGAGAGCTCATAGACACCGCCAGCGTCATCATGAGCGCCGATTGTCAAATCACCATTTACCAGGTTTTGGCCACCTGTTTGAAAGAAAAGACCAAATGCAAAGCCGTCGCCAGTGGTGTCATTGCCCGAAACCTTGCCCCCCACAATTAAAGCATTTTCTCCATAGTAAAGAAGTCGCAGTTGATCGTCTTCCGGTAGCTTGTTACAGCGAAGAGTCCCGTCGCGAAGGTTGTAAATGCCTTTGCCAATTACAATCTCGCCGTCAAAACGGACGTCTCCGCCATTTTGGTCGAAAGTCGAAACCGTTTCTCCCGCGGCCGGCTCCATGCCGCTGTCACCGATGTGTAACCGCGCAGCCCGCAGTCCGCGCTCAATGCTTTCTTCGCCAGAAATCGTATAGTTTCCGATGCCGATGCCGCCCAGAACGATCGGCAATGGCTCGAATGTTGCTTCGTAACCCAGAACGAGCGCGTCGCCGATTTGGTGCAAGCCATCTTCGTGGGTGAAACTGCCGGTCCCTCCGTTCGTGCCGATGTACACGTTTTCATTAACCTGCAAGACCGCCTCAGCTGTCCGCAGATAGTAGTTGGCTGTTTCGCCATCGGTATCTCCAATCCGCAAGTTCTGGTTGGCCAAGACGTCGCCCGCCGACTGGTCAAAGGTACCGGCGTGGATGTTCAATTCCCTGCCAACGTCGAGTCTTCCGCGTTGCAGATCGAACTGCCCGGAAACATCTAGCCTGCCAGTAATATTTTGGAACGCACTGCTGGTTGTCATCTGATAGAGACCGCCCGTTTCTACCACCAGGTCACCGCCTGTTTCGATCCGGCCACCCAGGTGACGGAACTCACCCCTGCGAACCTGGAGATCACCCAGAACATTCATCGTCGACGTCGCATCGAACTCGTATTCACCGTTTCCGCCCGGATTCTCGCCCAGCACCAGACTGCCTCCGATGGTCGCCGTCGCATCTCCGGTGTGGTAAACGCTTCCGCTTCCCGTGGCTCCCACGGTAAAACTACCTGCTACATCCAGCTCACCCCCTTCAAAATTTAACGAACCCGTACTTCCAATCCCAAGGCCAATGGCAAATGCGCCCGTGGAATGTGTTCCGCCGGTTTGCTCGAATTCGCCCAGCCCGCTGTCGGCGAGGATGGTTCCGCCTGTCCCGAGAACGCCGCCACTGAGTTGATATCTGCCTCCGCTGCCGGTAATTCCACCGATCGTCAGCAAACTTTGCACCGTGTTGGTACCTCCACTTTGAATATGACTGGTGCGGTGAGCGGGATTGTCAACCTGTTCAACAAGTCCAGTTAAAGGTCCGTTGTAGCCACCGACGACCTCAAAAAAACTGGTTAGCGAATCGAAACCCGGATTTTCACTTTGAATCAGCCAATTGCTGCTTTCAATCACGAGAGCCCCGAGTTGGGGATCGGTGGCCGACTGATAGTTGACCAGCACTGGCTGAATCGCCGGAACGATTCCAAAGTACGGTCGCACCAGGAAGGCCGATTCGCCGACACCGGGTACGATTCCGCCTTCCCAAGCAAATGGGTCATCCCAATTTCCATCGAACTCACCGAAATATTGATTCTGCGCATTTGCCGCAGCCGACATCAAGATCAACATTGACATGGCCGACCAGAATCCAAGCTTCGCCAGATAGGTGTACATCACGATTCTCCCCGCTTGTGGCCAGATAAAATTGCGAATCAGTTCCAATGGATCGTCCATCCCAGCCAGACTCGACTCGGAAAGTCAAGCTACTTGCCGTTTCGGTTCTCGAACCCGCCCTAGCGCCTTGCGGCTCACTACGTCTGTTCGAAGTCGCTTACTGCCCGACTGTCTCGAAGTACCGATGACAGTCGACGCAGCTGAGCGTCAAGTCAAAATAACGCAGTGTGACGGCATCGATGTTTTTTTCGTTTGCCGCGCGAATGAGTCGGTTAGCGGCGTCTTCCATGGCTTTCGAGTGAGCCTGATACTCGGGGGTGTCGAGTACGAACCAATGCTGGCCTTTGACCAGTTCGGTGACGCCTTTGGCACCTTCCCGCACAAGTCCGAAGTCCTTCAGTGAAAGGCCCTCGACAATTTTTTGATTGCTTAACAACTTGCCCCGCATGAATTCCTTTCGCGAAGCGGATTTGATCTGCTCGGCCTGCTCGTCGTCTTGCCGTTGCGGAAGATTGGACGAACCGATCCAACCGCCAAGCAAAATTGCCAAGCCGGCGAATAATAAAATGATCATTCTGGTTTTCATATTTGTCTCTCCTTGGTTCGGAATTTTCGATAACCGTTGGTTGCGACGTGTCTTTTTATTCCATTTTCACCTTTCCCGTTTGCAAACGACGTGCCGTCGAAAAAAAACCGTTATGCTAATTCGAACAACGAGGAAGCGTGCGAATTCGCTCAGTTTGCGGCGTACGTTTAACGTGATTTATTGCTGGTCCGGACGGCGCAAACCTGTGGCATGTGCTTTGCTTCAAAGCGCAAAAACGAAATCAACATACTTTCGCGGAATTTTTGAGAGATAACGATGTACCAGCACACCCAGCGTTCTCCGCTGCACCTGTTGCTCTACTTGCCGGCTGCCTTCAGTTTTGTACTTGCCTGGCAGATTCGAAATGATGCGGCACCCAGCCTTGTCGTGGCAATCGTGGCCGTTTTGTTGCTTGTGTTGTCATTTTCATTTCAAACGTTGACCGTTTCGGATCATGGCGAGTATCTCGATGTGCGATATGGTCCACTGAATCTGTTTGGTGCCCGCATCGGCTATCGCGACATCACGGCGGTCGAGCCGAGTACGACTTCGCTCATTGACGGGTGGGGGATTCATTTCATTCCATTTCGTGGTTGGACGCTGAACCTGTGGGGATTCGAATGTGTGAAGATCACTCGCCACAACAAAATTATCCGGGTCGGCACCAACGATTCCGACAATCTCGTTGACTTGATCAGGAAAAAAATGGGGCGGGCGTGAGCATACAAGCACGACGCAGTCCAGCTATGCCGTCCGTTCACCGTAGAATTCGGCGCACTCGCGTTCGCGGCCACGTACGATGCGGCGACCCTTGAGCTGGCCAAACTGGGAGGTAATGACCGTCCAGCGGCCCTGTTGACCGCGATGATTGTGGTCTTCGAGATAAATGACGACCCAGTCGTGAGTCGTTCCCATGGTGTGGGCATGCTCGGTGTTTGAAAACAGCGCCGTATAGTGGCGTTGGCCACGATCGGTATGCAGGATTGGTAACCAAGCCTGCGCTGTTGGATTGAATCGCGCGGGGCGATGCGCGGCAATTTGCCCTGTGCGGCTTTGAAGCGATACTCGTCGTCAACATCCAACAGCTCTTCCACCGGTACTTCGGAAGTCAGGTCGTCCTTTCCGTCGAATGATTTTTCTTGTGCCTGTGCAATCTCGGGATGACGACCGCGGGCCGCGAGTGATTCGCGAACGGCTCGAATTCTTTTTTCGCCAAACCCCCGCATGCGTCGCAGCCGTCCATCCCAGGCCGCAGCCTGAAGTTCCGCCAGTGTTTCGATGCCAAGTTCATCATGAATCCGTTTCGCCAGTTTCGGTCCGATGTTGGGAACGGACGAGAAAGCCTGTTCGACCACGTCGTTGCCTGCCAGTCGTTCCAGCAGTGGCCAATGTCCGCCACGAATCAACTGCTGCAGTGCGCGGGAAATGGTGCGTCCCACGCCCGACAGTTCTTCGAGCCCCTCGATTCCCTGGGCGGCATAAATTTGCCAGGCAGGACGCTCCAGTTCGTGAAGCGTTTCAGCTGCGCGATGGTAAGCTTCAGCCCGGAATTGATTGGCTCCTTGGGCCAACAGCAATTTCGAGACATTTTCCAGCTTCTCGGCTAACTCATCGTTGGTAGGGGGCGACGACAGTTTGGTGCTTGGGGGCGTGGTAATCATGTCTTTGAGTCCGCGATTTCTTGGACGGTTTGGTTGTGACCGGCACGGGTGATTGGGTAGCGCCACGCAAACGGCAATGAAATTAATAGTAGCATGATCGTGCCGGGGCCAATGATAAATCGAATCGTGTTGAGTGCTGACTGGGGCTGCACGGGAAACTGCTCAGCGGCGGTCGGCGTAACGTAACCACTGGCCGACAAAGCCATCCCGATTCCCCACAGCGCAAGGCCGGTTCCCAATTTTTGAAAAAACGAAATGAAGGCGTAATAGGCCCCTTCTCGGCGCTCGCCGGTCCGCTGTTGCTCCTGCTCCACGACATCGGGTAACATCGACCAGGGGATGACGGCCGCCGTTGCGATCCCGGGACCACACAGGAATGCACACCCGTAGGCGACGGCGATCGCTGTCTTGGGCATCGAAAAGAATCCCGTCAGCACCAGGCACCAAAACCCGATCCCCGCCATAAACGCTTTCGGTTTGTCCCACCTCTGCGCCAACCAGACACAGAGCGGCACACTTAAAACAGCCGAGCCAACCGCCAACAGCACAAAATAGTTGGCTTGCTCAGGTATTTGCAGGTAATAACTGGCGAAATAAATCAGCGTGGCTGAGGTCACACAACTGGCCGTCCAACAAGCCAGGTACAAACATGTCAGCATCACAAACGCGCGGTTGGCCATGGTATTGCGCAACGCATCACGAAACGACATGTGGCTGGTCAAGTTTGGTTCATCCACGCCCTTGGTAATTGCAAACACAATCCACGGTGGAATCATCGCCAGCAATCCCAGCGTGATGCCAACAATTGCAAATCGGGTCGATTCGTTAGCCGTCCATTCGGCCAACACCGTGGCAAAAATAACGGCCACCAGAGTTCCGCCAAGTGAATACACCATTCGATAGCCGTTGAGCGTGCTGCGCTCGTCGTAATCCTGGGTCATCGACGGCGTCAACGCGTTATACCCGACGTGCACGATCGTAAATGCCGCGTCAAACGCCATGATCAGCAGTGTGTAATAAACGGCCAATCCAAATTGTGGCAATGGCGGAACCAGCCAACACAGCGCGAACGCGGTACCCAACGGCAAGGAACCCCAGATCAGCAATACACGTCGACGACCGAATCGAGACTTGATGCGATCCGAAAGCAGCCCGACCAACGGGTCGTTGACGGCGTCCCACAGTCGGGTAATTCCCAAGACCCAGGCAACCGTAGCGGGGGGCAGTCGGGCGACGTCCGTCAAGAAATACAACTGAAAAAACGTCTGGACGGCTAACGTTAGGCTGGTGCTCAGATCGCCGGAACTGAACAACAATTTGGTTTTCGTCGGTAATTTTCCAGCGGACATTTGGGTGGGGATGACCGAGTGATACGTCGAGAATCAAAATCAGCAACAGCCGTTCCAGCCCTGGCCGCGGTTAACCGAGTAGCTTGAAATCATCGCTGAGCCTGAAACTTCCTGCTTGACCGCCTCGTCCACGTTCTCCTCCGTTTGTTGGGAGGGGCCGCGCAGGATCAATACGGGACAACTGGCCAACCGCAGAACACGTTCCGCAACGGAGCCCAATAACAACCGGCTCAAGCCCTTTCGTCCGTGGGAAGGCATGATGATCATGTTGGCCCGCAGCGATTCGGCCAAGTCCACAATTTCTTTGCCTGGATCACCGACAAGGCATTCAACTTTGATCCGCGGATCTGCATGGTTGCCGTACAGTTTGTCGAGGCTCTTCCTGGCCAAGTCATGACGTTCCTGGTCGTACGATGGCGGGATTGGCATCGCTGGATCCAGCGACACGAGCGCTGGTGTCGGCTCAATAACGTGCACGATATGAATGCTCGTGGAAGGTTCGGCCCATGCACGTGCTTGTTCAACCGCGTCCGTCGACTCATCGGAAAAATCAAAGGGAACAACAATCGTTTTGTTTTTAAACTGTTTCATGGCACACCCTTTTCTTAAAATTCGCTTGAGTGGGCGGTTTCGGACCCACGTCGACTCGTGCTGTGATTGGTTCGACGCAAACGCAATGCCAATGGTGCCAGGTTTGTGATGACGGGAAGTTCGAGACCGGCGACCGTCAATCTATTTGCCTTTTTCGTGATCTGAATGGTTTTGGGCTGGCAAATTGACCTTAATCGCCATACAAAGTCGGACATCCATGCGAGGTTACAGAAATGTTCGCCGCGCAGAGGGTGTGAAAATGCTCGGAGCCGCGGGTGTGCGATTTCGCCCGTTTGCACAGAGTTTGGGCGGGTTGCAGCCCGAAAATCTCGTCCGGCACGATGATTGCGACAGGCTCCAGGTAGCGTTCAAAATTCGCATTTCATCCGCAGAATAAGATTGCTATGGAAACCATCTACGAAAAAATTGGCGGAAGGCCGACCATCGAACGATTGGTCACGGCTTTTTATCAACGAGTCTTGGCCGACCCGCTCTTGTCGCCATTTTTTGAGTCGACATTGATCGAAAAACTTAAAAAGATGCAGATCGCGTTCTTTACGATCGCCCTCGGAGGACCGGAACCGGACTTGAAAATATCGCTTTACGAATCCCATCGAGGTCGTGGAATTCAAAGACAACACCTTAGCCAATTCACGCAGCACCTGATGGACACATTACGCGAGATCGGGATCGAAGACGAGGACGCAACCAAAATTTATCAACGCATCGGGACATACTCCGACGAAGTGCTGGGAGAAACTTCCGTCGACGGATGACCGGAACTGTTCCACTTACCAACTAAAGGAATTTGCCGTGACTTGCAAACATTTGCGAAAACTTTATCAGCTCTGCCAGGAACACGACTTGAAAATCACCAGTTCTGACATTGTGCGAATTACATGCAAAGAATGCCAGGAAATCGAGGTTTGTCCCACCACGCTGATGGATGAATACGATGCCCGTCTGGAGCAAAAATCGAGCCCCAGCCAGGAAGACAGCCAGCAACAGCAGGCAAATTAGTGGCGGTGCACGGTCGCTCGAAAAGATAAATGGAGATTGGCACGCCGAGTGCTTGCTGGTTGGTCGACTGATAAGGAGAACGTGATGCCAAACTCTGAATTATTAATGCGACTGCGTGAGCTACACGAAGAACTATCGGCCATTAACGATGACTTGAAGGCAGCCGAACAAGTCGATGAAGAGACCGTCGACGCGTTGGGACAGTTGGTAACCGATGCCGGCGGACTGGTTGATCAAGCCAAAGCGGCCAACACTCCCACGGAAGTCGTGTCTGAAAACCACGAGTTGCTCGACCAGGTCATGAAATTTGAAACCGAACATCCCCGCGTCATCCGGTTCTTGTCTCAGCTCACCGATTTGCTGGCGATGATGGGCATCTGAAGCCCAACACGGCTCAAGCGGGGTGTTTGTCATCCTGGCGCGACAGGAGTTTGCTTGTTACCGTCCTGCACCCCTGTGAGAATGCGGGCTAGCCATTGGAAGTGAACCGGGCCACGACGGTTGTGATGTTGTCTCGCCCGCCGCGTTCGTTGGCACGAGAGATGAGCTGTCGACAAATTTCTTCCGAACTCCAATCGGAGCTCAAAACCTGGCCGATTTCTTCATCACCCACATAAGCGTTCACGCCATCGGTACAAAGCAGCAACCGGTCGCCCAAGGTCAGGCGATGGCGATAGACGACCGCGTCGAGGTCGCCATCGATCCCAATGGCACTTAACAACACATGTTGATACGGCGACTGTTCGTACTCGGCTTCATTCAGATCACCGCGATCGTAGAGCAGCTGGGCGAGCGTTTGGTCATGGGTAATCAGTCGCAATTCGTCGCGGTGCCAGATGTAACATCGACTATCGCCGACATGCAGCACGTACAGCATCGGCCACAACAGGTAGGCGACGGTAAGCGTCGTCCCCATGCCTCGGTGCTCAGGGGCCTGACTGGCATTTTCGTGAACGACTTGATGCGAAAATTTCGCGGCCGATTTCAAATCTTCGACAAACTGCTGGATTTCGGGTTGTTTGGGGTGCATCAGCCAATGCATTGAATTAAGCAGAAAATTCGCCGTAGACTTGATCGCCAGTTCACTGGCCACATCGCCGGCAGTGGTGCCTCCCATGCCGTCTGCGACCAGCAATAACTTGCCCATTGGTTCGCCAAACAAGTGCGGCGGTACGAAATCGACGCTGGAGGAATAGACCCGCATGTGCTTGTTCAGGTCGGCAATCAGGAACTGGTCCTGGTTTGTCTTCCGCTGCTGGCCCACGTGAGTCGCACCGTAACAATCGACGTTGACTTCCTGCTGCATGGCTGATTTTTGAATAGCGATTTGGTTTGGTTGATTCGTCCCGTCTATTTTCCTTGTCGCGAAACTTTGTCAACCCGCCAAAGTCGCTCCATAATCGGCAACAGCCCGCACAAAGTCCGTCGTCGACAGAATGCCGACCGGTTTGCCCGTATCGTCGACAACCGGCAAATGGTGGTACTCCCGATCCATCAGCTTGCGGGCCGCAACAATCAAGTTGGCATCCGGAGAAATGGTGTCAACGGGAGCCGTCATGACGTCCCGCACCAGCGTGTTGTCGCCCTGTTCGATCAGCATTTTGATCAGGAATTCCTGTGTTTTTTCGGTGACATAGGAGAGTGCCCCGAGATCGGACTGGATCTCGTGTGTAATTTCGATCAAATCCCGGGTCGACAGAATCCCCACGACCTCGCCTTGGCTGCCGATCACTGGAAGGGCAAGAAGATTCTCGGTATCCATCAACCGAATGGCGTGGGTGAGTTTTTCCGAGTCTTCGACGATAATCGCCTGGGCGGTCATGTAATCGCCAACAGTAAGTTCGCCAAGTTTTTTCATCAGACCGCTCCATTTATGATGGGGATTGCCGGCTGCCGCTTTGTTTGCAAATGGCTGAATGCAAACGCAGTGCCAATCGGGGTTGCCAAACGGAGATGTGCAACAAGACTTTTCTTTCGCCAAGACCCTTCGAGGCTCGGCAGCAAGTGCGACACGAAATCAAAACTGTGCGAATCTGCACGCGCCAAGCCTGCAAGTTCCAAGTGAAGCCCACAAATCCCCAATTGTGCAACTGGTATGCACTTTGCATTCTACCGGAAAAATTCCGGAAGTCTCGTGACTTCCGTACAATCGAGACGAATTCAGCGGTCACTCGAATTCTCATGAAATTAAATACAAGGTATCCTCGGGGCCAGCGTCACGATTCCCGAAATAACATGGATAGCAACACCGGATGAAAACACCCTTGCATCGAATACGGCTAGGTGCGTTTTCCTTGGCGATGGTCGTCTTGGTTTCAATTACCGGCTATCGCTTCTTCGGCGGTTATGACTGGTTGGAAGCGATCTGGATGGTGGTGATTACCATCTCGACGGTGGGATTCAGCGAAAAATCGGGCTTATCGCCTATGATGCAGGTCTTTACGATTTGCGTCATTTTGCTGGGCGTCACGTCATCGGTTTATACATTCGGCGGTTTTATCCAACTGGCGTTGGAGGGTGAGGTGCACCGTGCACTGGGAAAGCGGAGACTGACAATGGAAATCAAAAGGCTTTCGGGCCACGTCATCATTTGCGGTTTTGGGCGTCTGGGTCACGACCTGGCGAATCAACTGTCCCATCGCGGCATCCCGTTCATTGTGATTGATATCGATCCCCAGAAAATCCTGGAGGCGAACGAAGCCGGCATGCTGTCCATCCAGGGTGACGCAACTTCTGAAGATGTGCTGGCCGATGTTCAACTGCCCAGTGCCCGCGCCCTGGCCACGGCCTTGCCCTCGGACGCCGAAAACGTATTCATCACGTTGACGGCCAGAAATCTGCACCCCCATATTCAGATTATTGCCAAATCGGAGCACGAGAGCAGTTGCCGAAAATTGCGGCAAGCCGGCGCAGACAAGATCGTCATGCCGCACCGCGTTGGCGCCCAACAGATGGAACGGATGATCTCCCGCCCAACGACGGCAGATCTTGTCGAATTATTTGCCGAAGCTTCGCACCTGGAAATGGAACTCGACGAGTTTCGCGTCTCCCAAAGCAGTCCCTTGGTGGGAAAATCACTCGCCAACTCCAAAATCAAAGAGCAATTTAATTTGTTGGTCGTCGGAATCAAAAATGACTCCGGTGAATTCCGCTTCAATCCGAAACCCGAGGATACGATTCGAAATGACGATATCCTGTTGGTCATCGGACAAGTTTCAGACATCAATCGGATGAAACGGGCCCATACGAGCTGAAGTCCGCCGCGATTCGTTCTCCGTTAGTCCGCTGCCCTGCCGCGTTTCGATTGCAGTTATGACCGTTGTCAGTAATAAACAGCCAGCCGGCCGCTCGAATCAATCCGACGCTTGGCATCAACTGACGACCCAGCAGGCCCTGACTCGACTGGACTCCGACAACAAACACGGCCTGACCGCAGCGGAGGCCGCCGCGCGGTTGATCCAGCACGGCCACAACCAGCTGGTTGAGCACGAGCGGCGAACCTGGACCAGGATCCTGCTGGCTCAACTCAACAGTTCCCTGGTTGTGTTGCTGTTGGTCGCGGCCCTGATTTCGTTTTTGCTCCGCGAACAGAGTGATGCGTTTGCGATCCTGGCAATCATATTGCTCAACACTTTGTTAGGGTTCTGGCAGGATTTTCAGGCAGAAAGGTCGCTCGCTGCATTGAGGAAGCTCTCTGTACCCGAAGTCACCGTATGGCGAGACGGTACACTGCTGAATATTTCCGCAGCGCTGGTCGTACCGGGCGATGTGCTCGTGTTACAGGCGGGCTATTTTGTGCCAGCCGACTGTCGCCTGCTGGAAATCAATGAGCTGGCAATCGACGAATCCACGCTGACAGGTGAGTCGTTGGCGGTCGAAAAATTAACGGACCCAATTGATGAGCCCCAATTGCCATTGGGCGACCAATTCAACGTCGCCTTTATGGGAACCATGGTCGTCCGCGGGCATGGCCGGGCTGTGGTCACGGCAACCGGGATGAACACGGAACTTGGCAAAATTGCCGGTTCACTGCAACAAGTAAAACATGAACCGACTCCTTTGCAGGTCAAACTCGGTCGACTCAGTCGCACGCTGGCGGTCGTCGCAGTCGCCATTGTCTGTTTCGTATTCCTGACAGGCCTCGCCGCCGGGCAATCGGCCCAATTGATGTTGCGAACGGCGTTAAGCATGGCGGTGGCAATCGTCCCCGAAGGGCTGCCAGCCGTGGCGACCGTTGCCCTGGCCATCGGCGCGCGACGGATGTTCAAACAGAACGCCTTGATTCGACAACTCCCCGCGGTCGAAACGCTTGGATCGGTTTCGGTAATTTGCAGCGACAAAACCGGCACACTCACCCAGAATCGGATGACGGCCACGATTCTGGACGTGGCCAACGCCAGGCTGCTCGTACACGAAAACGAACCGCGACCGGAAAACTTCGCTGAAAGTTTGCGGCTGCTGTTATTGGGCAGCTGCCTTTGCAATGACGCGCAGCTGCAGGAAGGCGATCCCGCAAAACCGGTTGCCGTGGGTGAACCGACCGAGACTGCGCTGGTCGAAGTTGCCGCCAGAATGGGATTTGACCAACTGAAACTGCAACCGTTGCTTCGGAGAACAAACGAAATTCCATTCGAATCCGAGCGGCAACGGATGTCGACGGTGCATGCGGTAACTGACGGAGTTCTGGCGAACGATTTGTTGCCAAATTCGGTCTGGGACGGTGAACGGGGTGCGGATGCAACAAAACGAATTGCGTTTGTGAAAGGCTCGGTCGATTCGCTGCTTGAAATTTCGAGCTTCGTCTGGGTGGAACACGGACGCGTGCCGCTCGATCATGCCTGGCGACAGCGAATTTTGACCTCGCAGGACGAGTTGGCGGGCCAAGGAACACGTGTATTGGCAATCGGCTTTCGCCCGCTTAACGAGCAACTCCCATTAGACGAACTCGAACAGGATATAACATTTGTAGGTTTGATCGGATTGACTGACCCACCTCGTCCGGAAGCCAAAACGGCGGTGGCGCGTTGCCGCCGGGCAGGAATTCGGCCCATTATGATTACGGGCGATCACCCGCTCACGGCGATGAGTATCGCCAGGCAACTGGGAATTTCCGGCGGTGGCGAGGCAATTAACGGCCAGGATTTGTCTCGCCTGTCCGCCGCCGAATTACGCGAACGTGTGCGGGACGCGGCTGTTTTCGCGCGGGTGGCACCGGCAGACAAGCTGCGCATTGTTGAAGCGTTGCAACACAACCACGAAGTCGTCGCGATGACCGGAGATGGTGTCAACGATGCTCCCGCGCTTAAACAGGCCAACGTCGGTGTGGCCATGGGATTAACAGGAACCGATGTGTCAAAACAGGCCGCCAATGTTGTCCTGCTGGACGACAACTTTGCGACCATCGTCGCCGCTGTCGAACAAGGCCGCATCGTTTACGACAACGTGCGGAAATTTGTGAAGTACACGATGTCCAGCAACATTGGTGAAGTATTGGTGATGACGATCGGCGTATTCCTGGGAACGCTACCGCTTTTGCCGCTGCAGATTCTGTGGATCAACCTCGTGACCGACGGCTTGCCCGGTTTGGCACTGGCCGTGGAACCGGCGGAAAAAAATACGATGCGCCGCCCTCCCCGGTCACTCGACGAACCGATTTTCAACCGGCAAATGAAGCTGGATCTGCTCTGGATTGGTTCGCTGATCGGGATCGTGTCGTTGGTCACCGGCTTTTTTTTCTGGGCAGGCGAAGCCGGCGTCGATCACTGGCGCACGGTGGTGTTTACCGTGTTGACGCTCGCCCAAATGGCGAACGCGTTCGCTTGCCGGTCCGAAAGTCGAATTTGGTTATTCCACAAGCGCATCTACCTTTCTCGAGGGTGGTGAAGCCGGGTCACAGGTCGATGCGAAACGAGGGCCACCAAGCAATCCGTGGATGTGGTACGCTGTCGGCTCGACGTTTCTGCTGCAGATGCTGGTCGTTTATTGGACGCCGCTGCAAAAAATCTTTCACACGCAATCGCTCACGCTGTTTGAACTCTCGGTTTGCATCGCTGCCAGCTTGTTTGTGTTTTCAGTCATCGAAGTAAAAAAATACTTGGTCGAACTGTCTGAATTCTCGCCAATGCAGCCGCGTGCGTAGTGTGCGAATCCGCCCAATGTCACTTGGGCGGAGCGTAATCCCGGGGCGTTACCCGGAAAATTGCCTATGGTACGGCTTTTGCGAAATAGCGGTTGGCGGGTTCATTTGCTGAAACCTAATAAATTGAAAGGACGCCACCATGAACATCGAGATCGTCACCCGGAATGTGAACAACGAAGCTGTGGTTCGTGAGGATATCCAACAAAAGATTCAAACCGCGATGGGTCGCTTTGACACGAGGATCAACCACATTACGGTGCGACTGGAAGATGAATCACGCAACTCGGCCGCGTTTGTCGGGCTTTGCCAGATTGACGTGATGCTGCAACCACGTGGCCATCTTCACGTGTCCGCCCATGGCGAATCGGTATCAGATTGCGTTCTTCAGGCAATTCGCAAGATGGAGGCGGCCGTCAAGCACGACATCGATCGCCACCGCCGTTCTGCAAACATCCGCCATCAAAACGCCAAGCGTACGATTGTTCCTTCGTTGACTGGAGAAGACGACTCGCTGTCGCTAGAGTAAGGCGATAACCAGCGGCTGATTTTGCCGCCCTAAACTACCACGCCGGAACTGGAGGACCAGATGATTCTGAAAGAACTATTTCGAGATAACCAGGAAGTCGTTTCCTTGACAATGGACGCGAGGATTTCAGAAGCAGCTGAATTGATGCGGGAAAAACGTATCGGTTCGGTCGTGATTGTCGACAACCGGCAAGTTGTCGGGATGCTCACCGATCGCGATATTGCCCTGGGTGTCGCGTTGGGCGCGGCGACCCCCGACTCTTTTGTTTCGGAAGTAATGACCCGTGACGTGGAACGGGTCAACGAAACGATATCATTATATGACCTGACTCGCTTCTTTCGCATGTCGCGTGTCAAACGGTTGCCGGTTGTTGACGAGGATAATCAACTCGTCGGTATCGTCTCGGTCGACGACATCATGGCCTCTACTGTCTCGGGAAATGTTTGACACTTGCAAGGCGCTCGAACCAAAACTGGGCCACATGGTCTAGTAGCCCGGTATTATTTGCGACTGATGTTCCGGCAATATGGAGTTGGAATCGCTACCGGATTACCCTAAAATCATTAGTCCGGATGCCTTTTCAGCTTTTCGAGACAATCTCCGTTTCTTTCTCGTCTGGAGCGCGGTGTGGACCCACAAGATCCGCCAAAACGGCGCCGCAAGCCAAAGCATCAGGGGACCACGTTCCACGGATCGCGCCAACGCGACTCGGACGGTTCTGGGTTCCAGCTGATCTGTGATGAACCGCCGGATCTGGTCGAATCTGCCAGCCATTTCGAAATTGGCGAAGAATTGGGTCGAGGAGGAATGGGTGTCGTTTACCGGGCCCGCGATCTGACACTCGATCGGGACGTTGCGATCAAATTGTTGTTGCAGGAGTACGCGGACCAACCAAAGGTCATTTCCCAATTTGAAAATGAAGTCCGGATCATGGGCTCGCTGCAGCATCCGGGCATCGCTCACGTCTATCAATACGGCACCACCAGCGATTTGCGCCCGTTTTTTGTCATGAAGCTGATCGAGGGCATGACATTGCAATCCCTTTTGAGTGCGCAGGCGTTTGACAAACAGGAACGCGCCAGGCTGTTAAACATTTTTTCGTCGGTCTGCCAGGCCATGGCCTACACGCACTCTCAAGGCGTCCTGCATCTTGATTTGAAACCCGCCAACATCATGGTCGGTACATTTGGCGAAGTTCATTTGATGGACTGGGGGTTGGCACGCTCGCTGAAAGAACCGTTCGCCAGTACTTCGGCGGAATACCATTTGTCGCCGGCCAGTCTTACAGACGAGGACCAAAACCTGACGAGACCGAACCGCGTTCATGGCACGCTGCAATACATGGCGCCAGAACAGGCTCGCGCCGAACCGATCAACAAACGCACTGATGTCTTCTGCCTCGGCGCCATCTTGTGCGAGATCCTGACCGGCCAACCACCTTATGTCGGTGAGGAACGAGCCGACATCCTGGACCAGGCACAACGTGGCGCGTTGGAACCGGCAATGCGGAGGCTCGATGAATGCAATCGCGAGTTTGCCCAGGTTCGCCTCGCCAAACGTTGCCTGCACGCCGCTCCCGAAGCCAGACCTGCGGATGCTGCTGCAGTCGCCGCCGATATGGCCGCTTATAACGAGACGGCGCTGGAAAGAGCCGAAAGTGACATGACCCGCTTTTTCGAGTTGTCGCTCGACCTGTTCTGTATCGCCAGTTTTGACGGGTTTTTTCGCAGAATCAACAGTAACTTTTCCCGTGTGCTGGGCTATACCGAAGGCGAACTATTATCGCGTCCGTTTCTGGATTTCGTTCACGTTGACGACCGGGAAAAGACCACGAACGTCATGGGGCGGCTCCTGGAAGGTCAGCCCGTCGTTCGTTTTCGCAATTGATATTGCGCCGCCAATGGTGAGATCCTCGAATTCGAATGGACCGCCAAGTCGATCTTGAGCGAAAACGTCATCTTCGCCGTTGCCCGGAACGTGAATTGAATGGGGAACACTTGCCGAGTGTTACTCCGAATCGAGTCGCATCCGGCAGATGCGACCCACTGTAACGACATTTTTTTTAGCAACTTCAGCGATCATCCATTTTTTTGACGCTTTGCTGGTTCCACATCATCATAGAGTATTCGCCGCGGTGGCGTTTCCAGATCGTCAAACTGTCCGCTGCGGACCTGGACGATGAACGCAATGACGGCGATGATCGCGAGAACCAGGGCAACGGGCAACGCGATATAAACGATGCTCATTTTCAACGGCCTTTTTTCGAATACGAACCGGCGGTCAACGACATCGCCACCACGGTTAGAGAACTGATCGGCATCAGGATTGCCGCCACAAGCGGATTGATCCATCCGAGCGCAGCCAGCGAAGCGGCCAAGGTGTTGTAGGCCAGAGAAATGACCATATTGACTCTCATTGTCGCCGCCGTCGACTTGCTGATCTGGAGCAATTCCAGAATTGGCCGGAGTCCTTCTTTGCCCAGGTAAACCGGTGCTGCCGCCAGGCTGGCTTCAGCGCCGTTGTGCACTGCAATTCCGACCGTTGCCGCAGCCAGTGCCGCGCTGTCGTTAACGCCGTCGCCAACCATCACCACGGTTTCGAAATCCGATCGGCTCCGGCGAATGATGTCGAGCTTATCTTCCGGCGTCAGTCCTCCCAGCGTCGACTCTGGGGGCAGTCCCAGTCTCTCGCCAACCTGGCTGACAATACATTGATGGTCACCGGAGAGAATTCCTACGCTCCAACCGGAAGCTTGCAGCTCATTAACGGCCACCTGCGTTTCCGATCGAACCACATCACCAACCGCCACCATTGCGACGATCGTGCCGTCGACCGCCACCCAGTTCGGTGACAGATTCCTACCGAGAATTTGGGCCGCCAACGCATTCCAATCCGGCGTTATTGGAAGCCGCTGGTGTTGAACCAGCTGTTCGTTGCCGATCAACACTTTTCGTTGATCCACCGAACCGCTGATTCCGCCAGGAAGAATCGTCGCGTCAGAAACGTGATGCCGTTCCACTTCGACCGGATCAACGTAATTCGTTATCGCCTGGGCAACCGGGTGAATCGACTTGGATTCCAGTGCAGCGGCCACGGATTGGCAGCCTTTGTCACCGTACCACTCCACAACTTCCATGCGACCCGTGGTAATCGTGCCGGTTTTATCCAGCCAAATCCGGCCAGGCCGGTTTAGCCACTGCAACACATCGCCACTTTTGACCATCAATTTTTGTTGGGCGGCGCGACCGAGGGCAACCGATACCGCCAGGGGCGTGGCCAACGCCAAGGCGCAAGGACAGGCCACAATCAACAGCGCGACTGCCCGGTCGACCGCATCGCCGATGCCAACCCACGACCAGGTAAACGCAAAAGTCATCGCCGCCAGCAAGATGACGGCCAACACGAAATACCCGCCGATCTGGTTGGCCCATTGGACGATTGCCGGTTTTTCCAGCGAGGCCTGTTCCACCAGCTCGACGATTTTGCTCAACCGCGTTTGCCGACCCGTACCGGTGGCCCGTACCACGATGACGGAATTTCGATTCTGCGTGCCGGCCAACACTTCATCGCCAGCAGATTTTCGCAGCGGCCTGGACTCGCCTGACAAAATCGATTCATCGATCTCGGTTGTGCCTTCGATGATCAACGCGTCGACGGGCACCAGTTCACCGGGTCGAATTTCCAGCAAATCGCCTGGCTGAACCATATCGACCATGGTTTCGATGGCGATGCCGTTAACCAGCTTGTGTGTTTTTTGCGGAGTCAGGCGGTACAGCAACTCCACTGCATCGGCGGCCCTGTTTTGCTGGCGAAACTGTATCCACCGGCCAACCAGCAATAAGAAAATCAAAACCGAAAGCGAATCGAAATAAATTTCCCCGGTTCCGCGAATGGTGTTGACCAGCCCCGCTAGGGTGCCAACGCTCAACCCCAGCGCAATGGGCAAGTCCATGTGGGGCGTGCGGGTGCGAATCGCGTTCCAGGCCCCCCGCAGGAAAACTCGACCGGGCCCCAAAAAGGACGCCAGCCCGACCAGGCAGCTGGCAATTCGCAACAGCTCGTTCAGGCCCGCGTCCATGTAGGAGAACAGTCCCAGGTACAAAGCGGTCGCGATCAGCATGTTATTGCCGGCCGCCGCCGCGGCAACGCCGATCCGCACAAGTTGTCGACGGTTCGCGAGTTTGCGGCGAAGTTCATTTTGATTTTCGCGAACCGGATGCGGCGGATATCCAAGCTGCCGCAGCGTCAAGGCGATTTGCGAAAGCGGCAACCGGTCGGTTTGCCAACGAACCCGCACCGTCTGGCGAGCCCAGTTCAATCGCACTTCAAGCACTCCCAGGCAATATCTGCGGCAATTTTTCAATCAACCAGATGCAGGCGGCACAGTGAATGCCATCGAGCATCAACGTTATCTCGCGAACATCAGCCGCGACGGAGGTTCCAAATTTTTCCTGAAACGATGGTTGATTGAAGTCCTGGTAATCTTCATTCGAATCGCCCGGTATCCAGTGGCTTGAGGGGAACGGACAAATCGCCCGTTTCCACCATGGAATAATAGGCTTCCAAACCGCACGTCATGAATCAGCTGAAATGCCGTGCGACAGCCGGAACAACAAAACTGTTCGCGAGACTCCTCTTCAACCAGGCCCTTGGGAACGGGCAGACCGCAATGCGTACAGGTAACGGCGGCCCCTGTTTGGTCGACGACGCGGGTTGAATTGAGGAATTTGTTCATTGATTACGTCAACGTTGTCTCGTCATTCTCCTTTGCAACAAGGCAACTCGGTATGGTCCACGGCGCGTACTTGCTGGATCAGGTCTGCCGGTTGATTAACGACGGTGACATCGCTGCCAACCGCGATGGGTGCGCGAAACGCGATCGTAAACACGCCAATCAAGATGACCAGGCTGGCCATGGCCACCGGAATCCGTTGTTGAATGGAATGGCCAATTCGATTCAGGCCCATCATCAGCGCGAACATGATCGGCACGGTCCCCGACCAAAACGCGACCATCACGACAAAGCCCCCGAGCGGGACTGGCCGTACCGGCGGCGACGATTGCGAACGTGTACAGCCAGCCGCACGGCATCAGACATGACAGTGCCCCAATCGAGAACGCCTTTCGCACGGGCGGTTGACCGGCAACGCGTCGATACTGGGTTTGCAAAATGGTTTGTAAACGACCGCCAAGCGTAGGCAGTTTGATCCGCAATCCCAGCTGCCTGCCCAGCGCGATCAACCCGACCGCGATCATCAATCCACCCGCGACCAACGTCGCCGTTTGTTGCACCGAGGAAAAGGGAATCCCAAACATCAGGGAACGACCGTGGTTCAGAGCCATTCCGAGCGAACCAAATATCAGGCCGACGATCGAGTAAGTGGCCAAACGACCGAGGCTGTACGCCATCGCCGGAAACAGCGCCGATTTTCGTTGCTGGTTGCTGGCGGCGGCTAACATTGCAAACGGCCCGCACATGCCGACGCAGTGCAGGCTGCCCAACAGACTCGCAATCATCACCGTTCCCAGCAACACCCACATGGATTGGCTCACTTCAACAGTTGTTGATCTTTGATCAGAAATACGTCGCCGTCTCGCGTGGCCTGGCCTTCAAACTGCCACAGGCCACTTTTGGCGACCTGAAGTTTTCCCGAATAAACACCCTCACCGACCTCGACAAGCTCGACCGGTATCGGCGCACCCGCCAGAGCGCGATGAAACGCGACCAAATCAATCACGGCATCCGTCACTGGCTGTTGCCCGGAATCCTGAATCTTCAGCGTGATCACGTGGAACTTGCGAATATCGGCAGCAGCATCGATAAACAGATCTGCCTGCCAACCCAACTGGCGCTGGCGTTACGCTGGGCAACTTCTTCATCCCAATTCAAAGCCCGCGCGTCATAGCTGGCAATCACCGCGTGTGATTTGTCCCCCGTGGTCAGCGTGATGGCAACCGTCCACAGGATTGCCTGTAAAACGAAAAACATCAGGATGAACCCCGTCCACAGGAACTGGGCCGTTTTTTCTTTTTGCTGAATCGTCGTCGTCAAATTATTCATATTTTTTCCAAAATGCGACCTGCGACCTCGAATGGGGTCTCGGCAGACTACTCATAAGGACCAATCAGTTGGAACGGAAGGGTACGCGAAACGCCGTCCTGATTCTTCAGCGCTATCGCAGAAGTCGCGCGGCCAACGACAAACACGTTTCGCGGCGCAATGATACTGACGTGAAATGTGCCGGTTCCGCGGGCCGGCAATTCAATGGCGTCTTCGCGGAGTTCCAATTGAGCGCCCTCCGGTTCCAGGACGGCGGCTGTGAACGTCATCGGTTGGTCGCTGCGGTTGGTAAGTTTGAGTTTGATCAAGTTCCGCACTCGGCCATCGTCGGTCAACGTGTGAGGGTTGCCTGGTTCCCGCAGCAAAACCGCGTCAAATGATTTGCTGGCCAACAACACGCTGAAGAACGCCGTGGCAATCCCCGCCAACAGCAACGGGTAAATAATCGTGCGGGCTCGCAGCAAGCCCGACCTCTGCCCGTGATCACGGGCTTGCGAACTGTATCGAATCAAATCCGGCTCGCGACCAATTTTTTTCATCACCAGATTGCAAGCATCGATGCACTGCGTGCAGTTGATACATTCCATTTGCAAACCATCGCGAATGTCGATTCCGGTCGGACAGGTCGTCACGCAGTTGCCGCAATCGATACAGTCGCCGAGGACGCGGCAACGCGGATTGGTCCTTCTTGATCTTGCCCCGCGGATCACCGCGGTTTTCGTCGTAGGCCACGATCAACGAATTATTGTCAAGCAGAACGGATTGGAATCGCCCGTACGGACACGCGACCAGGCACAGCTGCTCCCGAAAAAAGCAAAAGTCAAACATCATGGCAACGGTCACAAACGCCATCACCAAAAACGGTTCCGGGATGTTCAAACGGCGATTGGCGAACCCAACGGCCCAGCCGTTCCACCCCGACAAAATAGGCCAGGAATGTGTTGGCCAGGTAAACGCACACGACAAAATAAACCAGGTACTTGGCAACCACTCGCCAGGCAGCGACCTGTTTCTTGTGACCGCCGCGGCCGACCGTCCCATCAAACAACCGCTCGATTGGTCGGAACAGGAACTCCATGTAAACCGTTTGCGGACACGCCCAGCCACACCAGACGCGGCCGAACAACGCCGTAAACAACACGATGGTCAGCAAAACTCCGACCATGAAAATCGCCAGCAACACGGTGTCGGTCGGCAAAAACGTGAACCCGAAAATTGTAAAACGACGTGCCTGAATATCGAGCAACACAAACGGTTTGTTGGCGATTTTAATAAATGGCAGCAACGTAAAAATCGCAATCAACGCATAGGCCACCCACCGCCGCCGCGTCAGCAAATTGCCTTTGCTGAGTTTCGGTTTGAGCCAGCGACGCGAACCATCCCGCTCCAACGTGCTGAGGACGTGTTCTTCGGGCTGTAGTAGCGGGCTGTTCATGGGTTGGGGCATGGGGTGCGGAGGGGCAAGCGATTGTCATTCACTTGGCAGACGAGTCGGCGATCGCTTCCCAGGCAGGCAACTTGACTGCTTCGGGCTCGGGAGCCTTGCCGGGCAGAGGATTTTCTCGCATTGAGGCCACGTAAGCGGCGGCCAGCACGATCAGATTTTGGTGGCTCAGTCGGTTCTGCCAGGCGGGCATCGCGCCGTTGGCCGCGCCTTCGGCAATCACTCGCGGGATATCTTCGATCTTCTTGACGTTTTTCCAATAGTCGTCCGTCAAGTTGGGACCGACCAGCCCGCTCCCATCCGAACCGTGACAGCTGACGCAATTCGTTTTGAAGACAACTTTGCCGACAGACCTCCACTTGGGATCGTCCTTGTACTTGAGAATCGTTTCGCGGTCGGGCTGGAGTTCGCCAATCTCTGAAAACCGAAGCATGAAAATACTGGCCATCTGCTGATCGTACTTGTCGTGAATCGTGCGACCATCGACGCCAAATTGATAATAGAAGTAGTACAGCGGGGCAAAAATGATCGACGCAACCCACAACCAGACCCACCAACCCGGCAACGGGTTGTCGTATTCCTGAATGCCATCGTAAGAGTGATCGGTCAGGTTTTCTTCTGAATAGACTTCGCTGCTCATATCGGTTTCTCCGTTTGGTCGTCGAGCACAATGTTGGCCAGTTCCCGGGTTGTCTCACGGCCGAGCCTGAGCGTACGAATAATAATCGCGATGAAAATGAACGCGAACATCACCAGCGCGACTTCCGCGAACATCGTGTAATCGAGATATCCGGTTAGTTGTTTGATCATGATTGAATTCTGTGATTGTGAAAAGTGTTGATCCGCCGCCTGGTTTTGCTAATTGCCTGAAATCGCATTGGCCGGTTTGGACCGGCGTCCCGGCGGCGGCGGCCGGTTCGCCCGCTGCGGGGGCTGCCGCGTCATCCGGTGTGGTCGCCGTTGCGAACAAATCTGAACCAATGCGTTGCAAATAAGCGATCATGGCGACGACTTGCGTATCTTCCAGAGCGACTTCATTGCCGTCGGCGTCTTTGACCTTGGCCGGGCCGCCTTGTTCGACCAGTTCTTTGACGATAGTGCGGGCCTGCTCTTTGGCCTTGTCGACCGCTTCGCTCGGCTCAAAATCGTATTCGGCACCCAGCATCGTGGCGGCTTTGACCCGCCCGGGGATGCTGTCGAAATTCAGCTCCGTCACCATCAAATGCGGATAGGCCGGCATGACACTGCCTTTGGTCATCGAAGACGGTTCGCGGAAGTGCTCAAAATGCCAGAGATGTGATTGCTTACCGCCTTCCCGAGCCAGATCGGGCCCGATTCTTCGCGAACCCCATTGGAATGGATGATCGTAAACGAATTCACCCGGTTTGGAATATTCGCCGTAACGCTCTGTTTCGGCAAACAGCGGACGGATCATTTGGGAGTGACAGTTGTAACAGCCCTCGGCCACGTAGAGATCGCGGCCGGCCAATTCCAACGGCGTGTAGGGCTTGACCGTGGAAATAGTTGGAATGTTGGATCGAATCAGGAACGTCGGAACCAACTCGAACGCCGACGCCACGAGGACTGCAATCGTTACCCACACCGTGAACTTGACGGGCAGCCTCTCCCACACGCGGTGCCATTGGGCTTGCTCGAATACATCCAGCTTCTTGGCAAAATCGGTAACCGGCGCGCCTTGCAGCCGGGATGGCGGGACCGGCGGATCGACAAAGTCGCGTGACAGAGCAGCGGCATGGTGAACCGGTACTTCATACGTGGCAGGTCGCGACAACCAGGTCATCAAATAATTGACGGCCATCATGCAGATGCCCGCGATGTACAGTGCTCCACCACCAACACGCGTCCACCACATGGGAATGATCGCATTGACCGTTTCTACAAAGTCGGGATAAGCCAGGTTGCCTTGCGCATCAAACGCCCGCCACATCAGGCCTTGGGTCAGTCCGGCGACGTAAATCGGAATGATGTACAGCAGGATTCCCAGCGTCCCGATCCAGAAATGCCAGGTGGCAAGTTTGGTGCTCCAAAGTTTGGTCTGAAAAATTCTCGGTAACAGCCAGTACAACATGCCAAACGTCATGAAACCATTCCACCCCAGCGCGCCGGCGTGCACGTGCGCGATCGTCCAATCCGTATAGTGCGAGAGCGCATTGACGCTTTTGATCGACAGCATCGGGCCTTCAAACGTGGACATACCATAAAACGTAACGCCCACCACGAAAAACTTCAGCACGGGATCGGTGGCGACTTTGTACCAGGCTCCCCGCAAGGTCAGCAAACCGTTGATCATGCCCCCCCAGCTGGGCATCCACAGCATCAGGGAAAAGACCATCCCCAACGAGGAGGCCCACGCCGGAATCGCCGAGTAATGCAAATGGTGGGGGCCGGCCCAGATGTAAATAAACACGAGCGACCAGAAGTGGATGATGCTCAGCTTGTACGAGAAAACGGGACGTTCGGCCGCCTTGGGTAAAAAGTAATACATCAAACCCAGAAACGGCGTTGTCAAGAAAAACGCCACCGCGTTATGGCCATACCACCATTGCATCATCGCATCCTGCACGCCGGCGTAAATAGGCACGCTCTTGAACAGACTCGAGGGGACGACGAGATTGTTGAACACGTGCAGAATTGCCACCGTGATAATGGTCGCAATGTAGAACCAGAGCGCGACGTACATGTGTCGTTCGCGACGCCGGATCAACGTCATGAAAAAGTTGACGCCAAAAAAGCCCACCCAAACCACGGCGATCGCGATGTCGATCGGCCACTCCAGTTCGGCATACTCCTTGCTTTGCGTAATCCCCAGCGGCAATGTCAGCGCCGCTGCCAGGATGATCAATTGCCAGCCCCAAAAATGCATCTGGCTGAGGAATCCGCTCCACATCCGGGCTTTGCACAGTCGTTGCGTCGAATAGTAGACGGCGGCAAAAATCGCATTGCCGGCGAACGCAAAAATTGCCGCATTGGTATGCAGCGGCCGTAACCGCCCAAACGAAATGTATTCGATGAACGTCAGCTGCGGCATAACGAGCAGAATCGCCACGATTAAACCGACAAGCGTCGCGACAAGCCCCCACACGAGCGTCGCCAAGGCAAACATCCGCACAATTTGGTCGTCGTAGGTGAAGCTTTCGAGTTGAACGGAAGTAGTTTTTGGCTTGGTGTAAGCGTCCTGCAAGGTGGGATTCATGGGTTCATTCATTGATTTCGGATCTGCGATTGGGGCTGCTGGTTGTCTTAGTCCGCGATTCGAACCGCAACAAGCAAACCCGGTGCCAATTGTTAATCTGCGTCGTTTTAGCCAACCGACTCCGGTTGGCTCAATTTCTGCATAGGAAGATAAACTAAATCGCCATTTTTTTACAGGCTGACAACGCCTTTCGGTTGCGATAGCATTGGGCAGCGGGCGACGTGTGGAGCGTGTGCGATTCCGCTCGGCAACTGTGCGAATTTGGCGCGAAGTTCACTACGGTTGCGTTGATTGACACCCGACTTGACATTGATGGTGAAGACTTTGTTAGCGTCGAGATTTTGATAAAAATCCGCTTATGAAAAACGACACATTGACTGAGTTTGGTCAACTTCAAGAGCGGTTGACCGAGATCTATGAACGGATTTTTCCGGACCCGCTGGCGCATCGCACCGTTGTCGTAATCCCCAGCCTCACTTTCGACCGGGAAGAACTGGCCAAAGTCGAAGGTGCGCACCACTATGAAGAACGCATGCTGTTTTTGTTGATGTTGTTGCAGATGCCGCGAACGAATCTGATTTACGTAACCAGCGAGCCAATTTCGCCGACCGTCATCGATTATTTTCTGCATCTGTTGCCGGGCATCCCATCGATTCATGCCCGTCGCCGCCTGACATTTCTCAGCTGCTACGATAGCTCAGACATCTCGTTGACCCAAAAAATCCTCGCTCGCCCTCGCCTGATCAAAAAAATACGCAACGCGATCGCGCAGCCCGATTGTGCCCACATTAGCTGTTTCAATTCGACCAAGCTGGAGCGCGAACTGGCCCTGAAACTGGGAATCCCGTTGTATGCAACCGATCCCGAACACAGTTATTTCGGATCCAAAAGTGGCAGCCGGCAGATTTTTCGTGAAGTCGGCATTGCGACGCCCCCGGGAGTCGAAAATCTCACTACCCCGGAGGAAATATTTAGCGGCCTGGCAACGCTGAAACAGAATCACCCCAAGCTTCGCTACGCGGTCGTCAAACTGAACGAGGGATTCTCCGGCGAGGGCAACGCGACGTTCAGTTTCGCCGATTGTCCCGAAACTGATTTACTCGAGTGGGTGAAGCGGACGCTTCCCGAGCGATTGCAGTTCGAAGCCAAGAACGAAACGTGGCCTCATTATGCAGCCAAGTTTCATGAACTGGGCGGAATCGTGGAAGCGTTCGTGGACGGTCACGAAAAAAGATCTCCTTCCGTGCAATGCCGAATCAATCCGCTTGGCGAGGTCGAAGTGATCTCGACCCACGATCAGATTCTTGGCGGCCCCCACGGTCAGGTCTACATTGGTTGCATGTTCCCGGCAAATTCACAATATCGCATGGAAATCCAGGAAGCAGGTCGCCGCGTCGGCGAAGCCTTGCGCGACCGTGGCGTGATTGGACGGTTCGGTGTTGATTTTATTTCAGTCAAACAGAATGGTCATTGGGAAAATGTGGCCATCGAGATCAATCTTCGCAAAGGTGGCACGACCCATACTTTCATGATGTTGCAGTTCCTGACCAACGGCCATTATGATCTCAAAAGTGGTGAATTTATCGTGCCCGGCGGCGCATCTCGCTGCTATATTGCGTCTGACAACATTCAAAACGATGCCTATCGCGGTTTGACTCCCGACGATCTCATCGATATCGCGGTCGAAAACGACCTGCATTTTCACAGCACGATTCAACAAGGCGTCGTCTTTCACCTGATCGGTGCACTTTCTGAATTTGGGAAATTCGGAGCGGTATGTATTGGCGACACTCCGGACAATGCGATGAAATTTTATCATCAGACACTCGCGGCGCTGGATGATTCAATTTGACGATGCGACCGAAACAAAGTTGGCAGCGGTGTAAAATCTTGATAACCTGAAAGGGCTCGCGGCGTTTTCCGTGTCGGCCAATCTTCGACGGGTGAATTACGTCCGTGGGACCCCTGTCCTTGGAGTCGATCGGTAATGTCAGTGCCCCGTATGCGTCCGACCTTTCGACTTGATACGGATATCAGCCCGGATGTGTTGATGCAGCGCATTCGTGGCGCAGTCTTCGATTCCGCAAACGATTTTGTGGCACAGTTCGCTGATCGCCAGGCGATGATTTCCATTCATCCGGCGAAGCGTCATTTCTGGTCCCCCTGGTTGCATCTGGACGTTCGTACGGAAGAAGCGGGAAACCTCGTCGCCGGTCGCTTTAGCCCCCATCCAAGTATCTGGACAGGTTTCATGTTTTCTTATCTCGCGATCGGTGTGCTGGTTTTCTTTTGCGTGATGTTGGGAGTTTCGCAGCAGCTCGCGGGGCAATCGCCGTGGGCCTATTATGGCGTGCCGGTAGGCGGATTTCTCGCCGCGGGGCTGTGGTTTGCAGCTCAGGCTGGACAAAAACTGGCCGATGGTCAAATGCACGAGTTGAAAACATTGATTGAGCAGGGAGTCTCGGGCGATCGCCGACCGGGCCCGGAAACTTAAAAAACTACAGGCAGCGGCACGCCAGGGTCAAGCAAAAACGCAACAATACAGGGCGCATCGAGTGGGATGCCCGAGGCGGAACGCCATTTGCAATCGTTAACCCACCTCTGGACCGAAGATCTTGAAAAAGGAATCAAAAATGGGCGTGGACCTTGAAACCAGGTATTTGGGACTGACTCTTGCCAATCCCCTCATTGTGGCGGCCTGCCCGTTGACCCGTGAATGCACCCGGCTGGAAAAACTCGAACAAGCCGGTGCGGCGGCGGCGGTCATGTATTCACTGTTCGCCGAACAAGTCGAAAGTGACGCACTCCGACAAGTTGGTCAAAAAAAAACAAATAGTACCGGCCGAAATTCATCTCTGTTGGCGCACGAATATGTGGGAGGGCTGGACGATTACCTGAGAAACATCGAACTCGCCAAAAAGACGGTTTCCATGCCGATTATTGGCAGCCTCAACGGCAGCGGCATTGGCGAGTGGATGCGATTTGCCAGGCTGATTGAACAGTCAGGTGCCGATGCGCTCGAATTGAATGTCTACTTCGTACCAACCGACCCCAACCAGACCGGCAGCCAGATTGAACAACAGTACTATGAAATCATTTCAGCTGTTCGCGATCAAATCTCAATCCCGCTGTCGGTCAAACTAAGTCCATTTTTCAGCTCGTTGCCCAATTTTGCGGCTCGTCTGGCCGACCTTGGCGTCAACGGACTGGTCCTGTTCAATCGCTTTTTGCAACCCGACATCGACCTCGAAACACTCGATGTCATGCCGCGTTTGCGACTCAGTACGCGGCGTGAACTGAGATTAACGTTGCGCTGGATCGCAATCCTCCGCCCCCATGTCGACTTGTCCCTGTGCTCTTCCACTGGCGCGCATTGCGGTGAGGATGTCGCCAAACTGCTGTTGGCCGGCGCGGACGCCGTCAGTATGGCCTCGGCGCTGCTGCAACATGGCCCCGGTTACATGTCAACAGTCATCGACGAGCTAACCGCGTTTATGGAATCCAAAGGCTTCACATCGGTCAACGACATGCGCGGACTGGTTCTCCAGCGAACCGACTCGGATGCCGCCGCGTTCGAACGAGCCAATTACATCAAAACGATTGCCTCCTACGAGGAAGATGATCAATCCTAGGCCCAACTTCTGAAATGGTGCCGAGATCAGGCTCCATCGGTTGGCGGGCGAAGATAATCGTCCGCGCTAGCCGGTTCACAAGCGATTGAGTCGCGGTTTTTCCGTGCCTGGAACAGGCGCGGCTATGGACCGGCGGCTGAGCACGCACCAATTCGTGTTCACAAATTGTCAATTTCTGGATATAGTTCGAACGAGCGGCGGAAATTCGTTCATCGATTCGGAAGGATAAGAAACATGAACTGTCAACTTGTGGAATTTCGTCGACTGGCCAATCTCACGTCTGCCGTGTTGGCGATGTTGGCCGGAATGTTCGCGGTGGTTGGTGAAACCGGCCAACCCCGTCCCGCAAATGACGACACGGCGGTCTTGATGCGTGCCAAACTGGCGAGTTCGCAAAGCGTCCTCGAAGGCCTGGTTTCCGAGAACTTCACGTTGATCAGGAAGGGCGCGGCGGAGATGCACCAGATCAGCCTGGCCAGCCGCTGGCCCCAGTCGACCGACGAGGTCTACGGGTATCACAGCCAGAATTTTCGCAATCTATGCCAGAAGCTGGTGGAACAAGCCGAAACGCGAAACCTCGAAGGAGCTCACTACACTTATTTGCATTTAACGACCAGTTGCATTGACTGTCACAACTATGTGCGCGGAAAATTCCGAATCCAGCGGAGCAAGGACAAGGAAGGACCCATCCAGTTGATCCCCACCGAATGGGACACCCCCGCCTCACACAACAGCGATAAAATACCCACTCGACCGTTAAAACATGTGCGGAATCAAGACAAGTAACTGCTCCGCTGATTCGAGGAATCGGGAGCGCCATTTGCGAGGGTACCCGTTTCGTGAATGATTGGCCCGCGTTGCCCCAGCATGTATCCACGACCATGGAACGTATGCAGTAATTTCGGCCTTCCGGGCAGCTCGATCTTCTTGCGTAAGTAGCGGATGTAGACGTCAACGATATTGCTGGTCGACTCTCCATCCCCCTTGTAGACATGCTCCCGGATCTCCGTGCGGGAAACGATTTCCCCCTGATGCATCGCCAAATACCGTAGCAACTCGTATTCGCGGCGCGTCAAATCAATTTGTTTGCCTCCCCTGCGTGCCAGTCGTTCTCCCGAATCGATGGCAAGATCGGCGATGGTGATCGTGCGCCCTGCTTCCAGACGTTTCCTGTGAATCACGGTCATCATTCGATCCAGCAGCTGTTCGGTCGAAAAGGGTCCGCCAAGGTAATCGTCTGCACCCACTTCGAGCGCCTCGACACGCGTTTGGAAATCATGCTTACCCGTCAACACCAAGATGGCCGTTTGCGCGTTGAATCGTCGCAAACATTTGACCGCCTCAATTGCAACCACATCGGGAAACATGAGATTCACAATGATCGCGGCATATTGACGGGACCCGCCCAGGTTGCGGCTTTCGCGTTCGAAATGCTCGACATCCACCCGACACCCAGCACTCTGCAAGGCGTTGGATAGTAAGTCAACATCCGAATCTTCCGAGTTCACGACCAATACGTGCAGCTTCGTAGTGGTTCGCGGGGCAATGGTTGGGTCGGGCCTGGTGCAGGTAGTGATCATTTCTGGATTCTCGTTCCAAGGTGATTTTTATTGGAGAAATGGCGACTGTAAACGGACGTGGCCATCCGCATCATTCCGCACTTCAGCAAAACGTATGCCGTGATCCGCGAGGTGTTGATCATAAGAGTGCCAATCCGTCTCGGGCCTGATCTGGCCGAGACCAATTTCTTTTTCCCGTATCCGCTGACTTATCGTCATTGCGGAATTGTGTGACAAATTTGGCCACGTTCGCGTGCGGAATCGCACGACGGGCAGGCCCAAAACGCTATTTGCAACTCAATATATCTGAATATGGTAATATATGCATGTGTGGCGCGGAAGTTGCATCTGGTCATGGCAACTCTCCCCAGAAAGGACATGTGATGAACGTTAACCGCATCCGATTTTTTGTAATCCTGGCCCTGGCAGCTGGCTTCCTGTGTAACAACGCCCTTGCGGTGCAGCGTGGTCGCGGTAACCAACAACCACAGGGAGCTCAAGAATCCACGATGCTCCAGTACATGCGGGAAGAGGAAAAATTGGCCCGCGACGTTTACCTGACCTTGCACGAAAAATGGGGGGCTCAAATCTTCTCCAACATTGCCCGGGCCGAATCCCAACACATGGCAGCCATCGCCAACTTGCTGGCCAAATACAACATTGCCGACCCGGTCGAAACCGACACGCGAGGCGTCTTTGCGCAGCCGCAGCTTCAGGAACTGTACGACTCACTCGTCGCGGCAGGATCCAACTCGCTCCTCGACGCGATCTCGGTTGGGCTGCAAATCGAAGAATTGGATATCGCTGATTTGCGATCCGCCATGGCGGCGACCGAACGCGCCGACATCCAAAACGTGCTGCGCAACCTGGAGCGGGCTTCGCAGAATCACTTGCGGGCGTTTTCCAGACAGCTGCTGCGGATGGGCGGAGCCTACAACGCCACGCGCCTGACTCAAGAAGAATTCAACGCCATCGCCACGGCAACTGGCCCAGCCCGCGGCAACGTCAAGTCTGGTCCGGCTGGTCGCCAAGCCGATAACGCAATCTCCCGCCGAGGTCGCGGCAGACGACGGGGCGGCCAGGGCCGTGGACAATGATTACTCGCGACTCTGGACGCCTGTGAAATCCTTAACGCAGGTCAGGCTGTCCCCGACGGACACGCCGTCAGAGTCGCGATTCTCCCGTGTCTGGGACAGACGCGGCTACGGTCGTGAGTCAGTTCATGTCGCGCTGAACGAGTTCATTTCAACGGTTCCGGTTTTTCCCGATTGTTGATACTCGAATATGTCTTTAACACGTCGGTGTCGATTTTCTGCTTGACGAAGCGACAGGAACCGTCGGCCATCGCGAACTGGGCCCCCCCGGGGTGGTTGCTCGAAAAGACCATGGTATTGATCGTCGTGATGGCCGAGTCGTCTTTGTTGATTGACTGTTCGAGCGATTTGGCGGCAAATAGCGATTCGATTCCGCCGCCACTTGCATACTGGGCTCCAAAGGCCCAGCCGGCCCGCGTCGGAACGTAGTCCCCCGAGGCAGCCTTGGAACGACTTATTTCGCCGAGGCGCAAACGTATTCGAGGGACCGTCGAGAATATCTGTGAAATCGATCGCCGATTTCGTGGAGTACACTCCCCGGGCATCGGGAGCAAACACGCCGTTCAGGGCCACGTGTCCATGGACCGGCTCAGGAGTCAACTCTTCGTAGTTGTAAGTTTGGCCTCCATCGGAGGACTGCGCGGCTCCAATCGCACCTGCCACACCGACATAGTGAGAAGTATACATTCCGTTGTTCTCCAGTGTCGTTTTCTGGTCGGCGGCGACGGCCGAAGGGCACAATAAAATCTCCAAAGGGTCATTCGACAGCTCGACCAAGCGATCAGCCAAAGTCTCGCCATCCGCCAAATCATCTTTGTAGCGTTCGTAATAGTAGAGTTGATCAAGAAAGGGAGTCAGCTCCACAAGCATGCTGGCACCAGTTCCATCATCAGCCGGCGGAAGATGAGAGTTAGACGCCTGATAGGCGTGCACCGCCAAGCTGATTTGACGCAGGTTGTTCAAGCATACAGAACGGCGCGATGCCTGCCGCACCGCTTGAACCGCCGGCAACAGCAATCCAATCAGGATTCCGATGATTGCCACGACAACAAGCAGCTCGACCAACGTAAATGCTTTACGGAGATCTCCGCGAAATTGTGAGATCATGAATACTCCAACATCGTAAAAAAATGTTTCTGCTAAATGTTTCTGCTGTTAGTCTTCGAAGGCCTCTTTGAGGACTTCATCGTTATTCAACATGATTCCGGAGTAAACAATCGACGGATGCAATTCAAACGTGCTGTCGGTATAGCCAATCCGGGCGGCTTTCTCCGCGTAGGACAGCGAGTTATCGACACCACCCACGCCACCGCCCGATCCACTCCTGTTGTCGATATCAAAACCCGGATTCAAAAAACCGTCACCATTCAGATCGATCACCGTTTTTACGCTACCATCGGCCATGACAATGTTGCACTTGTTGTTATGAATGGCATACCAGTCGCGCGTATCCTGCAATACCGGCGAGCCCAATTCGTCCGCTAGCGCAATTGGCTCTTGCACTGAACCGAGAGTGGGCCAGCCGTCGGCGGTGATAATGCAATTCTTGATGTTCACCAAGCCACTGATGTTGCCGGGAACATCGAAGCTGCCTGGTCCGCGAACCAGGGTCACCGCATTGTTGGTCGAATTCCAATACGCGGGACCGTCGTTGAACGACTCGGCCAGCCGCACACCTGCTGGCAGTTCTTCATTGATTCCCCGCACCAAAAAGGCCTCGTCGGAATCACCCGGGGCGGCGCATCCCAGCATCGGAATGTTGGACGCAGGGACCTGCCCCGATTCGACTTGACGGTATTTTAGTGGCCCCGTGGTATCCTGAAAATCTTTGAATCCGGATGTCCCGTCAATGTAGGTTGTCGTTGCGTCACCAGCGAGTTTTGGCTGACCACGGACCATAAACCAGCTGGAGGCGTAGTTCGTGTTATACCCGGCTTCAACCAGGTCCAGCACTGCTTCGTCACGGGCCGCTGACAGCGCGGCGGTTCCTGCCACCAGGGTCATGTAAGCACCGTATATTCCCACGCGACTGGCCGGAGTACTGCTCAGGTCGGAGGTGTTTTTTCCTAACAAGTCGTTGAGCTTCTCGGAGGCTCGAAACGGGCTGGAGGGGCACCGCATTTCGCCCGGCAAACCCGCATTCTGGTCGATCATGTCATGCACCCAACCAAAGCGATCGGGCGCTCCGTCGCGATTCCAGTCAAAGGCCCCGGTACAAAATCGGCCCGCCGGATCGTTCGTGGCAAAGCTGTTCATTGACAGCCCGAAGTTCTTCAAATTCGCCTGGCATTGAGTCGATCTGGCCGCCGCTCGAACCGCCACAAAAGCGGGAAACAACAGGCTTACGAGAATCGCGATAATCGCGATCACGACTAGCAACTCGATTAGCGTAAACCCTTCGCGTTGAAAGTGATCGCTTGGGCGCATCTGTTGAATCTCCTGAACAGGCTTTTTCCAGAAAAGAGAATGCCAATCTCTATTTCTCAAAGCTGACCGGCATTTTTTCGTCAACTTTTTTGGAACACCCCGTGCCGGCTGCCCCCATGATTAACAGGGAAACAAGACACAAAACGAATAAGATTTTTTTCATGATTCAGCACCTCACCAAGTTTTTAATTACGACAACAGCACCCGCCACAGGACGGGTGCCGTGTTGATGTCGTCACAAAAGTTAGAGCCTAGTCTTCAAACGCTTCTTTCAGGACTTCATCGTTGTTCAACATGATGCCTGAGTAGCAAATCGAAGGATGCAGCTCAAGGGTGCTATCGGTATAGCCAATTCTCGCTGCCTTTTCCTCGAAAGTACTCGTTGTGTCCTCACTGACGGCGAAGCCGGGATTCAAGAATCCGTCGCCATTCAAGTCGACAATCGTCTTGACGGAACCGTCCGCCATGGCAATGTTGACTTTGTTGTTGTGCACGGCGTACCAGTCGCGAGTATCCTGCAGCACCGGCGACCCGAGTGTGTCTTCCACGCAGATCGGCTCTTGCAAACTACCCAGTGTTGGCCAACCGTCGGCAGTAATAATGCAACTCTTGATATTGACCAGACCACCCGAACCATGGGCGTCGTCGACCAACACAACCGCCGTACCATTCCAAAACGCGGGGCCGTCGTTGAACGACTCCGCCAAACGGATGCCTTCTGCCAACTCTTCGTTGAGTCCACGAACCAAAAACGCCTCGTCCGAGTCACCAGGCGCCGCACAACCAATCAGTGGAACATTCGAGGCGGGAACCTGCCCGGATTCAACCTGGCGATATTTCAACGGGCCCGTTGTGTCCTGGAATTCCTTGAATCCTGAAGATCCATCAATGTATGTTGTGGTTGTGTCGCCTGCCAATTTGGGCTGACCGCGAACCATGAACCAGCTGGAAGCATAGTTCGTGCTGTAGCCCGCTTCGATCATGTCCAACACGGCCGCATCGCGTTCGGGGGACAATTCGGCGGTCCCTGCAATAATGGACATGTAGGGGCCGAAAACACCCACGCGACTGGCGGGAGTGCGGCTCAAGTCAGAGGTGTCTAGCCCGAGCAGGTCATTCAGCTTTTCCGATGCTCGAAACGGACTGGCCGGACACAGCATCTCGCCCGGCAGGCCGGCATTCAGAGAAATCATGTCGTGAACCCACCCAAAACGATCAGGGGCACCGTCGCGGTTCCAGTCGTAAGCGCCAGTGCAGAAACGACCGGCCGGATCGTTCGTCGCAAAGTTGTTCATCGTGAGTGCAAAATTCTTCAAATTCGCCTGGCATTGCGTGGTGCGAGCTGCGGCCCGGACAGCGACAAACGCCGGAAACAGAAGACTGACCAAAATTGCAATGATCGCAATGACCACCAGCAATTCGATCAACGTAAAACCACTTTTTTGTCTGATTGACATCGAATACCTCGTTAGTTTCAGAAAGAACGCAAAAAGTTTTCCTGAGCGAGATTGTAGAGACGATTGTTAAGGTTCATGGAACTTGCGATGTAGAAGCGATGTTTTTTGCCAACGCCGAACTTAACAAACCGTTTGCACAACCGCGCTACAAATTTTAACGCAGTCTTAACATCAACCGGATAGTCTTTTCCAAGTCAATACCGCCAGCTCGTGCAGCTGGATTCGAAATCTCAAACGTGATTCAGTGACGCTTGACCTAACACTTACCAATCACGTTGTGTGATGACGGTTCTCTATCATGTTGCCATCGCGAGTCTTCGGAGTCGTTCGAGTGAATATTGTGCGCTATCGATTCGCCCTGAAACGGTCAGGCTTCACGCTCGTCGAGCTGCTGACCGTGATTGCCATCATCGGGATCCTGGTCGGGATTTTGCTCCCGGTTACTCAGGCAGTACGGGCATCCGCGAGAAACACGAGTTGTCAAAACAACCTGCGACAACTCATGTTGACGATTCTTGATCACGAAATTATCAACACCCGGTTTCCGCTCAGCCGACGATGGAAAGGGTGGCAGTCTGTTTGTCGAACTGCTTCCGCACCTTGACCAGAAATCGCTGTATCAAAAATTGATTGCCGAATTGGAACCAGACGAAACGTACGCCGAAAGAATGGCCAAGCTCTCCGGATTTCCGCTGCCCATATTGTTTTGCGCTTCGTCGACCGACGAAGTGCGCCGAACCACGCTCGCCGGACAAGGTGATTATTCCAGCGACTACTACGGAATTACGGGCCCGATCGGGACGGCCCAGTCCTCCGATGGCGAGGAAAACTACAGCTACCAGTCGCTCACGCCCGTTCCTACGGGTGGCAACGTCGGGCTCGGAGGCATGTTCGCCCCCGACGACGACGGCACGTTTACGATCCCGCGCGGCTCCAGAGACGCGCTCGATGGGGCGGCCAGCACGTTGATGTTGGGTGAAGTTTCCCGTTTCATGCTGACTTCCGCTGGAACGCCGGTTACGAAAGCCGGGTGGGCTTTTGGTGCCGAATATAATTCGTCTGGTCTGGCCGGCAAGGTTCCCAGCGGAAATTTGGCCAACGTCTATTCCGCCAAGTCAATTGAATTCGGCATCAATGCTGGCGAGGGCTCCACCAACAACATCTCGTTTGCCAGCTCACACAGGGGCGGCGCCAATTTCGCATTTGTTGATGCCTCGGTGCAGTTCATCAATCAGACCATTTCCGTGGACGTGCTGAAAACGCTGGCCAGCACCAACGGCGTCGAACAACCTGAATTGCTCAACAGAAATTAAGGTTTTTGTTAACCACGGATGGACACGAATGAACGAGCGTGTTTCCGCTCACATCGGTGTCAATCTGTGTTGATCCGTGGTTAATTTTTTCGATTGTGCCGAGAAAAGTCGGGAATTGGGTTGCCTGGGTTCTTGCAAGTTACGTTTTACTACTTTTGTGGAGGCTCGTGGTTTTGGCGTGCTTCTTCAAAACCTTTTTCGACGAAACCCGACACGACTTTGGCATGCGCCTGAATCAGTTTCACCACGTATTCATCGGATGACGTTTCGGTCACCTTGATGCCCTCGCTAGTATTTTCGACTTGCATCTCAATCTGGTCCGCATGTTGGAAGATTTCCCGGAACAGCGGATCTCGCATGCGGATCGGCCGCACGTCTTCCACGCGGCGGTACATCGAGGCAACATGCTCCTGGATTTTTCCGACGATCTCCGGATCCGGCGATTCGGTTAACGTTTCGACGCCGTTGTCGATTTCCTTTACCGTGCGTGTGATTTTGTCCTTGTTAGTGAGCAGAAAATGAAACAGGTCGCGATCTTCGGCAAAACTGTTCACTTTTGAATCTTGCGCCGCTTGCGGGGTATTCGCATCGGCGGAAACTCCTTCCTTGCTGGCTTCGGCGTCAACCGAATCTTCGCCGGCACAACAGCAGTTAGTCGAATCGCCATCGGCACAGGCCCCGCAGCACTCGGATTTCTGGCTTTCCAAAGCCGCTTCCTCGGCACATTTTCCGCAACAGCCTGTTGCTTCCGCTGAAACCTGTTCGGACTCGCACCTGCCGCAACAGCTCGTCGATCCCGCCGCATCCGCGCAGCAGTCACCCGCATTGCTTTGGGCCCGCGTGGTGTCAACGACCGCATTGGTTTCCGTCACCGTCGAAACTTGATCGCAACCGACTGCGAAAATTCCAACGGCGAGAGTCATGACGCACAGCTGAATCATATTGTTTTTGAATGTCATTTGTTGTTCCTCTTTCTTGTAGGTTAAGTGCAGTTATTTCAGGCCGATTCGTGAATCGGCGATTCGTGGATGGCTTGTTTATCCGTGGATGCAGACTTGCGATACAACAACCAGTATACGACCGGGATCACCACCAGCGTAAACAGGGTCGACGTCAAGATTCCGAAAATGATGGCCCAGGCGAGTCCCGAGAAAACCGGGTCGAGCGTGATCACCCAGTTACCAAGCAACGTCGTGCCCGCGGTCAACAAAATCGGGCGAGTACGAACCGCAACGCTGCGGACAATGGCCTCCTCGAGCGACAACCCGGCGACGAGCCCATAGTGTATAAAATCCACCAGCACCACGGAATTGCGAATGACAATTCCCGCCAACGCAATGATGCCGATCATCGCCGTCGCCGTAAAAAATACCGGATTTGCATATCCGCCGATCATTTCGGCTCGATTCAGATTCAGGATCCAGAATCCCGGCATGATCCCGATCAATGTTAAGGGAATCGCCAACATCATCACGATTGGCAACAGTCTGGATCCCGTTTGAAACATCAGCAACATGAAGATCGCGAACAGGGCCGCCGCGAAGGCCAGTCCGAGGTCGCGAAAAACGTCCAGCGTAATTTTCCATTCGCCTTCGCCGTTCCACTTGACGGTATACTCAGGCGGCACATTCCATTCAACGCCGCCGCCGGGAGACAGCCAGGTTCGTTCGGAAGTTGGCCGCGACTGGCCAGCGGCAACACCAACCCGATCGTCCGAACGATCGAGCTCCATGTCCATGATCGCATCGGCAGGTGGCCGGCCGGCGACTTCGCCGAAGACATACATGACGCGCTGGAGATTCTTACGGTAGATGGTTTTGTCTTCGCGCTGTTGCACGAAGCGGCCCAGTCCACCGAGCTGCACGAGATTTCCGGAACTTCCCTGGACATAGATTTCGGCCAGGTCATCGATTGCCGAGCGTTCGTAGCGAGGCAACCTCAGCACGATCGGCAGAGGTGCGACTTCATATTGGTTTCGCATCACGGCCGCGCGATCTCCCGCGAGCGCCATTTGCAACGTGCGCGTGATGTCGTCCGTTGAGATCCCGGACAGCGCTGCCTTTGGTTTGTCGGTCTCAAAAACCCAGCGGACCTGGTCCGACTCGGTGCTCAGGTCGACATCGACAATGCCTGGTTCGCGGGCCATGCGATCGCGGACAATTTCCGCCGCGCGAATCAGACCGGGATAGTCACTGTCGGCCGACCCGTAGACTTCGGCGGTGATCGTGGCCAATACCGGCGGCCCGGGAGGCACTTCGACAACCTTCACCTCGGCTCCCCACCGCTCGCCAATTTCGGTCAACCGATCGCGCAACCGTAACACGATTTCGTGCGACTGCTGTTGACGTTCTTCTTTCGGCGCGAGGTTGATGCGAATGTCGGCCTGAAATGGCCGGGTTCTCAAAAAGTAATGCCGCACCATGCCGTTGAAATCCATCGGCGACGGTTGACCGGTAAAGACTTCAAAGTCCTTGACTTCGGCCACGGTCGACAAAAACGTCGCAATCTCGTGCGCGACGTTGTCCGTCTGATCCAGCGTCGAAGATTCCGGCATGTCGATCACAACCTGGAATTCATTCTTGTTATCGTAGGGCAGCATTTTCAGCGGCACCAAACGAAGCGCCGGTAAAAACATCGCGGCCACGAGCATCAAAGCGACGGCGCCCAGCGCGACGATGGACAAAATGGGACTTCGCAAGATGGGTCGCAGCATCCGATCACTCAAGCGGTACATTACACCGCGCGTGGGATCGAATGCTTCCTGATTCGCACCGGGCTTGAGCAGGTAACTCAGCGTGACCATCGCCATCCAGGGTGTCACGAGAAAAGAAACCACGGTTGATAACGTCACCGTTAACGGAACGTTCAGCGCCATCGGACCCATATAAGGCCCCATCATGCCGGTAATAAACGACAGCGGCAGAAAGCTGGCGATGATGGCCAGCGTCGACATGATCAACGCCGGGCGAACTTCCTGGATGGCGGCCAGCACACTGTTCCGCGCCGAGGAAATTCGCATCGAAAAATACCTCGCAATGTTTTCAACGTCGGTAATGGGGTCATCCACCAACAATCCCAGTGACAGGATCAGGGCGAACATGGTTACCCGGTTGATCGTGTAGCCGAGCAGCAGGTTCACGGCCAGCGTCAAGCTGTAACAGATGGGAATCGCCAGGGCAACCACGAACGCAGCTCGCCAGCCAATTGTCAAACCGATCAAACCAACCACGGTGATCACCGCGATGACCAGGCCTTCGACCAGTTCATTGACTTTGTCGTTGGCAGTTTCGCCATAATCGCGCGTGATTCGGTAGTGCACGCCGACGGGCAACATGGTTCTGGAAAGTTGAGCGAGTTTTCGATCAACTTCGGCGGCGACCGAAACGGCGTTGCTGCCTTTGCGCTTGGCGACGGCAATGTGCACGGCGGGAAACAGGTCAGACGGGCTGTTGTCAGCGGCGTGCTGACGTTCGTCGGCAGGACCAAAACCGATCCAACTGTAGCCGACCGGTTCCGCAGGCCCATCGATGATGTCGGCGATGTCGCGCAAATAAACCGGGCGATCCTCGACGACCTGCACGACCAGGTTTTCCAATTCTCTCACATCCTTGAAGATCGTTCCCGCTTCGACGACAAAGGCCTGATTCTGCTGTTCAAATCCACCGACACGAGAATGAACGTTGCTTTGTTGCAAGGCCCGGGCGACTTGCAGCGGCGTTGTGCCGCGTGACGCCATCCGCTGGGTATCCAGTTCAACTCGAACTTCACGCGGTCGGCCACTTGTGATCCAGACCCGGTTCGTGTCGGGAATCGCTTGCAGTTCGTTCTGCAGTTCCTGTGCAATTCGATACAACTCGTGGTCGCCATAACGGGCAATCTCGTCGCTCCACAGGGTTGCGATGACAATCGGCACATCATCAATCTCAATCGGCTTGACGACCCAGTCGCTGACGCTGCGCGGGACCTGGTCGGCGTTGGAATTGATTTTGTTGTAGAGCTTGACGAGCGAATCTTCCCGATCTTCACCCACGTAAAACCGCACCGTGACGATCGAGGATCCATTTTGCGACATCGAGTACACATATTCCACGCCGTCAATCTGATACAGCAGTTTCTCGAGGGGCTGCGTCACCTGACGCTCGACTTCTTCCGCAGACAGTCCCGGCGCCTGAATCATCACGTCCGCCATGGGCACAATAATTTGCGGTTCTTCTTCGCGTGGTGTCAGGTAGAGAGCGACCGCGCCAATCACCAACGAAATCACTGTGAACAGGATGGCGATATCGCCCCGCAAGAAAGTCGACACGATGCGCGTCAGAAACGGCAATTGCTCCCGGTTGCCCGCGGATTCCAAATCGGGAAGTTCGATCGGCGGCTCGCTCAACGAATGTCTCCCCCGGTAGCTGGTTGCGGCGACTGGGTTGAATCCTGTGCCGGATTCTCACTTTCGGGTGGGCTATTTCCTGTTCCGGGAATCGGGATACAAAACGACTTGATCGCCGGCTTCCAAACCGCTGAGAACCTCGATGCGATCAGGCATACCGAGCCGACCGGTTTTGATCAGCCGGCGCTGCAGCGAGCCGTCCTGCAACACCACATCCACAAACTCCAATTGGCCGACGCGTCGAATCGAGTCAGTCGCGAGGCACAAATGTCGCCGCGAGCCGGCTGGAATCTGCAAGCGCCCGTACATGCCTTCGTACAGATCCTCACTGCGCGGCAAACTCGCTTTGACCAGAAAGGAGCGACTGGCCGCATCGGCTTGCGGGACAATTTCGTCGATCGTGGCAATGAAATCGCGGTTGACGGAATCGACCCGCACGTTGAGTTTCTGGCCAACTTTTAGTTTTACGGCCAGTTGTTCCAGCACCGGGGTCTCCAACCGCAGCGATTGTGAATCGTACAGGGTCAAGATGGGCTGGCCCGGTTGAACCGTGTCGCCCGGCTCGGCCGTTCGATCGACAATCCGACCCGCTTTCGGCGCGGTGATCTTTGTGTACGACAGCAAGACCTCTGCTTCGTTAACCGCCTGTTGTGCGCGGTGTTCGTTGGCGCTTGCAACTTTCAGTCCGCGATCGGATTCGTCGAACTCCCGCTGCGAAATCGCATTCGCTTCGGCCAACCGTTTGTTTCGCTGGAAGTCACCTTCGGCTTCACGGGTCGCGGCCTGGGCACCCGCCAGAACCTCGCGCGCCTGGCTGAGCCGGGCATCGAGTTCACGCGTATTGAGCGTGACCAACAAATCGCCTTCATCGACAAAATCGCCGGCCGAAACGTGGATCTGTTCGATCGTCGCCAGGATCTTGGCCGAGATGACGCTGCGACTGGCGGCCTTCAGTGTTCCAACCGCTTCTTCGATGTAGTCCTTGGTGACCTCGTGAACGACGTCCGTCGGTTGATTCTCCAGCCGTCGGGCAATCTGGCTCGCTTCGCCCGGCGGAATTTTTTCTACAAAGACTCCCGAGATCCAGGCAATGACCCATGCCAGCATCGCCAGTCCAACAAGGATTGGAATGACTTTCAGCGCAACACGAAGTGAAGAGACGATGGTGTGACTGATTTTGCTCATTCGTTCGCACCGTGAAGAAGATTACCAGGTAGTTTTCATCAAATATCAGCCGCCACGCGCTAGCGCGATTGCGTAGCCAAAACCGGGGGCAAGCGTGATGACATGATGCAATTCGCCCGAATGAATAAACGCTGCCTAGCGACTTCGCAGCGAATTCTCTGTCGAATCAGCCTTGCCGTTCAAAATCTCTGAATGGAACCCGGCTGAATCTTCGTCTGGTTCCGTTGTTTTTTCCTCGGCCGAACTCGGCCGATCGCAGGCGCCGCTCATTCACGTCTGGACTCCAAACCGGGGCAGAATCCACATTTGCAAAGCAATCCAGCCGACGATCACGCCTAACATGATCAGGTATTCAGTCACGGTTTTTGTACCTTTCGTGGTTGTGATTCCAGTCAATTTCATTGCGATGCTATTTTTACCGGGCCTTTTGCAACTGTTTACCCTGATGTTGCTCGACGGGCAGATCTTTTTTGCAGAAGTACCAGTCGGTGCATTCGTAGCCTTGATTCAATCGTTCGTTGGCGGCGTCGGCGGTGGCGGGCGGAGGTACAATGACCTTGTCACCCGGCTGCCAGCCCTCGGGGGTCGCAACGTCGTACTTGTCACTCGTTTGCAGCGCCTTCAACAACCTGAGGAACTCATCGATGCTGCGTCCGTTGCTCATCGGATAGTAAACCATGGCCCGCAGGACGCCGTGCGGATCGATGACAAACGTGGTCCGGACGGTAGAAGTGTCGCTGGCACCCGGCATGATCATGCCGTAGGCGTGGGCGACCGTCATCGAGAGGTCGTCGATAATTGGAAACGGAATCTCGATTCCGAATTTTTCTTCGATGTTGCGGGCCCAGGCGAGATGCGAAAACGTGCTGTCGATCGAAAGGCCAAGCAAATCACAGTTGAGTTTCTGGAATTCGGGCCAGGCCTTGGCAAAGGCAATGAATTCGGTCGTGCAAACGGGCGTAAAGTCAGCCGGATGCGAAAACAGAATCAGCCATCGACCCCGGTATTCTGTCAGGCAACGGGTACCGTGTGTTGTCTTGACTTCAAAATCCGGAGCGTGCTCGTTGAGCCGCGGCAGCGTGACGGGTTGCTTGGCGGGCGTTTCGTTTTGGTCCATTTTGTGTCTCCCAAGTAAGGTGGAAATTTTGTTAGTGTGGCAAATTTGGTTTCAGGAAAGCATAGGCAAACATGCCGGCGATCGCGCCGGCCAGGGTAATCAGCGCCATCCATTCACCGCCGCCAATCTGTGCATAAATCGGGCCGGGGCAAGCTCCGGTAATCGCCCAACCCGCACCAAACAGGGTGCCGCCGAGGATGACACCCTTATGAAACGGTTTGGGTTTGTATTGGATCGGTTCGCCCTCGATGGTTTTGACGTGAAACCGCTTGATGATCAGCATCGAAATCATCGCCACAAAGATGCCAACACCGATGATCAGGTACATGTGGGCTTCCCGGAACAAAAACATGTCATGCACGCGTTGCCAGCGAACGACCTCGGACTTGACCAACACGATGCCGAAGTACACGCCAACCAATAGTGACATGGCGAGCGCCAGGCTGGAAATACCCGGTTTTTTCGGAGCGGTGGTTGGCGTGGCCGCGTTCACGTTTTTTGGTTGATTTGCGATGTTTGTCATTGATTTTTAAAGCTTCAGTGGAAAATGTTTAACGGTTGTTTCATCAGCGGCAAGGCCCTCGCTCACGCGTCGGGTTACCATCCAAAAATCAGACTTCCCAAACCCCATGTCACGGCCAATCCTCCTACGAAAAAGAAGATCGTGGCCACCAGGCTGGGCCAGTTCAGGTTTGCGATCCCGGTAATTGCGTGACCTGAGGTGCAGCCGCCGGCGTATCGCGTTCCAAAACCAATCAACATCCCGCCAATTAACAGCCGAATCGCGCCGCCTACGTTCATGTACGAGTCGGGCAGGAACTGGACGGGCGCTGACGACAGAAAGCGCACCGCGACAAATCCCCCCAAGCCGATCCCGATGGCGAACAGCAACGTCCAGAGACCCTGGCGCTTGTCAAATTCACGGAAGTAGCTCAGTTTACTGCCGGGCGAACACATGGCCCCGATCTGTTGCAGGCTGGTTGAAATTCCAAATGCCTGTCCGGCCAACAGGTACAGCATCGGGACGACCAAACCGACGAGGATTCCCGAAAACCACCAGGGCCAGGGTTGCATAATAAAATCCATGTTTCGCGACCTTTGTTCGTTAGCAGCAGTTTCAAAACCCCGGTTTTGGCACTACCTGGAATATTTACTTTTGGTTAAACCGCGACAGCCAACAAAGCTGCCATCCACTTGGTCAACGGGCGCCAGCGACTTCGGCTGTTTCGGACGTCACCGGCAGTCCGGCTTTTTTCCACGCTTCGATACCCCCGGCCAGGTTAACGACGTGTTTGGCACCCGCCCGTTCGGCAATGCTGGCAGCGATAATGGAACGGCCTCCGGTTCGACACTGAAAGACATACGTTTTGTCGTCTTTAAACTGGTCCGTGTTGTCGAGTAGTTTGCCCAGGAAGCTGAAGTGCGACCCGGGAATGGACTCTTCGTGTCGTTCGGCCAAGCCGCGAACGTCAATCATTTCAACTTCGCCAGCTTTAAAGCGCTCGGCAATTTCTGCCGGTGTTTGTTGAGGAATATCCTCGGTATCAAGCCCCGCGTCGGCAACCTCATCCGCGTCGAAGTAGCCCACGATTTTTTCGATCCCGATTTTGCGGAGGATGCGCACGGCTTCGGGCAAATCGTGTTCGCCCGAGATCAGGTACACCGGTTGATCTTCAGCGAGCAGCGAGCCACCCCACATCGCGATATATTTTGGCTGGAGGTTGATCGTTCCCCTGACGTGGCCGTTGGCAAACTTCTTGGAATTGGAAGTATCAATGACCATTTCCTTCTGGACGGTTTCCAGTAGTTGGTCGACATGCATCCTGGGCGGCAATCCGGCTTCGCCCAGAATCGCGGGGCCTTCCTTGTTGACGCGCTTCATGACCGCGAAGTATTTCGGTGCTTCGGGTTGCTCGGACAGGATGTAGTCCACAAATTTCTGTTCGTCGGTATATTGCAAAGCGGGATTGAACATTTTTTCATATCCCACGGTGCTCGATGGAATCGCGCCAAGCCCTTTGCCGCAGGCACTTCCGGCACCATGAGCCGGCCAGACTTGGAGGTAATCGGGGAGCTCTTTGAAGCGTGCGAGAGACGCAAACAGGTCGCGGGCCCCTGGTTCGGCTGTGCCTTTGATGCCTGCCGCCTCTTCAAGCAAGTCAGGGCGACCGATCGAGCCGACGAACACGAAGTCACCGGTAAAGATTCCCATCGGTTTGTCGGCGCCGCCACCCTTGTCGGTGAGGACGAACGAAATGCTTTCCGGCGTGTGGCCCGGTGTGTGCATCACCTTGAATTCGACGTTTCCCGCCGAAAACACGTTGCCCTCCTTGAGGAATTGATGATCGTAGTCCTTGGCGTACGAGTATTTCCAATCCGCGGGGCCCTCATCGGAGACGAACAGCCTGGCACCTGTGCGGTGTGCCAATTCGCGCGCCCCGGACACATAATCGGCGTGAATATGAGTCTCGGCGACCCCAATAATTTTCATTGCTTCTTTCGCGGCCGCCGCCAGATATTGTTCGATGTCCCGCCCCGGATCGACAACGATCGCTTCACCCGATTTTTGACAGCCAACCAGGTACGACGCATGAGCCAGCGCCGGGTCGTAAAAGTATTTGAGCAACATGGTTTGATTCCTTTTGAGATTCTTTCGAGATCGGGGTGTCCCTGGCGATTTCAGCCAAAACAGGCTTATCTGCCCGCACAGCTCGTGCCAAAACCGGCGAAAATCAGCCGCGGCGCGGCCCACGACGGCATGGAGCCCGGAACATATCAAAATATCGAAATGTTTGCATGTATCAGCCTAAAAAAAGTTACCCGAACCGATTTTGGATGCACGACATCAGTTCCTGCAAATGAGGTTCGTCGATTTCATAGTACACCGTGCGACCGTCACGGACGCTGGTCAGAAAACCGCAACGTTGCATCAACCGCAGATGATCGGAGGTTGCTGGTTGTGCCAGCTCGCAGGCTTCGGCGATTTCGTTGACGGAGTACTGTTTTCCCGACAGCAACAATTGCAGGATTTGCAGGCGGCTGGGGTGGGCCAATGTCTTGAGACAATCGGCTGCCTCCGACAGCGCCTCGAAATCCAGCTGTTTCATTCGGTTTTTGACCATACTTTTCATCCTCCGCTAAAATATATCGGAATATTCCGATATGTCAATGAGGAATTTCCCCGTTTTGGGATCTGATTATTGAAATTGGTTCGTCTTGATAGCGGTACTCGCACTCAGTGAAACCGGTACTCGTACTCGAAATAGACGCCCGTACGAGTGCGACGAATACGAGTAGGAGTACGAGTACGAGTAGGAGTAGGAGTATGGGCTAAGTACCCATTTCGATCGTGGAGTCAGCACCTTTGATTGGCGACTTGAATCCAATTGGCTTGACCACCAGCAGTGAAGCAGGCAGTTGATCCAGGATGGACTCGATCGTGCTTCCTAACAACCGAAGAATGGGGTGGTTTTGGGAAGCGCTGGACATGACCACGACATCCACGCCCTCATGCCGACAAAATTCCGGGATGACTTCAATGGGGTCACCGTGTTCCATGCGAACATTATCGCCATACGATTTCAGATCGTGGTGCTGCGTGAATTTTTCAAACAGGCTGCGATAGACGTGTTCGGATTCGACCAGTGTTTGCTGGAGGGCACTCTCGGCAAAATGGTCTTTCAGAAATTCATCACCATAGAACTTCCAGCAATAGAGGGCTGTCAATTTTTTGTTATTGGCCGACAGTTTTTCGGCTTCCATCAGGATAGCTTTATTTTCGTTGTCGTCATGTTCGGCGTTGATACAGGCCAGGACGCTGGGATTTTCGACAGGTTTATCGCCGATCAACAACAGCGGACAAGGGCAAATTCGCATCAGGTTGCGAGCGGTATTGCCGAATTGTCCGGCATGTCGGCTGCGGGTGCCTTTCATATATCGCACGACGAGGTCCGCGTTGATGCGAATGGCTTCCCGTGTGATTTCTTCGGACGATTTGCCAATCAACAGTTTGTTCTCGGCGTTGAGCCCCTGCTTCTTGATTCGCTCGGTTATCTTGTCCAACCGATCCTGTTTGTCGGCGAGGACCATTTCAAAAACGTCATCCGCGTTTGACGAAAACCACCGCGATGCTGTCGAGGGCGGCCGCAAACTATCCACGATAGTGAGCTTCGCGCCGTGTTGTCTGGCCAGGTTGCAAGCCGTTTCAGCGGCCGCGCTCGCTTCCTTAAGTGCGTCCGTAGCCAACAGAATATTTTTGTACGGTTCCATGGTTGTCTCTAACGATTAAAAGTTGCCTGAAAGGCATGGTGCAAACACCGTGCCTGTTTGGTTCGCGGTAGTGGAAGTGTTTCGCAGCCGGCGTGCAGTCTAACACACCGGGCTGGCATCAAAAATGACAACTTTTTTTCCCGTCGAATCTCGGTAATTACCAATCTGAACGCAAATTCGCAGCGGTGTGGATGGACTTCACCTGCCAGGCGAGGTTGCGAGTTTGTTCTTGATCGACTCTTCGCCGCAGCCACGCCGGTCACGGTCATGGAAAAACCGCGACGCGGGCGCGGTGCCAGTCTGGGACAGACTGGTCCACGCTGCTAGGCCAATTCCTCGGCATGCCGTTTCAGGCCGATGCTGAACCGGCTGCCCTTGCCCGGTTCGCTTTGAATACGAAGCGTTCCGAGATTTTTTTCGACGATGGCGCGGGTAATCGACAAACCCAGCCCCATGCCGCGGGCCTTGGTTGTGTACAAGGGCTCGAGGATGCGATCGATATCTTCCAGCGGGACACCGATTCCCGTATCAGAAACGGTCAACTCGACTCGTTCGTCTCCCGCGGTGGCACTGATGGTCAAGGTCCCCCCCTGCTCCATTGCCTCGCGGGCATTGCGGATGAGGTTTTTGATCGCAATCACGATTTGTTGTTCATCGACCAGCACTTTCGGTAAATCCTCGGGCAGGTCGAACGTCACATGGATATTGGACAGCAGATTGGACGAGCTGACAGCCGCCTGGACAATTTTTTCCATATCAACCGGTGTCAATTTCGCTTCCGGTAATTTGGCGACATCCGACAAAGCGGTTACGACGTTGTCGATCTGGGTAACTTGGCGATCGATACGATCCAAATGTTCTGCGACTTTTTCCGCGGAAGGGTCTTTCGCGTTGATCAGGTAATAGGCGGACGTCTTGATGGCGTTGAGCGGGTTGCGAATTTCATGGGCGATTCCGCCGGCGACTTTTCCCAAAGTCGAGAATTTTTCGCTGCTCACCAAATCAGCTTGCGCCTGACGCAATTCGGCGGTTCGAGTTTCGACCAGCCGTTCCAGTTCGACTTGCATTTTTTGCTGTTGTTGTTTGAACAATCGCTCGACGTTGCGTCGCTCAGTAACATCCAGGATGATGGCCACGAAAACTGGCTTGTTCAAATAAGTCGACAATTGCATATGAACTTCGACCTCGTATGTCGTGCCATCCTTGCGCAGGTGGCAAGTGTCGAAATGCATCTGTTCCTGTTTGCCCGTCAACAGGGGCTCAAGCAGTTTTCGGAACGCCGGTTCGTCAAACTCCGGCTTGATATCAACGGGCGTCAATTCCCGAAGTTCGTCCAGGCTGTATCCGAGGTTGTGCCGGGCACCGTGATTGACCTGAATAAATCGCAAGTTGTCCGTATCAAAAATGTAAACCTCGTTGAGCGAGTCCTCAATAATCCGGCCGAGCGTCGTTTGCTGAGCCTCCAGGAGTTTGAATTTTGTAAGGTCGCGAATGATACCGGTGAACAACGCCTGATCACCGACTTTGATTTCGCTGACTGCCAGGTGAACCGGAAAAATGGTTCCGTCCTTATGTTTCCCCGGGACTTCGCGACCGACTCCGATAATCTTTTTAACGCCTGTCGACAGGTAATTGCGAATGTAGCCGTCGTGTTCCTGCTGATAGGGATTGGGCATCAACATCTTGACGTTCTGACCCACCAGCTCATTGGCCTCGTAACCGAACAGTTTTTCGGTGGCAGGATTTACCGACTCGATCTGGCCTGCTTGATTAATCGTAACGATTGCATCGACGGCCGTTTGGTGAATGGCCTCGAGCATCTTGGATCGGTAATCGTCTTGTTCGGTCGGAGTCACATCTTTTCCGAGCTGGTTTCAAGATAAGGCGAGAAACATTGCCACCAAGTGGTTGCCGCAGAGGAGCCGCAGCGCCGGTCGCGGATCATGCCGTTCTGCAAGTTGAATGCCATCGACGTAAACGGAAAAAACTGGGTTGGATCAATCGACGATTGTGCCAAACGGAGGCGTGCTGTGTGCGGTATCGCCCATATTTGGAGACCAGAATTTGCCGCAGTTTGCCCCAAACCGGCAATTTCGCCGATCCGCAGGGATATTTGGCCGCACCCTCGGAACATTGGCATTCTACTTGCCGCATATCGTCCAGTTCCAGTTACTCGCTTTTGCTGACACGACGAAAAAGCGGTTGAGTGATATCGGCCATATCAACAGGAGAAAGATTGATGAAAGCTATTCTGGTCTTTTGGGTTTGCTCGATGCTGTTTTGCAGCCTGTATACGTTTCATCCTGCCGACTTGGGACGCCATTCAGGCTCGCCGAGGCAGCGTTCGCAAGCATGCGAAGCGAAGGACAACTTCTGTCGACAGCGGCGTAAATCATGTGCAGCCAACGGCTTAGTTGGGCAGCTTTGTAATACAAGCACGTATTCGTCGAATTGCCCGTATGCAGCTTCGTGGACTTGTCGGGGCTGTTCGTTAGAATAAAGGCGGGTACTTTCCGGTCGTATATACGCACTCTCAATGGCCATTCACGAAAAATCTTATCGGATTCTGATCGTCGACGATGACGAGGATAGCTTGGCCAATCTTGCCGATATCCTCTCCGATCATGGCTATCGAATCGAAACGGCGGCCGACGGGCACACCGCTTTGGAAAAGCTTCGCAGCTCCTGTTCGCATGACGACTGTCCATTCAATCTGTGCCTGCTCGATTTCAAGATGCCGAAAATGGACGGAGTGGAACTGTATCAGAAGCTCGTCGCCAGTCAGCCCGGTCTGCGGGCGATCATGATCACCGCCTACGCGGGCGACGACGGTGTCCAACGTGCCAAAGCCGCCGGCACCTGGAAAGTCCTTCGGAAGCCAGTTGATGTTGCCAAGCTGCTAGGTTTGATCGACGAGGTCGTCGTCTAGCGGCCGAGCAGCTCGCCGGTGACCGCAAACGACCTCGGAAAAAAGGCATCGGACGGCTTGCGCCGTGCCGCTACCATTTTTCGAACTCGCCGGACCATAATTCTGACGTTGCGATCGCTTAACCTCGCCACATTCGGGCTCTTCCCGAACGGAGATTACTGTGCGATTAGGCGCATCAATACCGCCCGGGCACACTCTCAAGCACAGCAGTTTTCTTCCAGCCACGTGTTTTCACGGGCCAGAAAATGGTTCTCGGAATTGGCACACTCCTTGCTACGGAATTAACAATCGACGTTTGTCGGTGTGATGTTCTGCACGAATACAACCAACGGGGCCAATATGATGATCGCTGTCACGTCCAAAGATGGTTGGAGAGTTCGATTGCCGCGGTTCAATCGCAGCATTCTGCCTTCAGCCTCTTCCTTTGCAAAATCGGTTCCGCGAATTGGTTCTCGCGACGCTGAGATTCGGCAACTGGAAAAGCGGGCCGAACAACTGCTTGAATGTCATCCCCATTTTCGTGGCAAAAAGCGGTGGGTTTCCTGCCGTTACGTTGATCAAAGTTTGTGCCTCGTTGGTTGCGTGCCGACTTTTTACCTGAAACAACTTGCCCAGGAGACACTTCGGCAACTCCAAGGCGTTCGCATCGACAACCAACTGGTTGTCAAAAGTCCTTGTGGCCTGTACCCCGACATGACAGCGGTTGAGGAGGCCGAATTGATTCCCGAGACCGCGAACGAACTCTAACTAACCCTTGAGCTACGCCAGTGAGAAAGACAGAATCCGTCCCAGTATTTCTTGAACAGGAGGAAGCTTGAAATGAAAACATCTGTTGCAAAGCAAAAACCGAAATCTGTCGCCCGCAAAAGTTCCCCTTTTCGCAGCCTCTTGCCACGAGACCTGTTCGAAGATTTTTTCGATCAGTACCTCCAAGGTAACGGAGGCGGGCTGACGGAAATGATGCAGGCCTCGATGGACGTTGCAGAAACCGAGCAGGCATTTGAAGTAAAACTGGACTTGCCCGGCGTATCCGCGGACGACGTGGAAATTCAAATCGATAACAACACGTTAACCGTGCGAGGTAAACGGGAAGAATCGTCCGAAGAAAAGGACGAGGAAAAGCAATATCATCGGATTGAACGCTACAGTGGCAGTTTTGCCCGATCTGTCGTACTGCCAAATTCGGTCAACGAAGATGAAACAGCTGCAGAATTTAAGGATGGCGTACTTAAAATCGTGATCCCTAAATCCCCGGAAGCGAAACCGCGCAAAATCAAAATCTCCTCTTGAACTATTTTGTGAATCCGGCAGAGAGGTGTCATTGTCGGATCAATGAGCGCGAGTTCTCATCCCTGCTCGCGCTTTTTTGTGCCTGGAATCCCGCCACGCAACGGCCCGTTTCGCGCTGGCGTGTTCGCGCCGTCTGGCCGGGGGAAACCTGCTGGGCTATGCTGACGTATCGGCGGATCCAGCGGCAGTTGCCGTTGCGAAGTACTGAGTTTATTGTTACCGCGTCACTCCGCGACTGTGACTTTTTGCGTAGGTCAGTCTGTCCCAGACTGACACTACGTCCGAGTTGCGGTTTTTCCGTGTCGGGGACAGACGCGGCTACGGCGGTTTTTCCGTGTCAGGGACAGACGCGGGTACGGTGAAGGTGCAATGCAGGAATAAAATCACAGCCCTCCGTAACGTGGACCTATCCCGAGTCACACAATCCTGATCGCCCGTAAACGAATACGAGTTCACACGCAGTGCCCAAAAATTTTTCAGTTTTGATTGTCGAAGACGATGAAGATATTCGTCGCAACATGGAAGACATTTTGTCACTCGACGGATACCGGGTAACCTCGGCATCGCATTGCCTGCCTGCGATTCAGGCGATCGAAACGAATTCGTTTGATGCGGCCATCGTCGATTGGCGCTTGCCTGACGGCGACGGTGATGAACTGATTGCGTTAATCGTCAAGCATCAGCCCGATATTCCGGTCGTTGTGATTACGGGCATGCGAGAGTTTGATACGGCTGTCAAGGCTTTGCGCCGCGGTGCCTATGACTTTCCTCGTCAAGCCGATCAATCCGGAGTTGTTGCGATCAGTGCTCAGTCGGTTGGTCGAGCGGAAAAAGCACCTGATTGAAATTGAGGTCGCCCGGCAAAAGCTGCTCGCCAGTGAACGGCTCGCGGCCATTGGTCAGATGGTCGCGGGACTTGCTCATGAAACTCGCAATGCGTTTCAACGGAGCCATGCGTGCCTGGCCGAGTTGTCGCTCGACCTGGCCGAAATGCCCGAAAGCCTGAAACTCGTTCGTAAAGTGCAAAAGGCACTCGACGATGTTCATCATTTGCTCGAAGAAGTTCGTGAATATTCGGCCCCAATCAGCCTCGAACGCAGGGCCTGTTCGGTGCCCTCGCTAATCACCGAAACATGGCAGCAAGTGCTGGAAGCGCGGCAAGCCAATGGGCAACCTCGAATGACGATCAAACAATCCGACGATCTCCCCGAACGCTGTTTCGTCGACCCTGATCGATTGCGCCAAGTGTTTCGAAACTTGCTTGAAAATGCCCTGTTTGCGTGTTCAGATCCGGGCGAGATTCAGGTCAAGGCAGTCTACGATACGAATCCGAAACCCATCATTCGAATCGAATTCTCGGACAACGGCGAAGGCGTTGCCGAGGAAAATCGCGAGATCATCTTCGCCCCATTTTTCACCACCAAAACAAAAGGCACGGGACTTGGATTGGCCATTTCGAATCGAATTGTCGAGGCGCATGATGGCCGGATCCGGGTTGAAGATTCGGACTTGGGAGGAGCGCGGTTTGTCGTGGAAATCCCCTTGCGACCGCAGTAACTCGATTTGAATCGCTCTGTGGAGACAGGCCAGAATGTGAGCGAATTCGCACATCTTCCGGAAAACTTTAGCTGGCAGCGACGAACTATCGCAAATCCTTTTTCCGCTTCTGTAACTGGCGTCGTTGACAACAGCCGGTTTTTTCGGCTTCAAACCAGCGTCACGGGCCGCGACGTCTGGTCGGACGAAGTTTCGGGACTCGCACGGGCGGCCGCGCCATAACTTTCGTGATTCTGGCACGCCTCTTGCTTCCATGTGTCTGCCGCGTCTCAATTGTGGAGGTCAACATGGACATCAAGAAAATTCTGTGCCCTATCGACTTTTCTGATTTCAACCAATCAGCCAATGCTTATGCTTCGATGCTCGCGAAATCGACGGGTGCCGAAATTGTTTATTTGCACGTTTTTTTGCCGGATGTGCCGTTTGGTTCGTACGCGTATGTCGATCCCGAGCAGGACGAGAAGCGGGACCTGAAACAACTCAAAACAATTCGGCCAACCGTCGATGGCGTGAAAGCTTCGCACGTCGTCGAGTGCGGATCACCCACAGACCGGATCGTCGAGTATGCAAATGAAAACAACGTTGATTTGATCGTGATGGGAACTCATGGACGCACCGGACTTGGTCGCTTGTTGATGGGCAGTGTTGCCGAAGCGGTCGTTCGTAAGGCGGAGTGTCCTGTGCTGGCGTTGAAGTCGACGGTATCCGTCCCGACCAGTTGACCTGAATTTTCGAGGCTGCGGTTTCCAGTCATAGACACGGTTTCGAAGCAGTTCCCTGGAGGCCGCAGCCAACTTAAATCACGCGAATCGAACAAGCATGATACAGGAAGCGATGAAGGGACAACATCATGAACAAAAATGGTGTAACTTGTGCCATCGACGTTAACAATTTTGACCAGGATGTCGTGGATTTAGCCGCCAGCTTTGCCAAACAGTTTGAAGTGGATCTCGATCTTTTGCATGTAACGCTGTTTCCAGATCCATCCAACGCGGCTTGGCCCGGTTATCTTGGCTCGCCCAATACGATTATCCAGGACAATCACCGTTTTCGCGAAGTGACCACCAACGAACCCGGGGTGACAATCCACCATCATCATCTCTCGGGGCTGCCGGCGGAAAAAATTCTGGAATTTGTCGAAAAGCGCGAGCCCCAGTTGTTGGTGATGGGCACGCACGGACGCCAAGGGCTCCAACGAATTCTGGGAAGTGTTGCGTCGGTGGTGCTGCGGCGAGCCCCCTGCCCCGTCATGGTGCTTCGTCAGCGGCAAAATAGTCAACAATTCGCGGATCTGAAGACATGACTTGCTTGTTTCCATCGCATCCGTGAGTGAAACTCAAAGGTTAAGGTAAAAATGAACGTCGCATTGAAAGAGAAAACGCCCAACCCAATGTCTGAGAAATTGAAGCCGGCCGCTGATTCCAAAGTCAAGCCGGTCGATATCAATTTGCTGATTGTCGACGACGAAACCGACTTCCGCGATTCTGCAACGCGGTATTTCGAGCGGGTCGGTTTTCGCGTTGACAGCGCTGAAGACGGTGAAGAAGCTCTCAACGTAACGACCAACAAGAACTTCGACGTCGTGATTCTCGATATCCACATGCCGGGAATGAGCGGAATTGAGGTACTCCAGAAACTGATGGAGCGAGATCCCCCGCCAAAGGTGATTATGCTGACCGGCGGTGGCACGATCGAGAATGCGGTCGAATCGATCAAGCTCGGGTGCCTACGATTTCCTGACCAAGCCCGCCAAGCTGGATGACTTGGCGCGCCTGGTGCAACGTGCCTGCGATTCCAGCAAGCTGGAAAAGGAGAACAGGCAACTTAAGGAAATTGTCAAGCGGCAAGCCCCCGCTTCCAAAATGGTCGGCGATTCTCCCGCGATGAAGGAAGTCGCTCGCTTGATTGAACGTACCGCCGGCTCGGACAAACCCGTTTTGATTCTCGGTGAAAGCGGAACCGGCAAAGAACTGGTTGCCCGGGCAATTCACAAGGCCAGCCCGCTTGCCAATCGCCCGTTGGTCGTCATCAACTGTTCGGCCCTGGCAGATCAGCTTCTCGAAAGCGAGTTGTTTGGACACGAAAAGGGATCGTTTACGGGCGCTGTTGCCGCCAAGCCGGGACTGATTGAAGTTGCCGACGGTGGCACGCTGTTCATTGACGAGTTTGGTGAGATGAGCGGCGCGCTTGCAAGCAAAACTGCTGCGCGTCCTGGAGGACGGAACCATGCGGCGAGTCGGTTCAGTCACCGAGCGTCGGGTCCATGTGCGAGTCATCGCGGCGACCAATCGCGACCTGGAAAAGGAAGTCCAAGACAAGAAATTCCGCGAAGACCTGTACTATCGAATCAATGTGCTGGGTATCCACCTGCCACCGCTACGGCAACGGACCGGTGATATCAAACAGTTGGCCAAGGCGTTTGCTGGCGAGGACTGGGTGATAGACGACGATGTCATGACGCGGTTAAACCGTTACAGTTGGCCCGGAAATGTGCGCCAGCTCCAAAATGCGATCGAACGTGCAAAAGTTCTGGCCGAAGACAACCGCATCGAACTCAAGAACCTGCCGAGTGCGATTGTTGAATCCGAACCGCAGCCCTTGGTGGCGACGGCGACCAACGGCGAGGTCGACCTGGACACCCTGAATCGTCTGCACGTGCTTCAGACGTACGAACGCTGTGACAAGAACAAGACCCGAACCGCCCGCGCGCTGGGGATCAACCGTCGCTCGCTGTATCGCCTGCTCGAGAAATTCGAGATTTATTAGAGACTTGGCTCTTTCACGCTTTGGTCCCAGAGGTGCGGTGCATTGCGAGTACTTTTGGTGATGAACCTCTCCCAAGCTGGGAGAGGTCGCCGTCTCAGCGGCGGGCGAGGGTTGTGGATTCCGCAAGGAATCCCATGCTTCCCTCTCCCGGACCCTCACGTGTCGGCGGGAGAGGGGACTAAAGTGGCGCTGTCCAACTAGTGCCGCGCCGCTTACCAACTCAATCCGCCTGGGTAAATTATCTGGGCGTGGATTGTCCCGACCGAGGTGATGACGGCTATAATCTGTCGAGCGGACGTTTCTCTCTCATCGCCGTCGGAGCCCACCATGTTGGACGTGGAATCGTTCAAAGAGTTGATGCTGAGGATTCGCGCGGGCGACCAATTAGCGGCCACTGAATTCGTTAAGGAATACGAGCCCCTGATTCGTCGCGAAGTGCGACTGCTTCTCGATGACAGCCGTTTAAAACGCTTGTTTGACTCGACGGATATCGCGCAGTCGGTGATGTGTAGCTTCTTTGTCCGCACCTGCGGCGGAGAATATGAGTTGGAGGATCCACGACGGCTCGTTGGCTTGTTGGTCGCGATGGCCAAAAATAAACTGATCTCCACCGCGCGGCGACAGCTGGCCCTGAAACGAGACGGAAATCGAGTCGAAATGGACTCCGCAACCATGGCATCCCAGCGCGATTTTGCCGAGACATCCAGCCAGGCGATTTCCCTTGCCGAGGTTGTCGAACGATGCCGTCAAGCGTTGTCCGAAGATGAACGGCAAATTGCCGACCTGCGGTCGCAAGACAGGACTTGGGAGCAAATCGCACAGCAAATGGGAGGCACCGCCGCGGGGCGCCGCGTTCAAATGGCGCGCGCGACCGAGCGGATTATCCAGCAATTTGGCTTGGGGGAATGACGAAACAAAATAAATTGCGAACGCATGTTCGTTTTTGGCACAAGCTGCGATTAACAAGTGGACGATGCGAGGGCAGACTAACGCAATCTTTGAATCCAGGCTGTTAACACGATGATCTTTGCATGACCGACCCGCACAAACGAAATTTGGCGTTGATGGATCCGGTAATTCAATTTTGCGACCTGTGGCAGTCCGGGTCGGCGCCCAACGTTGGCGAATTTGTCGATGAACACAAGCTAACTTCGTCGAATCAGCTGGGTAGAGTGCTGAGATTTGACCTGGAATTTCGCTTGCATGCCGGGGAGCCGATTTCGTCGCATTGGTACTTCCGAGAATTTTCGGTATTAAATGAAAACGCCGAAGCCGCGGTCGACCTGATCTTTGCTGAATACCTTTATCGTCGAAAAATGGGAGAAGAACCCGATCCTGGGGAATTTGCGGCTCAGTTTCCCCGGTACTCAACCGATGTCCGAAAGCAAATTGATTTCCATCTCGCCTTGACAGATCAACCCGTCGAGGACATCGCTGGTCTGGCGAATGGCCCCCACGCGGAAACGCTGTGGAGCAACTCGATTCCGACCAAAGCTGTCGCCAGCCCGTCTCATTCCGATCCGCGTGCCAGCGCTGGGCCTCTGGACTTTTCCCATTACTCGATCGTCGCCGAAATCGGACGGGGAGGCATGGGAGTTGTTTATCGCGCTAATGACAACCGGCTCAAACGGCCTGTTGCTCTCAAACTTCTGCACGCCGGCGCACAGGCGTCTCCCGAACAGTTGCGACGATTTCAAAGCGAAGCCGAAGCCGCGGCGCGCCTGAGGCACGCCAACATCGTCCAGATCTTTGAAATTGGTCAATGTTCCAACGAGCCTTACCTGACGATGGAGTTGGTGGATGGTGTCAACCTGGCCCAGTTTTGCGGAGGGCAACCGCAATCGGCAAAGCTCGCAGCGACGATCGTGCAAAAGCTGGCAGCGGCGGTTCACTATGCTCATCAGCAAGGCGTACTCCATCGTGATCTCAAGCCGATGAACGTGTTGCTGGCGACGATCTCACAACATTCGTCCGGTGACGGTACTGGTGATCGCAATCTGGCGGATCTTGCTGTTGAACCGATGATCACCGACTTTGGATTGGCAAAGGTGTTTCATGGAGAATCGGATTCATCTCGGGCAGATGTCACGTGTGCGGGTGAAATTCTGGGCACTCCCAGCTTCATGGCTCCCGAACAAATCGACTCAAGCCTGGAAACGACGCCGGCCGCTGACGTGTATTCTCTGGGCGCAATTCTTTATTCGTTGCTGACCGGTCGGCCACCTTTTTTGTCCACCCATCCACTCAAGACGATGCAACAGGTCCTCGCGGAGCCACCGGTTGCCCCCTCGCGACTGGTCCCCGGCTTGCCAGTCGACCTGCAGACGATTTGTCTGAAATGCCTGGAGAAAGACGCGCTGAACCGGTATGCGTCGGCCCAATTATTGCAGGAAGATCTGCAGCGCTTCCTCGACAATCGGCCGGTATCGGCGCGTCCTGTCGGGATGCTCCACCGCACGGTCCGCTGGTGCCAGCGCAATAAGCTGTACACGGGATTGATCGCAGCGTTGTTAGTCGTGGGTCTGTTGGCGGGCGGGATTACGGCTGCCTTGTCCAGTCGCGCGGCCCGCCTCAGCCTCGAATCGCAACAACATTACGAAAACTCAAAACGAAACTTGACCAGGGTCATGGAAACGGTCGACCGATTCTGTTTGCTGGTCAGTCAGGATGAACGATTAAAACGACCGGAATTGCAACAGCTGCGACAAGAATTGTTGCAGATGGCTGTCGAGTTTGATAAGGAATTTGTCAATGTTCCCGACGTTTCGGACGATGCCAAGCTGCAGTCCGCGCTGGCGTATATTCGCCTGGGAAGTCTCGGAAGCGGCAATGACACATTGAGGGAGTCGTTGGAATACCTGACGCTGGCCCGCAAATTTCTAGTCGATCTGCTTGAGTCGGATCCGGAAAGCGTCGAATATGCCTTGGAACTCGTACGGTGCGACCGCGAACTGGGGAAAATCCACTCCCGCCTGGGCGAGGTTGCACTGGCGACAGAATGCCTGCAAAGTTCCCTCGAACAGGCCGATCAGTTGATCGACCGGTACCGCAACCTGGCCAGTGCGAAATATGAAAAAGCCAGATCGTTAACCGCACTTGGCACGCTTTATCTCAAAGGCAGTCAGCGAACCAACGCAGAATTGCCATTGCAGCAGTCAATCGGGTTGCTGGAGCAATTGCACAAGGAACTGCCGGAAAACTGGAGCATTCAAATTGCATTGGCCAACAGCTATCAACGATTGGGACAATTCTACGTCAGCGTCATTCGATTTTGGCGACAGGCCGAGCTTCCGTACCAGAAAGCCGCGGATATTTTTCAGTCGGCTCTGATTGCCGAACCGGAATCCTCTGACCTCGCAGCGAATTTGGCCGTGACCTACCATTGTCAGGCCAAATGGTCATTCATGGCCAACGACCAGCGAACGGGCAATCGGCCTGCTGCAACAGGCGAAAGACATTCTGACGGTTGTAGTGGCAAAAAACGAAAACATCGTTGGTTATCAAGCCGAACTGTCGCGGACCATTCGTGATCTGGCATTTTATTACAGTACGGTCGACAAGCTCGATCCGCGCGTGATCGAATTGTTGGAACAGGCCGAAACGATGCTGCTAAATCTGATAACTCGTGATTCACTTGATACATCGTACCAGAGCGATCTGGCCGGTTCACTACTGAGTCATGCGGAGGCATTGAAGTCCCGTGGGCGATTTCAGGACGCGTTGACAAAGACCAATCAGGCGTTGCAGCGATTGGAGGGGCTCCTCGAATCGAACTCGGAGGATTCGAATGCCCGGGAAAAGCTGCATTTTGCGGTCGCCGCGCACGCCGAGCTCAATAACAGGATTGGAGATTTTGAGTCGGCATTGAGCGACTGGGATCGTGCGATCGAAATAGCTCCACCAGCATTCAAAGTGTTTGACCAGATGCAGCGCGCGAGAACACGCGTGTTGTCCGGCAACGTTCTGGAAGGGATCGAGGCTGCCGATTCAATCTTGGCAGAGTTGGATACGTCGGACACGGGAGCCTATCAAACCGTTGCGATCGCCGCCCAAACCTTTGCGCTGGCCGCTCAGGGCTTCGCTGCACAACTTGATCCCGAACTTCGATCCGCGTCAGATGAATTTGCCGACAGAGCAATGGAGTTGATTCGGACGCGCGTTGAATCGGCGCCGGTGAAAGCGGAGTATTTTGAAACGTGCCAGGATTTTGATGGCATCCGGACTCGGGCCGACTTCAACGAACTTCTCGAAAATCTTCGTTCCACTCCTCAGAAATAATTCCGCCATCCGGGATGGGGGTTTCCGTCGTTTATCCGCGTGGGCAACGCCTCGCACTTCAAGCGTAGAGAGCGCGGCCCGCTGGGCACGCGGTTAAACGAAGATGGAATCTGCTACGGCATTCCCCAATGAGTCGTTGGCAATCCGCTATTCTCGCAGTTTTTTGTTCAATTTTTTTGTTCGGTTCGTTCAGGCGTTGCGATACCAAGGCGGCGAAAGAGAACGATTCAACAAAAAGGGGAGAAAGAAATGAGAAACAAGCTTGCGTGGAGTTTGCTGTTGATGCAGTTTTGCGTTGTTGTACCCTGCCTGGCGGACGTCGTCCCGATGCAGAGAGAGGAGGTCATCCAACGCTCCGGATTGATCTTTGTCGGCGCGGTCCTGGAAAAGAATGCCCGCTGGAATGACAAAGGCAACCTGATCGTGACCGATTATGTCTTCCGGGTGGATGACGTGTTGTTTGGCCAGCACAACGACAAGACCATCAAGCTGACGTTTGCTGGCGGCCAGCTGCCCGAAGAGGGACAATCCGTTTCTGACGTACCGGAGTTTCAAGTCGGTGAAGTGGTGCTGCTGATGGTCGAAGATAGCGCCATCCCGTTGTTCAGCCCGGTGACCGGAATGTACCAGGGCAAGTTTTCAGCCCTCGAGGTTCCCGATGCGGACAAACCTGTCGCCATTGACGGCTTGAACCAGCCAATTTTGAGCGACGCCGGGCAAACATTGGGCTTTGAGGAACTGGTCAATCTGGTTCGCGCAGAAATACCTGTCGCCAAAAGTAAACCGCTTCCCGATCGCTCGCCGAAGCCAGAGTCGCAGAAATATATCTTGCAGGATCTGCCTGCGTTACCCTATGACGCAAACTCAAAGGCCAAATCGTCGAAAACATCTGCTCCGGAATCAGCAAACGAAGTGCTTGAGCAACGCCCGACGCATGAGGCACCGCAATTCAAACCCAAAGACGGGGGCGAATCCAAATCCGACGAGGGCGGTGATCAACCGCTTGGTCTGCCACCCACCGAATGGTCCTATTCCCATCGCGCCAAGAACGTCCCGATCGTGTTTAATCCCTGGCCCGCTTCGTTTCCAGAATGGTTGCGATATCACGATCAATATCAAATGTCCTACTGGAATGGGTACGGCAACATCTACCAGGTAATGGCCCCCACTGGAGACTGGGCGTGGCAAAACGATCGTTATGACATGTGTGGATTTCCCGATAGCGCTACGATGCTTGCCCAATTTGGAGCGGGTTGGGGAGCCAACGAGTTAGCGATCTGCTGGCTAAGGTGGGATGGCACCGGCTTCAGTATCGAGGCTGACATTGCCTGCAACCCGGCCTATGCTTGGTCTACCGACGACTTCGGCGTGTACTACGACCCCAATGTTTGGCCCCTCGACCAAACCTTGACGCATGAACTGGGGCATGCCTGGGGACTGGATCACCAATTCAATTTCATGTCGGTGATGAACTACATGCAGAAGAAATATCGCTCCTACAATCGAATTCAAATGGACGACAGCTCCGCCATCCGAGCTGCCTTCCCGGCGAATATTGTGGGCCAGACGGATTTGGACATCCAGTTGTACTACTCCAACGGATATCAGTTTTACTCCGATGCCGGCCTGAACACCCAAAACGTGTCACCCGGCGATAGCTTAACTGTCAGTAACTTTTCCCTTGAGAACGTGGGTACGGTCGCGTTGGACCCGGGCGTTGATTGGTACCTGTGTCCCGTAATCAACAGTTGGGATGCCTACTACTATGTCGGTTCTTCGACTTTCCCGACACTCAATCCGGAAAACTGGTTTTTAACGTCAAGAACGATGACCATTCCATCTGGCATACCAGATGGAACCTATTACCTGGGTGCCTACATCAATAATGGGGACCAGTACACATCCAACAACAGCAGTTGGCTGGATCGACCGATTGTCGTCACGACCCCAGTCGGCCCGCCCAATGACTATTGGTCAGGCTCCTTCAGCGTCGAGTCGCTCCCTGCCGTTATCACCGGCGTGAATTTCGACGCGACGGTCGAGTCCGGCGAACAGCATGTGGGGCCGGCAGGTGCGACGGTTTGGTGGTACGTCCAAGCTCCCGCCGACGGGACGATGATGATCAACACGTATGGCAGCGATTTTGACACGATGCTGCACATCTATTCCGGCTATCAAAACGGATTTCCCAATCTAGTTCTGGAATCGCAAAATGACGATGCCGGTGGGACACTACAAAGTGAAGTGGCATTCCCGGTGGTTGCCAACGAGTACTACGAGATTCGTGTTGGCGGCTATAACGCGGCTCAGGGCAATATTGTCATGAGCGTTGACATGGATGTTCCGGCACCCATCGAGATCCCACCTGGCGACGTGTCGGTATCGCGCGGAGTACTTGCAGGCGGTAGTATTGCTTCGCTCCAAGCCAGTGATAACGTCGATTTGAGCATTTTCCGTGATCCGAATTCGGTGAGCGCGATCACGGAATTCGTCGTCGACGCCGTCAGCCCCACCACCAACCCGGTCAGGTTTGACGTCACGCTTGAGGGCGCCGTTTTTGCCAGATCCAACATTGAACAAACGATCGCGTTGTATGATTACAACGCAGGTGCATTCGAAGTTGTGTCCACCGAAAATGCCAATCGGGCTCCTAATCCGGACCTGACCATTACGGCGTCGGGCACGGGAGATCTGTCCCGCTTTGTAGGACCTGACAACCAAATCGAGGTTCGAGTGCGCTATCGCGGGACGGCGAATCGCGTGCAGTTTACCTCAAACACGGACAACCTGTTCTGGACGATCCAGTAGACAACGCGTCAGCTTATAATGATCGACTGCCTCAAGGACGAGGCAGATCATCATTTTCTCGGATCAAAATCTGTCGACAAAGAGCGATCTTCGAATCATAATGAAGTTTCGCAGGCGCAGAACAGATTCGAGAAGTCTCATGTACGGTAGTTGGAAGACAACCAAGGCCTTTACCCTGGTCGAGTTGCTCGTCACGATCGCCATCATTGGAATCCTCATCGGCATGTTGCTACCCGCCGTACAAACCGTGCGGGAGGCCGCTCGACGAACCCAATGCTCCAACAATGTCCGCCAACTGGGTTTGGCCGCCATGTGTTTTGAGTCCATGCATGAAGTTTTCCCGGCTTCCGGTTGGACGACCTCGGGACCGGGTAATCCCGCCGGCAAATACGTCGGCTGGCGTCCTTTGCTGCTGCCGTTTGTCGAGCAAACGAATTTGCAACAGATTTACGACTTCCAAGAGCATTGGTGGGATGCAACCAATCCGACTGCCGCTGCCGTTCCCGTCTTGTTATTTCAGTGCCCGTCGACTCCCGGCCGGACCCCGGTGTTGTCAGCTGTCGCCCATGGTCCGCGGCCAGCGATGACGTTTGAAAATCCGATTGCTCCGACTGACTACGAGGCAATCATGGGGGTCCGGCCCAGTTCGATCAATCCGCACCTGCTCTCCTCCATTTACGATTTCGGCAATCGCCATTCAGTCATGCACCGCAACTCACGCAACGGATATGCGAGTATCCTGGATGGTTCATCCAATACCGTGATGATCGTTGAATGTGCCGGTCGACCGGACGTTTACCGGGGCCGCAGATTACAGGGCGATTTATCGAATGACCAAGGCATTGGGTGGGCAGACAGCGAAGGTCCGTTCAGTTTTGATGCCACCAATGCGGACGGCAGCGTGGAAGGTGGCGGTCCGGTAAACGGTTGTAATTTCGTCATGAACCGGCGGAACGACAACGAACCCTACTCTTTCCACAGCGGCGGCATCAATAGCCTGTTTGCGGATGGGCATGTCGCCTTTTTGACAGAGACGATTGGAGTTCCCGTTTTCGCCAAACTTGTCACCCGGATGGCTGGCGAAGTGATCTCGGCGGATGAATTCTGAAAACGGATGGGTTGCTCTTGTCGAAAGACGGAACGTTTCCAAAAAATGGCCCGCTTCCGAGAGTCGGAAGCGGGCTTTTCGTTTGGGATCTAAGTTAAACAACGCACACCAGATTACCGGTTGTGCACCTTGCATTAGATCTGCACGAACGGTGGCTGCCACAGGCAACCCGCCGATGGCCTGTTTAGGCGGTGCCACCTCGTCGGCTAGTACAGAAATAATTCAAAAGACACCTCCTTTCTTTTAGACCGTCCCGCTCGCCTGTCGTTGCCGTAGAGTGACTGGCGTTTGGGTATCAACCCGTCGCATTGCGTCATGCGACCCAACTCATTGATTGTGGTACCGACCGGCGTTCAAAGCAATCTGGATCTGAATCAAAATCCGGAATTTCATCTCCAAAACCCCCGAAACTGCCAATTCGGTCAGCAGTTGAGACCGTCCTGATGCCAGCAGGTTCGCGACATTCGGAGCTTTTCAAAACCGATGGGCCGTCCAGACCCCACAGATATGTCGTCCATCAGGAACCGATCTTCGGAAGTATGACGTTGTGCCACCCAATTTTTGCCAATCCGCTTACTATATTTTCCAGACACCCTCCCTTATTTAATCTGTTGCTTGCGATCTGATAATCTGATAAATTTGGGACTTCGTTGGCTGGTTTTGTCACCTTCTTGATCGTGGGGCGAACCGGCTGGTTAGTTCGTTCCCCCTGTCATGGCGATAAACTGCCGTGCAACCCCTGGATCGAGCCTCTGCTCAACTCACCTCCCGATTATTAATCGCAGTTGGTTTGAGTTACGTCGCAGATAGGTCCAACAAGAGAATTCATGGTAAATCGCAACCTAATCCACACGCTTGAAGACGACGACATTTCGCACGAATTGGGCGATCTGTTTTCCACCACCGCTGACGAACTGGACGAACTGGATATCAACGATATCTATTTTCCCGATGGCATTGGCGCCGAACAAAAATATTCGATGAATGAAATCGTCGAAGGCAAAATTGTTCGCGTTGATAACGAAGCAGTCGTGGTCGATGTTGGTTTCAAGAGTGAAGGCACCATTCCCCGTAACGAATGGGATGATTCCGATCCGCCAAAAGTTGGAGATATCATCCGGGTCCTGATCGAAGACCTCGAAGACGAATCGGGTGCCGCCGAAGATCCGGCTGGATTGATTTCCGTCAGCAAACGGAAAGCGGATCACATCATCCACTGGAAAGACGTGATCTCGAAAGTCAAGGAAGGCGATATTGTTACCGGTACCTGCACCAGAAAAATCAAAGGTGGCTTGCTCGTCGACATTGGCGTCCAGGTCTTTCTGCCGGCCAGCCAGGTCGACATTCGTCGTCCCGGCGATATCGGCGACTACATTGGCCGCGTCGTGCAGTGCGAAGTTCTAAAAATTGACGAACAACGACGCAACATCGTCGTCAGCCGCCGTTCGCTGATTGAGAAAGAACGGACATACGCCCAGCAAAAACTGTTGGCGGAACTGGAAGTCAAACAGATTCGTAAGGGGATCGTCAAGAACATCGCCGACTTTGGCGCGTTCGTCGACCTCGGCGGCATCGACGGTTTGCTGCACATCACCGATATGTCGCACACCCGCATTTCGCACCCCTCGGAAATGGTTTCGATGGACCAGGAACTCGAAGTTATGGTCCTCAATATCGACCGCGAGAAAATCAAAATTGCGCTGGGCATGAAACAGATGTTGCCCAACCCGTGGGACAACGTCGAGGAAAAATACCCGATCGGTACCGTTCACGCGGGCGAAGTCGTCAACGTGATGAACTACGGTGCGTTCGTGAAACTCGAACCGGGCATCGAGGGCCTCGTCCATATCTCGGAGATGTCCTGGATCAAGCGGGTGAATCACCCCAGCGAATTGGTCAATATCGGTGACGAAATCCAGGTTGCCGTGTTGGGCATCGACAAATCGGGTGAACAAATGTCGCTCGGCATGAAGCAGACCCAGTCGAACCCGTGGGACAAGGTTGAAACCAAATACCCGATCGGCGAAGTCATCAAGGGGCGCGTTCGTAACTTGACAAATTACGGGGCGTTTATCGAACTCGAAGAAGGTATCGACGGATTGCTGCACGTTTCCGACATGTCCTGGACGCGCAAGATCAGCCACCCCAACGAGGTGCTTGACAAGGGTCAGGAAATCGAATGCAAGATCCTGACCGTCGACACGGACCGACGGCGGATTGCACTCGGTCTGAAACAGATGAACGAAGATCCCTGGACAGCCGATATCCCGGGTCGTTACCAGCCCGGCCAGATCATCAAAGGCAACATCACCAAAATCACCAACTTCGGTGTGTTTGTGGGACTGGAAGACGGACTGGAAGGCCTGCTGCATATTTCCGAATTGGCTGACCACAAAGTCGAAAACCCGGAAGATCTGGTCAAAGTCGGTGACGAGTTGGAGGTCAAGATCCTTCGCGTCGACACCGAAGAACGCAAGATTGGGCTTTCCAAACGCCGCGTCGAGTGGTCCGAAGAAGAGGAAAAAGCGGCGGCCGCCGAAGAGCAAGGCGACACACAAGTCAGCAGCGGTACTTCCGGGACGTCAATTCCTCGCGCCGACCTTAAAGGCGGTTTGGGTGAAGCTGGTCCCCTGTTTGGTGAAGCCGAACCCGAACCAGCAGCAGAGCCAGCCGAATCGGAAAAGACGGCCGACGAAAGTGCTGACTAGAATTATCCCGGCGGCACTTCGGTGCCACAGTGGTTAAGTCGAAAGATAATCCAAACATGGGAGCCTATCGTGATCCCGGTGAGCTGCATCCAATGCTGGCGGGGTTGTTGGGCGCTTTCGTTCGTAAAATGCAGGTTCGGTAGTCCTGCCGGTTGAATCGTTTATGCGTGTTTGAATCGCCATTGGGGTCCTGATTATCGAGTTGATTTCGTCTTCTATTTGTCCCAGACGCATTAAGTGATATAGTTTTAGTTATTCAACCCGCAGGCTTTGCTGAAGATAACTTTTGATATGATCCGTCGAATCGTATGTCTGATGCTCGTTCCTGCATTGCTTGCCAATCAGGCGGCGATGTGCTGTGCGCATGCGCATCATGGTGGAGAACCTGACGATCATTCGGCAAGATCGCATGTTCATTTATCGGGTGAAGGTCACGATTCTCACAGCCATCATCACGGCGAACCCGTTGAACACGAGCATTCGGATAAGTTGCCCGTCAACGACTCTGAATCTGGTTTGGATTTCGAAGCGAACTTGCCTGTCGACCACGACAGTGACGCGTTGTATTTTGGCGAACATGACAATTTTCAAATTTCGCTCAATCAATTAAACGTAGACGTCCAGTCCGTCGCAACGTTGTTTTCAGACGTTGCGATACCGCGAATTGCAAACTCGGAACGTCCAGCACACGTTACTCGGGCTGGGCCATTCACGCCGTATTACTGCGCCATCTTTCTGCAAACACGCCGTTTGCTTCTCTAAAACAGCAAGTCCTGTTCATCTAGTTGATTTGCTTTCTATTTGATTGGTTTTTAAGCCTTTCAATCCAACGATCCCAAGAAAATGGCAGTCTGTTTTGCAGGCTACGAATGTGTTTGAGGAACATCAATGCGCTTAAAGATAAGTAGCCATATCTGGCGACCACTCGCCTGCCTTGTCGTGATAGTGGGCGTGGGTGTCGGTGCCTGGTTCAGTCAGGATCACTGGCTTCCCCTGTTAAACAGTAACGCGGGGCAAGAACAACCAGCGGAAGAAGTCAATCCTCCGATTGAAGAAGCCAAAGTTCTCAAGCTCAGTGAACAGGCGAGAAAAAACCTTGGCTTGACCGCAAAGCCAGTCAAAATGCAAACCTACTGGCGGAAGATTCAGATCCCCGGTGTCATTGTTGATCGGCCTGGCGTAACTGATCGCGGTATCACTTCGCCGATTGACGGCGTTGTAACCCAAGTTCACGCCTTTGAAGGCGACATCATTCAACCCGGTGAGCAGCTGTTTACGCTTCGTCTCGTGAGCGAATCGCTTCAGCAAACCCAATCCGAACTTTTCAAAGCAATTCGCGAAACGGAAATCGTCAACAAAGAGATCGCGAGGATAGCCGATCTCGTTAGCTCGGGCGTAATCCCTGGAAAACGTGTTCTGGAATTGAACCAACAAGCAAGTCGACAGGCCGCCCTTATCGACGCCCATCGCCAGGATTTACTTTCCCGCGGTTTGCGACCGGATCAGATTGAACAAATCGAAACTGGAAACTTTCTGACGACGATTGAAGTCAAAGCCCCAGCTATTTCCGAATCGAAGAGTGACTTTACATCTGTTGGTTTCATGGAGACGGTTAGTCTTGCGGAAGCAGGCTTCTTTGAAATTCAAGACCTCAAAGTTGATCTGGGACAGCAAGTTCAGGCTGGTGAATTGCTGGCCGTACTCGCCAATCACAATTCTCTATACGTCAAGGGTTACGCCTTCAAAAAAGAGGCTTCCAATCTTGCTCGTGCTGCCAAAAACGAATGGCTGGTTGAAGTCGAATTCACCGAGGATGCCCCCAATGAATGGACAAAATTGAAACAGGAATTTCAGATCCGACACCTGGCCAATACCACTGATCCAAACAGTCGTACATTTGATTTCTTCATTCCGTTAACAAACCAATCCCAGGTATACGAAAAAGATGGAAGACCTTTTGTCGTCTGGCGATTCCGCCCCGGCCAACGCGTCCTGATTCATGTTCCTGTTGAACAAATCGAAAACGTACTCGTTCTCCCGACAGGCGCCGTCGTTCAAGAAGGCCCGGAAGCCTACGTGTTCCAACAAAACGGCGATCTATTCAACCGGATCTCAGTTCAAGTCCTTCATCAAGACCGATCAAACGTGGTGATTGCGAACGATGGAAAATTTACGCCGGGATTTTATCTCGCACAGGGTTCTGCGGCATCGCTGAATCGCGTTCTCAAGGCTCAAGCAGCAAGCGGCATGCGTGCAGATGTTCACGTCCACGCTGACGGCACAACTCACGCAGCTCACTAAGGAAACACCCCCCATGCTTGACGCTGTCATACGTTTTTCACTTCGTTACCGATTACTGGTTGTGGTCGTTAGCCTGATCCTATTGGTATACGGTTCGTATCTGGCGACAACGATGCCGATCGACGTGTTTCCGGATTTGGATCGACCACGTGTCATTCTCCTGACCGAATGCCCCGGCTTGGCGACCGAAGAAGTTGAAACACTCGTCACTCAACCCATCGAAGTAGCTTTGCTAGGTGCCAACGGTGTCGAAGCCGTTCGCAGCCAAAGTACGGCTGGTTTGAATGTAATCTATATCGAATTTGGTTGGGAAACTGAGATTCGGGCAGCCAGACAAACTGTTCAAGAACGGCTTTCCTCGTTATCGGGAATTCTGCCTGAAGGTATCAATCCGCAGATGACGCCCCCATCGTCAATCATGGGTCAAATCGTCATCGCCGGGATGTACCGGCAAAAAGGCCCGTCAGGCGGTGCGCTTGCTCCGGTCGGCAAAACTGATTTGATGGCGGAACTGATTACCAACGAGAATGGCGCTGTCGGTTTGAAACTGTGGAAACCTGTTGTTCGACACCAGCCGAAAACATGGGAAAGCGTCAATTATTCAAACCTCCGAAACTTCCCCGGAACAACGTCGCAAGAATTGTTTGAAAAGTCGGATTTCCTGATTGCGATCGAAGGCGTTGAGCACACGATTACGTTTCCGTCTGAGCTTCAACAGCAAATCGAGCTGGGAACGCTTGGAGATTGGGTTGTGCGGCCTCGACTCCTGAAAGTCGGAGGCGTCGCCGAAGCCTTTCTACAAGGTGGCGACCGCAAGCAGTACCAAATTCTCGTCAATCCTTCGGCTTTAGTTGACTACGGGGTAACCTTGCAAGACGTTGAACGCGTCTTGGCAGAAAGCAACATCAATACCAGTGGCGGATACGCCATCACCGGTGAATCTGAACGTCCGATCCGGATCCTGGGACGAGTCGGCCCCGACTCGCGACGAGTCGTCGAAGACCTGAAAAACGTCCCGGTGAAAGTAACTGACAAGCGATCAGTTTTATTGGGGCAAGTTGCGAAGATTGTCGAAGGTGCCGAATTCAAGCGAGGCGATGGTGCCGTCAACGGTCGTCCTGGTTTGGTATTTACGATCGTCAAACAACCGCATGTCGATACACGGGGGTTGACGGATGAAATCGCAATAGCCCTAGATGAGGTCGAAGCGTCCTTGCCCGCCGATATCGTCATCAATAGCGAGTTGTTCCGATTGCGAAACTTTATCGATCGAGGAGTTTTCAACGTCGGTGAGGCGTTGGTGATCGGTGCCTTACTGGTTGTGATTGTTTTGTTTCTGTTTCTGTTGAATTTCCGCACCACATTTATCACGCTTACCGCGATTCCACTGTCGCTTGTCATCACGACTTTGGTTTTTCGTTTGATCGGGTACATAACGGACACTTCTTTGACCATCAATGTCATGACGTTGGGCGGGATCGCCGTCGCGATGGGCGAACTGGTCGACGACGCAATTGTTGACGTGGAAAATATATTCAGAAGACTAAGAGAGAACAACGCAATAGAAAATCCGCGCCCGGCTATTCAAGTTGTTTACGATGCCAGTCGCGAAATTCGAAGCGCGATCGTTTTTGGAACCGTCGTCGTCATTCTCGTATTCCTTCCGTTGTTCGCCATCTCCGGTGTGGCTGGGCGATTGTTCGAGCCGCTGGGAGTTGCCTACATTGTTTCGATTCTGTCATCCCTACTGGTTTCATTGACCGTGACACCCGTGCTTTCTTACTACCTGTTGCCAACGTCGAAAGCGACGCACCGCGAAACCGACGGATTCTTGCTACGTTTGCTGAAGCGCGTTGGCGGTTGGCTCGTCAGGCTAAGTATGGAGATTCCCGGCCCGCTCCTGTTGGCAACATGGATCGCAGTCGCGATTGCGGGATTCATGTTTGCAAATTTGGGTAGCAGTTTTCTGCCGGAGTTCGATGAAGGAAGCGTTCAAGTCAACGTCACGTTGCCACCCGGTTCCTCTCTGGACGCGTCGAATCAGATCTCGTCAACCATCGACGCCAAGTTCCATGAATTGCAAAAAGGTGTTGATAACCCAGACGGTGAAATCCTGTATTTTGTTCGCCGAACCGGTCGCGCCGAAATGGACGAACACGCTTCGCCGGTCAACGTGGGCGAATATATCCTGAGTATGAATCCGGATGTGCATCTGCGTCGCGAAGAAGTGATCGACAAACTGCTCGAAGAATTGAAAGTCGAAGTCCCTGGCGTGGATATCGAAGTGGAACAACCTCTGGCTCACTTGATCAGCCACATGGTTTCCGGCGTTTACGCCCAAATCGCCATCAAGATCTACGGCGACGATCTGGACAAATTGCAGGAACTGGCGACGAGGGCGAAAACCAGCATTCAAAACATCGACGGCGTGACCGATCCAATTATTGAGCCGATTCGGCAAACCGATGAGCTCCACATTCGGTTACGTTCCGAAGACCTGGCACTCCACGGTGTCACACGGGGCTACATTGCCAAGATTCTGCAAACTGCTCTTCAAGGCGAAGTTGTCTCACAGGTTCTGGATGGGCAACGGCGATTTGATTTGCTCATTCGATTGGAAGAAGAGTACCGAACCGACTATGCGAATCTTGAGCGATTGCGGATCGACTTGCCCGATGGTCGCGGACAAGTCGAATTGAGCGACTTAGCGGTCGTCGAGGTTGGTTCTGGCCCTAACGCCATCAATCGCGAAAACGCCAGGCGTCGAATCGTGATTCGTTGTAATACTCAGGGCCGCGACCTTTCCAGTGCGGTCAATGAAATTCAAACGCGTCTGAACAGCCAATTGAATTTGCCAGAGGGCTACTTTCTCGAATTCGCGGGGCAATTTGAAAGCCAACGTAAAGCCACGCGTACGATCTTGATCCTCAGCGCGGTTTCAGTGGTCGGCATGTTCATTGTGCTGATGGTCTTGATGCCATCCGTTCGCATTGTTTTGCAGATCCTGAATGCCTTGCCGACCGCGTTCATTGGTGGTGTGGCCGCCCTCGTTATCACTCAGCAGGATTTAACCGTGGCCAGCCTGGTTGGTTTTATTTCATTGGGCGGCATTGCTGTACGCAACGGAATTCTGCTGGTGACGCACTACATCCACTTGTTAAAGGAAGAAGGTGAAGAGTTCTCGAAGGAAACGATCCTGCGAGGAAGTTTGGAACGACTTGCTCCTGTTTTGATGACGGCGCTAACTGCCGGAATCGCACTGGTGCCGCTGGTGCTGGGCGGGCAGGAACCGGGTCGCGAAATTTTGTACCCAGTCGCGACTGTCATCCTTGGCGGCTTGTTTACATCAACATTTTGCGAGTTCCTGATTCACCCAGGATTGTTTTGGAAGTTCAGTGGCAAGGATGCCGTCAAGATCGCCGCCAAGGATGATCTTGACGAGATTTAGTCAACAAAAAGTTCAGGAGCGTTCTCTGAGCAATTTATCAACACGAGGAGTTTGAGAATGAAGAAGTTTCAGTTTTTGTCTTTCGTTGCAATTGCCGCATTTGCCTTCGTGGTCGGATGCGATTCAAAGAGCGCCGACAACACATCAGGAGGTGGCAAATCCGATTCGGGCGAACACGTCCATGATGACGGTACGGTTCACAAAGGGCACGACGAAGAGGGACATGCTCATGGCGAAGGCCCACACGGCGGCACCGTAGCCGACTGGGGCGGCGGCAAGTTTCATGTTGAGTTCACCGTCGACCATAACAAACAGGAAGCCACTGTTTATATCCTTGGCGACGATGAGAAAACCGCAACGCCGATTGACGCTGAAGAAGTCACTCTGGCAATCAAAGATCCAGCGTTCTCGGTTGCCCTCAAACCCAGCGCTCAGGACGGAGATCCAGAAGGCAAGGCCTCGCGCTTTGTCGGCAACCATGAAAATCTTGGCATCGTCAAAGAATACGAAGGGACGATGTCAGGCGTCGTCAGCGGAACCCCCTATTCCGGCAACTTCAAAGAGCTGGCACACGACCACTAATCGCTCACGTAAGTTTTTGGAAAAAACGAAAAACACTCCTGCCGGACTGCATCAGAGTCAGCGTTGACTCCGACGGTACACGGTTCGGCAGGAGCCTTTTGGAATTTTGATTGCCTGAGCAATTGTCGTTTGCGGTCTCAACGGAACACAGTTTGCAACGATTCGCAAGGATCCACATCGTCCGATGCGTCAGCGGATCTGCGCGTGTTCGATTTCGTCGAGTGCGAGATACGCGGCGGCAATGCTCGTACCAGAGAGTTTTCTTCTCCACGATTCAGCGGATGGTTTCCCAGATCTCAGCACGCGCCAGTACAGCCAGACCGAGACAACGAAACCGACGATCCCCACAACTAACGACGGAACAAGTGAATTCGGATACAGCACCACCTCGTCGAAGCCGAGGGCAACGGCAATCGGTAATCCACATCAGCCACCACACAAACCCGATGATAACGCCGGCACGCAGATAGCCGGATCGCAGGCTGTCGAGTTTGCTGCGAATGTCGACAACCGATTTCGAGTAGTCGATTCTGCGGATTCTGGTGCACACGAGCAACGCTTGAGATATCACGATCACGCCGTACACGTGCAAAATGACTCCGCTCACAACCCGATGCGGAATCTGCGTATTTTGAGCCCAGCAGTAAACTCCCAGCCCAATCAGTGCAATGCCAATCAGCACCTGTATTATCTGCCCGCGGAAGAGTGGCCGCAGGGAATTCTCGACACGCTCCATAAGCTGGCGGCGTGTCAGCAACATTCTTCCAGCGAGTTCCTGTTGTTCCAGATTCGCGGCCGCGGTTTCCTGGTCGCCCAGAGGTTTCGCATCGTAGACAGCGGTACGTGCAAGCGTTTGTTTGCTGGTCGAAGTAATCGATTGCACGTCCGACTTGATCTGGCTGGCGTGCTGGTAGCGGCGCTGCGGCTCTTTCTCAAGCGTGCGCAGGACAACTTCATCGAGCCGCACGTCGATTTCGACTTTCTTCGACGGGGCGGCGAAACGTCCAATCGGAAGTTCGCCGGTCAGCATTTCGTAAAACACAACGCCCAGCGAATAGATGTCGGCACGGTGATCGACGCCGCGCGAACCCTCCAACTGTTCGGGAGCCATATACCGGGGTGTACCCATGATCTGATGCGTCCCGGTGAGCATCTCCTGGTGGTTCTCGTTTCCAAGTATCCGCGAGAGGCCAAAATCAGCGATCTTTACCGTACCGTCAACGGCAATCAGGATGTTCTCGGGCTTGATGTCGCGATGGATAATGCCCTTGTCGTGTGCGTACTGCAGCGCATCGCAGAGGTGCGGCACAATCGCCAGCGCGTGTTCGGGCGCCAGTTGTCCTGCTTTAACAACATCTCGGAGGGTTGAACCGTCAATGAATTCCATGAGAAAGTAATAGGTGTCTTCGACGTGTCCGAATTCATAAACAGGCACGATGTTGGGGTGACTCAGTTTCGCCAGCGTGCGGGCTTCCCGTGTAAAGCGCAATGCGAATTTGACGTCGTGACCAAATTCTTCCGGCAGAATCTTGAGCGCGACGAGACGGTCGAGCCCCGATTGGCGCGCCTTGTAAACGGCGCCCATCCCGCCTGCGCCAATGAGCTCGATGATTTCCAGCGCCGGGAAAAGCTCCGCGAGACGGCCTACGGTCGGCGGCTCAAACACGCCTGTCCGTTTGTCGCCTTCGTCCAAGGCGTCGTTGATTACTTCAGAACTTTCCGGAAACCGGTCGAGGTACTCCTGTCTGGTCGGAGTTTCACCTCGCTGCCGCCGGTAGTCGATGTCCAGAACGATGAGTTCAGCCAGCAGGACGTCCCGCTCGATGGGTGAAACGTCTCCGGAAAGGACCGATTCGATCGTCGGCGGCGTGTCGGATTGCCACTTGCGTTCAAAATCAGCGCACAGATCATCAATGCGTTCCAGGGCTGCGATGGGTAGTTTTTTCTGACGGATGCTCATTGAATTCGACCAGTTCCTGTTGACATTTTTCACGAATCAGGTGCAGACGACGCTCGATCGTCCGTTCCGAGCAGCCAAAACGCTGGGCGAGTTCCGCGTTTGAATACCCTTCTAACTTGGCACCCGCTAAATCTCTGAGCTGCCCGACACCCAAATGAGAAAAAAAATGTTCCACAGATTCCTGCATCATCAGCACCATTTCCGGAGAGGGTTCGTCGCCGATGGCTTCAACAATATTTCGATCGTCACCGGCCTGGTCCAAAGAATGGAGCGTAACGTCTCCGCCGCGTCGCTGACGTTGATCATGCCTGCGCTTGTCGACCACTTTCCTGGCCGCCATTCGAAGTAGCAGCCGCCAAAGATCATCTCGATCGGACAAATCGGGGAACCGCCCGTTTTCGGCCGCGTTGTAGAAGCTGTCAAAGACGCTCAACACGATATCCTCCTCGTCCGAGACGGCTCGATTTTGCCCATACAACCGGCCCCGAACGGACCGCACGAGACGGTCGAAATAATGCTGCCAAATGCGATTCGCGGCGGTCGAATCACCGGCCTTCACCAAGTTGATCCAGTGACTGACATTCGTGGTTTTCGACATACGAGCAGGCCGACAGATGCGAAATGAGCGGAACAGAAGTGTGCGGTCTCAATGGTACCACGAATCTGCTTCGGCTGGATGACAATCGCTGGAACTACCCGGGAACCATCATGCGGCAATACCTGTGAACCGAAATCCAGCACGTCTGCCGGTTCTGCCATGGCGAATAATTCAAAAATCGGCTTCGGTGCGGATCAAACGTCGGTGTTTTTAAATGCCGGCCGGTTTATAATCTTTCCCGGATGACAATCGCTTGAACTACCAAGGAGCAGTAATGAGGCAATCTCTGTTTGTGTCAATGTTTGCCGTCATGTTGGCAACCGGTTGTCAGCAAGCAACGGACCACGTGCAACTCCAGGAACCCCCAGTCGCGCCGGCAACTCCGGATAAAACTTCCAGCGCCGAACCGGTTAACCGTAAGGGAAATCCCTACCGCGCCGCGCTCCTGAAGGAAGCCATGCAAGGCCTGCGCTATGAAAATGACGAGGTCACGATTGACGCAGCCGAATCGCGTCAAGTCCTGCAGGGACTGGATCGGGCCCAGGCAGCTGACGAATTTCAGCACGGCAACGAACTGTTAAACAAGAATCAAGTTATCGAATCGATACGATTTTTGACACGGGCCGTGCTGCTGGAACCCGACAACGCTGGATTTTATATGGGGCTTGGCAAGGCGCTGTTGGTTAAACAAAAGCTCCCCGAGTCGCGGGCTGCGTTGAACACCGCGTTGAATCTGGATGAATCAATTGTCGACGCCCGCTTCCTGCTGGCTGACGTCCTGAATCGTGAAGGCAATTACGACCTGGCCATGATTGAGCTGGAGACGGTGCTTGATCAGGATGCTGATTACCCGAAGGCCCATACGCAGATGGCGATCTGGTCCTGGTTCGCAGGGCAGGTTGAACGGGCGAACGAACACCTCGCGATTGCCCAAGCTCTCGGTCAGCCGGTGCCTCCCCAGTTCGAAAACCTGCTCGCGGGCCGCATGGTCGTGCAGCCCCAAAATCGTGGGGGCGGATCTTCGATCGTCTTTGGGGCCGAGGCCCGGGCCGACGTCAGCAATAGCGATGCTCCGGGAAACGAAACGACCGCTTCGTCGACGAACATGACGCCCAATGAAGTCATCTGCGGCTGGAACGACTACGGCAATAACATCCTTTGCGGGATTGGCATCAGCCAGGATTACGGTTTGACGTTTAACGATCTATTCCTGCGCCCGCCCGCCCCATTTCGGTCCACGGTCGAAGGCGATCCGATGACGTGCTATGACCATCGCACCGGCCAGATGTGGGCCGGGGCGATTTCGTTTGCTGGCAATGGCGGACTGTACACGGCTCGCAAAGAACCAGGAGACAACTTTTTTCAACCGTCGGTCATGGCCGACATCACCGGTGGTGCTGACAAAGGCTGGATGGCTTGCGGCGTTGACCCGTTCAACCCGAACGCGTCACGGTTATACATCGCTTACAACCTGGGAGTCGTTCGCTCGACCAATGCCGGTGATTCATGGACTGGCCCTGTCCCGCTCCCCGAGTTTGGCCTTGGACTGTGTCCCAGGGTCGGTCCCAATGGCGAACTCTACATTGTTTACTGGGATTTGTTTGATGGAGTGAAACTGCTCCGCAGTCTCAATGGCGGTCAATCCCTGCAGGGCCCGTTTAATATTGCGCAGAGAATGGACGTGTGGGGCGTCGACGGGACGCGGTTTCCCGGTACGTTTCGGGTTGCCCCGATTAATTACCTGGCAGTCGACCCGAATAACGGAACGCTGTACTGCGTCTATTTTGATACGACCAGCATTTCGGGAGGAAACCGCAACGTCGATTTGTATTTCTGCAAATCGACGGACCAGGGAAGTAACTGGACCGTTCCCGTTGTCATCAATGGCGACAACAGCCCGCCTGGCGATCAGTTCTTTCCATGGCTGGAAGTTGACCAGCGGGGGCGAATTCACTTGATGTTTTACGACACGCGCCGAACTCCTGGCAACGATGGAGTTTCTCCCGCCATCATTGAGGCGTATTACTCGTACAGCGACGATGGAGGCGACAGCTGGAACGAACAAGTCATGACGACCCAGCCGTTTAGCAGTGCCAACGATGGATTTGGTGATTTCTTTATTGGCGACTATCTGGGGATGGGCCTGGGAGGTTGTTATGCCTACCCGTGCTATTTATCGACCCGCGAAGGCGTCAGCAACGTCTATGTTCGCCAGGTGACAGATCAGCTGCCTTATGTCGCAACCGACTTTCAACGTCGCGTCGGCCAACTCATTTCGGGCGATGAAACTGACATTGAAGCCAGCGACGACCAACGCCTCGTTTTTCAGTCATTCAAACCGCCGCAAGGACTCAATCGTGATCCTCGCGTCGTACCAAGGAATTCTGTGCGCTTGGAATTTTCGGCGTTCGCGCCACATGTGAATCCATGTGAACTGAGATTTCAGGTGGAAGCACAAGTCGAAGTTGCCAATTTGACTCAACGAATTCAACTGTTCGATTACCAGGCAAACCAGCTTGTTGAGGTCGATTCGCGGCCTGCGACGACCAGTGACTCGGTGACCGAAGTGATCCTGCGCGACAGTCCGCAACGGTTTTTTGACCCGTCGACAGGTTTGATCAAGGCCACGGTGACGTGGAAAAACGAAAGTGGTCCGGCACCCAATCGCTGGGAAGTCAGAGTGGATCACGTGCAATGGATCGACCTGAGTACGAATCGTCAGTAGTTGCTTGACATTGATCCGGAGTGGTGATTTACAATATCATCACTTTCAAATCCAAACTGCCTTCGGGAACCCAGCCAACTTATGGGCGATCAGCAAATTAGCCCCCTGACCAGCCAGGCGAAGAAGAACTTTCTGCGTAATCTGCTGGATGATATTCGGGCTCTCGAAACGATGATCAAGGAAGGCATGATCGAGTCGGGAAAAACGCGGATTGGTGCCGAGCAGGAATACTGCCTGGTCGGTGCCAGCCTCCGTCCGGCGATGACGGGCCCCCAGATTCTGGCCCATACCGGAGACCCGCATTTCACCGCGGAACTCGCCAAATGGAATCTCGAAATCAACCTTGATCCCCAGGACGCCGGACCTGGTTGTTTCGAGCGGATGGACAAACAGCTGTGGTCGCTGTTGGAATTGGCTCATCAAAAAGCAGCGGATTTCGACAGCAAAGTTGTGCTGACGGGAATTTTGCCCACGATTCGAAAAAGCGAACTTGATTTCGACAACATGACGCCTAACCCGCGGTTTCGGGTATTGGACAATATCCTCAAAGAGCTGCGCGGCGAAGAATTCACGCTCAACATCGAGGGCGTCGATGAAGTCTGTGTAAAAACGGATTCGATTACTTATGAGGCGTGCAACACCAGTTTTCAAATCCATTTGCAAGTCGACCCGGACGAATTTGCCGACATGTACAACTGGGCCCAGGTTGTCGCCGGCCCGGTCTTATCCTGCTGCGTGAATTCGCCCTTGTTGCTGCGCAAAGAGTTGTGGATGGAAACCCGCATCGCGCTGTTCCGGCAAAGCATCGACATCCGGCACGCGGGCAATTATGTGCGGGACAAGCAACCCCGGGTTGCCTTCGGTTACGGCTGGTTGAAAGAATCGGTTGTCGAGATTTTCAAGAACGATATCGCGATGTACCAGTTGATCATGTCGGCCGATGTTGAAGAAAATTCAATGGAACTGTTGCAGCGGGGCCAAGTTCCGGCGTTGAAGGCGATGAACCTGCACAACGGGACGTTGTACAAGTGGAATCGGGCTTGTTACGGCGTCGGCGGGGGCGTCGCGCATTTGCGAATCGAAAACCGTTACCTGCCTGCCGGACCGACGCCTCAAGACGAGATGGCAAATACGGTTTTCTGGGTCGGGTTGATGATGGCGATGCCCGAACAATGCCGTCGCACGTGGAGCAAGCATTTTCACTTTCGGGATGTTCGCCATAATTTTCTGAAAGCTGCGCAACACGGACTCTCGAATGAATTTGCCTGGTTTGGTCAAACCAAAACAGCCACCGAGTTGATCCTGCACGACTTGTTGCCGCTGGCCGAGTCCGGCTTGAAAAAAATCGGTGTACCCGAATCCGAATACAGGAAGTTTTTGCACACCATTGAACAGCGTGTTCGTCGCAAACAAACCGGGGCCGACTGGATTGTCAACTCAATGCGAAAGCTGCGCCGCAAGAATTCCCTTGACGAGAGCATTCTGGTATTAACCCATCAAATGATCGAGTATTGCCGTGAAGGAGTTCCGGTTCATGAGTGGCAAGCTCCCAACCAGAACATCCTGTATTCAATTCCAAAACGCTACGAACGCGTCGATAGCGTGATGACCAGCAACGTAATTACCGTCCGCGACGACGATTTACTGGACTTTGCCAAGGCCCTGGTCGATTGGTACAACCTCAAGCGAATCCCGGTGGAAAACGCGAAAGGACAGATTCGCGGCGTGATTACCGTCAAGGACATTGACGGATTTACTTCCCCAAATCCTAATGAAGCACTGGTCAGCGATTGCATGTCGGTGGATGTGCTGACCATCGAGCCCGAGCGATCGCTGGACAAAGCCGAAAAAGTCATGATTGCCAACGAGATTGGCAGTCTGCCGGTCGTTCGCGACGACCGAATCATCGGTATTATAACGGCCACGGATATTCGAGCGGCCAGAACCAAAGCCAATCTTTAGTTCATGGGAACTGTTTACCTTGCAAGTGATCACAACGTTTTCGCAAATCATCGACTCGCGACGCGGCTTTCTGGTCGACGTGCGCCGGCACCTGCATCGCAACCCGGAACTTTCGGGCTGTGAAAAAAATACGACCCAATACTTGGCCCGGTTGATCCAGGCCGAACACCTGCCGTTTGAAATCGGACCCGATAACCGGGGGATCATTGTCGACCTGGGTGATCCCGCGGCCAGCAAACGAATCGCCTTGCGCGCGGACATTGATGCGATTCCCGTCAACGATGTGAAATCCGTCGACTATCGGAGCACGGTTGAAAATGTCATGCACGCGTGTGGGCACGATGCCCATTCGACGATGCTGTTAGGCGCCTTGATTCTGCTGCGACACTGGTTTGAAGAAAAACAGCCAACGGACGTTGCGGTCCGGGCGATCTTCCAGCCAGAAGAAGAGAACGCCCGCGGTGCCCAGAGCTTGATCCGACACGGCGTACTCGAGCAAGTTTCTGCAATTATTGGCAGTCACGTCGATCCAACTCGACCTGTTGGAACCATTGGCGTCAGATCGGGAATCGTGACCGCCCACTGCGATGAAGTCATTATTGAGGTGACTGGCGTTGGTGGTCACGGCGCCCGCCCACACGAAACAGTCGACCCGATCGCCGCCACGGTGCAATTCATCAACACCGTTTACGCGTCGGTCAATCGCCGCGTTGACAGCCAGTCACCCGTTGTGTTGTCATTCGGCTACATCCAGGGCGGACATAGCTGCAATGTGATTCCGGATCGCGTGCAGATTTTCGGAACGCTCCGAACCCTCGGCGAACATGCGCGGCACAAGACGATGGAAACGGTGGCCACGATCGCGACCGGAGTTGGAATGGCAACCGGCGCCGGGATCAGCGTGGACTGGCGCACAACGGTCCCCTCGATTTTCGCTGATCAGGAGATGACCCATTTGGTGCGCGATACGTGCGTTTCGATTCTCGGCGAAGATCACGTGCACCCCATTTTGAACCCCAGCATGGGTGCTGAGGACTTTGCATTTTATACCTTGCAATTGCCTGCCGCATTTGTGCGCGTTGGTTGCGCGGGCAAAGTCACCGGTCACTTGCCCCTGCACAATTCCGGGTTTGATATTGATGAAAGCGTGTTACCCATTGGTGCCCAAATCCTGTCGAATTGCGCGATTAACTACCTGACCCGGTAAAGGGCTCGCGGCACGGCTACAAATTCTTGCCGTTGCGCTTGCACCGAATGATGGTGGCCGAATTAGCGGCCGGGCGCAAGCCCGCCGGTAACCACGCAAAGGTCTTTGGCCGGAAAAGCAAAGCTCGACGGCTCCGATTGGCTTGCGCCGTACCCACCGGACGGCTTGCGCCGTACCGCTACGATTTGTCAAACAGGCCGGACGCGGACGCTCTCGTTGTTTACAATTTGTAGATTCGCAATGCGGTACATTCCGGATTGTATTTCTGCATTCTGAAGAATTGACCATGAGCCGCTCCACCAAAATGCTGCAACCTGAAATGCCGGTAACCATCGCGGCCCGGATCCTTTTGTCGTCCAACTTGCAGCAGGTCCAGCGGCGATTAAAGCTGGCTGCCAAGTCCGCCGACAAGGATGCCAGGCATGTTCATCGACTGCGAATATCGACCCGACGTTCGCTGGCTGTGCTCAACGCTTTCAAGAAGTATTTGCCAGTCAAAACCCGCAAACAAGTCGCCGGCCACCTGAAACGGATCCGCCACGTCGCTGCCAACGCGCGGGATTTGGATGTATTGATTGAACAGAGATGTCTCGATAAACCCAAAGACAAGAAATTCATCAAGCACCTTCGCAAGAAGCGCAAACGGGCGCAACAACCGATCGTCAAAACCTACCACCGACTCGGTCGCAACAAACAAATCGAAAAAGATTGTCGCCGATTACTTAAATCTCTCGACCGACTGAGAATCGCCGATCATCCTGCCTACGGCGTTTGGGCAAAGCAGCGAATGGCCATCTATGTCGGAAAGTTTTTTGCGCATACGCCAATCGATATTGCCAGCCCCAGCCAGCTACACCGTTTTCGAATTGCCGTGAAAAAATTTCGCTACGCGATCGGCGTGATTGAACCCGCCTTCCCTTCCCGTTCGTTCGCGAAGCTTAAACCACAATTCAAGCGGCTACAGGATATGCTGGGAAAAATAAACGATCATGCGGTCGCCATTTCTCACATTCGCAAGATGCAGGCCGAAGGCGTCGACGTCAGTCAAAATGTGTTATCGCGCGAATTCGATGGCCTGGAAAGTTCGAAACAGGAATTTGCCAAATGGTGGACGCGCGAGCGTTCGCAAGCGATGAAGCAACGTTTTGAAAGTCTGACCTGTCACGATCCGCCTGATTAATTCGTCACTCGCCAAACTGCGTAATCGGCATTGGCC
>CAVONL010000025.1:0-83186 GCA_963697295.1 uncultured Planctomycetaceae bacterium | reverse complement strand
ACCACGGATAGATGGCGGGCACCACGAGCGCGGTCAACAAGGTCGAGGTGATCAGCCCGCCTATGACAACGGTTGCCAACGGGCGTTGAATCTCGGCCCCCGCCGTGGTGCTCAGGGCCATCGGCAAAAAACCAAAACTGGCAACCAATGCCGTCATCAACACGGGGCGTAACCGATTCTCCGCGGCGTCCAACGCCGCCCGCTTCGGAGCAAGTCCCGACTTGCGCAGGCCCTCGGCGGCGCTGACCCATACCAAGCCATTCAACACCGCCACTCCGAACAGCGCAATAAATCCGACTCCCGCGGAAATACTGAACGGCATCTCGCGAAGCCACAAAGCGATCACGCCGCCGGAAGCAGCAATGGGAACGGCGATGAAAATCAACAATGCTAACCGCATCGATCCAAACGAACTGTACAGCAAGATCCAGATCAACAGTAGCACGACAGGCGTAATGATCGCCAACCTTAAACTGGCCGATTGCAGGTTTTCAAAATCGCCGCCCCACTCGATGGCGTAACCGGCGGGCAAAGCGACTTCTTCCGCAACACGCCGTTTGGCCTCCTGCACAAAACTGGCCACGTCCCGCCCACGAACGTTGACCGAAACGAAGGTCCGCCGGCGTCCCGCTTCATGCTCGATCCCCGGTGGAGATTCCTCCAGTCGAATATCGGCCAACATGCCCATCGTGATCGGCTGACCGTCAACTTGCTTGACAGGCACCTGTTCCAGCAGGTTGGCATTTTGCCGCCAGGCCGCAGGCAACCGAACCATGATCGGAAACCGCGCTCGACCTTCGTAAATCTGCCCGACAGGCCGCCCCCCAACTGCTTCAACCGCCGTCATCACATCGGACGCCGGAATACCGTAGCGGGCAAGCTGATCGGGTCGCGCGCTGACGGCCAGCGTGGGGATGTTGGCTTGATAGTCGGCTTTCACATCGACCGCGCCGTCAATCGTTCGCAGCAATTTTTCAATCTCCAGGCCCTTCTCACCCAACACCTGCATATCATCACCGTACAGCAGCAAGGCGACGTCGGCTTTTACTCCCGCCACCAATTCGTCCACCCGCATTTCAATTGGTTGCGTAAAGCCAAACGCAACGCCGGGGACGCTCTTGTTCAGTTCTGCCGAAAGTTCCTCGATCAATTCGTCCCGCGTTTTCGACTCAGGCCATTGCGACACCGGTTTTAACATCACCCACACGTCGGTTTGGTGTACGCCCATCACATCGTTGGCGATTTCGGGCCGACCAGTTTTACAAAAAACCGTTTTGACTTCCGGAAATTTGTTGATCACGTTTTCAATTTCCGTCGACCGCGGCACGGCGTCTTCCAGCGAAGCGCTCGGCAGCCGAGAGGCTTCGACGAGCAAATCGCCTTCTTCCAGTCGCGGCATGAACTCGGCGCCCAGGTGTTGCCCCAATGGCAGGCTCAACGTCAAAACCCCCAACGCGATTCCGAGGGTGACTGCCGGCACCTTGACCGCCAGCTCGACAAACGGGGTGTAAACCGCCTTGATAACGCGAATCAGCCAGACGTCTTTTTCTTCCATCCGTTTGGGCAGTCCGATGTAGGCCAACACGGGCATCAACGTCAACGACAAAATCAGCGATCCGCCGAGGGCAAACAAAACTGTCAACGCCATCGGGCGAAACAGCTTGCCCTCTGTTCCTTCGAGGAACAGAATCGGCAGATAAACGACCGCGATGATCAACTCGCCAAACATCGTTGGCTTGCGAACCTCGATCGCGGCATCCTTGATGGTCATCATGCGAGCCACGGGCGACAGGAATTGTCCTGCCGGCAAGGCATGAGAACGCTCGGCCAGACGCCGGATACAGTTTTCGACCATGATTACGCTGCTGTCGACGATCAACCCGAAATCGATTGCCCCGAGGCTCATGAGACTGGCACTGATGGCGGCGAACATCATGAAATTGGATGCAAATAACATGGACAGCGGAATCGCCATCGCGACAATCAGCCCCGCCCGGAAATTGCCCAGCATCAGGAACAGGATCACAATGACGAGCGTGCCCCCTTCGAGCAGGTTCTTCAGGACGGTGTGCAACGTCCGGTTGATCAACTCGGAGCGATCGTAAATGACTTCAAGTTTCACTCCCGGCGGCAGCGACGTTTCGATTTCCGCCAGTTTCGCCTTCGCCGCCTCGACGACGGTGCGCGAATTCTCGCCACGTAACATCATCACCATGCCCGTCACGACTTCACCCCGACCGTCGCGCGTCACCACGCCTTGACGCGTGAGCGGTACCAATTTTACCTCGCCAATGTCGCGGATCAGTATTGGCAGTCCGCCTTCACGCGTTTTGACAACGACGTTGGCGATGTCTTCTTCGTTCTTCAAAACGGCTTCGCCACGCACAAACCGCTGTTCACCGTAATGCACGATGTATCCACCGCCGGCCGTCAGGTTGTTACTTTCCAACGCTGCTGTAACATCGCCCAAAGTCAGTTCGTAGCTCGTCAACTCCTCGGGATTAACCTGGACTTCAAACGTTTTGTAAAATCCGCCCATCGAATTGATTTCGGTGACGCCGGGTGTATCGCGCAGCCGCGGGGCAACTTGCCATTCCAGGATCGTTCGCAACTCCATCGGCGAGTAGTTTTTGCCTCTGACTTCGAATTGCAGGATTTCTCCCAGCGCCGTGGTGAGCGTTCCAATCTGGGGATCTCCGTATCCACCAATTCGTGACTTGGCATCGGCCAGTCGTTCATTGATCAGGTTGCGGGCGTGGTAGAGGTCGGTATGTTCCTCAAAGACGACAGTGACGACGGACAGTCCCAGCTTGGAGATGCTTCGAATCTCGATCACATCCGGCAAGCCGGCCATCGTCGCTTCCACCGGATAGGAAACATATTGCTCGACCTCAATCGGAGACAGTGATCCGGCGTCGGTCAGGATTTGAACCTGCGTGTTGGTCATGTCCGGAACGGCATCGATGGGGATGCGCAGCGCGTTATAGACACCCAGCCCGGCCACCATGAACACGGAAAGGATCACGAGGAAGCGATTGGCAAGCGAAAATTCGATGAGTTTGACCAGCATGGGCTATTCTTCTTCGGCTAACAACAATTCGGATTTCAAAAAGAACGCGCCGTCGACAACGACGCGCTCGCCTTCGCTCAAGCCAGATTCAATTTGCAGCTGTTCCCCGGATTGCTGCCCGACCAAAACCTCGCGCGCCTCGAACGTGGCTGCACCCGTTTGCACAAACACAAACGTCTGTAACTCGTTTCGTTGTACCGCTCCCTCCGGCACCACGATCGCCGTGCGGCGTTTGCTGGTCGGGATATCGACCCAGATTGACATGCCAGGGCGGAACCGGTTTTCCGTGTTGTCCAGGTCGGCAATCAACGGAATCGCCATCGTGCTTTTGGACACCGAAGTGCCGATGTATTTCACAACAGCAACAAAATTTTGGTCGGGCAGGGCAGGGACGCGCACCGCCAATTGCTGCTCCGGTTCAAGGTTCAGTGAATGCCAATCTCGCTGGCTGATTTGGGCCTCGACCCAAACATTGCTGGAATCGGCGATCTCAGCCATGACTTCGCCCTGTGCGAACCGCGCCGAAACAACGGCCGGAAGTGCCACAATCTGCCCGCCACGGGGAGCGTTGACGACGAAGTCGCTGACTCCCTGGTCGTTGCTTTCGATGTCGTCAAAATTTGCGTTAGGCCCCAGCAGGGCACGCAACTTTTCCCAGGCAATTGCCAATCGTTTTTGTTCGGCCTCCACTCGTGTCTGGATTGCGGCCAACTGTTGCGAAGATTGAAATGTCATTTCCTCTCGAATGGAGTTGTATTTTGCCGACGCAACATCGAGCGCCCGTTTACGTTCGTCCACATCTTTGCCGGCAATCACGCCTTCAGACTCCAGTTTGTTTGTCCGCTGAATCACATTTTTAGCCAAAGCCAACTCGGCATAGGCGGATAGAATCTCGTTACGGTGCTCGCCGATTTTCTTGTTTTCAAATTCAGCCTTGACCTGTTCTGACGTCGGCGATTGAGCAAGAAATGCCAACAATTCGTTCATGTTGGTGTGCGTGTCCATCGTCCAGGCAAGCTCTTTCTCGAGCAGCGCGAGGCTGCCCTCTACCTGGCTGATCTCGCTGTGCGCTGAGCCGATTTCGGGCCCGGTCAGAATCAGCAGTGGTTGTCCCTTGACGACGTTCTCGGCTGACTGGACAAGTGTTTGTTTGACAATGCATTCGACCGTCGCGCGAACTTCGACCTTCCTTGTCGCGTCGTACACAATTGATCCAGGAACGGCTTTGTGGGATTGAAATTCCTGCGGGCGGATGGCTTCAATTTTCAATTTCGCGGCAGCCAATTTTTCAGCAGGGAGTGTAACCCGGCCTGATTCACCAGAATTCTGCGTATCATTGACTTCCGGTTCTGATTGCGAATGCTCTTGACCGGGAAGCAAAAAGTGGCCGCCCCAAAACCCAAATACGGCGATGGCAGCAACAACGAGGATAGCCCCGAATCGTTGCAGCCAGGCGAAAATGGACAGCCAATGGTTTCGACGTGTGGATACTGACATATTTTCATCACCCGGAGACACAGAACCAGACAGATCGGAATTGCCGACGGCAAGCGAAATCGAACCCGGAAAAAATTGAAGTCGGGGCTCAGTCGCGAAACGATGCCGCTCGGCAGAACGAGTTGCGAACCGATCTCGTTAGATCAAGAAGGTTTGCAACGCCACGCAACGATCAATTGCGCAGCGGCAGACAGCAAAAATGAATTTTCATCCGAAGATCGGAGTCGACCGGCGATCGCGCGAAGGCCATCCCCAGGAGTGCAAGTTCAAAAACATGAACATGACATCGTTGGTCGTCGAAATCCGCGAATACGAAATGCTGGGCCAGAGTTGCCCCTTTGCAAATGCACTCGTGGTCACACTCTTCTGAATCAGCCGGCATCCGGTCGCTCGGCGCGTCGTGCTCACGGTCGAGACTCGGTGGAGCGATCACCGGCACAAAATTGCCGAAAAGCTGATGCTCCACGACACAATTCAAATGTGCCAGGAAAATTAGTAGAGCGAACACCACGTTAGTAACTTTTGGAAACATCGGTTAGCAATGGGGGTGAGGGCCGAGCACGAGATCCGGTTAGCTTTATCGTCATCGCTGGACCCTGTGGCGTCAAGTGATTGCTTGGCCTTCAAAACCGTCAAACCGACCAAACAACAACCGTTTTCTGACCGCGCTGGTCGAAAATCCGGCTGGAACCGTAAACAGCAGATCGTGTTTCCGTCGCGGTTGAAGATCGTCCAGCTTTATTCAAGCTTTTGAATTGCAATCAGTTTTGGGGAGGCTCTTCACGGAATTTAGTGGCTCACCAAGATAGTCGTGTCGAACGCCACCCTAGGCTCTGGGCGACATTGAAATTTTGGGAAATGTGCGCAACATCGAAACGCGCGAGCTCGATGTTCTCTGGCGTCACTGTCTGCGGTAAAATTTTTTCCAACGTGTCGTCACGAATGAAGTTTCGAGGCTCACTCGCTGGCTGTGGCAATCTGACGCGCCTATTGCGCACACGTACACGAGTTAAAATCTGGTCAATATTTGAATCCTGCGCGAGAAAACCATGTTGGCTGAACTGGATGTTGTGATGTTGTCGCGAATGCAATTCGCGCTCACCATCATGTTTCATTATCTGTTTCCGCCGTTGACGATCGGGTTGGGAGTCATCATCGCCTACCTGGAAGGGATGTCTCTTTGGAAAAAAGATCCCGCGTACATGGACGCGGCCCGTTTCTGGACCGGGATTTTTGGCGTCAATTTTGCAATTGGTGTGGCTACCGGGATCGTCATGGAGTTTGAATTCGGAACCAACTGGGCGATGTATTCACGGTTTGTTGGCGACGTGTTCGGTTCGGCGTTGGCGGCGGAAGGCATTTTTGCATTTTTTCTCGAATCGGGGTTTCTGGCAATTCTGGTCTACGGCCACGATCGAGTCAGTCCGGCATTTCATTTCTTTTCCGCCTGCATGGTGGCGATCGGTTCGATCTTCAGCAGCATCTGGATTACGATTGCCAACAGCTGGCAACAGACACCTGCCGGTCATGAAATTGTCCAAATGACTCGCGATGGTCAGCCCTGGTTTATCGATGGTCAACCGATCATGCGGGCCGAGATCATTGACTTTTGGGCGATGGTATTTAATCCCTCGTCCGTGCATCGCTTGATTCACGTCTGGTTGGGCTGCTTTATCATGGGTGCGTGCCTGGTGCTGAGCATCAGCGCCTGGTACTTATTGCGCAGGAGACATCAGGACTTTGCCCGCAAATCCATGAAGGGCGGTTTGTTCCTGTGCCTGGTAAGCTGTCTGTCAATTTTTGTCAGCGGCCATTTTCAAGCCAGGAATGTCTACCAATACCAGCCCGCAAAACTTGCCGCATTCGAGGCCAACTTTACAACAGGTCTCGCCGGCATCAGCTTGTTCGGGATTCCCAATGAAGCAGAAGAACGCATCGACATGAACGTCGAAATTCCCGGTGGCTTGAGTTTCCTGGTACACGATAGTTTCAGCAAAGAAGTAATTGGCTTGGACAAATTCAAACCGGAAGATCGCCCACCGGTCAAGATTCCCTATTTCGCCTATCACTTGATGATCGGTTCGGGCGTTGGTTTGACATTGCTGATGGTTCTCTCAACCTACTGGCTGTGGCGCGGGACTCTGTTTGAAAAACGCTGGGTGTTGTGGTTGTTCGTGGCGTCCATTGTTCCGGCAATCGCTGCCAACGAAGCTGGATGGGTATCGGCAGAAGTCGGGCGACAGCCCTGGATTGTTTATGCTCCATTGAAAGTCGACGCTGCCGGCGAACGTGTCGTCGATGAACAGGGTTATTTTGTTTACGAGGAGGAACTGGGACTGCGGACCAGTGATGCAGTTTCGAAAGCGGTCACGTCCGAACAAGTCGAGACCTCAATCATCATGTTCGGCACAATCTACGTCTTGTTGGGCACACTCTGGCTATTTGTGCTCAATCGCAAAATTCAAGCAGGACCACCCGATTCGATGCCCCCTGCGGTTGCCAAAACTGGAAGTTTCGCCGACGCCGTCGCGGGCGACCATACGCTGACGGGGGACGAGTGAATGGATTTGAATCTCATCTGGTTTGTGCTGGTTGGCGCGTTATTGGCTGGCTATACGGTTTTGGACGGTTTTGATCTGGGAGTCGGGATCATCCATCCGATTTTGCGTGGTGAGCAGCAGCGCAACGTGGCCATCAAAGCGATCGGTCCGCTGTGGGACGGAAATGAAGTCTGGTTAGTGACGCTTGGCGGTGCCCTGTTTGCGGCTTTCCCGGAGGCCTACGCGACGATTTTGTCGGCGTTGTATTTGCCGGTGATGCTGCTGCTATTCTGCCTGATTCTGCGGGCGGTCAGTATTGATTTTCGAAACAAAGTTGAAGCCAGCGGTTGGCGGATTTTCTGGGATATCGGATTCCACGTGTCCAGCCTTGTGGGCACCTTCGTGTTTGGTGTCGCCGCGGGAAACATCGTCGCCGGGTTGCCGCTCGACGAACGGGGAACCTACACAGGCTCGGCTGTTGACTTGCTGGGATTTTATCCGTTAGCAACGGGTTTGTTAGCTGTCGCCACGTTCGCAATGCACGGTGCGATGTTCCTGTTTCTAAAATCGACCGGCGCCGTGCGGGAAAAATTGAGAGGTTGGCTCTGGCACACGTGGGGCCTGTTCCTCGCCATGTACATTCTGGTGTCGATGATGACGCTGATCGAAAATCCGCATGTCGTTGCCAGGATCAAAGATGCTCCATGGGCGATTCCGATTGTGGTCCTGAATGTCGCTTGTGTTGCCAACGTTCCCAGAACGATTTTGCGTGGAAAGTACGGTCAGGCGTTTATCTCATCGTGCCTGATTATTGCCTGCCTGGTGGCCCTGTTTTCGATTTCGATATTCCCAAATCTGCTGTTTTCGGTCGGCGCGGGACAGTCCTTGAACATTTACAACTCGGCCTCCAGCCCGGGGACCTTGTGGTTAATGTGCATCATTGCGATGGTTGGAGCACCTTTGATCTTATCCTACACCGTCACGATTTACTGGACATTCCGGCATCCAGTCGAATTGGAATAGTTTCCTTGCAATGAGGGACTCACTGGCTTGTCCTACGTGCTTGTATTAACGACAAATGTCGCGCTGTCCAACTAGTCCTTGAACTGGGATTTACCCCGCAAGATGTGGTGATAATGTTGTGCGAACCGATGTGCCTCGTCGCGCACGTATTGCAGTAATCGCAGTGCAAACGAGTGACGGCTCAAACGAATCGGTTCGGATTCGCCCGGCCGATAGAGCTCTTCATTCTTTTTGGCAATCGAAAGCAGCACCGGCGGATCAATCTCCAGCGACTCGAAGGCGGCCACGGCGCTGCTGAGTTGCCCTTTGCCACCATCGATCAACAGGATATCCGGAAAGACGTCCTGTTCATCGTACAGCCGCTTGAACCGTCGCGAGACGACTTCGTGAATACTGCGAAAATCATCGATGCCTTTGACGTTGTTGATTTTGAAACGGCGATACCCCGGTTTGAAGGGCAGCCCATCAATGAACTTGACCAGGCTGGCCACCGTCTGACCGCCACCCAGGTGCGCGATATCGACGCCTTCAATGGTTCGCGGTGTTTCTGGAAGTTTTAGTACCTTTCGCAGACCAGCCAATCCCTTTTTGGGATCGACATAGAAAACTTCCGGCTGGGCGTGCGTATCCAGCTCACCGCGTCGATCGAGCGACTCCAGCATTTCAATTTCGTCGCGCATTTTTGCGGCTGCTTCGAAGTTCATCTCCCTGGAGGCAGCCAGCATTTCCGCTTTCAACTGTTTGAGCAGCTTGTTCTTGTTTCCGGCCAGGAACATCTGCAGACGTTTGATGTCTTTGCGATATTCCTCTTTGGAAATACGCAGATTGCAGGGAGCCGTGCACTGTTTGATGCTGGCCAACAGACACGGTCGAAACCATCGCCATTGTTCTTCGTTGGCGTCAATATCCAGCGAGCACGTTCGAAACTTGAAAATCCGCTGCATGACTTGCACGGCACCGCGTAACGAACCGGCGCTGGCAAACGGCCCGTACAATTTCACGCCGGAAGTTCGCGGCTCGCGCGTGACCTCGACCCGCGGATAGTCTTCGTGCGTGGTGATTTGCAGGTAAGGAAACGTCTTGTCGTCTTTGAGTAACGTATTGTGCTGTGGCTGGATGTCCTTCATCAGTCGGGACTCGGCCAACAGCGCGTCAACTTCGCTTTCGCATTCGATGAAATCGACGTCAGCAATCTGGTTGACCCAGGCAGCGGTCCGCACCTCTTCCTGGGCGGCCTTGAGAAAATAGCTGCTGGCCCGCGAGCGAAGGCTTTTGGCTTTGCCGACGTAAATCACCACGCCGGCGGAATCTTTCATCAAGTACACGCCCGGTTTTTGCGGAAACGTCTTGACTTTGGCCGCAGCCTGCTCAAACGGTGACAGAGCTGCAGTCGCAGGGGATTGCGGATCACGCGGAGCGTCATCGGAGGCGGTTCGTGGGTCGGGTTCATCCATGTGTACGATTATACGCGCTGTCCGAATTCACGTTAGGCGGCGATTAGCAGCAGGGTGCCAAGGGAAACACATTACGGGTTCGGGCAAGGTGCGAGGCCCCCGACGAAAGTCGGCGGGAGTTTCATCCCGGTAACCCACAAAACGGTACACGGAATTAACTCTCAGAAGCCCCCGACGCAAGTCGGTTTGGGAGCAGTCACACACGCAGCCCAACTCGAAGCTGTGATGACTCCCGACCGACTCGCGTCGACGAACTTCTAATTCTTGCTTGGCGATGCAACGCATGGGTCAAGTGAGTAATGACTCCCCACCGACTCGCGTCGGGGGCTTCTCCCCGATACTCACGCCGAGCAGGAATATTCCCGACGCCGTTCGCATTATTCCCAGTCAAACGCTCTCGGCAAATTTTCGCATGTCAGCCGCAAACTCGGTTAGCCGCTTATCCATTTCGGCTTTCGTCTCGAGCCAGATCCGTAATCTCGTCCGCCGGTACGTAAGTGAACATGTAAAACTTCACTTTGGGTTCCGTCCCCGAAGGCCGTGCGGCCACATAATTTCCTGCGGCCTCGGTATCCATGATGATCATATCGCCCTGTGGTCCCTGTAACTCCTCCCGTTTGCCGTCAGGATAAATTCGCGTGAGCGTTTCGTAATCGCGAAGCGATTCAATTTGCAAACCGCCGATCGTGGCCGGTGCATCACTGCGGAATTTATCCATCAATTTTTGCATCCGCTTCATGCCGTCGGAACCTTCCATACGAATCGTAACCAACTGCTCGCCGTGATAACCGTACTTCAGGAACAAGTCGTCGAGGTGCTGATGCAGCGAAATGCCTTGCGATTTCACCCAGGCGGCAAGTTCGGACATCAACATGCAAGCCACCGCGCCGTCTTTGTCACGACAGTATTGTCCCACCAGGTATCCATGTGACTCTTCCGTGCCAAACACAAAATCATCCGGGCCTTCGCGATCAACGACGCTGCAAATCCATTTGAACCCGACCAGGTTTTCATTAAAGCACTTGATGCCAAACGCGTCCGCGATCCGGTTAATCATCAGCGTGGTGACCAGCGTCGTCACGATATATTTTTGACTGTCCAGCAAACCGGCTTCTTTTCGCATCGTGCAAATATAATCGGCCAACAACGCACCCAACTGGTTTCCATTGAACGTGTCCCAGCCCCCGCGAGTATCGAGGGTCACTGGCGCCGCGGCGCCCATCCGGTCGCAATCCGGGTCGCTCGCCAAAATCAATTCCGCGCCGGTTTGCTGACCGCGTTTGATAATTTCCACGAAAACTTCCGCGTTTTCCGGGTTGGAAACGTGACCCGGCACGTTCGGGAAATCTCCACTCGGCTCCCGGTGCGGCCCGTAGATTTCGACGTCCTTGAATCCGGCTTCGGCTAGCAACGATTTCACGTTGAATTCGCCAACACCATGCAGCGGCGAAAAAATTACTTTCAGCTCGCGCGGGCCGGCAAAACTGTATTTCAACTGCTCGACCATCAGGGCCTTGTCAATTTCCTCGCGACAAAGATGAATTTTCCCGGCGTCAACCGATTCGCGAAAATCGGCGACCTCGATCTGTTGAACCTGATTGACCTTTTCAATCACCGCGTCATCGTGCGGCGGAATTAATTGGGCACCGGAAGACCAATAGACCTTCACGGCATTGTCGCTGGGCGGATTGTGACTGGCGGTGACCATGATTCCGCAGTCGCAATGCTTGTAACGAATCAGGAAAGAAAGTTCCGGCGTGCTGCGATAATCGTCAATGAAATAGACCGTAAACCCGTTGGCGACCATGATGCCGGCACAAAGTTCCGCAAAATCCCGCGACCGATGCCGCGTGTCGTAGGCAATCGCGAATGACCAGGGGCCGTCAGGTTTGACTTGTTTGACATAGTCGGCGAGCCCTTGGGCACTTTCCCCAATCGTGCGGTCATTGATCGCGTTGCTGCCAAACGGGTACATTTTACCCCGACGCCCGCCGGTGCCAAATGGAATGACGGTCCAAAATACATCGTCCAGTTGCTGCCATTTGCCGGCGTTGATGTGTTCCACAATCGCGGGCGCGTAGGCCGCGTATCTGGGTTCCGTCAGCCAGATCTTGATATTTTCGACGGCTGATTCAGTCAAATCACCGTGACTTTGAGCGGCAGAAAGTTTGGCAAGACAATCGTCAAGTTTAAATGTTTCCGCGGTTTCAGACATTTCGGGTTACCGTTATTTTAATGGCTGTATCATGGTAAAATTTCGCGTCCCACACGGGTCCGCGACGCAAAAATTGAATGACCATGATAACAGAATCCCCTATTTTTCCCACGAGCAACTGAATGGACGAACCAATAATTAGTGTTTCCGGGCTGCGTGGCATCGTGGGACAAAGCCTGGATCCGATTGTCGCAATCCGTTATGTCGCCGCATTTGTCAGCTTGACCACACAAGACGGTCCGATCGTTGTCACGCGCGACGGCCGCACAACCGGCGAAATGTTGGCGCGGGCGATTTGCAGCGGAATTGCCGCCATGGGTCGTGACGTGCTGTACGGCGATGTCGCGGCGACCCCCACCACCGGAATCCTGATCCGTGGAGTCAAGGCAGCTGGCGGCATCCAGATTTCTGCCAGCCACAATCCGGCTCCTTACAACGGACTGAAACTTTTCGGGAGTGACGGACGAGTCGTCTCTGCGGCCGCGGGCGAAAGAGTAATTGAGGTTTATCGCAGCGGCAAAATAAATTGGGCTTCCTACGATGGAATTGGCAAACTGGATACGATTCAGGACACCGTCCCCTGGCATCTGGAAGCTGTCCTGAAAACCGTCAACGCGCCGGCCATCCGGGCCGCAAAATTCAAAGTCGTCCTCGACAGCCATCACGGCGCCGGTTCCCTGGTTGGCAAGCTGTTACTGGAATCGCTCGATTGCAAATTTGAGTGCCTGGGCGACGAACCCGACGGAAAATTCGAGCACCCTCCCGAACCCACCGAGGCCAATCTGCAAGCGACGATTAAACGCGCCGTTGAGTTTGGTGCTGACGCTGTCTTCTGTCAGGATCCAGACGCCGATCGCCTCGCCATCATTGACGAAAACGGACACTACGTTGGCGAAGAGTACACGCTGGCAATCGCCTTGAACCATGCTTTATCCATGGAAAGGGGACCTGTTGTCATCAATTGTTCGTCCAGCCGCATGTCAGCCGATATTTGCGAGGCACATGGCTGCGAGTTGCACATGAGCGCGGTCGGTGAAGCGAATGTAACCGACGAAATGATTCGCGTCGGAGCGGTATACGGTGGCGAAGGAAATGGTGGCCCGATCGATCCGCGGGTCGGTTATGTTCGCGACAGCTTCGTGGCGATGGCCCAGGTGCTCGACGCGATGGCGGAAAACGGGAAAACGATCAGCCAACTAGCTGCCGAAATTCCACGTTACGAAATTTGCAAAACCGTGATCGAAATCGACCGCCATCAAAATTGCTTCTCTGTTTGGGATGCTGGAAAAACGGTTTCCCGGAGGCGAAGGTCAGTCGCCTGGATGGATTGCGGCTGGATTGGCCCGACCGCTGGATACTGGTTCGCCCCAGCAACACCGAACCGATCGTACGGGCAATTGCCGAAGCCAAATCGCTGGACGCAGCCAGGGAACTGTGCGACGTGGCCGCGGAGTTGGCTCAGTCGAGTTGACCAGGCTGACTGAAGGGTTCAAGGGCAATCACGGATGTCGAAACGCTCCCATGGGAGGGTGATGTCCGACACTCCCATCAACACATCTGCCCCAGTGTTCGCAAACATCGCAACGCATCTCTCGGCCCGAGAACTTTGCAACCCCTCCCTTTAACTTTTTTTCAAAACGCATTCTTATTCCGGCTCTAACAGCCGTATCCGCAACCCATCCGTAAACTCGGCCCACACGAAATATTTTTCCGACACGCGCCCAATTCGTCGGCAATAACTAACGGTTGAAACAGCTGAGGACGCCCGCCAAGAAATCTTTACGACGTTGCAGGAGAATGTTGAATGTCACTCGAACGACCGACGACAGGGCGCAAAGCCCTCGAAGTGAATCTTGACGCGCGACGGTACGGTTCTTTTGCCGAGATTGGAGCCGGCCAGGAGGTGGTCCGTTGGTTTTTTCGAGTCGGCGGCGCGGCAGGCACAATCGCTAAAAGCATGTCGGCTTACGACATGAGCGTCAGTGACGCGATTTATGGCGAATGCCAGCGATACGTATGTCGGCAGCGGTTGGAAGACATGTTGGAGCACGAACACTCGCTGAACCTGGAGCGACTGCGCGCGAAGCGTGGTGACACAACGGCCTTTTTTGCTTTTGCCGATACCGTCTCGGCCCGCAATTTCCAGGGGACAAACGAATGCCACGGTTGGATGGGAATTCGTTTCCAGGCACATCCCCGTGACGAAGACAGCCAGATCATTCTTCATGTGCGCATGCTGGACACAGAGAACGCGCTGCAGCAGGAAGCACTCGGAATTGTCGGGGTTAACCTGCTGTACGGAGCGTTTTTCCTGCATCACGAGCCCGACCAGTTGATCGAGTCGCTACTCGACAACTTGACAACGCGACGAATCGAGATCGACATGATCGAATTCTCCGGAATCGCGTTCCGGCATGTCGACAATCGCGTGATGAGCTTGCGACTGGTGCAGTTGGGCTTGAGCAACGCGGCAATGTTCTCGGCCAGCGGCGAGGTCCTGCAACCGTCCGAGGTGCTTTACAAAAAGCCGATTCTCGTTGAACGCGGCAGTTTTCGCCCGCTGACCAATGTGAACGTCGACATGCTGCGCGCGTGCGCGAGAAATTTCAAGCCGAAAAAGATGTCCAGGCCGACCAGGTCGTTTCGCTGGTGGAAATCACGATGCGCAACTTGCTGAACAACGGCCAAGTCGACTTGCGCGATTTCCTGCAGCGCGTCGACACGCTCGCCGCCTGCGGCATGACCGTGCTGATTTCAGACTACTTTGAATATTACCGTTTGGCCGCCTATCTAACGCGGTACACCAAGCGAAAAATCGGCATTACGATGGGTGCCGGAAGTCTACACGAACTCTTTGACGAGAAATATTACGCCGAGCTTGACGGGGGCATCCTCGAATCGTTTGGGCGCATGTTCAAGAACGATTTGAAGTTGTACATCTACCCCCTGTTGAATCGAGAGACCGGAGAACTGACAACCGTCGACAACCTCGAGATCGCTCCGTCCATCCGCAAACTGTACCAGTACCTGGTGGACAAGGGATGTATCGAACAATTGGACAATTTCAATCCGCATTATCTGTCGACTTTTTCACGCGAGGTTTTGCGTCAGATCGAAGCTGGCGAGCCAAGCTGGGCGGAACATGTACCGCCAGAAGTCGCTCGGGTGATCTCCGAGAGGGGCTTCTTTGGTTGCCCCCGGACCATGAAGGTTTCGATTCCAACCCTGGCACCGGTTAGCTCGTCGCCAGAACTGCTTGCGGTGGCACCTGCCTTGGACCTGTCACACTGAGTCGTTGCGCAGCGTAGCTTCGACTTGTCACGGTGAGTTGTTGCCCGGCCGTAGCTTGACTCTTTGAATCGAGAGACTTAACCAGTCAGCCGCAAGGCACTGGCCGCGGGTCCGAGAACCGCCGTGGGCGGATTCCCCGGTTCAGGATGACACTGTTTTCAGACGTGTACAAAATCACAATCGCCAGGTGGCGGACGACGCAAGGCAGCGTTCATTTGTTTGAAATCGCACGTGACATGCGAGTGCCAGGGTGCGGGCAAATCGCAGTACTGGCGGCAAGTGCTTTGCCGCCTTGGATTTGCCAATCGTTAGCTAGAACTCAACCATCGCGCCCGGTTTTAAAGCGTGCACGGGCAGCGGGTGCTGGTCGTCAAACACGCGCATCTGTCCCGGCGTTTCGATGACCGTGGCCGACTCGTCAAACACGTCGGCCGCCTCGTCAAACACTCCCTTTGCGTCAAGCTCCAGGTGTTTCAGCATGAAGGGATACATCGCCTGGCGTTTCAGCAATTGATAGCCGTGATGTTGATATGGGAAATGCGCGTTCTCGATTTTGTCGCCCGCGCCGTACATCTCGTAAATGTGACGGATGTAGGGTAATTCAACTTGGGGAGTGTTCGAAGTCCAGTCGCCACCCACGGAAACAAGCAACATCGGCCGCGGCGCCGCGAGCGCGGCGATTTCGGCATTATTCGTTTCCAGCTGCGGCGCGTTTTGTGAATCGGCATGCCGCTTTCACAATTGCATCCACCAAAAAAATGAGCCGAGACCATGACAACAGGAACCGCAACTTTGACGCGCGAATCGAGTGCCGTCACCAGGAACGTTTGCGTGCCGCCACCCGAACAGCCGGTCACTGCGATCCGGTCATCGTCGACATCCGGCAATGTTTGCAGGAAGTCGATCGCGCGGATGCTGCTCCAAGTCTGCAGCGTAAGTGCCTGCGGGTGATCGTGCTTCCATCCGAGATATTCCGAATCACCGAAACCAATCATGTCATACGCGAAGACAACGGCACCCATCCGCGCCAGCGTCGCGCAGCGGAGCTGATGATCGGGTCGATACCGCCCGCCGTTTGGACCGCTGTAATGGCCATGCGGACAAAGAATACCCGGATGTTGCCCGGCCTTGCCAAGCGGTCGATACAACGTTCCATAAACAAAAAACCCGGGGTGCGCCTCGAAGGCAGCTGATTCCACCGAATAACTACCGTACGCCCGTTTGTTTCGCACGATGGCATTCAGGGGCGTCCTTTCTGGAAGCGGATCGAGCTTTGCTCCGGCGAGAATCTGTTGGCGGATTTTCGCCGCCCGCTCTTCCCATTCGGCGCGACTGGAATAGGTAGCTGACATCCGGGCCAGTTGAGCGATCGCTTCTTGCTCGGACTGATAATTTCCCTGGCAGAGGATCGGTTTGGTGTCGGGCGCCTGCGCGTTTTCCTGCGCAGCGCCTGTTGCGACGAACAACAGGACTGCTGCCAAAGGGGCGATATGAGTATTACATCCCATGAGCGATTTCCTGACTAAAGCTGAATCATTTTTCGTGCAAGGCCGGCGCGTTTAACGTCAAGCCGGCAGGCGTCAGCGCGTTTGCCATTCTAAACCAACTCAATCGCCTGCCGGGTAACCGTTAAACAGACATGCCCTCTGAGTGCGAATTCAAGTTTTCTTTCTTGCATCCATTTGCAACCACTCGGGTAACCGCACGACTTTCCCTTCCGCGTTGACAGCGGCCACGGTCGTTTCACCGTCGCAGACCAGTTCGTCACCGAGGTGGATTTCATAGCGATGTTGAATTCGCACCCCTTTTGCTTTCACAACCGAGGTCGTCAGACGCAGCAGGTCATCATATTTGGCTCCGATATGATAATTGCAGCGGACAGCGGCCACGACCAACATGATTCCGGCTTCCTCCAGCTTTCGATAGCTAACGCCGGAGGCTCTCAGCATCTCGACGCGCCCGACTTCAAAATAGTTCAGATAGTTCGCGTGGTGGATTCGACCCTGTGCGTCGGTTTCCTGGTAACGCACGCGAATCTCAATCTCGTGCTGGCGAGGTACAATCGGTTCTTCCGGTATATCTTCAGGCGATTCGGCAGTCATTTGGTCTGAAAGGTAGTTTGAGGTGAGAAGATGTTACCAAAACCTTGACCGCGGACGATGGTTTCCGTAACTTATTGTGGCGTCAAACGCCGCGTCCGTGCGGATGATGAACAACCGCTTGCCTCCGTCCCGCTGGGGCGGCGTGTCGATCCAACGTTCAAGTGCGGTCAGGATAACCGATTCCTTTATAGCTGACGAGATTGCGATGAGCCTTGGAGAAGATTCCGGATCGAGCGTAGAATTTGACACGATGCGGGGACGTGATTACCCGACGATCCGCCAATTCACGGTCTTTCTGGAGAACCGGGTGGGAGCATTGTCCGGACTGTTGCGAAAATTTCAGAACACCTCCGTGCGAATTGTCGCGTTGAATATTCAGGATTCGACCGAGTGTTGCATTGTGCGGTTTGTGTTCAGCCACCCGGAACAGGCGCGGGAAATACTTGAACGGGCCGGACTGGCGATCATCGAAGGCGATTTGATCGCGGTGCTCTTGCCTGAAGAAGCCCAGCCGCTATTAACCGTGTGCAACGCCTTGCTACGGGCCGAAGTCAACCTCACCCAGTCCTATCCGCTGCTGGTCCGTTCGGGAACGCAAATGGCGATCGCGTTGATGGTGGACAATGTCGAATTGGGACAACAAACCCTGGCGAATCATAATTTTCACATGCTCAACGAGCATGAACTGCTGGACATGTGTTAATCGTCTGTCAAACTTGTCATCCGGTGCCGCGCGGTTTGCGGGTCGGGTAAAAATTCTGCAATCGTGATTTTGTCATGCCCATTCGAGTCACCTGCCCTGGTTGCCACACCCGTTTTAACGTCAGCGAAAAACACGCTGGCAAGGAAGGACCTTGCCCCAAGTGCAAAAAGATCATCAAGATTCCCGCTGCGGATGAAGAAGTGGTCATCCACGCCCCGGATACGGCCGGTCCCAAGGATTCGCGGGGCCGATCCATTATCGCGCCCATCAGGCGATCAGAAACCAGGCTTTCCAGCGTGCAGATCACGTTGATCGTCTCGGCGATTGTTGGATTTTTCCTGGGGGCCGTGGTCATGAACGTGATGGTTCCTGATAAAACGAAGTTCCCCATGCCCGTCATTTGGGCGGCTGCGGTGTTGATCGCCGTGCCCATTGTGTTCGGAGCGTATACGGTTCTCCGCGATCAGGAGCGTGGCAGTTTTCGCGGCCGGGAACTTTGGATTCGTGTGGGAATTTGCAGCCTCGTCTACGTCGCCTTGTGGTTCTTTATGCCGATTGCCAAATACGCTTTCGATGGGTATGAGCTCGGATCCTGGGGATGCGCCGTTGGCGGGATGATTGCTGCCGGTGCCGCGACCTCCATGCTGCTGCTGGATTTTGACTACCTGTTCGGAATTGTTCATTACGGACTGTACCTGGGAATTTGCCTGCTCGGTCGATTGATTGTGGGGATCGGCGTTCTTCCCGGGATGCTCGAGGGCTCGGTCAACTCCGGCGCGAGCGTCGACAAAACGGCCGTCCTGTTTGAGCCGGGCCATATCGTGAATGCGATCGTCTCACTGCTTGGCCTTTACTAGTTGGATTTCGAAACCACAGGTCGTCGGGTGCCATTTTGAATTGCGTGCGAGAAATCCCGGAAGTCATGTCGCTGGATGCGGCATCACATTTGATCCGGATTCCCGCTCAAATTGATGTCCCGGTTACCGAGCGAATCATGAAGATCATTGATACGCCGGAGTTTCAGCGACTCGCGCGGATCAGCCAGCTGGGACTGGTGTCGATGGTCTATCCGGCAGCCAATCACAACCGGTTCGAACATTCGTTGGGCGTTTACCGGATGACGCTGTTGGTGCTGCGACACCTTGGCGCGAACGACCGATTTAACGGACTGGTGTCCGCGGAACAGGGAACGTTGCTGATCCTGGCCGCGCTGCTGCACGATATCGGGCACTGGCCATTTTGTCATCCGATCGAGGATCTTGGCCTGCCTCAAATTCCCGCACACGAATCGTTCGCCCGCGCATACGTCCTTGGCGAAAACCTGTCACGCATAATTGAACAGGAATTTCATGTCTCGCCGACCGATGTCATCGGATTGATCGAACACCATAAAACCACACAAGTTGATTCGTTGCTGTGTTCGATTCTGTCTGGTCCCATCGACGTCGACAAACTGGACTATCTCTATCGAGACAGTCTGCACGCAGGCGTGCCCTACGGTCAAAACTTTGACACGCAGCGATTGGTTGGCAGCCTGTGTTTGAATGAGTCGGGGGATCGACTGGCCATTACGCACAAAGGCAAAACGGCTGCGGAACTGATGGTTTTTGCGCGATATGTCATGTTCAGTGAAGTTTACTGGCATCACGCGGTGCGCAGCGCGACGGCGATGTTACAACGCGGATTTTATTGGCTGGTCACCGAAACGGAAGTCGATGTCGATTCCCTGTTTCGCAACGATGATCCGGCGATGATTTCAGAGCTTGTGCGTTTGACGCGAAATACACCCGTAGCGCCTTTACTTGATTCCTTGTTCGGGCCAAGGCGAAATCTCCATAAACGCCTGACCAGTTTTAGTTGCCTGGAAAACGAGGAGCTTTATCGATCGCTGGCCCAACAACCTTATCCAAGGCTATTGGAATTTAGCAGGGAACTTGGGCGGTGGCTTGCCGCGCAAACGGGTATGCAAGTTGGCGAGCACGACGTCATCATTGACGCCCCACCGGTCGGCCTGGAAGTGCAATTCGATGTCGACGTATTCTATCCGCGCAACAACGAATATCGTTCGCTGGGCGAAGTCTCGCCCGTGGTCAGCACGCTTGCCAACCGGCAATTCGATGACTTTGTCAAGCAAGTCAGAGTGTTTGTGCACCCGCGATTGCGTGAGGCGACGACTCGGTTAGACGTAGAACAAAAGTTGACCGAACTGAGTTTGTGAGCTTTGACATACACGCACGTGGCGCAAGCCAGTGAGTCCGTATTTGCAAGGAAACTTACTAACTTGCGCATCGAGCTTGAATGTCCGCCAATTTGGTGGCGTCTACTCTGCCGGGAGTTACCATTCGAAAGGAATGGCGTCGAATCACTGGCGGGATAAAACAAAGAAAAACGCTGATTCGGATATCTGATCGCTTCCGGTCCGCCGCGGCGGACGCCCCACTTATCATTGCACGCCTTCCAAGGTCCCATTGGGAGAGGCAACCCGGCGAGTCGCCCCCCGGAAAACATCCAACGCTTTACATCTTTGCAAACGCTTCCATCTCAACCTTGCTCCCAACGACCAGCGGGCAGCGCTGATGAACACTCGTTGGCTTGATATCGAGAATGCGTTGTTGCGAATCCGTGGCGATGCCGCCGGCCTGTTCCGCAATCATTGCGATCGGATTGGCTTCGTACAGCAAACGCAATTTTCCCTCTGCGTGCGACTTGGTCGGGGGATACATGAAAATTCCACCGCGGAGAATCGTACGGTGAAAATCGGCGACCAGCGAACCGATGTAACGCGACTTGTAACCGTGTCCCAGATCTCCTCGACGTAGCGAATCGATGAATTTGCCAAAGCGTGGCGGAAAACTTTCGGCATACGCCTCGTTGACGGAATAAGTACTTCCCTGGTTCGGCATTTTCATGTTCTCGTGGCTCAGCACGTAAGCGCCCACATCGGGATCAAGCGTAAATCCATGCACGCCATTGCCCACCGTATAGACCATGACCGTCGACGAACCGTAGACCACGTAACCCGCGCAAATCTGCTCTTTCCCTGGCTGAAGCACCCAGGCCGTCGGGTCCTCGTAATCCGCGCCAACCGGTTTCCGAAAAATCGAAAACGTGGTGCCCACACTGACGTTGACGTCAATGTTGGATGAGCCATCGAGCGGATCAAAGATCACGGCGTATTTTGCGTCGGGCGACAAGTGCGGCATCACCAACGGCTTCTCGTTTTCTTCCGAAGCCAGGATCCCCACACTGGCACGACAGGCCAGGCTTTGAATCATGACTTCGTTCGCAAACACATCCAGCTTTTGTTGCAACTCGCCTTGCACATTCTCCGCTCCGTAATCACCGAGAATGTCAATCAAGCCAGCCCGACGAACCTTTGCCTGGATTTTTTTCGTGGCCAGCGTGATCCCGGAAAGCAGAAAAGAAAACTCGCCGGTCGCGCCCGGAAAGCGTTGCTGCTCCTTGATGATATGCTGTTGGATCGTCGTGGCCGGTTGATGATCAAAGGTGAATTCGTGGTGGTTCATCGAACGCCTAATGTGGTGAAGAGGTCTGATATCCGACTATAATCTAACAGGATAATGAAATCTATTCCTCCTTTGAAGCCGGATAAGGTACCCCCATGTGACATTATCCTTCGTTTACCCACTGAAACTTGAATAATTGCGGAAAATAACGTCCAGCCAACAACTACATTGTTTCTCGGGCCAGCTGCCTTACGGCAAAGGCCGGGCCACTTTCGCTGGCCGAACCGGAGACGACATCGGCGAAGTCGATTCGCTGCGATTCGCCAAGGCTGTCGCCAAGGTATTTTGATGCCAGCCAACTGCCACTGCCAGACAAGACCGCGTCATGGGGCAGGCCGATGTTTGCTTGCCGGACTTGTTCCAAAGCTCTCGACACCAGCTTGATTTGAGCCACAACCACGGCCTCCGCGATCCTACGGACATTCTGTGGACCGATTTCAGCAGCATCCGCGCAAACGACTCGGGCCAACCTCTGAGCAGCACATTCGATCGTCGCCGGTCGACCGTCTGCCGTCGAATTGGCATGCAACGATTCGGGAATATTCTTGAGATAAACGTGTGCGTCAAGCGTTGTGGCAAACAGCTCATTGGCAACACGAGTCGGTTTTCCATCAATCGGGACCTGGTTTAACAACCCGTTGACCGGGCTTCTCGCAACTCCGGTATAGACCAACTGACCGCTTTGCAGTCGCTGCGTGTCCGTGAGTGACGGCGAACAAGGCTGACCGCTTTTGACCGGGATGATATCAGTCGTCGTTGACCCGATATCAAGCAAAATTCCGCTGTTGCCAGGCATGAACCGGGCAGCAAACGTGGCCAACGCGTGCCAGTTGGCGGCCGCGGTCGATTGCGACTCCAAAATGGCCGATGCGGCCCCAACAAATTTTCCATTCGTTTGATAAAAAACAGGTGCCTCGCTGCGACTGACCGCAACGACCGAGTCGACAATATGCTTGACGCCGTCTTGTTTGGATTCAAAACAGTCGGCCAACTCGCCCGTCATGGTCACTGCGAGCCGAAATGGAGTGGCACAATCCGCGAGCAATTCTGTCAGGATCGGTTGCAGGCCGTCCTTGTTTTTCCAGAGCGGAAACTCGACGCTGCGAGCGGATTCGTCAGCATAGGCGATCTTGATATTTGCGCCGCCGATATCCAGACCAATCCAGTTCATGATTGGACGATTTCCTCAAACGCCTGTTGGATATCCGGAAACTGAAATTGAAAACCGGCTGCCGCAGCGACTTGGGGAATGACTCGCTGGGAAGCCAACAGTGAATCCGCAAATTCACCGAGCGAGAGTCGCAGGGCGAACGCCGGAACGGGAACAATCGCAGGTCGGCTGACCGCTGTGCGCCAGGGCTTTGGTAAATTCTGAATTGCGAACCGGATTGGGTGAACTCGCGTTTACGGGACCGGAAACATCTGGTGTGTTGATTAACCATTGAATCAGAGCCACCAGGTCGTCAATGTGAATCCAGGGAATAAATTGACGACCGCTGCCAAGTTTCCCCCCCATGCCAAGCTTGAATAAGGGAATGAGCTTTTCGAGCGCGCCTCCGTCCGCTCCCAGGACAATCCCAATTCGCAAGTTGCAAACGCGAATTCCCGCGGCGGTCAACGGCGCTGTCGCCTGCTCCCAGTCGCGGCAGATCTCGGCGAGAAAACCAGTAGCCGGTTTTCGCTCCTCGGTGACAACATCATCGCCACAGTCTCCATAGATGCCGACAGCGGAGGCAGACACGATAACGGCCGGCGGGGATTCCAACTGCAAAATGGATTCGACCAGTCGCTTGGTGGCATCAACGCGACTCGAGCGGATCAGCTTTTTCTTGGCATTCGTCCAACGGCCCTCGGCAATGGATTCCCCCATCAAGTTTACGACTGCAGACAATTGCAACTGCGGGGGAAGCGCGAGGGGCTCGCTGGGCGAGTTCCATTCAATGACATCGTCGACTTGATCCCCCAACGCGGCTTTGGCACGTGCCGCATTGCGACTGGTGACGACGCAGTGGTTCAGCTTGGCGATTAACCGCCGACCCACAAAGCCGGTGCCACCAGTGATTAGTATGCTCATGGACGACGGCTTCGGTTTAGGAGGCGTTTCGATTCAGTTTGAGACGCTTGAATTTTCTTCTTTTTGCGATTACGGGCAAGCACCACAGGTAAACCCCCGTGAACCACAGGCCCAGCAGCAAAATTCCCGTCGGCAAGAAAATGAACAATTTGACCGTTTCGGAAAAGTACGATCCGTCGTGCAAACTCTCGATAAAATCCGAACGGCGATAATTGGACGACAGGATATTGCCGTCGGCCAAGTCAACTTGCACCTCCCAGTTATTCTGGCAACGGATTTTGACGATCCCTTTGGCGGGGCGGACATCCAGCCGCTCGATATCTGCCCACGAACCGACCTCGGCTGCGGGGACGGACGCTACCGCCATCAGAATCTGCTCCCACCGCACCTGCGGAATCTGGAGGGAACCCGTCTCCGTTTTCGGCTGCACCCAGGTCACCTGTTTTTTTACCTGGAGCAGCAAACCCGTCGCAATCACCAACAGCAACGGTACCGCCGTGAGCACGGCACCCCAGCGATGAAGTTTCCTTGTCCACCGGTTCCACGCGATCGCCATATTTGCCTGTTGTCATCGGTCAAGCGTTTTCACAAACTTCGAATTGTGAAAATGATCGCACTGGTTCCCCAGTCACCTTCACGATTCGCCCGCAATATTTTAGTGATTTTATGGCGAACATAAAACACCCGTGGAAACGTTTGTGTTGGGTTATCTCCGGGGTTATGATGAATGCTCGATCGCCACGATCGACTTGGGAGTCGTCTTACCATTTCCGGCTGCTGAACTTTGGGAGTTCAAATGATGTTCCGTCCGATCCTGCCTTTGCGTTTGGTTACTGGCTTTGTCCTGTTGATTACTTCCATGATCGTTGTTCCGTCGTCGATGGCCCAACAACAACGAAGCAGGAGCGCAACGATCCCGGAAACCAAGGTTCCCGACGATGTTGCCGAGGCGGTTGATTTCCGCTCGATTGGTCCGGCCAACATGATGGGGCGAATTACGGCGATCGCGGTATATGAAAAGGATCCCTGTATCTGGTGGGCGGCCTCTGCGTCCGGCGGGCTGTTGAAAACGACCAACAACGGTGTCAACTTCGAACACCAGTTTGACAAGGAAGGAACCGTTTCGATTGGTGATGTACAAGTCGCCCAAACCGATCCGAACATTGTCTGGGTGGGAACGGGTGAATCGAATCCGCGCAATAGCGTCTCGTGGGGGGACGGCGTTTACAAATCGACGGATGGCGGAGCGACGTGGAAGAACATGGGACTGAAAGAAATTTTCCAAACCGGCGCGATCGCTATCCATCCGGAAGATCCGAATACCGTGTACGTCGGCGCGCTGGGACGACTCTGGGGAGCAAACCCGGAACGCGGATTATTTAAGACGATCGACGGCGGAGAAACCTGGAATAAGGTTTTCTACGTCAATGACGAGACAGGCGTGATTGACGTCCAGATTAATCCGAAATCACCCGACGAACTTCTGATTGCGACTTATGAGCGTCAGCGCGATGGCTTCGACGGAAACGATCCGGAAAAGAAATATGGTGCAGGGTCCGGTATTTACAAATCGATTGACGGAGGCGCTTCGTTTGAGAAGATTTCTTCCGGCTTGCCGACTTGCAAACTGGGCCGCATCGGACTGGATTACTTCCGCGCCGATCCGAACTATGTGTTTGCGATTGTTGAGTCCGAAAAAATCGCGAAGGAGCCCGAAGATGCTCCGTTTGCCGGAGTTCGATCAAGCGACGCGGAAGTCGGAGCCAAACTGACAAGCATCACCAAGGACGGACCTGCTGAAAAAGCTGGCTTGAAAGAAAACGATATTATCGTTGCCGTGAACGGCGCAATTGTTCATTCCAATGACGATATGTTGGGCGAACTTCGCAAGAACCGCGCCGGTGACACGGTCAAGCTTGTCGTTTCACGCGATCGGAAAAACATTGACCTCGAGCTGACACTGGCGAAAAAGCCGGAACCGCCTCGGCGCAACGGCAACCGTCCGCCGCGTGAAGTGCGGACACCATTTACCGGCACACTCGGTGGGCAAGCGCCCAACTTACAAGGCCAGCAAGGCGAAGACGATCACGAATATGGTGGCGTTTACATGTCGGCTGACGGGGGCTCGACCTGGAAGCGGATCAACTCGCTCAACCCGCGACCCATGTACTACAGCCACATCCGGGTCGACCCGCAGGATCGAAATCGAGTCTACGTTTGCGGTACGAGCCTGTATAAATCCGAGGACGGCGGCAAGACTTTCACCGGCGACGGCGGTTCAGACGGAATCCACGTGGATCATCACGCGCTGTGGCTGGACCCCAGTGACCCGCGGCACATGATCCTGGGAAATGACGGCGGTATTTATGTCACCTACGACCGCATGAAACACTGGGATCATCATAATCATGCGGCGATCGGTCAGTTTTATCATGTCGGTGTTGATGCGAATTTGAATTACCGCGTGTACGGTGGCCTGCAGGACAACGGCAGCTGGGGCGGCCCCAGCCAATCTGCCGCCGGCGATGGCGTGATCAACTCCGATTGGTTCCGCGTTGGAGGTGGCGACGGATTTGTGACCCTGGTCGATCCAACAGACAGTGATCAAATTTATTTCGAAAGTCAAAACGGCGGCATGGGCCGAATCAACTTGCGAACCGGCGAACGAGGGTTTATCAGCCCGCGTGCTCCGCGGGGGACGCGATATCGTTTCAACTGGAAATCACCTTTCATCCTCTCACCACACAACCCGAAGGTGTTTTACAGCGCGGGTAATTTTGTGTTCCGTTCGTACGATAAGGGCGACAAGATCAAAGCGATTTCGCCTGAAATTACCAACACCAGCAAGGGTAGCGGCAGCGCATTGAGTGAATCGCCGGTGGAACCGGGTGTGGTTTACGTCGGCACCACCGATGGAGCTGTCTGGATGACCAAGAACGGCGGTCAGGAATGGACACCGCTGTACTATACTCCGGAACCTAAAAAAGAGGGGGACGAACAGGCTGCCGAGGAATCGGAATCTGACACGCAAGGCGAATCGAGCGGATCCGACGAGCCGGCTGCATCCGACATGGCGGCCGAAGCCGATCAACCTTCGGCATCTGACCAACCCGCGGAAGCAGACAAACCTGCCGCCAAACCAGAAACTCCGCCTGCGGAATCCGGCGCGGCGAAAGATCCGCTGACCGGCAAATGGGAAGGCCGCATGATCTCGGATCAAATGCCGGCTGGCCGGGGTAATTTCAGTTTCGAACTGAAAATGGGTGCCGCCGGAAAATTCACCGGCCAAATGGAGTCACGTCGCGGTGGGATGTCTGATTTCGAAGGCACTTTCGATGCTGCCACGGGCGCCATCTCGTGGGTCATTGAATCTGAACGTGGCGATCGAGAATACACTGGCACTCTCAAGGGTGAACAAATCACGGGCGAAATGTCCGGAGGTGGCGGTCGATTCCAGGTTGAATTCGAAGCCAACAAGATTAAAGATCCTTCGTTGTCATCAAATTTGACGCCACCGGCGGTCAAAGCAATGCCGCTCTCGGGTGTTTCACCCGCATCGCTTGTGTCGCTGTTGCAGCTGAATGTCTCGACCAAAGACGATGCAATTTCTGGCAATTGGGACGGCGTCATCGAAAATGAAGAGATTCCCGGGGGACGACTTGAATTCACCATGGAACTTAAGATGAACGCCGAGAATTCGATTACGGGAATGATCATCGCCCCGCAAGGCGATTCCGACATTACCGAGGGGAAATACGATTCTGAGAAAAAAGAATTCAAGATGCTCGCGGAAAACCAGGACGCGACCATGAATCTCGAAATCACCGGTCAAGTCGACGGGACGTCCATGTCTGGCTCAATTGACGTCAACGGTGAAATGCAAATCGACTTTAAGGCCACTAAAAAGGCTGGCGTCATCGTTCAGGAACCCGAAACACCGGCTGAGCCGGCTGCCGCTGCCGAAGCTGAAAAAACTTCCGACGAAATGGCGGAGCCGAAAGCAGAAGCCGCTCAAGAGCCGGAGCAGACAAAAGAAGAACCAAAAGCTGAGGCTGAGGAACCCGTCAAGGAAGAAACGAAGCCTGCCGCCGACCAGGCGGTCGCCGTTGATGACCCGGTGTCGGGTGACTGGGAAGGTTCGATGGAGTCGCCACGCGGCAGTTCTGAATTTTCGATGTCGCTGCAACGTGGAGCGAACAATCAGGTCACAGGAAGTTACACGACCCAACGTGGCGAAGGCGAACTTACCGAAGGCAAGTTCGATCCGGAAACGAAGAAGCTGTCGGTTGTTTCCGACAACGGACGCTTTTCACTCGAATGGATCGGCGAAATCAAAGAAGATACATTTGTCGGTGAAGTTGAAATGAACAACGGCCAGTTCAGTATGAGCTTTGATGCCAAACGAACGGGTAAGCCGCAATCGACCGGTGCTGAGGTCGCAGAAACAAAGGCGGCACCAGCTGCCAGCGAAAAGAAACCGGCTGGCAAAACGCTGGCCGATTTGTTGCCCGGCCCGCGATGGGTGAGTTCCATCGATGCCTCACATTTTTCAGCCAGCCGATGTTACATCTCGTTTGATGGACACCGCAGCAATGACGATCTGCCTTATCTTTTTGTCACGGACGATTACGGAAAATCGTGGAAGTCAGTTCGTGGAAACTTGCCGGACAGCGCAGGCAGCGTCCGCGTCCTTCGCGAGGACATCAAGAATCCAAACCTGCTGTACCTGGGCTGTGAGTTTGGGGCCTGGTTCTCGATCGATCGGGGGCAAAACTGGACGAAGTTCAAAGACTTGCCGACGGTTGCGGTTCACGAATTTGCGATTCACCCGATTGCCGGCGACATCGTGGTCGCCACGCACGGACGCAGCCTGTGGATCGCGGATGTAACTTTGTTGCGTCAGATGACCAGCGAAGCTTTGAGCAAGCCGGTTCATTTGTTCGCTACGCGGGACGTCATTCGCTGGCGTCGCGCCGCGGGACGAGGCGACAACGGAACTCGTGAATTCAAAGGAGAAGACCCGAAGTCCGGTACAACGATTGCATACTCGCTATCCCAATCCGCCGGAGATATCGCGCTGACCATCAAAAACCTCAATGGTGATTTGATCAAACAATTCACCGATGCCTCGACGAGCCGCGGCGTTCATCAATTCAGCTGGGATCTTCGGAAGGACCCGACTGGCAACCAGGAAACAGGTGGTGGTCGCGGCCGATTTGGCGGCGGCGGACGAGGCCAATCGGTGCCGACGGGGAACTACCAGGTCGAACTGAGAGTCGATGGACAAATCTTCTCTAAATGGTTCGAGATCAAACCGGATCCAGATCAGCCGCGCGACGCGGTTGCCGCAGATGAAGAATTGGAATTCTGGTTGGAATTGATGGAAATTGACGACTAGGGAACGAAAGACGGCTTCAATCCAGTTTTAACGTTGTTGTCTTTCAAAATTTAACTTTTGTTAACAAACTGTGAGAATTCTGGATGTGAGTTTAAACCCGTCAAAAATCCGCGAATTGATACGAAAATAGATGGCAAAATGACTGCCAGGAGTTAAAGTGTAGCGACCGGGGAACCTCTACCAAATAGGTTGAGAGTAAGGCCTGATAAATCTGCGCGATTATGGTTTGTGAAGTGATTGACACTTATGTGCGCCCAGCTAGAATGCGTAACTTGAGCTTTTCACTCCTGGGCCTTCAGCTCGGTAGAAATGCCCCACCCTTTGTGTTCTAAAAAGCTCGTTTTAGCTTTTCAACATATGCGGATTAATCAACGCATATGCATTTTAAATGTTTCATGTTTGTGTTTCGTTAGAGGAGGACCCTTTTATGTCGCAACGAATGTTGGGCATGTTGGTCGCTGTGTGTTTCGCTGTGGCGACACCATTGGCTGCCAATGCCAACCAATCGTGTGGCTGCGGCCAAGTGGCCAGCCCATGTGGCGATTGTTACGGAAGCTCTGTTGTTGACCCGTGTTGTTCGGGCGGAGCTTATTACGGTGGTGCCGGTATGACCGGCGGAATGATCGCTGGCGGAATGGCCGGTGGTCAGGCTTGTTGTGGATCGACGATTCAATATGAGACTCGTACGGTTTACGAAAGCCAAATGGTAACCCAGATGCGGACAGTTACCCGTACGCGTATGCGATGTGAAACTCGCACGCGTAACTACACGGTGAACGTTCCCGTCCCTACGACTCAGACCCAAACCTACACGGTGATGGTTCCTGAAACTCGTACTCGTGAAGAGTCGTTCCAGGTAAGCGTTCCTTATACGGAAGCTGTTGAACAGCCCTATACAGTGAGCGTCCCGGTGACCACTCAGCGAGAAGAATCTTTCCAGGTTTGCGTTCCTTACACGGAAGCTGTTGAACAGCCCTATAGCGTGCAAGTTCCTTACACGGAGATGATCGCACAACAGTATTCGGTTCCCTACACGGAAAACGTTCCACAAACATACACGGTCTGCGTACCGTACACCGAAAGCGTTGCTCAAAACTACACGGTGAACGTACCTTACACCGAGCAAATCGAGCAATCCTACACGGTTTGCGTTCCTTACACGGAAAACGTTGCTCAGAATTACACTGTCAACGTTCCTTACACGGAACAAGTTGAACAGACCTACCAGGTCAACGTTCCTTATACCGAAACCGTTCAACAGAACTATACGGTTTGCGTTCCTTACACTGAGCAAATTCCTCAGCAGTATCAGGTCAACGTACCTGAAACGACACAGGTGCCTCAAACTTACACGGTTATGGTTCCGACAACTCAAGAACGCACTGGAACCCGCATGGTTTGCGTTCCTGAACAGGTGACCCAGTACCGTACCGTTTGCCGTGACGCAGGTTCATGGCAAGAAGTCTGCGAAACCGTTCCGGTTAATAACGGATGTTATGGCGGCGGTTACGGTGGTGGCGGAGCCGGTTACGGTGGTGGCGGAGCCGGTTGCTGTGGTAACGGCGGCGGTGGTGGTTGTGGTTGTTGCGGCGGAAGTGGCGGCGGCTGCCGTCTTTTCGGACATTGTCGTGGCGGAAACGCTTCCGGTTGCAGCTCATGCTGCGGTAGCGGCGGTGGTTGCTGTGGTGGCGGAATGGTCGCTGGCGGCGGAATGGTCGCTGGTGGCGGTGCTTACGGCGGCAATGCTTGTGGCCCTGCCTACCAAACCGTTACCCGTCGCGTCTGGGTTCCTAATCGGATTACCGAACAGGTCCCTTATACGGTCACGGTTAACAAGCAGGTTCCTCAGCAGTACACCTACAACGTGACTGTTAATGTTCCTCAAACTCAAACCCGTATGGTTACCCAAACGACAATGCGTTGCGAAACCCGCACGCGCATGGTTACCGTAACCCGCACTCGTAATGAAACTCGTACCCGAGAGATCCCGGTAACTCGCACCCGTTGCGAAACCCGTACTCGGATGGTTCCTGTTCAGCGTTGCCGAACGGAAACCCGAACTCGTATGGTTCCGGTAACTCGCACTCGTAACGAAACTCGTACACGCATGGTTCCTGTTCAGCGTTGCCGAACGGAAACCAGAACCCGCATGATTCCTGTGACTCGTACTCGTAACGAAGAACGAACTCGCATGGTCCCTGTTCAGCGTGTTCGCACTGAAACCCGTCAGGTTCCTGTTCAGCGTTGCCGAACGGAAACCAGAACGCGTACAGTGAATGTAACTCGTACCCGTATGGAAACCCGCACGCGCATGGTTCCCGTGACTTCGTACACAACAGAAACTCGTACTCGTACGGTTAATGTTCAACGAACACGCATGGAAACCCGCACGCGTACCGTTCCTTACACCGTGAATGTTCCCACGACTCAGACCCGCGAAGTGACTGTCATGACAATGCAGCCACAAGAGCAAACACAAACTTACCAGGTTCAAGTTCCTGAAACCTACGAAGAACAAGTTCCTTACCAGGTTTGTGTGCAAGTTCCCAAGACCATCCAGGTTCCAGTCATGGTTCCTAACTGTGGTCCTGCAGCTGGCGGCGTCATGATGGACGGCGGAGCTGGTGGCCAGATGATGGACGGCGGAGCTGGTGGCGCGATGATGATGGACGGCGGAGCTGGTGGCGCGATGATGATGGACGGTTCTGGCTGCGGTTGCGGCGGAGCACCTGTCATGATGGACGGCGGCGCTGGATCCATGGGTGGTAGCTACGTCGGTGGCGCTGGTTGTGATTCGTGCGGCATGAGCAGCAGCTGCGGTTGTTGCGATCCATGTGCACAAGCCACTTCTTGCGGCGGCGGATGCAAACTGTTCAGCGGTTGCAAATTGGGCAGCCGTCGTTCACGCTGCGGCGGATGCTGCAACTAGTCAAACCTGACTGGTAATAACCAGTTTATTTTTGAAACCAAAGCGTGTCGCTCCGGCGACACGCTTTTTTTGTGCGCCGGCTGATTCACACCACAGCATCGCACGTCCGGATACTTAATAGCGCCGATGCCACTCTCATGCATCGCATCCACCAGAGCTTGCCAAGCCGGAATCGAGCGACGGCGATTGATGGATAAAATTTGCCCATCCAAATCAGGCTCGATCTGGTAGGATCAACCGCGGTAGTTGCCGTTAAAAACTCTCGAAGTTGGATTATCGATGGATGACGAAAAATATGTCTTGCTCAAACGACACGGGGCTTCCGAAGGCTTGAGCGACGAGACCCTGGCGGCAATCGCCGACGAGTGTGAGTTGGTACAAATCAAACCGGGCGAATATTTGCATCGTGCCAATGAAAAGTTTACGTCCGTATATTTGTTGATCCATGGGCGCATTAATCACACCATCGTTGACTTCAAAGGCAACGCTTTGGTGCAGCGATTCCAAACCGCGGGGGCTCAGATTGGGGCGTTGGCGTGTGCGTTGGGCGAACCAGCTCCCATGAACCTGATCGCGGAAGAGCCTACCACGTTGCTGAGACTCGACTATCAGAAAGCGCTGGAGCTGACCAAACAACATGACCAATTTCGTCAGAATTTCACCAAGTTGATCGCGGAAGCGGTGCTCAACCTGGTTACGAAAGATCGCCGACAGAAGAAGCCCGCCTTGGTCGCCCTCTTCCATCAATCCGAGGCCACCCGTCCACTGACGCGAAAACTGATTCAGCGGCTGCTCGAATTGGGCGAAACCCCCCACCTGATGACCGATCAAACCGATTGGCAACCCGTTGAACATGTTCCTCATTTTTGCCTGAAGAGGGATGGCCGCTTGCTTTCCCTGGCAGAAATTCGCGAACAGATCAAGCGTTGGTCAGATTTGAAACGGGTTTTCATCGACGTCAACGCCGCCACCGATCAGGAACCCATCCTGCGTGTTTTTGAAACCAGCGAAAAAATCATGTGGTGCGTCACCCCGGATAATTGGCGAGACTCGCTTTCGCGACTGGAGTCGCTTGTTTCCCATTCGCCGGGCTGGCGTGACAAGATCAACATTGTCTGGCTGCTGCCGGGTGATCGCCCGTGGTCACCGCTTGCGCCGGAACTGGAGCAATTGGCCAAACGAACATTTAAACTATCCTTCGACTCGCCTCCCCAAAATCAAAGTCGCGAATTGTTAAACGGTTTTGAGCGGATCATTCACCAACTGCGAGGTATTCGCATTGGCGTTGCCCTCGGTGGAGGTGCCGCCCGGGGCATGGCTCACCTGGGCGTCCTTAAAGTACTCGAACAAAACGGCATCGTCATCGACATGATTGCCGGCACCAGCGTCGGAGCAATGACCGGGATTCTGTACGCGTCGAGCATGGAACCGGATTACAACGTCGATTGTTTCGTCAAAGATCTGATGCCATCCTGGATATTTCGTCATTTGCCCAATGGCGGCTACTGGTACCTTCTTTCCAAGTACCGCCGCGGCAAATTCGATCCGATGTTGAGGAAATACCTGAAGGACAGCCGCCTCGAACAATTGACCATCCCGGTGCATTCGATCACCGTTGACCTGATTAGCGGTCAGCCGGTCATTCGCAGCGAAGGCGACTCGGTACACGCCATCACGGAAAGCATCAATCTGCCCGTCCTCTCGGTACCCATCAACCGCGATGGCAGGGCGCTGGTGGACGGCGGGATCGTCAACAACGTGCCGGCAGACGTGCTGGTTGCCAACGGTTGCAACTTTGTGATCGCGGTCAGCGTGACTGCCAGCTTGGAACCAAATTTTGCACATAACCGACCGGACACACCGACGCCACAAATGAAACCGGCATCGGTGATGCAGACCATTTTACGAACCTACGTCGTGCAAAACGTGAATATGAATTCGGTCGGCGTCGCGCCGGCGGATTTCGTCATCCAACCGGACGTCACGCAATTCGACATCACCGAATTCACTCGCGCCGCAGAAATGGCAGCCATTGGCGCAGACACCGCCCACCAGTCCTTGCCCCGACTCAAGCATCTGCTGCACGCGATCGACAAGCAGTTGTACGCGGACGAATAACGCGCGGCACTAACTGCACGCGTGCAAGCGACGTGGTATAATTGACTTAGGGGAACGAATGATGATTACCGCTCGAAAGGTCTATCGCATGCTCGGTAACGAATCGTTATGGAACGTTGCGGAACGTTGCGATGCGCTTCTCACCGCCGCGGAAATTCCATATTCGATTTGCGGCGGGGTGGCCGTTTGTCTGCACGGATATCAACGTAACACCGTTGATCTGGATCTCGTGATTCGCTCGGGTGAAAGCGACGCAGTTCGACGAATTTTGACGAACGTTGGATTCGTTTGGAATGACGTCAACGCAGAGTTTCGCACGCCCGACGGAATCGTTGTCCAGTTCCTGATTGCGGGTCAAAAGGCAGGCAAGGGAACGGAAGTCACGATTCCTGATCCGATTGGCGAGCTAAATGTCGAACAGCTTCAGGGTTTGTCCGTTGTTCGACTTTCCCGATTGATCGAAATGAAAATCGCCAGTGGGATGAGCAACTTACGTCGAACGCATAAAGATTTTGCGGACGTCGTCGAGTTAATCGCCGTCCGAAACCTGGACGGTTCATTTGCTCGTTACCTTCACAAGTCGCTGCGTCCCACTTTTCGGGAATTGGTTCGCAATGCCAATGCAACAGACGACGATTGATGGGTATCGCATGCTTGAGCGATGATTGTTGGCCCGGTACAGCGATTGCCAATCAGCTTGATTGGTAATGTTCGTGAAGAGGTCGAGCCAAGCGGTTGCGACAGCAGTTTCGAGGCTCATTTTACGGCGGCGGCGAGTTGCTTTTGTGCTAAATTCAAATTGAAAATGCTCTTGTCATGGAGATCGTGCTGCATTCTGATCATATAGTGGGCTTTCACAATTTCGCCTGACAATTATAATTCTGGACGGTTTGTGACATGGCTGAGCATCCTAAAGTGCAATTGAGTTTCATGTCGCGACCATACCCGAATTACAAATTCGCACCCCTAGCTCAATTGGATAGAGCATCGGTCTACGGAACCGAAGGTTACTGGTTCGAATCCAGTGGGGTGTACTGGAAGCCCCTGCAATTGCAGGGGCTTTTTCGTTTTCTTCGGGAAACTCGCAAATTGGTTGCGACTGGTTTTCCCTATTCTCACCAGTTTCGAGCGGTTGCTGTCCCGTTTTTGTCCCGTTTTGGTTTTCGGATTTAGGGTGGGCCAAAAGTGGGCCAAAATTCTTTGCCTTCAGCGATTCAAATTGCTCTGGCATGATCATCTTGTAATGCTTTTGAGATACCGCAACCGTGTTGCCCATCAGCTGGGCGACGGCATGAGCTGGTAAGAATTGCGACAATTCGCTGTCTCGACTTGCCCTCAGGTTATGCCAAAGCCGACTCCAGGGCGTTTGCTTGGCTCGTCTGACAATTCGCAAAAACGAGTTGTAAACATTGGCCGCAGTTCCATCGATCGTGAGCACCATTTCAGACTCAGGATCAAAGGCTTCGCGCAAGGGCTCGATCAGTTCTTGATAGATCGGAATTGTCCGCCAGCGAATCTCCTCAGCCTTGTCCTTGGAGCCAGGTACTAGAATCGTTTTCTCAGTCCAGTCGATATGTTCCCACTTGTGCTAACCTGACCGGCGATTTAATCGTGGCCGCCGCGGACGAGTGCGAGACAAAGTTTCCGGCGACGATAAGACTCGCCCCAATCGACGGCCTAAAGTGTCAAATTTAGATGTTCCGGGCGCTGTCGCCGATGGCGGTTGCAACGGACTTGAGTTTGATGAGGCAGCCTCAGTTGCCTGTTTAATTCGTCGCTTGACCCACCAATCTCGGGCGTATTCAGCCGCCAGCCAAACTGTGTAAGCATACGCGACCCAAATCGCGTATCGGGTTTCGTTCATCTGTTCGCAAATTCCCGGAAAAAGGATGGCAGTGTTTTAAAACCAGCACGCAGCACCAGCGGCGCTTTGGCGTTACCGCCAACATTCACCAACTCGTGCAGCGTGCCTTGATATCCAAATCCTATTTGCCTTTGCCTGGCATTCCTGTGGCTGGTTTAGCGGCCGGTTTGTGTTCCGGTTGTTTGACAGCTGGCCTCGCAGCCGCGACTTGCGGTTTTGCTGGTTTCGGTTGGGCTTGAATCGGATTTTTCTTGTGCTCAGCCATAATTTTACTCCTTCAAGTAATGGCTCATTTGGGAACGGTTCGGGACGTACATCGTCAAAGTTAGATACTGTTCCCACAAGACCCCCAACGTGCAAAGCGTGGGCCGCAGCCGAGCAGAATCGATAACCAGCCAAAAACCCGTTTTATTATTGAACGCAGCTTTCGCGCGGTCAAAAACAAATCGCCAGCACCGACCAGAATCTGGCCGGCATGGACAGTTAATGGCCGGTCAACGTGAGCAATTTAGGTGATTACCCGAGCGGCTTTTTCTGCCTGAATTTGATGGCGATCAGCCTGGCGGGCGAACACACGTTTTTGTTGCTTGCTGCTAGTTGTGCGGGATTTGCGACGATATTTGTCAGCCAACGCGAGTTTTACCCGCACAATGTTTTCAATTTCGGATTTTCTCATCGGTCAATTTTACCAGGGTGGTTTCAGTTTCAGGTCGGTTTACGGCAAAGCCCAGACCCTTGCGTTCGTATCATTCCGAATTGGGAACGATTGTCCGGGGAGTCGGTTATGCTCACGGACGCGAATGCAAGATTTGTGCCAAACTTCTGCCGTTCGACCCAGCGAGGCCATGACCGGATTAAAATACCGCAGTTCCTCCTCAATCGTTGCGGGACGCGGGGTGGGTCATTATTATTCCAATTCAAAGATTGTGTTTACATTCATGGCTCGGCAAATTTCAACAACTCGCCCTTCCCGCAAATCTTCGCGATCTTCTCGGCAAAACTGACCCAGCATGAATGAACTGCAAGAGTTGCTCCTTCACGTCTTGATCCAATTATCGGTGATCATCGTGGCCGCGCGGATGGGTGCCTGGCTACTGGGAAAATTGGGTCAGCCCCAGGTGGTTGGAGAGATCATGGCGGGGCTGATGCTAGGGCCTTCGCTGTTGGGACGTTTGGCACCCGAAGCCGTCGAGTTTTTGTTTCCACCCACCGCGACGATCGTGTTTCGGGTGCTCAGCGAACTGGGACTGGTGTTGTTGATGTTCCTGATCGGGCTGGAATTCGACTTCTCGCACTTGCGACAAGTCGGTCGCACGGCAGTCGGAGTGGCCGTTGCCGGGATCGCGTTACCGTTTGCGTTGGGTGCTGCCCTGGCTTGGTGGATGCATCCCCTCATGGCGGCAGAGGTCAACCGTCTTGGATTCACCTTGATTGTCGCCGTTGCTTTGTCGATCACCGCCATTCCGATTCTGGGGCGGATCATGATCGAGTTGGATATGCATCGGAGCAAGTTGGGAACGCTAACGATCACGGCGGCCGCGATCGATGACGCGGTGGGCTGGATTCTCTTGGCCGCAGTCAGCGCCATGATACACGGTGGATTTGAGTTGTTGATCGTTGCCCGCATGGTATTCTTGACGACTGGTTTTGTGGCCGGATTGTGGTTTATCGGACGGCCGCTGCTGGTGCGAACCACGGATTACCTGCTTAAACAGAACGATGGCGAGTTGTCGGTGGTGGGCTTGTCGGCAGTGCTGGTGGTCGTCTTTCTGACCGCTGCGACAACGAACGCGATTGGAATTTTTGCGATTTTCGGTCCGTTTGTGCTGGGCGCGGTGCTTTCAGATCGGCATGCCTTTCGAGAGGCAGTGGGCCGGCGATTGCGAGAAATCGTGTACGCCCTGTTCCTGCCAATTTTTTTTACCTACACGGGGCTGCGTACCAATATCGGTTCGCTGGAAACCTGGGGCGATTGGTGGCTGTGTATTTTGGTGATCGCCGCGGCGGTGATTGGAAAAACCGTCGGCTGCGGAATGGCTGGCCGAGCCGGCGGCTTGAGTTGGCGCGAAAGCGGCTGTGTTGCGGTCATGATGAACACGCGGGCCCTGATGGGTTTAATCGCCATCAACGTGGGTCGTGAACTGGGGGTGGTGCCCGACAGTATCTTCTGTATGCTCGTCATCATGGCACTGGTTACGACGCTGCCGACCACGCCGTTGCTTCGTCGACTTTTCACGGAAGAACAACCCCGGCACCCCCAGTTGCAGCAACCCGGAGAAAACGCAAGTCCATGAGTTGGGAAGCCTGGCTGACATGTTTTTTAATCCTGATCATGTTCATCGCGCTGGTGCGAAACTGGGCACCGGCCGATCTTGTCTTGATGGCAGTGTTGACATCATTGGTGCTGGCAGGCGAAATTTTCAACAGTCCACTTTTGCCCAGCGCTGCGGAAGCCGTTGGGGGCTTGGGCAATTCCGGTTTGATCACGGTCGCGGTATTGTTTGTTGTTGTGGCAGGACTGGTGCAAACCGGGGCCATTGACCTCATTGCCGGACCCATTCTCGGACGCCCCAAAACCGTTGGTGACGCCCAATTCCGGTTGATGGCGCCCGTCGGGCTATTGAGCGCGTTCATGAATAACACACCGGTCGTCGCGATGTTTCTGCCGGTTGTTGAGGACATTTGCAAACGAACACAGATCAGCCCGTCCAAACTGTATTTGCCGATGGCTTATTCAGCCACGATTGGAGGTGTTTGCACGTTGGTCGGCACGAGCACCAACATGATCGTGAATGGACTTTTAATTGATGCGACGGGCACCGGAATGAAGATGTTTGACTTGACGTGGGTCGGCCTGCCCTGTGCAGTTGTGGCGTTTGCTTATTTGCTGTCCGCTGGCCGCTGGCTGCTTCCGGATCGTCAGCCCGCGTTGACGTTGCACGAAGACCCCCGACAGTACACGGTGGAAGTGATTGTCTTGCAAGGCGGTCCACTGGTGGGAAAAAGTGTCGAAGAAGCGGGCTTGAGACATTTGCCGGGGTTGTACCTGGTCGAGATCGATCGCGACGGTGAGCTGCTGAAGGCGGTTTCACCGCGGCAGCGTCTCTACTCCGGTGACCGCCTGGTATTCGTGGGCGTCGTCGAGTCCGTCGTTGATCTGCAAAAGATGCGCGGTTTGACCCGTGTCGCCGAGTCCGCTTTTCAAATCGAAACTCCGCACGCCCATCGACGGCTGTTCGAGGTTGTCGTTTCAAATCGCTGCCCGCTCATTGGCACGACGATCCGCGAAGGGCAGTTTCGATCGATGTACAACGCGGCGGTCGTGGCCGTTGCCCGTGGCAGTCGCCGCGTCGAGGGTAAAATTGGCGATATCGTGCTACAGTCGGGCGATACGTTGCTGTTAGAAGCCGATGAAGACTTCATCTCACGGGAACGCAATTCCAGTCACTTTTTCTTGATGAGCCGCGTGGAGAACTCGCAGCCCGTGTTGCATGAACGCGCGTGGATGGCGCTCGCGGTGTTGGCTGGGATGGTCATCACGGTGACCCTCGGCTGGCTCAATCTGTTAACCGCGTCGATGGTCGCAGCCGGGATGATGATTGCCTTCCAATGTTGCTCGATCGGGCGGGCGCGGCAGAGTGTCGATTGGTCGCTGTTGATCGTGATCGCGGCGTCGCTCGGGATCGGCAGAGCGGTCGAGTCAACTGGGCTGGCAAGTATTGCCGCATCCGAAATGATTGGCTTGGCCGGGGGACACCCGTGGCTGGTGCTGTTGGCCGTTTATTTTGTAACGATGATGTTCACCGAACTAATTACCAACAACGCTGCCGCGGTGCTCGTGTTTCCGATCGCCATGTCGGTGTCCGCGGGGTTGGAAGTTAGCCCGCTGCCGTTTGTGATCGCGATTGCGGTTGCGGCGTCCGCGGGATTCGCGACACCCTTTGGCTACCAAACCAACCTCATGGTGTATGGGCCGGGGGGATATCGGTTTAGTGACTACCTCCGCGTTGGCATCCCGCTGGATTTGGTGTTTCTCGTCACTGCCGTCACCATTATCCCCTTCATATGGCCGTTTAAATGAACCGCCCGAGCAGAAGCAATTAGTAACCGCGCGTGCTTGAAAATCCGACACACCAGCGAGGAAAGTCCGGTCTGAATTCGCACCTTGCTAATGCGTCGGGTTGCCCGTTGCCGGGAAAGCAGGGTTTGCGGAGTTTCCAAGCAGGCGCACGAAACTCGATACGGCTGCGACGCCAGGCGGGCAGGCCGACAGCGTCATGTCCAATTTTCCAACAAGCTCCAGCCGCAAAAGGCCCAAATCAATACGTGTAATTGAATACGATGCCCGTCGTGAACCGGTTAGCGTCAAACAATTCGTTGTCGGACACAAATCGGTCGTAGTTGACAACGCCTGAAATGGTCGTGTGCGGGCCCAGCTGTCTTCGTAGTTTGGCTCCCAGCCGGCCCGTCAATACGTCACGATTTTCGGCATCGGTCACGTTCGGGAAGTGCCGGTACCCAATCGCCCCGCTCGGAACGAAGCTCATTTTGTAGGGCAATATGATCGTCGCATCGCAATAGCCAACGACGGAACGGTAACTGAAATTGCTGCCTTCCGTCTGAGCTGACTCCAGGTCCATGCCTAACGTCATCGTCGGCAGGCGAGTGTTGTCAAACAGGAAATACCGCGCCACTCCAGCCGCCCAGGTGGGGCCGTCCAGCGACTCAACTTCAGGAGTCAGCCCGTCATCGTTGAATTCTGAATAAGCTACCAAGGTGTAGAAATAGTCGATGCTGGATGACGGATGAATCGTCATGAGCGAGCCGATCAAGGTATGGCGGTCCCCCAGTCGATCGCCGCCGAAGAAGTCGAGGTTGTAGGTGTATTCCAGTCTGGCCAAGCGCTGATCGTCGCCGGTCGAAATGTCTTTTTCAAAAAACCCACCCGGTTGAAAGCTGGCCAGGTTAAATGCCGATAACTGGTCTTCGTTGACTGTAAAAAGGCCACGGGCGATCGGACCGAACCTGCTCCCTTCGTTTCGTCCAACGGTCCATTCAAAACTGGGGTTGGCAAAAAACTGTGCGCTCGCCGCATCGACATTCAAAAGAAAACGACTGATCGGCGCGAGCGTGACGTTTGAGTTATAAAGCGACCCGGTCTCGATCGAGGCCTGAAAATTCTTTTCACCAAAAGACTGCAGGGCTTGATCGAACCGACGTTCGACTTCATCGGACGAATCAAACGGCTGAGCCTCGTAGTCCACCAATTTGATGTCTCCGGACTCGCGCAACGATGAACCGATGTCCACAAAGTCGGCCAGGCTGACAATGGGCAACTCGGCTGTTTTTTCGCGACTAACGTTCGCTGGGGGCGCGATTCCCATTTCCGTCAATCGTCGGGCATAGTCGCTGGCCGGTGCGATCAAGAATACTCGGGCAAAATGCTGATCCGCAAGTTCGGCATCCCCTTGCTCCCGGGCGAATTCTCCCATGTCGAAATGAGCGGCTGCGTTTTCAGGACCAACCTTGAGCGCCGTCTCCAAACAGGTTCGGGCTTTTTCCCGTTCGCCTTGTTTTCGATAAAATTTTGCAAGCAACCGCCACGAATCAGAATGCCCGGGATCTGCAGTTACTTTATCGGCCAGTCGTTGCAACAGGCGTTCGCCATCGCTCACGTTACCGTTTGTTTGGGCGAAGCTGGCAGTTGCTGCCAGCACCCACAGCATTCCTGCCAGACAGGACGGAGCCCCTGATTTTTTCAGGTAACGAATCAAAAAACCCAACTTTCTATTTCACGGGCCCAGCATATCTGGTACTTGAACGTTCCGGTTCGCTGTCTTTAACAGGAACCGTTCAGATTGTCCACATCGACGAAACGCATCGCTTGATAAACCGAGAACATAATCCGGGAGAATTCGAATGAAGTACAGCCAACTAAAACGCCTGGCCCTGGGAATGATCGCAGTTGCCGGGTTAACCACGAATTTCGCAGCTGCCCAGGAAGCGGGTGAAGTCGGCGGTAAATCCGCCTTACGCAATCAAATCCAGCAGCAGGTTCAAGGGCAGGTTCAACAGCAGGTTCAAGCGCAAGTGCAAGAGCAGATGCAGGAGAGGGTTCAAGCCCAGCTCCAGACACAGGCTCAGCGACAAGTGCAACAGCAGGTCCAGGCCCAAGTCGAGCAACAAATGAAGGGACAACTGCAGCAACAGCTGCAAACTCAAGTCCAGGGACAAATACCTGCCCAGGCTCAGCTGCATGCCGATGCCGCTCGAGCCGGGATTATGGCTCAGCAAGCCATCGACAATGCCCGCCACCAAGCCGATGGGCTGCGTGGACTAGCCGGCGGCGGCGTCGCGGCCCGAGCTGACACGAATTCCAAATTTCAATCATTCAAAGGCAAGCCGCTGGGCGCACTAACCCGCCGGATCGACGGAACCCCCAACAATCCGCCCAATGAATCGTCAGCCGGACTGCCTCATGTCAAAGGCAAGCCGCTGGGCGCACTAACCCGTCGGATCGACGGAACCTCCAACAATCCGCCCAATGAATCTTCAGCCGGACTGCCTCATATCAAAGGCAAGCCGCTGGGCGCACTAACCCGTCGGACCGACCGATCCCCCAACAACCCTTCCAGTGGACCCACGGGTGGACTGCCTCGAGGTTTCGCCGAATCCGATGTCAAAATCTATGACTCAATATTTGGTAGCTTCAATCCTTTCCGCGGCAACGCGGAGCAAAATTCCGTCACGCAATCGGATGTGCAAGTGGATGCCGGAACGAACAACCGGATCGCAACCGAGTGGCAATCCAACCAGGGAGTCGTCAAAGCAAGTGCGACCAGTGAGTTGGACCTCGCAACACGAATTGATTCTGCGGTTCATCAGCGTCGCGCGGAAATTTCTTCAATGCGCGATCAAGCCATGGAAGAATCCAACGAAGCCATGATGGAGAAAGCTGAGCAGATGGAACACGTGCTCGATCTGTTCATCGAAGCCCGAACTCAAGCCGCGATTGACGCGCACGTAGAAGCGAGTGCCGAAGGTCAAAACGATTCAACGCGACGTGTTCCAGTCATCCGGAGTCCGAATTCAACGCGAAGCAACGCCCAAGACACGGTCGACGGTAACAACGGGCAATGAAGACGAACCGCAAGGACGGATTTTGGTAAGTTGTGCTTCTCAAATGGTTTTTAACTTACAGATGTTTGGCCGCCCCCACCGGGGCGGCTTTTTTTGCGAGTCTCAAATCCTGATCGACAAAAATTCCTCGCTCGCGCGTGTTGCGGTGGCACACTTTGACTGTTGTTGCCCCGACGGGATATCAGGTTCCGACACGACCTTCGACACCCTCCCCTTGGGGGCTCTTAAGCCGGTTGACGTAGCCAGGATGCGCAAGTTGGACCGGGAGTTTCCACCGAGTGATCAGATCTTCGGTCAGATCCGCCGAGCCACAACAGGCTTCATACTGATATGTTCAGGTTCCCCGTATTGTCTGCAAAGACTGTCGATTAATCCGGCTGCACTACAGAGAGAACGATTGGCCAACACGTTACCGTCCTGATCAAGAACACAAACCTGGACAGAATCCTGGTGATAATCAAGACCTGCAAAAACTGGTATACTACACATGCTCGTTGCTCCTGAAAGGGTTATGGGCTAAATGCTCGAATTTTAACCCCTGGGGCAACGAGTTTCCTTTTGCTCTTCCTCTCATACCTATCCGCGTGGGCAACGCCCCGCGCTGTTGCCAGCGTGACAAACGCGGCCCGCTGGGCACGCGGTTAAACGAAGGTCAGGATCCGCTACGGCGTTGCCCTCCGGGGCTATTCACTTGTTGAGTCTGCATAAAATCTCTCGCGGGTGGAACAGAAATTCCCGTTTACGGCGCTAGCCGCGGGTCCGAGAACCGGAACACACAATCGTAATTGTTCTACGCCCAAACTCTGGGCACATGGTCGAAGCACGTCGATCTCGCTCGGGCATCCACTACTTGTCGTAGGTTTTTGCGAGTGGATATTTAGGGCTTGTCCAGAATCAACCACATTTTTAGCTGTCCTCGTTTCAAAATCCGCCTGAGACCACGAAATCCGAACTTGCAATGCGCTAAAACCTTGGTAGGTTGTCGGAACCGCGGGGTGTGGCTCAGCCTGGTAGAGCGTTGCGTTCGGGACGCAAAGGTCGCAAGTTCAAATCTTGTCACCCCGACTTGACAAATTTGAAGAGGAAAACGCAGGTTTTCAACCTCTCGATACCGAGCGTGCGGCAGGACAACCGGAATAAATGTTGTACGTGTACAACATTTATGCCGGGCACGGAGCTTTTTTGTTAACGCGTCAACACTTGCGACTTGCAAAACGATTGTCTGCCAATCTCATCGTTGACAGGGCCGACCAAATAGAGGAGCAACGGGGAAAGCAGATTTGTGCTGCAGGTCCGGCACGAATGGGACTGGAAGGAGGGCCGGGAAAACCAGTTCCGGAGCTTCAAGGTCGAGTCGCGGTTTTGTTTACTGCGCGATCGTCCAAATTGCTTGATCCGTGTTGGACGCGAATGTTCACGGCTCGGATCCGTGTCACAATGTGGCATTGACCGGCTGTGCTGTTTGTTGGAACGGCTGCCGCAGATCACCCTCCCGCCGGGCAACGTCGCTGCGGATTTTTAAGTGGACTTTTCCAGCGTTTCCTCGTTTAACCGCGTGGGCAACGCCCCGCGCTGTTGCCGTCGTGCCAAACGCGGCCCGCTGGGCACGCGGCCAAACGACGATCGGGGTCCGCTACGGCGTTGTCCAAGGAGGGGGTGTCGACGGTCGTGTCTGAACCCACCTGACTTCACCTCCCGATAGCTACCAAAACTCCCGATGAGCCCCCTGGGGGAGAGGTGTTTGCATGAGCCGCAACAGCGATGAAAATCCAAAGTAAGCATCATCGGGCTGGCGCCGAATCGCTCACGCAATCCGGCGTCGCCGCGGATTTAGCCAGCGCCGTTCAATTCAACGTCCACATTGTTAGTGAATCGTCGTCTTTGACATAAATGCGATTTCCGACTGGAATCGGATAAGCGTATGTCTTGTTGTCGGAAACTTTGTAGCGGGCCAGCTCTTTGAATTCGTTGGCTTCTGGCTGGTAAACCACCAGCTCGGAGCTGGGCGTCAAGCCAAGCAGCACAGGACCGGCCGAAACGACAGACCCGTAACCGCCTCTTCCACCACCGCCACGTCCGCCGCGCTGCCGTCCGCTACCCCTTCGTTGTGCACCGGCGCCTTCCGGTTGATCGCCACCGCGATTGCCCCGACCACCGGCGTCACCGCCACGATTGCCCGGCTCGCGTTCACCGGCGTTACCCCCGCGCGGAGGCTGCGGCGCCGCTTGGCTGTCCGGGCTAAGCGCCTGGTTCCAAGCCATGTTGCCATCGTCTGTCTTGACGCAGAACAGTTGATTGGCGTTGGAAATTCCGAACAACATTCCGTTTAACAACACCGGGGTGTTGTACATGACCGTTGTTTCGGTGTCTTCATTTCGCCAGATTTCCTTACTGACAATTTTGTCGCCGTCGGCGGAAAGTTCCAGCGCTGTGATGCCACGATTAGGACCGGCAATGTAAAGTTTCTGACCATCAACGACAGGCGTCGCGGCATTATAACGGCCTTGAGTATATTCCATGGACCACATGCTTTTGCCGTCCGCCAAGCTTACGGCCACCATCTGGGTCGCGGCGGGAAACACGACCAGTTTGTGATCACCGACAGTCATCAACACGGGAGAGCCGTACGATGTGCCATTTTCAGTCCACTGCCACTTTTCGGCGCCCGATTTCAAATCGTAAGCAGCGATTCCACCTTCGCGGTCGGTGCCAAATTGGACGATACACATCCCGTCGGCGATCAACGGTGAACTGGAGGTTGAAAATCGTGGGATCTTGCCGCGGTTGTCATTATTTTGCCAGGCGAGTTTTCCGGATTCGGCATCCCAACAGGATACCGTACCATCAACTCCCAACGTTGCGACGTGACCTTCACCAATGGCGGGAGATGATCGCGTACCAGCAAAACCAGCTGCTGGACCCGACGCGCCTTTCGCATCGTATTGGTCTTTCCAGATTTCTTTACCCGTTTCAGCGTTCAGGCAGCGCATGACTTCTTTGCCATCTTCGAACGTCATAACATAAATTTTGTCACCCATCACGGACGGCGACGCCACGCCGTTACCAACTTTGACGGTCCATTTCTTGACCAGCTCTTTGGGCCATTGTTGAGGTGCCTCAAATTCGCCGGCCACACCGTCTCGATTGTTGCCTCTCCATTGCAGCCAATCCTGGGCAGAAACGGGGACGGCACTCCATAGCAGCAAACAAGTCGCCACCAACAAGGACTTTTGAAACGCGCTCATTGTCTTCCTTTCGTATCCACAAACTGACTGGTGAAATATCCGATATCGCTCGAAACAAGGCGAGTTGACAGCAATTAAACCATCGCCGCCGTAACGAGTGTCGCGACAAACAGCGTTTTAGCCACCGCCGGTCGTTTACTATAAGGGTTTTCGAGACAATCTCAATCAAGCCATGTCCGCTCGTGAAAACAACCGATTTTCTCCTTTCTCATTTTGATCTAATCTCGAACCTCTATAATCTGGGGTTGCTGATGACGTCATTACTCCAACTTGGCAAAAAAAGGTGCGCTATGAAATTCGGGATCAAGTCCACTTGCGTGATGTTGGCAATTGCCTGCTGTTTTGGCTGCAGCCAGGGTTTTGCTCAGGAGACGGAAACCAAAGTCACCTTGGAGCAAGTGCCGGCTAACGTGCAGAAGGCGATCCAAGCGGCCGTCGGGGAAGGCAAGCTGATTGACATCGGCGAGGTTAAATCCAATGGCACGACAACTTACGAGCTTGAAATTCACGTGGGTGGGAAAGAAATCGACGTTACCCTTGACGCCCAAGGGAAAGAGATTGAGCGGACCGTCGAAGGCGATGTGTCGGCACCCATGAAGCAGAAACAGGAAGCTGCCGGCGACGACGACGAGCACGCTGAAGGCGATGACGATGACGACCAGGATGAGATGGAAGGAGACGACGATGCTGACGATGAAGATGCCGACGACGAGGAAGACGATGAAGATGCCGACGAAGGTGGTGCGAAAGCTGGCGCGGGTTTTCAACACGCCTTCGACCTGGAACACCGCGAGCTGTCGACGACGGGCCGCAATCGTTTTTTCATATTGGAACCCGGGTACCAGTTGGTGCTGGAAGGCAAAGATGGTCAGCATGACGCTGAACTGGAAATAATCGTGCTCGACGCAACAAAAGACATTGGCGGCGTACCGACGCGGGTTGTGGAGGAGCGTGAGAAAGTGGACGGCAAGTTGGTCGAAATTTCACGCAACTATTTTGCCATCTGCAAGCACACCGGCAGCGTGTTTTATTTCGGCGAAGACGTCGACATTTATCGCGATGGGAAAGTCGTCGCACATGAAGGAGCTTGGTTGCATGGCAAAGACAACGCGCAGGCCGGCATGATGATGCCGGGCGAGTGTATCATCGGGGCGGCCTATTACCAGGAATACGCACCCGATCAGGCGATGGACCGCGGCAGAATTCAGGATGATCAGTGCGTCGATCAAAACGCCCGCCGGCGAATTCTCCAATTGCCTCAAGGTCTGGGAAGAAAATCCGCTCGACGGCGATTCGGAAACCAAAACGTTCGCACCGGGAATCGGTTTAGTCCAGGATGAAGGCTTGTTGCTGGTCAAACACGGATTTGTGAATAAGTAGGACCTGGACGCGGTAAGAATCACTGACGGTGCTGGAAGAAATCCTGTTCGGCCCGTAAGCTGCATGCTGACGTTTGAGACCTCTGAGATAGGTGTGTTGATCGCCGTGTGCGCGGTCCGCTGGGCACGCCGTTACGCGGAGGTCATTTGTTGCCTGTTTGCAAGGTAGTCACGGAGTGACGAAAGTTGAAAGCTGGGGTCAACCAACCGAGCTTTAGCAAGTGTTGGTGCAACCCCAGGTTGGTAGCAATAAGCATCCGAGTTCCGCCGCGAGTTGGCGGCGAAGTCGCCAACTCGCGGCGGGGCACAAAGGGTGCGTTGCCACGGTTTCCTGGGGCGGCGGCCTACTCGCTGAAGCTCCCAACCCTTACCCCAGGAATCAAAATTCGTCACTCCGCGACTATTGCGCGGACGATCCTCTCCGCCCACAGTTCGTTGAAATTCAATGTCAAAAAAAAGTTTGATTTCAGCCATCCATTTGCCTCGCGGACCGCGCGGTAAATAATTGTGTGTTCACAATTTTACACGAGGTAATTAATGCGAGACTACGTTTCAAATCTCAATTGGATATCAAACCAGAACACTGGCGCCGCGGTGAATCAGACGCAACTGCCCAATCGAATCCGGTTCCCAACGACTCAGACTTGCTGGACGCCTATTCCCGTGCGGTGATCCATGTTGTCGACACGGTTTCGCCAGCAGTCATCAGCATCAGCGGCGAAGATCCGCGCGGCGGATCGGGTTCCGGATTCCTGATATCGGCTGACGGATACGCGATCACGAATCACCATGTTGCCGGCGGTCGTTCCAGGCTAATTGCCCGCACGTCCGATGGCGACCGGGTCGAGGCCAGCTTTGTTGGTGGCGACGCGGCCAACGACCTGGCGGTTCTAAAGCTGGCTGCCAGTGATTTACCAACCACGTCGCTGGGTGATTCGGAAAAACTGAAAGTGGGCCAATTGGTTGTCGCCATTGGCAGTCCACTCGGCCTGCAATCAACAGTGTCGACTGGCGTCGTCAGTGCGTTGGGGCGCAGCATGCGCGGAGACGACGGGCGATTGATTGAAAACATTGTTCAGCATTCGGCGCCGATCAACCCGGGCAATTCGGGTGGGCCGCTCGTTGATACGCGCGGCCAGATCGTCGGAGTCAACACAGCCATTATCGCCTGGACGCAAGGGTTGGGCTTCGCCGTTCCCGGCAGCACGGTTGCCTGGGTTTTTGGCGAGATCCTGCAGCACGGGCGCGTGCGCCGCCGGCAACTGGGAATCGTCGCTTCCAACTGCCGGATAGCTCGAGGCGATGTGATCAAACATGATCTGTTATCCGACCGGGCCGTCGAGGTTGTCGACGTTGAGCAAGGCGGCGAAGCAGATCGCAATGGCATACGTCCGGGCGACATCATCGTCGCCATCAATGATCGAATTGTCTCGTCGGTCGACGACATTCATCGACTCGTGACGACACTGCCAACGTCGTTGCCGCTGACCGTTTCAGTTTTGCGCCGTGGAGCAATGCTGGATCGCACCATTTTGCCGTGACGAACGAATGGCGGAAATGCATGGGAATCGAACCCACCGACCACATGATTTCCATGCGGCCCTACGGTTTTGAAGACCGCGGCCTGCACCAGCAGAGCAAGCATTTCCTCAGTCGTTAATTGCCGATCACAATTCGTCGGCAATCTTTGATCTTATTCTACAACAACACCTTCCAACTTGGTGGCCGGAGCCGGGAATTCCGGCGCGAGATCTTCCAGCGTTTTTCGCATCAATTCGCTCACCACCAGGTTGCGGTACCACTTCTTGTCCGACGGAATAATATACCAGGGCGCGTAATCCGTGTTGCACTTGTTCAAAGCGTCGGTGTAAGCCTCCTGGTATTGATCCCAAAGTTTCCTTTCCTTGAGATCGCCAAAATTGAACTTCCAGTTCGCGTCGGGATCGTCGATGCGGGCCTGCAATCGTTCACGCTGCGCTTCTTTGCTGATATGCAAAAAACATTTCACGATCGTTGTGCCGCACTCGGTTAACATTCGTTCGAAATCATTGATCAGCTCATACCGCTGTTGCCACTGATTTTCAGGGACCAACTGATGAACGCGGACGACAAGCACGTCTTCGTAGTGGGAACGGTTAAAGATTCCGATATTGCCCCGACGCGGGACTTCTTTGTGAATTCGCCACAGGAAATCGTGGTCGAGCTCTTCCGCGCTGGGAACCTTGAAGCAAACGACCTGGCAACTGCGTGGATTCACCCCCCGCATGACCGTCCGGATGGTTCCGTCCTTTCCGGCGGTATCCATCCCTTGTAACACCAGCAAAATCGAACGCTTGTTTTCCGCATACAGCCGCCCCGCATAGTGGGCCATGGTTTTAGCGTTGGCCTCAATTTTTTTGAGCGCCGATTTCTTGTCGTACTTGGTTTCAACCGGACCGCACGGAATATCCGACAGGTCAATTTGGATTCCAGGTGCAAACAAGGTGGGTTGAGGCATAGGTTTGAGCTACAACAAGTCGTTAATTGGTTTGAGAACGATGGTGTAATAAAGGTAAATGATCGCCGAGCCCATCACCAGACCCACGAACATCAGCATCAACACGAATCCGACCGTGCCAATCGTTTTCATGTTGTTTTCGGCGCGTTCCTGAAATTCGCCCGACGCGCGATTCATCGACTCCGCAAGTTCGCCCGCGGTTTCTCCGTTATCAACATAGATCAACAAATCTTCGGGAAAACAACGAGTGGCTTTCAGAGCCTGGTAAAACGACTCGCCGTTCTGCAAATCCTCGCAAACTTCGTCTTCGAGAATCACATAGTAGAAGTTTTCGGTGGAGCGCAGCGCCAATCCGGCGGTTTCGACGGCCGACATCCCCGCATTTTCCGCGACCGACATGGTCCAGGCAAAGCGCGACAGCGACAGGGCCTCGAGGGTCTTGCCAATCAAGGGCAACCAGCGTGCGATTCGCATTGGCCAAAGCCCAAACCAGCCCTTGATCGACCCGAAGACCAGCACAAACAGGCTTCCAAATAGCAGACCGACGATGGAGCAGTAGAGCGCGAAGTTGCCCTCGACGCTCAACCCCAATCCAAACCAATCGATGGGTGTGCCTCGATTTGATTCCATCACCCAGCCCATGATGAGGATCAACAAGCCGAGAATCACGACCGCCGCGCACAGTTCAAAACAGGGCCAGGCAATCGATTGCAGGAATCGCGTGCGAAACTGAACGAGACTCTGATAATGGTCCGACAGTTTTCGAAATGCTTCATCCAACCTCCCGCCTTTTTCGCCGGCCTCGATCACGGCGATGGGCAGCGGTGGAAAAAATCCATCGGTGGCACCCATCGCATTTGCCAGCGAAGCCCCACCACCGATTTCGTTGTAGATTTTTTTGGCCTTCATCCGGTAAAGCGGACTGCCCCGTTCCGTTTCTTTTTCAAGAAGCCGCCGTAGATCGAGCCCCGCTTTGTATCCTGTTGCCAGGCGGTGGAACAATTTGGCCATCTGGTTTTGTGAGATCTTTGACATGAGTGAATTTGATGGGCCGGAGGTTACGTGTTGCAAGTCTACCGATTGGCGAAGTGTCTTTGAAGGTTGGCGGGTTGTAATCCGCCATTTACGATGATAAGCAGCAATTTGGCCGCAAAGAACGGTGTATTGGCTCTTTGAACCAATGGGAATCCTTGAAACTGCCCTGACGTGATCTTAAACTGGAAGGGTTGGGGCGCGTTTCGTCAATCACTCACGGAAATTTGGGGTATGCGATGTTTTCTCGATCGGTCGGCAAATTCTGTACGTTTACGCTGGGCATTCTATTACTTAATCACCCCGCTATAACATCGGCCCAGGATGCCACTGGAGTAGGCTTGCTGCGGTCAGAAGTCGGCTTGGAAAACGTCAACGGCAGTGGCGTGATCGTCGGTCAAGCCGAAGCCAGCAATGGCTTGAATTACGTGCCCGATGTGAGTTTGCCAGATTTTGCGGGCAAGACATTTTGGGATGGATCTGGAGCAAGTAATGGTACTTCAACCGGTCATTCTACATCCATGGCCAAGACCTTTTACGGCTCGCTAACGGGCTATGCACGCGGAGCGGACGACATCACAAATTACGATGCCGACGACTGGATCAATAACGTCGTCAATTATGCCACGGGAGGCGATCCACGCCCCAGCGAAAATAATGATCCTTCCGGCTCAAACCCAGAACCTCAACCTCTCGAGGTAATCAACCACAGCTGGATCGCCCGGGCTGATCCAATGGTGCCGAATTCGGTGTGGACTAACATTTTGCAGCGCGTAGATTTTATGGCGAACCGTGACAATTGCACGATTTGCGCGGGAACCGACAATGGGGGGACAACTCCGCCACTATTGGCGCCGGCGTACAATGCGATCATCGTTGGAAAATCGGCTGGTCAAGCGACCGGGCCCACAACATTTTATGGTTCGGGCAGATACAAACCTGAAATTGTGGCACCAACGGGGACCACCAGCTCCGCAACCGCGGTGACTAGTGGATGCGCCGCGATTCTCAAGCAAAACAGCCGCGGCACCAACGCTGAGCAAAACGAAGTCATCAAGGCGCTGTTGTTGGCCGGTGCGACGAAGGAAGAATTCCCGGATTGGGATCGGACGACAACCCGGCCCTACGACGAAGTCTTTGGTTGCGGCGAGATTAATATATATAACAGTTACTACATGTTGCGAGGTGGCGAGTACGATGGGTCCGATTCGCAACCTGGAACGCCAGCCGGTTTTTACGGTTGGGACTATTCGCCTTCGATCAACGCGGAAAAATTTTACACCTTCCACGCCGGCCAGGGAATCGAAAAAGCATCGATCGTTCTGACCTGGAATGTCGACATCAACGATCTCAATTCGAGTCCTAATGTTTTTGTTCCGCAGACGATCCTGGCCAATATGGATCTCGAGTTATACGACTCCTCGGGAAACCTCGTGGACAGCAGTGTCAGTACCGAATACAACATCGAACACATCTATCTGGAGAATCTGCCCGCAGACGACTACACGTTGCGAGTCGTATCGGACCTTGACCATGATTTTGGGCTCGCTTGGCGGATCCAGGGTCTTGAGTTGTTTGCGCCAACTGAATTCTCGACGCAGGGCGTGATTCTGGCGGGCGACCTGTCCGATCTATTTGAAAGCGACAACCAAAAAATCGTTCCTGCAACCGGGGCAGATTCACTCGTATTCGACGTCAAATCGACGGTTCCCGGTGGAGCCCTCAGTGAAATGAATTTCACGTTTGAGTCGAGTGTCCGTTCGGCGATTCCAGTGACACAAGAAATCTACCTGTTTGACTATGACCTGGATGATTACGTGCTATTCGACACGCGTGACGCACGGGTGTTAGGCGATGAAGTCGTTGTGATCGAGCCTACCGGCGACCTCACGCGGTTTGTGCAGCCGGGTACGCTTTGTGTTGAAGCGAGGATTGTGTATTCGAAACAAGGGCTCGCCCGGGGCATACAAGCCTTTATTGATCAGGCCGTCTGGAACGTCATGAAATAGCAACGACCTACGTTAACTGCAAGCGCTCTCCGCGTGCTAAACTGGATAAGGCAACGGGAACCGTGGGGAAGCTAGTGTTTATCAAATATCAGCCGCCATGCGCTCGCGTCCGGTTCGTGGCGGGTGAGTAGCAAAAACCGGGGCCAGTGCCTTGCGGCTGCGGCTGATTAAATAATCGCTGCCGTTCGGCTCACAGACCTATTTTCAAATTCAGGAGACGGCGATGAAGAGGCGACTCCGATCACAGCTGGTCGTAAGTTTAGTGTTCGCGCCAATGATATTTTCGTTGGCGGCGGCGGATGAGCTGAACCTCAACGATACCATCGAGCTGAAGTCGGGCACGCAATTGACCGGCAAGATCATTACGCGAACCGAGGAAAATGGCCGCGAGTACATCGTGTTCAAAACGACTAGTGGCGGTGTCTTAAAACTTGATTCCCGCCGGCTGGTTAAGCGGGTTTACGAAGTCGACCCGCAATATCGCGAATTGCTGGCCAAGCTGGATGACTCGTCCCCGGATGAACATTGGAAAATGTACCAATGGTGCAAGGACCAGGACAACGGATCTTCCTTCAAACGCGAAATGGATTACCACCTTAACCGGATCGTTGAACTGGATAACACGGATGAGAGGGCAATTCGCTTGCTCGACAACGACCGGTTTGGCGGCAAAATTCGCCATCGCGACCATCAGTTTGAAGGCCATGGTTACACCAAAGTTTCCGGTGGATGGGTTCCGTCGTTGCTCCTCGGAGACATGGAGCGACAACGCCAACAAGAGGAACAGTTGGCGAATCGGCGAGGCGCCTTGAAGCTGTGGCAGCGGCAACTGGGAAAGGCGTCGGCCATTGACCTCCAAAAAGAACTTAACGCCATCGTCGACGCATCCATGATAGGTGACATCTACGAACGAGCCGTCGCTGAAAAGAACCCGGATATTCGCTCACTCTACATCAATTCGATCGGCCAGGTGACCAGCGGTCCGGCGCAGAGTGCCTTGATCTATTTCGCAATCAATGACGAAAACGTGCTGATCCGCGAGCAGGCCATTACACTGGTGCTTCAGCCGCAGTACGATCGCGGCGCCAGCGCGAATGTCGCGGCCGGATTTCTCAAGAGTAACGATAACGTTCTCGTGCGGCGTTCCGCCAACCTGCTTCGCGAATTGGGTCAGTTGAACATGGTCAACCAGCTGGCCGATGCCCTGGTAACCACGCACGAGTTTGCGACGGGTAATGATCCAAACCGAACGACAGCCGGTCAACAAACAGGCGGTAATGGCGCCGGCTCTTTCAGCTTTGGAGGCGGGCCTGCGAAAGTCACACGCGCGATCGCTAACAAAGAGGTTCTCGATGCCTTGAGGGTGATCACGAAACAGACTTTCGGTCCGGACCCCAATATTTGGAAAGCCTGGTACACCCGTCAACACACCATCGAGCAAATTGATCTTCGCTCAGGCGAGTGATTTTTGATCGACGAGTTTTCTCAGCTTGCGGAGATTGACGCGATCCCAGTCTTGGCCGTCATCCGTTTCGCCTTTTGGTGTTTCCAGGTACATCGGAGTTTTGCCGAAACGCTTGTCGTTGAGCAGATTTCGAAATGGCGCCAGACCCATTTCTCCCTGCCCGATGTTTTCGTGACGGTCGCGTCGTGAATTAAACGCTTGTTTGCTGTCGTTAAGATGGAAAGCCTTTATCTTGCGAATTCCAAAAGCCTTTCCCATTTGTTTGATCGTTTTTTCGTAATCGTTCTTATCCGCCAGCGGATAGCCAGCCGCAAACGCATGGCACGTGTCGATACAGACTCCCAACCGCTTCGGTTCTTGCACATTCTTAAGCATAAATCCCAGTTGTGAGAACTTCCAACCGAGATTCGATCCCTGGCCGGCCGTATTCTCCAGCAGCGTAATGGCTTTCAAATCCGCCGTCCGTTGGATCACTTCGTCGAGCGACTTGACCATGGTTGCCAGCCCCTGTTCTTCCGTGCTGGTCGTATGCGAACCGGGGTGCACGACAACGAACGGAATCCCCAACTGGTCTGCCCGCTGGAGTTCGACCACCATTGCGTCGACGCTTTTGGAGCGGAGTTCGTTGTCCGGACTGGCGAGGTTGATCAAGTAAGACGCATGCGAAAGTGGATGTTTGATCCGATGGTCTTCGAGCGCAGCTTGAAATTTTTTGACATCCTCCTCCGTGATCGGCTTGGCCCGCCACTGGTTGTTATTTTTGGTAAAGATTTGCACGCAATCACAGCCTGTTTCTGCGGCCAATTCGACAGCCCGATAGTAACCGCCGGCGATCGACATATGTGCGCCAAGGATGGGCATTCGTGACTCCAACTGAAAGTTTTGAGGACTCGCATTGTATGGGATTGCCTTAAGAATGCGAGCAGTTGGTAGTCGTCCCGACCATATGTCGCGCGTTTATGCGATCGAAACGTGAACGTCAGGCGTGTTCGACAAATTGTAGAGGTCCGGCGCAAGCCGTCCGGTGCCGCGATCCTCGGTTTTTTGAGACCGAGGACGTGCGCGTCGTCACCGGTGGGCTTGCGCCCGGCCGCTAATTCGTTCGACGTGTACTCAAAAAATCGAAGCAGTACAGTGCAAGCGCGCGTGAGGACTTGTCGGGTATGAAAAAACGTCCCGGATGTGAGCGTTAGATGGATCACGGCTCGGAGATCCGTGCCACATTGTGGCACAGACCTCCGGGCTGTGTACGCTGAGTCGATCAAGGTTCGAAGATCCGCGCTACGATTATCTCTCAATCGCGTCGCCGGGAATTACTTCTCCACCGCTGATGGTACCCAACGCGCGCCAGACATCGCGGTCAATCGTGGACGTGATGGTCACTGTCGATCCATCAAGCAGCGAAATATTGGCACCCATGGGATGAAAACTACGGACCGTAACAGCGGCAAAGGTTGGCTCGTAGTCACTGCTGCCTTCCTTTTGCGAATTGTAGTCGATGTCGTATTCGAGACCGTCGTGAACGTATTTGACGACGGTATTGGGAACGTAGACCGTTGTAAAACCCGATTGATGCACCCGCCCATCGCACCACTCCGTATGTCCCGTGTTGTCGTTTCTGGAACGACCCAGTCCCAATTCACCTGTAAAGCTGGCAAAAAATTCGGGATCCGTCGGAGGCGTGTTGCCCGGGTCGGCCGTGTTACAGATGTACGGCGTGAACATCTTGGCCTCCCCGACGCCCAGTGTATTACTTGATCCATCGCTGATCATGCTCATTCTGGTTTCACTATTGGCAAAAAATGGCCCGTCGCCACGTGTGGTGTGACGGAGCGGATCATAAATCAACCAGCTACCCATGTTAAACACGTAATTGAGAGGATAGATTTTTTTCTGGCCGTTGGAATCAGTCCTGACAGCATCGTTGGCTTCTGACGGGCAGATGAACGACGTCAAGCGTGTCGTGGGTATCTCAGGTTCGACGTGGACGGGATCATTCCAGGGCAGGTTGAAATTGATTTTCGCAAACAGGTTGTTCTGTTCCATGTAGGGCAATAACCTTGCTTGCAGGGACCATGAACCATTTTCGGTCGACAATACCGTTCCCGGTATAATGTCATAGCCCGGTGGAAATTTTCCGAAACTCGATTCGAAGTTTTGGACAGCTAGTGCCAGTTGTCGGACGTTGTTCAAACAGGCGGTTCGCCGGGCCGATTCACGAACTCGTTGGACGGCCGGCAACAGCAACCCAATCAGGATTCCAATAATCGCAATGACCACCAGGAGCTCGACCAGCGTAAAAGCTCGATTCGCCCGGTTTCGAGTGAGATTCATAAGATACTCCGATGTTGCGCATTGAAGGAATGAAGGCAGGCAACAGCTGTCTTGGGGCTCGCTTTGACAAACAGAGAAGTCTTCGAGCAAAGGTAAAGAGACGAGACGACCGAGGCAGGAAGTTTCCCCAGTTTCTATCGTACTCGAGAAGTGCAAAAAGTCGACGTCAATTCGCTACGAACAACTTGTATCGCTGATAAAAACGGCCGCTTTTGCCGATCGCGATCGTCACTTGGGTGGGGCGATTCTGCGGGAAGCGATCGAAAGACCACGCCGGCCCGGTTAATGGTCAAACTCGTTATTTATCTGTCGAGCGTTATTTTCATTAGATTAGGATATTCGGCGCAGATTCGGTATAAAGTAGTCACTGTTCTCAGGCGCCGGTGTTGAGCGGGTCGAGTTACCTTGTCCGCCGGCCACTGGAACATGGGTGATCCAGTTAACCACTTTCGCCACTCCACGACAACATCCTGCGAGGCAAATATGAATCGTGTCCTGATTGCATTTTGTGTTTGTTTATATCTTGGTCAATTGACGGCGTCGCCCGCGCCGGGTTTCCAGCCAACGACGGCGGAACAGGAAACAACCAAGGATGACAAGCCCGCCGACAAGGAAGACAAGAAACAGGACATCGAGTCGGTTGAGGTCGTCGTCAAACCCTTCAAGGTTTTCGAGTCCTTCGACGGCCGTTTCGAGTCGACTCAGATGCAGGAAATCAAAACGGATTTTGAATCCTGGAGTGAACTCGAGATCAAGGACGTGGTCGACGAAGGATCGGTCGTCACCAAGGGGCAAGTCGTGATTGAATTCGATCCCAAAAAACTTGACAAAGCCATCGCCGAAGCGGAATTCGCTCTGCGCAACAGTGAGTTTGATTTCAGTGACGCCGAACTGGCCATGCAGGAAGTTAACAAAACTTTTGAACTGGATTCTGCCATCGCGGAGCGAACCTGGAAAAATGCCCAGGAGGACTTCGACTATTACAAGAAAGTCTCTGCACCTGAACGGCGAAAAGACCTCGACTACGATGAGAAAACAGCTGGCTATCGCCTCGAGTACTCCAAAGACGAACTTGATCAGCTGGAGCAAATGTACACGGAAGACGAGTTGACCGAGGAATCGGAAGAAATTGTCCTCAAAAGGGCTCGCCGGGACGTTGAATCTGCTGAGCGTTACCTGGCCCGTTCGCTCCTGCAAATCGAGCGCGAACGGGGAATCGAGATTCCTCGCGATGATCTGCGTCAGGACGATCAGTTGCAACGCGCTTCGTTGGAGTTCGAGAAATCGAGAATAACGTTACCGGTCAAAAAGCAGCGCACGGAAATTGCATTGGCTAAATCCGAATTCGAGGTTGGCAACAACAGGAACAAGCTGGAAGAGTTGGCATCCGATCGAAGCAAAATGGCGTTAATGTCTCAGGCAAACGGCGTCGTTTATTATGGACGCTGCGTCCGCGGGAAATGGACAGGGGTGTCGGGGTCGGATGCGCGGCGGCTGGAGGTCGGTGACAAAGTCCCAGCTGACAAAGTCGTGATGACGATCGTGGATGCGGGTCAGTTGATGATCCGCGCCGACCTGGAAGAAAGTAACCTGGGCGACATCAAACCTCGCCTACGCGGAAAGGCCTTGATCAAAGCTGCCGATGACACTGTTGTTCCGGTGACGGTCAAATCGGTTTCCAAGATCCCGCTGGGCGATGGCAAATTCGATTGTCAGTTGATCCCCCAATTACCGGCGAACGTACAAGTCATGCCGGGAATGACCTGCAAAATGAGTTTTCTCGTCTACGAGAATAACCAGGCAGTTGTCGCCCCGAAAAAGAGCGTGTTTTCGGACGACGACGGAATCAGCCACTACGTGTTCGTTGTGTCGGGCGACAACGCCAGGCGGGTAGAAGTTCGCATTGGCCGCGAATCCGGCGACGATGTCGAAATCCTGGACGGACTCGCGGCGGGAGATAAAATTGCCAAGGACAAGCAGTAATAAGGTTCGCGGTATTTGTGGGACACGAGAACCTGGTTAACAAGCTTCGCAGAACAACCCAACCAACGGTACCAATCAATGAAGCGATCCTCGCTATCAATGATCGCAGTCTGCAATGTTGCTTTCTGTGTTTTCAGCGCGTTGCCGGGCCATGCACTTGCGCGGCAAGTCGACGCGAAACAGTCAATTCAGGATGATGTATCCGAGGATCCTGCGGTCACCCGACCAGACTTCATGGATCAACCTCTCGATTTCTCGCATCCTCCGAAAGTCGCCCCAATCGAGGGGCCTTCGCCCAGCGATATTCAAACCGCGATTGACAAGGGAGTGGCTTTCCTGGTGAGGTCGCAAAATCCGGATGGTTCATTTGGGTCGCACGTTTCCAAACGAATCGGCGAAATTTACGCTCCGATGCCCGGCTCGCATCATGCTTTTCGTGGTGCCACGACCGCCCTCTCGGTTAGTGCCTTGCTGGAAACCAAGCCGGACGATCCGGATGTTCGTGCTTCATTGAAAGCCGCTCAAAAATGGATGCTCGAAAAACTGCCCGAGATGAAACGCGCCCAAGGTGACACGATTTACAACGTCTGGGGACATGCGTACGGCATCCAGGCTCTCGTGCGTTTACGCGAATTTAACAAGGACTCTCCCGAAACGGTGCAACAGATCGATGAGGTCATCCGGGGGCAGATCGATATGCTGGTTCGCTATGAATCAATTGATGGCGGCTGGGGCTATTACGATTTTGTGGCCCAGGGTCGCAAACCGACGGGCAGCTCCATCAGTTTCGTGAACGCGACCGTCTTGATCGCGTTGAAAGAAGCCGCCGATGCCGGCATTGAAGTCCCTGAAAAAATCGTCAACCGCGCCGTCGCGGCCATCAAGCGCCAACAAAAGAAAGACTTTACTTATCTTTACGGCGAATATTTGAAGAACATGCCGATGCGCGGGATCAATCGTCCTGGCGGCAGCCTTGGTCGCTCACAAGCCTGCAACCTTGCGCTCCGCTTGTGGGGTGATCAGGAGATAACTGACAACGTATTGAAAGTCTGGCTGTACCGACTGTATTTACGAAATGGCTGGCTGGACATCGGTCGCAAACGACCCATTCCACACGAATCCTGGATGCAAGTCGCGGGTTATTTTTACTATTACGGTCACTATTATGCCGGCCTGTGCATTGATCAGTTGCAACCGGCAGATCGGGATGAATATCGAAAACTGTTGGCCAAAATTCTTGTCAAACATCAAGAACCCGATGGCTGTTGGTGGGACTACACCTTGTACGGTTATTACAAACAATACGGAACTGCCTTTGCCATCATGTCACTACAACGCTGCTTGCCGGAGTCTCCGACAAGTCGTTGGCCCTGATGCAGGGTTTGTTCTACATCGACATTTTGCGCCGCAAACCCGAACAGCAAAAATTCGCCCGCAGCTGGCTCAATCGCGTCGGACTTCGATAGACGACGGGCAAACTCGCAAATTTGCTGATTTCGCTGGAATTCAGACCGCTCCAGCAGGTCAACACCATGAAGTTTGTGAGCTCGGTCTGAGAGGCATCAACTTCCGAATGGTCGTTTTGACCACGAAATCTCTAATAATTTGACGATCCTGCCTGCGTTCGATTACCATATATCGCAAATCACAAGCTCATCATGGGGTCATATCGATGTTGGAAACGCTTCGCTTGGAAACTTTGTCTTCCCTTAAGAACATTGAAAACCAGTTGACGCGCGATAGTGACCGCGGCCGCGGCAGTCGGTTTACCCACCGTGAAGACTGGTTAACGGTCGACTCGATTCAGAGCGAGTTGGTCCTGCCCAATGAATCGCGGCAGTTTGCCGAGTTTTGGGCAAACGAGTCTGAATATAAGAGCGTGTTTTCGAAACTCGAATCGAATTCCGGTTCACAGCCGGACGTCTACGCCACGATTCTTCCTGCGGCGATCGCAGAGGCCGACGCTCAAAATATCTACCCAAGGATCGTGATCAACGACACCATCGGGCCAGCGGGCTCTCGAGATTTTGCGTCGCCATTCGAAGCAGTCGCGGCACTTGCCTGGGGCTGCACGGGAACACTGATCGCGCCGAACGTGGTGATTGCTGCGCGTCATTGTGGTGGATCGGCTGGCGATCAGGTTCTGTTCGGTCCTGACTCGAACAATCCGATTTTTTCCGCCACGGTGGCTTCGGTGTCGATTCCGGCAGGAAACGGATCATTGCTGGACGGTGGTGATCTGGAACTGATTTTCCTTACCGGAAACGTGCCGCTCGACGTTGCGGAGCCCATGCGGCTTTCAGAGAACACGGATACCTTGATCGGGCAAACGGCAGTAACGGTTGGGTACGGGTTCAACGGAATCGGCAGTCAGGGGCATGGATTTACCTCGGACGAAATGCGTTGGGGTGGCACCAACATTATCGACGTGTACGGTACCCCAGCCGCCGCCACGGGAACCAACATTTTCTCCACCGATTTTGACGACGGAACCGATGCCTCCAATACGATCACTGGCAGCGATCCGAATCCCCTCGAGTTTGAAGCGACGACAGCACCCGGAGACAGTGGCGGACCATTGCTCGTCAATCAGGACGGTGAATGGCTGATCGCGGGCGTGTTGTCAGGCGGCACATCGCCGACCAGCCTCTATGGAGACATTTCCTGGTGGACCGGCGTCCTTCCCTTCCGTACGGAAATTGAAAATGCGGGCGGGCAGTTTGGGACCTCGGTCCCCGCAGAGGACGATCACTCGAACGAGATTGATATCTCGGCCACCGGTTTGACATTCGATTACCATCGCATCGCGCGAAATGAGGGAGTCATCGGTGTCGACGACGATGTCGATGTATTCAAATTTGAAATACTCAACGATTCCCGAGTGATCGTAGACGCCGTCGGGATCCGGAATTTTGATCCATTCCTGAGACTTTACGATGATCGGGGAGGTCCCTTGGCCACCAATAACAATAAACCTGGCTCGCTGAGCAGTCAGATCATCATGGAACTGGAGGCTGGTTCGTACTATGCCGCGGTCGAATCCAACGATATGGACTCGACCGGCAGGTACCGGATTGCGGTACGGCACAACGGACCCCGCGACGATTTTGGTAACAAGTTCAATAATGCCAGCCCGCTGACGTTAGAGTCCACTGGCAATACTCGCGTAGAAGGGGTCGTCGATGACGAAAAGGATATCGACATGTTGAAGTTTATGGCCGATCGGTCGGGTGAGATCGTGATTCGTACGAAGGCTTTGTCAAATGGATTAAACACCATTTTAAGGATTTATGATTCGAATCGCCAACGAATCGTCACCAATAACAACTGGAACGGCACGCTGGACTCGCGCGTCATCTTTAATATCGAATGAGGGCAGGACGTATTATGTGCAGCTTGCATCCGTTCAACAGACCCAAGGGGATTATCGAATTCTGGCAATCCCGAAAACCGACAGGAGTAATCCTGGCAGAGACACGGGAGTCGATCTAGAGATGCCCAAGTCGAATTCGGTGGAAGATTTGCTCGTGCTGAAGATGTTGGAATCAAGAAGCGAGCGAATTCAATCCAGCATGGCGGCGGTGGATGATCTCAAAGCGATGGCCAACTTTGGCCAGCAACCGCTGGGCTTGATCGCCAACGGTTTGGGCTGATCAATTGTTCAAAAAAACGCTTATTTGCGACGAACAATTATCGTAGATACCGGAGGCTTCGTCTCCGCACAGCATGATCACGCTCAGGCACACTACCACGATCAGTGTCAGCATCACCGAGTATTCGACGGCGGTCGTTCCGGATTCGTCCTGCTTGAATTCTTCCAACCATCGCTTCAGGTTCATTAGATTTCCGGATTAGATCCATTGGTGATGTTGAATTGTATGCCACGATTCGGATTGCACCCGGAACTTTGGGCGTTTTGTCATCCATCGACGGGTTTCCGCCTGACTTGACAGCCAGCTTCAACGCGCGGCGACAACTACAGGCACCCCAGTCGGTGCAACTGCGTATCGGCTGCGACAAAAAATGGGTTTCGCCTCCTTTTCATCCCGGTTGTAACGATTGACCGGCCCCGAGAGAAACTGGATAAATTTTGTCAAAGCCGGCGAGGCGTTCAGACTGTCACCGGTTCGGTCCAATTCGGCAGGCGAGTTGTAAACCGGGCTGAATGGCTTCATAATCTCCGTCTTAGGTAGGCTTTGCGTTGGAAATTTTTTGGCTGGCAGCCAGGGAGATAGTCGTGGCGGACGCAGATATTGGGCTGATCGGATTGGCGGTCATGGGCGAAAACCTCGTTCTGAACATGGCGAACCACGGGTTTAAGGTGGCGGTTTACAACCGGACCACGTCCAAAGTTGATGATTTTTTGGCTGGACGAGCGGCCGGCAAGTCGATTATTGGCACGCATTCGCCGGAAGAACTCTGTTCCAAACTGAAACGACCGAGACGCGTCATGATGATGGTCAAGGCAGGTTCTGCGGTCGATAAAGTGATCGAGTCCGTGCTGCCGTACCTGGAGAAGGGTGACATTATTATTGATGGTGGCAACAGCGAGTTTCCCGACAGCATCCGCAGAAATGACGAGCTATCGGAGAAGGGGATCTTGTACATTGGAACCGGTGTTTCCGGCGGTGAAGAGGGAGCATTGAATGGGCCCAGTATCATGCCGGGTGGAAATCCAGACGCCTGGCCTCATGTCAAACCAATTTTTCAAGCAATTGCGGCCAAAACCGAACAAGGCGAACCATGTTGCGACTGGGTAGGACGCGGCGGGGCAGGGCACTTTGTAAAAATGGTGCACAATGGCATCGAATATGGCGATATGCAAATGATTTGCGAAACCTACCAGATGATGAAAGACGGACTGGGAATGTCCAACGAGGAGATGCACGAGGTCTTTGCCCGCTGGGATCGAGGCGTTCTTAACAGTTACCTCATCGAAATCACCAGCAACATTTTGGAATACAGGGACGAGGAAGGACACTCGACGCTCGATTCCATTCTGGACAAAGCGGGTCAAAAAGGGACGGGTAAATGGACTGCGATTACGGCGCTCGATGAAGGCCAACCGCTGACGCTCATCGCCGAAGCCGTGTTTGCGCGTTGTTTATCGGCATTGAAAGACGAACGGGTTGCAGCATCGAGGGTGTTGGCCGGGCCGAATGCGAACTTCCGGGGCGACGCCGAAGATCTGGTCGACGACCTGGAGCAAGCCCTGTATGCTTCGAAAATTGTCTCGTACGCACAAGGCTATCAGCTGATGCGGTCCATTTCCGACGAAAAGGACTGGAGCCTGAATTACGGTGCCATCGCACTGATGTGGCGCGGGGGTTGCATCATCAGGTCGGCCTTCCTCGGTAACATTCGGGATGCGTTTGAAAACAACTCGAACTTGAGCAACTTGTTGCTCGATCCGTTTTTCCAAAAGGCGATCAAAACTGCCCAGGACTCCTGGCGCCGCGTGGTTGCGACGGCCGCGACACGCGGAATACCTCTTCCCGCGATCGGTTCAGCACTGGCCTATTACGACGGCTATCGAACCGAGCGATTGCCGGCCAACCTGTTGCAGGCCCAACGGGATTACTTTGGCGCTCATACGTACGAACGGGTGGACAAACCGCGCGGAGAATTTTTCCACACGAACTGGACGGGCCACGGCGGAAAAACTGCGTCGACAACCTATAACGTCTGAGCGATTCCGGTATTAGTCTTGTTTCATCGGCCGATGATCTGGACGCAATCGAATTGGGACTTGTAGCACCCAGATTTGTATTGAGCGACATCATCGCCAGACCCGGCGCGCGAATCCGCACACGGTGGGTCATTAGCCGTACGCCGCTAATATGTCTTTATCTCGGAAATCGTGACTTAGGGTCGGAATTTCCTGGCGGAAACGGCACGGACATCCTGCTCATACTTTTGACCCATTCGGTGGTGCTGTTTTTGTTGACGTTCAGATCAGGCACGAATCGAGAGGCATTGGAGAAGGATATGTTTGACTTGAAACCAACCCAAATCGCTCGTTATCTGAAACGCGGGAGTTGTACGCTGTTAATTTGGCTACTTGCATCGTTGGCGGCGTATGCACAAACCTCGTTTGTGGACGTCAGTCCCCTGAATGATGATTTGTTTGTTACGTCAGCCGATGAAGACTTTTGGATGAATGCTGCGGCGCCAGCAGACGTTGACGGTGACGGCGACCTTGACTTGGCAGTCATCGGATTTTACGTGGTCTATAACGTTAGCGCAGTTGATCGGCTGGTAATTTTTATCAATGAAGGCCCGAACATGGACGGCCACTGGCAGTTTACTCAACAGGAAGTTCCGTTGAATGAAATTTATTCCCGAGCCTCTGATTTGGCTTGGGGGGACTATGACGGAGATGGCGATCCAGATTTGGTTGTGGCCTCGGAAGGAGTAACGACTATTTTTCGTAACGACGCTGGAATTCTCGTACAGACGGATATCCAACTTCCCGGCTACTTCGAAGACTCGAATTACACTGGGGCGTACGATTTGCGTTCGGTGAACTGGGCAGACATTGACAACGATTCCGATCTCGACCTGTTGATTCCGTCAGTATTTGATTTCAGCACCTTCGAATTTCAAACCAAGCTGATGCGCAATGATGGTTTGAACGATGGGTTATGGACATTTTCGGAAGTCCCTTCGGTCATCGATGCGACGGTACACGCCCAAAGCGCTTGGGCTGACGACGACGGTGACGGCGACCTGGATTTATTTCTGACCGACGTCGACAATATTTTTGGCGACGGTTTCGTTCGTCGGTTTGAAAACGATGGAGGTTCGTTTGTCGGTACCAATTTGGTCGACATCAGCGTCCAATATGGGCTTGCAGATTGGGGTGACTACGATGCCGACGGGGACATGGACATTCTCGTAGCCGGCAACATTCGGGAAAGTGATGGAACTTATTCAACTGTGCTGCGCATTTATAACAACGAAAATGGCGTCTTCGTTGATAACACACTGGTCATGTCCGACTTTGCCAAGTGGCTGGACATTCATGCGGCGACCTGGGCTGACTACGACTCTGACGGTGACGTCGATATTCTGCTGACGGGAAATGTTGTTTCGGGAGGCGAAATCGTCGGAAAATCTGATATTTATGCAAACGAAGGCGGTTCTTTCGTTCCCCTGGAACTGAATCTGCCGGCTCCGGTGGGCTCGGTCGGTCGCGGTGGCGCGTTTCTCTGGTTCGACATCGATAACGATGGAGACCTCGATTATTTTGTGGGCGGAGCATACTACGTGCCCGGCGGGAACGGACTGGTAGAAGCCAAAATGCGGTTGTATCTCAACGACGCAGCTGAATTCAACGGACGGCCCACCTCGCCCAGTTCGCTCTTGGCTGTCGTTGATGGAACCAATGTAATTCTGACTTGGCATCCATCGACCGATGATTCAACGCCGGTTACTGCGATTACCTACGACTTGGAATTGCGAGCCAGTGGCCACTCGCCTTCCTCCGCCGTTCGCTTGCCCGAGCCGGGCAATATCAGCGCGGTTACCAGTTGGCAACTTCGAGACTTGCCGCTGGGAACTTACACATGGCTGGTTCGCGGTGTCGATAGCGCGTTCAACGGAAGCGTATCTGCAGAAGGTAGTTTTACTGTTGGGGAACCGACCGTCGAGGCCTCAATTTCACCAAATCGCGGGCGAATCATCGTGGTTCCCAATCTTGGCGGTCAATTTAGTTACTCGATCGAGATCGTCAATCGGAGCGGGCACCAACAGACATGGGACTACTGGGTGGAAGTGACTGATTCCAACCGATTAGTTGATACGATTGGCCCGTTTACAAGAACCCTGGCCGATGGCCAAGCTCTAACCCGACTGATGCGACAGAACGTGGATTCGAGATTACCCGCCGGTACCTACACTCAAACGCTAAAAGTGGGCTCATTTCCCGCAAACGTGACTGAGTCGGCAAGTTTCCTGTGGCACAAGCGCGAGGTGGCCCGACGTTTTCTGGCAGTTACGACAGGTCATATCGAACGGGTCGGACAACGTCGTGTCTAGCGGCGGCGTTCTTTCAAACGGACTGCTTTGCCAACACGATCGCGCAGGTAAAACAGTTTGGCGCGCCGCACCACTGCTGAACGCTTGACCTCAACCTTGGCGATGCGAGGAGAATGGACTGGGAATTTTCGCTCGACACCTTGCCCAGCCACAATCCTGCGAACAGTGAACATCTCTTGAGATCCACTGCCGCTGCGGCCGATGACGGTGCCCGTAAAAACCTGCGTTCGCGCTTTCTCGCCCTCGAGAATCAAACAGTGAACATCGACAGTATCGCCAATTTCGAATTGCGGAGGATTCTCACGCAAATTTTCCTGATTGACCAGTTCCATTAATTTTTGTGTCATGATTTTGTCCCGGTTCGGGATGTCGTTTGGGTGGATGTATTTTGTTTATTTTCAACGAATCGTTGAGATTCAATGCCGATTCTTTTGATCGAACTAGTTTATTTATTATTCGATCAAGTCGCTACGTCGAAGCCTTGTATTTTCCAAACTTTTCTCGCGGCGCCAACGCTCAATTTCCTGGTGATTGCCGCTCAGCAGTACTTCCGGAACTTCCAGGCCCTCAAATTCACGCGGTCGCGTATATTGAGGGTATTCCAGCATCCGGTTGCCCCGAGAAAAGGAGTCATCCCAGCTGCTGTTTTCGTCGCCCAACACTCCCGGCACCATTCTTACCAGTGCGTCGATCATGACCATCGCGGCAACCTCGCCACCGTTAAGGATATAATCGCCCACCGATACCTCCATCGGTTCGAGAATGTCGGTCACGCGTTGGTCGAAACCCTCGTAACGACCGCACAATAAAATCATTCTCGGTTCGACGGTCAGCCGTTCGACCAGCTTTTGATCCAACCGTTGCCCCTGCGGAGTTAGCATGATGACCTTACCAGCCGGTTTGGCCATCGCCTGCACGGTTCGAACGCAGTTGACAACCGGTTCGACCATCAGGATCATCCCCGGGCCGCCACCAAACGGACGGTCGTCAATTTTCTGATGTTTGTCCGTCGACCAGACACGGATGTCGTGAATGTTGACAGAAACCAGACTTTTTTCGATCGCCTTGTTCAGCAGACTTTGACTCAGGTACCCCGGAAACATGTCGGGGAACAGGGTCAACACATCAAATCGCATCAGGACTACTCAGTCGCCTCGGCAGCGGTTGCGTCAGCAGGCGCTTGCTCGGCCGTAGATTCCTCAGTAGCCGATTCGGCAGTCGTTGCTGCGGCCGCGTCATCGGCGGGGGCAGCTTCTTCGGCAGGCTTTGGCTCTTCGACTTTTGGCATTTCGACAGCCGCAGCCGCTGCCTTGGCCGATTCAATCGCAGAGGCACGTCGGCCAGAAAGGCGACCTATCGCTTCCGCTTGCGCTTCCAGGTGAGAACCGTTTTTGCCGTATTTTTTGATCAACACGCTGGCCTTCCGCGTCGGTTGGGCACCCACGCCGAGCCAGTAATTGATTCGCTCGCCCTGCAAAATGGCTCGCGCGTCCGTTTCCGGAACCATCGGATCGTAAATCCCCAGTTCTTCGATCACGCGACCATCACGAGGCGAGCGAGAGTCCATTGCACAAAGTCGGAAAAACGGACGATGTGAACGCCCCATTTTCTTCAAACGAATTTTTACAGCCATCTTGTTGTTTCCTTGTTTCGGTCGCTTTCGCGAACTGAGAAGTTACACACGTTCAACCCATGCTGAGATCGTGACGCGAGGTGTCTCGCGCGTCACACCGCCGGACTTGCTGAAAGTCCGCCAGGCCCGCATTTTGACGATCCTCAATTGTATCGAATCTAACTGGGCTTGGGCACCGCAATTGAGGGTTTTCGGGGACAATTTATCGCGCCACCGTCGCACTTCGAGATAGCCGCCAATTTGGGTGCGAATCATTCACATGCCGCCAATCTGCAACACTTTCGCCCCTCGGATAGAACCCCGTTTGAGTTGCAGCAACGCGTTGTTGGCGTCCTCAAGCGGGAACATTTCGACGTTCGGTGTGATCGGAATTTGGGCTCCAATCTCCAGGAATTCGGCAATGTCACGACCGGTAATGTTGGCCACCGACTTGATTTCGCGCTCCATCCAGAGATGTCTGGCGTAATCAAGTTCAAGCAACGCTTTCTGGTCGGTCTCCTGTTTTCGTATGGCATTGATAACCAGTCGTCCCCCGGGGCCGAGGTTCTGCAAGGCCGCAACTACCGGTGTCCAAGCGGGAGTCGTGTCGATGATGGCCTGCAACTTTCTCGGCGAGTCCTCCATGATCTCCCCAGCCCAAACCGCGCCTAATTCGCGCGCGAATTCACGCTCGGCGGCGTCGCGGGCAAAAACGTAGACGTCCGAATTTGGATACAGATGTCGGGCAAGCTGGATGACCAGGTGGGCCGAGCCCCCAAAACCGGTCAGGCCGAGTGGTTGGCCGTCCTGCAAATTGGTCAGTCGAAAAGCGCGGTAGCCAATACTCCCGGCGCACAACAAGGGTGCCGCTTGCCGGTCAGTAAACACACCTGGAATCGGAAAAGCATAATCTTCGTGAGCCGTCATGAACTCAGCGTAACCGCCATCGGCGTCGCGGCCGGTCGCCTGAAATTCGGGACTGAGATTTTCGGTGGGACTTCCATCGCTGTGAAAGATCCAGCCGACGCCAACGCGTTCGCCGAGCTTGCGTTTCGTGACATCCCGTCCCAATTCGGCGATGATACCGACGACTTGGTGGCCGAGTACAATCGGCAAATGGGGCGGTGGCGTACGACCTTCGATTTCGTCCAACTCGGTATGACACACGCCGCAAACCGAGACCCTGATCAAAACTTGCTTCGATTCTGGTCGCGGCATTTCCAATTCCGCCAACTCCAGCGGAGTGGGGTTGTCTTCCAACAGCCCCGTTTTCCGCAACAGCATGCCCTTCATCAACTTGTCCCTGGAAAGTGACTCGGAGATTTTCATTTAACGATGATTCAGGTTGTTATCCTCATTGTAGCCGATCAGTTGTCGTTCCGTTGCGACGAGCCGTCGACTGGGTGCCGGTTGACTTCGGTGGTAAACAAGTCAAGAATCGGTTGTTCATCAATTTCGAAAGGGTATTTTCCATGTCAGAAACCAAGAAATCGTTTGTAAGTGAGTTGCTCAGCGACCTTAAACAACAAAGCGACGAAATTCGCGTCCGACTACATCTCGGTGGTCAGGATCTTAAGGATGAGATGGCCAAGCTCGACGACAAACTAAATCAACTCAATCGAAGCTTCGATCCGCTGAAAAATGCCGTCGGCGAAACAGCGGACGACGTTTGGGAATCGTTCAAAATTGTCGGCGGTGAACTCAAGGAAGGTTACCACCGCATTCGCAAAACACTGTAGGTCGGTTCTTGATCGGTCGATGAGGCCAGGTCGCATTTGCTAGGTAGGAGCCCAATGATTCTTGAACCCCAAAACTACTCACGTGTTATCGGCGTCGACGTCGCATCCAAAAAACTGGACATCAGCGATTCAGCCAGCCAGCTGAAAACGATGGTTGCCAATGACGAAGACGCCATCGTAAAAGAAATTGCCTCCCAGACCAAAACCAAGTCCCAGACCCTGGTTGTCTGTGCCCGAGGAAAAGCACTTTCGGGCAATCTATCGCCGCCGCACTCAACTCCTCACGTTGCTCCAACAAGAGAGCCAACGCGCGTTGTGTGCTTTACATGGCCGCACTTTCGGCTTCTCAACACAACCCCAAGCTCAAAGCGTTCTATGTGCGATTGCTAAAGAAAGGCAAACCGAAGAAAGTTGCATTGATTGCCGTGGCTCGCAAACTGCTGCTGATCCTCAACGACATGGCTCGTTACAACCGAGCCCGGGATGCCGACTTCAGTCACGACACAAAAAATGCAGCTGTGCTACTGTCGCTAAACTAGGAACACAGCTGCTCGTGCTCGATGCATCATTGACGCACCGGCGACTGTTCTATCCCTGGCGAAGTTGCGTCTCCGCAGAGCTCCGTTTTGTTTCAAACAGCCGGGGTATTTTAATGCTGCGCGCCATAAAAATCAAATCATTGAACACCGGCGCCATGCCTTAAAAAATCTCGGGGGTTTGGGGGCTGGCCCCCAGCCCAGCTACAACAACCTTTCAAATCTAATTGCGGCAAAATTTGAGATTTTGCCTTGATCAAACAAATGACTGTCGCTCTCCCGGACCCTCACGTGTCGCCGGGAGAGGGTACTGTTTGGCAACGATTTACGCGTTAATCGCCGTGCAATCTTGTTACCACGTCTGATCGCACCGCGACGGCAATTCGTATCGCTGAGCCTTCTCGATCGCGTCGTTTGCGATTGATGTCCCAATCGATCACTTCCGTGAAATTTTGACCGGGCATCGGAATCGGATAGCGGCCTTCGGCGTCGGGTTTCAAAGGCGGATCCGAGGTCTTCATATCGGCCAAGGCATCGACGTCGCAGAGACTGATTTTGGAATTGATCGCGTCGTCCCACCAGATCTCCTGGCCGCTGTATGTGGCCAGCCGTCCAAAGATCGAGGTCATCGTGCTTTTAGCGCCGTATTCCGTTTCGTTGGGAATAATACCGTTGCGCAAATCGGCAAACAAATCATGGTGCTCTTGCTGATGACCACCGCGAGAGCCATTGGATTTGAAGATTTCCTTGCCTTCTTTGTCAAAAATTCTGCCCGCGCTGATGTCGGCGTATCCGGTTGTGCCATGCACGTGTTCGCTCACGGAATTCCAGCAATCGGGTTGATGGCGGCAGTGGCTGTACATCTTGTGCCCGTTGCCGTAGGTGAATTCGACGAGGTGATGATCGTAGATCTGGCCGTTGTCAATTCCCGTCCTCACCTGCCGGCCCCCCTGCCCTTGTGCCTTGACCGGATAATCGTCCAGCAACCAGTTAATCACGTCGAGATTATGAATGTGCTGCTCGACGATGTGGTCACCGCACAACCAGTTGAAGTAGTACCAGTTCTTCATCTGGTATTCAAGTTCGGTCTCGTTTTCTTCACGTGGCCGGACCCAGACGCCGGCTCCATTCCAATACACGCGGCTGAAAATCATGTCACCGATGGCGCCGTCTCGCAGGCGATCGATGGTTTCACGATAGGCCCGTTCATGGCGTCGCTGTAGCCCAACGGCAACCGCAAGATTTTTTTCGTGAGCCTTTTCACCCGCTTTGAGTACGCGCCGAATACCGGGTGCGTCAACGGCCACCGGTTTTTCCATGAACACATGTTTGCCGGCGTCGATGGCAGCTTCAAAGTGCTGCGGGCGAAATCCAGGCGGCGTTGCGAGGATGACCAGGTCAATGTCCGAATCAAGCACCTTCTTGTAGGCATCGAAACCGACAAATTTCCGCTCGTCGGGCACGCGAACTTTCTCATCATGCTTGTCCCGGCATTGACCGCAGGCTTCTTCCAGCCGATTGTCAAACGCGTCTGCCATCGCCACGAGTTCGACATTGCCTTCGGTGTTCATCGCCTGAATGGCTGCTCCCGTTCCACGGCCGCCGCAACCGACCAACCCGATTTTGACCGTCTCTGTCCCGAATGCGTGAGCCGATCTGGCGAGCGACAAAGTCGGTGTCACCAGCGAACTGGCCGCGGCGCCCACAACTGCAAGTTTGGAACTGGTCTGAAGAAACTCCCGCCGTGAAGATTGGTGTTTGGCTTTTTTGGACACAACCGGCTCCTGTTTTCGATGCTTGTTGACGAACGATTTTCCCAATGACAAAAGCATAACTGTCGTGATCCCGACTTTCAATTGACCAACTGAAAAACACACGTTTCTGCCGCACAAGGTGCCAGCCGAAGGGAAGATTGCGACGCGAACCGAACGCTAGTGCGTGGCGGCTGATATTTGTTAAACACCCCTGACGTTGAAACGGCTCAGCCGCGGATAGCGCCGAAACGGCTGATACGAATATTCAACTGGAAAGCTGCGCGTGTGTGCATGGGTCGAGCTAAATCAGCGTGTCAAAGCCGCTCAACCCGATCGGTTCTCGTGACGTGAATGGCTCACCGTACTGGACGCCAATTGTTTTGCCCCAAAACGCGGCTTCGGTTTCAAGCTGTTCAAGAAAAGTCGGATTAAGGTGTTCCCTACCCTGCACAAACTGGCTTTGATAACAGGCAATCGATTCCAGTTTCTGGGCCCAGCACTTCGTGATATCCAGCACAAAGGCCGGTGTCGCGTGCATCTTGAGATGCACACAATAATAATTGTAGATCCGCTCGGGATGCCAACTTTCACCGGGCATGTCCGTGTTGGAGAGCTTGGCCCAAAACCGCGCATCATCGACCAGTTTTGTGGCAGCGACATGGTCCGGGTGCGCGTCGATCCAATACGGTGCGAACAACCAGCGCGGTTGACGCAACCGAATAACACTCGCCAGCTGTTTACGAGCTTCGAGGGTGGCTTCGACACGGCGATTGGGCAAACCAAGATTGTCGCGCCACGTTAGCCCCAGCGTTTTCGTTGCCGCAGCGGTTTCCCGGGCGCGGATTTCGCGTGAACCGTGGGGGGTCGGTTCGCCGTCGGTCAAATCCAGCACACCTACCCGCTTGCCCTCCGCCAGCAGTTTCAAAATGGCGCCACCCATGCCCAGCTCGGCGTCGTCGGGATGGGGTGCAATCACCAGTGCATCTAGTTTCATTGTTGTTTTTCCATGGATTTCGGGCGTGCAATGTAACGGCTGAGCAAGAAAGCTGACAACAAGTTCTGATCGGACTGGACGAACTTTAATTATTCTGGGAGATTCTCGCCGATAGTTTTCCGCGGTTTGGGCCAAGACGGCTCGGCGAAAACTCACCTCGTCGAAGGAACGACAATGCGTTTTTTTATTGGCGCTTGCTTTTTCTGTCTGGCGATTGCCAGTGTTGGCTGCATGACGAACAACTGGACATCTCCGCTCTTTTCCAAGTCGTTACCTGACGTGACGCAAACTGAAGCGGTTGCGAAGCGGCCTGGATTTTTTCATCAGCCCTTCGGCAAACAGTCGGGAATTGATTCGCGTGCACGCGAAATCGAAAATAGTCTCGGCTACGACAACTAGGATGCCTATCCCACGTTGATCGGCGTCTAACTGACTGCAACCGTTTCAAATCGCCATGCAGACCGCTTTGGTTTCCAGGTAGTTATCAAGAGCCGCGTGGCCCATCTCGCGCCCCCAACCCGATTGCTTGTAGCCGCCGAACGGCAACGCTGCGTCAAACACGTTGTAGCAGTTGACCCACACCGTTCCGGCCCGGATCGATTTGGCAATTTGATGGGCTTTGGCAACGTCGCTGGTCCAGACTCCGGCTGCCAAACCATACGTTGTATCGTTGGCTCGTCTCACCAGGTCCTGCATGTCCTCAAAAGGCATGGCGGCAACGACCGGTCCAAAAATTTCTTCCTGGACCACCTGCATTTGCTCGTGCGTATCGACCAGCACAGTTGGGTTGACGAAATAACCGTCCCTGTCGGGAGCATTGCCACCGCAGATTGCGTTAGCGCCGGCGGTTCGACCGCGATCAAGAAATCCGGTGACTCGTTCAAACTGTTCCCTGGAAACCAGCGGTCCCATGGTTGTGTTTGAGTCAAAACCGTCGCCAACGCAAATCTTCCTGGCTTCTTCCGCGATGCCGGCTGTGACTTCGTCAAACACCGCTTCGTCGATGTACAGTCGCGAACCGGCGCAACAGCACTGCCCATGATTGAAGAAGATCGCGTTGGCAGCGCCCGGAATCGCTGTGGCCAAATCGGCGTCACGCAAGATGACATTGGGGCTCTTACCACCCAATTCCAGCGTGACTTTTTTCAGATTTCCTGCGGCCGCCTGGACAATCAGTTTGCCGACTTCCGTGGAACCAGTGAAGGCAACTTTGTCGACGTCGTCATGCGCGGCAAGTGCCGCACCTGCCTCGCCAAAACCCGTTACGACATTGACAACTCCATCAGGAATACCTGCCTCTTGAATCAGTTCCCCCAGGCGAATTGCCGACAACGGCGTTTGCTCAGCCGGCTTGAGCACAATCGTGCAACCACAGGCCAGCGCGGGAGCCAGCTTCCACGCCGCCATCAACAGAGGAAAGTTCCAGGGGATAATTTGTCCGACGACTCCCACCGGTTCTTTTAACGTGAACGCATGAAAGTTGGCTCCGGGCGCGTATGGTACCGAAACCGGGAACGTATTGCCTTCGATCTTTGTGCACCAACCTGCCATGTAGCGAAACATGTCGGCGGCGAGCGGAACATCGGCAACTTTCGCAACCGAGAATGGCTTTCCGTTGTCGATGGTCTCGAGCTGAGCGAGTTGATCATTGTGTTTTTCGATCAAGTCACCGATTTTCCAGATTAGCTTGCCGCGTTCGGACGCGGTCATTTTGGACCACGGTCCGTGATCAAAGGCGTGCCGGGCCGATTTGACGGCAAGCTCAATGTCTGCGTCGGCTCCGTGCGCTACATGGGCGATCACGGATTCGTTGGCGGGATTGATGACCTCAAATGTTTTACCTGACGCGGCTGCCTGCCATTTTCCGCCAATCAGCAAATGTTTTGGCGAGTCAAGAAACGAAGCGAGTGATGCGGGGACGGAATAGGTAGCAGTTGACATTTCGGCTCCTTACGCAATTGAAGGTTGAAGTTTCAATTCGGGATTAAACAGGGCAGGCTCACCGGCCGCTGGCACGCTATCACAGCTTATCGTGTTTTGTGTTCAATGCAAATTTGGCGTCGCCTTTGTGGCTGGTTTCTTTCACTCATGGCAACGCAGCTTGCCGCGGCGGGGTTTTTTTTCATGAAAAACCCGGCGGCGCCGATTCAGCGCCTCTTCGGTGTAGAGCCGTTCCGCCAACCAGTACATCCCGGCACGTAATTCATTAACGCTCATGTGGCTGGGTGTGTAGTTCACGTCAAACAGAGTACACAGGTCCCAGCGCCCCGGTTCGATGATTCGGCCTTCGGATAGCAAACGATCGTACAACGGTGTTCCCGGGAAAGGCGTGAGTACCGTCAGTTGCACATCGTATAACGGAATTTGTTCCGCAAAATCCAACACCTGGCGGAAGATGTCCGTAGTTTGACCATCCAATCCCAGAATAAAACATCCATTTACGGTTACGCCATGATTCTGAATGCGTCGGACCGCATCCGCAGTGCCGGCCCAGCGACGCGCTTTAAAATCGGATTTGAGTTCAATTCCCTGCAATCCTGTCGGCTGGGGGCTTTCCAAACCAATTAGCACCTGGCGACATTTGGCCAAGTACATCAGCTCCAGAAGTTCCGTGTCGTCAGCAACGGAAACATCGGTTTCAGTGAACCAACTCAACTGTAACGGAATGAGAGCACGGCAAAGCTGTTTTCCCCACTGATGATTAACGAAGGTATTGTCGTCGGCAAATTCGATAAATGGCCGTTTGCACAATTTCTGGATTTCATGAAGGTCCCGGACAATATTATTGACGGGGCGTTTGCGATAGGATTGGCTGAGCATCACACTGGAAGCGCAAAAATCGCATCGCCAGGGACAGCCCCTGGACGTTTGCACCGGATACCGTTGATAAGGGCGAGCACCCAACAAATCGTACCTCGGAACGGGCAAATTCATTACGTCGACTGCCGGATACTCGCTTGCGTTCCAAATATGCCCGGGGCGATTTGCCTCAATGGACTTGATTACATGCGGCCAGACATTTTCCGCTTCTCCAATTACCACGTCGTCGGCATGCTGGAAGGCTTCTTCCGGCATCACGGATGCGTGCAAACCGCCCAGGACAACGCGGATGTTAACTTGACGCAGTTGATCGCAAACGCGATATGCGTCAAACGCCTGAGCCGTTAGCGTACTGATCGCAACCACGTCGCATCGGAAAATTTCCTGCGGTAACCGTTCAGCATCGCTTACCTCAAAATATTGTAAATCGTGGTCCGCGGGGGTCACCGCCGCGACGTACAACAATCCAAGGCTCGGCAACGAGGAGACAACCCTTTCTCGTTCGATCACGCCGGGCAAGCTCATCCCGAGTTCGATCAGCTTCGGGTCGTGCGCTCGAATACCGCTCATGGCGACCAAACCGATTTTCATCTTACGGCACCCGCAATCGTGCTTGCCGCAGCCGTTACCAACGAGACGACGGGAATGAAAAACAGGTGTCGAAATGATTTACGCCAACCGGACAAAAAACACACCGCCGGCATGCTGATCCCGCCAACGACGAATCCCCACGAGGCCAACAGGGCAGCCGTTGTGCCAACAGCAGGCCAGGGAGACAGGCTATAAATTACGTTCATCATCCCCAACGCTGCCATGGCAATATGTCCCAGGCGAACGATCCGCCGCCGAAACGAATCGTAACCACCCCAAAAATCTGGCTTGTGAAAATACAAACCGATCCACGCTCCAGTTACAAATGCCAGCAGCACCAAAGTCCAGCCGACCGTCCAGTTGAGAGGATAAAATGGTTCACTCATGCGGCGTGCTGCTATTTGTTTTGCTTTGATCCCAACGCGAAATATGCCCAGCCAAACGCGACCAACATCACCGCATCAACGATCAGAAATGGTTGGAAGACCCACGGAATTCCCCCGTTCACCCAGTAGTAACCCGTTACCCCAACATAGGCGGCTTTCAACAGAATCCCATAGGGAATCAGATTGCGATTTGCCAGCGGGCGAAGGGCAACCATCAAAAACATCAGACCAAAAATCATCAGCATGAGGCAACAAAAATGAATGTAGCCCCAATGGTTCGGCAATGGAACTTGATACTGCGCAAACAGTTGTGGTCCTGAAAACAAGAATGCCGCGCCAAGTAGAAAGTCATATAAAGCGGCAACCAGAAACAGAATTCGAATCCAGATTTTGGCCATGTTCAGGTTCCTTTTGAATTGAAACAGTCAGTTTCGTTTTTCAACATCATCGTCTTTCAAACGCAGCCATTAGTCTGGACCCGGCGCGCGTCGAGCGGCGTTTGTTTCATCGGCGATTCGAACAAATATTCCAGAAAATAGGCAGACAAGAGTTTTTGGGCAGTAAATTCGGTGCGGCAAGGTTCTTTACTATCCAACAGGTAATCAAGATACCAGAATTGTACTGGATTTCCATTGAGCGGTTTGGGCCTGGTTGAAGAAAGAACGGTTTCGCTCGAACGCTCAACCAGCTTCGATTCAATTTGGTGTGAAACAAATCCCCACGCAAATTTTTAAATCTTAGCGGCGTTTATCGGTGGGCTCGACATCCCATGTATGCGGCCAAGTTGGTCGTATGTCTGGCGCAGGGAATGATGCTGGATAATTGGCTGGCGGGCTGGGCCGCGCTCCTGGCCTGTGGATGCCTGTATATCAGGCGAGCGCCTATCGAGGAACAAATGATGATTGCGCAATTTGGTGAAGAGTATGAAACTTATCGGCTGAAAACGGGCAGACTGATTCCAAAGGTATTTTGAGTTTTCAGCCAAAGCCAACCCGTTGTCATAATGTGCCGGTTATAGCGATCGCGGCAGTTATGAGCAAAAGACCCGAATTGCGAATAGGAATGGACCATACCGATTCAATTCAAAATTAAATCAGAATTAATCGACAAACCGCGTTTTTGCGGCACTACTAACGCCTCGCGGCTCACTGGCACTTTTTCGACCAGGAGCGCGCGGCCAACGAAAATCACCTTAACCGCATCGCAGCTAATGGCGCTAATGGGCTACCCATCTTGCCAATTTCGACTATTCTTTCAAGTCTGCTCGTTTCAGGGAATTCGAAAAGACGTCCGATGCTTAATTTACCCATCAAATCACTACTGCTGCCCGTCCTCGCCATATGCGTGTTGGCCCCCACGATGGGCTGTAATCCGGCCCAAAAATCCGACGCTGTTTCCACGGCAAAGAACGAAACTTCGGATCGCGCAACGGCTGAATTAACCAGGAACAAAACTGCAACCAAGTCGTCGGATACGACAACCGCTGCCGAGCCACCCGCACAAACTAAAGTCTCTGCGACCGCATCGGCGTCCGTCGCCATTAACGGTCCTGACAACGCTGCCCCATCGACAACGCCCGGTTTGAGCCTGCGAATTTTTTCCTGGAATGTTGAATCCGAAGGCGCAGACTCAGAAGTAATTGCGGATCAACTGAGCAAAATGGGTGGCTACGATGTCTATGGCTTGGTCGAAGTCTTGCCGCAGGATTTGGGCCGGTTCCGCGATGCACTCGGTAAAAATTACAAATACGCGTATTCCAAGTCAGGTAACAACGATCGCCTGCAATTGCTTTATAACGAAGGCCGGTTTGAACTAGTCCGGCAACTGGAACTTGATGATATCAACTTTGAAATGAGATATCGCTCGCCGCTGCTTATCCATCTGCGTGACCGCGCAACGAAGTCGGAGTTTATGGTGATGGTCAACCACCTCGCTCGTGGCAAGGAAGAAGTGCGGACTCGGCAAGCCGAACAATTGGTTGAATGGGCTCGCGGTCAAACCCTGCCTATCTTTGCCATCGGTGACTACAACTTTGACTATGTATTTGCCACCGAAACCGGAAACGACGGTTTTCGAACGATGCTCAGGGACAATATCTGGCAGTGGATCAAGCCAGATCCACTGGTTGATACCAATTGGTACGATCCGGAAAAAACCGGGAACGACGTTTACCCAGGCAGTATTCTCGATTTTGCTTTTGTGGCTGGGCAAGCAACCGAGTGGAATTGCGTATGCAACGTGATCGTACGCGAGGGCGATTTTCCAGACGACGAAAAGACCAGCGATCATCGGCCGTTTGAATTGATTGCGACGCGAAAGTAACGCCAATCCAGACAATCTGCTTTGACAAATCTCTGATCCCACGTTTTTCGACTTGCGAATAACTCCCAACCGGGGCCAGATGCATTTTTTGAAAGGGTTGGCAATGGACGGATTCATGTCGTGTCGCGGTGAATTAAGATCTCGACTCAGCGATTCAAGCTACGAAGGGCTTGATCAGTAGACAGAAATGCTGGCAGCGACTTTGACGGTTAGGTTTCGTTCGTAAGACAGCCAAACCGCTAAACTCTCGGCGGCCCTCTGCTGTTGTTAACCTGGTAAAACTATTCCGGCAGCCGCACGGTCGCTAACGGGATGCAGGTATTGATCCGATTTAACGCATTGTAAGCCGACAACCGAAGAATTTGTGCTAGCCCGCACTAGCCCGAAATCAATTGCCTCACTCAGCCGTTTGAGCTCAATGCATTTACGACCCAATGCTCTTTTCAGCTTCGTGCTGTCCAGCATCATTACGCTCACGGTAATGAATAACACTGCCCTGGCGGATACGAATCTGCGTGAAACTCCGTTGGTGCGAGCCGTCGCTCATTGCAGTGCTTCGGTCGTCAATCTTCGTGGCCGAAAAACGATTCCCAACGAAACGCCATCGGCCAGTGAATCGGCCGTCAAGCAAGTCAACGGAATGGGTACCGGCGTGGTGATCGATCCCCGCGGCTACATCCTGACAAACTACCATGTTGTGCAGGGCGTAAAAAAGATCGAAGTCACGACGAGTGCCCGCCAAAAAACCGTTGGTCGACTGCTGGCCCACGATCCGGTGACCGACCTGGCCATTCTGAAAATTGACTTGAACGAGCCTATGCCCGTCATCAAGATTGGCACGTCAACCGACCTGATGTTGGCCGAGACAGTTGCTGCCGTTGGAAATGCCTACGGATACGAACATACGGTGACCGTTGGAATTATCAGCCAACTTGGTCGCACGGTTCAAGTCAATGAGGAACAGGTTTATCGCAACCTGATTCAAACCGATGCCCCGATCAACCCGGGCAATTCAGGTGGTCCGCTGCTGAACCTGGATGGCGAGATGATCGGAATCAATGTCGCGGTCCGGATCGGAGCCCAGGGGATTGCGTTTGCCATTCCGGTTAACGATGCAATGGACGTCGCTGCCGACTTGATGAGTCAACTTGTGCCGTCAGAAGTCGCCCACGGAATTACCGCCAAGACAACTTACCTCGACAACAAACCGAGGCTGGTCATTCAGTCAATTGATCCGTCCAGCCCAGCCGCGGAACTCGGATTGACATCCGGCGATGAAATTATCTCGGTCGATGGCGAATCGGTAAAATTGGCTTTGGATTTGCAACGGCTGTTGATCGATCGAGAAATCAATGAGTCGCTCAATCTCGTTGTCAACCAGAATGGCGCCCGCAAAAACCTCGCCCTGAAGCTGGAACAAAACACGGATCAAGCAAGTGATATTGCCTGGGAAACACTCGGGTTGAAACTGCGACCGGTGTCCCAGCAGGAAATGGCAGGTCGCCATGAGAACTATCAACGAGGCCTGCGCGTGGTCAGTGTCCAACCGGACAGCTCGGCCGATAAAGAAGGCATCATGGCGGGAGATATTCTCGTCGCGATGCACGGCTGGAAAACGGAATCTCTGGAAAACCTGGCTTACATTCTTGATCAGAAGGATGTCAAGCAGCATGGCGATTTCATGTTTTATATACTTAGAGATAAGGAACCTTTTTGGGGACAAATGCGAATTGCCGAAAGGCGATCGCCCTGAGGGGCTGCTGCGAATGATTTGCTCCGGCAAATTGACCTCAAAAAGTTTCCACAATGCCGTTGGCCAAATTGGCCAACGGATTTTTTTTGGTACGGGCTCGGTCATAACGCGGCCATGAATTAATTTCCGCTGCGGTTCCTACCTTTAGCCGCGTCTGGCTGGTGTCAGTCTGCAGCGGACAGACTGACCTACGCTTACTGAGTTGCCCACCAACGCTTAAAATAGCCGCATGGAACAAGAATTCATTCGTTGGTTGCGGCAGCGAAACAACAAATCAAGCCAATCGGTGCCAATCGGAATTGGTGATGATGCGGCGGTGATCACACCGGACTCGGGCCCACTGGTTATTGCCAGTGACAGCATTGCTGACGGGACCCATTTTGATGCAAGAATTCACGCGCTTCGCAAGATTGGCCGGAAGGCGGTCGCAGTCAATTTGAGTGATGTCGCGGCGATGGGTGCCAAACCGCTATATGCAACGCTCAGCTTTCTATTACCCAGGACATTTTCGGTCGAACAAGCCCAGGAACTATTCCTGGGAGCGGCGGAACTGGCTGAGGAATTTGGAGTGCAAATCATCGGCGGTGACACCAATTCGTGGCCTGGGAAATTGGTCGTGGGCGCGACTTTGATCGGGCAAGTCGACCATGCGACTTGGCAAATGTCGGGCGCGTGCAGGCGACGCGATCGTTGTTACCGGTGAATTTGGCGGCAGCATTCTCGGTCATCATCTTGATTTCGTCCCCAAATGTAGGCTTGCAGAAAGTTTCGCGAAAAAATACTCCATACACGCTGCCACTGACGTGAGCGATTCGCTTTCTTTCGACCTTGATCAAATTTGTTTGCTGTCCGGGTGTGGAGCCCAAATCGAATTGGAAAAAATCCCCGTCCGTAGCGCGGCGTCGGAATTGGCGAAGAGCCGCGGCGGAAAGTCAGCACTGGAACACGCCCTCTACGACGGCGAAGATTTCGAACTGATTCTGGCGGTGCCGCCAGCGCAACTCGAGGAACTCATGCGGGACGAGCAATATGGACAAGAGTTAACGGTCGTCGGGCGATTTGTCGAGGGCTCCAGCGTCGATGCGATCGAAGGTGATGGATCACGAGGGCCACTTTTGATACAAGGTTATTCTCACTAAACGATCGTTCAACCAAGAGAGACACAAATTGCACGAACTTGTATTTGATTGCGCCAACCTGGATCAAACGGACCAACTTGGTCAAAACATCGCCGAGCACTTGCAACCGGGACTTGTTATCGGGTTGGACGGCACCTTGGGCAGCGGTAAAACGAGGCTGGTTCAGGCGATCGCAAAGGGGCTGGGAATCACTGCAGATCAAGTTGTCAGCCCGACCTTTACGATCTGCGTACCGCATTCGGGACGGCTCAAGATTCTTCACGTGGACGCGTATCGAATTAACCATGAGGAAGAAGTCGACGAACTTGGCTTGGACGAGGACGTCGAAAATGGCGCCGTCTTGTTCATCGAGTGGGCGCAGCGGATCAAAGGCAGTCTGCCGCCGCTGGATATTCAAATTGAAGCGACCCCCATTGACGCCACCAGTCGCCAGTACCGCATCACGGGAATCACAACGGCCGGCAAGCAGCTAATCGCCCGCTTGAGCCTGCGGGAAGCTTCACGCTAATTGGCAATCTGATATTTGGTTATGTGTGCCGTGCGTTTCAGGTATCAATTCTCAAACAGAAAACTATATTGTTTGGGTCGTCGCAAAAAAGTTCCTAATGCAA
>CAVONL010000024.1:0-61382 GCA_963697295.1 uncultured Planctomycetaceae bacterium | reverse complement strand
CGACCGGAAAACAGGCGGAATTCTTAGCGTGGACCAATACGACCACCGCAACAACCTGCTGACCCAGCAATTGTCTTTGCGGATTCCCTCGCAAACTGGCACGCGACAGCAGCGACGGACAAGCGCCCGGTATGCGACCATGGTATGTGACCAATTGGATTTAAAAAACAGGAGCCGGGTACAGGCCAGCATCACCACGAGTGGTCGCTTAATTGACAAAGCCCTGGATGCGGACAACGTGGTCGCCGAATTCCGACAGACGGTGACTCTGTTTCGTTGTCAGCCGCTGATTGAAGTTGAGATTTCACTGACTCCCCGAATTCAATTGGAGCTGGAAGCCAACCACTATTTTTGTAATCGTTTGGCCTGGAAACATGATTCAGCCGAATTGTATCGCAGCGTGCAGGAAACAAGGGCCTATGTGATGGATGATCATTTCGCAGCAACGAACTGGATCGAGGTTCGTGGCCCAACGGATTCGATCACTGTCTTGACCGGTGGACTGCCATTTCATCGCCGCAGTTCTCGTCGCATGCTCGATTCCTTGCTCATGGTCGCCGGAGAAACGCGGCGTGAGTTTCGACTCGGCCTGGGTGTGAATCTAAAGTTTCCCCATCGCGCGGCAGCGGACTTTTTGACGCCACCTTTGCTCGTTCCGCGGGTTTCCGGGCGAGATGCCGGCGGCTGGCTGTTTCATTTCAACTGCAAAAATGTGCTGGCGACCTGGTGGTCACCCCTTTTTGATGATCAAAGTCGATGTGTTGGTGTTGAAATTCGGTGCCGCGAAACGGAGCAGCGCAGCGGGGAACTGGAAATCCGCTGTCCATTTCGACTCTCGGCGGCCCGGCGAGTTAACTTTTTGGGCGATCATTCAGGTTCCGTTGACACTTCAGAAAATATCGCGACGATCAGATTTCGGGGCGGTGAATATTTTCAACTTCAATTAGACTGGATTCCATGATCATCACGATTGACGGTCCAGCGGTCGCGGGCAAAAGTTCTGCTGCCAAAATGCTGGCGAAAAGACTTGGTTTCCAGTTTCTCGACACGGGTGCGATGTATCGCGCTGTGACTTGGGCTGCTCTGCAACGCAAGCTGCTGCTTTCGGATCAGGCCGCGCTGGGTGAACTTGCAGCGCAATTGCAAATTGCGTTCCTGGGAGACATGGTGCTGGTCAACGGCCGCGATGTGACGGAAGCGATTCGTACACCCGCAGTAACGCGTAATGTCGTCTCGATTGCCGATACACCAGCGGTTCGCGCGCATCTCGTGCGCTTACAACGCGAAATCGCCAAGCATGGCAATTACGTGTGCGAGGGGCGAGATCAGGGATCCGTCGTGTTTCCACAAGCGGTATGCAAGTTTTATTTGACGGCCAGTTCCCACGAGCGGGCGGTGCGGCGCGTCGCTCAACTCAGAAAAGCTGGCCAAACGGCCGTGTTGGAGGAAATTATCGAGCAACAAGATCGACGCGATCAACAGGATTACAATCGCCCGGTCGGAAAGCTCATCAAGGCCGAAGGCGCAATCGAAATCGACACGGATCACAAAACAATCGGCGAAGTCGTTGATGAACTGGAAACCATCGCGCTGCTGCGAATCAGGCAACTGGCGGCGGCCAGCCAGAAGTGAGTCGGTTTAGAACCGTGTCCTGAATTCCCAGGTTGGTCAAGCCGGAACAGTCTCGACTCGGAGAGTCAAGCGACGTTCATTCCAGCCTTGCCTTGAATCAATTTCATTCCTCGCTTCGCGGGCTGCCAATGGATTACCAGGGCGCTTCCATTTGACCTACGATTTCCCGCGCGATTCGATGGATCAGTTCCTCTTGGGCGGTCGCCATCGATTGACCTCCTTCCGGGACGAAGGCGGCATCCAGATCGAGTTTAATTATTTGTCGTTGCATCAACGGCACGCCAGCACGATCAACCCACGATACCTCCAGTCGATAGTCAATCAATAATTCGCGAGGCTCGTCACTTCGATCTTCGCCCACCACACGTTTCTGATCGCTGATCAGGCGCCCCCGGACGAAACTATCGGCCAGGGCCGGCTCGGCAATCGTGAACGGAGTGCTTAATTCGATTTGTTTGGTCACTGCTTCGGTCAACTGGGGACCGAGAAACTTGCGGAAGGAATCCGATTCAAACATCGCCACGTGGACGGTGCGAATGTCATTCCGATAAAGAAACTGGTCACCGACGTTGTAGCCGGCACATCCGACCCAGCCGAGAGTGGCACAGGCGAGCCAAATGGCAAAGCGTCGTGGATGTCTAAAACTGTTCTTCATTGAGTTGGCTGCGACTATCTGAATATCTTTTCATTGCCTGCTTTTAAGACTGGTGTTTCGTCTTCCTGGTCAGGAAACAAATTGATCAGCCACTGGCCCCGTTGTGGCGGCAGGGGCGGCTTGCTCTCGACCTCGGCAATCTGCGCCTGGACTTTTTCGGCGAGCTTGGTGTCTTCGTAGTTATCGGCCACCTGCTCGTAATAAAATTTGGCAGCCCGATTCTCGCCGCGTCCCTCAAAATATTGGGCCATCGCCAAGTCGCGTTCGGCCAGCATCGTGCGAATCCGGGTGGCCTCTTCGGCGAGGAAGTCCTGGTCCTTGCGCGCCTGTTCGGGGAATTGTTGGACAATCGACCGCATGAGTTCGTCAGCTTTGCGAAGCGGTTGATCGTCGTAGCTTTTACCCTGGTAGGAGAGCAAACGGGATTTCAGTTCAAACAGATGCGCGTGATATTGAAAACTGCTGCCCGGGTAATTTCGCCGCAAGTCTTCATAGGTATCCGCCGCGTCGGCATATCGCTTGTCCTTGAAGTACGCATCGGCCAATGCATTTGTCGCGTCATCAGCAAATTTGCCTGTTGGATCGTCAATGCGAATTCGGTGATAAATTCGGCGAGCTTCGCTGACGAGGTTGAGGCGTGGCCGCCTCGGATCGTTCAAGCTCAAGCCGCCCGTCTTGTCTGCCAGCTCCAGCCAGTAACGCGCGATGGCAAATCGATGTTGTTCGGCTTTGTCGAGATAGCGGGTGCCGGAATAGAGCGCGATCAGTTTCTCGTAGGCTCGATTTGATTCAACGTATTGGTCCGCAAAAAAGTAACTTTGCCCTTCAAAAAACAGGGAATCTTCCTCGACCGTTGATTCCGGCCAACGACTGGCTGCCAGGCGATATTTTTTCGCCGCCTCAATGAAACCATCAATATGTTTCTTGCCCGTCGGATTCAATTTTTGCTCAGCAATCGCTTCCGAATAGATCTGTTGGGCTTCCGCGAAAATTCGCTGCGCCTCGTCCGGGTCTTGTTGGTTGAGCAGCCGCGTTTCCACGGTAGTCCGAATATTTCCCGGCATCAGGTCGTCCAGGACAAGCCGGTCGGCGCTGCGGGCACCCATGGGATCAAGCGTTTCCTCTGGATTGAATTTGCGTTCTCCCTTGCGACGAAACCCGAGCAGGCCATCTTTTTCGATTCCCGGCCGATCCGGTTTTTTGAAAGGCCCACTCAATGACTCACACCCGAGCATGCCCGGGAGGAGCAGGCAAAATACTGCAAATTTCAAAAGCAACCACAAACGCATGTCGACTTCCTTGTCGCAACTGTTTGACCAGTCGTTTATTAATTCATCCTGAAAACATTCGAGATATTATTTTCCGGAACTGATATAGGGGTGCAGCCGGGGTCGAAATCCCAGCAAATGAGTCATGTATTGGTTCATCAATTTCCGCACTTCACCTGTCGGCTCCGCCGACAACTCCCGGTCGATTCGAACTTGACCATTCTGTTTGTTGTTCACCGCCGCAATTGCCTTCGTCAACGCGTCCAAATAGCTCCAGGCTTCGTGGCTGAGACTGACAATATGTTGTTTTCCCAATCGACAATTGTGGCAAAGCACTCCACCTTCATTCAGTCCAAAACTGACTCGGCTCGGTTCCAGTTTCTCCCGGCCACAGCCAGAACACTTTGTCAAAATGGGTTGATGCCCTAACTGGGTCAACAAACCCAACTCAAACTCCAACAACAATTGCGGAACCGCTTCCTGTGAATCCAGGCCAACAATCGTCTGCTCCGCCAAATCGAAAGCCCGCGGATGTGGGTCGTGTTCGTCCGTCAAACAACGCAATAGCTCTACAACGTAAAAACCGGCATACAGGCGATCGAGGCTGGTCGCAGCGCTGCGAAAACGTCGCTCCAACTTGGCCTCGGTCAACAAATCCATCGCTCCCGACGATTTGTGGAGGAACACTATTCGACAGATCGCCAGCAAGTCAAGGGCAGCCTCAAAAGGGCTCTTTTTGCGTCTTGCCCCTTTTGCCAGCGCTGTGATTTTTCCGAAGTCGCGCGTGAAAAGCGTCAGCACGCTGCTGGTTTCGCTAAAATCGACCGAGCGTAACACGATCGCTGTTGTCTTTTCAGCCGACATCGGACATTGTCACAAAGTTAATCGAACCAATACGCAACACGTTCCAGTTGGTTCAAGATAACCGCAATTCCGCCATTAATCGAGCTAGCATCGTTTTCGCTGGTGACAACAAAACCGGGTCAACGCTGTCACGTCTGGACGACTTGCCGAGTTTTCGACGCACTCTCAGTTGCGTTGCTGCCGAATGAGCTCTTTGGTGAGCGCTTCAAGCTGAGAATACTTGAGGTAGCCTTGAGTCATGAAACGAACATTGCCAGACGAGTCGATAAACAGCGTCGTGGGCAGCGAAATTTCACCGGCGATCTGATTGGCAATGCTCTTGCCGCCCAGTCCGCAGGGATAGTTGACTTGCAGTTCGGCCAGCTTGTTCTTGACATCGGCTCGCGCTGCAATCGGATTGTCAACGTCGTCCATCGCAATTCCAAGAACGGCCACATTTTGTGCGCGAAACTCGTTTTGCAGCTGTACGAAATGAGGAATCTCTTTGACACACGGCGGACACCAGGTTGCCCACAAGTCGACAATCAGGATTTTCCCCTCAAAATCTGCGTTGGAAATTCTACCGTCCTGCACACTTTCGACATCGATGACGAATGAAAAGGTTTCGAACTCCGCGAGGGACTTTTCCGCCCATTGCTGTTCCTCATCGACAATGGTGCCCGTTCTTTGTTCGATGATGTCGCGGATATCGTCCGCGTTTTCGAGTTCCGCGAAAACCTTCTCATTGGCTGCCCGTTCAAAATCGGAAAACCCCAAATCGAAGGCTTTGTCCAGCGACGCCGCTGCTAACTGCGTCTCTCCGAGCGCCGCGTGGGCCCGCGCCTTGTCATAATAGGGTGCGGCCAGATAACGGTGTGAATCGGGCGCGACACGCGGGTTTTGGCAGAGATTTTCAGCAACCGTACCAATCGCGTATTTTAGCTGAACGCTAACTTTTTCCTGTTTTGGTTCAACCGCGTAGGCTAATTCACCCAATGCACGCAGGTAGCTGAATCCAAGAGCCGGATCCTGGCTGCCATTACATTGGTTTTCGCCCTTGAGTTCATTGGCCACCCGAATTGCACAATTCAACATTTTCACATCATGACTTTCGCCAGGAAGCTTTTCCATTTTCACCATCGATTCGATGAAGGCCAATTTGGCGGACACGTTGTCCGGGTAGCTGTCGAGAGTGTGTTTGGCGAGGTTGAGACCGCGTTCGCAGTCGCCTTGTTTGACAAGTTGAAAAGCGGCGTCAAGATTCTGTTCGGGAGAAGTAACAGGGGTGGAAATGTAGTTTTGACTCGAATCTTCGAGTTGTTGAACCGGGGTGGCAGCGTAGCCACCGATACTGAGTTGCATGACAAAGGCAACAACTGGAAAACAGATTGCAGGACGGCGCATGGCTTCCTTTCAAGTAACGTTTTCAAACGAATTGGGCCGAGTTGAAAGTCATCTCTGATGATGTCCTCTCACAGGTCGGTATCTCACGGGCCAGTTAAATGACTTCCTGTCTCTCAAGGAAGGATCGCATCCTACGATGCGAAGGTCGTCGTATGGCAGGTACTTCTAGATGCCGACTCAAAGTTCGCGACATTAAACTTCATAAATCAAGCTGCGGGAAGGTGCCTTTTGTCCTTTGCAGTCATTGATAACCAAAACCAATGGAAAATTCAGGTTCAGGGCGGTCACGTTGACCTTAATTGGAGTTGACGGGATACTTCGCACTCTTCCGTCACAAAAACGCTGATTATTGATTGTGAAAACTTTTGCCGTCGTTGATTCACCGACAAATCTGCGGCCCATGATGCGACTGGCGCTGCCAGCATTGGCCGAAGAATTCTTGGTACTTTCGGTAACTTGGACAGATTGGTGGTTGACGGGCCACTTTTTTCAGGCTCAAGGCGATGCGACCAAAGCCGCAATGGGGTTGATGGGCTACGTCATGTGGCTGATTCCCAGCCTGTTTGCGTCGGTTGCAATCGGTGCGACCGCGATCGTTGCTCGCTCAGCGGGCAGCGGCGATTTCAAAGGCGCTAACCGCGCCGCCAACCAGGCCTACACAGTTGGGATCTTCCTTGCGGTTGTGCTCACAGCATGCGCTGTCGGGTATAGCGATCGACTTGTCGCCGTCATGCAATTGCGGGGCGAGGCCGCCAGATTTGCCAACGAATACTTTTCAATTATCAGGTGGGTTATTCCGATGGTGATGTGCACCCAAGTCGGAGCTGCGTGCCTGCGAGGCGCGGGCGATACCGTGACTGGATTCTTGGCAAAATCAGTTGTGGTATTCGTCAACATTATTGTTAGCACGCTTCTGGTTACTGGTTGGGGACCGTTTGAGATTGTGGGCTGGCAAGGATTGGCGATTGGTACTGCAGCCGGGCACACCATTGGCGGATTGATCGTCGTGACCGTTCTGATTGGCGGCCGTGCCGGATTGAAACTTAACTTGGCCCGGATGTCCCCGGATTGGCGAACGATTTGGAGGCTATTAAAAGTTGGATTGCCGGGTGGATTCGACATCGCCACGTTGTTATTCAGCCAGCTGATTTTCGTCGCCATGATCAACAGCATGGGTAAAGCGGCGGCAGCCGCTCATGGACTGACCGTGCAAATCGAAGCGAGCGCGTTTCTGCCGGGTGCCGCATTCCAGGTCGCAGCGGCCACGATGACGGGGCAGTTTCTGGGAGCGCGACTGTTTGAGCGAGCCAGGCATAGCGCTTTGCTGTGCCTGGGAACCGGATTGTGCATCATGAGCGCTGCCGGATTGGTATTTTATTTTTTTGGAATCTGGTTGGCACTGTTCTTTACGGGCGACATCAACGACGCGACGACCACGCAGGTCGCAGCGCTTTTGAAAATCGTAGCCACGGCGATGCCCTTCCTGGCAGTGTTGATGATTCTGAGCGGGGCCCTCCGCGGCGCGGGCGATACAGTCTGGCCGTTTTTGTTTACGGCGATTGGTTTCTTCGTGATTCGAATTCCATTGGCCGCTTATTTTTCGTTCGAGTCCTTCCCGATCCCGTTAACCGGGATTGAAATCGAGGGCCTCGGATGGGGGATCGAGGGCGCATGGTATGCCATGGTCGTTGACCTGATCTTGAGGGGTTTCATGGTGTTTGGCCGCTTCTGGCATGGTGGCTGGCAACACGTCAAGTTTTGAGCGACTTGTTCTTCAGATCGATTCTCAAAACGACGGCGGAACGAGTACCCAGTACCCAGTAATCTCCTTTCGTCAAACGACGTCGTCGTGAACTTTCAGGTACTTGGCTTCGAACTGTTGCACGACGGGGCGCGTCGCCAAGTGCCGATTTACGTGCGGGCGGACGGCGTTAAGAACGATCTGGGCCGTCGTCGCGGAAATTTGCCGTGTTTTTATCAACCAGCACATCGCGACCATTCCGCTGCGCGTCCGCCCTGCCTTGCAATGAATGTACACCGCATGCCCCAAGGCAATTTGTTTATCAATAAACTCAACGGCCCGCTCAACATCCGACAACTTGGGATTTGTATAATCGACCGTGGGAATTCTCAACTGAACAATCCCCTGTCGCTGGTATTGCCGGACAGGCCCGGCAGTTTCCTCACAGGTGTTGACGATCGCGCCAATTCCCAGCGTTGCCATTGGGGGCACGTCCGTTTTGAACGGGATCGCTCCCAGGTAAACGTGGTCGTCGATCCTGTCCCACCAATTGCGAATTTTCAGGACACGCCCAAGCAGCACATTCCAACCAAACGTGGGAAAATAAAAAAGCTGCGCTTTAAGCCGGTACCAATTCATCAATTCATCTGCTTTTTTAGAATCGCTTGTCCATGGTTTTGAAAGGCAGTTGCGGCTGTTATCATAACTGCCAGCGGCGTCGGCAACACGTGAGTCGGCAAAGCTTCAACCAACTCAGGCCAATCTCAAAACAAAATGTTTGACTCTATCAAATCACTGATCGACTGTGGCACGAAACTTTGGCTGGACAGCATTGATCCGGTGCTCGTTGATGAAAACAAACAAATGGGGGCCACGGGCGCGACGTCAAATCCCATCATTATCACCGACCTGATCAAAACGGGGCGGTTTGACGCCAAGATCGGGCATTTGGTCAACGAAGGAAAAATTGTCGAAGAGATTGCGTGGGCGTTGACCGATTCGTTGGTTACCAGCGCGCAAACGGCGTTCATCGACGTGTGGAATGAGACTTCGGGAAACAATGGCTACGTTAGTTTCGAACTCGATCCACTGCTGGAAGATGTCGCAGCCAATCTTCCGCATCAAGAGCGTGTGGCTCAGTACATCGAACTGGGCCAAAAATGGTCGCAGGGTCATCAAAACCGGATGATCAAAGTGCCGGCGACTCCGGCAGGGTTGGACGCGATCGAGGATCTTGCCGCGGCTGGCGTACCACTCAACGTGACCTTGATTTTTTCCGATCGCCAGTACCAGATCGCCCGCGAGGCTGCCTGGCGAGGAGCGCAGCGGTGCCGGGACCTCAAACACTTCAAGAGTGTCTACAGTATCTTCGTTTCCAGAATTGACGTTTATACGGAAAAGCATTGTCCCCAGTTGAGCGATGCAGCGCAGGGCTTGGTCGGAATCGTCAACGCCCAACGCATCTGGGCCGCCAACCAGGATTTCTGGTCCGATAAAAACTGTCCGCTGCAGCAAGAGATTATTTTTGCCAGCACGGGAACGAAAAAACCCGAAGACCCACCCACGAAATATGTGCGAGCTCTCGCGGGAAGCGACATTCAAACCAATCCGCCGGCCACCAACGAAGCCGTCGCGCATAGCGGGCTGAAATTTGAGCGGCTGGTGGATGTGTTGCCGCCGGCTGAGGCTCTCGCCGAGATTGATGCGAAAGTCGATTTCTCGGACATGGAAGAAACCTTGATGCGCGAAGGCATTGTCAAATTTGCTGAGCCCCAAAAAGAGCTGCTGAAATTGATCCGTGACAAGCGGGCAGTCTTGGCGGAAAACTAAAAATCAACAAACGGTCGCGGCTGTTCCCAATTCTGGCTGTGATCGAGAATCGCGTATTTTGCCGAAAATTCAACAATAATTCGAAATTTTCTCACAAAATGCTGGCACGGACTGGCTGCCGAAATTAGCGTCCACAATCACAGGTATTTTTGCACCACCTCGTGATAGCGCCCGCACTTTCTGCACAATTCAGGTTCTTTTCGAGTTTTAAAGTGCTCCGATCTGGCTTGGCCACAATTCCCGAGCCGGCGAGCTCAGCCGCGTGGTGGATTGCCGCCATAATTGTCGCCGGAATGCGGCTCAGGTCGAAGAGGCGTTAACAACTCCGGCACCAGCTTCTGCCTCGCGCTTGGTCGACGCAAAAAAAAGGCCCTCGGCACTTAGGATCCCAGGGGGGCAAAGGAGTCCGTCCGTAGTCCGAGAGCGATTGGATTAAGTCGATCAGTGCCTCCATGCCCTGACCGTCTTTCATTTCACTGAAGATCACGCAACATCCGCCTGACATCCATGTCGAGCCTGGGTAACGCTGTTCGCAGGACAAAGCCCCTATGCAAACCCTCAACAGCAAAACAATTCCATTTGTTTTGGTAAGTCGAATCGAACAAGCAAAACATTCAAGACGACTTATGGTTCGGCAGATTATGGCAACCTGATTTTTGGGTCAATAGATGTTTCTTGAATCAAACTAAAAAAAATCTCCAATCAGGATTTCAACCCGTACACAGCGAAAACTCCTGCAAAAAATACTTTGATGAATCGTTTTGACGATCGAACTTGCTATCAAAATGGTTCCTCGCCGAGTCCAGATATATTTTGATGTGTGGGGACAAAACACGACATCCGAATGGATGCAAGTTGAAAAAAAGCATCAGTTGTCGCGAGCAAACATCACGATTTGCCACAATCATGCGGCTTCCTGGCAATGGAACGGCGATTGCCAATAGGTCGAAATTCGCAGGACAGTCTGCGCTGTCTCTGAAAAATGATGTCGATCTAACCCCCACCAGATTCCTCATGGCATTCGCCGCACTCTCTGACGCCCGTCTGTTAACACCGTCCACACCCAAAACCAAGCGCATTCTTGAACTGGATGCGCTGCGTGCCCTGGCAGCGTTGAATTTGATGGTGTTTCATTTCACTTACGTCTACGGCGGTAAATACGGCTTCGCGTCGCCACTCGGTTTTACGTTTCCCTACGGCAAGTACGGAGTTGAACTGTTTTTTATCCTCAGCGGGTTCGTCAACGCGATGACACTGCTGCGGAAAAGAAAACCTGCCGATTTCGTCGCAGGCAGATTTATCCGTATCCTGCCGTCCTACTGGCTGGTCATTTTGCTAAACGTGCTGTTGTTGTCGCTGGTCCCCATGTTTGGCGAAACGGTAACGATCGATGCCACCGCAGCTAACATGACCGTGATGCCGGGCCTGTTTGGATACCACAATATGGAACCGGTCACGTGGACCCTCCAAATAGAAATGTTGTTTTACGGAATGCTGTTGTTGATGCTGGTTTCGGGTGCGATTGACAAGCCCTTACCCACAATGATGGTCGGCTTGGCCTGTTGCCTCGTTGGTGCTCTGGGCACCCAGGCGTTACAGGCGAATTGCCCGGATTGGATCTGGACCGAGCGGGCGAGTTTATTGCAGGACATTCTGATCCTGAAATGGCTGCCCCTGTTTTCAATGGGCATCCTGCTGAACGAAATCAAAAGCAGACGAGGAAAATTTTGGATGAATGCGGCCGGAATTCTGATCAGTGCGATCGTATTTCACGTCATCGATCTAAAAGATCACAATCCAGTGGCCACCGCGTTGTTGTTTGGCTTGGTTGCCTTCAGTGCCTACGGAAAAATTCCGCTACTGAGAACCAGGCCCCTGATGTTCATCGCCACGATTTCGTATTCCCTGTACCTGTTTCATAACAACCTGGGCTCGGCCCTGATCCGGCAGCTGGAAACCTGGAACATTAGTCCACTGCCCAGCGTCGTTTTGGCGACTGCTTTTTCAATCGCGTTCGCGGCCGCCATTACCTTTTGGCTGGAGCAACCGCTGACCAGGTTCCTGAACCAGAAATGGGCGGACGCAAAAACATGGTCTTCGAAAACCGGTCGAAACGAGTTACTTTCACCGGCCGTCGCACCCCTGATGGTTGCTAACCAAACAACAACGCTTATGGCATCTGCCCACCCTTCGACTGAGATTTCCAATTAACCATGATCAACCTCACCTTATTTGACAATTACCTGGATCTCGCGGCTCATCACAGGCAATGGGATCAAGTCGCTGATACCTTTCCATTTTTTCGTTGGGCTTGGGTTGGTTCGTGGCTTGAACATGCCGCCAAGAATCGCGAACTCGCGGTACTTGTGGCAACCGACAGCGCCGGCAACTGGCTTGGAATCGCGCCATTTTGCATCGAGACCACCTTGATCAATACGCGGCGACTGCAATTTGTGGGCGGAGGCCGGGCCTGCAGCGACTACATGAGGCTGATAGTGGACACGCAGTATTACCGCGAATTTGCTGGCGAAGTTGTGAAGTGGCTGGGCGACAACACCGGGGCAGAAGGGCATCTTGGTAGCATTGACCTGATTGAACTCGAAGGTCTTTCAGAATCGGATCCAACTACCGACGACCTGATCGGCCTGTTTCAGGTTTTCGGCTTCAAGGCCCACCGAATTTCGATCGAGGGCTGTTGGGTCACGGATTTAACACCTTCATGGAACGAGCTCAACGCGCAATTCAGCAAATCCTTGCGTCGCAAGACCAAGCGTGCGATCCAGCTGCTGGATTCCCCACAAACGGAAGTTCGCTCTTCCCGCCATCATGACTGGAAAGAGGTCTGGACGAGTTTTGTCAGTCTCCACCAACAGCGGCATGAAGTCATTGGTCACAAAGGCTGTTTTGCAGACGAAAGTTTCTCGCGGTTTCTGGAGACGGCAGCCAAACGACTGGCAGCAGAAAACAAGGCCGAAGTCGTTGAAATCCTTCGTGACGGTAGTCCGCTGGCGGCCATGCTTTTGTTGAATGACGGCGAAAACGCCTATATGTACCAATCCGGATTCGACCCACAAAGGGATGATCAGATTCCCGGTTACCAGCTAGTCGTGCATGCTTTGCGGGCGTCGATCGACCGCGGCTTCAAGACGTTTGACTTTCTCCGCGGCGACGAGCCTTACAAAGCTCGCTGGCAGACCCGGCGGACCGGCCTGCAAACGGTCAAACTGGTTCCGACCCATTTGAAAGCACGCGTCAGCCATCAAATCTGGCTGTCGGCCCGGTCGCTGAAACACTATGCTGCCAAGGGCGTGAACTTCTTCGCCCAGGAATCATAAACCGGCACCAGTCATTTTTTCGTCCAACTTCACGGCTGATCTTTCGCCCGGACTGAAAGCCGATTAAGTTGTATCGTTTGCCACTTGCCTGCGCGGACTGAAATCGTTCGAACGAGGGGCAACTTCTTTTGCAAACAACCTCCCCATGAACCACCCGCCGACAACGTATGATGCTCACCGCGAACAGGCGCGCAAGGCCCTCGTTTGGGTTGCCATCCCGATTGCGACGATCATGGCCTCGCACTGGATCGTCGACACGCTTTCGGCTGTAATCCCAACGTTACTGGGCGTGGTGGAGACGGAATATTCGATGCACCCGCAATGGTCCGCAATGTTGCTCGGTCTGGGCGCAATCTGCAGCGGACTGGCCCAGCCGTTATTTGCGTGGCTGAGCGATCGGTGGAATACCCGCGTCTTCGGTGCCCTGGGACTGTTGCTGGGTGCCCTGGGAATCGGGTTTATCGGATTTTTACCCACGGTTCCACTCGTGTTCCTGTCCTACGCCGTAGGCATGATCGGGGTCGGGATGTTCCATCCGATTGCCGCTTCGACGATCGGGAGGATTGCCGGAGATCGCCGCGGGCTCGCGCTCAGCTGGTTTTTCGTATTTGGCATGGCCGGCTTTTTTACCGGGGCGTTGCTGGGGCCCAAGCTGGCGACAGGCAACGGATCGTTGGACCGACTTTCCTATCTGGCCATCCCGGCATTGGCGATGGTGGTGCTGCTGCAACTGGGTATTGGTAAGACACAGCACAAGGCGCATCGGCCGCATCTGGAATCAACTTCGCTTGGCAATTACGACGTTCGCTCGCTCGTGTTTTTGTACGTCTCGTGTGTGTTTCGATTCGTCGTTAACATGGCCGTTGTTTATCTGATCGTGCGCTGGATGGAAGCGTTTGTCGCGCAATCAAATCCGAGTTGGTCGGCTGAGCAAATTGCCGATCATGCCGCGCCGTTGGTTGGCCGGGCAAACGCGACGATGATTGTGGGGCAGGGGCTGGGAGGATTGACTGCCGGCTGGTTGATCGCCAATGGCAACGAAAAAAAAGCTCTGGTAACAGTGCCGATCCTGTTTTCGCCGGCACTGTTCCTGTTGGCATTTCTGAATCCAGGTTTTTTTGGATACGCTGCGATCTTTTTGACCGGCGTTGGTTTTGCATCGATGACACCCGTTGCCATCAGTGTTGGTCAGCGGCTAATGCCCTATCACACCAGTCTTGCGTCGGGAGTCATGTTAGGGGGCGCCTGGGCCATCGGATTGATCGGTCCCATGGTGGCCGAATTTATCCATAACCGTTTTGGGCTGGCCACAGCGCTGGTGGTCGTGGGTCTCCTGTTATCCCTGTCCGGATTTTCGGCGCTAGGACTGTCCCCTCGTTCCATGAAGATCAAGCCCTTTAATGTTGGCAGTTTTAGCGAATGAGGGACCTGACGACCAACCTGAAGTCGGATTTGGCCAAGTCCGGGTAGGCCGGGCAAAAAATGGTTGCTGGTTGGCCGGGGGCAGCGTTTGCGGCCACCCGCAGATCCTGGCGCCGATCGCATATTTCAATCGCAGAACAGGGCGATGAATCAATTAATTCGGCTTCGTTTCGTTTTACCGCACGAAAACAACGCCATCCGCGGTTGCCATGGATGATGTGGCTAACCCAAGTTGTGGGCTATCATGGGGGCACACACGGCAAAAAACGTGCCCCAAGTTCTTTGGAGAAACCCAGTGAGCCCTAAATTCCGTATGTTCCTTTGGACATTGGCCGCCCTGTTTTTTTGTGGTCCAGTCTTCTCGTACCAGGAGCAGGACGACTCAAAGCCTCGCAACTCGACGCAGAAAGTCCGCGTCAAACCAAGCCCGACCTCCGCGAGGATTGGCAGTGGCGTTAACTGGGAAACCAACCTGGAATCGGCCCTGGCGCGTTCCGCGGAAACAGGCAAACCCGTCTTTTGGTACGTGCCGACTCTGTCGGATAGCTTTATGGATCGCCAAACAGAAATTGACCGCTACATGCTGGCCGGTCCATTTTCATGGGAATCAACTCGCAATCAACTCAATGCAAGCTTTATTCCCGTCAAAGCGGTACCCACCCCCGAACAGCAACAAAAGTACGATCTTGTTCCCTACAAGTTTGTCGAGCCAGGATTTGTCATTTTGGATGCAGACGGCAGCGAAAAACTCAAAGTTGATCGAATCACAACGCTGTATCAACCGTGGTTCGAGGCTCTGTTGGCACACGCAAATCCCACCGCCATCGGATCGGCGGATAACGGCCAACAGCCGGCGGATCAGACCGAAAAGAACCTGGCAACAGAGATTCAGGCAACCATGAAACGTGCGTCCGAAGTCTTTCACAAAGGCGATCACCGGCAGGCGGCCTCAATCTGGAATTCAATCGCCACCGAACATTCCGAACATCCGCTGGGGTGGAAAGCCGCAGCAGAGGCAGAAGGATTTGGTCCGATCGTTCGCGGATTTGAAATTGAAACTGAACTACCGACCGCCGTGCTCAAGGCAGGAATCGACTCCGCTGGCAGTGCGGCTCCCCGGGGCGTGTATAACAGAAAAGAGGTAATCACACGGAGTATCAATTTTCTACTTGGTATGCAGCGAAACGACGGTGCGTGGGTGGATTGCGATTACGATTTTGGTGGAACCGACAGCCTTCCCAATGTTCATGCAGCCGTGACTTCGCTTGTCGGCATGGCATTGCTGGCCAGCAAAAGCTCCTTGCCCGAAAAACAGGCTGAAATCGATTCGGCCATCGAGCGGGCCGCCGAATTTGTCAAAGACGAATCCCATATTAACCAATTCGACCGCGACGAGATCCTGTGGGCGTACGCCTACCGCGTTCGTTTTCTTTCCCGCCTGGTTGCCACCAAGCCTGAATTAAGGACATCTTTGCAAGATTGCGTTGCAGCGCTGGAACAAATCCAGACCAAGCGTGGCGGCTGGTATCACGAGTACGCCAATCCTTTTGTGACGGCCACGGCATTGCTCGCGCTGGCGGAAGCCAAACAGGCGGGGGCTGACGTTGATCAAGCAAAGATTGATTCGGGCATCGCGTCACTGGAGCGTGATCGCTTCGAAAACGGAGCCTATCCCTACGGCAGTTCACGCGGGTCGGCGAAAGCAGACAGGGCGGGCGAACCAAGGCAAATTGCCGCGTCGGCTGGACGCATGCCCATTTGCGAGTTGGGCTTGTGGAGTTGGCAAAAGTCGTCGGACGACAATCTGAACGCAGCCATTGAAATCTCCTTTGACATGCACGAGCACCTGAATCGTGCGCTCAAATACGATGATCATACGTCCAACATGGCTTACGGCGGATTCTTTTTCTGGTACGACATGCGTGGCCGCAGCGAAGCGATTTCCAAGATAGCCAACGCCGAGCTTCGCCGAAAATACGAACGTCAACAACTGGAAATTATCATGGCGCTGCCGGAGATTGACGGTTGTTTTGTCGATTCTCACGAACTCGGTCGCTGTTATGGAACCGCGATGGCATTGCTTTGCCTGCAACAGATGATGGACGAGAATTGAAATGGATTCGCGGTAATGAGCCGTGCGAGCGAGCAAACCAAACCCAAGTTCAAGATCTGGGTCGATGCGGATGCGTGCCCGTCCGTCCTGCGGGACATCCTGTTTCGCGCCGCTCAGCGATTGGGCATCGAAATGGTCCTCGTCGCCAATGGAAGCATGCGTATTCCACCATCGGATCTGTTTCGCCTGCTGCTTGTTCCAGCCGGCGCGGACAAAGCCGACAAAAAGATTGTCCAGCTGTTGCGGCCGGGCGACGTGGTGATTACCGGCGATATCCCGCTGGCTGCCGACGTTGTCAAGAAAGGTGGAATCTCCCTGGGAACGCGGGGCGAGCTTTTCGATGAAAATACGGTCGGAGAGCGGTTGGCGATGCGCAACATCATGGATCAGATTCGTGCCAGCGGCGCCGACACAGGCGGGCCGAAACCGCTCAACAACAAAGATGTTCAGGCATTTGCCAATCAGCTGGATCGAATTCTGACCAAGCTGTCGAATCGTTAAACGGGGAGAGTTTCAGACGTATCGGCCTTATTTCGACCGTTCGGTCAAGCGGGCTGATACAACCTCGATTCGTGTTGCAGCCCATTCAGCGTTTTTTCGAGCCGCTCGCGAATCTGTTGCATGATGGGATCCTCAATCGCGCCTTTAGCTCGTTCCGGAGATACCTCGATCGGATCGTCGATATCGATGATAACCTTCAAATTCCCGTGAATGCGGCACTTATCCGTCAAATCTTCCTCGAACTTTTCGCAAGTCTCGAGGATCCGGTCAACCGATGGAATCTGGACCACATAGCGTTCAGGATAGCAATCAACCTGCTGGGCGAGGTACGTACGCTCAAGATGCTCCCAGCGACGGGCGCGTTCTGCGTCGTCAAGTTCGGCTCGGCTCATTTCGGGGAAAATTTTCATTCGCAGATTCTTGATACGAATTGCGATACCCTCGTTTTTTTCTGCGCCCAACCATTCCTTTTCGAGGGGGTGCAACAGATGGTTGACCAGGTTGGTCTGTCGTTCTCTGAGCGATGAGCCGTTCACCCGGGCCTCGTACTGCAGCTCTTTCAGAGTCAGTAACGCGTTACCCACTTTGATCAGTCGGTCAATTAACGGCACGTCTGTTTGTGGTTTCCAGGTGAGCCTTTTTTCAATATCTGACAGTACAGCGTCGCAAGCCTGCTCGATGTCCCCTTGGTATAAATATTTGATGCCGATTGGATGCACGACAACTTTTCCGCCATCTTCTTTGGCTCGGCGCTTGGCGGCATTGCGGGCAATGAAGGCCGGTCCCTCCATCAACGCCATGATTCGATCATTCGTCTTGCTGGTTGCTCCTTCGGGAAACAGCAGCAGCGGCCGTTCCGCGGTTTGCAGGATTTTGATGGCGTAATCGATCGCCTGTCGATCAAGCCCTTCGCGATTGACACTGAACGCACCCATCAGGCGAATCATCAACCGGGAAAACCGACTCTGGTTAAACAAATGCCAGCTGGCCATCGCATAAAAGTTGCAGGGTGTTTCGCGAGCGACGAAGCAAAACACCATGGGATCGGCCATGCGGGGATGGTTTGGACACATCATAATGCCGTGCCCCGCGTCGATGGATGCCTTCAGCTTGTCAAGGTTTCGGCATTCGTGATCGACGACTCCCTGCATCCGTTTCAATGCCGGTTTGAACAAGCCGCTACGGGTATACAACGTTTGTGGCCAGGTCCACGTGATCGGAGGGACGAATTGGTAAGGCTTTTCAATTAGCAGATTCTGCATCATGCGCGTGTATCCAGACGCAAATCGTTACCAGGCCACCGCCGTCATTGTGCGGGTTCGAAAGATGACCATATTTGTTACACGCAACAGAGCAGCCAGGCATTAGCTGCCAGGATGATCATTCCAGCGGAGAGCACGAGATTCGAACTCGCAACCCCTTGCGGGGCACTTCATTTCCAATGAAGCCGCTAACCATTCGCTTACTCTCCATTTCCGGTCCACACTCCGGACCGCCTGTGATGATAGCGAAATCATAATCAATCGAAAACAGGTTATCACCGGATTCGCGTGTGAAACCAGCCGCGCACGATGCCCCCCTATTTTCAATGACAGAATTCATGATGGCAAGTTCGTGGACTATCCGGCCGACACTCGGGCATCCATCCTGCGAAAAATGCGAAACTGGGGCTTTAGGTGAAATCCAACCCGTTAACAGTTACCTTGTCACGTGTATGATTAGGAGCAGGGGGTCGCGCTACCGAGCGGGCTCGCAGACAGGCGAAGTGAACCCACTCCAGCCCGTTTTTGGTTGATTTTATGTCGAACGAAATTCATCAGTTTTCAATGTCCAATAGCTACCCGGATTCCACTTCAAACGCGGAACGATTCGAGCCGGTTGAGGCAACCGAGAGACTTCGAACCGGGCTGCCTGAGAAGATGAATTCAGCCTCGTTTTCGATCCAGGCGCTTTTTCAAATCACAACGGCCTGCGCACTGTTTTTTGCCTGCCACCGCGTTAGCCCGATCCTGGCAATCGGCGTCACGGCTTTTGTCGCCCCCGCGATCATTCGCACAGGATTAATTTCGGAAATGTATCGCCGCAACCGTTTGCAGTTTGGGCTGGCGACCAGACTCACGTGTTTCGCCAGTTCGCTGGGAGTCGTGGTCTTGATGACGTTGCTGGCGGGTTGTGTCTTCGTAGCGACCAGTTTGCTGTTTGGTCTGTTTGGAATGGTCGTCAGTACCATGGTCGGCTCACGGGAGTTGAGCGCCGACGCGGCCGTGGTCGGGACAGCGGGCGGCATGGTTTGGGGCATGGCCGCGGCGATGCTGGCGGTCGGTTACGTGGTCGTCAAGACCTGGCTACCCAAACATCTGATGGCAAAGACGTAACTGCGGACTTCCGATTAAACGTCCATCATCTTGCCACTAATCAGCTTGATGAACTCTGCGTTGGTTTTGAACCGCCCCAGCTGTTTGGTCAGCTGTTCCATGGCTTCCACATGGTGCATGGATGTCAGCGTACGACGTAGCATGGTAACGGCGTGCAATGTTTCGGGGTCCAGCAGCAACTCTTCGCGACGCGTTCCCGATTGCGAGATATCGATGGCCGGCCATACACGACGATCGGCAAGTTTGCGATCGAGGACCAATTCCATGTTACCCGTACCCTTGAATTCCTGGAAAATCAGCTCGTCCATTCGGCTGCCCGTGTCCACGAGAGCCGTCCCAACGATGGTCAGCGAGCCACCTTCTTCAAACGCCCGCGCTGACGAGAAAAGTTTCTTGGGAATATCCATTGCCTTGATGTCGACACCCCCCGACATCGTCCGGCCCGTATTGCCAACCCATTTGTTGAAGGCTCTGGCCAAGCGAGTGATCGAATCCATGAGTAAGAATACGTCTTTACCCATTTCTGTCAGTCGTTTGCAGCGCTGAATGACCAATTGCGACAGCCGCACATGGCTTTCGATATCTTCATCGAGACTGCTGGCGATGACCTCTCCGTTGATCACGCTGCGACGCATGTCCGTGACTTCTTCAGGACGTTCGTCCACGAGCAAGACAATCAAAGTGGAATCGGGATAGTTCATCGAGATTCCATGGCTGATGTGCTGGAGCAGGATCGTCTTGCCACTGCGGGGAGGAGCAACAATCAAGGCCCTTTGGCCTTTTCCCAGCGGGGTCAGGAGGTCCATCACGCGGGTTGTCAGTGGCTCCGGCCCTGTTTCAAGTCGGTACCACTCTTCCGGATTAATCGCCGTCAAATTGTCGAAATTCTTGACCTCGGCGTATTCGTCCGGCGAAAGTCCATCTATATCGGTGATTTCCCGCAATCGCGGTCCCTGCTGACGGCGAGCTGGTTGGACCTTTCCCGTGATCATGACGCCCGGTCGTAAGGCAAATTTCTCGATCATGGTTCCCGGTACAAACGGATCGGAACGTTCGCGTGAATAGTTGTTTTGGGGGTCTCGCAGGAACCCGTACCCGTTGGGGTGAAGTTCCAACAAGCCGACGCCTTCGGTCAGTTCCGATTCGTCGATGATTTCTGGCTCGCGATTACGTTCGCGGCTGCGTCCCCGGTTGGTTCCACCACCACCGCCGCCGCCGCCAGTTCCGCCAGTGCGCCGACGCCGATTATTGGTTCGCTGTCCGTTGCGGCTTCCTGCCGCCGCCGCCGCCTGAAGAACCCGATGAATCGGATGCACTTGATCCGCCGCGTGAACGATAACGTTTTTTTGCCATACAGCACCTAAAAGTAGAGAGTGTTGCTGCAAGTCGAATTCGGATCCAAGCGCAAGGACTTGAGAATTAAACCTGTCCAACCAACGAAAATTTCAAAAACCCTGTACGGGGTCTAACTGGGTATCTCTCGAAAAATGAGACGTTCCGTAGGCCATGCGGCCCGCGCTTGTCCTTGCGCTTATTGCAATTCCTTGCACAATAAATTGTTGAGATGCGGATTCCCTGCAGGAAGCCCAACTTAAATCAGATGTCTTTCGCACATGTCGCCACAGACGGCAAATGCTGGGTCCAGTGTCTGACAGATGTCAAACGATACTCGCGCCTCAGCACTGGATATCACCGAGTTCCAAACTCGCATGAACAAGCTGCTTGCTGGTTCATTATTCAGAAGGATGCCAGTTGAGTCCAACTGGCCGCAAGGCATGAAAGCCGGTAATCCACAAGACAGAAGCCTGAAAGGGCAGGCGAAAGCTTGATCTATGTCGGAGTTTTATCGAAAGTATCGCACGTGTCAAGCATAACTTGACACAATTTTTGAAACTTTCCTCCTAATTTGCGCCGATTACCAAGCTCGCCTCGAAAATTAACCGTTAAGCCAAAATATCGTCATAATTCATAAATTTTATCCAAACGGCCCAGGACAATTGCCGATACCGATCAAGGATCCTCCGGAACTTTCTTGAGCTGAAACCCCCATGTTGACATTTGTGAAAAAAAAATTCGGATTTTCTCTGATTTGCCTCGTCCTCTACGCATCTTCAGCCAGTGCTCAAGAGGTGGCCTGGCAAACGGATTTGGCGACAGCAAACTCGATGGCGGCCAAACAGGGCAAATTCGTCTGGTTGCACTTTACCGCCGACTGGTGTCGTCCTTGCAAGTCGCTTGAGACTTTTGTATTCAGCAGTTCGCTGCTTCAGGACACGATCGATAAGAATGTGATCCCGGTAAAAGTCGACGTGGATCTCCAAACCGATCTGGTCTCCGAATATGGGATTTCTGGTGTGCCGGCCGACGTCATCATTACCCCGGCCGGTCGAGTCATTACGCAACGCAACAGCCCGTCCACCATCGACGATTATGCAAAAATGTTTAAGGGGCTGGGCAAATCCCTGGCTGGAATGGACCGTGAAAAAACGGGGTTGGCGAAAGATCTTGCCGAACTTAAAGAGCACCTGCAACCGAAAAAACTCGCCGGACAAAACGACTTTGTCCCGCCGGCTCCTTCCCATGAAGCGCCTCGAATTACCACCGACGGCGCGATGCTGGCACAGAACAATCCGCGCGTTCTCCAAAATCCGTTTGTCCAGCCGCTTGCGGAAAATTCAAGCGCGGAATCAACCTCGGATGCATCCGTGGAACCACTTGTAGCGTCAAATTCAAGCAATTCGGTTGTCATCAGGAACGATTTTGCGCCGGCTCCACCCCGCAATTCAAGCCTCAAGCCGATCGAATCTTCGGACCAGGTTGCACAGGCTGAAATCAAGACTCCCGCCGCATCCGACCAGAATCAATCAGCATTCTCGCCACAACGAATGACTCAACCGCCCAAGTCGACAGGGGCCGCGGTGGCAAAAATCCAAAATCAGTCAATCTCAAATCAGTTTTTTGAGCCGAATGATGTATCCCCCAGGAAAGCAACGGAGCAACCGCAGGAAACGGTGGCTCGGGCCCAAAATCAGTTTGAGCCGGCCCAAACGGTTCATCAATTCAAATCCAGCGTGGATTCCAAGCCACCAACTGAGCCTGCTGAAATTGACCGTTCCATGTTCGCTTTACATGGCAAATGCCCGGTAACTCTGATGACGGAGTCAAAGTGGGTCGATGGCGATCCCCAGTTCGGTTGTGTCCATCGAGGTCGTACTTATCTCTTTTCCAGCCAGCAAAACTTGCGGACATTTCAGGTTGACCCGGACAAATATAGTCCCTTGTTAGCCGGCTATGATCCGGTGATTTATCACGAGCGGGGTGATCTCGTGGAAGGCCTGGAAGTGCACGGCGTGTTCATGGGGCAGCTTCCAGATCAACGGATCGTTTTATTCAGCTCTGCCGAAACTCGAGCAAAATTCGAGCAAAGGCCGAATACCAAAAACTACCTGGAGACCATCCGCCAAGCGATGCTTTCAACCCAGGGTAACGTTGGCTCCGAGCTGCGTTAAATACGGTTGTTGGCTTCGGGACCCGTCAATGATCGGCGATCGGGCCTTTCGGCTTAAACAACATCACGCAGCTTGCTTGATCAGGTTCGCGTCTCGCAAGATCGCATTTGCATCGCGACCGTCAGCAACCAACATGCCCTTCACTTCACTCGTAATGGTACGTTTGAGGTGGAAACAATAGGATTCCAGCACGTCCGTGGCTGGTTTGCCATCAAGCACCCGATGATCAAACGTGAACAGGATGCGACTCATCCCTTTTTTCGGCATCGGATCAACACCCAGCATCGTCGTATTGGGTCCCACGAGTTGAGTCCCATAGGCGCCGCGGTAGCACGAGAGGCTCATTCCATAAGTCCCCATGTGCATTGCTCTTTTTTTCGGCCAGGCGGCGAGTGTCCACCAGCCCAGTCGCCGCACGATCGAAGGCAATCTCGCAAAGGCAACTTGATGCCTGAATTGAGTGATCTCGTCGATTGGTTCACGTCGAAAACGGTCATATTGCGCTTGCAACTGCTCCAGAGAATAATTTTCCGGCTTGTTAAAGTGCGCAAAAAACAGCCGCTCTTCACCCTGATAAAGCCGCGTCACGGCCATCATGCAAACGCTTTCCCGGTGTTCGTAAAAGTGCGGCCACGGCAGCGTAACGTAAAGTCGCTTGAGTTCGGGATGCTGCAGGCAGACAATCGCGTACGCCTTCATCATCAACACATTCCACGTGATCTTGGGCCGTGCATAACGACGTAATGTCGCTGAGCTCAGACAAATCAACGTCCCTCACGACCGATGCCAGCGGGATCCTCGTTGCCAAGCTGATCACGTCATTAACGAGCGTCCGCCCATTAGACATTTTGATACGTCGTCCCTGACCCATCTCAATAACCAATCGTTTAGGAGTGTGGCTGTTTCCCGAGGAGGAACAGCTTCCAAACGCGGATTTTTGCATTATCACCGACCCGATACAAGTTCAGTCGAGCAAAAACGGCTGAGCGAACGGAAATTCGTCTAATAGGCCACGTCGATGGATTTGAACACCGTTCTCAGCGTACGAAATCCCATCCGGTGATAAAGCCGAACGGCTCCGTAAGTTTTGCGCTGTCACTTCAAGGGTGACAAACTGGATACCGGCCGAGTTAAAACCCTGTAACGCGCAAGACAGCAGAGCCGATCCCAGCCCCTTGCCGCGATGCGACGGAGCAATCCCCAGGTTTTGAATGGAACCGACATCAGGCTGTTCACGAATGCCCTGCACCGTTCCACAGTTCTCGACAATTCCAGTATCAGGATTCTGATAAGTCACCAGCCAGGTCGCCTTGGAGATGAAACCCTGGCGACAGCTGATTTCCTTCATCAGCCGCAAGCAGCCTTCAGCATCACCCAGGCACGGAAAGACGTTGGCGTCGAGTTCCTCACGAAAACTGCGAAATTTTGCGTTGGCATGGGCTTCCAGAACATCAATACTCCACGGCACTAAAGCGTAGCCCGCTGCAAGCGGCTGATTCTCCAAGCAGCCTTCTCGCAAGTCAAACTGCATTCGATAGCGTTTGAAATAGGTAACAGTCATTCAAATTGGGAATTTGATTCTGAAACGGCAATGCGACTTCAAGATGTCCATTCTACCACGTCTCGAAACTGCCGAAAATGAAACAAATTCCGGTGCTTTCTCATGGACTCTGGTGTTTCTCCGGCGGCGGGAAGTTTTCAAACACCGCCGCTTTGATTTGAATTCCCGGATGCCGGTGTTGTTTCGACAACTTCGCCGTCAATCACATCTGGATCGACGGATCGACCGGCCGAGTCCATCGTGACGACTTGAAACTGAAAATGTTTCTTCATCATTCGCAACGCCCATTTCTTGTACCATTGCCGACAAACGGGTATCAACAGTGTTAACCCGATGAAGTCCGTGATGAATCCGGGAGTCAACAGTAAGCCGGCGGCAAAAAAGATCATCGCCCCATCGGTGAGCAGCTCGGCTGGCAACTGATTATGTTGCAACTGGTCCCGTATCTTTCCCCGCACAAATCTCGATTGCTGACGAGCTAACCACGCTCCGATGATCCCCGACACGACAACCGCGCCGATCGAAAATCGCCAGCCGGTATAGTCGGCAAGCATCAGCAGCAGGACAAGATCCGCCAGCGGTACCAGAATGAATATGAGGACAAGTTTTCCGAACACGGCGGGCACTTCCGTTGGTTGGACAAACCATCTAATTTAAGGCTCCCGCTTAAGGGCGGCAATCACAACTGCGACGACAATCCAGTCTTCACGTCGGCTGACCAGTAAAATGAACGATCCTGCCAATCAGACGCCCAAATCCGATCGGTTGCGGCCGGCGGTATTTGCGCCGAAAAGAAACGTCGCAACGGAAGCCGGCTTTGTCGTCAAACGCCGACCCAACCATCATTCGCCCCGCACATCAGGAAATTTCCCTTGCCCCACGGGAAGTTTTCTCAAATATGGTCATGACGAGGAAAAATTCCTGGAAACAGGCAAGCGCGATGCACAGACGTTGATGACGGCACTCGACGCCGTGGGATTTTCGTTGCCGCCCGTTGGAAACGTATTGGATTTTGGGTGCGCAAACGGGAGAGTGATGCGGTGGCTGTCAGAATGGGCTGATGACGCCGAGTTTTGGGGTGTCGACGTTGACAGTGACCTCGTGTTCTGGTGCCATGAGAATTTGAGCCCTCCGTTTCATTTTGCCGTTTCAACAACTGCCCCCGGGCTTTTTTTCGAAGACCATTTTTTCTCACTCGTGTATTGCTATTCAGTATTTACACACATTGACGACTTGTTCCTTTCCTGGATCTGCGAACTTCGACGAATCATCAAACCGGGCGGATTTCTATTTGCGACAATCATCGACGAACACGCTGAAGAACGTCAAAACGAGCGCAACCGAACGATGAAATCCGTGCGCGAGTCCGCACCAGCTCATCAACAATTTCGAGCACAGCAGGGTGATTTCGTGACCGTCGGCCGAGGTCTGCGGTCGCTCGTCACGATGCGCCGCGATTACGCCGTCGAAATATTTTCGCCGGGATTTGAAGTGGTCAGCATCGTGGAGAACACAATGGGAACGATTCAAACGGCATTGGTGATGAAGCGAAAGTGAGCGACGAGGCGTTAGCCGCCGGTAATGCAGCAACGGTCCGCAGTGCCTGTAGAACAACGTGGCGCATAAAAAAAGCGGAGCCAATCATGACTCCGCTGTTGTATAAACCATTGAGACCGCTGCAGATTTAACCTGCGTTGCGACTCTGTCGGTAAAGACCCGGTTCGTCAATGCCGTCCCCGTCCCAGTCTCCCACGACCGGCTGGTCGTTGGCACCCCCCATTTCGAATGTTTTGTCCGTCGCATCGAGCTCACGGTTTCCGTTGGCATCGATGTACCACGTACCGGAACGGTAAACTGCAATCTCCTCGATGCCGTCTCCGTTGAAATCGCCTACCAGCGGGATGTCTCCGGCACGTCCAAAGTGGGCCGTTACGTCCTGCTCGTCGAATTCGCCATCGCCGTTGACGTCGAGCTGCCAGATGCCATCGTTAAACGTTCCGATCGAGCGGATTCCGTTGCCGTTCCAGTCGCCGGTAACCGGAATATCGTTCCTGTCACCTATTCCAAACACGTGATCAATCACGTCGGCGCGCTGACGGCCGTAACTGGTCAGCTTCATGATCCGTGCGCCGCTGGTAGAATCCTCATCAACTGGCGGGACATTCTTCGGTTTTGTGAATGGACTGTTTTCCGGATTCGGCAGACCTGGTTCGCGATCGATCGCTTCTTGATCACGAGCCCAAATCGGACCATAAATTCCGATGTCGTCTTTGCCGTCCCCGTCCCAATCGCCAACCACGGGTCGATCGCCTTTATCGCCGAGTTTGGCGAGCAGATCCGATTGTTCCCAACGACCATTTCGATTGATGTCGATCATCCAGTAGCCGTCTTTGAAGACAGCCACTTCGTCCGTCCCATCCCCATCGAAATCGCCAGCCAGCGGGAGCCCGCCGTCCATGCCGAATCTTAGAGTCCGGTCGATCTCGGTGATTTGACCATCCGCCCGCGTGGTAGTGAACGACCAGGTCGCTTCGGTCATGTCAAACCGCTGCCAATCCGAGTTGTTCAAGTAGCCGACCTGTTGCCAAACTGCATCCTCTTGCTCAAGTGCCTCGGCAACCGCCCGCGGTGCCCCACCGTTGACGACGCTCAGGTGCCACGTGTACGGATTGGCCGCAACTTGCCCGCCAGCTTGGCCGTGAGTGTTTAACGCCGAGGATGTGCCTATAAAAGCCTGGAACGAGCTGGGTTGCGACCCGGCTAACCCTGGCAACGATGTCAGATTGGGTCGTGGCGGCAGTGGATTCGATGAGGGAGTCGGCACGTTGTCTGGCGGATTAAAGAAGCCTCCCGGCGGATCCGTCGGTGTTAGCGGCAACCTTTCAACCCGAACCTCGGTAAAGTCATTCTGAACGGAGAGCCCTCCGGCATTCACGCGGATGTTGGTGACCGAATCCATCAACTGAGAACTCGAGAAAACTCGCAGGGCCGCATCGGCTCCTGCCACCGCGACATTCGAATTGAAAACCAGCCCGGTGGTGGAACCAGGAATATCGTTGGCGTCGACGTAGCCCTCGGGCTGCGTCTCCAGCACGATGTAGTTGCCAGCCTGCAAACCCATGAACCAGTATTCTCCGTTGGCCATCGTTTCAACCCAAACCGGTGCGTCGGGATTATCGGTGCCCATGTGCTCATAGAATTCGCCCATCACCTCACCCAATGTCACGGGGCGAGGCGCGATTGCATCGCTGGTGGGATCGAGGTAGTAGTAAAGCTGCATGCGGACGCCTTCGATCGGCGTGTCGACCCCTTCCTCATAAACGCCGTCACGTTGGTTTCGATAGCCGACGGGTACGTTGCCGCTCTCCGTCTCAAATGCGGGGCCGTCTTCCCAAACGCGACCGTGAATTTCGGCGGCTTCGTGTTCGCAGAAGTTGTAGTGAGTCAGTTTTTGACCCGATTGAACCAGGATGCCGGTGATCAGATTTTCAGTCGCTTCACCGCCGGCGTCGCCTGCTTTTTCACCGGCGTTAAACAGTCCGTCCGGTTGTTTCTGGCGGATGGAATATTCGCCAGGCAAAATATTATTGAACGAGTAATTGCCGCCGGCATCCGTCAACGCGGTTCCGATGACTTCCCCGTTGGCATTGAGCAGCTCGAGCATCACGTTGGCAAGTGGCTTGTCACCTTGCGCGGCATCGAACACACAGTCGCCGTCAGCGTCGATGTGGACATTGCCGGTTATTTCGGCCAGCTTGAGTTCACCAAAATTGTATTCCGTTCCCTGCTGGCCACCACGAATCGTGATGTTGCAAAACTCGTCGTTAGTCTTGGTTCCGACACGTTCAGCCCCAATTGCCCCCAAAGTATCTTTCCCGTCGACAAAACCGTCGGGCTGAAACTCCTTGACGCAATACTCACCAGCAATCAGGTTTTGGAAGCAATAGGCACCTTCGGCATCGGTGAGTGTCTCCGCCACGACGTTCCCGTCGGTGTCGTACAGCACGACTCGCGTGTTGCCGATGCCCTCTTCTCCGGAATCCTGCACGCCGTTATCGTTCCGGTCGTGATAAACCGTTCCACAGATTTCGGCTGGTATATACTCGCAGAAGTCGTAATTCACACCTTCCGAACCTGAGACCAGAACAATCCCGCCCAGCAGATCGTTAGCAGTTGTTCCGACTCGCTGGCCGTCAACGGTGCCAGCTGAATCTGCACCGTCAATGTAGCCATCCGGTCCGATTTCGCGAACGCTGTAGGTTCCCGGGCGAAGCCCGTCGAATTTGTAATGGCCATTGGCATCGGTAACCGTCCGGGCGATTTCTTCGCCATTGCTATTGAGCAAGACAATTTCCACGTCCGCGAGCACTCGATCGCCGTTTTCCGGTTTGAACGATGTCTTGTCACCATCGGCGTCAGCCTTCACGGATCCGGAAATCGAAGCGAAGCGGATTTCACCGAAGTCATAATTGACGCCCCGGTCACCGGGTGCAAGTTCGACGCAGAACGAATCGTTGGCGAGCACATCGCCAACAGTAATTCCGCCAATTTGACCGAGTGAGTCTTTTCCATCCGCGAAACTCGCGGGCTGAATTTCTGTAACCGTATATTTGCCCGGATAGAGGTCTGTAAAGCAATAACCACCGTTGGCGTCGGTTCGTGTTTCGGCAACCGCGTTGCCATCTGCGTCAAAGAGCTGAATGACAACGCCACCCAGTCGGTCCTCGCCCCCATCAATCACGCCATTGTCGTTGGTGTCATGCCAGACGGTACCGCAAATTTCCGCGGGGATGATTTCGCAAAAATCGTAACGCACGCCCTGGTCGCCCGATGAAAGCGTGATGTTCTGAAAGCGGTCGTTTGAGTTTGTCGTCCCGTTTGTTTCGCCAGCCACCTTGCCAACAACGTCAGCACTGTCGAGATACCCGTTGGGCTGGACTTCGACGATCGAATAAACGCCGGGTCGCAGACCATTAAACTGGTAGTGTCCGCTGGCATCCGTCTCGGTCGTGTCCAGAAGATTGCCGTTGTTATCGAACAGCTGGATCTCAACGCCGGCGATTGGTTCGAAACCCGGATCCGATGGATCAAGTTTCGCTTCGCCTGGCGTCGTCACGCTGACATAGCCGCCAACGGATGCAGGTCGGAGTTCGCCAAAGTTGTATTCGACTCCATCGTCGTCAGCGCAAAGTTCGACGTTGGTGAACCGATCATCAGACTTGGTGCCAACCGTGTCGCCGCGAACGTTGCCTGTGGAATCTTTGCCGTCGATGTAACTGGCCAACGGATCGTTACCGTTTGGATAATTGTTAATCTCGACGACTTGGTAAATTCCCGGAGGCAGCAAATTGACTTCGTAATGCCCATTGGCGTCGGTTCGTACAAAAATCGAACCGGTATCGGCAAACGGATCGCTTTCGACGCCGGGTTTGGCGCCAACGCGGGTTACCTGGATCAAGACGTTGGCAATGCCTTGTTCACCATGATTGATTTGACCGTCATCATTTTGATCGTGCCAGACGGTTCCCGCGATGGACGCGGGCCGAACTTCTTTAAAGTCATAATCCGTAGCCGAAGTGCCACCAAGTGGAACGTGGATATTGGAAATCACGTTGTGTCCACTCGCACCATCGATGACATCGCCCGTGGCCACGCCTTCGACCGTTCCCGCCGAGGCGCCGACGTCGAGAAAACCGGCAGGCTGAACTTCGACCAGTTGGTAATCGCCAGGCAGCAGCCCCAGGTCTTCACCAAATTCGTAGCGACCCGCGGCGTCGGTAAGGGTTGTTGCAACGGTTTCAAACTGTCCGGTCGTCGAATTAAGCAATTGCAGCTGGATCTCCACGTTGGCGATTCCGGATTCACCCGCGTCGAATTCGCAATTGAGGTTCTCGTCATGATAGACTTTGCCGGAAATCGTGATCGGCTTGGGAACCAGTTGATAGGCGTCGATCGTGCCGGCGGTGCGGTTGGCTTGGCCATTGAAGTTGTCGAGCGTAAGTCCTAACGAACTGTTAACCAGCGATTCACCTTCCTGGAACAATTGATCATAGTTGTCGTAGAAAATGCCTTCCTGTTGCGGTTGGACAAAACCGTACTCCAGCTCCACGTTGGTCGTGACACTCATTTCTTCAAAGAAGTAGTTTTGGTCGACAAAGGTCGTTTCGAAAAATGAACCTTCGAATTCAACGCCCGAGGCAATTTTGTCAACGCGGAATCGCTCGACTTCATCCACATCAATGGTGAACGCGAGCACGTCGCCGGCTTCGAAATTTTGCAAATTTACAGTTAACGACAGTCCGTCCGCGCCAACCGTTACGCCAGTAATATCACTCGCCGTAACGCCAGAGCTGTTGGCAGCATCAAAGATAAACGGGTGGTATTGGGCCGTTCCCGGCAGGCTGCTATCGACATCAAAAAACATATCACCGTCGGACAATCCCCCACTCGAATCCTGATCACCGTTGATCGTAAACTGAGTCATCTGGGTTGTGTCGGCGCCGCCCTGGAAAGTGACTTCAAAATGGTCGGGCGTAATGTCCTGACCGGCGTCCCCTTCGAGATAAGTGATGCCAGCGATCACCGGATCGGCCGACAACACCCTTCGCTCTTCCATGATTTCGAAGTAGCATCTTCGCAACATGGCTTGATTGTTCTGTTTAGTATCAGTCTCGTTCTTTTTGGCGAGACCCCATTGCGAAAGTCGTTTGAGTAGACCCAACTCTTCGCCCTCCATGAATTAAGAGAGGTTGTATTGTCTTGAAAGTCGACGGAAGTGTGTGTGAGATGCTAATTCAGCTTGCGATTCCAACCGCTGTTGGAAACGTTTTGGCCGGCCGGGATCGTTAAGTTGGCGTGACGTTCCATGCTCCAGACTCGGACTTGCGTATCGTAGCTGCCTGAAACAAGGGTTGAGCCGACGACGTCCAGGCACGAAACCGTTCCAGTGTGACCTTTGAGTGAACCGATTCGCTGCCGGTCGACGAGACGCCAGATGTGGATCTGGTTGTCGCTACCACCGGTCGCGACTAATCCATCTCCCAGACGCGCGACGTCGTATAGTTTGGAAGCTTGGCGAGGCAAGGCAATGCTTTGTTTGATTTGCTGCAGATTCGTCAGGCGCACAATCTGGTCGTCTCCGCAGCTGAGAATCTCGTCCGTTTCCGTAAATTCGAGGGAGCGAACCCGCTTTCGGTGCGCATTGAAATTCGCGACCCGTTTGTTATCAGCCAAGGTCCACACGCGAATGCTACCGTTACGACCTCCCGCGGCGAGGAATTTGTTGTTCGCCGAAAAGGCCACTGCGTGATTGTCATTGCAGCTACACTCATAAGACTGAATTACGCTGCCGGTGCGCGTTTCGTAAACGCGCAGGATGCTCTCAAATCCGACCGTTGCCAAATATTGTCCGTCACTTGAAAACGCGACCGAAATAATGGCTTCTGGATGGTTTTTGATCATCATGGGACCAACCCAGTTGCTCGTATCCCAAATCAACAGCTTGCGGTCATTGCCGGCCGTGGCGAGAAGTTTTCCGTCAGGTGAAAATCGCGCTGCTCGAACCCAGTCCACATGGCGATCAAGATGCTGAACGTAGTTGTCGTTCTGCATATCGAAAATGCCGACTTGATGATCATCACCAACAACTGCCAGCAATTTTCCAGACTTTTGCAGGGCAACTCCAGTAACCACCGGAGCCCGCTCGGCCTGATTCAGCGGCAACGTTTCAATCACGCGACTTTGCCATTGCAATGAATCGGAATCGGGCTGGGCAAACACGCGAGATGCCGATCCGGACAACGCGCAGACTGCGGCGACGGAGCCAAGGAATTGTCGGCGCTGAATCATGGGTATCCCTCCTGAGACATTAAATAAGGCTTGGCGTGTCACCCACTTCAACAAGCTGTGCAACGGTAGCCGACGGAGTCGGGTGGTTCACAGATTCGATTGGGGAGCTAATGACGCTTACGGGAATTGCCAAGCCTAAGTTTCAACACATCAAGTATCGGAACGCGTTGATCAAAATCGCCAATCAATTACTCCAGCAACTTGGTAGAGCCATCAGAAACACGATATCACGGCCCGAATCGGCAGTCGGTTTTACAAGCTAGCGGCGTTAAAGTTTGGGCAGTTTGCCCGATCAATCGTGAACAGGTTTCCTCAGGTGTCTGCTCGTTTAGTGGTCAGCGGCCAGGCGTCTGGTTCCGGGGATTGCCGGAAACCGCTTACGCCTGCCGGCTAGACGTTAAACGACCGCTTATGCCTGCCGGCTAGACGTTAAACGAGTCGTGCAGGGCCGGTGTAGAAAGAGCGTCTTTTTGCAATTTGCTCAAGACAATTTCCCGATAGGGGTTTACCATGGTTTCAAACATTCAATTTCAAAAGTTACCCGACCAAAAAGACACTCGCTATGGGCAGAAGTTTCGAAAATCGCAAGGTCTCGATCCTTAAGACGGCTGGCCAAAAATCCAAGATCTATTCCAAATACGGGAAGCAACTCTACGTAGTTGCCAAAAATGGCGTTCCCGATCCGGAAGCCAATCCGGCGTTGCGAATGATGATCGAGAAGGCCAAAAAAGACCAGGTTCCGGCGCACGTCATCGAAAAAGCCGTTGAAAAGGCCAAAGGCATCGGCGGGGAAGATTTTGCAGCCGCGCGTTACGAAGGCTTCGGGCCGGGCGGTTGTTTGGTCATCGTTGATTGCCTGACCGACAACAACAATCGCACGATCACCGACGTCAGAAATTGCTTCAACAAGACCGGTGCGAAACTCGGCAACCCCGGCACCGTCTCGCGGTTGTTCGATCACTTGGCGGTCCTTTCCTTCAAAGGCGACGACGAGGACCAGGTGATGGAAGCGATGTTGGAGGCCGACGTTGAAATCGATGACATTGAATGCAAAGACGGCCAAATCAACTTGTTTGCTCCGGCGACTGAGTTTTACAAGGCCAAGCAGGCGTTCCAGGAAGCTTTCCCGGACATCGAACTGGACGCGCAGGAGATCACGTTCCTGCCGCAGACCTATACCGAAATCACTGCTGACGATGTTCCGATGTTCGAAAAATTCATCAACATGCTCAACGACTGCGAAGACGTTCAGGAAGTCTATCACAACGCCAAATTGCCCGAGTGATGAATTCGATCCGCGACGGATTTGTAGCTTGGCTTTTGCCGCTTGTTTCGTTTAATCGCGTCAGCAACGCCCCGCCCTTCCGCTGACTTGGCCAGCGTTGCCCGCTGGGCCACGGTGAAACGACGATCAGAATCGACTACGGCTGGCCCAATCGGTCGTGACCTCCTTCCGTACCCGTCATTTCACGTAATTTTGATTCCAGCGATGTTGGCCATCGTCAGACGGTGCCGAACGTTTTCAATTTCGGTTTTCCCGTAGGGCTGCATGGGAAACTTTCCCCAAATGGGAGTTGGCCAGGCGGGATCGGTTGAGTAACGAACGACAAGATGGACATGTAACTGCGGCGTCACATTTCCGAGCGCCGCCACGTTGAGCTTTTCGCCATGGAAAACTGCCATGATGCCGACGCCGAATGCGCGCGATTCATTCCACAGCGTCTGATGGTCGTCGTTGGTCAAATCAATCGTATCGCGGGCATTTTCTACCTCGGGAACGAGAACAAACCACGGATAAGTCTTGTCATTGATCAACAAAACCTGGCACAACGAAAACCTGCCAACCAGGATTCCATCGCGTCGCAAATCAGGATGCAATTCAAATTTCATTTTCTAATCTCTCGCATTTGGGAGGCTGGCCCAGCCAAGTTGCGTGCGCCCAGTCGATTTGCGGTTGTAAGCCAGCCGGGACGCGCAGTTCAATTTCAGAGAGGATTATTCAGGCCGACGGCTTTTAAGCAATTACCCGGTGGTAAGCGCGGCGTTATTTCGAACGCACCATCTGATCTCGACTAGGAGAGTCAAGCTACATTTTTTGTCTGCTCGTCCGCACAACGTTATTCTGTCATCAATTGTTCTGCCAACAGCCTCGACTCGGAGAGTCAAGCTACAAGGGAGATCTGTACCCGACTCGCTCAATCGTCCAGTTGATTGAGGACGATGCCTTTGACGCGCGACTTGTACCAGGCGGTCGTCAAGACCACGACGCAACCGGCGATCAAACCTGCTATCGCACCTTGGGTCGCGCCCAGCCCTATCCCGATCTGACCCGCGTCGGCCTCGCCTTTTTCGAAATGCAAATGAATGCGGTAATAGTCCGGCGCAAACGCGCCCAATGCCCAACCAGCCAAGGCGCCGGCGAACGCAAAAAACAAAACCGCGAATACAATCAGAATCAATCCGTTCCGCAACAGCTTGTCGGACTGGAATGCTTGGATCGCGTCCTGTCTGGTGGGCGTCTTGAAGTCTTCCATTACGCCTTTCTTTTAATTTAGGAAACAAAATGCCAAACCCCAACCCAACTAATACCCTCACCCGGGCCTGAGAGCCCAACCTCTCCCAGAAGGAGAGGTTTCAGCTCCGTACTCCGACCTCCAGCCTCCGGCCTCCGGTCTCCGGTCTCCGGCCTCCGCATTCGACCTCAATCCTCGTCGCTGCGGAGTTTGGCCAGCACGCTCAGATCCTCCAAGGTGCTCGTGTCACCCGACGATTCTTTGCCCGACGCTACATCGCGCAACAGTCGCCGCATGATTTTGCCGCTGCGAGTTTTCGGGACGGCATCGCAAAATCGAATGTCGTCCGGTACCGCCAGCGCGCCGATCTCTTTGCGCACGTGCTGCTTGAGCTCACTTCGTAGTTCTTCCGAGGGTTCGGCGTTCTTGAGCGTGACAAAGGCCGTAATCGCTTCGCCTTTGAGCTCGTGAGGACGGCCCACCGCCGCGCATTCGGCGACTTTCGGATGAGAGACCATCGCGCTTTCGACTTCGATCGTGCTCAGGCGGTGCCCGGATACATTGATGACGTCATCGATCCGGCCCATAATCCAGAAATAGCCGTCTTTGTCGAGGCGCGCGTTGTCGCCTGTCAGGTAATTGCCGGGAAACGTCTCCCAATATTGCTTTTTGAAGCGATCATCGTCGCCCCAGATACCTCGCAACATCCCGGGCCATGGTTTGGCGATGCACAACATGCCACCATGGTCCGCATCCACCGGCTTCAAAGTCTGGTCCACAATCACTGGAACGACACCAGGTAACGGTTTGGTACAGCTGCCTGGTTTGGTCGGGGTCGCACCGGGAAGCGGCGACATCATGATGCCTCCGGTTTCCGTCTGCCACCAGGTATCGACGATCGGACAGCGGCCACCGCCGATTTTTTCGTGATACCAGATCCACGTGTCGGGGTTGATGCCTTCGCCTACGGTACCCAGCAAGCGAAGACTGCCAAGGTCATGTTTCTCGACATGCTGATCGCCCCATTTGACGAACGCCCGGATCGCGGTGGGCGCCGTATAGAGAATTGTCACCTTGTATTTTTCTACCAGCGCCCAAAAGCGATCTTCCGCCGGAAAGTTGGGAGCGCCCTCGTACATCAGGACGGTCGCGCCATTGGAGAGAGGTCCGTATACAATATAGCTGTGACCGGTGATCCAGCCGCAGTCGGCCGTACACCAATAAATATCTTCTTCCCGCCAGTCAAACACCCACTGAAACGTCTTTTTGGTCCAAATGTTGTATCCGGCGGTTGTGTGACGGATGCCTTTCGGTTTTCCGGTCGAACCACTCGTGTACAGGATGAATGAGGTGGCTTCGCTATCCAGTGGTGTGGCCGGACAATCGTCAGAGGCGGCTGCGACGACTTCATGCCACCAGTGATCGCGGCCAGGCGTCATTTCACAATCGTTCCCAACACGCTTTAGTACAACACAATGTTTCACCGTAGGTGACTTTTTGAGAGCCTCATCGACGGTTTCCTTGAGCGGCAAAATTTTTCCCCGCCGCCAAAGGCCGTCGGAAGTGAGCTGAACTTTTGCGCTGGCGTCGTGATTTCTGTCCGCGATTGCTTCAGCTGAAAATCCTGCAAAAATCACGGAATGGACGGCGCCAATGCGGACGCACGCCAACATCGCAATGGCCAGTTCCGGCGTCATCGGCATGTAGATTGAAACAACATCGCCCGGCCCCACGCCAAGCCCCTTGAGCACATTGGCAAAACGGCAGACTTCGGCATGGAGCTGGTTGTAGGTTAATTTGCGCTCGTCGCCCGGTTCGCCTTCCCAGATAATCGCGTCTCGTTCGCCGTGGCCCGCTGCAATGATGGCATCGAGACAATTGTAAGAGATATTTGTCTTGCCACCGCCAAACCATTCGACTTGGCCGTCTCCCTGGTCGTTGAAAACGGTTTGGAATCGCTCAAACCAGTACAGCTCGTTTGTGGCGATTTCACGCCAAAATCCATCGGGATCGTCTTTGGCCCGATCGTAAAGGCGTTGATATTCTTCCATCGAACCAATCACTGCCTTCGACGAAAACTCAGTACTCGGCCGGAACAGCCGTTCCTCGTGCATTACATGATCGATGGAAGCTTGTTCAGACATCGGGCGCTCCGAAATGGCGAGAAAGAAGTTCAAATCTCAAGCCGCGATTCTACGGGCGGAATTTTTGGGTGTCAACGAAGCAGGAGGGGCGAGGCTTGGAACGAATGGATACATTACAGGGTCGGGAGTCTTTTGCGAAACGGAATTGGAAGACGAACATGCTGGTCAAGTCATAGAGTTCCATTTAGCCGTTTGAAATCCGCCAATAGACTCCCGACCCTCTCAGCCTGCGGCTGGACCGAGCGACGGGACTCGCTTGGCTACAGGACTGTTACCTTCACCGGATTGACGAACGAATCGCTGAGAGCCTGGATTTGCTCAACGCTCATTTCGCCTTCCTGGATCCAAATCCGATACCGCACATTCAGCCGGTGTTCTTCCGTCAAATCGTACTCAAAATAGGAACCAAAACGTGCGTAGTCGCGTTCGCTGAAGCGCGACGGTTTTGGATTGTCAGGTCGGTCAAGATAACAAACGGTAAAGCGGCGATCTTCGGTCGACTTTTCACCCTTGGTCTCTGTTTCAACTGGCAACGTGATACAAACCGCGTTCCACGGTAAATTGATATGGTGCTTGTTGATTTCAGTTTCGTCCGGACTGGCGGACCAGTTGCGAAAATCGCCCGGCGCGGCTTTCCCGTCGGGGCGAACGTAATAGGTTTGCTCTTTCGTCTTGTCGGGGACATCCTGCGACGCCCGGAATTGAAACCCGGCGTGCTGCGGATCGCCTGCCAACCGAACTTTCCCAGCGAGCGTAACCAGTGTGGAAGCAAAATCGATCTGCGTTCCGCCTTTGAGTTTGAAGGCAGTCACCTCGCGCAGTTCGGTAGCAAAGGGCTGGCCAGCGGTCCCGCGCCAGTTGATCTCATTCACATCACGCCCGAACACGGGGCCTGCGATTTGCCGCAAAGATTTTTCATGCGTTTGACAGGCGCCGTCTTTGCAATGCCAGACATCCACGGTCTGGTTATCGCCGTACTTGATGATGTTGAACCCATAAAACAGGCCCCGGTGGTGAGGATAAAGGCCGCCGGGTCCCTTGGTGATCAAACGACTACCGTCCGGCGAATAGACGTGGTGATAGACCTTGTAGGTTACCTGTCGCCTCTGTTCAGAAGAATCGTCCAGCGGTTCATACATGTACTTCAGCACGCCCTGATCCGCATATTGAAGTTCGGCGGTTCCGTATTTGTCATCATGCCAGGCAAACGCCAGATGCGGATTCAGACCTGCATCGGTAGCAACAAGTTCCAGAGTCTCTCCGCGTTTCAGGCTGGGCAAAATGAAGGTCAATTCGCGATTCATGCCCGCTGCCTCCACATCGAGAATGGAAGGCGTTGACAACTGGCCAAACATTGTGCTGCCCTGCGAGTCGGTAAGCGTAACGAGGTCACCTGAAAAACTACCGGCGTCGACCAGCGTTGAAACAACAACATCTGTGCGATCGAGCTCGCCCGCTTCCACCTCTAATTTGAAAAGTTGATTGCCAACCAGTGTTGCCCCCGCCGGCGTTTGTTGCAGCCGCGCGGCGACTTGTTCGGCTTGCTTGAGCACGCGAATTACGTTCCCGCCAAGAATTTTGTGGATCTGTTCCCTGTTGTAGCCACGATCAAGCAGCTCTTGCGTGATGTTGGGGTAGAACGAAACATCGTCCAGCCCGACGGGCAACCTGCGCACGCCGTCGAAATCCGAACCGATTCCTACGTGGTCAATGCCCGCGGCGTTGATGATGTGTTCGATATGGTCGCAGACAACTTTGTAATCGCCACGCTCCTGTTTGTTTTTTTCCAACCGATCGGTCGGTACGACGTACCCCGACATAAAATTGACCATCACGACGCCCCCGTTTTCGGCTGTCAGTTTCAACACGTCATCGGGAACATTCCGCGGGTGATCACAAATGGCTCGCACCGACGAATGCGAAAAAATCACCGGGGCCTGCGCGACTTCCAAGGCGTCCAGCATGCATTTGGGCGACACGTGAGAAAGATCGACGAGCATTCCCAGGCGGTTCATTTCGCGCACGACTTCCTTGCCAAACGGGCTGAGCCCGTTGTTTTTCGGTTCGTCGGTTGCCGAATCGGCCCAGGCGAGCGTTTTGCTGTGCGTGAGCGTCATGTACCGCGCGCCTTGTTCGTAGAGCGTTCGCAAAACCTGGAGGCTGTTTTGAATGCTATGGCCGCCTTCGACGCCAATCATGGAAGCGATTTTGCCCTCGGCCACAATTCTTTCGACATCGGCGGCCGTGTCGGCCAGCTCAAACACATCGGGATAACGGTCGCACATGTCGTGCACCAGCTGGATTTGCTCCAGCGTTTGCAACAGTGCGTTGCCTGTTCGGTCTGTTCCCGCCGGCACCCATACCGACCAGAACTGGGCCTTCAAACCGCCCGCGCGGAGCCGTGGAATGTCCGTATGGAGCGAAGTGGGTTGTGCGATATCGAGACTATCGAACGAAGATCCACCCTGCGACCGGACGGCCCACGGCAGATCATTGTGACCGTCGAACAACATTCCCGAATTGTGAATCTCGAGTGCTTCGGCGGAGATCTGCATTTCGGGTTTTACCGACTCGCCGTTCTGAGCGATGACCTCGGCCAACTTGTATTGCCAACAAATCAAACAGCACAAAACGACTGCGACAGCATTGGAACATGTTGTTTTCATAAGATGGCACCGGCTTTGAGGAACGAGTATTCTCGGTGCGAGATATCGTAGCATGAACATGATGCCCCGACATCTCGGACGGCTTGGGTTTTGACATGCGGGAAACCCTCGCTCGCCCTTCGAGCTTGTATTTACTTGGCGAACAGCTGAGTCATATCCCGAAACGACTTGAACTCCAACGCATTACCGGCCGGATCGAGAAAAAACATCGTGGCTTGCTCGCCGACCTGGCCCGCAAACCGAATATAAGGTTCGATCACAAATTCGACTCCGGCATTTCGAACACGATCGGCGAGTGCCTGCCAGTCTTCCCAGGCCAATACAACGCCAAAGTGTGGAATCGGCACGTCATGTCCATCGACCGGATTGGATTGTATCCCGTCGGAACCAGACGTCGGCTTGTAATGCGCTACGATCTGGTGACCGAACAAGTCGAAATTGATCCATTGGTCGCTGCTACGACCTTCGGGACAACCAAGTACCTCGCCGTAAAATTTACGCGCGGCCGCGAGGTCGTCGACCGGAAACGCAATATGAAATGGTGTTACACTTGCTGACATGATTGTTTCACCGATCGTTCTTCCTCGAATCGTTTCTGAACCGCATCCAAAATATCTCCCGGAACACGGTCAGGCCAACCCAAAAATCCAGTTTTGACGAGCCTTTTTCACGATTGCAGAACACAAAAGGATGTTCCACGATGCGGGCCCGAGCCCGGTCAAAGATAACGAGCAGTTCCTCAAGGTAGGCGTATCCCGCGGAATGGACCTGTTCGAGACCAATTCTTTGCAACGCAGAAGCCCGATAAATCCTCAAGGCGCTGGAGTTGTCGCGAGTGCGCAGCCCCAACCAAAAGCGGGCAAACAGGTTCACCAGGCGACTGCCGATGCGACGGGACACCGGCCAACCCTTGATGCCGCCGCCGGCAATGTATCGACTGCCGATAACGACATCGACGGACGGATCTGATTCGATGATCGTCAGCATTTCAGCCAGGCTCGCCGGCGGATGGCTGAGGTCGGCATCCATCGTGGCAATCAGGTCAAATTCTCGCTCCAGCCCCCAGTTCAGGCCAGCCAGAGTGGCCGTGCCCAATCCACGCTCGCTGGTCCGGAGCAGACAACTCAGCCGGTGATCGGTTGCCGACCTTTCAGAGGCCCAGGCGCCCGTCCCGTCCGGAGAATCGTCGTCGACAACAAGAATCGAAGCTGCGGGGAGTCGCTGATTCAAGTGCTCGACGAGTCGCGGAAGGTTTTCGATCTCGTTAAAAGTCGCAATCGTGACCAGCAAATGTTTATTCAATGACGGTCGTCCCCATTTGAAATCGTGGCCTTGGCTGACACCTGACATTGGCCTCGAAATTCCGAAATAATATGCTGAGGGAGATGATAACGCACTTTTCGTGATTACAGAATGACGCCGGTGAATACAGAAACTGAAATCTCAAAGCGAGTAAATTCAAAGCGGTCGTGGCGAAACCTATTGTTTCGCATCGGGCGGTTCCTGATATTTGCCTACGCTGCGATCCTGGTATTCCTGGTGCTGTCTGAAACGAGACTGGTTTACCCCGGTTCCAAATATCCGCGAGGCAACTGGCAACCGACAGATTTCGTTTTTGAGGAAGTAGAGTTTCACGCGGGCGATGGCACGCAATTGACAGGCTGGTATTTGCCCAACGTCAGTGCGACGGAGACGGTGTTGTTGTGTCATGGCAACGCGGAAAATGCGGCGCAAGCATCCGGTTACCTGGGCTGCGAATTACGTGATACCTTAAATGCGTCTGTGTTTGTGTACGATTATCGAGGATTCGGCAAGAGCGACGGGAAACCCGACGAGCAAGGCATCCTGGACGATTCGAAAGCGGCCCTGCAATGGCTGAACAAAAAAACAGGGACGACGCCCAGCGAAGTCATCATCGTCGGCCATTCGATTGGCGGGGGGCCCGCGTGCTATCTGGCAGCAGAATGTGGAGCTAAAGCTCTGGTGTTACAACGAACGTTTAGTTCGCTGGTCGACGCGGCACAATGCCAGTATCCTTTTGTGCCCGTTGCGATGTTGATGAGAAATCGTTTTCCATCAGCAGACCGTATCGCAAACTACGAGGGTCCCTTGTTCCAGTCCCACGGTTCGGCGGATACAGTCGTCCCATTTCGACTGGGTCGCAAGTTGTTTGAATGTTGTCCTTCGAATCAAAAAACATTTTTTGAACTTCATGGTGGCGGGCATTTTGATGCTTTTCCGCCAGCCTACTGGACGGCCCTGATCGCGTTTGTGAAATCGTTGAATGAACGGCCTTGAGGCCGAAATAGCCGTCATTGCGGCACGCCAAATGCACTTTTCCAAGTCAGCTCGAAACGAACAGATTTTTTTGGTGTAAGCTGGTGCAAAGCCGCAACGGTTGTTAGTGGAAAATTGTCCAACACAACAAGCCTTGATTCGCCGGCAGTCCACGTTTATTTTCTATGCCGTTTGACATCAAGTCGAGTTGAATCGACAATTTAGATTGGCGGGAAGCCGATTGACGGGCGATAGAGTTGCCCAAATCTTTCGGAATTTGCCATGTTGGCGTCCAGAATTCCCGTTTTGCCGAAACACTTCCGGTTTCTTTTTGTTAAAGTCTATTAAAGCCAAACGTTCTTTTCCGGAGGAAGTTCAGAAACAATGAATACTCACAAAATCCAATTCACATCGTTACTTTGCGCGGTCGCTTTTTTCGTTATCGGATCAACCCTTTGTGGGCAAACGGCGGGACAAGTTGAAGGTGCCACCTGGACGCAACCGATCGACAGAATCGAAGGAATCACGGGCAGCGACAGCAATTCCATATTGCAACAACCCCATATCAGGCGAGATCTTGAGTTGACTCCAGACCAGGTCGATCAGCTATCGAAAGTTCGCTCGCGACACGACTCCATGATTAGAGATATCATGACCGAGTACCGACAGACCGCACGCAATATGGAGCCCGCTGAACGAAGCGAGTTTATGCGGAAGCTCGCCGAAAAACGCAAACAAAGCCAGGAGGAGATGGAAACCGAGATCAACGAGATTTTGTTACCGTTCCAGGCCAAGCGAATGGAACAAATCAAAGTCCAGAACCTGGTCGCCAGACTGGGCGACAACGCCGGATCCCCAATCTTGCATCCGATGTTTCGCGACAAGCTCAACCTCACCAAAGAAGAGGAAGAACGAATCAAGGCGAAAATTCTGGAGGTCAGAAAGAAGCTGGAAGAAGACATTGCCGAACTTCGTCGCAAGGCCAACGAAGAAGTCCTGGGCGAATTAACTGACGAGCAACGAAAAATCTATGATGAGATTCTCGGCGAGCCGTTGAAAAAACCTGCCCAAATCGAGAAATAAACTCGGCCACTTCTGTAACGAAAACTCAAGGTGCGGCTTGCCAGCCATGAGGGCGTGATCAAACGGTTTGCTGTTTGTGATAGCCGTCGGGATTGTTGGATTGCCAACGCCAACCGTCGACGCACATCTGGTCGATTCCGCGGGATGCTTTCCAGCCAAGCTCCCGCTCGGCCTTTGACGCGTCGGCGTAAATGGCGGCGACATCTCCAGGTCGCCTGGCAATGATCTCGTAAGGAATTGGTTTGCCGCAGGCCTTGCCGAAAGCGTTGACGATATCCAGCACGCTGTAACCGCGGCCGGTTCCCAGGTTGTAAACGACCAAGCCGGGATTTTCCGCCAGTTTACCAAGTGCCAACACATGTCCTACGGCCAGGTCAACGACGTGAATGTAGTCACGAACTCCTGTCCCATCGGGCGTATCGTAATCGCCGCCAAAAATCCCCAACCGAGGCAGTTTCCCGACGGCAACCTGGGTGACGAATGGAAACAGGTTGTTGGGAATTCCGTGAGGGTCTTCACCAATGCGACCCGATGGATGAGCTCCAACCGGATTAAAATATCGTAGCAAAGCCACGTTCATTTCCGGATTAGCGGCCTGGATATCAGTCAAGGCAACTTCCAACATCAATTTCGTTCGTCCGTAGGGGTTGGTCAGTTTGGTCAACGGAGTTTCCGCGGACTCATCAATTGGTAACGACACGGGATCGCCGTAGACGGTTGCGCTCGAACTGAACACGAGATCGCGAACGCCAGCTTGCTGCATCGCGTCGCACAGGTTGAAGGTTCCCGCCAGATTGTTTTGATAATAGTCCAACGGCCGGGAAATACTTTCACCCACTGCCTTTAAGGCGGCGAAGTGAATGACCGACGCGAACCGGTTGTTAGCGAACACATCCTGCAACGCCGCTGCGTCCAGCAAATCGACTTTGCAAAACTGCAGCTGCTTACCTGTAAGCTCCTGCACGCGAAGGAGAGCTTCTTCGCTGCTATTCGCAAGATTATCGACAACCGTGACTTCATACCCCGATGCGAGCAGTTCAAGGCAAGTATGGCTACCAATATATCCAGCACCGCCAGTAACCAGGATATGCATTTCTCACCTCTCGAAAATCACGTATTGAGGATCCGCCACCTCATGAGCGATGTTAGTGTACGATGGCGTCCGAGACGATGCAGCCCAACAGCCGAGCTCCATGAGCGTGCAATTGGTCGACGGCCGACTTGGCAACGGTCTGACTGGAGTTGGACATGCTGACGATGAGATAGGTCCCTTCCGCTTCGGCCGCCCAAATTTTTGCGGCTTCGCTATGTGCATCACCAACGGAGACACAAGCGAACTGGTACCTGGATTTGAATGCTTTTACGATGGAACGAATTTTTTCTCCGGCGATTCTCCAGTGCCAGACGGGTTCGGTCCCTGCGGGCAGAAAGTCCATGTTGGCTTCATCATGGTCCGCAATGCAACCGTCGAGGTCGAGCTTCCGATTGAAAATCTCGGCCATTCCCGGCTGGGACGTAGTTCGGGTGGCGTTTGTCAATTCTGATCTCTCAAATTCCGAATCCACCAAAAGCACTTTGCCGACACGGCGGCTGAGCAAGCTGATACGCCACCTGCGCGCATGTCTCATCAATGTGCGGATTCCATTCCGATCCGGCGAACAGCAGGACTGTCGGAGCTGCGAGCGGAAAGCGATTGAGAATTTGATCGGCCAGCTCGGTGATGGACTGGGTATCGATATTAACGGCTGCGACCGAATTCGCCGGCTCAGGATTGCGGGCCGCGTTGTCGGTCTTATTCCGTTCTTCCTTCGCGTTTTCCTTCGTTCCTCCCAGCCAGTCCTCCGGTTTCTCGATCAAGTCGGACGAAAGCTGCCTGACCGCGGGAGCACCAGTCGCGTGATTGGCGGCTCCGCGAGAAATTTGTCGGGCGACTGTTTCGGTGCCGCGGACCTGATTACCAGCGCGGCGTCCGGGACGGCTGCTGGTCGGTATAAGGCTGGCGTTCACGTCGATCGCGCCTGGCGGGCAGGTGGCTCGGCAGCACCATGGACTCGGCAGAATGACGGTTTGCAATGTCATTTCGAGCTGTGGCCGGCGCGGTTTGCGGGTCAACGAAGGCGGGTACTCGGACAACGGCAACTGGTGACTTCTCCACCGCCACGGGCTTTCCAAAGCCTGGGCAGGATGCCGCGTAGTCCATCTTTGCCAGCCACTCAGTTTCAAGCTTGCTGGCGCTGACATTCAGTTCAGCAATTGGATCATATTTCATCGTCTTGTACTTTCACGCGCAGCACTAGTCATCTTCTTTTGGCACTTTGCGTAGTTGGTCAAACAGCTGTTGGTATTCCATGCGCTCGGCACGACCCGTGGAGGCATTGCGGGGCATTAATTCGTCCGGAACTTTTTCATCCGGTGATTTTGGAGACGACAGACGGTCAGCGCGGCTGACAATGATCATGTCACGATCATCTCTCGGCATTTCATCATCATCGCTGCGATACCCTTCGTGCTCCGAGATAGGGTACTCAATCGAAAGAGACAAGGCATGCGTTTCGTCTGCGTCCTGCTCATCCTGCAATTCAACCGAAAATGCTTGATTGAATTCCTGATGTTGATTTTTTAACTCCTCCAGAATTGACTCCGGGTCTACGGTGTCATCGTCTTCATGCGAAACAAGCGGAAATCGGTTTATCACTGACATGTCGCTGCGCCTACCTTCGATCGCTTGCACGACGTCTTGATAGGCTGGCTCACCAGCCTGCCCGTCTTCATTCAACGAAAGCAGGATTTCTGCTGTGCGTTTTTCGACGAAATCGGGAGACGTGACATCCACTGCCAAGGACGGCAATTTGGATTTGTTCTCAGCAAAGACGGGTTTGTCTTGTTCCTCGCCTAACAAATCCGCCTGCAGTTCAGCGAGGCTAATATGTCTCTGGGGCGGATGGATGGACTCCAGATCGCTGGCAGAAACCAGCAGCGAACTTCGATTCTGCTCTGCAACCCGTGGCAGAAAACTATCGATGAGCAGCTCTTCTTCCTCAAACGATTCATCAAACGGATTTGGAAAGCTGTCAAAGTCTCCATCGGAATTCGCTGTCGTCGGATGGCGAGGTTGAATCGAATCAGTCGCCAACTCTTGTTGGCCGTAGCTGTCGTCGGAGTCGAAGTCGATACCCTCGGAATCCCGGTCGTAATCCTCTGGAACGATGAAGCCGTCGTTACCAATTGACGAATCAACCGTTTGCGAACGCAGATTGAGTTCGGCAACCTTTGCTTCGAGCGGGATTGCGATGTCGTCGTGAGCATCCGGCGCCTCGACGGCTGCAGCATTTTCTCCGGAAATCCCGTCGCCGTACCGCTCCTGAAATTCAGCAATTTGCTCAGCAAGTGGTTCGACGATTTCGTCTTCGGCCGCAAGTGATTCAGGCGCCCCGTATCGTTGTGCGAATTCAGTGATCTGTTCGACGAGCGGAGCGGTAATCTCATCCGCGTCGGCCCATGGATCGGATCCTGCGTTCGCATCATCAACCGGTATTGCTGACGGCTCGGAGTGACCTCCAACGGCAGGATTAGCCAACGCGGCTTGCAACTGCTCTTCATCCGTTGCAATCTCAAAAGCGCTTATTTCGCCTTCGGTCGATTCGTCGTCGAGCTGACCAAATTCCAGCACGGTCCACTGTTGGTCGGCTGATTCTGTTGTCGCATTTTGCGACGGTGGCACGATTTTGTGGTGGGGCCAAGCCCCCGGGATATTTTGAACGTCCCGCCAGGCTTCCTGGAGGCATTGCTCAGTCAGCAACGACTGGTTATTTACCGCGGCCAGCATCAACGCCTGATCGCAAACCTGGTTGATCAACCGCGGGCACCCATCCGTCACTTCAAAGAGCACACGAATGGTGTTCTCGGGAACCAGCTCTTCACCGCGACCACCCGCCCGATCGATGTGAGTCCATACGTAGCCAACAGTTTCCTGATAGCTGAGATTGCTCAGGTAACATCGCGCCGCGATTCTCTGATTGAATGACTGCAGCTTGGGATTGGTCAGCGAGTTTTCGAGCTCCTGAGTGCCGGCCATGATCAGTCGCACTCGGGGCTGTCCATCCCGGACAAAGTTGGTGATGAGTCGAACTTCATCCAGCAAGCTGGCATCCAGAACTTCCGCTTCATCGACCAACAACAACACTCCGTTAGGGCACAGACTGCTCGGCTTCAGATAATCGATCAAGGCGAGTCGCAATTCGCCTTCGGTCATATCCCGATACGGCTGCTGCAGTTCAAACAGGATGTTTTGCAACAAGTCGCAGCGCTGGGCAAGTCGAGCACAGGCCAAGTTAACCACGTTGAACTGACTGGCGTATTTTTCCGCCAACATCGTTAACAAAAGTGACTTTCCCGTCCCAGCGCCGCCAATGACGACAACAGGACCGGCCGCGCGATCAATACACAGTTGCGTTTGAGCCAACGTGTGGCTCATCGACTGCGTCGCATAGTAGTGTTTCACGAACGGAGCCGAGACAAACGGTCGTGATTCGAGGTTAAAGACTTTTTCGTACATGACGACATCCTGTCGAGGTAAACATTCCGTTTCGTGTTTTCGATATTGGGAAATGGTCTTAAACCTGTTTTCCCAGCACATTCCACATGATCCTGGCTACGCCGTACAACGGATTTTCTGCAAATAGTTCTCGCACGGACGGGTCAAACACCAGTCCGAATACGACAAGGAGCAGGATGACCAGCAGGGCCAACCGCGCCAGGTCCATGACGAGATTGCACAGCGGGAGATCTTCTGCAATGTCGTCTCCCGACTTTCGCATCAACTTCGAAATGACGGGCAGCTTCAGCTTTTTTTCAATCTCGACCACGTCGGCAAATCCGCGGTCTTCTTTGAGCGGCAAGTAGCCCCAGGAAACTACAGAGCCGACCACCATGGACAACAGAACAAATCCCAGCAGGGTTGTCGCTCGCGGCAGCCCTCCTGCGGGTTTTGCCAAAGCGTGCGTGACATTCTCAACGAGTACCGGAAAAACCGCATTCGTTGCAGCGCCATGTGCGTGCTGCCGTTGCGACACCAACTGCTGTTGGGATTCCAGATCCTGTTGTAGTTGAGCCACCGTTGATTTTAGTGAAATTACATCAATCGAATCAACTGCGTCTTTAATCCGTGCCATGGAATTCTGCTGCTTGCGATGAGCGACGTTCTGGAACGCAGGCGAACTGGCACGCATCGGTTCGACTTCATCACGTCGCCCGTCGAGTTCATGCAGCTGCAATCGCACTTCCTCAATTTCAATTTCAGTCCAGGCAATGGAGGCATCGCCACCTTGATTTTCCAACAGCTGTTCACGCTTGTCTGTTAACGCGTTAAGCTTTTGTCGAAGCAGCGACACCTGGGGCCGCTTGTCGTCCGGGCCGGCTGCCGACCAAGATTCCTGGCTATCCCAACTTTGTTCATAGGTCTCCACCGGTCGTCGGACGATTGATTCCGAATTGAGTTGCGCTAGCTCTGTCGCCGCGCTGCGAACCTCCGTTATGTCCGCATCGAGTTTGGCCACTAGCCTTTGCATGCGTTCGATGTTATCTCGCTGAGAATCCTGAAGCTCCAACTGCTCCTCGACCAGCCGCGACGCACCCTGTTCAAGATCCGTGCCAATCGTTGCAAATCGAGTGGCAATCTTCTCTGAAAGTTGATTTACAAGCTGCAGTTCAGCCTGCGAACCCGTGCCCTGGCAGGTCAGGTAAATGTCGACATGTTGCAAGTCCGGGTCACTGACCATTTCATACGCGAGCGACTGGCGAACACGCTCAAAATTCTTGCCGTTCATGATCGGGTCGTTGAGCTCAATATTTGCAGCCAAAGCTTCAATTTGTTCATCTAGTTGGGCATCGCTGAGTTGCTGCTCCCATTGCGCGCAACATGATTTTTGAAATCGCTCTCGGGGAAGCGATCCTGATTTTGAATTGACAGGCGGATTCTCGACTGGGCAACGAACCCCTCGATCGACATCGACCAGAACATGAAAATCACCGCAAACGTCGCGGTGGACGTGATCAAAAACGCTTTGAATTTTCGTCGCCAAATGACTTTCTGATACGCCTTTTCGACTGCTTGACTGGCCAAATTCTTTGTCATGCTTTGATTCATGCGATGTTTCTGCCGGCATCCTGCGCACTTCCATTAGGGCTGAGAGCATAGTAGCCCGTATTCTCATCGACGCTTGTCCGAGAATGCCTTGAACGAGAATTATCAATTGGATCGTTTCCTTTGGGATTGCTGTGCAAAATCCTCGAAGTCGGAACGCTCAGCTTCACCACGCCAATAACCCGTTCGAACCACACCCCTGTGAAACGTCGAACAACTCATACGCGCAGTCAAAAATTTAGAATTGAAGCCGCTTGTTGAATCAATGACAGGCAGGATATCGATCCCACGTAACCGGAGCGGCGTTGCGTTATGAACCCTCGATTGAGGCACGCGGCTTATAAGATTCGCCAGGCATCGCAGAATTGCTCGCGGGCGGATCCCGCTGAATTTGCCGCTGTACGGGATTTTCGATCGCCACAAGCGTCTCAAAAACTCCCTGCTGCACGACATCGTTATTCTGGTTGAGCAGTTTACGACGCCACGAAACTTTTCCGGTTTTCCGTCCGGCTAACGTTTTGCTCAAGCATTCCGTTTCGACGAAAACGGTGTCACCAAAATATAAGGGGCGGACAAATTCCCAATTGCGAACAGCGGTAAACGCCAACGTGTTCACGTTGGGGAAGTAACTTCCCAAACCGGCCACCCACGACAGCCCCAGTAAACCATGCGCAATTGGCTGGCGATAATGGCTCTGGGATGCAAAATCATAATCGACGTGCAGCGGATTGAAGTCCCCCGTCGAAGTTGCAAAGGCAATCACGTCCGCTTCCGTCACGGTACGTCGAGGACTGATCCAGGTTCGTCCAACCTCGATATCCTCATAAAAGAGTGGTGAATCCATTCCCGCACATCCGTGTTTGAACATTGCATCGTATAAAACGGAAATGATGTCGCTCACGGTTGTATACGATGTTGAAAAAGTCGGGGTGATAGGATTCGAACCTACGACCCTCTGCTCCCAAAGCAGATGCGCTAGCCAGACTGCGCTACACCCCGAAATAGTAAAATTTCAAAAAATTGAAATCGAAGCAGGCTGCAATCAATGTCGAATTTAAGGAGATTCATGCCTCAATCAAGTTGCCCATGCTACCGGTCTGACCAAATTGTTGCAACGGGTTTTTGACGTACAAAAAGCCAAATTCCACTGCCTTTTCCATGGAATCCACAAGATTTCACGGGAAACAATTCCATGGGTCGGTGCCAAGACCACGGGTTTTCCAATCCGGGTCAACCAATCGCAAGCCCCACAAGTCAGCCCTCGATCAGGCGGCGCGTTGTGTCGAACCACGATCCGTTAACAGCTCCCTGATTCGGTCAAATTCATAATTGTTCTGAAAGTGGATCGAAATCTGCCCTGTACCCCGTGCGGTGGACTTGATTTTCACTTTGGTACCCAACGCTAATTTCAGCTCCTGCTCCAAGGACTCCAATTGGCGATTCCGGGTTCGCCGTTTTTTGGTGGCAGAATTGATTCCAATTGTGTCTTCGGACGCAATTTTTTCGGAAACGGCCTGTTCGGTGGCTCGGACGCTCATGCCTTCCTGCATGATTTGATTGCAAAACTCAATCTGCAGTTTCTCTTCCCCCAACGGCAACAACGCCCTGGCATGACCTGCCGAAACCTGGCCTGAACTCAAAGCGTCCCGAATGGGACGCGGCAATTCCAACAGCCTCATCAGATTGGCGATCGTCGAACGATCGATTTTCAGTCGATTGGCAAGTTCTTCCTGGGTGCAAGTATGTTCGTCAATGTAGCGGCGGAAGGACATCGCTTTTTCGATCGGATTGAGGTCTTTTCGCTGCAAATTCTCGACGATCGCCAATTCCGAAACCAGCCGGTCATCGGCCTCCCGAATGCGGGCAGGAATGGTCTGCCAGTTGGCTTGAATTGCCGCCCTCAAGCGACGTTCACCACTTATCAATTGGTAACGACCATCAATCACGCGAACCAGAATCGGTTGCAGAATGTCGTGCTCCTTCAAACTCTCGGCCAGCGAAACAATCTCGGATTCGCTGAATTCACGTCGCGGTTGAAACGGGTTGTCATCAATTTCGTATACGCTCAAGTGCACAATGTCACTGGTTGTAGACGACTTCTGAGGATCGTGATGATCCACCGTCTCAAACTCCAAGCTTTCGTCCGCTGTTGCAATTGACTCAGACGAGTTCAACAACGCCTCCAAGCCGCGTCCCAATCGTTTCTTTCTAGTCACGCTCAAGTACCTCCATGCACAATTCTATGTAAGCTCGTGTTCCACGGGATCGCGGCGCGTAATCAAGAACGCATTGACCGTGGCTGGGTGCCTCGGTCACAGACACATCCCGCGGAACAACGGTATCAAAAACAATTTCTCCAAAGAACTCTCGTACTTCCTGGTCCACTTCACTGGTTAGCTCAAGCGAGTCATCGTACATCGTCAACAAGATGCCACCGAACTCAAGCTGACCGGGCCGCGACTTCATGACGTCACGGATCACCTCGATCATTTGCGACAAACCTTCCATGGCAAAGTACTCGCACTGAATCGGCATCAATACTTCGTCCGCCGCCGACAACGCAGTCCGCGTCAGCTGGCCAAGTGATGGCGGACAATCAATCAGCACAAAATCGTAAACGCTGGTACCTCGTGCCAAGTGCTCGACAAGCACGCTCGTCTCATTCGATTCCGACTTGGCTCAGCATGTCGACGTCGCGAAACGAACGACTGCCGGGAAGCAAGCTCAAGTGTTTCACGCGCGTTTCCAAGGCTGCTTGCCTTACAGCGGTATCATTCACCAGTGGATGACGGTCGACAGGAGTCGCGCCAATTCCGGAAGTCGCGTTGCATTGTGGATCCATGTCGATCAGCAGTGTTTCGTATCCGGCCCGAGCAATTGCGGCCGCCAGGTTGATGGCAGTCGTCGTTTTGCCAACGCCACCCTTTTGGTTGGCAATGCACAATGTTCGAGTTGGTCTCGTTTCCGCACGCATTTGGCACAATACGCTCAGCAAAACACTGGAATTACAAATTCGCGGGTCTTGATTACCAGTATTTTCCACGTGGCGAAATGCCAATCTGCGGCTCGGCCGCACGTGATAGCGAAGAGGGGAGGGTTTTGTGCAGTTCCGAGTTTGCCCGGACTCACGAAGCGAACAAGCACGTCTTTTGAAAGCGTGCATTTTGAATTGCCAAGGTCGCCCTCCCCGGAGCTGAGACTCCGACCCTCCCAAGGGGAGGGTGTCGACGGTCGTGTCGGAACCCACCTGAACCCACCTCCCGGTAGCCACTAAAACTCCCGAAGAGCCCCCATAGCTCTTTACGGAATTTGGTGCTGACCAAGGTAGTCGTTGACGCGACCCTCCCTTGGGAGGGTCGCGAGGAACGAGCGGGGAGGGTTTTGTGCAGTTCCGAGTTTTGCCCGGACTCACGAAGCGAACAAGCACGTCTTTTGAAAGTGCATTTTGAATTGCCAAGGTCGCCCTCCCCGGAGCTGAGACTCCGACCCTCCCAAGGGGAGGGTGTCGACGGTCGTGTCGGAACCCACCTGAACCCCGGAGCTGAGACTCCGACCCTCCCAAGGGGAGGGTGTCGACGGTCGTATCGGAACCCACCTGAACCCACCTCCCGGTACCCACTAAAACTTCCGAAGAGCCCCAAGAGGAGGGTGTCGACGGTCGCGTCAGCGCCGCCCAACAATCGACCGCTGCGACTTTTGCCGACCGGGGCATTGCCTGGATGAACAAATCGCCGAATTACCTAGTCGGGTTTCACGTGAAACTTTGCCTATTCGGCCTATTTTCAACTAACTGCTATCGGGTTTCACGTGGAACGAAGGCAATTGGGGCAAATGAGGTGGTTTCCATTCCTGTTTCAAGCTCACTCCAGAGGATTGAAAACCAGTCCGCTGAGCATCTTGGGGTAGAAGTACGTACTCTTGGCAGGCATCCTCTCGCCATGCTCGCTGATCGCCTTGATGTGTTCCACGGTCGCCGGCATTACCAGGCAAGCCAGTTCAAAAGGAACACCGCTACCCATTTGTCCGGTCAAGTCACGGCCGGCTTCGTCACCCGACTTCAGGCCGTCAATCACCTCGGCGACCGAATGGACATACTTCGGGGAAGCCAGATCTTTGTAACCCAACAATTCATTGATCAAGAGGTTGTGCAGCAGCGCGACTCCCAGCGACCGCCATTGATCACTTTGGTTGGGAGCGAGTTGTTTCATGAGTCGCTCCCCTTGGCTGCTCAAGCGTGCTGAGCACCCACGTATCGTCGGCGCGGCAATAGAGGCCCAAGGTGCCTTGTCGATCCTCGACCGAAATCTCGTCCCAAACGTCACCGGCCAGCTCGGCTCCCGTTCCAATTTTTGTGATCGCAAAAGCTTGACCGATCCGCGCTTCCAATTCATCTGACGTGATCGGACTAATTCCGCGAAACAGGCGATGGGTCGGCAGAACGATCAGCCCGGGATCGTGCATACTCACATTCATCATCAGTACATAATCCACAGGATGATCGTTGGGAAGCGATCGTTCTGCTCGCGCGGCGGCTTGAATATTACAGGCGGTTTCGTAACGGTGGTGACCGTCCGCGATATAAAGCGGTTTCGGGCCCATGAGGGAACTGGCCCTGGCAATCGCATCGACGTCGGTAACCAACCACATTTCATGTTTGACACCCAAATGATCAATCGCGGTCAAGGGCGTGCGATCTTCAATTGCTGCTTCCAGCGTGTCTTGGGCTTCGTTGGACTCGTCAGGGTAAATGCTGAAGATTTGGCTGAGGTTGCATTTACAGGCGGTCATCAGCCGGAACCGATCTTCCTTGACTTTCGAATGTGTTTGTTCGTGAGGATAGATGTGACCTTCGCCAAACGGCTCAATGCGGACCCGTGACATGAAACCGCGGCGGGTGATGGTCTGGTTCTCGTATTCAAAAGTCTGGTGATAGACGTAAATCGCCGGTTGCGAATCGGCTTTCAGGACGCCATCTCGACGCCAATCCTTCAGGTAGGAAGCAGCGCGTTCGTAGATGGTTTCGCCGTTTTGAAGATCGTCGCCTCGATTCAAAATCAATCGGACGACATTGTTTGGATGACGATCGTAAAGCTCATTCTGCAGGTCAGACTTTATGACGTCATAGGGCGGTGCGATGACGTCGCTGAGCGAACCGACTCTGGAAAGGTCATATCGAAGGGCGTTAAATGCTTGAATGTCTGCCATGGAACTGCCTGGTATTCGAATTCGAAAACGTCAGGCAGCCTTTATCCCGCAGGCTACTTTTCGTGTCAAAGGGTGGAGAGAATTAGCAGCAAATCTTTTTGCCACGATGCATGATCAGGCAGTATTACGGTAGCTGAAGAGAATGGTTCAAAAAAATAGCGACTTGCCAGGCGACAGGTGGTGACCAGCGGGGCACGGGATTCCCTTCTGAGCCCACGTGGATAATCCAAAGCCGAGGAGCGTTGCTGCGGATCGGAATAGCTTCTGAGCAAGTTTGCACAGAATCCCGCCCCGTTACTCGTCTGCTCACCAAAAAAAAGCCGCCGTCACGGGCGTGACAGCGGCTTGACCGGTTCGAACTCGATCGATGTTAATTCGTTAATACCGATAATGATCGGGCTTGTAGGGCCCTTCGACAGGCACACCCAGATACTCGGATTGCTTCTTCGTCATTTTTGTAAGCTTGACCCCCAGGTGATCCAAATGCAAACGAGCGACTTCTTCATCCAGACGTTTTGGCAGGACGTGGACGCCGATGTCATACTTGTCGGTGTGTTTCCACAATTCGAGTTGAGCCAACACCTGGTTGGTGAATGAGGTGCTCATTACGAACGAAGGATGTCCCGTAGCGCACCCCAGGTTGACCAGGCGACCTTCAGCCAACAGGATCAACGCCCTGCCGTTCTTGAAGGTATAACGATCAACTTGAGGCTTGATTTCCTCTTTTTCCACAGAACCTTTTGCGACCTGATCTTCCAGCCAGGCAACGTCAATCTCGTTTTGAAAGTGCCCGATGTTGCAGACGATCGCGTCGTTCGGCATCTTGGAAAGGTGTTCGCCAGTAATAATGTCGCAATTACCCGTCGTGGTGACGAAAATGTTGCCAATCGTGCAGGCTTCTTCCATGGTCGTGACCTCGAACCCCTCCATGACGGCTTGCAGCGCGTTGATGGGGTCGATTTCGGTGACAATCACGCGGCCACCGTAACGTTGCATTGAATGGGCGCATCCCTTGCCAACGTCGCCGTAACCGGCAACGACAACAACTTTGCCGGCGATCATTACGTCGGTCGCTCGCTTGATTCCGTCGGCCAGGGACTCTCGACAGCCATACAAGTTATCAAACTTGCTTTTGGTGACGGAGTCATTGACATTGATCGCAGGCATCTTAAGTTCGCCCTTCTCGAACATTTGGTACAACCGGTGAACGCCAGTTGTCGTTTCCTCGGAAAGACCCTTGATGCCTTCGATCAATTCCGGAAACCTGGAGTGAACCATCTGGGTAAGATCGCCACCATCGTCCAGGATCATGTTCAGAGGCTTGCCATCCGGGAAGAAAATTGTTTGTTCGATGCACCAGTCGAATTCTTCTTCGGACATGCCTTTCCAGGCATAGACACTCACGCCGGCTGCCGCAATCGCGGCAGCGGCGTGGTCCTGCGTTGAGAACACATTGCAGCTTGACCAGGTGACTTCGGCACCTAACTCAACCAGCGTTTCAATCAGAACGGCGGTTTGAATGGTCATATGCAGACAGCCGGCAATTCGAGCGCCCTTCAACGGCTTTTCTTTGCCGTATTTGGCCCGCAGTGCCATCAGCCCCGGCATCTCGTTTTCTGCGATCTTTATTTCGCGACGGCCGTAGTCGGCATCGGCAATGTTCTTGACTTTATATTTTAATTTTGTTTCTACGCTTGCCACTTAAGGTCTCCTGGAATTCGGATTGGCTTTAAATAAACGCTTGGATTGCAGTTAGGAACCGAAAAATATCATACTAAACAACTTGTTAAACCGGCAATGTTACCTCGCAATACTTCCGCAGATTAACGGGATTTATCAGGATTTTCGGGGTGAAGTCTGGCAAATGCGTTCAGGGCCGAACTCACAAATTGCTTCACCAACTCGGGATCTTTGCCGCCTGGAAATCCCTCAATACCACTAGCAGCGTCTACGGTGTCCGGGGCCACCATTGCTATCGCATCCGCGACGTTTTCTGGTCCAAGCCCGCCAGCGAGAATCATCTGAACTGGGATCTTTAACCTTTCCACGATTTTCCAGTCAAATGTCTGGCCGGAACCTCCATATTGCTGCCCGGCTGCCTTGTCCAGCAAGATCGCGGCAGCTCCGGCCTGGCACCAGAGGTCGATTTCAGCTTGAGCAGCAGCGATTGCCGACTCGGTGTTGCCCGCGATACGAACGGCTCGAATCACCGCTTGAGCACCAACCTGATTCATGATTTCGGGCGATTCGTCTCCGTGCAACTGAATTGCATCGAGCTGCAAATGAGACGCGATCGCCAGAATATCCTGCGCCGGTTGATTGACAAAGACGCCGACGAGCGTCACGTCTGGCGGCAGCCTGGCGACAATTTCAAGCGCGTCGAGCGGGGTGATGCTGCGAAGCGAACGCTCATAAAAATTCAGTCCGATTGCGTCGGCGCCAGAATCCACGGCGATGATCGCATCACCAGGATTGGTAACGCCACAGATTTTTATTTTGAACGTACGCAATATTTTTTCCGAAGCGAACTGGACCAACCCGGGGGCGAAAATCTATTCTATCGTGTTACATTTGTCTGGGTATGAGACGCGCTGCGTTGCGTTACCTCCCGTTCCGATGAGTTTGTTCGAGTCCGCGCCGTAAATTTTGGTCCATGTCGAAACCTACCTTCCGTTCAGCGAAAATTCCGGCCAATCCTGCAGCCGACCGTCGAATGCTGGAAGAATCCGCGAGATTGCCGCTCATGATCGCGGGGGTCGCGGGTGTCCCTGGCTATAACGGATTTTTCCATTTTCGAAAAAAGTACGGCAGCCAAATCCTGGGGACGCGCCCGACACGGAATTGGCCGCTGACGCGAGCCGGCATATTTGGGTGCGACCTGGAGGATGGTGATCAGGCAAAACGCTTTATCGAATCCAACGGTGTGCGTGCCATCTGGAACTGCGGCGGAAGTTGCGCGCTCAAGTCATGTGAGCTTGATCCTGAGATGGCCTACCGCGTCAACGTGCAGAGTGTTGAAAAACTGCTGGAAGCGATCCGGGGAACAGATGTTCGACTGGTTCATTTCTCAATTGACCTGGTATTTTCTGGAACGGGTGGCGGAGACCATGTCGAAACCGATACGCCTGATCCAGTGACGATTTATGGAAAGACAATGGTCGAAGCCGAGGAGTTGATCCTTGGCGAACGACCGGACGCGTGCATTTTGAGAATCTCATTGCCAATGGGACTCAGCTTTAACGGGCACGCGGGCGCCATCGATTGGATTCAACACAGGTTTGCCAAAAATAAACCGGCAACGTTATATGTTGACGAGGTTCGCACACCGACCTACGTGGCGTGTCTTAATGAGCTGGTGGAGGAAGTCATTGCCGGAGATTTGCAAGGGCTCTATCATGCAGGCGGCAGCCGAAAACTGTCGCTGTACCAGATCGCACAGATCGTCAACCGAGTTGGCGGCTACGATCCGGATCTCCTGATTGGCTGCCCGCGCGTGGACGCCGGCCCCATGCCACCGCGTGCGGGCAACGTTACGCTGGACTCGGGAAAACTGAAACAGGCACTGGGGAGACAGCCGTTTGCCGACTGGCCGTTGCGAGAAGAGCACTTACCCGATTCGCCAAATTGGCATTATTCCCGTTCAAATTGCTTTGATGGGGGCACCGAGCTGCTGGCCGCCAGTCTTTATAATCGCCCTTGAACCCGCTCGAATTTCACTAATATCTGGCGATCGAGGCTGGTCAGATTGATCCGTGGCTGGGATCCAGATATGATGGAGACAGCCACGGACCGACCTGTAACCTAACAGGCCCACTGATTATCTAGGCAGACGCGGAACGGATCATGACGGATAGTTTCTACTGGAGTGCGAGCGCCGGTCGTTGGGTTGGGGTCCCGGTACGGGTTCACATCCTGCTTTTTCTTTTTCTCGCTCTCATCTTCGGTATCGAATGGAATTATGCTTCCAGCCGTCACGTGGTGGGAACGGCGCTGGTGACGTCGATCGTGCTAGTCTTCAGTTTGGTGTTGCACGAACTTGCTCATATTTTTGCGCTGACAAATCTCGGCGGCCACGTTAACAGCATCGTTTTGACGCCTTGGGGCGGTAACTCGGACTTCGAGTTGCCAGCCACCAGTCGAGATCGCGTTATCGTGCACCTCGCCGGGCCGTTTGTGAACGGGATCGTGGCGGCTCTGGGCAGCATTCTGTTGCTGCAGTCCAATGAAGCTTCCCTGTTTCAACTGTTCAATTCTTTCGGGCCGTTCTCATTTGACATCACGCCTTCCTGGGAATTTTCGCTGGTCAAGATAGTAACGTGGGTCAATATTCAGCTCTTGATTGTCAACCTGCTCCCTTGTTTTCCGTTTGATTTCGTAAATGTGTTTCGTGAAATGGTTCGTTGGATCAATCCCACGGCGCCGCGGGTTAAAACGGAAACGTCGATCATGGTTATCGGTCACGCTGTCGCCTTTACGATGATCGGATTCGCGTGGCTGTTCCGAAACATCGACGCCGGGCCGATTCGTCCGGTCTGGCTTATCCTGCTGGTCTCGGGAATTACGTTGCTGTTCAGCACCCGGTACGCGTTTTACTGCGCCACTGCACATGCTGACGAAGACTGGGACAATCTTGACGATTTAAGCTATGAATCGTTGTATGGCGAAGCGTCGTTCTTTGAGTTTCCGGAGGACCAATCCAGCGGTTATTCACAATGGCTCTCCGAAAAACAGGAGGCACGCAAACGAGAGGAAGCGAGAATCGAAAAGGAGGAGGATCGCCGCGCTGACGAGATTCTCAAACGCCTCCATTTGGGCGGAATCGATAGTATTTCTGAAGAAGACCGCCAAATTCTCAATCGCGTTAGCGCCGTTTGCGTCGCAAAAACCGCCAGGTAACGGACAGCTACGACGCCTAATTTCTAATGCAGCAGCCCCCCCACCCCAAGCAGCCCACCCACTCCTCACGGCAGGCAATTGACAAGTTTGTCCAAGGCCAGCATTCAGTTTGCAGATGCGCAACCAATGAACTGGTTGAATTAATTCGTCAACAACTGCAAGGTGCCGAGGAACGTGTCGAGTGGGGTTTGGCGGTGTTTTCCCGAAATGGCAAAGATATTACCGGTGTCGGGACGGAGAACGGAGAATATTGTCTATACGTTCCCCAGAATGATGTCGCCGAAGAATTTGCAAGCTCGCTCGGCGACGTGAAACGTTCAGGCGATCGAATCAAATTCGAGAAACTTGTTGATGTCCGCCGCGCCGAACTCAAACGAATGATTGCTGCCCAGGATCATCGCCGGCGTCAATCTGCTTCTGACAGGACGTAAACGTTAGTCGTCGTAAGCCGCGCAAACTCGACGTTTGCGACGTCGGCGATGGGACAGCGTTGTTTGCTCTCCCTCCACGAACCAGTACCCGCCCAAAACCTTGTAAAAAATCAGCAACACGAAAGCGCCACCCGCACCTATGGCAAACCCCTCGACGCTGATGGGCTGAATGTTCTGCGAGGGATAAAAATACTTCAGGATCGCACACCCGATCAGTGTTCCGGCAATTCCCATCATCAAAGTGGCAATTGCTCCGCCAGGATCGCGGCCTGGCATAACCGCTTTGGCGGCCAAGCCGACAATGGTTCCGAATCCGATCCAGGTCAAAGCCAAATTGGCGTATTCTGCAAACTGTGCGACTTCCATTTCAATCCCTGCATCTTTTTTGACTGGACGTTTACATCGTTTGGGGCACTCGTCTTCCATCGACGCCATCCGGTTCCATGATGATTTGGGTCGACGATTTGCCAGTGTTTTTACCAGAAGTCGCCAGCTTAGCCCAATAGCATTCTGTTCCTCATGGACGAAAAGTTGACCTAACTTGCGTCAATCTCGTACAATCTTGAGCAGCTATCGGATTTGGACACGGTTTGCGCCGGTGGCAGGGGCCGTATTTTCGCATGGGGATTATTTGTATGCCTTTATCATTCGAGCAACTGCCAAAAATTTTCGCCTCGTTCGCGCTCGGCATGATGTCCATTTTGGTAAGCGGCACCCTTGTCGCCCAACAGATACAAGTCTCGACCCCGTTCACCTCAGTTAACGATTCGTTTTACGAGCGTCAGGGCGTCAATTTCGGTTTTTCTATTCCAGGCGGGCGGGGCCCGGGTTCTCGCATCGTCGGATACGGCCCGGGAGGCATCATGCCCAACATCGGGTTCAACCAGGGAGGATTCGGCGCTGCCATTCCGCCATTCGGCGGTTACGATCCCAACTCGGACGCGCGATTTGGCTTCGCTCACATCGGACCCAACGGCGGAGGCTATTCGTTGGGATTTCAGATGGGTAAAGGCAACTCGCGTTCGATCGTTTCAACCACTCCCAGTATCGTCGTTCAAAATGGCTTTGGAGGATCAGTCATTGATGGCGCCTTTGTACCCTTTGTGACGGGTGTTACGCCCGTTGTCGGTGATGGCGGAAACATCATCGTGCCGCGCGACAACGCGGTAACCCGCGCGATCAACAGCGGTCAGCTGGATTTGACAAGACCGCCGCTGGACGAAGAGGTGGTTACTCGACCTTCGAGAATTTACAGCAATCCGGGGAGCACCGCTCAAAGCGGCGATCTTAGCGTGGAGGCCATCAAAGCTGCCAGGGCCGCAGCAATCGCCGAAAAACAGCAACAGCTCAACGAGTTGATTCAGCTTGCCGATTCCCATTGTGAGAAAGGCGACTACAAGGAAGCCCGCATTGCCATTCGGGCAGCGATCCGCGTTTGTGATGATGATGGCCAAAAGAAAAAGCTTCGACAAAGGCTCACCACGCTGAGCGGTCGTTGACGATGGGGTCGCAGCCAAGTGGTGAATTTGTCGAGATTTTTTGCGGGATTGGCGGTTTCGCGGAGGCGATGGGGGCGACCGCACGAGTTCATACGGCGGTCGACATCAATCGCAACGCGCTTGCTGTTTACGGTTTAAATTTTCGTCATCCGGTCGCCTGCAAGACGATTGAGTCTTTGTCACCAAGCGAGACCGAGGAATGGGCTGATAAAACCTGGTGGATGTCACCGCCTTGCCAACCGTATACACGCCGCGGCGATCAGTATGACGTCGACGACGCCCGCAGCTTGGCGTTCCTGAATGTTCTACAACTAATCATAGCACATCGACCGCCGGCGATCGCTCTGGAAAACGTTCCCGAGTTTGCCGGATCCCAAGGTCATGCCCGGCTGATCGAGGTTTTGAACCAATTTGGCTATCACGTGCGTGAAACTACGCTTTGCCCGACACAATTTGGATTTCTGAACAGACGAAACCGGTTCTACCTGG
>CAVONL010000023.1:0-40125 GCA_963697295.1 uncultured Planctomycetaceae bacterium | reverse complement strand
GGGTTGGATTGTGCCGAGCCCATCAGCTTTTGCTGAGATGACAAACGCAGTCGCCTCCGGCTTGCCGTTACACAACTTTTGACCAATCTCAACTTAATTTTTGAACAATCACATGATTCAACCCGAACCGCGTTCCGCCACCACTTCACTGGACCATCGCCAATTTCGCGATGACGAATTCTGGAAAACGATTCCCGGCTGGAAGAACATCTCGCGCGAAGAGTTTGGCAATTATTTGTGGCAGTCCAAAAACAGCGTTAAGAAACTCAAGGAAGTTAAACAGGTACTTGGCTCGCGGGTTAGCGACGAGTTCATTGCTGATATCGAGGCCGCCCTGCATATTGCGCCGATGAACATTCGCATCACGCCGTACGTGTTTGCCTTGATCGACTGGGATAATCCGGCGGACGACCCACTCCGCAAACAGTTCCTGCCGATCGCGTCGCAAATGCTGCCGGACCACCCTTACTACCTGGCCGATTCGCTTTATGAAGACGTCGATTCGCCGGTTCCGATGCTGACCCATCGGTACCCGGACAAAGTTTTGTTTCTGCCGCTGACGACGTGCCCCGTTTATTGTTCCTATTGCACGCGCAGCCGGATCATTGGCGGTTCCACCGAGGCGGTTGATAAAGACACCTACGGTGCTAACGCCGCGAAATGGGAACCCGCATTCAAATACATCGAGGAAACTCCGCAAATCGAAGACGTCGTCATCTCGGGCGGTGACGCGTTCAACATGACGGCCAAGCATATTCGGCTTATCGGTGAGCGTTTGTTGGGCATCGACCACATTCGCCGTATTCGCTACGCCACCAAAGGCATCGCGATTTTGCCGCAAAAAATCACGACCGACGAAAGCTGGACTGAAGCGTTTCTTGATATGCACCGGCTGGGCAAATCGCGCGGCCAGCAAGTCGTCATCCATACGCATTTTTCCTCGCCCATTGAGATCACACAATGGAGTAAAAACGCCATGGATCGTTTGTACGCCGAAGGAGTCATCGTGCGCAATCAGGCGGTGCTTCAGGAAGGCGTGAACAACGATGCTCAAATCATGATGAGCCTGACCAAGAAGCTCTCGTACATCAATATCCAGCCCTATTATGTCTACATCCACGACATGGTTCCTGGCTGTGAACACCTGCGGACGACGGTCGCCGAGGGCGTGGAACTGGAAAAACAGGTTCGCGGAATTACGGCCGGGTTCAACGTGCCAACGTTCGTATGCGACGCTCCCGGTGGCGGCGGCAAACGCCATGTCGCTTCGTATGAGTTCTATGACAGGGAGAACGGAATTTCTGTGTGGCGGGCCCCGAACGTCAAGCCCAACGAGCTGTTTATTTATTTCGATCCGCTGCATAAGCTGAGCAAAGACGCAAACGTCCGCTGGGCCGATTCGGCGACTCGCGAACGAATGGTGTTCGAAGCCGTGAGCAAGGTCGATTCAAATCTGGGCGAGTTTGAACGCGATAAAATCAGCAAGCGACTGGAGAAGCAGTACCAGACAACAAAGTAACCCGCGCAATCACCAGGCTTCCGGTGAGCCTGCCTTTCCGGCTGGGCGTTAAACGAGACGGAAGATCCAGGTTTACGATTGGGATTTTTTCATGAACAACAAACCAGCTGGCTGGTCGCAACACGAAATGGCGGATGAAGTCATCGGCATGCTCGCAGACGGAGCGAGTTTAAATTTGGGAATCGGGATTCCCACATTGATTGCCGAACGAATTCCGGCCGACAAAAACATCTGGATCCATTCAGAAAATGGTGTGCTGGGAGTCAGCGGGCGCCCAACCCGATCCACCGTATCGCCGACGTTGATCAACGCCGGCAAAGAAACCATTTCGGTCAAGAGCGGTGCCAGTTATTTCGATAGCGCGACGAGTTTTGGCATGATCCGCGGCGGCCATATCGACGTTTGCGTTTTGGGCGGGATGCAAGTTGATGCCGAAGGGAGCCTGGCGAATTGGATGATTCCAGGCAAGAAAGTAACCGGAATGGGGGGCGCGATGGACCTGGTTCACGGCGCCAAACAAATCATTGTGATGCTGACTCACTTTTCAAAAAACGGCGAGATCAAATTGTTGCGCCGTTGCACCCTACCCCTCACCGGAAAACGCGTGGTCCACAAAATCGTGACTGACCTCGGGATCTTCACGCCAACTGGCGAAGCATTTCACGTCGATAAACTGGCCGACGGAGTAACCCAAGCCGATTTGGGGATGGCTCCAAACTGATTGCGTTGATAATCGGCAAATGTCGCCGTTTTCTTGTTGGGACTGCGAAAGGCCCCCCCTCAACGGCTCTTCAAAGAGATCAGTTGAAGCCGCCCGGCATGGCCAAAACTCGTTTTTCCTCAAAAAACTGCCAAGCCGTGAGGATTTTTTCTTGTTCTTGACCGATCCACCTAAATATACTGAAGTCTTGGCCAGAGTACCGATATTTTCGACTTACAGGATTTTTCGCATGTTAAAGCAACTTGTTTTTATTGTCGCAGTTGCGGCGATGTGTTCTTCCGCAGCAGCAGACACTTATACCGACAACACAGGTAACCATTTGGCTGGTGGGGACCTTCATGACTTCTTTCAGTCACAGGGCTTCGATCATCTGGACATTGCCGAAGTGAGAGTAACCAACGACTCGAACTTTTTGTACTTTGCAATTGACCTTGTTGGAGACATCGACGCGACGAACTGGGGAAAATACATCGTCGGTTTCGACAGAACCGCTGACACCAGCGACGGGGATAACTCAACCGACCCTGGTACTTGGAACCGAAATGTTGATTGGGGTCGTGGAATTACGGACTTCATTGGATCGTGGGCCGACGATAGTGGCTCCGGCGCCGGCGCTGAACTCCGGCAATGGGATGGCGTCGCGTGGGGCCTGACGGATGCAACTTACATCGGAGGCGGTAACATTTTTGCGAGCGACGCAGGCCATCCGTTCACACAAAGTATTCAGGTCTCGCTGTCGTCGCTTGGTCTGGCTCCGGGAGATACTTTCGAATTTGATGTGTTCTCGTCTGGAGGGGGTGCTGATCCCGGTGTTGATCATCTCAGCCGCTTTGATTTCGCGACCGACGGCTGGGGAACCCAATCCGTGGCGGGAAATTTCCTACGCTACACCGTCCAAATTCCTGAGCCCGCATCTGCGGGTTTGTTAGGGGTGCTCGCGATGTCTGGATTGATCGTTCGTCGCCGCAAGTGACAGATCGCGGACAAATAGTCAATACGGAAACCGCCGACAATTTGTGGGCGGTTTTTTTATGCGCCGGTTTCGTGCCAGGGGTGGCTATTTCTTGCGTGCAATGTCCTAAGTCCTGAGTACGGAGTACGGAGTACGGAGTACGGAGTACGGAGTACGGAGTACTGAGTACTGAGTACTGGGTACTGGGTACTGGGTACACTTCGCACCTGCCCTTCACAACCGCGTCCGGTTATAAATGGGTCCGAAACAACTACTCAACGTGTCCCCAGAGTTGACTCGGAACAATTGACATGAACAAACCCATCTTCACCGGGGGTCTGCGCACACCCTTTGGGCGCGCGTTCAAAGGAACGTACAAAGATGTTCGGGCGGATGATCTGCTGGTTGAAATCCTCGCGGCCCAGGCAAAAAAACATGCCGCAATCTGGACTCATGGGCCCGATGATTTGGTGGTCGGATGCGCGTACCCTGAACACGAACAGGGATACAACGTTGGCCGCATGGCAGCGCTTGGCGTCGGGCTAGACGTCCCCGGGATGACGGTCAACCGGTTATGCGCCAGCAGTTTGGAATCGGTAGCAATCGCCGCGTCTCGAATTATCGCGGGCTGGGGCTCGTGCTATTTGACCGCCGGAATCGAATCGATGAGTCGCATTCCGCGACGCGGGCGCAAATTTTTCTGAGTCGGATCGTATTAAATCAGTTAACCCCCTGGCCTACACGCCCAACGGCGAAACAGCCGAGCGGGTTGCTGCCAACTTTCCTCAAATCACGCGTGAACAACAGGAAGACCTCGCCGCTGCCAGCCACACACTGGCGTTTGCGGCGTTCGAAAAAGGCTGGTATTCGGACCAGATCCATCCTTTTCTTGTCGAGCAAGACGAGTTCATTCGTTATCCGGTGGACCGTGAAAAAATGGCCAGTCTGCCTCCAGCGTTTACCGAGAATGGCTCGGTAACGGCCGCCACCAGTTCGCCTTTGACCGACGGAGCGACCAGTGGCTGGGTAATCGAATCTGGACTGGCCCGAAAACTGGGAATTACCAGTGGGCTGGAAATCGTGGACGCCCAAGTCGCGCACGTTCCTCCGGAACTGATGGGCATGGGCCCCGTTCCGGCAACGCGGAAGATTTTTGAACGACACCGACTATCGGCGACCGATATTGCGGCGTACGAGATCAATGAGGCGTTTGCCATCCAGGTACTGGCATCGGCCGCAGAACTCGACCTCCCTCTGGATCGGATCAACGGTTGGGGCGGCGCGATGGCGATCGGACACCCACTCGGCGCCAGCGGTTTGCGATTGGTGATGACGCTCCACGATCGGCTGAAGCAAAGGGGTGAACCCGATGCGCTCGGAATTGCCACGCTATGCGTTGGCGGCGGGCAAGGAATGTCGATCCTGTTTCGCTGGGTTTCTTTGTAGCCACCCGCGCATAAAAAAAGCCAGTAACCCTGAGAGAGCGACGTTACCGTGAGGTGGTCGGGTTACCGGCTTTGCCCGGGTGAATAATTATTCGCCAGGCAAATATGAGGCAAATTAAAAGAGCCAGCGAAGAAAGGAGGCAATCACTTTGGGAGATCAAGATAGAAAGAATTTCTCGCTGGCTCCGATCGACTCGTAATGCAACACACATGCCAACCGCGAAAAAACCGGAATAGACTGAAAAACCGGCATTTTCGGAGTCGGAACAGCCTCCAGCTCCGTTCAGATTCAAGACGGCTCGCTCAATTTGAGACGATTCCGACATAAGTCGGGGGCAAACCAACCTCCTGGAACTGGACTTTAATCGGGTCAATCGTCATGACACAAAAGTCCTACCAAGCGCCGAGCCGAAAGGCGCAAAAACAACACACATCGTGTTAACGAAAACCTATGTTTGCGGACTTTCCCAACAAAACTATCGCGATAGCAGCAGCAAGCCCATGAATCTATTTGGTCGCAAACAGAACAAGAATGCCGCACCCTTCATTCGAAAAATCATCGATCTGACAACGCCCAATTTGACAATGTCAAACGATTTGCGACATTCGCGTCGTTACAACCGATGCTTGCCGGTAGTGTTTTCCCCGTGGTCGCACAAGGGCCATGATCCCGAACAGATCGGCATCGGGGTGACCAGCGACATGAGCGATGAAGGCTTTTCGATCATCACCCAAGCCGACATGATTTACCAGGAACTCGTCGTTGCTTTTTACCGTGACGGCGAAATGGATTTTCCGTGGTATTTTCATGCCGCCGTTCGAACCAATCGAAGCCTCATTCCATCGTTCAATCTGGTCGGCCTTGAAATCATCGAATTTCTTAACGAGCAGCAGCGCAAAAAAACTCTGGCATTCGACGAGACTGTATTCGGTCTAATCGGTACCGAGCTACCAGTCGGTTAGCGCATTTCTCGTAAGCGGCAAGGCCGCTGAGCCGCCGTTAGCTTGTCATCCGGCAAGCCGCTGGCCGCCGGTATCTTGTCAGCGGTTCGGCGAAAGCTGCTTCGCCCTTTTTCTGGAACACGACAATCGGATTTAGTTGTATTCCAAACTAAATCCTTTTTATAAAACCCTCATCCGCCGCTGAGACGGCAACCTCTCCCAGAAAGAGAGGTCACTTATCGCAGAACTGGCGACAAATACGTATCGTGAGCACCACTGGGGCAGTGCCAATCCCCCCGGCGAGCTGTACAATCCGGGCCGGTTTTCGACAATAATCGCACTTTTCCAGCGAATATGGTTGAAACACAACATGAACATTCGGCAAGTTGGGACTTGCCAGCGGGTTTTTGAAAGGCCCTTTGTCAGAGGCGAATAGCAATGAGAATCGTGCAACCAACAAAAGAAAAAATTATCAGCAATCCAACGGCAGGCATCCCCATGTTGATCATGGGAATCATCCTTGCCCCGGTGCTGATCGGGGTTTTCATCTTGATCGGATTGACCATGGTAAAGCCGAATCAAGGCAAGATCGTGCTATTGTTCGGCAACTACATCGGTACGATTAACCAACCAGGTCTGTGGTGGGTGAACCCGTTTACCGAGCGCCGCACAATTTCGATGCGCGTGAACAATTTCAATAGTGAGAAACTCAAGGTGAACGATCTGCGCGGAAACCCGATTGAAATCGGAACCGTTGTTGTGTGGCGAGTCAGCAATACGGCTCAAGCGGCTTTCGATGTGCAGGATTATGAATCGTACGTCGAAGTCCAAACCGAGTCGGCGTTGCGAACCGTCGCTTCCAAGCATCCCTACGATGCGGCCGAAGAAGGTCAGACTTCGCTACGAGGCGATTCGGAGGACATCAATGCCGAGCTTCAGCATGAGCTGACCCAACGGTTGGCGATGGCCGGCGTCGAAATCCTGGAAGTTCGAATCAGCCATCTGGCTTACGCGTCCGAGATCGCCGGTGCGATGCTCAGGCGTCAACAGGCTGAGGCGATCATCGACGCCCGTGCCCGGATCGTCGAAGGCGCCGTGAGCATGGTCGAAATGGCGCTGAGGCATCTCAAGGAAGGCAACATTATTGAAATGTCGGAAAGCCAAAAGGCTGCGATGGTAAGTAACCTGATGGTCGTCCTGTGCAGCGAGTCAGAAACGACGCCCGTCATCAACGCCGGACATTCGGCATAGGAGTGTTGCTCAGCTGGCGAGACGTGAGGGTCGGGAAGTCGGAAAACAGATTCTTGGCGGAATCAACAACCCTCGCCCGCCGCTGAGACGTCGACCTCTCCTCTGAACCCTCCTCATGGGAGGGTCGGACGCGGTAGCGGCCGGGGAGGGTTGCCGTTTTTCAAGTCTGCCGTAGTCGTTGCCCTCCCCGGGCCTGACTCAATGCCTGGCCGCGCCGCCGAAACAATCGCTCCAAACGCCCTGTTTGCGGCCTCGATGGTCACTTCGATTGCCTCGGCGTCGTGGGCCGTCGAGATGAACGCAGCTTCGAACGGTGAAGGTGCCAGGTGCACTCCGTTTTCCAACATGGCGTGAAAAAATTGCCGAAACCGGTCCTTGTCGGTTTGCTTGACCTCGGACCAGTTGGTCGGTGCACTTTCCAAAAAGTACATGCCGCTCATCGTGCCTGCCCTTGTTAGAGCGACCGGGATTTCGTGCTCGTCGGCAACGCGGCGCATCCCCTCATCGATCGCGCGACCAATTTCTTCCAAACGCGCCCAATGGTCGCCAGACATCAACGTTTCAATCGTCGCCTTTCCGGCAGCCATCGCCAGTGGGTTTCCGGACAGCGTGCCGGCTTGATACATCGGACCGAGCGGTGCCACCAGTTCCATGATGTCGCGCCGTCCACCGTAGGCACCGACCGGTAAGCCACCGCCAATCACTTTTCCCAGCGCCGTGATGTCTGGAGTAATTCCAAACAGTTCCTGCGCACCACCGGGAGCAACTCGAAACCCCGTCATGACTTCATCAAAAATCAACAGCGCTCCATTTTGATGACAGACGTTTTTCAAACCCTGCAGGAATCCTTCCTGCGGCAGCACCAAACCCATGTTGCCCGCCACCGGTTCAACAATCACGGCCGCGATGGCAGATCCGAATTCGTCGAACAGCTTTTCGACCGCCAGCAAATCGTTGTACGGCGCCGACAAAGTATCCTGAGTCGTATGAGCTGTTACGCCGGGCGAATCGGGCAGACCGAGCGTGGCAACTCCGGAACCAGCCTGAACCAGCAAGTAATCTGCGTGACCATGATAACACCCTTCGAATTTGACGATCTTGTCGCGACCGGTAAAAGCTCGCGCCAGTCGAATCGCACTCATCGTCGCTTCCGTCCCGGAATTGACAAAACGCAACATCTCCAACCCGGACATGTACTGTTGGATCAGCTCGGCTGAGCTCAAGCGATCGTTCGTTTGGAGCACCAAAACTGGTTCCGTCGGCAGCCGCTTCGTTGATGGCCGCAACCACCTCCGGATGAGCGTGTCCAAGAATCAGGGGACCGTACGAAAGGATATAGTCGACGTACCGCTGACCGTCGACGTCATACAGATAGGGGCCCGAGCCGCGGCGAATGAACCGGGGTGTGCCACCCACCGAACGGAACGCCCGCACGGGCGAGTTGACACCACCGGGAAAGACCTGGTTGGCCCGTTCAAAAAGTTGTTTTGACCTGTCTGTCATTTTTCTTCCGCTTTCAGATAGTTCAAGACTGCCGTGGCAGCGTGTTCCGCTTCGCCGATGCAATCGGGAATACCGACTCCCCGATAGGATGCACCGCAAAGATAGACGCCGGGTAATTTTTGCAGCGATTTTTCGATACTGGCCAGCCGTTCCAGATGCCCCAGCGTGTACTGCGGAGAGCCTTTGATCCAGCGATGAATCAGGTAGTTGTCTGCTTCGATATCAACGCCCATCGTCCGCCCCAGTTCGCGTCTGGTCACTTTCAAAATTTCATTGTCCGGTATCTGGGCATCAATTTCTGCGCCCGATCGACCAAGATAAACGCGAATCAGCTTTCGTCCCGCGTCCACTCGATCGAAGTGTTTTGATGAAGTCCACGTCACGGCTGTCACGCCGTTTTGTTGGGACGAAGGAATGACGAACCCGTATCCATCCAATTCATGTTCGATCGCGTCGGAATCAAACCAGAGGTTGACGACCGCCGTGGAGACGTGCGGAATCGCGTACAATTGCGTGGCCAACTCGGGAACGAAATCGCTTACCAATTCGGCCGTGGCAAACGAGGGGGTCGCGAAAATGACCGCGTGATAACACACCTCGTTAATCTCGTACCCGGTCGAACTCCGCTGAAGCGAGCTTATCGGGTGCGAAAGCTGAATCCTGGTGCGACTCAGTTGCCGGGAAATCGCCCTCACCAAATCGGACATGCCGCCGGGCAACGTGACGAACGGAGGATACGAATCGGGGGCTTCGCCATTTTTGCGAGATCGCAGCCCGCGAATCAGGCTGCCGTGTTTCTTTTCCAGTTCCCTCAATTCGGGGTAGGTTGCGAGCAAGCTTAGCTCGTTTCCGTCTCCGCAATAAATGCCGCAAAGCAGGGGTTGAACGAGGCGTTCGTAGGCCTGGCGCCCAATTCGCCGTGAAATGAAGCTGGCCAGTGATTCGTCGTCTGCACCTCGTCGGGCCGGTAGAACAAGATCGGCCGCCACTCGCAATTTGCCGGCGACCGACAGCAACGAGGTGGAGCGGAGCGAACCCAGGTTTCCCGGCACAAACCCGGTCAGACCCTCGGGGAGTCGACTTAGCTCACCTTCGTGCCAGACAAATGTCTTTTTGTGCTCCGGTCGCGTGCCGCGCAGTTGGTCCGCGATACCGAGGGCCCGGCACAACGCCACGCCAGCGCGCTTGCGAGAGAGGAAACTTTCGGCACCTGCTTCCAGCACGAGCCCCGCGCGTTGTTCGGTGCGGATTTTCCCTCCCAGCCGCGCGCCAGATTCGTAAAGATCGATTTGCAGCGGCCGTTGATTCATCGCGGCTTGCTGTTCCAGAAACCAGGCCGCCGACAGCCCCGAAATACCGCCTCCGACGATCGCGATTCTGGGAGGTTCGTTCGAAGACATATTATCTTTTGACGTTGCCTGACTGCGGCTGCCAAATCGCCTTGCCGACGAAAAACGGACCCATGGAATCAATAAATTCCGAAGTTTGACGCGTGCGTCGCATGTGTTGGACCAAAGCCGACAACGGGAAAAGCTCCTTACCGAGCAGCCCCACAATAAAATCGTGATCTTCTTTGTTCAGACCGTGACCGGCCAGCCGGATATCCGTCGCAAAACCTGCCTTACCATACGCGTGCCCAATCCCACCATGCTCCATCAGCATCTTGCGTTGTTCCTCTCGCGGTTGTTTTTCGAATTGGCCATTGCGCCGCACCGGATACCAAACAGCCCAGGGCGTTGCCAGATCGCAGACCCGTTGGGCCGGACGATCAATCAACACGTCTTGCAAATCGTTTTCGTAACCGATCGTGTATGTCCTGCCAAGCATCGTGAATTCGTGCTTTTGTATCATCGACGCCAACAGCGGAGCGTTGATCAATGAAGCGAACTCATTGACGAGATAATTCGGATCTTCGCAAAAGGCCAGGATCCCAACGCCCCGCGCGTCATTGACGTCCTGGTACACCACCATTTGCGGTTGCTCCTTGTTCAGCCGTTCGATCAGACCTCCGAGCGGGCAGTTGCTGAACGCCGTAAACTGCATGAACAAACGCCGATCCAGCGAAATCGGCTGGCCGTCCGCGTTTCGCCCTTTTTCTGAAATGTCAATCTGCCCGGTGTCCGGCGTTTCAGGGGCGCGGCCAGGTTTGGTGGTCATGTCACTCATGGCGTATCCAATTACAAACGTCGGGGGCATGATAGGAAATGATCAAGTCGGCACCCGCACGTTTGATGCCGGTTAGAGTTTCGAGGACGGTCTCTTTTTCGTTGATCCAGTTCTGGGCCGCAGCAGCCTTGATCATCGCGTACTCGCCGCTGACGTTATAGGCCACCAAAGGCATTTCGGGATGCTGCAGTTTGATTCGGTGGATGATATCCAGGTAAGCAAGCGCCGGTTTGACCATTAAAAAGTCCGCTCCTTGCTCGATGTCCAGGTCCGCTTCCAGATACGCCTGATCGAGGTTGGCGGGATCCATTTGATGCGTTTTACGGTCACCGAACTTGGGTGCGCCATCGGCCGCATCGCGAAAAGGACCGTAAAACGCCGAAGCATATTTGATGCTATAGGACATGATCGCCACGTGATCAAATCCCGCGGCGTCCAGCGACTGTCGAATCGTCGCGACCATGCCATCGATCATCCCACTGGGTGCGATGATATCGGCGCCCGCTTGCGCCTGGGAGACTGCGACCTGACCGAGAATTTTGAGCGTTTCGTCATTCAGGACGAAACCCAGTGGCAAATTTGGATGTTCCACGTTGTCGGCATCTGTCTTGAGCACGCCGCAGTGACCGTGATCGGTGTATTCACACAGACAGGCATCGGCGATCACAATCACATCTGGCAACGCCGATTTAATGGCCCCTGTCGCCTGTTGGATAATGCCGTCGCTCGCAAAACTGTCGCTACCAATGGCGTCTTTGTCGGCCGGAATTCCAAACAAAATCACGGCTGGAATTCCCGCTGCTTGGCAGACTCGCGCCTGTTCAACCGCATGTTCGATCGACAGTTGAAACTGGCCCGGCATGGAGGGAATTTCGATTTTTGTATTTTGCTGGGCCGTCACAAACAGCGGATAGATGAAATCGGCGGGAGTGAGCGCAACCTGCCGCAACATGCGGCGCATGGCGGGCGATTGACGTAACCGACGGGGTCGCCTGATCAAAGACTGGGTTCGTAGATCTTCGGATTTCATTTCACGACTGCCGTGTCCATTTTGAGTACCGAGCCAGCGATTCGACTAACGACGGAATCGTAAACTCTTCGGGAACAATGTCGACTCGAACACCAAGTTCCCTGGCGCGACGACTGGTCGTGGTGCCAATACAGGCTACCACACTCGACCGGAGGATCTCGCGATAGTCGATTAACTGGCGGCAAAAACTATCCACAACCGAGGGACTGGCAAAAGTCACCGCATCAATGCCGGCCCGCAGCTCCGCGATTCTATCGGCTCCGATTTCAACCGGAATCGTCTCATATAAAGCCCACTGCGTCACGGTGGCGTTCTGCCGCGGAGGCTTTCCAAAAATCTGGGCCGCGTGACGCGAGGGCCCGGCAAGAGCACTCGCTCGCCACCGGTCAACTCGATCTGGTCGGCCAAAGTATCGCTGGTAAATCGTGAGGGAACAAAATCAGCTGGCCGGTAACACGCCGCCATAACTGCGGCCGACTTGCGACCGACGCACGCGATTTTGACTCCCTCCAATTGCGCCGGCTCGGACAGCAAGTCAAAAAAGATGCGAATTGCATTAACGCTGGTAAAAATAATCCAGTCAAACTGGCTGAGTTGGTTGAGAATTTCCTGCGAGTTCTCGGACGTGGCCAGCCGCGAGAATTTGATCAACGGCATTTCCAGCGGTTCGGCGCCCAGTTCCCGCAAGCGACCGAACATCAAACCCGATTGTTCCGCGGCCCGCGTGACAACGATACGTTTACCGGCCAAGGGTCGACGAATCGACTCCAGGATCTGTGCCCCCCCGTCAGCCAGCATCGCAGCGGCTAACTCTCGCGCCGCGCTTTCGGGATCACCGCCGGTCTTGGATTTCGTCACCGATTTGGAACCGTCCAACATCGAAATTCGCCCGCTTAAACTGATCTGCTTCGAATCCGTGACGTTGGCGAACGCCGCAATCGGCGCCGAACAACCGCCGCCGAGAAAGCTCAGCAGGTATCGTTCGGCCGCCACGCACCAGCTGGTTTCGTGATCGGTGATCGACTCCAACATCGATTTGATTGTCTCGTCATCTGAGCGAAACGTAGCCGCGATACAGCCTTGGCCAGGAGCCGGCATGACGATATCACTGTCAAACCACTGCACGATCTGATTTTCCAACCCGACTCGGATAACCCCCGCCGCCGCCAACACCACGGCGTCGTAGTCTCCCTTCTCAACCTTCGCAATGCGCGTGGGGACATTGCCACGAATCGAACGCACTTCAACATCTCCCCGCAGGGCAAGCAACTGTGAGCTACGGCGGGGACTGCTGGTGCCAACGACCGATCCGGGGGCGAGTTCTTCGAACGGATGACCGGATTGGGAAATCAACACATCGCGGGGATCTTCACGTCGCAGCACCGGAGCTATGGAAATCCCCGGTTCTGACTCCGTAGGCAGGTCCTTGAGACTATGGATCGCGATATTGATTTGACGACCCCGGATCGCCTGATCGAGTTCTGCGGTAAATAGTCCCTTACCGCCGATCTCGGGGAGTGGCTGGTCAATATTTCTATCGCCCGCAGTATTGATCTCGACAATTTCGCAAGTCAAGCCGGGAAACGCTCGCACCAGGTTTTCGACCACATGGCGCGTTTGCCAAAGTGCAAGTTTTGATCGCCGACTTCCAAATACCAGTTTGCGTACAGCTTCAATGTCAGCCCGCTGGTTCATCCGATATCTGCCCTGTCGACGGATGGCGCCGCAGACGAAAATTTTGATTCGTCGACGAATTCTAGATTAAACAACTCCCGAATCGCCTGCGCGTGATTGGTCGCACTGCGCGTGCCATGCAGCGCACGCAGACGCACGGTTGGATCATGAAACAGTTTTTTTGTAAGCGATTTGGAAAAACGCTCAATCACTTGCCAATCCGATTCGCTGACGTCAGGAATCAGGGATGCAAGTCGATGCAATTCAGTCTGACGAAGACCATCGGCTTTGACACGAAGTTCCGAAATCGTCGGCTCGACGCCGACTGACCGAAACCAGCCGACAAACTGGTGAAACTCGGATTCGATAAGTTGCTCGACTTCCGGAACCTGTTGGTTACGCAGCGACGCAGAATTGCCGGTCGCCACATACAAATCGTCGACATCGCAGCGAATCACGTTGGGAATCTCATCGACCGTCGGTTCGACGTCGCGTGGGACGGCAATGTCCAGAATCATCAGTTGCCTGCCACACCTCGCCGGCATCGCCAACTCGATCATTTGCTTGGTGATCAACGTATGCGGTGCGCCGGTTGAGCAGATCAGGATATCCGCACTGGGCAGAACTCTCATCATTTGCTCAAAAACCAGCGGTTTACCACCGTATCTGTCGGCCAGGATTTTGGCAGCCTCGATGGTGCGATTGACAACAAAGATTTCGCCAACGCCTTTTTTGCTTAACTGCTCAAGAGCCAATTCTGCCATTTCGCCGGCACCCAGCAGAACAACCGATCTACCTTGAACCGAACCCAGTTCCCGTTCCGCCGTGTTGACGGCAGCTGTCGAAACATTCAACGAACCCTGATTGATGCGAGTTTGATGCCGGGCTCGGCGGCCAGCTTTGATGGATGCCTGGAACAACCGCGTCAAAACGATTCCACAAGAATCCATGATTAACCCGGTCTTCATTGCATCGCCAACCTGTCCCAGGATCTGCGGCTCGCCCAGCACGAGCGATTCCAATCCGCAAGCCACTCGGCAGAGATGTCGAATCACTTCGTCGCCGTGGAACCAGCGTCCGATTTGATTCAGCTGGACGGGATCCAACCCCCGTGCGTCGGCGACAAATTCACAAATTTCTCTGGTTGCGAGCTCATTTTCAAGGGAAGTCAGTTCGGAGGAGGTGCAGGCGTATATTTCAATTCGATTGCAGGTCGACAATACAACCATTTCGGTCAGTTGAGTTGGTTTGTCCTGACCACAGCGGAACCGCGCAAGCATTCGCGGTTGCATCCGCATCAAAGTACAATTTTTCGCGGATTGAAATCGGAACGTGTTTGTGCGAGAAGCTCAAGCAAACCAGACTCATTCGAAATTCGCTCCGCCGTCAAAGATGACTTGTTGTTTTCGTTGCAGACAATTGTATGAATGGACATACATTCAAGACAGGTTGAAATTTCGGCGGTCTTGCGAGAACCATGTGGCGATCAAGAAAGTCGAATTTTAAAACTCAAATTCACGCCCAAGATTCCCATGCTATCATTTGCTCAGAAAACACGTCGGATACATCGTCCCAATGATACAACGCTTGAGCAGCCAAAATTCTTCATCACTGGGTGCGACTTGTTGACGCACTTTGAAAACCTGGTTAGGCCGAAGTTTTGCCTGGCTGTCAGATACGCTGCCGTCGGGCTACGGCCTAATCCCGCGCTTCACGCGTTATTAACCAAAGGTTGTAACCGGTTAAAATCATCGTAACTAACCGAGGATCAAGTATGACTCCCTATCAGGCTCTAATTGTTGTTTCGTTTGGTGGTCCGGAAGGCCCGGACGACGTGATGCCGTTCCTGGAAAACGTCTTGCGTGGCAAAAATGTGCCACGTGAGCGGATGGAGGAGGTGGCTGAGCACTACCAGCATTTCAACGGCGTTTCACCGATCAACGAACAAAATCGCAATTTGATCGCCGAATTGCAAAAGGCCTTGGCCAGGCACGAAATCGAGCTGCCGATTTATTTCGGTAACCGCAATTGGTACCCGACAATCGACGAAGCTCTGGCGCAGATGAAAGCGGACGGGATTCAGAAAGCCCTCGCTTTTTTTACGTCGGCCTACAGTTGTTATTCGGGCTGTCGGCAATACCGCGAGAACATTCAAGTCGCGCGTGAAAAGCTGGGTGATGCTGCTCCGGAAATTCACAAGCTGCGGATGTTCTTTAATCACCCCATGTTTGTCGAAGCGTGCGCTGATCGGGTACGCGAGCAACTCGACCAGATCCTCGCATCGCGGCGGGCACAAACACGACTCGTCTTCACCGCCCACAGCATCCCGATGTCGATGGCCGAGGGATGCAACTACGAGACCCAATTGCGGGAAGCCAGTCGCTTGGTGGCCGAATCGTTGGGAAACTTCTCCTGGGATCTGGTTTACCAAAGTCGTTCCGGGCCTCCATCGCAACCTTGGTTGGAACCCGATGTTTGCGATTTTCTGAAACAATTACGCGACGAGGGTTGCCAGGACGTGATCGTCATGCCGATTGGTTTCTTGTCGGACCACATGGAAGTCCTGTTTGACTTGGACACCGAAGCGGCGGAAGTCTGTCAGGAAATCGGGCTGAACATGCGTCGCGCCCATTCGGTCGGAACGCATCCGCAGTTTATTGAAATGATTGTCGATTTGATGGTTGAAAGAATGAACAACCGCGAAAAATCTGTCGTTGGCAATCTGCCGGCCAGCCATGACGTGTGCCCCGCAGGATGCTGTCTGCCAGGAAAACGATCCGTGCGGCAACCGAGTACGTCGCATTAATGCGCGGGCTTGTCGCGGGAGGCGAAGAAACGTCCGCTTACCATTTCAGTAATCATTACTCACGACTTCTCCGCCGGCAATTGTTCCCAGGGCACGCCAGACGGTGAGGTCGATGGTGTCGGCAATCGATCTTGTCGAACCATCCAGAAATGCCGTATTCACAAGACCGCCGGCGTGATAACTGCGCGACGTAATGGCGGCGTACGTGGACTGGTCATCTCGTTTGCCTTCTTGCACCGAATTGAAATCAATGTCGTAGGACAGGCCGTCATGTTCATAGTTCACGCGAGTATTGGGCGTGAACACGGTCGTGAACCCCGAGTGATGAACGCGGCCATCACACCATTCTGTGTGTCCGGTGTTATCGTGTAATCCCGGCCCCAGCTTCAATTGTCCTGAATACCCGGCAAACGCGTTGGGATCGGTTGGAGGAACAGGCCCCGGGTCAGCGGTGTTGCGAATGTAGGATGTAAACGCCTTCACCTCGGAAATACCAAGTGTGTTGCTCGACCCATCCCGGATCGCTGCGAATCGAGTCTTGCTATTAACATAGAACGGTCCGTCGCCGCCCACTCCTCCAAGCGGATCGTAAACCAGCCACGAGCCAAAATTGAATCCGTAGGTTTGCGGGTAAATTTTGGGTTGCCCAGTTGAGGTATCAATACGCACGGTGTCATTGACTTCGCTGGGGCATAGAAACAGGGGAATTCGGAGCGTGGGGATCCCGGTGTCCACTTGTGCATCCCAGGCGACGTTAAGATCGACCATTTGGTACGCGTTGGCCTGCTCGACGAATGGCAGCAGCCGTCCATGAATTGACCAGGATCCATTGTTCCCGGAAAGAATCGTTCCCGGCTCAATTTCAAAACTGGGTGGAAAGTTCCCAAGCACTGCTTCGTAGCCGTGAAGTGCCAAAGCCATCTGCCGCACGTTGTTGTTGCAGGCCGTGCGCCGGGCCGCTTCGCGCACCAGTTGCACCGCTGGTAATAACATTCCAATCAAAATGGCAATAATCGCAATCACGACTAACAATTCGACCAGCGTGAAACCGCTTCGTCGCATGTCAGAGTTTCTGCCTTCAAATTCAACTTTCACGTCGAGTCAGCTCCTGTTGAAAATTAATAAAACGAGCGTTAGATGGCATTTTCCGATATATCATTTAATCACGATTGGCGCCCGAAAAGCAAGGTCGGCTATCGGTCTCGGCTGAAATTTAGTTCCATTCGGCAGGATGCTGAACCACTGAGCACTGACAACTGTCGACGCTTCCTGATCCAAGGCTTAGAATAAGTCGCTGAAGCACAGGCCCAGGAACGTAAACTTGAATAGAGTAATGAACTCACACGACATCCTGGGTGAAGGCCAGTTGATCTCCCGGCGACTGAAGAACTACGAGCATCGCCAGCAACAACTGGATATGGCGGAGGCCGTGGGCAACGCCATCGCCAACAAACATCACTTGATCGTGGAAGCCGGTACCGGGGTTGGCAAGAGTTTCGGTTACCTGGTGCCGGCAATCTTGAGCCTGGCCGAAAACCAGGAATCGAAGGACGGCGGCAAACGGCGAATCGTTGTTTCCACGCATACCATCAGCTTGCAGGAACAACTGCTTTCCAAGGACATCCCGTTGCTCAACAGCGTGATTCCGCTCGAGTTTTCTGCTGTGCTGGCGAAGGGGCGCGGCAACTACATCAGCCTGAGGCGATTGAGAAAAGCGCTGCAGCGAGCTGATGCAACTTTCTCCTCGGAAGATCAACACGAGCAAATCCAGCAATTAAGGGTCTGGGCAGGCCAAACGGCGGATGGCTCTCGAGCGGATCTTGATTTGCGTGTCCTGCCTTCGGTATGGGACGAAGTGCAGAGCGACAGCGGCAACTGCCTCGGCCGAAAATGCCCGACCTACGATGACTGTCATTATTTCAAGGCCCGCAAACGGTTGCAGAATGCCGACATCCTGATTGTGAATCACGCCTTGTTTTTCAGCGATTTATCATTGCGTCGCATCGGCGTCAACATCCTGCCCGACTATGACACCGTGATTCTCGATGAAGCACACACGATTCAAGATGTAGCCAGCGATCATTTGGGACTAGGGATTACGCTGGGGCAAATTGAATACACGCTCGCCAAGCTCTACAACGAGTCGACCAACAAGGGATTGCTGGTTCATCATGGATCGGGCCTTGGTCAAAGAGGTGTCATCCGTTGCCGCCAGCGAGCCGAGGAGATGTTTGGCGACTTGCTTAACTGGGTTGCGCGTCATGCCGAACCGGACGCGAAATCTCGCGCGACGACGATTCGGGTAAAAACAAAAGGCATCGTTGCCAACCCACTGTCACCCGCCTTAAACGGACTGGCCGAAATGGTCCTCGCGGTTGGCCAGAACCTGAAGGATCCGGCGGAAAAACAGGATCTGATTTCTGCCGCGGACCGGTTGGATGCCTTGGCGGCGCAACTCGAGGTCTGGAGGTTGCAGGAGATCGAGGGCGGCGTCTATTGGATCGAGTCCGACACCAATCGCTATGGCAAGCAAAATGTCAAACTGCTGGCGGCACCCATCGATATCGGTCCAGTGCTGCGCGAAAACCTGTTTAACCAGACCGATTGTTGCATTATGACCAGCGCGACCCTGGCAATCGGCAACAGTTCATTTGGATTTTTTCAGAAACAAATTGGACTGACGAAAGCCGAGACATTGCAGTTGGGTAGTCCATTCAACTTCTCCAAGCAGGCGCGGTTGATCCTGGTAACCAACATGACCAGTCCTACCGAGCATCGCGACACCCATGAAAGGCAATCCATTCAGGCCATCAAACAATACGTAACGCGTACCGACGGGCATGCGTTCGTCCTGTTTACGAGTTACGACTTCCTGAAGCGGGCAGCCCGCGAGTTGACATCCTGGTTGACCGACAAAGGCTATGGCCTGTATGTGCAAGGGGATGGAGTTTCGCGAAATGTTCTGCTGGAGAGATTCAAAGCCAACCCGCGCGGTGTGTTGTTGGGAACGTCCAGTTTTTGGCAAGGCGTCGACGTTCAGGGGGACGCGCTGCAAAACGTGATCATTACCAAGCTACCCTTTAGCGTTCCCGACCAACCGCTGTTGGAAGCCCGCCTGGAAGCAATCCGCAAAGCGGGGGGCAATCCGTTTAATGACTACCAGTTGCCGCAGGCGGTGATTAAATTCAAGCAGGGATTTGGCCGGCTGATTCGCAGTAAGACCGATACGGGAATCGTTGTCGTGCTGGACCCACGCATCAAAACAAAATCTTACGGGCGAATTTTCCTCGGGTCACTGCCCGAATGCCAGGTTGAATACGATTCGATTTGACGCGGCTAGAAGCGAATCTCGAAAATGGCGCGGATCTCCGAGACGTGATTAACCCAGAGTACACATCCCGGAGGTCTGTGCCACAATTGCTTATTGAGACTCTTCTGACGTGGCTCCCGTTTTGTCGGGTGTTGTGTCGTCCATCGCCGGAACTTCAACGTCGGCTTGCTCACCACCGAACATATCCGCCGGAATGATCGTTTCAATGATTCCATTGAGATCCTTGTAAAGATCTTTACCGTGCGTCAATTCGCCACCTTCATGACCGGCAAAACCAATCCCGACAGCCAGGATCATCAGCCCAAGCTTCCACATGATGCCATCATCCGGATCGCGCGCCCGCGCACCGGCCGCAAACAGGCATAGCAAGATAGCAAATGCCGTGCAAACCAAAGCGGACGTCCGATGCCAAAAGATATCCTGATTCTGGTCAAACAGATCGGAAAGCTGTACGACCGTATCCCGATGCTCGGGCTCGCAAAACCACCAACCTGTCACGCTGGCCAGACACGCGCCAATCGTACCGAGCCACAGGCAGTAGTAAGCGCAATCGCTCATCACGAAATTGCCGCGAATGCTGAACAGGGCAAACAGGCCCGCCGCCAACAACAATCCGATCGGGAGGTGGACCATGGCCGGGTGCAACGAACCGATCGCATTCCAGAGCATGGTGTCGTTGGCGGCCTCGGGGGCTTTCGCCGATTTGTTTTTCGTTTTTTCCGGTTTGTCACTGGGAGGGGCGTCCGACTGTTGCTCCGCGTCTTTTTCGTCCACGCTTTCGTCGTCGGCAGTCGTGTCATCTGATATTTCGACGTTTTGAGCATCAACAACTTCGATTCCATCCGGCCACTCGGCTCCTTCACTGATCCATGTTTTGACCAGCGCGATCTGTTCCGCCGTCAGTGGATTTTCCTCTTCGGGGGGCGGCATCAGCTCTTCTTCGTCTTCCGAGATCAAGTGAGTGTAAAAATCACTGTTTTCGGGATCGCCGACTTCAATGTAATCCATCGCATCGTCGCGAATGTCCAGTCGAGTCCCCTCTTCTTTTTCCGGACCATGGCAACTGATGCAATGGTTTTCCAGAATTGGCTTGATGTGGGTCTCGAACGAAACTGACGGGGCGTCCTGGGCATCAACCGGGGCATTCAGCAGCAACACCAAGAGTCCAAACAGGTTTAGCACGACAAACTTTTTTCTTAACATTCCGGAGTCCACCAAGTTGATCGACACTTTGTCCGATGATGATTTCGTTGTAACAGACCCGGACCAGTTTGTCCGCAGTCCATTGTTACTATCTCAGAAACAAGTTCATTCAGCAATATCGACGCAGAATTCGCAGATTTCCAGAATCGCCGCAAGCCAGCGAGAAACTTAATTCACATTTCGACAAAGATCGGTCAAGCGTTTTTGACCGCTGCCCAGGTCCAATGACGATCAGAAGTTGCCTGCACGCTTCCGGGATCGAAACCCAGCTGCAACACCAACTCACGAATCTCCTCCAGCGACAATGCGGCTCGCAGCGAATCATCAAACATTTGCCGGGAGTGGGCGTTTTCTTCGCCCGCATATGTTTGCACCAGCTGTTTGACCGTTTCGTCGTCTGCCGGTCGGAGCAAATCACGCACGAAAACAATCCCGTTGTCCTGGCGCGTGACTCGCACCATTTCGCGCAAACAATCCATCGGCTCGGGAATGTGATGCACGATGCTGTTAGAAACCACCGCGTCAAACATTCCGTCACGGTAAGGCATCGCTTTGGCATCGACCTGGGCGAGCGTGATTTGTTCGATTAATCCGGCCGCTTCGATGTTGTACCGTGCCAACTCAAGCATGTGGACCGCCATGTCAATCGCCATAACCCGGCAACACGAGTGTGCCCTGCAGAGTTCGATCGGTATCAGGGCCGTTCCAGTTCCCACGTCGAGAGCGTCGCCCAAGTCAGCGATCCCCTGCCCTTTTATAAAACTCAACAAGTCCTCGACGAATAAGCGGTTGACTGCTGCATGGTCCATTCTGTCGTAGTCGCGGGCCTCTTCGGGCGTGTCCATGACTTCAGGCTCGAGAACGCGTTTAAGTGGCATGGGCAATTAACCTCGTTGATTGTTTCGGTGTTGTTTGATCGGTGAGCGATTTGATCGCAGCGGTCGCTGGAAAACCATACGCGGAGAGGCAGCTATGGATCATGATTGTTGGGCCCGTTGGTTTCTCTGTTGCCACGAACGCTGGCGCCTCCGGCTTGACGTTAAACGAACCGAGTGAACGCTGGCGCCTCCGGCTTGACGATCCACGGTCAGGTCAGTCGCCGATGCTTTCGTATTCTTCATCGGTTGTGATGATAACGACTTTGTCTTTCATGACCATTCCCAACCCATACATCAGCAATGCCATCACCAGGTAGGTCGCAGCAAACTCGATAATGATGTGCTTTTGCTCCGGTTCGTATGCATCCAGTTGCCACGGCAGGAACATCTTGTCGCCGAAAATCGGTGAGTGCATCAGTCCGAACAGTGTAAACAGACCGCCGAAAGCAAAGTAAATGGAAGCCGCGATAAATCGGCGGTCAATAATGCGAGCCGTGGCGGAGGCCCAAATCAGGCTGGTCAAGATAAAGCCGCCCGCCAGCACGCTCAGGTGGAGCCACAATTGCTGCAGATTTTCCGCAACCACGTCGGGCACTGGGTCATAATTAATCACTGAGGCAAATTGCCCCAGGTAAATCATGACCAGTTTGGCAATTGCCGGAATACAGGCAATAGCCAACGCGGCATAATGCCGCCGCGGTGTCGCGTGGAAACTTTGGGCCGTAATCTCAATGCCAATGAAGATCAGGATCGGCAAAACCGCCGCCTTGGGAATCAGCAGGAACAACAAACTGAAATATCCGATGACTCCCGCACCCCCGACAAAAATTGCCGTCGCCAGCGTATAAGCGGCTCGACCTCCCATCGCCTTGTAAGCTGGATGGCCGATGTAAGGCGTGGTCTGAATGACGCCGCCGCAGAGACTTGCCAACAGGGTTGCAACCGCTTCGATACCGATGACTTTGCGGGTTTCAAAATCGTCGCCGACCGACGCGGCGCTTTCCGCACAGTCGATGCCCCCGATCACCGTCGCGATGGCAAACGGAATCACATAGCCCATGTATACCAGCGAATCGGTTAGTGATCCCAACCACTCGAATTTGAATGCGTCGATCCAGCCCGTGGGGAACCAGACGCTTTCCAGGCCCGTTGCTTTCTCTACCAGCTCAAATCCGGTTGCCAACTGCACGCCATACATGGCGTAATAAAGCAGGCAACCGACGAGGACCGCGCCCAAAGCACCCGGTATTTTCCACGGCAAATGGCTGCGACCCACCAACGTGACCAACACGATTGCAAGCGACGCAAATCCGACAATGGGGTTGGCCGCGAGTTCCGGCATTTGCGTAAACGCAATTAACAGTAACGCGATCGCAGCCAACGAACCCAACAGACCAGCGCGTGGGAAGACGCGGCGAATCCAGTTGGAACAGAAGGCCAGAATCATTTTGACGATCCCGGTAATGAAGATCGAACAAATACCAATGTGCCAGGCGTGCATCGCCGCCGCTTGTTCGTCCATTCCGTTTGCCAGACCATCTTGAAACGACGGACCCAAAACGAGCAAGACCATTCCGATCGTGCTGGGAGTGTCCAGCCCCAACGGCATGGCAGTTACGTTTGTCAGTCCCGTCTGTTTGGCATAACGAAATGCTAGCCAAAAGAACATCAAGTCACCGATCAAGACGCCGATAGCAGTCCCTGGCACCATGTATTTGAGTGCAAAATCTACAGGGAACTGAAATGCGCCAGCAAGCAAGCTGACCATCAATACCAGACCCGCGATGTTGTCTAACATCAAGCCAAAAAAGGCGTTAACGTCTCCTGGTCGCGCCCACTGATAAGAATTCTGCTTCACATTTGTTCCAATCGGCATAGGTTTTGCAATCGGGGGTGGCCAGCGAGTTTAATTCCCCAAAAAAAGACTGTCAAACGGACCTAACGTGTCGGGGGCCTCCCCGATAGAGACTTTCAGGAAACCACTTTTTCTGTTTTAAGGAGTCGCAACCAGGAGAAATTCACATTTTTTGTGAACTCCCTCCGTTAAACTGCGTATTAAGCCATGCGAGCCAAAGTCAACGATTTCCAATTCAATCACACTAGCCACCAACTCCAGGCCAAGCAAAATCCTGTGACCGACGAACAGCTTATTCTCGAATACCGCCTCACCGGGAATCGCGAGCTCTATGCTCAACTGGTGTATCGTTACGAGCGGGAGTTGTTCAGTTACTTGCGACGCTATTTGGGTAGTGCCGAGATGGCGGAAGACGTTTTTCAAGCGACCTTCCTGCAAGTCCATCTGAAGTGTGATCTGTTTGAAGAAGGACGACGCTTTCGACCTTGGCTTTATACGATTGCGACCAACGCAGCCATTGATGCCCGCCGGCGTAACAAGCGACACAGGATGGTCAGCCTGGATACGCCACGCGAGCAGGAGAATGAAGACGTTGGTCGATTAGTTAACCTTTTGGAAAGCGGTGATTTAGGTCCTTCCGATTTTGCCATCTCGGCGGAACGGAGTCGTTTGGTGCGAAAGACATTGGACGAACTTCCCGAGTCGATGACGGCGGTCATTCACCTGGTATATTACCAAGGAATGAAGTATCGCGAAGCGGCTGAAGTGCTTGAGATTCCGGTTGGAACCGTCAAGAGTCGATTGCACTCAGCAATCACCAAGCTAACCGACGTTTGGAATACTAGCCATGTTGATTAATGCCTGACTGCCTCGTCTCGCGCAACCTGGCTGACAACCCGTAATTTAAAAAGTGAAACATCCCTCGCAAGAAGATTTGCTGGGTTACGTGTTAGGAGCATTGGACGCTCAAGAACAACGTGATGTCCAGCAGTTGATTGACGCTGACCCAGAGCTGGAAGAAAAACTGCTCGAACTCCGCTCGTCCCTCGGGCCATTGGATTTCCTCGACGGTGCCAATGGCCCTCGGCCCGGACTTGCGCGACGAACCAGTGAACTGGTCGCCAATGTTCAGAAGCAACTTGATCCGGACGAACTGACCGCGGCCGGAGCCCATCCCATTACCGACGGGCTGATTGCCGAAGCCACGTTGCAAAAGCTGGCGATGCTGGATGGCGGTTCTGACGAGCGAACGACGGTCCGCAAGGCCGGCGACCAGTTCGGGCTGTCCGATTCGTGCCGTTCGGAAAGGACGCTCCGCCCGACATCCTGGTCGCTGTCGGACATGCTGGTCGGCGTGGCAGCGGTTGCCGTGTTGGCCTCGATCCTGCTGCCGGCCCTTTCCTATTCGCGGTTCAATAGCCGGATCAATGCCTGCCAGGATAACCTTCGAGGTCTTGGCTCGGCCTTGTTGGCCTTCAGCAGCATGAATCCAAAAGGTGAATTCCCCAGTATTCCCGCCACCCCGAATTTGAGTGTTAGCGGATCTTATGCACTGCAGCTGAAAGAAGCCGGCTTAATCGAAGATGATCGGATGGTCTTGTGCGCTGGTTTGGCAAACAAGTTCGATCGCGCTTTCCGGATTCCTGCTCGCGAACAGATCCGAAACGCGTCAGGATGCCAACTTGATAATTTCAAGCGGATCATGGGTGGCAATTTCGGTTATTCGTTGGGTTACGTCGAGTGCAATCAGTACCATTGTCCCAGCAATCGGGGGCGAGCCCACTTCGTCCTGCTGGCGGACATGCCGTCACAGAATTTGGATGGTCGCCGCAGTGCCAATCACGGCGGTCGCGGGCAAAACTGCCTGTTTGAAGATGGTCATATCGAGTTTGTAACCGGATTTGCTTATGGCGAGGATCCTATTTTTTTCAACGACATTGGCGTCGTCGATGCCGGACTGCACTGTGACGACAGCGTGATTGCTCCCAGCCACGTGGCACCGACACTTTAGTTTACAGCGGGCGAATCTCCCGCGGTTAACCACTCGGCAACAAAAAAAGCCGTCAACAAATCAAATGGTTGACGGCCTTTTTTTGTTCATCAATTGTCGCAGCGATCGCGACTATTCTCTATCTGGTTTCCACAACATATCGTGCTGAGCAAGAACGGTTGGGTCGACGTCATCGACTCGCATCGTATCGACGTGTCCACCATGAAACAAAACGTTCACAATGCCACCTGGATGAAATTTCGGAATGTACTCATAAAAATCATCGGTGCCGTCTGGCATCACGACGTCCGCAATCATTTTTTTGTATTCGATCAACAGGATCTTGTTGTGGTTGTCACCCGACATGTGCAAATTCCTCACATGTCCGTTCACGCCGTAGCTCGTCTTGCCAACAAACCTCTCGACCACGACCGTATCACCGGGCATCATATCCGTGATGAGCGTGCCTGTCGGGCCGCGCAAATCGTGTCGAAACGCCGCGTCCTTCGACACCGAAGTAATCCGAACTTCGAAATCGTTCAACGGTTCCACACGGCAGACATGGTCGTTGAAGTCGGCATCGTTATAGTCTTCAAACCCGTACGTCCGATTTTCATCGGTACCCTGAATCAGAACACGCGGCCCCGGGGCAAAGGGAATGCTGATTCCAACATTCACGACAAATAGTTCAATCTCAGGCAGGTAAAGTGCCTGGGTGCCCTTGTCATTCGGACAAACGAAAACCGACTTGTTTTTTTCCGAATACTCAAGCAATTTGGCAATCCACGAACCCGGCTGCTCAATAATCCGGCGTTCCCCGGGGAAAGTGGATGCCAGGTTGTGGTAGGCAATTCCCAGGTTGTGCAAGTTATTGGCACATTGAGTTCGCCGAGCTGCCTCGCGCACCTGCTGAACGGCGGGCAACAGCATTCCAATCAGAATTCCGATGATCGCAATAACGACCAGCAATTCCACCAACGTAAATCCAGTTCGCTTGTTCATGCTTACCTGCGCTTTCGCATCAATTTTTCATTCGATTTTTATTAAATTCAAATAATTCAGAACCGTTGTATGCCTCCCAATCCTTGACCATTGCATCTTTGACACGCTGTTGATCCTCGGGCATGCCACGGACAGGATAATGATGATCTCGACCCAGAAGTTTTGCAGCCGCTTTGGCGGCAGCCGATCGTACGACAAAAGAAGGATCCCCTAGCCGGGTCAAAATTTGATCCATGCTTTGATAATCCATTAAACGGGTGACACCCAGCAAGGCGGCTGCGACGACGTCCTCATTGTTGCTTTCCACCGCTATCCGCCGCAGACCTTCCAGGGCAGGCTCACCAAGTTGGCAGAGCTTTCTCGTGGCATCCAACTGGTCGGAGGGCGACGAAGCATTAAGGGCCCTGTCAGTCAATCGCTCAACGCTCGGTTGGAGAAGGTACGGCAAGCCATAAATGGCCAGTAATACGATTGCACCAAACGCAATAATCGCGTAACGGAACTGCTTCACATCACACCTTAAGGTCGAAGTTTCAATGTGAAGATAACTTAAACAGCTGGCAGCGTCAATTTAAATCATTCCAGTGCACAAGCGCCAAAAACTGATTTTGTGTCGCCACCAAGGCGTCATTTCCATGCAAACAATCACGTGCCGTTTCCGAAGAATTGGGTTCTATTTGCGACACAGGTTAAACAGGGATGTCGCGAGGCTTTGTCGCCAAAAGAAACGGCACCCATCTTGTTTCCAGGTCGTTCGATTCGCCATAACAGGCTTGGGGAACGAAATCGCGGTCGGAGATCGACCGGTCAATTTCTTGCATGCCGAGCGTCCAAAATTCATAATGCCAAAGGCAACTATTTGCTTGAGCCACGGGTGAAGATTGGGAGATTTCAGTTGAACGTAATTCAATTTTCCAGGCGAGTTTTCGATCGCGACTTTCGCAATCAAAGCCGTCGAGCACGGACAGTTCGCGAAGACTTTGAATATCTAAATCTTGAAGATCGGCGGTTGTTGGCGGCCAACCTCGAACTCGTCCAGGCGCGTCTGGTTGACGGAAACTACAATCCCATCGGCGCGACTACACTGGGCGAACGAATGAGGGTCGAAGCCACCTGGAACACTACCGACCTGCCGTCGAACGCATCCTATCGCATTGGATTTGACGTTGACGGAGTTCAGTTACCTGGTGGATTGACCACTGCCGGGGCCGGTATTGCTGTGGGAAATGGCTATCTATGGTATCGCTCAGGTTGGTTCGCAACGACTGGCTTGCATTCCGTAACGGTAACGGCCGATATCGACAATTCGGTTGTCGAAGCGAACGAAAGCGACAACACCTTGATGTTTTCCTTCACACCTCAAACGGCCGACATCCCGGTCCAGTTGATCTGGCCGATGCCGGGGCTTCCCTATGAGGACTACGGAGTCAGCAACTATACCGACATTGATCCGACATCCGGAATACGGGATTACCGCGGCGGTTTCTCAACCTATAACGGCCACGACGCAATTGATTCGGGGCCTGCCGGATTTCAGGCAATGGATGCGGGTGTGCCGATTTTGGCAGCCGCCAATGGGACGGTGGTCGCGACTCACGATGGCGAATGGGACCGGCAGACAGACGGCTTCAATCAAAATCCGACGCCAACTGCGAATTACATTATCATCGATCATGGCGCCGGCTGGCAGACTTTTTACTGGCATCTGCGCAGAGATTCGCTGCAAGTTGAGGTTGGCGATACCGTTTCCCAGGGGGATTTTATCGGATACATGGGGAGTTCGGGAATCTCGACGGGACTCCATGTTCATTTTGGAGTCACGCATCATGGCATGACCGTCGAGCCCATGATTGACCAGGCAACGTATTGGGTCGATCCGTTTGGGTACAACGGCGACGAGGTACATGTGTTTAGTTCGGGTGTGACGAATTACAACCCGACGGCACACGGCAGTGAAGGACCTTCACAGGTCACCAACTGGAAACAGCAACCCGACCAACTGACTTATGTCTGGGCACATTTCTCCGGGCTCCGCCAAAACGACTTTGTGCAGTACGTTTGGCACCGACCCGACGATTCCGTCTACACGATTGGATCGTTCAACGTTCCGCAGGATTACGGCTGGTCCTGGTGGTGGTTTTCGCGAACCTTGCCCAGTTCTCCCGACCTGGGGACCTGGCGCGTCGATTTCCTGGTCAATGGAACAAAAAAAGGAGAGCAATTTTTTGATGTGACGGCGACCGGAGCACCGGAAATGCGCATCGAGGACCTGAGTACCAACTTGATCGTCGATGACCGCTACACTCCGCTCGATTTTGGTGAAGTGGCGCAAGGCTCTTTCGATCCTTCGCTGACGTTAAAAGTCATCAACCATGGTCAAGACACATTGCAATTGTCAAACCTCCGCGTGCCCGAAAATTACTACGTCGTCGAAGGGCTATCCACCTCGGTGGCGCCAGGGGGAACTGAGTTCTTTACGATCGCGCTGGACACCAGCGTCGCTGGTTACCACGCGGGCGAGGTCCGCATCGATACCAATGATGCTGATGAGAGCGAATATGATTTTTCAGTCGAAGGAACGGTGGTTGCCGAGGGTCAAAACCAGCTAACGCTCGGGATCAGTGAGCGCCGCGTGGGCGAACAAACGTCGCTCGTTGCAAATATTCGCCGTTCCGGTCTCGTCTCAAATCCGTTGTCCGTGATGCTGACAACCAACAACAGTTCAGAAGTCTTGGCGCCGGTCAGCGTGACGATTCCGGCCGGTTCGAATTACGTGTTGTTTGAACTGTTGACGCTCGAAGATTACGAAATCGACGGCGATCAGGTAGTCGAAATCGTGGCCACCGCTGCTGGCTATACAACGGCTGCAAACGAGCTTGTCGTGCAGGACCGGACCTTGATTCCGCTTCCGTTTGGAGTCGACTTTGGCCCCGTTGATTCGCCCCTTTACCAGGATTACTTCGCGTCCGATAACAATTTCGCTTACGCTGCAGAAGTCGGTTATGGTTGGCTGCCGGACGTCGTCAACGCCAACACGTTCGTCAATCAACGCGGCGACGCGCTTACCAAGGATGGCGTCGTGCTGCGTAGCGGCACCTTTGTGGTCGACCTCCCCAATCGCCAGTACCAGGTAGACGTTCATCTGGGAATCGTCAAAAAAACGGATCGAATCGCGATTTCGATCGAAGGCGTTGCCGATGAGTTTATCCCCAATCCGGGTCCCAATGTTACGCGCAGCTATGTGACGGTGGTTTCGGATGGACAACTCTCGATCTACCTCGACGGTCTCCCGGGACTGAACAATCTTATTCGCGTTTCCGGCATCACGGTCACCGAGGTTACCACCCGGCCCTTTGCCAACGACGTTAGTAAATACAGCCTGATCAGAGGTTGGGCGCCGCAACCAGCGGCTGGCCTTGGCTTTGATAACGAATTCGATCGTCAACTCGCGTGGCCCGGTCGCATCGTCGTTGATGAATTGCCTTCCCAGACGGGACTGGTTGTTGCCAACGAAGAGGCTGGACGACTCGTGATTCATGAACGTACTGATTTCGCCGCCAGCAGATTCGAATCAAAAGTTGATCCTGACTTGATACGGGTTTCTCAATTGGAAGATGCCTTGGCCGAGTTGTTGCCGATTTGACGTCAAACCTGTTCTTCGAATCCAGACTGTCACCTTGTTAATGCTTGCCCCCTGGCGCGGATTGGCTAAGCACGTGTCACTTGTTGCCGTGGGCGTCTGAAGTCGAACATGCCCATACCAATTTTTGAACCAAATTCCTCAAGCCTCCAGCGTTCCTCATGGTCTGGCGTATCACGGGAAACGGAGGTCACCGTGTTCATCAATCCGTATTCGGTTGCGTCCTCCTGAAACATCCGGCTGATAATTCGCTCAACCAGCTGATCCGATACTCCGATGAGGTGCCGATGGAAAAACAACAACAGATTCATCTCGCGATCAAGCGGGCGAGTCATCGCGCGGCTGATCGAAAACACATGCCCGGAAAACAGCTCGGGTTGACCGCAATCGTCAATGGCGTCGCGAATCTTGATCTCGACCCAATTGGCCTCTGCGAATTGCCGATCGACTTGCTGCGAAGCAATTGTCATCAATACGACTTGACCGTTAACGCAGACTTTTCGAAGAATGAACGGGTGGACAATGACTTTTTCGACTGTCGCCCGCAAGGCAATTCCATTTTGCAGTTCATCGTTGGGCGCAACTTCTTTGACCTGAGGCAACAGGCCCCGAAGAAACAGTCGGTCGTACCGGCAAGCGGCATAGTGCCTGGCGAATTTATGGCGTAACGCGTAGCAAAAAACGGGTTAATTGCCCGGGAAGTGAAGAGACATTTGGGTTCCGCGCCAATCCGTGGCTCAAACCGCTCACTTCGGCTAACTTAGTCCTATGAACGAATGTCTCAAAAAACCAGAATTGATGAGCCCGGCGGGTTATTGGCCGCAACTGAGGGGCGCCATCGAGGCAGGCGCGGACGCAGTCTATTTTGGACTGAACCATTTTTCAGCTCGCGCCAAAGTTGGTTTCACGCTTGCCGAACTTCCGAGCGTGATGAACACGCTGCATGAACGGGCAGTCAAGGGCTTCGTGACCTTCAACACGCTTGTGTTCGACCATGAGCTGGAACTTGCCGAACAAGCCATCATCGACATTGCCAAAGCAAACGTTGACGCGATCATCGTGCAAGATATCGGCATCGCCCGGCTGGCAAAACAGATTGCTCCGGAACTTGAGATTCATGGCAGTACGCAAATGTCGATTACCAGCGCGGAAGGAGCCGAATTGGCGCGGTCGCTGGGCTGTTCGAGGGTCGTGCTGGGCCGTGAATTATCCCTTGCTGACATTCGCACGATTGCCACGCAGACCGATGTTGAACTGGAAGTCTTTGTTCACGGTGCGCTTTGCGTTTCTTATTCGGGACAGTGTTTCAGCAGCGAAGCCTGGGGTGGGCGAAGTGCCAATCGCGGCAAGTGCGCTCAGGCCTGCCGGCTCTCGTACGACTTGATGGTTGACGGACAACACCGTGAACTGGGGCCGTACCGTTACCTGCTGTCGCCGGGCGACCTTTATGCGCTGGAACAGATTCCCGAGCTTGTTGAGATCGGTGTTGCCTGCCTGAAAATCGAAGGCCGCTACAAGGACGCTGATTACGTTGCCTTGACCACCAGGGCCTACCGCGAAGCGATCGATCTGGCTGTTGCCGGTTTACCCGTCGAGCCGGACGAAGAGGAGCGACGGGATATCGAACAGATTTATTCGCGTGGCCTCGGCCCCCACTTTATTTCGGGCGTGAACCATCAAACTGTCGTCCAGGGACGCGCTCCACGACACCGCGGTTTGCTGATGGGAAAAGTCGTCGACGTCCTTGCGCAGTCGGTCATCGTGGAACTCGAACACACGCTGTTTCCTGGCGATGGCATCGTATTTGACGCCGCTGACTGGCGTAGTCCTGACCTACCCGAAGAGGGCGGAAACATTTACGAAGTCAAAGATCGACATCCCCAACAATTCGAACTGAAATTCGGGCATGGCGAAATTGAGTTTGCACGCATTCGCGAGGGCGATTTGGTTTGGCGAACCAGTGACCCACAACTCAAGAAAAAACTGAAACCGCTGACGGCCAATCAAAAACCTGTGTTCACGCATGGCTTGCGCTTTGAAGTGATCACTGCCGTGGGGCAACCGCTGAAAATCATCGCCACGACCGACATCGGCGAATCTGTCACCGTAATCGGTGACTCGCCGTTGGAATCGGCTCACAACCGGTCACTCGACATGCAAACGCTTCACGACAAACTGGGACGTCTCGGTGGCACTTCTTTTCACATGACTGACATCGACTGGTGCAGCGGTGAACCGGTTTTTGTCCCCACCAGCCAATTGAACCAGGCGCGTCGCGATTCGGTTGAAACGTTGCTGGCGCAACGCACGACGCCGAATGCGAAGGCCATTAATGTCCCAGACGCGCACAACGCCGCCGCCAAACCTGTGGGCGTGTCTGTCCCAGACGCGCACAACGTCGCCGCCAAACCTGTAGGCGTGTCTGTCCCAGACGCGCACCGCAACGCCAGCCGGGAACAGGCTGAGCTACGCCCAATGTTACATTTGCTTGTTCGGACGCCAGAGCAACTGGCCGCCGCCATCGAATGTCGTCCTGACAGTATTACGCTTGATTATCTCGAGTTGTATGGACTGCGGCCATCGATTGAACAAATCCAGACTGCCGATATTACGGCGCGAGTTGCCAGTCCCAGGATCCTGAAGCCAAGCGAGCAAAAGATTGTGCGATTTTTGCTGTCACTCGAGTGCGAAATCCTGGTTCGATCCGGCGGTCTGCTCAAAGGGCTTGTCGATTGTGGCCGGAACTTGCCGGCGTTGTCCGGTGACTTCAGCCTCAACGCTGCCAATGCGCTGAGCGTTGAATACTATTTGCAAATGGGGCTGAACCGCATCACGCCGACTTACGATTTGAACTCAAAACAGATCGAGGAACTCACCAAGCGAGTCCCCTGCTCTGCCCTGGAGGTCATCGTGTATTCGCACCTGCCTGTTTTCCACACCGAGCATTGTGTGTTTTGCCGATTTCTGTCCGACGGCACGGACAGCACCAATTGCGGACATCCGTGTGAAAAACATCGAGTGTCCGTTCGCGATTCGAACGGTCGCGAACACCCGGTCATGGCGGATGTGGGTTGTCGCAACACCGTGTTTGGGGCGGAAGCTCAAACCGATCCGAATTCATTTGGGCACTGGACATCCGCCGGCATCAAACATTATCGGATCGAGTTTGTACATCAATCGCCCCAGCAGGTGGCGGGGATCACCGGCGCTTTTCGTGATCATATTGACAAGAAAATCAACGCCAGCCAATTGGGAAGCGCACTGAACCAACATTCGCCGCAAAGAACGACTCAGGGAAGCTTGTTCGTCCCGAAGGATTTTAAAGAGCTGGTGCAATTAAATTAGGTGCGCTCGCTTCCGTAGGCGTGTCTGTCCCAGACTCGCACTGTGTCAGCCTGAGGACAGGCTGACCTACGGTTAAAATATTTCCTATAATCAGCCAACTGCACCATCCCTTGGAAACCACACATGAACACTGCCACAATTGTCCGCTTGCCTGAGCGAAAAGACGTCAAAGTTGCTGACACCTGGGACCTCTCCAAACTATTCTCCGATGACAATGCCTGGGAAACTGCCTTTCATGAGTTTGAAAGTCGCATTCCCGGTTTCGAAAAATTCAAAGGGCGACTGGCCGAAAGTGCAGCAACGTTGAAGGAGCTGCTTGATTACGACAGCGAAACCGATCGGCTTGGCGAACGCCTGGGCAACTACGCTTATCTGCGAACCACCGAAGACCAGTCCGACAGCCAATATCAGCGGATGCTGGGACGATTCCAAAACGTAGCGACCCGCGCTGGGGAAGCAGCCAGTTTTATCCGCCCCGAGATTCTCGCGATTCCCGACGAGAAAATGAAACAGTTCATGGCCTCGCAGGAGCTGGAACTTTATCGTTTGATGCTTGAGCGGCTGACACGGTACAAACCGTACACGCTCGGCGAAAAAGAAGAGCAGCTGTTGGCCATGCAGGGCGAGATGGCTGGCGCGACCTCCAAAATCTTCCGGCAGTTGCACGATTCCGATTTGAAATTCGGATCGCTGGAAAATGAAGACGGCCAAGAGGTTGAACTCACGCCCAGCACGTTTTCCCAATTCCTGATTTCTCCCGAACGTTCGGTACGGAAGCAGGCCTTTCACCAGTTTTACGAACAATTCACGGCGCACGAAAATTCGCTGGCCGCAATCTTGAACGGATCGGTGCAAAAAGACGTCTACTACGCACGGGCCAGGGGTTACGACTCAGCGTTACAGTCGGCGCTGTTTGCCGACAACGTGCCGCAAAGCGTCTACGATAATTTGATCTCCAGCGTGCGAAAAAACCTGCCAGCCCTCTATAAGTATTATGACTTGCGGAAACGCAAAATGGGACTGGACGAGATTCACCACTACGACACCTATGTACCGATCCTCAGTGACATTGAGGTGGAACACACGTGGGAAGAGGCCGTGAATGTCGTTTGCGAATCGCTTTCGCCGCTAGGTGACGAATACGTTTCCGTACTGCACGGTGGCTTGAGCCGGGCGCGTTGGTGTGATCGCTACCCCAATCAGAACAAGCAAAGTGGTGCGTTCAGTTACGGCACGTACGACGGCAATCCATACATCCTGATGAACTACAAACCCAAGGTTCTCAACGATGTGTTTACGCTGACTCATGAGGCGGGTCACTCCATGCACTCATACCTGTCAACGCAGGCGCAACCCTACCAGTATTACAATTACACGATCTTTGTCGCTGAAGTCGCCAGTACGTTTAACGAACAACTGCTTACGCATCACATGTTGGAGCAGGCACAAGACGAACGCCTGCGTGCGTACTTGATCAACAACGAAATCGACGGCATTCGGGGCACGATCATTCGCCAGACGATGTTTGCCGAATTTGAAAAAATCATCCATGAAATGTGCGAAGCGGGTGAACCGTTGACGGTCGAAGCTTTCAAGAACAGTTATCGCAAATTGCTGGACGACTATTTCGGCCCCGAGTTCGCGATCGATGACGAGCTGCAACTGGAGTGTTTGCGCATTCCGCATTTTTATCGGGCGTTTTACGTTTACAAGTACGCGACCGGATTGTCGGCCGCCATCGCGCTCAGCCAGCGAGTCTTGAACGGGGGCGAAGCTGAACTGAGAGATTATCTCAGTTTTCTGCGCGGCGGTTGCAGTAAATACCCGCTCGATTTATTGCGCGACGCGGGCGTTGATCTTGAACAGCCACAACCGGTTGACACGGCGCTAAAACGTTTTGGCGAATTAGTCGAACAGCTGGATGAATTGCTGTAAAACACGGTGCGAAATCGGGGCTCATGCATGGAGAACGGATGCGTAATCAAGCGCTAATTATTTCCGTCGCGCTGGCTGTCATGATTCAATGTTTCGCCGTGCGCGTCGTTGAGGCTCGGCAGTCAGCCGAAGCGTCGACGAACTGGCGTGTTGAGCGTCACGAGATCGAACCACTGTTGGCAAGCGAGCTGCGCGAGATCGCCGGCTGGTGTCGGCAAAATGGGTTGGAGCGGCAGGCAGCAGAAACGCTGGGCTGGCAGCAAAACGAAGATCTGGAGCGAATTTATATTTTTCTGCCGACCGAGCTGTCCAGATCACCACCGGAAGAACCCTTGCAAAAAGAGTGGTTCGCCAAACTTGACACAGCACTTACTACTCATGGCGACCGCGTCTTCGAGCTGGCCCAACGTTCGGCAGAGGCAGGTGCCGGAGCAGCGGCGTACCAGTTCCTTCACGAAACGCTGTATTACAATCCCAACCATGAAACAGCCCGCACCATCCTGGGCTATCGAAAAACAGAAACGGGCTGGCGGGCAGCCGCTGAACGGATCAAGATCAGCCCCGCCAAACGTCCCCACCCAACGATGAATTGGCAGCCCGCAACCTATTTCATCGTTTCGACTCCCCACTTCAATATTTCTTCGCAAGCAGACGAGGGTTTGACCCGCCTCTTAGCCGACAAGCTTGAACGTTGGCACGATGTTTGGCGACAAGTGTTTTTTGAATTTTGGAGTCGGCCTACGGCAGTCGATCGCTGGATAAAAGGAAAAGGAACCTCACGCGAGCCCACTAAAAAATTTGACGTCATCTTTTTTGCAAACCAGGAGCAGTACGTCAGCCAGTTGAGTGATTGGGTGAAAGGCCCCCTTACCGAGTCGACTGGGTATTACAACGATTCGGCCAACGCGTCTTTTTTCTACGCCAGCGAAGACTCCAAAATTCACGATTCCTGGCGGCATGAATTGACTCACCAGTTGTTCCAGGAATCCATCCGGTCGGCCAAGTCCCCCTTCAACGATGAATTTGTCTGGCTGGGTGAAGGCATCGCCATGTATTTCGAGTCGCTTAGTGATTTTGGTCCGTACGTGACGCTCGGTGGATTCGATTCACGTCGATTGCAATACTCGCGAATTCGAAAATTCAGGGAAGGCTTTTACGTTCCCATCGAAGAACTGTCAGCAATCGGAAGAATCGACTTTCAACAACGTCCTGACATGGCTCGACTTTACAGCCAATCTGCCGGCGTGACGCACATGTTAATGGACGGTGAGGATGGCGAATCCCAGCGCGCACTAACTGACTTCTTGAAATTGCTGTACCAGGGGAAATTGAAACCCGGTTCGTTTGAGTCGGTCATCGGGAAGAGTTTTGCCGATTTGGACAAGCAATACGATCAGTTTCTGGCGGTTAAGTCGGATCAAGTTGAAAAGTTCCTCGCCCAGCCCTCTCGCAAAACCGAACTGGCGCTCCCACGGGCAGGATTAACCGATGCCGCATTCGATGAGATTGCCAAATGTCACAACTTGCAATGGCTGGACCTGACCGCGAACCGGGTGACCGGTGGCCAGATTGAAAAACTAAATGGCTGTGATCAACTGAGCCAGCTATTCATGACCACCTGCGCGATTGACGAACAAACGATCGCTTCCCTCCGCGTGCTGTCAAACCTGATCGAGCTGGACCTCAGTGGTTCCTCGGTGACCGATGGTTCTCTGGCCATGCTCGACAGCAGTAGCGGATTGAAAATTTTGCGTTTGACCAAAACGAAAGTCACCGACGCCGGACTGAGCCACTTGGCTCGATTGACCAATCTCGAATCAGTGGACGTGACCGACTCCGGTATAACGGCTAAGGGGATTGCCTGGTTGCAGTCACAACGACCACAATTGACAATCACGAACGAGTGAACGGTTCGTTTCGGCTTTCACTGCAGTTCGTTTCGCAGAGTTACCTCTGCCTCCGGGAGAGGTCGCCGTCTCAGCAGCGGGTGAGGGTATGAACAGCGCCATTCCGCTTAGAATAAGAACGAAGGATTGAACGATATGAAACCCTGGCTGCTGGCCGAAAACACCTATGCGCATGTCCGCGAGCAAGAGTACGAAGTCGCGGTCCTGCCGCTCGGCGCAACTGAGCCGCACAACCTGCACCTGCCTTATGGGACCGACATCTTCGAAGGCACCCTCATCGGCGACAGAATTTGCGAGGCGGCTCACCTGGGCGGTGCCAAGGTGGTGTTGTTGCCGACAATTCCCTTTGGCACGGAAACCAACATGCGCGAGTTTCCGCTGGCGATTAATCTGAACCCATCCACGCTCAACCGCGTCATCATGGACATCGTCGAGTCATTGTTGACCTCCGGAATTCGCAAAATCGTGTTGCTCAATTCGCACGGCGGCAACGGGCTCAAACCGTTGCTGCGCGAGATGGCCGGTAAAACATCAGCACAGCTGTTCTTGTGCGATTGGTACCAGGCGATCAATGACGTTTACTTCGAGATCTTTGACAAGAAAGATGATCACGCGGGCGAGATGGAAACCTCGCTTGGGTTAGCTTTTTTTCCGGAGCTGGTTGGCGTTAATCCAGACGGCAGTTTGACGGCAGATGAGGGGGCCATCAATCTGACTCGCCTGGACGCCGTCAATCGAGGCTGGGTATCAATTACGCGGCCGTGGCACCTGCTGACCACGAATTCCGGGTCGGCCGACCCGCACTCGGCAACGGCGGAAAAGGGTGAAAGTCTGATGTCGGTGCTGGTGGACCGGTTGGGGAAATTCCTGATCGAACTTGCGGCATTGGAAATTGACGACCGATTCCCGTATTGAACTGGCCAGCGTTGACCTTCTCGGAACCGAAGTTTAAAATTCCGCTCGGCGTTCGGTTCGTAGGTCCGTTTGTCCCAAACGGATAACCGCGTTGTTGTCAGAGTGTGCGAGTCTGGGACAGACTCGCCTACATATGGTGGCTGTAGCTCAATTGGTTAGAGCACTGGATTGTGGTTCCAGGGGTTGGGGGTTCAATTCCCCTCAGCCACCCCTTCGAAAAGCCCGGTTTCGACCGGGCTTTTTTTGCGGACCAAACCCGATGGAAGCGTCGTCGGCGACTTGGGCGCAGTTCCGACATGGCCCCGCGACAAAGAGCTCGTCAGATCAGTTAGCTTTTATTTAGCCCTCTTCCCAACAAACTCCGTCAACGTATTTTTTTGTTGGCGGAGCTAAATCGTCCGAATTTGCGGGGAGGCGGAACTAAAATGGTGTTGTCCAATGGGAGCACACTTTGAAGGATGCGTTCTCATGGTCTTGAACCTATCGGAAGTGAGTCCAGAAGAGAGCGACGCCCAGCGCCAATTTTGTAACTGATCAATCGAATGAAGCACAAGCAGATCTGCCGTCGTCGACCGGGCACTATTCAGGAAATGCGACCGGTCTGTCAATGGTCAGAAAACCAGCACGGAGAACTGGCGCCAAGCGGTTCTTTATATAACCGGTATTTCCTCAGACCAATCTCCATCTATGTCACCTGGCTATTTATTGCCATCGGGATCCGAGCGCACTCGGCCACCATCATGATGACGATCGCCGGCATGGCGGGTATCGTCTTTTGCGTTCCGCATGGCATGGCATTGACCGTCACAGGGGGGATCTTCTATTTCCTGTTCGACCTATTGGATGCCGTCGATGGGGAGATTGCCCGCTGGAATAACACGTCGTCGACCAAGGGACTTTATTTGGATCAAGTCAGTCATGTCTTCGTCGATTATCCCAGCCGAGCTGTGCCGGCACTGCATTTCGGTCTTTGGAAACAAGATGAAGTTTACGTCGTCTTGGCTTTGGCGGCGTTGGTAAGCTCCCTGATGGGGCGAACATTTCGCGAGATATTCTTGCGGATCAATGCCGAGGCGGCGACCTCAAAGGCAGTAGATCAAACAACCGAATCCGAAGCGGCTGCACCACGAATGACTTTGTTCCGCTCGCTGTGCAGCCGTCTGAAAGAATCGCCAATTGCAATGTTTCCACTCGTTAAGCCGCGAGTTGTTCACATTGTAACACTGGTAGCCAGCTTCCTGGCCTATTCTGGATTTGAGGGCTGTTTGATCTTCGTGTCCTGGTTCTACGCGATCTACTGCACAACACGGATGCTCGTTGAAATCCCCTATTATTTCTCAATCCGGCTGGTCGATGTGGCTCACAAAAAAGCCGGAGAGAAGAACAACTTCCCAATTTAGCCGTTCCCCTGTTCAGCCTTCGCGGCCAGCGATCTTGCCAAAAAGACATCGAGTGGCGTGGTAATCTTGAAGTTCTCGGGGTCGCCTTCAACAAACTTCACTTGATAGCCGTTGCGCAGCATCAGCTCGCAATCGGTTCTGACTATCAGGTTCTCTTCCCGGGCCTTGCGGTGGCATTCACGAAAGGCCTGGGTGTGAAACGTCTGAGGTGTGTTAATCACCTGGAGGTTCTCGGGATGCACCATTTCCTCGGCAAATTCTTCGCCACGGCAGAGACTGTATCCGACAGGGGTGACCGTCGTTACGCACGGATAGTTTTCGCGAACCACGCTGCGAATCAGTTCTCTGGTGACAAAAGGCAAGGCAGCATTGTGGGTGATAACGCGATCGGTCTGCACGCGCTGGAGTGCCAATCGCACCGATTCCTGGCGAGTCTTCCCCCCACAAACGAGATCAAAATTCGTTATCTGATGCTGTATTAACAAGTCCTGCACAAACGTCCTGTCATCGGGATGCACCGTCACGTACTTGGTACCCACGAACGGCAGGCCCTCAAATTTCGACAGGGCATGAATCAGCACTGGCTTGCCGCCGAGAACAAGGAACTGTTTGGCAACCGGCTCAACCGCTCTGGTACCCCTGCCAGCAGCCAACAGGATCAAATCGAGACGTTCCACAAACAATGGCTCCAGTCGTAGGCCTGACGTCAATTCCG
>CAVONL010000022.1:0-196705 GCA_963697295.1 uncultured Planctomycetaceae bacterium | reverse complement strand
TGTCCACTTCTCGGGCCGAAATGCGCAAGGGAGACATCTATGAGTTCCTTAGCCTCCGCGAACGAATCGAGCAAGACGGTCGAATCTCATACCGGGAAATTGAATTGCCGTTTCTTGAAATCGAACAGGAATTCTGAGAGCACCGATTCGACGCGACTGACTCTCCTGCTGGATCCCGGGCGAATCAAACGTGGATTAAAGCCACGCGAAGAAATGGGACCGATTTTTTGAGGCCGGACGAGAATACGAGTTGGTCATGAATAAACGCTGGCCCGATGCAAATGGCAACCCGTTGCACGCGGCATCGGATACTTTAGAGAACGGCGGCGGATCCATTCAACGCAGGTTCAAAACGACATTGCCCGATTACAGGTGTCCCGATCCCAAAAAATGGCAGGTCAGTGCTCCACACGTCGGTTCGTTACAAGCATTGAAACTGAAATTTGACGAACCGCTCGACGGCGCATGCTGCAGGCGCAGCCATCAATGTGTTTGATTCACGTGACCAGGCCATCGCTGGTGACGTTGAGGTATCCGACGACGAGACCATTTGGAAGTTTCTGCCAACATCTGAATGGGTTGCAAGTGTTTACCAGATTCGAGTTGATAACCGGCTGGAAGACCTACGCCGGGAAACAGCATCGCCAAGTCGTTTGATGTCGAGCGTCCTGGAAAATAAACCCAGCGGCAGCGACGGCGTCACCGTTTCCGGTTCAGGTCCGTCAGCGAGGGGAGGCCGCTTCAGAGTCTTGCTTCAGCGTCGACTGTCGGCTCCGCCAGTTATGAATCGACGACGACAGCAATCATGAAACGGTTCAAGGTTTAACGACGATGGACACGGAATCAACACGGACTCTCAACCGTCCGTATCCGTGTTCGTCCAGTGGTCGATGTTCAGCTGCCTGAACTCGTTACGGCAGACAATCTTCGGCCATACACCCGCCATTGCCTGCTCAGCGATCGTAATGGTTTCGTTGATGTTGAGCTGCCCTGCCAATGTAAGACGAAGTTGACCAGGTACAGGCCGGGCAGACTTGTTCATCGGCGGCAACGATTTGGAATAATTGAGCGATCGGTATCGCCATTACGTTGCGCGTCCGGGAAATGCGAAAATCCTGTACATCGTCACGCGAAAAAATCCGGATACATCTCTTCCAGGACACCGAGAAATTCCTCTTTGATCGTCGTCGCAGCGTTCGAACATCCCGTGTGAGGCCGGCACGTACTGGGGCAGATAGACCAGCGAACTTTCGCCGAGTCCATGGCGATCGACGATGTTGGTCATTCAATTGACGGCCGTCATGGGCACCGAGCTCGTCCGTGATGTTGTCACGTAATACGGCGAAATGGGTTTCTGCAGCAGCATCGAAGTCGCAACAAATGCCAAGAAATTCCGTTGCGCGAGTTGGCTTAACTCTTCGGGAGACAATTCCCCGCAGATTGTCGCGAAATGCTGTTCGGGGTCGTCACGATCGCCCCACTAAACTGATTCTGAGTCTTCTCCCATTTGAATCTTGAATTGATCGCCAACTTTTTTGATTTCCGAAGTGGGACAACGTCTCTATTTCGACGACCCGTTCGACCAGCTTTTCTTCGAGCCGGCCAATCACCGTTCGATAACCACGACGAACATAGCCAAACATCTTCCTTAGTCCGGAGCGGCGGGCTTCGTACATCCCCGGTTCGATGTGGGCCCAAATGAAGCTGGCCGCAGTTCGCTGGTAACTTTCACCGGCTTGGCCCGCAGCAATGGTCGCCATCTTTTCGAAGGTCCTTGCCAGACCAGCGGTTTAACCATGAGCTAACCGAGATCTTTTCCAGTCGCTTCCAGTTGCGGATTTTCGAAGCATAAAAAATCGTGCCGCCCAAACGCAGCTTTTCGATCAGCGTGAGCGGCGGGAAGCCCAGGAACTCGGCCGTGTTGGACATCGAATAGGACCCGTAATTGTAAGAACCCTGTTCTTGGTCTCAACCCAGTTCAATTGGTCGGTCAGCTCGATATTCTTCGAGGAGATTTCGCAAGCGGGAATCCGACATCAGGATCACATGGTAATAGCGTTCCCACTCCCGCATCGCCCCAATTTCCAAGTCGACGCCAGGCCACCCAGTTGAGAAGCCGCTTCGATGAGCGTCACTCGATGTCCCAACTCGGCCATCCGGAACGCGAGCGTCATTCCCAGCATACCGCCGCCCACAATGGCCCAACGAGTCGAATTGTCGTCGAGTTTTACGATCATCTCAATGTCGTTGGGGCTGATTGACGTCGTGTTTGCAGGTCGCTACCAACCCAGTCGTCGTCGCAATAGCAAGGAGAGCGTTTGTCTGGCCGTTCCCGCGACATCCATCTTGCTGTCAGTGGGCTTGTTGTCGTAACGCAGCAACATCGGAATCTCGCCAAACACGAAATTAAAGCCACGCATTTTGATCAGGATGTCGACCATACACGAAAAGCCACGTTCCGTGAAAAAAGCGTCCTCGTGATGTCGCATCGCCTGATTGAGTGCCGCAAATCGGTAGGCCCGATAGCCGCAAGTATAATCGCGCACACCGCGGATCGGCATGACGATCTTAAACAGCCACCGGGCAACATGAGTCAGTGCCCGGCGGTTCCAGGGAACTCCGATGGTTTGAGATCCATGTTGGTATCTCGAGGCGATCACAACATCGTAGCCTTCCTCGATCATCTGCACCATTTGAGGAATGCTGGCAGGTGCGTGCGTGTCATCTGCGTCCATGGAAACGATGATGTCACCTTCCGAGGCAAGTCCTACGGCGGTTTCCAATCCAGTTTTGATGGCTCCCGATAGGCCTCGGTTTTCAGGATGTGCGACCAGCCTTAAGGGCATCTCGAATGACGCCTGGCTGGCAACCAAGCCAGTCTCGTCGACGCTGGCGTCATCGACCACGATAACTTCGTAGTCGTGCCCAGAGCGTTGAAACGTTTGTTGGATTTTCGGCAGCAGCCTTTGGAGCCCGATTTCCTCGTTGAAGGCTGGCAGCACGACGAAAATCTTGCCCGCAGCCAATTCGCGGCCCGTTAACGAGTGCTGGCTCGCCAGAGGTGACTGGATCGGAATATGTTGAACCATGGGTCGGCGTTGGCAGAACAATCTGGCGGTGCGAATCAATGTCGAATCGGCGTAGCAGATCAGGTGACTAAGACCTAAAAGACTAATCTAGTTACCGCGGGCCGTAAAGTGAACAAGTGAATTGGGGGTTTTTCCCGCAGCGGTTCCGGCTTCCAGTTCTTGATCCTGTTTTGACGCTTTCTTCGTTGAAGGGGCACCCGATGCGCTGGCGAGGAGCTAATCCAAGCCAATTTTATTCTCACTGTCGGGCCCGGTTTCCAAAAGTGCGGACCTTCAATTCACTCGGGCGAGTGGCGGTGTTTTTCTCACTGCTTCAATGTTAATGCGACCGGTTGCCGAATTACCAGAGGTCTCGCGTAGTCCGGCCTATTTTTTCTGTTCGTTGAGGTTCCAGTCGTAAGCCAGATAACTCACCCGATAACCGCCTTTTGAGACAAACGTTCGGGCCGGCTCCGGAAAATATTTAACGACGGTTTGGATCTGTTCAGCGGAATCTTTTCCAAAATCTTCGCCGAACCAGCTCATGATCGAGCTCAACCCTAACGTGTTTCCCGCCGCGTCGACCTGCAGGTTTTGGGCACGTGAAAAGAAATCGGTGGTGTTCCGAGTCAGTTGTTCTTCGAGCCGTTCGCCGTTGTACGCTTCGTTCAACAATCGCGGACAACCGATCGAGGCGCAGACGATTGCAAAGTGGATTCGCGGTTCACCCATCGGCCGCAGGACTTGATGTTCAATCGAATCCAGACTGAATTTTTTGCCGCCCACGTACACGTATAGATTCTTCCAGATGTTATAGCCCCAGACCTTTGCCGTATGATTGCGAATGCTTGACGTCGGATAAACCTGCAAGATCCCTTCGATCGTTACAGCGTTATAAGCATTGATCCAGAAGGCCAATTTCGCTTCCCGTTTGGCAGGCTGTTGCGGATCGGCTTTGCCAAGTTCAACCAGGTAATTCTGGAGCGCCGTACGATCGACCACATTTGCCTGCCACGACTTGTAATTCACCAGTCCGTTTTTATCGACGTATTTCTTCAACAGCTGGTCATAGGGAGCATGATCAATTTGGTCCATGGAGATCCGCATTGCCTCTGGCCAGTCCTTTCCGACAAACTTGTCTTCCGCGGTTGCCGAATGATTGGGCAAGACGATCGCGGCCACTACAATGATCATGGCCACGGCACAAAATAACTTGACAAACGTTTTCATAACAATCTCCACAACGCATTCCGCTCCGAACGCAATCAATGATCGAAGTCGAACTTAAATTTCCGGTTGAATCGCTGGACGCCGTCCGTGCTGCAGTACGGCAAGCGGAAATTGAATTGTCTCATGTCTCGCACCAGTCTGACGAGTACTTTGACAATCCCTTACGCAATTTTGCGGAAAAAGACCTCGCCCTGCGCATTCGCACAGCCCACAACAGGTATTGGCTTACTTTCAAAGGGCCGAACCGGGATAAGTCAGATACCAACGCCGCCAAAATGCGTTCGGAAGTCGAACTCGAACTGCCTGACGAACAAGCGGCCGAGAATATGAAATTGATCCTGCTGGGAGCGGGTTTCTGCTCGGCTGCGGTGGTTCACAAAAATCGTGAAACCTATGAACTGCGTCCTGCCGACATCGCCGGCAGGATTGAAATCTGTCTCGACGAAGTCAGCGGACTGGGCAGCTTTGTCGAACTCGAGTTGCTCGTCAACGAGGACTCGGAGGAAATCACCGCCAGCAAAGCCAAGCAAAAACTGCTGGCACTTGCCGGTACTTTTGGTCTATCGAATCCAATTACGACCAGCTACCTGGACCTGCTGATGGGTCGCTGAGTCGCCTCGTCGAACGAACTGCAGCGCGTTATGTTGGGGCGATGACTGATTCTCAAGCCGATGGCAACCTTCAAACACGCGCACCCACTGAGTCAGGCCCGTCACGGCAACCCGGCGTCAAACCCGATCTCGGGTTCAATTTTGTCGTGATGACCATCTACTACGTTTTTCAACGCACGGGCTGGATCTTCAAAACGGAAAGCATCATCATGCCGGTCGTGCTCGACTTGATTGGCGGGCAGGCTTGGTTGCGAGGGTGTTTGCCGATGCTCAACCGGTTCGGCCAGAGTATTCCGCCCCTCCTGGCCTCGGACAAACTCAGAAATACTCCCATCAAGAAATATGCCCTGGCGTCGACTTCGTGCGTGATGGGAGCCTGTTTTCTGGTCCTGTCCGTCGTGTGGATGATCACCGGCGGAACGCCAAGCTGGTGGTTACCGATCCTGTTCCTGGTGATTTACGGTGTGTTCTTTGCCAGCACCGGAATCAACCAACTGAATTACAGCACGTTGACGGGTAAACTAATCGCGACGCGCAGAGCGGGCGGCTGATGCTGATCTCGACGACTGTGGGAGCTTTTGTCGCCATCTTTTTTGCCTGGGTGCTGCTCAATCGCTGGTTGACAGACGAGGGGGGCAACTTTACCAGTATTTTTGCCTTTACGGGATTCACATTTTTGGCATCCGGTGGACTGACGCTGTTGCTCAAGGAGCCGCCAGATACACCAACGGGGACCAAACGCACGAGTCTGGATTTGTTCAAGATGTCACTGGAGACTCTGGTGGCCGACAAAAACTTTCGCCGGCTCGCAATCATTTCCGGCTTGTTTGGCATGTCGATGACGCTATTCCCGCATTACCAGGCCGTCGGGCGCGGGAAGCTGGACTTGGGGCTGACGGCGCTGATTCCCTGGGTGATCGCGCAGAATGTTGGCGCCGCAGTTTTCAGCATTCCAACCGGTTGGGCGGGTGACCGGTTTGGCTATCGGTTGGTGCTGCGGGTTTTGATGTTGGCGCTATGTGTGGCACCTGTCTTGTCTCTGCTGCTGGCAGCTATCGGTTCGGTGGCGCAACCGTATTTTGTCGTCGTCTTCAGCCTGGTCGGATTAACGCCGGTCACGATGCGGGCTTTCAGCAATTACACGCTGGAGATTGTCGAGCCCAAGTATCATCCCCGATATTTGTCGACGCTGAGTTTGTGCATGGCGGGACCGGCGATTTTGACGTCGAGCCTGTTGGGTCTGCTGATCGACTGGTTCGGTTTTGAGCTGGCGTTTGGTTTGGTCGTGGCCTTGATGTTTTATGGTTGGCTGATGACCTTCGGACTTGAGGAGCCTCGGGAGTCGGCCAGGTGACTCCCGTAGGCGAGTCTGTCCCAGACTCCGCTTTGGGAGTCCGCCTGAGATACGCGGCCTTCCGGGTGTTCGTTGACATCCAGCGGCCAAAGTCGATAATCAACGGACGTAAACAAGCGTTTTTTTGAATTTTTGGAGATCAGAGATGTTGTTAAAATCAGTTGCTATTTTCGTGGCGTGTTGCGGTCTGATGCTTGCCTCAGGCGACGATGACCTGGCCGGAATCAAGTGCGTCGTTCAAGGTGACAAGAACGCCAACAAGGAGTTCTCGGCGAAATATCATGATGGCGAAGTCTATTTTTGTTGCAACGGTTGCAAAAAGAAGTTTGAAGCCGATCCCAGCGCCTACGAAGTCAAATCCAATCATCAACTTGTGTTGACGGGCCAATACGTTCAGAAAGCCTGCCCGTTTTCCGGAAACGGAATCAACGAAGAGCTGATGACCGAAGTCGGCGGTACCAAAGTCGGATTTTGTTGCGAAGGTTGCCTCAAAAAAGTAGCTGACGCAGAAGATGTGGCAGCCAAGGCGACGCTGGTTTTCAGCGACAAGGCATTTGAAAAAGGTTTTGCGAAGAATCAACCCGAATATGATTTGACCGATGTCAAATGCCTGTTGATGCCCAAGCGAAAGGTGTCCGATAAATTTTCCGTGGATTATCGCGACGGCAAAGTTTTCTTTTGCTGCAAGAATTGCCCCAAGAATTTTGCCAAAGATCCGACCAAGTACGCCGTCAAAGCCAATGAGCATCTTGTTTTGACCGGGCAGTACGTGCAAACGTCTTGCCCAATCTCAGGCGAAGAACTCGCTGACGATCAAATGTCAGAAGTCAACGGTATCGAAGTCAAGTTCTGCTGCGAGAATTGCAAAAAGAAAGTTGACGGCGCCACGGACGATGCTGCAAAAGCAGAATTGGTATTTGGCGATAAGGCATTTGAAGCAGGTTTTGCCAAGAAACAGTAACCGCTCGAAAAAACGAAAAGTTTTGCTAACGCCCGGCGGAGATCTTCGCCGGGTGTTTTTGTGTGGATTTACCTCGAGTCAAACTCGACCGAGCGTTTTTCCCTCGCGCTGCGAATCGCCGCGTCCAGGATCTCGACCACCAGCAAGTTGTTTTCCAGCGAACTGGGGTCGCTTGGCGAAGGACTGATCTGATCGTTGACCACGGCGGCAAAGTATGCAAACGGATCGTCATTCGGTGATTGGCGTTCGGCGAGTTCGGAGGTGGCCGGCTCGCCTTTCTCGGACATTCGTACTTCGATGCGGTGCCGGTCATGACAGTTGACTTGTCCGCTGGTTCCGTAGACTTCCATGTCTTTCCGATTGACGGGCCAATTCCATGAAGCCTGGACAATCGCCTGCGACTTTGGATATTCGATTATGATCGTCGCTTCATCGTCCACGTTCGGATAAATGTCGGGTTTAAGCTGTTGTAAGACTGCAGTGACCGTCGTCGGTCGTTGGTTGCCCGTCAACCAGTTGGTCAAATTGACCCCGTAGCATCCAAAATCCGTTACGGCTCCGCCGCCATTTTGACGAGGGTCGGTTAGCCAATCCAGAAACTCCTGGTTGACACCAATTTCTTTGGGTCCCTGGTGGCCGGAGTGGACGACGATCTTCCGCAATTCGCCAAGCGACTTGTCGACGTTGAGCATCTCAAACGCGCGATGGTTGGTGGCGTACCAGGTAGTTTCGTAGTTTGTTAACAAGTGTATTTTGTGCTGCCGGGCGAGCTGCGCCATTTTCGTGGCCTGCTGAAAATTCACGGCTAACGGTTTTTCAACCATGACATGGATTCCGCGCGGCGCGAAAAACTCGACCACCTGCAGGTGTTCCAGGGTTGAACCAAACGCCGTCACGGCATCAAGTTCAACCGATTTGACCAGCGCGTCCATGCTGGGAAAGATCAGATCGCTTGTTAACCCATGTTGCTTGACGTACCGCTCTGCCAGTTCCCGATTGGGCTCCACGATTCCGACAATCTGGATGTCACCGCGGTTCGGCCTGCCCAGGATCCAGTGTACGTGCGTATGAGTCAGGCCGATGACGGCGATCTTGAGTGGTTCGGCGGCTGTGGAACGTGGCGCAGGCATCAGCGTTAGTATTACGAGGACCAGGAAAAAAGATGCGCAACAATAACCAATGAGCAACCATGGGGTCATCCTGTTATTTTTCTGGGTCATCGTCTGAATCATGTTCGGGAATTCCCAACAACACGGTGCAGGCAACGAGCAGGAAACGCGGAGCAGGAAACGCGGGCAGGTCCAGTTTATCGTTTCTTTGGCCTGCCGGGAGACCTCAATGTTGAGTCCAGGCCAAGTTTCTTGGCTGTTTCTATCACCCAGTCCGGGCTGCCGTAGGGTGTGCCCCGAACACAGCTTTTACGGAGCGATTTGAGTTCGGCTTCGGAAGCGGGCTCATCGCCCAGAATGTCAATAACTGGACCTGTCCCAATAGTGTTCCCAATAGTGTTCCCAATAGTGTCCCCCAATAGTGTTCCACAATAGTGTTCCAATAGTGTTCGGCCAATAGTGTTCGGCGCATTATTTGCGAGAAGCCCACGACGCAAGACGAGCCCGGTGGTTGAGACCGTCGTCAAGACCCCCTGCACATGCAAATTTTCTTACCTCCATGTTCCTACCAAAAGCTGATCACGGAATAGGTAGGAAAATGGGGGTAGGAAGATATTGGTTCATACGCGATCGTGTTTGGCTACGGAAACGGCTACGGAACGGGGACAGCTACGGAAACGGGGACAGGTCCAGTTTATCGTTTCTTTGGCCTGCCGGGAGACCTCAATGTTGATTCCAGGCCAAGTTTCTTGGCTGTTTCTATCACCCAGTCCGGGCTGCCGTAGGGTGTGCCCCGAACACAGCTTTTACGGAGCGATTTGAGTTCGGCTTCGGAAGCGGGCTCGTTGACATATTGAATCCATTTTCGAGGGTGCGGAATTGGCCACTTGGACAGCATCGCGCGGTGCTCCGCAGATCCGTGTTGGCGAATCCACAAGCTGCCCCATTTCCAAGCTTGCGCTGTCACAACCAATTTGGCGCGTTGTGCATTGCGTTCCACGTAGCGATTGACCTGATAGAAGTACTCGTCGGTTTCGACGGGAAACGACTTAAAACGATTTTGATAGACGTGCCCATCACCCACCATGTTGTAATGCTTTTGCCAGCGCGTGACATGGGTCACGGTCAGCCGCTGCATGAAGTGCCCCAGGTCCCCATCATTTTCCGGCCAAAGTACAAAATGCCAGTGATTGGGCATCAGGCAATAGCTCAAAATACGCATCGGGCGTTTTTCGAGCGTCTCTTGAATCACCTGTTCAAAAGCCAGATAGTCGTCGTCGTTGAAAAACAATTGCTGCTTCCCTACGCCACGATTGAGAACGTGGAAAATCATTCCGCCGAACGCGTAGCGAGCTGTTCTAGGCATCTAAACAGACTATCGAAATCGCCCAGAATGTCAATAACTGGGACCTGTCCCCGTTTCCTGTCCCGTTTCTGTCCCTGTTCGACTTCGCGAAACTGTTTGCCGACTTGCTTTTTGGTTGTCCCGTGGATCCGAGTGTCAGCCACCTTGGCTTCCCAGTCGAGCAAGAATTCATTCTGTTCTGAGAGGCTGGCAAACGTACGCCCTTTGAGCGCGTTGTTCTTGGCGTATTTGACGCTGCTTTCGATCTTGCCCTTGTGCTCGGGCCGATAGGGTTTGGTCGGCAGGAACACCGTGCCGTAATGCTCAGCGAACGATTGGAGTTTCGGATGAATCTCCGGGTCGTACCAATCAGCTCGGGCCACTGCCGCCTTCAAGTTGTCGATGACCAGTCGCCGAGTCGATCCGCCAAAATAGTGAAACGCATTCTCCAGAGCCGAAATAAAATTATCGGTCGTTTGATGCCAGACGACTTCGCTGTAAGCCTTGCGGGAATGACTTAACACGATCCGAAACATCCACGGCCGACGTTTCTTCCCCTCGGAGTCGATAACCCAGGCACCGGTCCCAAAGTCCACTTGGGCTTCTTCGCCGGCGGCCGTTTCAATCCGCCGAAACGGTAGCGGTCGGGATTCCCGTAGGTTACGAATAAAACGTCGAACGCTCGAATAGCTGGCGGTAAAACCCTGATCGCTCTTGAGATCCTGAAAGATCCGTGTGCCGCTGAGACCCTGCTCCAGCTTGTCCAGAATCACTTGCCGAAAGGGCTCGCATCGGTTCTTCGGCCCCGAACCGACCCGGTGATCGGGTTTGGCCGGTTTTGAATTCTCGGCCGCCACATATTTGCCCACCGTTTCCCGGTGAATTCCCGTCAAACGGGCGATTTCACGGTTGGAATGTCCGGATTGATTAAGCGTACGAATCGTCGATATTTCAGCCATCTTAAGTCGTCTTGCCATGGGATCCCTTCAGCTTTTTTAGCTAAAGGCTCATGGCAAGATCGCTCCTTTTCAATGGCCGGTTTTAACCCGATCCGATGTGGACGGTTTAACCCGATCCCTGACATTTTCCTCCTCTTCCCTTCTTTTCTGTTGAGGTCGCCCGGCAAACCAATCACTTTGACCAAAGGTTGGCACTGTCAAATCGTGCTACCCATCCGTCGATCGAGTCTCTTTCGATTACTCCGCGTAAACAAAACTCATCAAAATCGTACAATTGGACGATTATTCCGTCCTTCAGCTTGATGCCTTGAAGCTCCAAATCGGCCCGTGTACCGAATGTGTTCAGTCGGACACAATCTTTCGCAGAAAGGTTATTAAAATCCACGAAGACGCTAGGAATCAACTCGTCGTATTGTGGGGGGCTGGTCCCACACGCCTTGGCCATATCATAATTTTCGTTCATCGTCACTATTGCATTGTGCGGAGTGGGTCCAAGTACGCGAACGACATCTCCGCCTTGCGCTCTAACTTCGGTCACCGAAGTTGTGGAAATAACTCGATGAGCAATCTCATTCGATAGTCCCTCAACCGTTTCATCAGTTGAGCACAATACTGCGATTCCTGTGACGCCGTTCGGATGAATCGAAATGCATCGATAGATGTTTTCTCTATCCTGGTTTCCTCCCCTAACAACGATAGCATCGTTCGACATCGCTTGAGAATGTACGTTTCGCCAATCAATTTCGGCAACCCATATTCCTTCAGCTGGTGAAAATGTTACCACCCCAGTCGTTTCAACATCCTCCATATAGAGCTGCAATATCAATTCCTCTCGAAGTACAATCCCCTGTCGACAAAGGTCCTCCTTCGTCCCATTGCATATTAGTCTTAGTCGACCCTGAGGATCGGCATTATGAAAGTCAGCATAGACTCTGGCAGTTTCCATCAAGATTATCGTTTCCTAGCTGGATTTGGAATCGTTGGTCGAAGAAGATCGCTCGCCTGTTCGGCGGTCAACCCTGTTAATGTTGCATGATTTGGGGAATGCCCCGATGTTGGGATCACATTGCCTCCCGCATTACGAACTTTGCCGACAGTTGTCACGCCAATTTGACCATGTGGAACGGTAGGGGAAGAAGCAAGCTCTTTAATAGTTTTACCAGGGGCACTTTCAACCGAAACACCGATTATTCCAGAAGGATGTGTTCCCGTTCCGCTGACGATGGCCGAGGGCGTGTTTTGTCCCCCTCGGACAACAAACGCATCGTCTGGTAAAGAACCTCGTATCACTTTGATTTGCTTAACGCCAGCAAAAACAATGGGCGCAATTATGACGACACCGCTTGCGAACTTCTCAATGTTTGTAAGCGGTTGGCCATTGCGAATGTTTTTGCCAAGGCCAAGTTCAATCGCGACTCGCGTTTGCCCAATAAATGGGGTGTTATACGTTACGAGGTCGATGCCCTTGTCTTCCGACTCTCGCATCACTTCCATCAAATCATCCATTTTACCAGGGTCGGTCGTGCCAAGGAACTCTGAGGCACCCAATCGGAAGTTCTCCGGCAAGTCCATGACGGATCCACCATTGGCTATGATTGGGTTATGGCAAACAATACAGCTGCGAACGATTTTGTTTTTGCCAATTAGCAAAGTTCCAGAATCAAAGTCAGAGACCTTAGGAGGTTCTTGTCCTCCCCCTCCCTGATCTGCACCCTGATTAATTCCAATGACGCCCATCACGCCGCCGTCGTCTCCGCCGCCGCCTGGGTCCTGGGCCTTGAGCCCATTGTTGTCGGTGAATGAAAGCGGATTGTTGGCCACGTAGCGCTGGGTGTTGGCGTCGCCACCACCGAATCCGATCGGATCGTTGCTCAGCCATTTGCCAATCGCCGGATCAAACCAGCGATTTAAGTGGTTGGTCATGCCGGTTGCTTCATCCGTCCAACGACCGGTAAAGCCGAAATCTAAATTGATTGCAGGAAACGTTTCGCTCGTCAAATTTCCAAACGAGTCGTACACGCGATGGTTAGCGATTTCGAATTCGCCCGTCGTATCGTTGAAGTCGCCGATGTCCCGAATCGTCCCCACCTGGTCGGCCAGCGCCCAGAGAATGTCGCCCTCAGTCGTAAGCGAATCGACCAATTCATCAGCCAGCAATTGATCATCGAGTCCCCACAAATATCGGTGAGACAAGTCCGATTCATTCTGTCCATCAAATTGTAATGTCGCTCCCAGTCCCAGCAATCCGGCGAAGAACGTGTCGACCGCCAACCCGCTCCCTTCGCCATCTGCGTCAAAGCTTCGGCGAGTCATCCGATTGTAGGCATCGTATTTGTACTCAATCGACTCGACCGCATCGGGGTTTCCAGACTCGTAGGTGGTTACAGCGATGAGCCGATTGCGGTGATCCCAATCGTATTCCACATAGTCGCCGGAAGTGATCTCGGTGCGGCGGATTCGATTCCCTTCGTTGTCATAGTCGTAGTCATACGTGCCGTCGGTGGTCGTCAAATTCCGATCACCCACATCGTAGTCGCCATCGTCCCGGTTCCCTGTCGCGTCCAGAACATAGCCTTCGTCTGTCCGGCCGTTGGAATGATCGGCATCGGTCAACTGGCTGCGCGCGTCGAACTCAAACGTGCTCAACCCGTCCAGGGTGGAGTCGATCGACTTGATTCGACTCATATCGTCAAAATCGAAATCGTACTCGTGCAGCGTCGTGCTGGTTCCGGTCGCTGAAATCCTTTGATGAGAAATCACATCCAGCCGGTTTCCGGCATCGTAAGCAAACGAAGTTCGCAAGGCCGGATTAGTTGGTGTGGTACTCTCGTATCGATTCACGATGGTGGTCTGCCCCAAAGAATTGTAGGCAAACACAACATGCTTGTCGGCGACTTCGTTTCCACCGTCACTTTGCTGGGTTATGGATTTGAGACGATTTAGTTCGTCAAAAGCGTACGTGTTTTTGTAATCGGCGTTGGCACCGACGGTAGCCGCAATTTCGGTCCGATTGCTATTGGCATCGTAATCAAAACTCAGCACGACCGTCGGATAGGTTGTTGTGCGATTCGGTCTGCGTCAGCAAACGGCCCAGCTTGTCATAGGCAAACGCGAAATCTACGGACTGGTCATCGATGGACACGACACGGTAAAGTTCGTCGTACGTTGTCTGGATCTGACGGACCATGTCACCGTCATAGTCGACAATCAAGTCGCTCATCAATTGTTCAACATCGGTTTCCGCCAGCCCGCCCCCAAACGTGACCGTGAACGTATCGTTGCTTTTTGTCACTGTGACATCGTCAATCAATCGGAGTTCCTCCAGAGCCGTCTCGACAGTCGCAGCAGTCGCATCGGTATCCAGGGGGACCGTGACTTCGCCACCAAACGCGATTCGAAAATAGCTGGTGTCCCCCATTCCGATCCCGCCCGACGGAATGTTGCTGAGCGTGATTGTTTGAACTTCATCCGTGCCTGTCCCACCTTCGGTCATCGTGGCGACGAACCGATGCGGGAATGTCCCCGGCGTCGTGTTCATACCATTCTTCGGTACTGTCGTAGCCATCAATTTTGTACCAGACGACTCGACCGTTTTTGTCGGTTTGCCGAACCAGCCGATCCACCGAATTGTAGTTGAACGACCGGGTGAATTCCCCGTTGTCTGTCTCCATCGACTTGCGGCCCAGATCATCATATGCCCACCGCGTGACGTTGCCGCTGGCGTCGGTCAGGCTGAGCAACTGACCGGCAAGATCATAAGATGCCGAAGTCAGCCCCTGGTTGGCATCGGTCATCGAGATGATGCGAGAATAGATGTCGTACCCGTAATCCGTCGTCGACGCGTCCTGCGACCCAAGCGGTCCGTCCGGATCGGGGGTCGTCACGGTTTCGACTCGATTGAGCAAGTCGTAAACATAAGTCGTCTCGTTGAGCAGTGGGTCCTTGACGGATGTCATTCGCCCGGCCGTGTCGTAACCGTACGTCGTATCGTGCAACATTGGATCGGTCACAATTTCGAGCTGGGTAAAATCGTTGTAGACATATTCCCAGATAGGAGACGTTTGCAATCCGGCCGGATCGGGCTGAGTCACCTTGATTTGTCGGTACAAATTGTCGTAATCGTAAGTCGTTGTGTTCGCAAGAGGATGCGCATCGGAGGATGTCTTCAAATTTCCGACGGCGTCGTAAGTGTACGAATAAACCGGGCTGTTGGCCGTTGTCCCTCCCGTATCCGGATCGGGGAGTGTGACCGAGGTCACGCGATCGAGATCGTCGTATTCATAGTGTGTCGTTTGAGTAAGCGCATTGGTCACGTCAATAAGTCGATTGGCGGCGTCATAATTGTAGAGAGTGCTTGTTGGCAACAGCGGACCAGATGCGCCATCGGGGTCTTGATCAATGTACTCGACAACTCGATGGCGGCTGTCATAGACTGACGACTCTTCGCGAGTTCCCGGATCGATGGTTTTCAGAAGCCGACCCAAGGCATCGTATTCGTACGTGTAAACCGGTGCCGGGAAATCACCCCCCTTGTCCGGGTCGGGGAGCGTTTGATTTTTCAGCCAGCCATTGTCGTAATACTGATACGCGGTGGTGCGCCCCAAGGGATCGACCACGGTTGAAAGCCGACCTGTATTATCATAGTCGTAATGTGTCGTCGGTCCAATTTCGGGTCCGGCACCATCGGGATCATGGTCGATCACTTCAACCAATTGATTCATCAGGTCGTATCGATAGTTGATTTCGCGCCCCGACGGATCGGTTTGGGTCTTTAATCGATTCAAATGATCGTAGTCGTAGGTGAAAACCTGCCCGGCGACTGGTCCGGTTCGAGATTCAAGTTGACCGTTGTCGTCATAGGCATAAGTAATCGAAGTGCCAGCGAATTCAGGGCGGATTTCGGTTACCAGTTCGACCACCAGCGTTGTACACGTACTCGAATTCCGGACTCGACAAGGTTGTAATAACTGGGCCATCGGGGTCGGGAAGAATTGACTTGGTCAACCAGTGACGCGTCGGGTGGTATTGATACTCGGTCACGTTGTTGAGCGGATCGATCTGCTTTTTGAGCTGCAGATTCGGGTCGTATTCGAACCTGTAAACGGGTGCCGGAACGCCGACTCCCGCCCCGCCCCGTCCGGATCGGGTACCGTCGTCTCGACAAGTCGGCTCAGCGGATCATAAACATACGAAGTCACTCGACCAAGTTCGTCGGTGAACGTTTTCAATTGATCGCTTAACGTGTAGGTGAAACCCTGCGTCTCGCCATCGTCCCAGGTGATTTCTTCCAACCGGTTGTAAAACACAGGTTCGTAATCGTAAGTCGTTGTGATGGAAAGCAGTGCGCCACCACCGTCAGGATCCGGGGTTTCTTCGGTAAGCAGATTGCCATGCGAATCATGGGTGTATGTCCACGTGTTGTCTTCGCCATCTGTGTAAGTCAACATGTTTCCGACTGTGTCGTAGGCGAACTCGTCCAATTCGTTGAGTTCGTTCCAAAACTTGGTGACCCGATGCAGGCTGGCATGATATTCGGCTCGTGTTGACGTCCCATCGGCGTTTCCGGTGCGAACCAGATCACCCGACGAAGAATATCCAAATGTGGTGATGGGCTGCGGATGGGGGCCCGGATCGGAAGGAGTTGAGGGCTGGGCTTCTTCGGCAATTCGGAACAATTGACCGATGGCATCGAATTCGTAGGTCGTCTCGAGGCCGAGCGCGTCACTGAAATACGTCACATTGCCAAAATTGTCCGTTTTGTAGTGAAACGTTTTTCCTAGTTCGTTTTGAAATCGTGCATCGACGTTGTCAACGTGCACAATCGGCAGGCCGTTAAAGGTCTGATAACCTTCGGTCAGCGCTGGATAAAAATAGGAACTTGAGTTGTCAGCGTATTTGATTTGACGAATGCGCCGGGTGGTGTCCTTGTACAAATATTCGGTCGTTGCCGCGTCTGGATCGGTGACCTTGTTCAGGTAGTGTTTGCCACTGATCAACTTGTAATTGAAAGTCCATGTGGGGGCCACAAACGTGCTCAAGTCAAACTCGCCGGGGGCCGTGTCGCCGATCTTGACCGTGCTGAGCAGTCCATTGGAATTGACGTTAACGTCAGATGTGCGACCGGCAAAATCATTGATACTGTCAAGTTTTCCAGCTCCGGTATAGTTAAAACTATACGTCCGACCGAACTCGTCAACGATCTCTTTGAGGTTGTTGGACGCGTAGTAGTTAAATGTAAAGTCGGCGACGCTGTTGTTCGATCGCTGGACGCTGGTAATGTAGCCGTTGGCATCAAACGTCCGCGAGTTCCCCCATTTGTCAGTCAACGTAAATCCGTTGCCATTGTCGACGAGCGTCGAAAAGGACAGATCCCCAGAGCTGGGTAGATAATCGGTTCCGTCGAATTCAAACCAGAGAGTGTTTCCGTCGCCGTTGACCAACAACGCGCCTTCCGTCTGTACATGTACGCGATCAAGACCTTCGACCCACCAGTTCTTTCCAAAGGCCGTGTTGGCGCGGTTGACAATCGCCTGTTGTCCGGTGAACGTCTGCACGATATCGTTCGAACCGGTATATTTTAGAGTTATCGTTGCGTTCCAGTCATACATTCCGGTCGCAGCGTTTGCCGTGACGACTTGTTGGACAAATCTCAACGGTTCGCCGGTGGACAAGTTCGCGTTAGAAAACAATCGGGTGACGGAATTCGTGCCGTTGATGGTGAGACTGGCAGTAACCGAATCTGGAATCGCAGTGCCGGGTGTCAAAAATGTTTCGATAGGAATCATGACGACGGGTGTCGTGTCACTGCGATAGACGAGATTGACGCCGCCACCGAGCGGCTGTTTCAGGTTGAGAACCCCCGAGTGCAAAAAGTTGTCTGCGGCCCCGTTTTCATCGGCGTTGAGTTGCGCCGACAAGCCATTACCGACTGCAATTTTAACGATTGCCGGGGAGCTTGACTGGGCGCCGTCGTTGGCCCGGTAGGTGAAAGACGCAAGGCCCTGGAAGCCAGGAGTCGGCGTAAACGTAAACGTGCCGTCAGAGTTGGATGTCGTCAAAGTTCCGTTTAGGGGATCAGCATACGACACCGCAGAAATCGCCGAGCCTTCGGCATCAAAATCGTTGGTGAGCAGACCGTTGTTGGAAACTGCGACAAACGGAGTATTGATTGGTGTGTAGTATTCGAGGTCACTGATTGCCACGGGCGTGGCATTGAGCATCTGTCTCGGCTCAAGCACACCGTAGTCGGGAAAATTCGATCTTTGCTTTCGGTTTTTCTTACGACGTCGATTTAATGGCTGGGGGGCGACCATCGATGGAAAAGTGCGTGAAAAACGTCCCTTGCGTTTCATGGCGTTCCTCGTTCAAGAATTTTCAGAAACTCAGAATAACTTCACGTATTTCCGAAATACCCAATTCGAAACGTTAGTAAAAAACTTTTTCAAATTACTAAGTTTTCATTGTTCCAGGTCATCGTCGGTTTCATGTTCGGGAATTCCCAGCAGCACAGGGTCGGTTGTGTTTTTACCTTCGATCTCCGGGATCGGCCGAAAATCAAACCACTCGCCAAGCACGATTCGGTTATCGGCCGGAATGAGCAGTTGACCAGCGAGATTATAAATAGAACCCATCCAAATGTGAGATTCCGATGAGATGACTCCTCCATTTATCTGCAGGTCATATTCGATGCCGTAATGGATTTTGCCGGTAATTCGTTTGCCGTCCAGTTTGCCTTGATAGACGTAGATCATCCCCGCCAGCGATTGGTCGAGTGAAGCGGTCGCGGTGGTTACTGGATATTGGGCGATCCAGGATTCGCCTTCTTCAACCGGAATGAATTGAATTGGGGAATCCTTGAATTCCTCCGATTCGCTGTCGGGAACCTGCCGACTGAGATAGATCAGCTTCATCACGCCCGGTCGGAACAAGGCGGAAGTTGCGTTGGGTGCACGTTTGAATCTCCATCGAAACAAATAACGCTTGATCGCCGACTTCATCATTCCATTCCAGGCGATTTCCCTCGGCATCGGAAAGCCACACCGAGAGCGTCGCGGTTCGATAATAGCCGCCATTGAAGAGCCGAGCATCGCGTTCGTCATTTCCGCGATAGTAGTCTCCCCCCAGTCGTTTTGGGTGTCGCCGCATCGGTGGCGTGGGTACGTCAGATTTGTCGCGCCAATCAGGAGACTGTTCACCCCGAATCCGCTCGTTCTCGCGTGTCAGCCGGGCGACTTTGGAATTTGACTCGGTGAGCGCGGCGTGATAGTAGAGCCAAACGCCGGCAAGTGAAAAGCCAAGCAGCACAATTGCGTGCCAGCCGCGCTGGTACCGGCCCAAACCGGCCAGACGACCTGCTGCCGCAGATTTTCTGGCTCGCTCGCAGAGGACGAGAAAAATCAAATACGCCGCCAATGGAAAACCAAGAAACACCAGGTACTTGCTGTTGCGGTCGTATTCCCGTTTCAAGGGGCCCAGGAATCGGTCGTAATATCGTTTGGCCTGCCCGGGCAAACTGGAGGTCCCTGCGGCATAACGCTGCTCCGGCCAATTCGCGCCTTCGCGTAACCACGTTTTGATGAGCGTGATTTCAGCAGCGGGCAACGGGCTGGAATCTTCTGGCATTCGGTAGTCGTCGTCTTCGGAGGTAATGCGTTGAAAGAGCTCGCTTTCTTCCGGCACGGACGCCAGAATTGAATTACCCGTGTGGCCCCCCTGCTCTGCCCCGACCCTGGAATCGAGTCGCAATCCGCCTTCGCTTTTATCGGCATTGTGACACTTGAGACAGCGCCGCTCGAGGATCGGCCAAACCTGCGTTTCAAATTCAACCGCCACCGGTTGGTCTAATTTGATTGGCGGCTCTTCTTCGCCCAGCACGGTCGTGGCGAGGCACCAAACCGACAACAGGCAGCATACTCGTCCCATATTCTTCAAGTGACAATTCATCAAATTGGGCAACGGCTTCGAGGCATTTTTGAAAGCACTTCGGTGGGTGAGCTACGGCAATATATCCGTGACGATTGTATCCGGGATGGGTAAATACGATCTATCGTCAAAATTGGTCTTTTGCAATAATCCGCGAATGTTTGATTAACGCAACAAAATTTCGGCTCAAGGATGATCCGTGAGAATCTTTTTTTCCGTAGGCGAACCGAGCGGCGATTTGCACGCCTCAAACCTGATTCGCCACCTCAAGTCGCAAGATCCGTCGATTGAATGCGTCGGCTATGGCGGTCCGAAAATGGCGGCAGCTGGCTGTGAATTGCATTACGAACTGACTCAGTTAGCCGTCATGTTCGTGTTGGCGGCGCTGAAAAATATCGGTACTTTTCTGCAGCTCGCTAAAAACGCCGAGAACTATTTCAAAGCCAATCGCGTCGATGCGGTGGTGTTGATCGACTATCCCGGGTTCAACTGGTGGATTGCCAAGCGGGCCAAGAAACAGGGGATTCCGGTTTTCTTTTATGGCGTGCCTCAGATGTGGGCTTGGGGGCCTTGGCGGATCAAAAAAATTCGCAAATGGGTCGACCATGTGTTGTGCAAACTTCCTTTCGAAGTCGAATGGTTCCGGCACCGCAACTGCCAGGCGACTTACGTGGGGCATCCTTTTTTTGATCAACTGGCATCCCAAACCTATGACGAAACATTTATGGCCGACTGCAAACGTCCGAATGAGTTGCTGCTGACGCTGCTTCCCGGCTCCAGAAATCATGAGGTGGAACATAATTTGCCAATGCTGCTGGCCGCGGCAAGGATTGTCCAAGGCGACGTGCCGAACGTGAGAGTCGCAGTGGCCTGTTACAATCAGCATCATTACGAAACTGCCCTGGAGATGGTGAGAGAAAACTCGTCGCCTATCAAGTTGTACCTTGACCGCACGCCCGAGCTGATGAAGGCGGCCGATGCCTGCCTGGCTTGTAGTGGTTCGGTATCGCTGGAACTGCTTTACCACCGCAAGCCAACCGTGATTGTGTACAAGACCAGCGCCTGGGTCATGTTCTTGCAGACTTTCATGTTAAAGATCAAATTTATCACGTTGGTCAACCTGCTGGGCACGGACGAGATTAGGAAAACTTCGTGGCGGGTCTACGATCCGGACGCAGCGGACGCCGTTCCGGTCGTGATGCCCGAATATTTGACCCGCACGGATCGCTCCGCCGCGATGGCGGGGCATGTGGTGAAGTGGTTTCGAAATTCCGGGCTGGCGGCGGCCAAAGTGGCCGAACTGGATGAACTCGCCCGGACTTATGCCAGACCGGGTGCCACAAATCGAGCTGCCCAATATATCCTGAATTCATTGACGAGTGATTTGAGCTATCGGCGATTGAATCCCAATGAGGTCCCGGCCTATGCAACCGGGCTCCTGGACGCGGCGGCGGAGTCTGGGTTTGTTGACCTGGCGGTTGACGAAAAGGCGGCCTGAGCCCTGGTTGGCAAGTCGAATCGAACGCGCCTTTATGGAACGTCGGCGACCATCTGCTAGAATAACAGAGTCATTCAGGAACCGGGAGTCAATTCGTGCTGTTTCAAGAGCCCAAGGCAACCCCTTACGACATCAGATTTTCGTTTTTGGGGTTTCCCGTCCGCGTGCATCCGGCGTTTTTCATTATTCCCATTCTATTGGGCGGGTCCGTTTTCCAGTACGCGCAACAATTGGAAGTCAATGTCGGCGTTTGTCTGCTCGTGTTGATCGCTGTGTTTTTCGTGTCGATCCTGGTGCATGAACTGGGGCATACCCTGGCGTTTCGTTCGTTCGGAGTTCATTCCCACGTGCTGTTGTATTGGCTGGGTGGATTGGCGATTCCCGATTCAATGGGTTCCTGGTCGGCGGGGAGGACCCGGTCGCTGACCTCAAATCAAAAAGTAATTGTTTCATTGGCCGGCCCCTTCGCCGGATTTTGCCTCGCAGGCGCCTTTGCCGGATTCGTCTATTTGCTGGGTGGACGAGTGGAATTTATCGCGGACAGTTTTATCCCGACCTTGATTCCCCACTTGGAAGACTCACGGATTGCCGGCAACGGCGCGATGTTCATTTTTCTGTGGATGGGATTGTGGGCCAACATTTTTTGGAATGTCCTTAACCTCGCTCCGATTTTCCCGCTCGATGGTGGGCAAGTTGCCCGAGAGCTGTTTACGCAATTCGATCCTTCTAACGGCCTGCGCTACAGCCTGATTTTGTCAATCGTCGTGGGCGCGTTGATCGCGATTCGGGGGTTGAGCAGTGGTGATCACTTCATGGCATTTTTCTTTGGATACATGGCGTGGGTAAGTTACCAATCGCTCCAACAATTGGGTGGCGGGTTTGGTGGCGGATATGGTGGAGGGAATCCCTGGTGACGACGAACGTTCGTGACGGAAACCTGTTTTTGAGCATGGCAATTGTCGCGGCAACGATATTGTCAGTGGCGTTTTTCATGGTTGGCTGCAAGCCCGACGACGTCACGGTGAAGAGGACGCCCGACACGCCGAGTTCGGTGGCGCGGATCGAAACATCCCAGTTTGAACAAGTCGTGCCGTTTCCCGAAGCGGAGCCGATTCCAGCGCGAGCCGCCCTGGAAAACATCATCCAGTCGGAACTGGCCGAAGAAATTGCCGCCAATTCCGATCTGGTGAGGTCCCGCTTTGGGCAGTTGGCCAAAGTCGACCTGGCTTGCAACGCGGAAGGCATCTGCTGGTTGAGCACGTACATCGACGAGAAACACAATACCTGGAGTCCGGACACCATCAACAATCTGGTTGATACTCTTGGTTCGTATTTCGGCGAATGTTTGCGCAAGGAGTTTGGTGGTCAATGGTACAAAACGGATGGCCATGTTGAACTGAGAATCAACGTCGACCAATCCTGTTATCCATTCGAGCTGTTGCGAAAACACATCGAAAACTCGCCGGCAGACTCGATCCTGGATTCGTTCGATTCCATCTCTGATTCGCTGAAAACCAAACTATCAGACGACTCGAACGAAACTTGAGCGGGGTGTTGTTACCCCCTGGCACTTGCCTCATCGCCCAACCCTGCCATCTCCCGGCGACCGATGAAGATCCGCAAGACGGAAACGAAAGATTCCTTGCGGAATCGACAGCCCGCACTCGCTTGCAAGGCGTCGCACTCGTCGCGGCGTGATGCCCGTGGAAGACAGTGGCAGGTAACAAAAAACGAACAGTGCAGCTCGTTCGAGACCGGCTCTTACCTGCGACGAGCAAGCTTCAACGCTCGTAACATGTGTGCGGGAAAGACTAAAAAAACGAATTTCAAACTTCAAAGGCAAAAAAAAGAAAAAAATATGCAACTTTTTTTTGTCGTCCGTCATTGTTGTCTGAACTCGTTTTCGAAATTGAAATTTCCGGAACCAACCTATGCGCAAATCGGGTTCAAAAAATTTGCCGGTACAGTTTTTTTGTAGTTCGAGACAGCAAATCGGTTGCTGCGCGACTCAAAATGCTTTTGTGAGTTTCGTTTTGATACGATTCTGTGCGACGCGAAATTGCCCCGTCGAGCTTTTGCGGACCTCGGAATTCAATGTTGACTCAAAAAAAATGCTTTTCTTTTTCGAAAAAAAATGTTGTTTTCTGTTTCTGTGTTGATTCGCCCGCGGTCTGCGACGGTTTCCAAGGTCCCATCCACGACCGTGGCGTGTTTTCCGATCGCACAAGCGAATCAATTTCAACGCGTGCCGCGATTTATAACAACTTGGTGCAAATGAAAATTGTCAACGGCATCGAAATTTAGCGCGATTACTTTTTTCGACGAGACCAATCGCTGCAACGTAAACGAAATTGCGCGGCGCAATGAAAATTTTTTTTGCGGAATTGTAAAAAGCAATGTTGAAAAAATCAGGGACTTTCTTAAAACATGAGCGATGGAAAGTCCCGTCAACCAGGAACATTGTTCCATGTGTTCTTCCTACGAAGGTTTCACACGAAGTTTCCTTTTGAAGTTTCACACGAATTTACGGACGAACAATGCAACGGGTTGAGAAATTTGTCGAACTTGGAGTCCGGCAAATGGAGTTTACCATTCGAAACACCATGTTTTTTTTCTCGAATGGGGGACTGGAGTTAGCTTTCGTGAGTTATCGTTGCATATGCCGACGCGAAAGTTGAGAAAGTTCCCAGGTCTATTAATGGAGGACGTCCTGTGGCCAAGAAGAAAGCTACGAAGAAGAAAGCTACTAAAAAAGGTAAAGTAGCAAAGAAGAAGCCAGCTAAGAAGAAAAAAGCTGCCAAGAAAAAAGCCAAGAAAAAAGCAGCCAAGAAAGCTGCCGCGCCTAAAAAGGCGAAGAAAAAAGCCAAGCGAGTAAAGAAGAAGAAGTAAGCTTTATTTCTTGAATTGAAACAACGAGAAAGGGCCACGCAGGATGTTTGCGTGGCCCTACTTTTTTGGGCTCTTCGGGTGTCCGGGTCAAACTGGGAGCCGTACAAAACCCTGCCCGCTCGTTCATCGCGACCCGCCCAAAAGGAGGGAGGCGCCGCTGACCATCTTCCAGATCAGCCCAAGACCGGTAACTGGGCGGAAAAACCCGACTTGGCGGCCGTTTCGGCCATGTTTTTGCACAATTGATAAGCGATCGCTTCCAGGTAGGGGGCGACCTGCGGATCATCAAAATTGGCTCCCATTTGGCCCGCATCGCCCCGCTCGCGAAGTTGGATGTTGATCGGGATGTCGCCCAGGAAAGGGATCTTCGCCTGTTCCGCATACTGGCGAGCGCCGCCTCTTCCGAAAATGTCGTAGCGTTTTCCATTGTCCGGACAAATGAAGCTGCTCATGTTTTCGATCAGACCAAGAATCGGAATTTTGACCTTTTGAAACATCGCGACCGACTTGATCGCATCAATCAAGGCGACTTCCTGAGGTGTGCAGACGATAACGGCGCCGCTCAGCGGCAGTAACTGGGAAAGACTGAGTGCGACATCTCCTGTTCCCGGCGGCATGTCAATGATCAGGTAGTCCAAATCTCCCCAGGCAATGTCGCGCACGAAGGTCGTCACCGCCGAGTGCAACATGGGGCCCCGCCAAATCACGGCCTGATCCGGCGGCACCATAAACCCGATACTCATCAGCGGAATGCCGTCAAAATCCAACGGGGCGATTTTGTCGTCGATTTTGCTGACTTGGCCGCGCACTCCTGTCAGGTGTGGAACGCTGGGTCCATAGACATCGGCATCCATCAAGCCGACTTTCGCGCCCGCACGTTTCAAAGCCAGGGCCAGACTGATCGCCGCGGTGCTCTTGCCCACACCGCCCTTCCCTGAGCCAACGGCAATCACCGCTTTGGCCGTCAGGCCGACTTGTCCCTTCGGCTGGGCGGGTCGTTGATGCTCGACGACTTCCACCTTGATCTTCGTGTCGACAAAATGATTGCTCAACAGCTCGACGCAACGGTCATGGAAATCCTGTTTGAGTATCCAGGCAAAGGTGGTCAGACCAATTTTGACGCGGATCGTGTTATCGGTTACTTCAATGTCATGAATCTGTTTTGAACTTCCGATCGAGCGACCCGTTTCCGGGTCTTTGACTTCAGCAAGAACGGTACGAATTCGGTCGAGAGTTTCCTGGTTGTTTTCCATTATTCTTCCGGGTGTTGAGCGGCAATTCGCTTATTTGGCGAGGGGTGAAACGGGTTTCCACGGCAAGTCGGAGACAATTTTCTGTTCCAGCGATTCCGGGATTGCACTCGCCCTGCGGCCGTGCCGGAGGGCCACTTCTCCCAGTCGAACGACCTGGGTTGTTGACCAAAAAAAATCGGCGAAACCGAGTGAAATCAACAACCGCTGCCAGCGATAAAGCGAATAGTCTCCCACCGCGAGCAAAGCTAAATCATAGGGGTTATTGCTCAAGAGGGCGAGCGCCTCAAATTTTCGGGTCGAAAAATCGCCGCTCATCTCGATCACGGCAGTGCTGCCGGGTCGGCGGGCGGCCTCAATCAGCATGTCGTCGATGTTGATCGCCCAACTGACGCGGAGCGGCCACTGTTGCCGGCGAATCGCGGAGGTCCAGGCGTTGGAGCAGGTCAGCAAAATCAAATTCCCACGACTATTCACCTTCCGCCTCTTCGAATGCGGAGGAATCAATTTGTTCGGGCGTTGTGGCGCCTTGGATCACTCCCGGGACATTTAGAATTTGCAGCCGCCGAATCAACTTGGGGCGGCTGATGCCAAGGAGCTTCGCCGCTTTTGACTTGTTGCCTTTGGACTGTTGCATGGCCCGGGCAATCAATTCGCATTCGATGGTCTGCAGGTATTCATCAAGTTTAATTTCAGTTTCCTGGACACGACCGATTTCCATCGCCAGGCTTGCCTGTCGAAGCCAAGTCGGCAAATCTTCGAGCACGATTTTGGCTCCGGTGGCCACTTCGGCGGCCACGCGAACGTCACGTTGCAACTGGTCGATGTTTTCCGGCCATTCGAATTGTTGCAACAACTGCATCGCGGACGGGGAAAATCCTGCCAAAGGTTTTTTTCGCGTGCGGTTAGCCTCTTCGAGGCAGGCCTGAGCCAGCAGGGGAATATCGCCCGCCCGTTCACGAAGTGGCAGGAGTTCGATTTCGATCGTGGCCAGATAGGCGCCCAACTGGTGATGAAACTTGCCTTGGCGGGCGAGTTCGGTCAACGCAGTCGACGCGGTCGAAATGGTCTGGAACGCGAACCCCGGCAAACGCAAAAACCCCCACAATTCCGCCTGCGCTACTTCCGACAAACGATCCACCTCAATCAACAGCAGACACTCCATCTTCGAGGCTCGTCCCCCTGAACGAGCAGTAAACAGTTCTTTGATGTTTTGTTGAATCAACTGCTGGTCGGCAACGGCACAGTGCAACGGAATTGGCGGAACGCCATCCGGACGTCGTCGGGAGTCGATGCACCTTGCGAGTTGCTCACGGCCGCTACCTGCCGGACCGTGAATCAAAATATCGGCAGCGGTGCCGACTGCCACTTCGACTTTTTTCCGCAACGATCGTGTGGTCGAGGGCAGCCCGAGCAGCGAGTCGAGATTGTACTTGGCGTTCATCCGCTGGCGGATGCGTGCCAACGCTTCGTGCAGCGCGGTCGGGTCGACGGACCAGCGATGGACGATTGACTGTTCCGAGATCGCTGCATCACGAGAGTCGAACTGTATTGTCGAGCAAACGACCAGCGTGTCCGCCGAGCCTGTTTCTTCGCTCAGCCGATGTGCCGTCGCGTGTCGCCACTGCCAAACGCCCCCAGTGGATTCGCAACACACGCAAAATTTGGTAGGCAGGTCGGATGCGTGCTCAGCTTCGTCCGGGGAGGGAGGTTCTTCGACGGGGGGCGGCGAGAGCCCGCGAATTTTGTTTTCGATCGGGTCCTCGAGCTCCTGGCTGGTATAAAGGCAGCGGGCCGACTTGATGTCTTCCCCGGACAACTGCAACCATTGCAGGCACGCTTCGTTCGCATACTGCAGGCGTTGGTCACTCCCGACGAGATAGACAGGTTGGCTGCTGCGATCGAGCGCGAATCAGGTTGGTTGTAATCAGTCGTGATTTTGCCATCAACTCAGTCTATTCCATGCTCGCCGACTTCCAACGCCGCCATTGAGCTATTCGAGAACGGTTTTTCTTTGGTATAGTTGGGCTACACGAACACACGATTCGGAACTGACCCAATCACGGATTAAAAGTGGCTCGCGAGAAAATTCTATCAAATAATCCGCTACCCGAAGAAGACGACCCCGGTTTGCGACCAACGAAGTTGGACGAAATGGTCGGGCAGCGGGATGTGATTGAACGCCTGAAGATTGCCATCGATGCCGCACGTCGACGCAGTGACCCGCTCGGTCACATTCTTTTCGACGGCCCCCCCGGGTTGGGGAAGACAACGTTTGCACATTGTATTCCCAATGAGCTGGGCGTGCCGGTGGACTTTTTGTCCGGACCGTCACTCAAGGCTCCCAAAGACCTTGTACCCAGTCTCACGAACCTGAGAGCCCGGCAGGTGCTGTTCATTGACGAAATCCACCGGATTCCCAAAGCAGTCGAAGAGTACCTGTACACCGCGATGGAAGATTTTCGCATCGATCTGATTTTGGGAGATGGCATTAATGCCCGCACGCATAACTTCAAGCTGCGGCCGTTTACTTTGATTGGGGCCACCACGCGGGCCGGGATGTTGACGGGTCCCCTGCGTGATCGATTCCAGCTCCGTGAACATCTCGACTTTTACAAACTCGAGGAGTTGACCGAGATTGTGTTCCGCAACGCACGCAAATTGAACGTCAAAGTCACTGACGACGCGGCCAGCGAAATCGCGGTCCGCAGTCGGAGTACTCCTCGCGTGGCCAACAACAGGCTGCGCTGGGTTCGCGACTATGCGCAGAGCCGTGCCGACGGTCACATCGACCTCGACGTAGCCCAAGCCGCTCTCAAGATGGCCGAGATTGACGAGTTGGGTCTTGACCGGCAAGATCGAAAGTACCTCGATACGTTGATTCGTGTGTGCCTCGGCGGACCGACAGGCATTGAGACCATTGCGGCCACCATGAATTCTTCCACCGATACGCTGTCGGATGAAGTCGAACCGTTTTTGTTACGAAGTGAGTTGATTCTGCGAACTCCCCGCGGCCGCGTGGCCACCGCCAAATCGTTCGCCCACATGAAACTGGCGCAGCCACGCGAGCACAAGAACCTGTTCGACCAGCGGGAACTGTTTGACGACGAAGACGCCAATTCCTGATCGTCGCCGTGGGCAGCGTTGACACAAAAATAGGTCATTCGTACGATTGGCGTCTGAAAATCAATCTTCACATTCACCAGTCGGACAGAGTTTTGAGCACGATCGCCTTTTTATTTCCCGGTCAGGGTGCCCAGTCGGTTGGCATGGGCCGGCAATTGTGTGCCGATCTCCCAGCCGCCAAAGCGATTTTTGACGAGGCCAACGAAATTCTCGGCTATGATCTGGCCAACATTTGTTTCAACGGACCGGAAGCCGAACTGAATTCAACCGTGATCAGCCAGCCGGCCCTGTTTGTGACCAGCATGGCGGCCCTCGAAAAGCTAAAAGTCGATTCGCCGGAGACGATCGCTCGTTGCCAGGCGGCGGCCGGATTGAGCCTGGGCGAGTACACGGCCATTACGTTCGCGGGAGGGCTCAGTTTTGCCGACGGTCTGAGACTTGTCCAACGCCGTGGTGAAGCGATGCAGGCTGCGGCCGACGAAACTCCCAGCGGCATGGTAAGTGTCCTGGGGCTTGAGCCGGACGTGGTCGAAAAAGTCTGCGATGATGCGCGGCTGGATGACGAAATATTGCAAGTCGCCAACTTGCTGTGCCCGGGAAACATCGCCGTTTCAGGAAACAGGGCGTCCTGCGAGGCAGTTGTCCCGGTTGCCACGACCGCAGGCGCGATGAAATGCATTCCGCTGGCCGTGGCGGGTGCCTTTCATACTCCCATCATGCAGTCAGCAGTTGATAAACTCGCCGAGGCGTTGGCGACGGTCGAAATTAACGAAGCCCGGATCCCTGTGTACTCCAATGTGGATGCCCGACCGCATCGGTCCCCTGACGAGTTCCGTGAATTGCTGGTAAGACAGGTTTGTGCGCCCGTACTTTGGCAGGAGTCGATGCAGAACATGCTGGCCGCCGGGATGGATGAGTTTTATGAAGTGGGCGAAGGACGCGTCTTGCGGGGATTGATGAAACGAATTAATCGAAAAACGACTGTGCCACGGTGTGCTGGACTAAACCATCCCCAGACCCGAATTCGGCTGACAGTTAGCAATCATAACAGGAAACAAACATGAGTCTGGAATCCCTCAAAGTTGATCTTTCCAACCAAACGGCAATTGTGACCGGAGCGTCGCAAGGGCTTGGTCGAGCCATGGCCATCGCGCTGGCGGCAGCTGGCGCGCGGGTGGCCTGCGTTGCCCGCAACGAAGAGAAACTGAAATCGACTGTGGCGGCAATCGAGCAAGCCGGCGGCAAAGCCGAAGCGATGGCGGCCGATGTATCGGTCAGCGAGAATGTGGAAAAGATCGTGAACACGGTGGCTGAAGATTGGGGGCGCCTGGACATCATGGTCAACAACGCCGGAATCACCCGTGATACGCTGCTGCCGGTGATGTCGGACGAGCAGTGGGATGACGTGATTCGGACCAATCTGCGGGGGTCTTTTCTGTTTTGTCGGGCGGCCAGTCAGCGAATGATGCGGGCCCGCTATGGCCGGATCATCAACATCGCCAGCGTCTCTGGGCTCATTGGGAACCCGGGCCAGACCAATTATTCCGCGTCCAAGGCAGGGCTGATCGGACTGACCCGCAGCCTGAGCAAGGAACTGGCCAAGCGAAAAGTGACGGTGAACGCAGTGGCTCCGGGGTTCATTGAAAGCGAAATGACCGAGATTCTCGGCGAAGCAATTCTCAAAGAGGTCAAAAAAAGAATCCCCGCCAATCGAATTGGCACGGCGGACGACGTGTCCGCCTGTGTCCTATTTTTGGCCAGTCCGGCGGCCAGCTACGTGACGGGTCAGGTTTTGACCGTCGATGGCGGCATGACAGGCTAAAAAATCCGTGAAAACGGGCGTTAAGGGAAATCGTGACTTGACCCCTTTTGCACGAATCCTCTATCTTTAGGCGACCAGTCAGACAATGCATTTTCGGTCTGACTTTTTTACCATTTAGTTGTTTCAGTTTTTTAGAAGGAGGCCGATACATGGCGTCGGTCGAAGAGAGAGTTGTCAACATTGTGGCTGAGCAACTCGGTGTAGAAAAAGAAAAGATCACTCGAGACTCCAATTTCGTCAACGATCTGGGCGCTGATTCGCTCGACACGGTCGAACTGGTAATGGAACTTGAAGAAGAGTTCGACATTAACATTGCGGACGATGCGGCTGAGAAGATTCAGACGGTCGGCGAAGCGATCGCGCATATCGAAAAAGGAACATAGGCTCCGAATTGTGCCCCAATAACCAACCGCGATCGTAGTGAGCGCCGTCGCAGCTCTCTTGGTCGCGGTTTTTGTTTTGCAGTGATGCGGGTTGCCGTTGATCGCTTCAGCATTTGCATTGGAATCAATTTTTAAGTCACAGGATTGGTTTATGAAGCGGCGCGTCGTGGTCACCGGCTGGGGAATTGTCACCTCGCTCAGCTGTGATGTGGATGAATGTTGGACGGGTGTATTGAACGGCGAAAGCGGTATTCACTACGTTGAGTTGTTTGATACGTCTGACATCAAGGTCAAAATTGGCGGCGACTTGCACGATTTTGATCCGTCTGCATACCTTGACCAGAAAGAATCCAACAAGATCGACCGCTACTCGCAGTTTGCGATGATCGGTGCGGTAGATGCGGTCAAGTCTTCCTGTCTGGATTTTGCCAACGAGCCATCGTTAGCGCGTTGCGGCGTGATCTTGGGTTCCGGGATCGGTGGCTTGACGACGATTCAGGAACAGATGACGCGGCTGGTCCTGCAAGGCCCGCGGCGAGTTTCTCCGTTGACGATTCCCAAGTTGATGCTCAATGCAGGTGGCGGCAATATCGCCATTCGTTATGGTTTGCGCGGCCCGAATTACAGCGTGGCAACCGCCTGCGCCAGCGCTGCCAACGCGATGGGAAACACTTACGATCTGATCCGTGACAACATTTGCGATGTAATGATTACCGGCGGAACCGAAGCCGCCATGACCCGCATGGGGTTGAGCGCGTTTCAAAATATGAAAGCCCTCTCGACAGGTTTTATGGAAGAACCGGCCAGGGCCAGTCGACCCTTTGATCTCGATCGCGACGGATTTGTGTTTAGCGAAGGCGCCGGAATCCTGATCTTTGAAGAACTGGAACGAGCCAAGGCACGCGGCGCCAACATCCTGGCCGAAGTCGTCGGGTTTGGTACGACTTGCGATGCCGGGCATATCACGTCGCCCGATGAAATGGGAACCGGAGCTGCCGCGGCCATGAAAACAGCTCTGGAAAGTGCACAGCTGAATCCGGACCAAGTCGATTATATCAATGCTCATGGAACCAGTACGCCGCTGGGTGACAAGGCCGAAACCCGGGCGATCAAAACGGTGTTTGGCGACCACGCCCGACATGTCAGCATTTCCAGCACCAAGAGTCAGCTTGGGCATTCACTGGGGGCCAGCGGTGGCATCGAACTGATCTTGTGTATCAAGGCGATTCAGAATTCGGTCGTGCCTCCCACGATCAACCTGGAAACACCCGATCCGGAATGTGATTTGGACTATACGCCGAATCAGCCCAGAGAACGCGACATTAACTACGCCATGAGCAACAGCTTTGGCTTCGGCGGGCACAATGCCTCAATCATTGTGAAAAAGTTTTCTGCTTAGTAGCTCGGTGGTCTCCACCGAATCAGTTTCTCACCGAATCAGTTCACGGCGGCGACCGCCGTGCCCCGTTTGACGTAAATCTTTTCGCAGCAATCGTTTACCAATTTGGCCCCGGTTTGGCATGGGTGTTGCGTAAAAGTCATCCAGCTTAGCTGTATTAACTGACAAATCGTCAGGCATCCGACTACAAAAACTGGAGGTTCCATCATGAAACTGGGAAATCGAGTTGAAAACCGTCTCGGGGAATTTCATGTCGACATCGAAAATTTGATCGATCATTTTTTTGGTCCCGGCAAAGAAGGCGAGGCCGGGTACACTTGGCGTCCAACGGCCAGCTTGTCCGAATCAGACAAAGCCTATTCATTGGTCATGGAGCTGGCGGGTGTTTCGCCCGTAGACGTTTCGATCGAGTTGCAAGACGGCAAGCTTGAGGTGTCAGGCGAAAAGAAAGTGGACGTCGAAGTTGCGGGCGAAAAACTTCTCAAGTCAGAACACCCCACGGGAAAATTCCGACGAGCATTTGACTTTGCGACGCAAATTGATCCTGACGGCATCGAAGCCGAATTCAAAAACGGATTGTTGACCATCAAATTGCCGAAGTCGGAAAAAGTCCTTCCGCGCAAAATTCAGATCAAAGAAGCCTCGTACGCATCGGCTGTTTCGCATCCAGAGTCCAGTTTTACGCATCGGCTGGTTCGAAACGAATCCAGAGTCCAGTTTTGGTTACAAGCCGAAGACCGAAATTCAAAAAAAGCCGCCCTGAGGGCGGCTTTTTTTGTCTATCCTCTAGAACCACTTACTGGGCTGCAATTCCATTTGCGCGTTGATATGAGCCGCGTGTGTCCTGGTATATGTTTCACGAATCATTGTCCTGACATCTGCTTCGCTCATGAACTTTTCCGAGAACCCGGGCAGGTCGGGGTCAATTGCGGCTTTCGCCGCGTGCACGAGATGCCGAACCAAGTCGACGGGATCTTCGTCGCCAACAGCGAACCGAATGGTTGTCGGAGACATGCCGGCAGCCGCCAGGGCCGCTTCATCCATTTCCGAATGGGTGGTCAGCGCTGGGCAACTGACGATGGTGTTGGATTGACCGAGACTGATCATGTGGCCAAAGGTGGGTGCCAACGAATCAAAGAACTTTTTGAATGTGTCGCGAGCGATATCGCTCATGCTCGTCGTGAACAGGGGCGCCGGCAATCCGAGATACATATACCGTTCGCGGAATTCGGCGTTATCGTCACCTTCGACCGCGCTGCAGTGCACACTAATCTGCGGATGAGAATTCATGAACCGCGCGAGTACCAGCGTGTTGATGCATTTGTTGAGCATTCGCATGGGCAACGTTTTCATGCCCGTCATCACTTCATAGGCGGCGTCAGCATTCAGGAATGCGCCCTTGACGTAGTACACATTCCAAAACATGGTTTGGTCCCACGATTTGTCGCCGACGGAAGATCCCTTCGGGATGAACATGTCGACGTTCTTGCCGATCACACAACCGGCAATGACCCCCCCGCAACCGCTGAGGTCCTTGGTGTAACTGTGAATGACATAATCAGGACGCTCAGCCACATCGTCGCGTTGCAGGGGTTGAACCAGGAACGGCGTCCCGACCGTAGCATCAAGGATGACGGTCAAACCCTCGGCGTGAGCCCGCTTGCAGATCGTGGCGACGTTGACGATGTAGCCATGAGGATTGCAGGGCGATTCAAGATAGACGTAGATGTTGCGTCCTTGAGCCAGTCGGTCCGCATGCCGTTTTTTGGTGCGTTCCAAACAGGCGGAAAACTCGTCCGCTGAATATCCGTCAAACATCTCGACGGCGATATCCAGGTTGCTTGGCTTGGCGAACCAGTCGTTAATCAGCTGATAAGCCCCCCCATAAATGTTTCGCGACGTGATGATGATGTCGTCGCGACCCAGAACGTGAGCGAGCGTTGCGTCGATCGCCGCCATCCCGCTGTTAAAGTTCCAGGCCATATAGTCGGCCGCGTAAGGACCCGCTTCGAGGTCAACGATATGGTTGGCCAGGCAGACACTGGTCGGGTTGAGCAAACGCGAATAAATCTCCAGCATCAACTCTCTTCCGCGAAACGCGTCCGCGATCCACTCCGCGCAGGCATAAATGTAGGTCGCCGTGCGCGTGATCACCGGCGTGGCAGAAAACAGCGCGGTCACGTTGTCAAACACCGGGTAGGGACCCTTGGCGGTTTGCGTGGAGGACCCATACCCAAGCGATTGATAACTCTTGCGAAACGGATGCTGGACCGTATCCAGCAGCTTGGCCAGTTGAAACGAAAGAAACTTTTGCGAGTTGAAACGGCAGATCTTGTCCGCCTGGTCCAGGCTGTTCATCGACTCCAGCGTTAGCCGCCAGAGTTTTTCAATGTCGACCTGACTCTCGTACATCCGCGCGACAATATCTTTGAGTGTTTGCCCGTACTCGGTGTTCGCATCAATTCCAAAATGTTCCAGTTGCTCGTCAACCAATTCCCCCACGGTTTGCGCAGTGGTTGAATTGCGGCGAGGTGAAAGCATTTTCATTTGGTCAAGAGATGGTTCGGTCGCGGTGGCCATGATTGTCTCCGTGGGTCATGAAGGAGTTCCTGACTTGCGACAGGAATCGAGTTATTGTCGTCGTGCTGTCCGTCAACTTGGCTGGATTCGCAGAAACTCAGACAGCTCAATGAAATTGGGTTTTCCAAAGCATCAATCCTGTTATTGGATATCTTATCCCAACTTCCGGCAAGTGAGATTGTTTGCCGCCTGTCAGCTGACCGGTTCCATGGTTTTTGAATGTCAAACTGACGCGCGAGATTTGAGTTCGCAAGGGCGGGGGTTTCCGCCTTCATGGCGACTGGCTCTGTGCCGAGGCAAGTTGTGCCCTGACGTAGCCCAACTGGGCAGGCGTCAGTGGGGCCAGATTTTCAATTGCTAGACTTGTTTCCGCATCAAACCTGGCGCCATTGACAATCTGCCCGTTTTCTTCCACCGCACAGAAGGAAGCTCCAATCAGTGAACAGCCGGTCAAGTCGGCTCCGCTCAAGTCGGCACCCGAAAGATCGGCTCCTTCCAAATCCGTGTCGACGAATTTCGTGCGCGTGAGATTGGCAAACGCAAAATGGGCATTCGACAAATTGGCTCCGGAAAAATCAGCCTCGATCAAGGAGGCTTTCGAAAAGTTCGCGTCCCGTAACAACGCCTGGCGGGCCTTGAGTCCGTCCAGGTTCCTGTCGCTGGCATCAATGCTCCGTAAGTCGTGTCCTGAAAAGTCTCTGGATTCAAGTAACCGGATGACCGTCCGCCGGTCGAGCTGGGGGACCATGTAGCGCTCCTGTTTCCAGGGGTCGGCGTTGTTGTGGTAACCCGTTTCGGCTTCCCAATAGCCCAGCTTGTCCTGGGGCAAGACTTCGAGTTTCGTCAGCCATTTGACGCTTTTGTAAAAATACCGTCCCGGCACGATATTCCGGATGGGTCCGCCATGTTCATTCCCGATCGGCTGGCCAAACATTTCCAACGCGATGATCGTTTTCAAATCCAGTGCGACATGGAGCGGCAGAGACGTAGAATGGCTTCGCTCGGAACGCGATTCAAACGAAACAAAGCGGGCGTCGTTCTGGACGGTGGCCTGGTCCAACAATTCGGCCAGCAACACTCCTTTAACTGGGACGTCCAGCATCGACCACCGCGTAACACAATGAATGTCCAGCGTGCGCTCGGTTTGTGGCAACGCGTGGAGTTGGGCAACCGTGAGTCGCAAGGGTTGCGCGACGTTTCCGACGATTTCCAAACACCACGGCTGTGACGATTCTGCTGGTTTTCGTTCGCCGATGATGGGCCATTTGCCGGAAGCAACCAATTGTTGTCCGGGGGGGATTCGAGTGGATCGGTTTTTGTCTGTCACGATGAACCCAAAATAGCATCAGTTTGACTACGAATTGCCCCTATTTGAACACACTTCGGGCCACGTTGAAAATGGAGTTCCGAACATGCGAATTGAAAAAAGCCTTTTGTTTACACCATTTAATTGCTATTCGAAATAAATGGGCATGCGAAATGCAAGCAGATGACGATAGCCACTCCAAGCGTATTCGCCCTACGTCAAGACTGGCGCCCAGGTATCTCCCCCCAATTCAAAACGAGGAATCACTCATGAAACAAATTGCAATTCTTTTTGCGGTCGTTGGACTGCTCGCGTTTGCGTCCAGCGACGCATTCGCTCAAGGTCGTGGTGGCGGCGGCTATCATGGTGGCGGCCACGGAGGTGGATACCGTGGTGGCGGCAATCAATCTGCCTTTGCCTTTTCAATCGGAAATGGATTCAACAATTTCAGCTATGCTCAAGGTCCGCGCGGCGGATATGGTTTTGGCTTCGGCGGTTTTGCCCCGGCCTACCCGGCATATCCGGTTTATGCAGCTCCGGTGTATGCAGCTCCGGTTTATGCGGCTCCCTTCTACGGCGGGTACGGAAACGGTTTTGGGTTTAGTTACAGCAACTTTGGCGGTGGCTGCCGGCATTAGCAACACGACAATTCGCGGAGATATTTCGACCACCGTTCGACTGGGTTGAACGGTGGTTTTTTCGTGCGCTCGCGACGATCAGCCGATCTTTTTTAAGTTCAATACCGTTCAACTAAGTTACTTGAACTGACAATGTCATTCGGAGGGAGCCTAAGCGACGGAAGAATCTCGCGCAGCAATACGCGAGGCGGAGGGCTAAAACCAAAGTAAACGCTGATTCTGATGTTGGATCACTGCCAGCAGAAGCGACCCACTTAAACTGCACGACCCCGACTTACAGCGGTTCGTCAAAGTCGCGAGACAAGGGTTCCATCACTTTAGTATTTCGCTCGACTGCAAGTACCGTCGTGCGTTGTTCTGAACCATCGCGGCTACAAGCAACGATGGGTAGGACTTGTCGGCGGTCGGGCATTCCCATTCGTACGCAAAAGGTGCCATCGCTTTCAACAGGCACTGGTTCACCGGCCAGGGTAACTTTCGCAGTTGGATCGGTTGCTCCGTAGACAACGAGCTGGGCGTCCACTTCAAACGGGAAATCGACGGTTTCCGAACCGAGCCCCGAACCAAGTCGTACGAACGCGGGCGCCGTCATTGGTTGGCGGAGCTTTTCTTCGAAAATATTTTGCAAATCGCCTGAGTTGATGGTTGGGTCATAGCCGCCACTGAGTGCATAATATTTCTCGTAATTTGATTTGATGTCCGCCCAGTTTTCATCCAGCGAGCCGTTGCCAGTGGCCGGCGTGGTCACTTCGTTGCTGGTGGCAATGAGATGGAACCGGTCATCGGCCGTCAGGTAACCCAGGGCAATCCGGAACGATTTGGGTGGGTCGTGGACGTCGACGTACCAGTTCTTGACGCCGCCGTGAATCGGGATTTCCCGAATCACATTTTCCACTGCGCTGGCCACATCGCCATTGAGCTCCAGCAGTCGTAAAACCGGTTTGGCGTTGTACCAGGCGTCAGCGAGCGCGGCTTTGGCACGCTGGACCGACCGTCGAGTCACCTCCCAATAGGCGTGCAGCCAGAATGGATCCCGGACGACAAGTACGATCCGATCCGACGTGGGTTCGGCTTCTTTTTTTTGCATCGAGTTGGCCAATGCCAGATTCTTCAGCCGTTCACGGCGTAAGCGATCCTCCCGAATGAGTCGCGCGATTTTGGAATCCGCTTCTTTTTCACGGCCTTTGGGTTTTTCTACGCGCTTGGCAGAAACACCTGACTTGGCGGAGCCGTTGTTTCCTGACTTGGCCTTGGTTTTTTCCTTGGCCAGCTTGAGCAGCGCGAGAATCAACTGTTCTTTCCGCATGGAATGCCAGCCGGGCACGCCTTTTTTCTTGGCCATCTGGGCCAGATCTTTGGAAGTCTGAGATCTTAAGGAAGCTGCAGTTATCAAAACACTTGCCTCCCTCGCGCCCTGGAGGGAGCGAGAATTAGTGACAACATCACTGGATTTGACGAGGCGGATTCCAATCCGACCTTAGCCACAACAAAAGAGCCGGGTTCCGTGCACCAGCAAACGGTTGTTCGACGCGTGGGACAACATGCCGAAATTACAGACCAACAGGGGACGAGTTGACCGATCTGTGCGAGAGCAGACGAAGGCGGGCCAGATGAGTTGCACGTTTGAATCACAACGGTTTCAAAACGTCAGTCTTGATAAAATCATCCCCAGCGCCATCTCTCGCAAAAATCATACTAATCGAATAACCATTTTTTGCAACCATTTGGGGGCCTGGACCGCACCCTGAGTTTGCCATAAGTCATTGATGCATATGTGTTTGCGAATGACTGGCGGCGGCCCGTTTTTGATTTTGGGCCGGCTTGTTTGATGTAAGTTGTTTTGGTGGAAGCATTTGAGAAAACTTTGAGAAAATTTTCACAAAGTTTTCTCGCACCGGTTGTTGAATTGTGACGTCTGCGATAGATTTACCGCGTCGGACGCAAGCGAATCCACTCGTCCCCCGTTCGCTCCAAAACGAAGATGCAATTTTCCGGTTGCTGGACGGCCCGGTTAACCACCCGCAGGTGATCAGATGGTCGAGCAAAAAACGGGCGATGCTGAGTTGAGCGACACCAGGTCGCCGACCGCCAAGGCGATGGATTGGGTCTCAAACATTACGACGATCAGTGTCATGATGGTGCTTCCGGCGTGGGGGGGCTACTATCTGGATCAGTGGTTGGGAACGGTCGCGGTTTTTCTGTTTCTAGGAATGATTTTGGGAATCACGGCGGCGGGCTGGCAGCTGTACAAATTGGTGCAGTATCGAGAGTTGCAATCCGAACGAGAACTGGCGGCACGCAAACGAGATAACCAAAGACAAGGATAATCCGTGGAAGTCCAGCCGAAGATGGCAAAACCTGATAAACCATGGTTGAAGCGCGACGACGTGCTGGGTTGGTTGACTCGCTCGTCAGTGATTTGTCTGGTGTTGTCGGTTTGTCTTGGTGCGTCGTTTGTCGTCAGAAATTTGTTTATGAAGGACTTGCCTGGCAAATTTTTGGTTGTGGCATTTCTGATCATCCTGGTATCGATGGTGGTTGGATTATTGCTTTCGGAGTATCCGCGCGGGCTGGATTTTGCGGCGATGCGATTGGGGTTCGCGACATTTTGTCGCACTGGCCTGCCGCTGGTCGTCGTCGTGCTGCTTGTGCGTTATTCTAATCCCGCTTTTGCTGGCCACTCGATGATATTTTTGGTCGCGTTTTATGCTGTTGGGTTAGCCACCAGTATTGGGTTATCCTTGTACCGTTTTTCAAGTTCTTCCAGCAGTCCTAGTTCACACGAGGTTGACGGTGCCGCTGCTTAGTAATGCAGGAATAGAGGGCGACAAACAGACTCAGAGCGAGCATGCTGCGGATGGTCATGGGCATGACGGCGCTGCCCCCAACGCGCACGTTTCGGGGGATGGGCACGATGCGGGTGCTGGACATGATGCGGGCCATGATGGCGATGCGCCAGTGGACGCGATGGGCTATTACCTCGATCCGGGGCATTTGTTTGGGCACGTTCAGGATTCAACGCATTTCGAAGTTCCCAGACTGATCAGTTCTACCGGCCAGATTGATATTCCCAATCCGCTGGGATTTACCAAAGAAACTCCGATGATTGGGCATCAGGATAGCCCGTTCAAGTTTGTGGGTGCGCCGACGAAGTTCATGGCATTGGAATTGTTGGCGGCGCTATTGATCGCAGTTGTGTTCATCTGGTTGGCGCGGAAGGTCAAAACAGGCGATCCGCCCAAAGGCAAGATCTGGAACATGCTGGAGGCGGTCGTGCTGTTCGTTCGTGATGACATGGCGCGTCCGGCGATCGGAGAAGCCGATGCTGATCGTTACATGCCTTTCTTGTTGACGCTGTTTTTCTTTATACTCACGCTCAACCTGCTGGGCATGATTCCCTTCCTGGGAAGCCCCACGGCATCGTTGGCGGTCACCGCCGTGTTTGCCCTGATCACTTTTGGTGTGGTCCTTGCATCCGGGTTCAAAAAAATGGGTGTGGTCGGATTTTTCAAGGCCCAGGCACCGCACATGGATATGGGTGGCATCGGCGGGATGGTGTTGACCGGTGGGATTTGGTGCATCGAAATGTTTGGCCTGGTCGTGAAACACTTTGTGTTGGCGATTCGTTTGTTTGCCAACATGTTTGCGGGGCACCTGGTGTTGGCCGTCTTTGTGGCCTTTATTGGCGTGACGGCAGCAAGTTTCCTTATCTACGCGGTCGCGCCGAGTGTGATCGTGGCCTCGGTTGCTTTGTCATTGTTGGAGTTGTTTGTCGCATTCCTGCAGGCGTATGTATTTGTTTTCCTGGCGGCGCTGTTTATCGGCACGGCCTTGCACCCACATTAGCGAGATTCGACGCGGCCTTGCCGCGTTTTTTTGATAGAGATTGTTACTGGTTACAAGCTTTCGATCCCAATTCGATGGAGACTATTAGATGTCCAAGTGGAAAATGTTCACAACTTTTTTTATGTTGGCGGTTATCGCCACACCGGCGATGGCACAAGGCGTATTCGCGCAGACGACCGGCACGCTTTCGTTCGCTTCGATCGCAGCGATTGGCGCCGGATTGGCTATTGTCGGTGCCGGGATCGGAATCGGCAGAATCGGCACATCGGTTGCCGAGAGCATTGCTCGCCAACCGGAGATGGCTGCCAAGATTCAAACGGCCGGAATTATTTTCGCGGCTTTGATTGAAGGTGCGGCGTTCTTTGCCCTGCTGCTCTGTTTCTTGCTTGGGAAGTAGTTGTTTTGGCGGCGTCGAGGTTGTTTTTCGACGCTGGCAAGTGTAACTCAGGAGACGTTTAATGATTCGTGGCAACTTGTGCGAGCTGTTGATACTGGCATCCGCCGGCGAAAAACCGGACCCGATGAAGTTTGATATTGATTTGGCGATATTCACATTCGTAATCTTTATCGGCTTGTTGTTTGTGCTGGGGCGGTACGCCTGGAAGCCGTTGATGGATGGCTTGAACCAGCGCGAGACCTTCATCGCCGACAAAATTTCTGCGGCCGCTCGGGCGCAAGACAAAGCGGAAGCCAATCTTCGGCAATACGAGCAGAAGTTGGAAAGCGTCCACGACGAAGCCAACGCGATTTTGGCGGAAGCCAGAAAAGACGGTGTGGCGGCCAAAGAAAAAATCGTGGCCGAAGCTCAAGCGGAAGCACGTCGGCAGCGCGAAAAAGCCCTGTCGGATATCAAGGCGGCAAGAGACCAGGCGGTGCGCGAGTTGGCGGAGAAAAGTGCTGATTCGGCCGTGTCTCTGGCCAGCAGCATTGTGGGCCGATCGCTGGACAAGGGCGATCATTCCCGTTTGATCGAAGATTCAATCAAACGATTCACCACGGGAGCCTGAGCCTTCGATCGGCATGGCCGGAGTCTACGTTATGGAAGAAATTCGACACAGAACCGTTTTTGACACCAAGCAGCAGCAGCTGGCGAACGTGTACGCCAAAGCCCTGTTGCAGGCAGGTGAAAAATCGGGAAAGCTCGACCAGCTCGTTGAAGAGCTGGACGCGGTTGTGGGCGCGATCAATCAGTTGCCGAAGCTCAAATCCACGCTGGAGTCGCCGCGCGTCGATGCGGGCAACAAAGCCGCGCTGATTGAAAAATGTTTTGGGAACCGGGTCTCGCGGGAGCTTGCCAACTTTCTGAAAATTGTTGCCAACAAGAACAGATTCGATTGCCTGTCCACGATGCTGGAATCCGCCAGGAAAATGTCAGACGAAACGTCGGGGCGCGTCGAGGCGACCGTGACGACCGCTGAATCGATTGATGATCAGGTCAGGCAGCAGATTTCCGATCGACTTTCAGGCGCGCTTGGCAAAGCCGTCAGCCTGACGGCCTCCGTCGATCCCGGCATCATCGGCGGGATGGTCGTACGCGTCGGTGATACGGTTTACGACGGCAGTGTTGTCAGCCAGCTGGCCCAGGTTCGCAGCCGGACGATCAAGCGTGCGACCGATGCGATCCGGGCTTCCATCGACAGATTTACAAGTTCATAACAATCACAATTCAACTTCTTGATTGAAGTAACACGGGGAATAATATGAAGATCAGTGCTGACGAAATTGCTTCCGTCATACAGCAGGAGATTGAGCAATACGAAAGCAAGATTGATGTCCGCGAAGTCGGGACCGTTCTTGAAGTCGGCGATGGTATCGCCCGGGTGCATGGACTGACCAACGTTGCCGCCGGCGAAATGGTCGAGTTTCCGGGGGGCATCATTGGTCTCGCGTTTAACCTCGAAGAATACAGCGTCGGGATCATCATCCTGGGTGACTACCTGAAGATCAACGAAGGCGATGAGGTGAAAGCCCTCGGAACGCTGCTGTCGGTCCCGGTCGGTGACGCCGTCATTGGCCGCGTGCTCGATCCGCTGGGCAATCCGCTCGATGGTAAAGGTCCGGTGAATTCCAGTGAAACTCGCCCGGTCGAAGTCATCGCCCCGGGAGTGGCCGAACGAAAACCGGTTTCCGAACCGATGCAGACAGGAATCAAGGCGGTTGACGCGATGACACCGATCGGCCGCGGCCAGCGGGAACTGATCATCGGTGACCGCAAGACGGGTAAAACGGCCATCGGCATCGACGCGATCATCAATCAAAAAGGTTCGGGAGTTAAGTGCTTTTACATTGCCGTCGGTCAGAAGGACTCCTCGGTCGCCGGTGTCGATCAAGGTTCTCGAAGAAAACGGCGCGATGGAATTACACCACCGTCATCGTTTCCGGGGCCAGTACCCCTGCCCCGCTGCAGTACATCGCTCCCTACGCGGGCACCGCGATGGCCGAGCACTTCATGTGGAACAAACAACATTGCTTGATCGTCTACGATGACCTTTCCAAGCAGGCCGTTGCCTACCGCGAGTTATCACTGCTGATGCGTCGTCCGCCGGGTCGCGAAGCGTATCCGGGTGACGTGTTCTACTGCCACAGTCGCTTGCTGGAGCGTTCTGCGAAGCTGAGCGACGAACTTGGGCGGTGGATCGATCACGTCGCTGCCAATCGTTGAGACGCAGGAAGGTGAGGTTTCGGCCTACATTCCGACGAACGTGATTTCGATCACCGACGGCCAGATCTATCTCCAGCCCGACTTGTTCTTCTCCGGTGTGCGTCCGGCGATGAACGCGGGGATTTCGGTTTCCCGCGTGGGTGGTGCCGCCCAGGTGAAAGCGATGAAAAATGTTGCCGGTGGTCTGCGACTTGACCTGGCCGCGTTTCGCGAACTCGAAGCGTTTGCCCAACTGGGTACCGACCTCGATCCGGCTACTCAGGCGCGACTTGACCGCGGTTACCGGATGGTCGAATTGCTCAAACAACCACAGTACCGCCCTCTGAGCGTTGAAGATCAAATCATGATGATCTATGCGGGTACGCAAGGCTTCCTCGACAAAATTGCCGTGAAAGACGTCAGTCGTTGGCAAACCGAATTCCTGGATTTCGTCCACACAAAGCGGAAAGAAGTTCTCGAGAACTTGCAAGCCAATATCAACAATGGCGATGCGATGAAGAAAGCCGACAACGAGACCACCCAGTTGGTGCGCGGCGCGATTGAAGAGTTCAACAAGTCCTTTAGAGCTTCTTAATCGTCAACGCAAACGCAGCATAAACGGAAACAATAATGGCCAACGCCAGAGCATTAGACAAACGTCGCAAATCCATTCGCAACATCAAAAAGATTACGCGAACGATGGAATTGATCGCCACCGCGCGCTTCAAAAAAGCGATGGATCGGGCCATGGCTTCGACCGCCTACACCCGACGCATCACGGCGGTTGTCTCGGATCTGGTGCGGGCTGGATTGGAAGTATCACACCCGTTGCTGGAGGCGCCTGAAACTACCAACTCGGCCAAACTGCTGGTGCTGACCGCGAACCGTGGTCTTTGCGGAGGTTACAACGGAAACGTGTTGCGGCTGGGCGCCAAACAGTTGGCTGATCTCAAAAGCTCCATCGAGAACGTCACGCTTGAAGTCAGCGGCAAACGCGGAGTGTCGGGATTCAAATTCCGCAAACAGGCTATCGATGAATCGTTTTTGCAATTTGACGACCAGCCGCAATTTGCGGAAGTCGAAAAGATCGCGAATCGCTATCTGCGAGAGTACGCGGCCGGAAATCTTGATCGGTTGGACGTCGCTTACACGCAATTCGTGTCGGTTTCCCGGCAGAATGCCGTCGTGGAAACGCTCTTGCCGTTGGGCAAACTCGAAGGTGCGGACACGCCTGTCGATGAGAATGCCAAAAAAGGAGCATCGATTTACGAATTTGTTCCGTCCGCGGAGAGCATTCTGGAAGAAGTCGTCCCAACCAGTTTTAAAGTCAAACTGTTCAAGTGCTTTCTGGACGCGGCGGTCAGCGAACAGATTGCTCGCATGGTGGCCATGAAAAACGCCACGAAGAGTGCGAACGATATGATTCGTGAACTCTCACGGACCTACAACCGGGCCCGCCAATCGCAAATCACCGGTGAGATCATGGAAGTGATCGGGGGCGTCGAGGCGTTGCAAGGATAACAAGGCTGGCGCAGGGGCGCTGGCTGAACTCAGATTCAAACAAGACAACCAAAGTAAACGATACGGAAACTAACTATGTCAACTAACACGGGTCGAATAACTCAGGTCATCGGTTCGACATTCGATGCCGAATTCGCTGAAGACAGCATGCCCGCGATTTACAACGCGGTCCAAGTGGCACTCAAAGCCGGAGGTGAAGAACGAACGCTAACCGGTGAAATTTCCAAACACCTCGGCGGTGGGCGTGTTCGCTGTGTCGCCTTGGGATCGACCGAAGGACTCCGTCGAGGGCAGGACTGCGTCGATACCGGGTCACCCGTTACCGTTCCCGTTGGCGAGGCAACCCTCGGACGCGTGTTCAACATGCTGGGCGAAACGGTCGACGGTCGCGGCGATGTGAAGGCAACCGAAAGACGTTCGATTCACCAACCCGCTCCGATGCTCGAAGAACTTTCTACAAACACCGAGTTGTTTGAGACCGGCATCAAAGTGATCGACCTGCTGACGCCGTTCGTGCGGGGTGGAAAAGCCGGATTGTTCGGTGGTGCTGGTCTCGGCAAGACCGTTATTTTGACCGAGTTGATCGCCCGGATCGCCAGCTCGCACGGTGGTTATTCCGTGTTTGCCGGCGTCGGTGAGCGAACCCGTGAAGGAACCGACTTGTGGCTGGAAATGCAGGAAACCGAAATCGGTCAAACAGGTCGCAAGGTTATCGAGCAAACCTGCATGGTGTTCGGCCAAATGAACGAGCCACCGGGCTCGCGTTTGCGAGTTGCCTTGTCAGCGTTGACGATGGCCGAATATTTCCGCGATAAAACAGGTAAAGACACGCTGTTGTTTGTCGATAACATTTTCCGATTTTCACAAGCTGGTTCGGAAGTGTCCGCGCTGCTTGGTCGGATGCCGTCGGCGGTGGGTTACCAACCGACACTGGCGACCGAAATGGGTGCCCTGCAAGAGCGAATTGCCTCGACCAACAAGGGTGCGATCACGTCGGTGCAAGCCGTTTATGTTCCGGCGGACGATCCGACCGATCCGGCTCCGGCGACCGCGTTCGGCCAGTTGGACGCGTTTATTTACCTGGAGCGTTCGATTTCGGAAAAAGGTATTTACCCCGCCGTGGATCCGTTGGCGTCTTCGTCCCGGATTCTTGATCCCCAATATGTGGGCGAGCGTCATTATGCAATTGCCGACCGCGTACAAAAGACGTTGCAACGGTACCGCGAGCTGCAGGACATCATCGCGATTTTGGGCGTCGACGAGCTCTCGGAAGAAGACAAACTGATCGTCCACCGGGCTCGTCGGATCGAGCGATTCCTGTCTCAGCCGTTTTTGGTGGCCGAAGTCTTTACCGGAAAAGCAGGTCAAATCACGCCGCTGGAAGATACGATTCGAAGTTTTGAAGAATTGTGCGACGGCAAGTGGGATCATTTGCCGGAAGAAGCGTTCATGTACGTCGGCGTGATTGAACAAGCCGAAGAGCAAGCGAAACGGATGGCGGCCAAAGCCTAACCAACTACCTTCCGCCTCCCGCCTGCGGGAGGGTCGGACGCCGTTGCGACCTGGGAGGGCCCTCTCCGGGCCGAAGAGTCGGACTCCCAGGGAGAGTAAGTTTGGTCCCATTACTGAAATAACGATCCTAGTAAAATCACAACCCCATAGTGCCACCGACGCCAGAAAAATTATCGAGACAAAATCATGGCTGAAATGAAAGTCGTTGTCGTTACACCTGAGACTACCACGCTGGATCAAGCGTGCGAGTTTGTCGTCGTTCCCTCTGGTCGACGGTGAAGCCGGTGTGCTTCCCGGGCATGCGCCAATGATTGGGCGACTTGGACCGGGAGCACTACGCGTGCGTGCAGGGGGCAAAGACCAGTCCTATTACGTCGACGGCGGCTTCGTCCAGGTCGACAACAATGTCATTTCAGTGCTCACCAACAAGAGCATTCCCGTCGCGACAACTCGATTTGTCAGCTGCCCGGGCCGCTCTTGCAGAAGCCGAGGCCCAGCCCGGTAACACGTCGGAACTTGCCGAATCTCAAAAACCGCGCGATTGCTCAAGCGAAAGCTCAAATCCGCCTGTCGGAAAAAGTCTAGGATTTCCGATTTGGCCGCTGGTGGCAACCGGTTCTCAACGCCTAAAATGCGGAAGTGTTAGTTCAGGTTCGAAAAAAGAGAAATTCCCATGGCCCAGCAAACCGCTCACAGGCCGCCAACTGACTCCGAGTACGCCGAATATTACGGACTTTATATCGGGAGGGTGCCCGACGGCGATATTGTCGAATACCTGGAGATGCAGACCGGGCAATTCCGGGAAGTGCTCGGTGCCATTGATGAGCAAGCGGCGGGAATCGTCCATCCGCCCTATACCTGGACGATCAAACAGGTCGTGGGGCACTTGATTGATGGCGAGCGGGTGTTTGGTTACCGAGCCCTGCGATTTGCGTCGGGTGACGAGCGGCCGATTCTCGGCATGGAGCAAGACTCCTGGGTCGCACATACCGATTATGTGACGCCGACACTGGCCGAGTTGACGGAGGAATTAAGGTACTCGCGGCTCGCGAACCTGTGTTTTTTCAAACGGATCGAAGCAGAAGCGTGGGATCGAAGAGGCACCGCCGACGGCAAAGAAATGACGGTCCGAGCGCTCGCCTATTGCCTGGTTGGCCACGTCACCCACCATCTGGAAATCATCAAGTCCCGGCTTGGTTAACCCCGTAGGTCCGTTTGTCCCAAACGGAGACAGCTTCAGCTGGCGCAAAGCGCGAGTCTGGGACAGACTCGCGTACAGAAATAAAAAAGCCCGGCTCTAAGAGCCGGGCTTGGTTTTGAATTTGATGACAAGCGAAGCTAACTAACGCTTGATGCGAACTCCAACGAGAATGTTTTGACTTTCGTAAAGAAAATTGTCAAAGAATGCGTCGTTCGCAGTGAGTTCCGTTTCGGTGTTTGCCAAATATCGGTATTCAACGTACAGACTACCGCGGGAGCCTTCCCATAATGTACAACCCAGGAATGCCTGGTAGGCGAAGGCCCAGTCTTCGAGTTTGAATTCATTTGCGTTGACATCGAATGTGCCATCTTGTTTGGAAAACCCGATTCCACCGCCGACATAAGGAACAAGAGGTCCGCGGGAAAACAGAGCACAGTCGTTGAAATCTCGGACCAGGTTGAAGGTGGTCGTATAGACATTGAAATGTCCGCTGAACGGTACAGAGTTGTTCGTTACGTTATTCGTCCAGATGTCGCCGGAGTTGTTGCGCCAGGAGGAATCCCACTCGACCCGTAAATTCTGGTTGACCTGGCGACCGCTCGCATATCCCAGGATAAAGCCCTCGCGAAAGGAGCCCTCCGTGTCGACCGTCGCGTCACCCTCGTAATCTTCAAGTTGAACACCACCGACGAAAAAATTACGGTACTTTCCGCATGGATATCCGAACCGTCGGTCCAGGCATTTGCCAAGGAGACTCGAGGGGAGCAATCCAAGCGCCTTCTGGACCGGCCCATCAGCGTTGCCCAGGCAACCGCCGCCAAGTCCACAACCGCTGGCGCCGCACTGGCCGCCACCGCCACATTGGTCGCAACCGCCACCGCCACATTGGTCACAGCCGCCCGTTTCGCAAGGGCTGTATCCGCCCATGCCTCGTTGCCCGGCAAATCGTTGGCGGAAAAAGCCACCGGTTTGACCGCAATCGTTGAGTGTGCCGCAGCTGCTATCCGCACAGGGCGAAACTTGACTGCAGCCACTGTCGCACAGGTTGCATTGATATTGTGCCAACGACCGTTCAGGTGCCGCTATCAAGGCAACACATATTCCCATCACAAAAATGACTACCCGGTTCATCTCATTCCCCACACAAGTTACCGTCTCGTTAATACGCAGCTTACGGGTAACATCGACAACGCTGAACTTTTCAATGAAATCGACATAATCAAAACGAAACAACTCGCTAAACTACCTATTCGCCCGACATTTGCCGCGCATATTGACCCCAATCGTCATTCTTTAACGCGATTGAGCGGGGACGTGCTTCGAGACGATTTCCAGCAGTTGCGGGTGCAGCAGCCCGTTGGAAGCCAACAGGCTTGATTTTGAAAGGGGTACAGGTTCGCCGGTGCAATCCGTCACACGCCCGCCAGCTTCTTCGACAAACAGTTTTGCGGCCGCGAAATCCCAGGGCGAAAGCGTGAATTCAAAGTAGCCTCCATAACGACCCAATCCGACATCGATCAGATCCAAAGAAGCCGCTCCAAACCGTCGGATGCCCTGAATGTTCTGGCGAAATAAATCGCCAATCGCGGCCAGCGTCGCTTCCATCATTTTTCCGCGATCGTAATAGAATCCCACAGCGATCATTGTCTGGTTCAGTTGCGAATGCTGGTTGACCCGAGTCGGTATTCCATCATGGAAAGCCCCCCTGCCCTGCTCTGCCGAGAACAACTCGCCCGTGACCGGATTAATAACGGCTCCGCATTGGGCAATTCCATTTCGATAATAGGCAACGGAAACCGCAAATCGCGGAATCCCATGTGCGAAATTGTTGGTTCCATCCAGCGGATCGATAATCCATAGATGCTCACTTGTGGCGTCGTCCGAATACGACTCTTCACCGAGAAAGTGGTGCCCGGGAAACGTCTTCTTGATCTCATCAACAATCGCCTGTTCCGCTTCGACATCGGCCTTGGTCACCAGGCCCTCGGATTGCTGGCCAACCGTTTTGTTGGCCGAACCGATACCTTGTTGAAAATAGCGGGCCACGATGTCGCTGCCTACCGTAGCTGCGGCAATCGCGGTTTTCATCTCCACTGTCTGCGGCTCTGTTGCGTTCCTGCTGCGAACATTTTCAGAATTCATTGCATGCGCCCGATTTGGTTTCCGTTGCGCATGATTTTGGTAATGTCCGCGATATCCTGTTCACCTGGGCGGGTGTTGACGCCCTGCAAACGAAAACACTCTTTGAGGCTGCGCGACTGAAATGTTTCCGACAGGATTTCAAAATGGTCGGTGGTAATCATCGCGGGATGCTCGACACCGCAGGCATGACACAGCTCCAGGATTTCTTTGCGTAGCGTCACGATATAGTTGGCCAATCGTACCGATTTATCCGTCGGATCGAGTCCCCGCATCAACCATTTTTTTTGCGTGGCGACGCCGGTGGGGCAATTGCCGGTATGACAGATCTGAGCCTGGATGCAGCCTACTGCCAACATCGCTTCGCGGCCGACGTTGACCATGTCGCAACCCATCGCCAGCGCAAGTAAAGCTTCGGCGGGAAAACCGAGTCGGCCCGAGCCGATAAAGACGATTTTCTCGTTCAGTCCCGTTTCCGCGAATTCGCGATACACGCGGCTCATTCCCAGCTTGAACGGTAGTGAAACGTGATCGGCAAAAGTCAGAGGAGCTGCCCCGGTTCCACCTTCGCCACCATCGATGGTAATAAAATCAACGCCGCGATTGCCGGCCTCCATCAACTTGACGAGATCGCGCCAAAATTCCATTTCGCCAATTGCCGACTTAATCCCGATCGGTAACCCCGACAAATCAGCCAGTTTTTCCACGAAGTCCAACATTTGGTCGGCGTTGCTGAATTCCCGGTGAGCCGCCGGGCTCAGGCAGTCTTCCCCCAGAGGGATTCCTCGAATGGCAGCGATTTCCGGAGTCACCTTCGGGCCAGGGAGTAGCCCGCCGCGACCCGGCTTGGCGCCCTGACTGAGCTTGACTTCGATCGCCTTGACGTTGAATTGTTGACAGGATTCCACAAAACGCTGCTCATCAAAACGTCCGTCCGGCGTGCGGGCTCCAAAATATCCGGTTCCCAGCTGCCAGATTAGATCGCCACCATAATCGTGATGCGGAGAGATTCCCCCTTCACCCGTGTTCTGCATACAACCCGCGATCATCGCGCCCTTGTTCATCGCCTCAACGGCCGCCGCGCTTAACGAGCCATAACTCATTGCCGACAGGTTAATCAACGAAGCGGGGCGAAACGCGTGTTTGCGGCCACGGGGGGCACCGAGCTGTTTCGCACACGGCACACGATAGTGTGGATCGTATGCCGGATCGCTTGGTAGTGGGTCAGTGATTGGAAACGTGTTCTGCTTGATGATCAGGTAGCTGGACGTGTTTTCCAGGTCGTTGTCGGTGCCAAAGCCAAAATAGTTGTTGGCCTTATCGGCCGATCGGTAAATCCAATGTCGCTGGTCACGCGTGAAGGGGCGCTCTTCGTCGTTCCCGGCAACGATATATTGCCGGAGTTTGGGACCGAGATCTTCCAGGCCGTGGCGGGCGTGGCCGATGACCGGGAAGTTGCGCAGAATTGGATACTTTTTCTGAAATAAATCATGGATCGCCAAGCCCGCGATGGCCAGCAACAGAATTCCCCAACCGATCGTCCAGAACACAGCGACTCTCCTGTTTTCAATATGGCAATCGCGTTCAAAGCGAGGCGGTTGCAATCCCTGAGCGGGTGAGTCAACATTCTAAGGGTCAATCCACCCCGGTTGTAGCAGAGGAAGCAATTCATTAACGGTTTGCCGTCGGCTAATCTGTACGCGAATAGCGCCAGTCCGTATCTCACCCTCTGAGAGAGGTCGGGCTCTCAGGCCCGGGTCTGATCGTACTACACATGTGGCGATAGCTTAAAAACTGCTTGGATTTAGATGTATTGATTGACAACAAATTGAATTAGCGTTTTCAAAAAGATCGCGTTTCTCATGCCCCATGCCACCTTGTGTGACATGAGCAAACGTTTTTCCGTTAGCACGGTCGTAGTACGATGAGGGCCCGGGTGAGGGTATGAAAATACGAAAATAAAACATGCTTTTGTAATCGCATTCATGAAACCCCATTCTGGGCCAATTGCTGTGCACCCACATTCATCAAAACAACCATCCTGGTTCGCCAAATACTGGCCCGCGTTGTTGATCGGGTCGGCCTGGCTGTGGTTGTTCTGGCCGATGATGTCCGGTCGCACCGTCTGCGGCTTTCGCGATTCCGCGTATCTTTATTACCCGCTGTTCAAATGGATCGACACGCAATGGGCAGCCGGGGACATTCCCCTCTGGAATCCTTATGACCAGTTTGGTGTGCCGGTCATCGCCGATGGATCCAGCAGCGTGTTCTATCCTGGCAAGTTGATTTTCTGGTTTCGATTTTTGTCGTACGAATCGCGTTATGGAATTTACCTGGCAATTCACGTCTTGATCGCGGCAGTCAGCTGTTATTGGTTTGCGCGTCGAATGGGCTGCCAGCAAGGTGGGGCCGCCTTTGCGGCGATCAGTTACGCGTTTGGCGGCAGCGTGTTGTTTCAGGTCTGCAACGTGATCTACTTGGTCGGCGCCGCGTGGTTGCCAGCAGCACTGGGTTGCTTGTGGTTGATGTTTCGCAGGCGATCGATTGCCTGGGCGGTTGCTGGCGGAGTCTGTTGCGCGCTGATCGTGCTCGGTGGCGATCCGCAACTGGTCTACAACATCGGCTTGATCGGCGTGGGCACGATTGTGGGAATCGCTTGGCGTGCCCGACGGACAGGACACCTGCGCGGTGACTTTGGATTTTTGTCGCCTGTGAAGGCTGTGGCCCGACCAACAGGAAATTTGATCGTCCTCGTATTTGTCACAGCGGTTTTGTCGGCGATTCAGATCTTGCCGTTGAGGGACTGGACCAAGGAAAGTGATCGAGCGAAATCTCCTTTTCCGCGCAACATCTATGAGTTGGCCGAATCGCTGCAGGAGCCAGGAGCAAAGGGACGAGGGGCACAGATATATTCGTTTTTGTACCGGATGCCACGATCTTATTATCATGCGGGTCAAGTCTATCAGTTCAGCCAGCCGCCTTGGACGATGGCAGAGTTGGTGGTTCCGAATTTCAGTGGCAAGCCGTTTCCGACAAACACTCGTTGGACGGAAGCACTGCCCGGCGCCGATCGGATGTGGGTGCCTTCGCTGTACTGCGGTTTTTTGGCAGCCTTGTTTGCCCTGTTTGCGTGTCGCCTGTGGGGAAAACGACGTCGCCAGGTCTGGCTGACGCGCATCGGGTTGTTTTTTGCGATCGGATCGTTTGGATGGTACGGACTTGGCTGGCTGGTTGCCGAAATCTGTGGGCTGACCACGTTGCCATTTGATGTCGGGCCTCAAGTGGGCGGCCTGTACTGGTTCATGGTTGTCCTGCTGCCAAAATACGTACTCTTTCGTTACCCTGCCAAGTTGTTTGTGATCGCGGCGCTGGCGATGTGCGTACTGGCGGGATTTAGCGTTAAGCGAATCAATCGAATTGGTGGTAGTCGATTCTGTTTTTATTTCGTCAGCGGAATTCTGGCATCATGCCTGTTGTTGTTGACGGCGTGGCCTGAACTGCGGTTGCACCATTTCTTTGCTACGGTTCCGCCGGACATTCTGTTTGGGCCCGTCGATCCCGTCAAAGCAGCCACGGGGTTATTTCTCGCGGTGGTTCAAGTCGTCCTTGTTTGCTTCGCACTTGGCGTCGTTGTTGAAAGGTTCCGGTTTCCTCGCCATCAAGTTTGGTTACTGCTTTCAGTGATTGCCACCATTGACGTCCTGGTAGCCAACCAATGGATGATCGCCAACGTCGATAGCCGCGTTTTTGCTCGAGATTCGGGTCGCCAGGCCAATACCGCTCCGACCTATGACTCTTATCCGCCGACTTGGACAGCAGCATCTTCGGAAAACCGACTTGCAGAAATCGTCGATTGGCAACGTAAAATGTTGTTTCCAAAACACCACCTGGAGATCCCGCAAAGGAACGAATTTTCGTTCAGCTCAATCGAGCGTCGAGTCGGCCAAAGCTCCTATTCGATTCATGAATGCACCGAAAGGCTGGAATTCGCAGCGGTTTTCGCCGGTCGAGAAAGCGAGGTCCTGGACCGCGTTCGACCTGGAAATCCGGGAGAGTTTTTGCCCGCCACGATTGTCGAACAACGAAACGGGTTTTACCGCATCACTGCTGATGCGCCGGTAGATTCTTTTCTTTGTGTTCAAAACTTGGTTTTGCCAGACTGGGAAGCAGTTGTAATCACCGACGACGCGACCCGGGATTCCCCAATTCATGCTTGGCTTTATTCACTACAGGCAGTCGAGATTCCCGCCGGCAAGTGCACGGTTGAACTTTCGTATCATCCGCAGGCGTTTTATCGGGGCGCATGGATAAGTGGATTCGGTTGGAGTATCCTTGGGCTGCTGGTCGTTGTGCGCTGGGCTAGAATCAGCCGCCACGTTTAGCGTCCGGTTCCCGCGTTTTGTGAGCAGGCGTTGGCTGACCCCTGGCCGTAAGTGAAATGAACGGTAACGCTTTGAAGCCGCGCTGCAGGACATCGCGTTGTTGACGAACGCAGTCGCCTCCGGCTTGCCGTTAAACGACCTAAACGACGTGACCCCAAAACGGTGAATTGGCCAATCCCGAGAAAACGAATGCAGAAGAGGACAGCCGTATGAATCGTCGTATTTTTGTCGCCCTGATCGCAGTGATTTCTTTTTTGTTTACGCACAATGCCGCACTCGCGCAGGCAACGACAGTACAAGATGCCAAACCAAAAACGCTTGGCAAGATTGAAGTCATTGAGGAGTCATTCAAAGATCTGATTGACCCGAACGCCCCCATCGAAATCCTGGCCGAAGGTTTCACCTGGTCTGAAGGGCCGGTCTGGGTGCCGGGCCAGCAATGCCTCTTGTTCTCCGATGTGCCCAACAACCGCATTCACAAATGGCAACCCGGCCAGCCGGTTTCGGTATTCATGGAGAAAAGCGGTTTTGAAGGAGAACAGGAATCCCTTGAGACCGAGCCGGGTTCCAACGGGCTGGCCCTCGATGCCAAAGGTCGCTTGGTGGTCTGTGATCACGGCAATCGCCGGGTCTACCGCGTCGAAAAGGACGGCAGCAAGACGACGCTCGCGGACAAGTTTGAAGGCAAACGTTTCAATAGCCCAAACGACCTGGTGATTCGCTCCAACGGCGACATTTATTTCACCGACCCACCGTACGGATTGACCGACAAGTCCAAACGTGAGCTGGATTTCAATGGCGTGTTTCGACTGACGCCTGACGGCAAAGTCTCCGTGGTGACGCGCGAACTGCATCGGCCCAACGGAATCGCCCTCTCGCCGGACGAAAAAACGCTATACGTCGCCCAGTCGCATCAACCCGTGGCCACCTATACGAGCTATGAAGTCAAAGACGACGATGCGTTTGTCAGGGGAGAAATCGTCTATGACGCATCAGTCCTGGCTGCCACCGATCCCGGATTGCCCGACGGAATGGCGGTCGACAAAGACGGCAACTTGTGGGCTACCGGGCCGGGCGGCGTGCTGGTGATTTCGCCTGCCGGAAAATTGCTGGGGCGAATCGTGACCGGGACCGCCACGGCCAATTGCACGTTTGGCGAAGACGGTTCGACCCTGTTTATGACAGCCGGAAAATACTTGTTGCGCGTGAAAACCAAGACGAAGGGACTGTAGCCGCGTCTGTCCCAGACGGGGAACCGCGACGACTGGTACGGCCTGCTTTTTCCTGCACACGTAGCCGCGTCTGTCCCAGACGCGAAACCGCGACGACCTGTCAGTCCGGGACGGACAGACCTACGCCACGTTTTCCGTCGCGTCATTGCCTGTTCGATTGGACGACATTGTCTCACTCGCGTTCTCGGCGTTTTCCATTTCAGCAGGGATCCCCGTCGCCCCTTTTTCCCGCGGCGGATGAAAGTTGTGATAACGGCGTGAACAGCGGTCTTTAAAATCTTCCATCGCTGCCGCGCGTTCCCGCGTCGATGCAAATGCCTTGGCCAACCAGGCGTCAAGCTGTTGATGAGCCAATTCGCAAACGGGATTATCCTGTTTCAGATATCGCTGCACAAATTGCCGATCTTCTTCGCTGACCTGCGCGTCGCGTTTGGAAACGTTGATCGAGACGTAGGAAAGATCTTGGTGCGCTTCCGGGAACAGTTTTTCCAAAACAATGCACGATTCGTCAAATCGTTCGATCGGAAACAAAAACGCTCTTTGGGTTTGAATGGCATTCTTGATGACGGTCATGTCTTCAAACGAAACGCCACCGTTAAGAAAATAGATCTGGCTATTGGTTTGCGGGTCGGCATATTGTTCGACGAGTTCGGCATTGGCGAATTCGCGAAACGTCATCCGCTGAGCAATGCAATTGACTTCTTCAAAGTGCCGATGGAAAAAGTACCGCGAAATAAACCGCTCCACAGGATCGCGGACATACGCCAGTGCATACACGGTTGCGTCGGGATGCCCGTAGGGCAAATCGAGTGAGAGCTTGTGGTCGCTGAAGCAGGTCACCCACGGGTGGCAACGCACAATTTCGCTCACGTCCGACCTGGTGTACTGTTTCGTTTCCAACAGCGAACGAGAATTATAGTAACCGTCTCCAAAGTTACGGTTCATCAGCTGACGGAGGGTGGACCCGCCCGCTTTGGGAACGTGAACGTGCAGCCAGACAGATCGCATCTTGCTTCCATGTGTTAATAGGTAAAAAACTGGTCTCCCAACCACTCTTATTTTCGCCTCCAGCCCTGGTTGCGGCAATATCAGCTTGCAGTCAAACGGATCGGTTTTACGTGAATAACGATTCTCTGTAGTTACCCTTCCTTGATCGTGAACGGGAGGGCGGAGCTCCGTCTCCGCTGGGAGATCGGGTGAACTTGCCCCGATGTCATCCAGATTACAATTTGCAGCACTGCGCCAAAACGGCTGTTGTGAAAAACAATTCTTGACAACCCACTAGATTTGAAAATCCAGCGGCGGCTCAAATTCGCTGGGCGATTCGTTCCGCAGGCGCAAATTTGGTTTTTCCATGATCACCGTCGTAAATGGATCGACGCTGCGAGTTAACCAGACGCTGGAGCCGATGACCGAATCGTGGCCGACGGTCGTGTTGCCACCGAGGACCGTTGCATTGGCATAAATCACGACCCGATCTTCGATGGTGGGGTGGCGTTTCGTGTTCCGGACCAGACGTCCCCGTTCGTCCTGCGGAAAGCTGAGCGCTCCCAATGTCACGCCTTGGTAGATCTTGACGTGGTCGCCAATGCGGCAAGTTTCGCCAATGACGACTCCCGTTCCATGGTCGATGAAAAAGTGTCTTCCGATTTTGGCGCCCGGATGAATGTCGATGCCCGTTTCACCATGCACCCATTCGGCCATCATGCGCGGGATTAACGGCACCTCGAGCAAATGAAGTTCGTGGGCCAGTCGATAGACCATCACTGCCGCCAGTCCGGGATAGCACAAGATGACTTCGTCCGTATTCCGGCAAGCCGGATCGCCATCGTAGGCCGCCTGGACATCCGTCGCCAACACGCGGCGGATTTGGGGTAAGCGGGAAAGGTATTCCAGCGAAACGACCTCGGGATCGAGCCCTGCGCATAACTCATTCCAGTTGTTCGACTTGGCCATCTGAATCATCAACTTGCACAAGACGTCGTGGACGACTTCCAGATTTGCCTGCACGATCGTATGGGCATCCGACTTCTCGGCGTGTTGATAACCGGGAAAGATAATTGAACGCAGATGTTCGATCAATTCGACCACATTTTCTCGTTCAATCGGCGGACCACATTTTGAACGATCCTGGTTTTCCGAAACGAAATTGTCTTCGCACTCGGATAATTGGGTCGCGATTTGGGCCAGCCGATCCTTGGGCTGCGTTTTGAGGCTCATGAATATCAACCGGTTAAGACGAACTTGCGGTTTAAATTCTATCCGTTCTGATTGGCTTGGAAACCGCCGCACGGGGCGGAGTCTTTTGGTTCGAGTCGAACTCCTGTTGGCAAACTCACAAGTGTCCCATTACCGATAATTTCGCGGCACCACGCAAAAGACTCCGATCCCTCGGATTATGATCCGGTTGAATGGTGCGCTTTAGACAAGCTTTTCTCACCGGGTTGAATTTAATGCTGACGATTTCCGAAATCAGTCGACAAATCACAAAAGGAGCGTTCCAGACGTTTCGCCGCCGATCTTAGCATTCGAAACGAACTGTCGGTTCAGGCAAACTGGCCAGTTATTGGTTCGGTTCAAGGTTTGCCCGAGACAACGACGACAATCCAAACTGGCCATCCTGCGCCTCGTTGCTCGGTTCGGGAGGACACCAATGCGAATTGTGAACGAACCACCCGTTAATCCAGCGACCCAACGATTGAACCGCCATGCAACTTGCCATCCTTTCGCGAAGCAGGAACTGTTACAGTACACGCCGATTGTGCGAAGCAGCCCGGGCGCGAGGTCACGAATTCAGTGTCCTCGACACGCTGCGGTTTTCGATCGACGTCGAGCGGGGCGTTCCCGAGTTGTACTTCGATGCGGAAATGCTGGGCCACTACGACGCCGTCATCCCGAGGATTGGTGCTTCGATCACCTATTTTGGTACGGCTGTCGTTCGACAGTTTGAACAAATGGACGTGTACTGCACCAACAGTTCGGCCGGGATTTCAAATTCGCGAGACAAACTGAGAGCCCTGCAGATCCTCAGTCGTCATCACATCGGCATTCCCGCGACGACGTTTGTTCGCAATCAAAAGGACGTGTTGCCGGCCATTGAGCGAATTGGAGGCGCCCCGGTGGTGATTAAACTGCTGGAAGGAACGCAGGGGGTCGGCGTGATTCTTGCCGAAACCGTCTCGGTCGCCAAAGCGATCATCGAAACGATGCAATCAACCAAACAAAATGTGCTTGTCCAAAAGTTCGTTTCGGAGAGCAAGGGGCGCGACATCCGCGCTTTCGTGGTTGGCGATCGAGTCGTCGCGGCGATGCGTCGTGTCGCTCAGGGAAATGAGTTTCGCAGCAACGTGCATCGCGGCGGCAAGACGGAACCGGTCGTCCTGGACGAAGAGTACCGACGCACTTCGGTGAGAGCCGCACAAATCATGGGCCTTCGCGTCGCCGGGGTGGACATGCTCGAAAGTCAGGATGGACCCCAGGTAATGGAAGTCAATTCGTCGCCCGGCCTGGAAGGTATCGAATCCTGCACGCGAATTGACGTGGCGGGTGCGATCGTGGACTATGTTGCCGCCCAAGTCAATTTTCCGGAAATTGATCTGCGACAACGGTTGACCGTCAGTCGGGGCTATGGAGTTACCGAAATCCACATCCCCGAAGGTTCGGAATTTGTCGGAAAAACGATCGATGAATCGGGGCTTCCCGAAAAAGACATAAACGTACTCACACTTTACCGTGATGCGATGGTGATTCCCAATCCACGGCTTAAACGGACCCTCCAGCCTGGTGATCGGCTGCTTTGTTTTGGTAAACTGGAGGCAATGCGAAGCATGGTGCCTGCCAAAACGCGGCGTCGGCGGCGCCCATGCTGCAGGGACTATCGGCGCATTTCAAAGTCCCGTCTCCCACGGGCGTCGCGAAAACAATCATCATTAATACTCCTCCGGTGATTCAGTAATGAAGGACGACAAGACCGTCGAACGCCTCAACAATGTTGAATCCGCCTTGGCTCATTTGCAAAAAGATTTTGACGCGCTCAACGATGCGATTCTGATGTATGCCAAGCGGTTTGACAAAATTCACGGGTTGCTGGATCAAATGTCCGAGCAGATCCGGGAAGCCAAAACGGCCGAGTCAACGGTGGATCCGCTCGACGAAAAACCACCGCATTATTAGTTGAGGGTTGAGCGCACGTGGTTCGAAACACCGTAGCTTGACTCTCCGAGTCGAGAGGACCATGTGTTACGCACTGAGTACTGAGTACTGGGTACTGGGTACTGAGATTCGCCTGATGCCGAACGAAAAAAGGCGGGCCGAAGCCCGCCGTGATTTTTCCAAAATGCAGATCGCCTATCGTCAAGCGACTAATCGTCGTCTTCTTCCTTCATGCTGGCTTTGGCAATGACTTCCTGCTGAATATTGGGCGGCATGATTTCGTAATGGCTGAATTCCATCGAGTAGCTGCCCATGCCGCCGGTCATGCTGGATAGTGTGCGTGCATAGGTCGTGACTTCACGCAGCGGTACCTCGCAGTGGATCACGGAAAAACTACCGCCGGCTGCGTCACTGCCGGCCACCCGTCCGCCGCGGCTGGACATGTCACTGTACACGTCACCCACGTTCGCCTCCGGGATCGTGATGTCCATTTTTACGACAGGTTCCAGCAAACTTGGCTTGGCTTGTTCAAAGACCTGTTTAAAAGCATGCCGGGCCGCTGTTTTAAAAGCCGCTTCGCTGGAGTCGACCGCGTGGTGTTTGCCAAAATGTACTTCCACACACACGTCTTGCACTGGATAGCCGGCGATAACGCCGTTGGCGACCCGTTCGGCAAATCCCTTGCCGATCGCCGGCATGAAATTACCGGGAATCACGCCGCCGACAATCGAATCGATCCACAGGAAATTGGATTTTTCGTCGTAGTGATAGTTTTTGAGGGCACTGAAGTTTGCTTTTGTCGCAAATTCCTCAATATTGGTGCCGCGAGGAAGCGGCAGCATGCGAATATGAACTTCGCCGAACTGTCCCCGACCGCCCGACTGCTTTTTGTGGCGATACTTGCCCTCCGCTTTCGTCTGGATCGTCTCGCGGAACGCGATTCGCGGTTCCTTGGTTTCAACTTCCAGTTTGTCCCGGCGAATGAGCCGTTCCTGGATGACGTTCAAATGCAGCTCGCTCATCCCGGTCATGACCAGTTCCTTGGTTTGCGCATCGCGATCGAGATGAAACGTTGGATCTTCTTCGACGACTTTGTGCAAGGCGCCGGAGAGCTTGGTTTCATCGTTGCGGCTTTTGGGAGCGACCGCCAGGCTGACCATTGGCGTGGGAAATTCCAGGGCGGGCATGGTCATGTCGCCCAGGACGGTTCCGGTATGCAGGTCTTCCATTTTTGCGACGGCGACGATGTCACCGGGACCCGCCTTGTCGATCGCCTGCGTGTTTTCGCCTTGCACCTTCAACAACATTCCCATCTTGATCGCTTTGCGCGACGAGGAAGCCGCGACGGAATCGTCACGTTTCAAGGTGCCCGAGTAAATCCGGATGAAATTCAGCTTTTGCACAAACGGATCGATCCGCGTGCGGAAATGCCCGGGCCACCAGCGGTCCTTTTTCGTCGGGGGTGAGTTCAATTTCGCCCGACCCATTTTGAGCTTTGCGGGAGATGTCTGCTGGCGAAAGTCCGCACAGGTTGATCGCATCGAGGACTTCTTTGACGCCCACTTTCGTTTTTGCGCTACAGCAGACGATCGGGATCAGGTTTCCTTCGGCGACCGCTCGAACGATCAGCCGATGCAATTCGTCTTTGGTGGGTTTCTGGCCATCGAAGTAGCGTTCCATGACTTCGTCGTCGACTTCGATAATGGATTCGATAAGCGGGACATTAATCAACTTGGGATCGATCAAGGCATCACTGGAGTTGGGCGGAACTTCGAGAGTGCTCATCACGCCTTTGAAATCGTGTCCCTTGCCAATGGGGACGTTCAACAAAACGCAGTTGGTCCCCCACATTTCACGAATCTTATTTACCAGTCCGGCGATGTCGGCGTTTTCGTCGTCGCACTTGTTGATCACGATCATCCGGCCGATACCCGCCGCGCCGGCTTCTTTGAAAACGCGGCGCGTGTTGACTTCGATCCCGGAATGCGCGTTGACCACAATCAGGGCTGTTTCGACCGCCTGCATGGGCCCGATGACCTGGCCAATAAAGTCAGGATATCCCGGAGTATCAATGACGTTATAGTGATGTCCGTCATATTCAAAGTTGATCGTGGACGCTTCGATGGAATATTTATGGTGTTTTTCTTCGGGGTCAAAGTCGCAAATACTGGTGCCCTCATCCACGCTGGGGTTACCCGTCACGGTTTCGGTGACCGTCAGAAAAGCGTCTGCCAAGGTCGTCTTGCCTGACGAACCATGGCCGCATAACACAATATTTCGAATGGAATCAACTTTTGCCATGTTTGCTGCCTTGTCGTTTGTAGGTTAGCTGGTTGAAACTCCCGTAGCCGCGGCATCGATCGCCTGGGCGAGTGTCAACCGACCCTCGTACAGTGCGCGACCCACGATGCATCCTGCCAATCCCAATGCGGCGAGCCGCGCAATATCATCGGCAGTCGTTACGCCTCCCGATGCGATCACGGGTACGTCTACGGTTTGCTGCATCTGTCCCATGGCCTCGAGATTTGGCCCGGACAGCATTCCGTCTTTGGAAATGTCTGTATAAATGATTCCAGCGATCGGCTGGGTGGAGATTTGTTTGGCAAATTCGACCGCCGGAATCTGGGTTTTTTTCAGCCAGCCGTCGGTCACTGCATAACCATCCAGGGCGTCGATCCCAATCACGATTTGGTCGGGGAATCGGACGATCATTTCGCGAACCCACTGCGGATCCTGGAGAGCACGGGTGCCCAGCACCCAGCGTTTGATCCCCATGTCGTGATAGCGATCCATGGTCTCGGCACTTCGAATGCCACCGCCGACTTGAATCGGGACATTGATCTGGCGGGCGATCTCAGAAATCGCGTCGTGGTTTTGGGAGATTCCATCTCGAGCCCCGTCGAGATCGACGATGTGCAACCCGCAGGCTCCCTCGGTTACCCAGCGATCAGCCATGTCGGCGGGTGAACTTCCGTAAACCGTTTCCTGCTGGTAGTCGCCTTGCCTAAGGCGAACACACTTGCCGTTACGGATGTCGATGGCCGGCCAAATTTGCATTCGGGATCCCGTCGTAGAGCGTAAAGATTGCCTGGAATCTGAAATAATATGGCACAGCACCCCTCGATTTGCAAGTGGCGCCAAAGTTGCGTTAGAGCCCGCGGACACGAGCTTTTCGGTAACTTGTAACGGTCCGGCAAGCATCGCTATCGCGCCCCGCCATCCCCAAACAAGGGATCACGACAACGTGGCGTAACCGTCGCATGTCACCGGCTCACGCTTGTCCGGTTTCCACCAAATCCAGCCAGCCATGAGCGTCCGGGGTCGTGCCATCGAACAGCCCAAAGAAAGCGGTTTGGATCGCCGCAGTGACGGGACCACGCGAGCCCTGACCGATTTGAATTCGATCGACGCTGCGAACCGGGGTGATCTCGGCGGCCGTCCCCGTAAAGAAGACTTCATCTGCCAGGTACAGCAAGTCTCGCGGCAACTCCTGCTGGCGAACTTCAAATTTTAAGTCGGTTGCCAACGTGATCACTGCGTCGCGTGTGATGCCGCCGAGGATGGCTGCCGAAACGGGTGGCGTATAGACGACACCGTCCTTGACCAAAAACAGGTTTTCAGCGGAGCCTTCGCTGAGCATGCCATTGGCCATCACGGCGATGCCTTCCGCGTAACCATTCCTGAGTGCTTCGCCGCCGATCAATTGAGAGTTCAGGTAGTGGCCACCCGCTTTCGACAAAACCGGGTTGGTCGCGCTGGTCGTTCGATGCCAGGAAGAAACGCAAACATCAATGCCGTTTTTGAGACTGTCTTCACCAAGGTAACTGCCCCATTCAATCGCCGCCACGACGACTTCCAGTTGGGCCTTGTCATACGGTACGACACCCAGCGTGCCGGTTCCAAAAAAAACCAGAGGTCGGATATAAGCCCGTTCCAGTCCGTTATCGACAATCAGTCGACAGCTTGCCTCGCAAAGTTCCTCGGGCGTGTACGGGATGTCCATGCGATACAATTTCGCGGAATCATACAGTCGCCGCATATGGGCTTTCAACCGGAAGATGGCCCGCCCAGCCGGTGTGCGATAACACCGCATGCCTTCAAATACGCTGGACCCGTAATGCAGTGCATGCGCCATGACATGAACGGTAGCGGATTCCCAGGGAATCATCTTCCCGTTCATCCAAATTGTCTTGCATGAAGTCATTTTCAAACCAATCAACAGCCGTTCGTTCAGTCTGCCGACATCGTACCGAATCACACCAGGATTGACGAGCAGGTGTCCGCCGATGTCGGGACACTCCTACGGTGTAATCCGGTACTGGTGGGCTCAGGCGGAGAAACTAAAATTTCTCTCTGAGCAATACCAATAACTGAGGGAGTCGGGGGTCTTTTGGGGGACGAGTTATCAAGCTAAAAACGGATTCGTAAAAAAGACGTCCGACCCCTTTCATTGATGCCTTGACTGGAATCACAACTTCGCTGAGTCTTGCCAATGGACAACGGTCCAAGCAATGTTCCCGACAACTGCAAAGGACGTTAACGTGAATCCGCAGAAACTGATCGATTCGCTCGAACGATTTGGAAACGCCCTGCCGATGATGTTGGCGGGACTGACTCAGCAAGACGCCAGCTGGAAACCTCCGAGTGGAAATTGGTCAATCCTGGAAATCCTTTGCCATCTGATCGACGAGGAGGCGGAAGATTTTGGGATGCGGCTTAAGTTGACGATTGAAAATCCGAAAACCAGTTGGCCCCGTTGGGATCCGGAGGCGACGGTCGTGGCGCGGAAATACATCGAGCAGAACTTTGCCGATAAAGTCAAAGAATTCGTGACAGCCCGGCAGCGGTCGATTAACTGGCTGAGGGACAACCTCGATGTTGACTGGAATCAGAGTTACGAACATCCTTCACTGGGGAAGATTTCGGCGGGTGATCTACTGGCTGCCTGGACGGCGCACGACCAATTGCACGTACGCCAGATTGGCAAGCGGATGTATGAACTGGTCGCGCGGGATGCCCTGCCCTACAGCGTTTCGTATGCCGGTCCGTTGACGTAAAGTCGCCGGCGCCTGGGAGCTAAACGAGGTTTGAGTATTTCGGGGGCCAGCATAATATCAGGAGTACACTTTTGTCGGATGAAATGAAAGCAATGCTCGAAACGATGCCGCAGACTGGCAGAGTTTGCTGGATTGGGCTGCGACCTCACAAAGGCGCGCCGCTTGATGTTGTCCAGGAGGTCGCTGCCGATGTCGAGCAAGGGTTGATTGGCGACCGGTTTAACGGACGTCCGGGTGCCGCACGCCAAGTCACCTTGATTCAGCAAGAACATTTGCAAGCGGTTGCATTGATCCTGTCGAGAGACGCAGTTGATCCTGCCCTCGTGCGGCGTAACATCGTGGTCGCCGGAATTAACTTGTTGGCGCTCAAAAAACACCGGTTTCGAATTGGCGACGCGGTCCTGGAAGCGACTGGCAACTGCCAGCCTTGCAGCTTGATGGAACGGCAACTCGGCGCCGGCGGTTATAACGCCATGCGCGGGCACGGCGGAATCACCGCGACGGTTGTTCAGGGAGGCCGTATTTGCGTCGGCGATCACGTGTGCTTTCTACAGGATGCCGTCAAAATTTCAGACTGAGAATCGCGATTTAGCGACGGAGCCGGGTTGGGGCTTTTTTGGCGGACGACACGGTGTTAGCCTTTAGGGCATCGTCTTTTCGCATTCAGGCTAACGGAGACTCAGTCGTGAAACTCAAATTCTCAAGCATCTGCTTCTTGCTGGCGGCTGCGATTTGTGCAGGCCCAGTTTGTCAGGTTTCGTCCGCGTTTCAGGACACCGAAAAGAAAACGGAGAAGAAACAGGACGACAAAGAATCGTTGCAGGAACGCCTTGCCGCGGTGCAGCGATTGATTCGCAATGGTGAAGAAGAAGACGCCTTGGACCTGCTACGGGAGATCTACGACGATGGTCAGCAGAATAATCCCAGTGTTTCCGTCAATCTCGTGGCGCTGATGCAACAAATCGGCATTCAAAAGGCTCAGGAAGATCGAAAGTCAGGAAATGAGCTGTTTTACGACGCCGGAAAAATTGCCCGCAAGATTCTGGCAGACCCCCAACTTCCCGAGCAGGCCCGGAGTATCATGGCCAGCGCAATCTATAACGAAGCCTGCACGTACGCGATCGATGGTGACAATGAAAAGGCGCTCGCTTCGCTGAAGGAATCCTTTGAAGCGGGATTTGATGACTTTGAGCTGGCGTCCAGCGATACCGATTTCGGTGATCTCCTCAAGTCAGATGAATTCAAAAAAACGATCGAAGCAGGAAAAGAGTACCTCGCAAAAAAGAAGATGGATGATTTGAAAAAGGAGATCGCCGATTTCAAGCCATACAAATTCGACTACGAGCTGGAGGATGTTGAGGGAAAAACAATCAAGAAATCGGATTCAGCAGGCAAGATATTGATCGTCGACCTGTGGGGAACCTGGTGCGCCCCGTGTCGTCGTGAAGTTCCGTCCTTCGTGAAACTGAAGAAAAAATACGGCGACAAACTGGATGTGGTCGGTCTTGCCGATGAAAAAACAGATGACGACGAAGAGGCTCTGGAAAAAGTCACCGACTTTATGAAAGAGTACGACGTGAATTATCCCTGCGCCTGTTAACCCCCAAAGTCAAAAGGCAGGTCCCGAGACTGCGGGCGTTTCCAACAACGTTGTTTATCGATGGTTCCGGGACGGTACGCATGCAGTTGGTTGGGTTTCAAACGTATGACGTTTTGGAGATGACGCTGCAAGCCGTCATGGACCACGAGAAAACCGCGGGCGACAGCGGCAAGTAGTCTAAAGCCCCGGTTTTTACAGGTTTCGCAAGCGCGACGAAGCGGACGCTGACGCAAGGCGGCTGATATATAATAGACACTCGCTCGTGTTTTGCGGGTAATTGGGTGGACACTGCCTAATAGCCGATCGCGAGTCTCGCGAGCGAGAATGCGCCCAGCATCGCCAGGCAGACGGCAACCACCAAGCCGACGGCAAACCAATTTGCCGCGGCGGGTTTACCGGTCGGGCCGTGGAGTTCCTGCGACCACAAGCTCAGCTGTTGCTGCTGAGCGAGCGGGTCCTCAAATGCTACTACGATCGTTTTCTGGACGCTTCGAAGTTGTGTTTCGTCGTCCTTCACGGCTCCCCATAGCTCTATCCAGCGTTCGTCCGTCCGTGATTTGGCTTCACATCGAAAACGAAAGACCTGTAACCAGCCGGGGCGTCGGATGGAGTGTAATTCAATTTCGTGGAACCGCGCGGAACTGCCAAACCAGCCGTTGGCATCCAACCACGCCTTGATGTCGGTTTCGGTAGCTCGGTTCTTCAGAATCATGGAAGACATGAACTTTTTGCGAAAATTGGAAACAGTGCAGGGGCAAAGTCTTCGAAACGGTGACGCCCCGCTGACATAAAGCTAATCAACGGTATGATCTTTTTACCCGTTTTGCGGTTAACCGATAATGTGTGACGAAAGCAACGCTGAAAATCAACCGGATTATAGATTCATCGTGATTGAACAGGGAGAAGCAAGGTGACGGACCTACCAACCAGGAACATTTCAATTGGACTGATTCGACGGATGCGCGAGGACGGTTGGCGGTGGCTGGCCCGTTGGAATCAGCCCCGAGGGTACTTTGATTTCGTGACGGCGGATTGTCTGGAAGGCGAAACGGCGCGGGAAGCGATCGGTCGCGAAGTTGCCTGGGTTCTCGATCTGGACCGCAGCCGTGACATCCTCGTGTGCAACATGGCCCAGTGTAATCTCCAGTTTGTGGAATGCCTGCCCGGGCAAACGATGGAAACCAGCATGAAGGTTGCGTTTTATAACGTTGAACTGTATCGCAGCAATGCTGTGGAGAAAGTTAACTCCAATACCGAAAACGCCTGGCTGGCGTCCCAGGAAATCTGCGACGGCAGGACCAAAGACAATCTGCTGCTCAACCCCATTCTGAAATACCTCGTTGGCAAGTCCGGTGTGATTCAGCACTGGGAGTCTTCCGCCTGATCGTGTTGGCGTGCAAACGGATTATTGCCGAGTTACAAGCACATAGATCATCCACGTCACGAGAATTCCACGCGCGCTCCAGGCAATTGTGCGAATCCAGTTGGTAAGCACCAGGCGGCGGTGATAAACGGGATCGAATTGTTTCTCCAGTACTCCATGACAGGGTACTTGCAGGAACGCCGTTGAAAACCAGATCACGAACAATAGGGCCACGCCCCAAAAAATCGGCCCATATCCAATGCCTAGTGGTGGATACCAGGCCAACAGGACGGTGGAAAAGGCTTCGATCAGCATCGGCGGCCCGACGACCAGCGTGGTTAATCGCTGATGCCACCGTTGGTATTCAACGAACGACGCGTTATCGACCCGGTTGAACAACGGATAATGCACGACTTGTACAAACCAGATCAATCCGACCATGAACAAGGTCGAAACCAGGTTGGCCAACAGGATGACGAACGCAATGTTCATTGAAGTTGATGACCTGTGGCGACTCGAGTGGTTTAACTGACGCTCGTCGATGTCAACGTCAGCACTTTTATTGGTGTTGGGAATCGTGAATAGCCTGGCGGATCAAGTTGTCCATGGCTTGGTTCCTGATCGGCAGCCAGCGTTCATCGATATGCGAGCCGGCCCGGATCAAAGCGGCGGCAGTGCCCAGGTAGTCCGTGTTGTATTTCCAGCCATGGACCGAACCCCAAACGCAGGCTCCCAGCGGCGTTCCACCGAATTGATTTTTTCTCGTTACGGGCGGGTTGGGGTCGTCCTGTAAAAGTAGTTCGACGATTTCGCGATGCCCGTGAAAGGCGGCCCGGTCCAGCGGGGTCGAGTCCTCGTCGCCCGCGATATGGGGATCGAATCCGCAATCCAGCATCAGGCGCACGGTTTCGAGTTTGCCTTCCCAGGCGGCGCGGGCTAACTGCTTCTTGTCGTCCAGTTCGAGGTTGTCGACCAGGTAGGGGAATTCGGCGTTCAATTTTTTGACGATTTCGGAATTTTCATCCCACAGGGCCGCAAGCAACTGTTGTTCCGGAGAGCATCTTGAAAAAAGTTCATCGTAAAGATCGGCGTGCCCAAACTCCCTGCACACATCAAGTACGGTTTGTGCGGCATGCAGTTTCCAGAAGTAAATGTGATGATGGGACTGATGGTGAACTGGTTTGGTATGCGGGCATCTGCCAATGCGATAACCGATGGCGTCCGGGTTGGCTGCCAGGATGGATTCGACCAATTCACGATCGCCGAGGGCGCAGGCGAGAAAAATATCGGGTTCCGCACCGGCCATGAGCAAATGCCGACACTTTGCCGGATTATCGACGGCGTATTGAACCGGCGTCCCCGAATGATCCAGGTCCCTGATTTCAAGTTCGGCTCCCCGCGCAAGCAGGTAATCGATCACTTCGCTCGACGTGGCGTAGTGTAACGGCGTTTGCCCGTCACCGCCGCGAGCGTTAACAAGACTTGGGTCTTGTTCAATCATCTGCCGGACCAAATCAAGCTTGCCCTGTTCGGCCGCCGTGTGAACGGTCCATTTCGCGCCTTGTGAAACCAGGTACTCTGCCATTTCCAGATCGACGCCGTCCAGAACCCCGAAACCGCCGGCCCACCAACTGGAGCGTTCGTTGATGTCGGCATCGTGCTTGAGCAGGACCTCCAGCACATCGCGATTTAGTTTGGCGGCAACGATGGCGGGCGCGTCAAAGGCAAACCAGTGCTCATTGATTTTTGCCTTCAGTTCGGGATGATTGGAAACCAGTTGGTCAAGTGCTTTCGCCTGACACTTTTTGACGGCTTCCACGAAATCTTTTTCCAGTGCCGTCGCAGGTTCGAGTTGACAAAAAGGTTCAGCCATCGGTCGAGACAAATTCAAAGACAGGATTTCAGGATCGACAGGTTTTCGTCCAGTGATTCGGGTTCCAGGGGGCCAAACGAAAAACGAATAAAACTGCCGAAGGGACCTTCGTCACCGCGTCGTTTCATGTCACACAATTTTCCGGGCAGGATTCCTGCCTGATGTTTGAACAAACGTTCGTTGAGTTCCCGTGCCGTGAGACCTCCGGGAAGTTTACTCCAGTGGTAAAAACCGCCGTCGCCGGTGAAGAGTTCCAGTCCCAGGCTTGCGAGCCCGTCGCGGTACCGATTTCGTTGATCACCATAGAATTGGCTCACGGTTTCTCTGGCCAGCGTCACTCGTTCTCGCTCCAGCAGCTTGGCCACATAGAGCTGTGAGGGACGGGCCACTCCGCCCATCGCGATCGAAGAGTAGTTCCGAAAAATCTCAATGTTTTCTTGGGAGGCAACGACCCAGCCGATTCGCATCCCCGGGACTTGTAATCCCTTGGTCGCAGCTCCAATGACAAAAATATTCGTGTCATCAATGTTTTCGATGTACTGCATCGAGCTGACCGGTCGCGGCGCGAAAAAGAATTCGTACGCTTCGTCGATGATTCCCCCTTGGTCGGGACGCGCACAAAACTCGACCAGCGACTTTAGTTCTTCATCCGTCCACGTCACGCCCGTTGGATTGCAGGGGTTGCTCTTGATGACGAAACTCCGACGACTGTCAATGGCACGTTCGTAGTCCGCGATGCCGGGGCGAAATTGATTGGCTTCGTTACTGGGGACGATATTGTGCTCCCGCTTGAGGAGTCGCAGCAGGTCGAAATAGGGCGTGTATTCTGCTTCTTCGATCAGGATTTTGACATCGCGATGCAAAAACGAAACGGCTGCAAAAATACCCGGTCGACCGCCGGCAAAGACGGCCACATTTTCCGTCGTGATTTTGGATCCGTAAAAATGGTTGTAGTAATCGCGGATCGCTTCCAGCAAGTCAGGAATTCCAGTCGCAGGCGGATATTTGAGGTCGGCCGCCGAAAACTCGACGCTTCCCGGCAGATCGGGGCCGCCGGGTAACGGGTGCGTCAGCGGAAAGCCCTGGGCCCAGGGTCTGGTTCCTGGATTGCCCATATAGGTTCCCGCCGAGTCGAGAAAACTGAACAGAACTTCATAAATTCCCATGGGGGGGAAATAATCGAGCATGGATTTGGTCGTGGTTGTCATCGTAATTTGTCTGCTGGGGAATTTCCTAAAGCCGAATTGTACAGTGTTTTACGTTCGAGATGGTTGGCCGTGATTGCATTCAACGGTTATTGCATAGCGACAACTCAAGTTTCGATTTAGAATCGTACACCGTCGGCCGGAATTCTTTAAGCACGAACAAGATGCGATTTTTAGCCAAGCGTTTAATTCTGCTCATCGCCTTGATCGGCATTGTTTTTGCCTTTACCAGGTCGGAACAATTTGGTCGTTCCAAAACCAAGATCGTATCGCTTGATTTCTCGCCTGATGGAAAAAAGTTGGCAATTGCCAGAAACCACGCGGTTGAACATCTCGATGCCGATTATGAAACCTATTTGGCTGATTTCTCAAGGTCCATTCATGTCCTGGACATCGAATCCGGAAGATCCAAAGTGCTGTTGCGGCAGCCGATTCCGATGGAAAGGGTTGGCGACGAAGAGTGGTTGCGCATTTTGGGACAGCGACCAGATTACGAAAAGCAGTTACTGCCGTTTTCGCCTGTGCAGTTTTTGAAATCGGGCAAGCTGGCCGTCATTGATTTTGCCGAGCAAAGCGTCGAGGAATTCGACGTCGAAACGAACCGGTGTGCGCCGCTGGTAAAGCTGCAGCCGGCAACCCAGGGACGGCTGTTCACTCAGGGCTGGTTTCGCGTCATGCCGGACGAGCAATCTTTGATGTTGGAAGACTCGGAGCTGAATCTTCTCCGATATCGAATTCAATCCGGAGAACTGGGTGAACAGTTGCCGCTTGGTGAACCGTTTTACATGAACACGCAAAACCTGTCGCTTGGCCCCTTCATCGATCTGCGAATCCTGGGGCGAATTTTTCAGACACCCCGGCCCATTTATGGTTCCTGCCGGCATCCACAACAATCCGAATTGGCCGTCGCAACCGTTTCCCAGGTCTGCATCGTCAAATTTGACGGCAGGATTCCGAAACGGTTTATCGCTCACATGAAGATCGGGTCAACCGTGCAATATTTTCCCGACGGCAAAAAGATGGTCGCGTTGTTTCACGATCTGATGCGTTTTTATGACATGGAGGCGAAAAAAATCATCAAGGTCGTTTCCAACGAGGAAAAATTTCTGACCGCTTTTGCGATTTCCCCCGACAGCAAGCGATTTGCGACAGGAGACAACCACGGCGTCGTCAGAATTTGGGACGCGGACAGTCTCGAGATGACTTCCGCTGTAAAAATTGATGGGAAGTGGCAGCTCGATTGGCGGGTCCCGTATGTCCTTGGATTTGCCTGGGGCATGATCGCCATCATTACCTACGGTTTCGAGCCGTTTAAAAGCAGGCGGCCCCAATTTGGTGCGCCCGAAAGCGAGTTGCTCGAAACGCAGGCCAGCCTTGAAGGCTAATTTCTTAAAATCAAACTGGAATAGGCATCCAGCCTGTCATCGATTGGTAGTTGCATTGGGGTCCACCGATGCCGGCACTGCAAACGTGATTTCAAGCAGCATTCACGCCGCCGTCGACGTTTCCATCGAACTCAACTCACGTTGCAGGATTTTCAGCAACGTTTGCAAGAACGCGACCACCATGGGACCGACCAGCAAACCAATCGGCCCGAGGGCCGAGACCCCGCCCAGCACGCTCAGCAGAGCCAGCAACGGATGCAGATTCGATTGGCCATGCAGGACCAGCGGCTTGATGACGTTGTCTGCCATCGAAATGATCGCGACACCGTAAACAGCCAGGCAAATCGCGCTGGTCAGATCATTTTGGATGAAATAAAGGTACAGGCAAGCTGGAACCCAAACTGAGGCCGCACCGACAAACGGTACGAGTGCCATCGCGGTTGTCAGCATCGTCAGCAAAAATACGGATTCAAAACCGCAAAAATAGAAACCGATGCCTGCCAGCAATCCCTGCGCGATCGCGGAAAGCAATGTGGCCACCACCACAGCCCGGCTAACAACATTAAATTCCTGGACCAATTCTTTTTCGTGGTCATCATCCAACGGCGAGAGACCCTGAATCGCTGCGATCATGTTCGGTCCATCGAGCAGGAAAAAGTACAGCGAGATAATCATGATCAGAGAGCCAAATACCAGCTTGGCAACAAAGGCAGTCGTCGCGCCACCGAGCGAAAGAAGTCGCCGCTGAAAAAAATCGACGATCGACGAACTGTATTCGGATAGTTGCGATTCGTCCGGATTGACCAACATTTTCAGACTGGCCAGCGCTCGGCCACCGGCCAGATCATGTTTAAAAGTTATGAGTTCGTCGACTATCTGGTCGATCAATTTGTGATATTTCGAAATCTCGGTACTTCGGCTGACCTGGATTGTCTCGCCGTTTTCGCCGGTTACCTCTTCCACGGGCGGCATCAGCTTGATCTTGTCGGCCAGTTCATAGCCCTGCGTCGCATTTTCGACGATCGACTTCCACAAGCCGCGTTGCCGCTCCTGATTCGGGTCCAGCGACTGGGCCTGATCATCGTTGGTCGCCAGCCAAGGGTAGGTCAGTACAATTGCTTCTGCGTAGCTGTTGAATTCGCCCCATAGTTCCTGGTGAAACTCAAGATCGTCGAAGCTCCAGCGTTCCCGCATTTCGGCGAACACCGACTCGATTTCGCGAATTTCTTCGGCGACTGGAAAGTCCAACCCCACGTTGGTGCGGAATTGGCGAACCTTGTTTTTGACATCGACCACTCGAAAGTTGGAAACGACATCTTTACCTTCGAACACCGCCAGCGTTAAAAGCATGCCAATCGGGATCAGCACGACCAACAGCACCGATAGCGTTGTCAACAAGGCTGCGGTTTTTTTGCGGCCCCGGCAAAGTTCCACGATCCGGTTATGGAGTGGGCCGAAAATGACGACCAACAGCGCAGCGAGAAACAGCGGAATCAGAAATCCCGCCAGGATCCTGTAGAAAACGAAGGTCAAGATCGCGATAACGGTCAGCAAAACAGCAAATGAAACATATCGCGACATGGTCGACTCTTTACGACAGAGGGACTGGTTGGATTAGCCCGCTATTGTCGCGACCCGGGCGTTAATTTCAATTCCAATCTCTCGCCATCGCGCATCACAACGATCGTGGTTTCCTGGCCGATCTTGATCGCATCAAGGATTGCCGTGTAATCGTAGATGTTCTCGATGTCTTTCCCGCACAAACCAACGATAATGTCGCCGCCTTTGACGCCGGCCTTTTCCGCCGGTCCACCTTTGGAAACATCGGAAAGCATGACGCCCACAACATCATCGCCATACGACGGCACGGTTCCGAGATAGGCTCGCAATCCGCCGCGAACTTCCTGTTTCGGTTTTGCTTCCTGCCGGATGTAATTGGGTAACTCGTCGCTCGTCGCCAGTGATCTGGTAATCAGACCCATCAATCGCGCGATCCGGGCGGCATCGGGATAGTTAAGTTTTTCGGGTGTGTCACGAGGCGTGTGATAGTCCGTATGGGAGCCAGTAAACGCAGACAGAATCGGGACACCGGCCCGATAAAACGAACTGGCGTCGGTAGGAAGTTCCGTCTCGTTGCTGAGTGTTACCGGCAAGCCGATGAGAGCGTTTTTCGATTCGATCGCGCCCGCCCAGTAGTCGCTGCTGGCGATTCCCTGCAATACCAGTTTATCTTTCATGCGTCCGACCATGTCCATGTTCAGGGCAGCGAGGAGTTTCGGATAAACCGACGTCGCGTCCGTTGCCGATTCATCCGCCACAACGGAGCCTGCCACGGTCCCTGCAAACTTGATATTTTTGACGCCGTGTTTCTTGCACATCTCGATGACTTGTTGGACTTGTTCGCTCGATTCCGAGGCGGCCGAAACGGTAACTTCGAAATCGGGAGCACTTTTCCCGATAAACGCCACGTTTTTCTCGAGTTCGTCCAGCGTCGTGGGTTGTCCGCCGAGCGTGATACTGCCGTCTGAATTAACAGCCACGGTGAAATCGTGGGCCGCGTCGGTGGGGGCAGCCGGGGTCTTGTCGCTGTTCGTCGGTTGAGAAAGTTGAACAACCGGAGTCAGCAGTGACTCGATATAGTGTTTTGAGCCGTGCAAGCCAAGTTCTTCGCCGGACCAACCTGCAAAAATCACGTCGCGATTGAGTTCCAGTTTGCCTTTTCGTTTTTGATCGGACAGATATTCGGCAACTTCCAGCATCGCTGCAACGCCCGAGGCGTTGTCGTCGGCACCGAAGTGAATGGCGCCGCGTTCAGATTCTTTGGCCAGGCTGCTACCTGTCTTGCCAAATCCCAGGTGATCGATGTGAGCACCTACGAGAATGGCCGATTCACTCGGTTGGTCGCCCGCCTGCAACCGCCCGATCACGTTGCGGCCGCGACCGGTAATTTTCTTGATGTCGATTTCCGCTGCGATTTGGAGTCCCTTCAGATCGAAACCCATCTGAGGAGAGCCGTCATCCAGTTTCGTCTGCAATTCCTTGATGTCTTTCCCGGCCGCGCTGAGCCACTTGCTGGCGACTTCGTCGGTCACGCTGATGGCAGCGATACTCGAACCGGCAGGCGAAAAGTCGTTCAGCAACGGCACCAGCTGGTTTCGAACCTGAGAATTCGGGCCGCTCATCACGATCAGGCCCCGCGCCCCGTTTTGCCGCGCATGAAACAGCTTCTTGCGAAGCTCCCCGTAAAACTGAAAATGCTGACGCTGTTCCGGAGAAACGTCTTCCGGGACGAATTGATAGACGAGTACCCATTTGTCCTTGGCATCCAGGTGAACGTACGAATCGTATTCTTCGAAATCATCGGCTGCTGGTGCAACGATGCCATACCCGGCAAAAACAACATCCGCCAAGTCGACTTTAACATTTCCGGAAAACGACAGGGGGCGCCAGTCTTTGTCAAGCTCCAACGCAACGGCCGGTTGCTGTTCGTTGTTGGTCAACCGATAATTGAGCTGGTTCTTTTCACCCAACTCAACTCCGTCGGGAAAATCAAATTCCTGGAACCAGCCGCCGTTGTCGCCGGCCGGTTTGAGTCCGAGGCTGTCCATGAACGCGGCAACGTAGGCAGTCGCTTTGCGTTCTCCCTTGGATCCTGTCATCCTCCCACCCAACTCGGTGCGGCACAGGAAGTCAACATGTTTCATGATATCGCGGGCGTCGAAACCGGCATTCGTCTCTTTCGCGGAGTCGGCACCGGTTTTGAAGGCCGACTCTGTTTCTGGATCGGACTCCGTGGTCGTCGAGGCGGCGATCATTTCCATGGCATGTTGGTGGTTCCAGTCGCCAAGAAAGATTTGCGATCCGTCGCGCGAACCGGGGTTGCCGGAATTGCGATTGGAAGTCCAGGTCAGCTTGTTGCCGTCGGGGGTAAAGCTCGCCAGTCCGTCAAAACCCTTGGTATCGGTAACCCGCACGGGAGGTGACTTGCCGTCGACATCGACAAGGTACAGTTCGAAATTGTCGAAACCGTGTTTGTTGGTTGTGAAAATCAGGTATTTGCCGGACGGGTGATAAAATGGCGCCCAGCTCATTGCGCCCAAGCGAGTCAGCTGTTGCTGGTCCGTGCCGTCAATGTTCATGGTCATGATTTCGGCAGTTGCGCCATTCTCGGCGAAACGTCGCCAGCAAATTCGTTTGCCGTCCGGCGAGAAAAATGGCCCCCCGTCGTACCCCATCACGTCGGTCAGTTGACGGATGTTTGTCCCGTCAGCATTCATGATGAAGATGTCCATCATGACCGCCGGATCAATCTCAAACGCCTTTTTCTGCTCGGGCGTCATCTCGTTTGAATAAGCCAGACGATTGGAAGCAAAGGCGATCAGTTTTCCATCCGGCGAATACGAGCCTTCCGCGTCGTAACCCTCGGCGTTGGTCAGCCGCGTGTACGTTTTTGCGGTGCGATCAAATGCGTAGAGTTCGAAAGTCGGATCGTAATCCCAGGCATAACGGCGCTGTTGACCCGTCTCGCGAAGTTCGATTTCTTCTTTTTGTTTTGTTCTTGCGTCCGGATCGTCCTGCGTGGATGCGAACAGGACGAGGTTGTTATTGGGATGTATCCAGGAACAAGTTGTCTTGCCGTACCCGGGCGACACGGGCTCGACGTCACCCGTTTCAAAATCGAGCAGAAAAATTTGAAAAAACGGATTGCCTTCGACGCGCTCGCTTTGGAATACCAATGCCGTTCCGTCCGCGTTAAAATAACCCTCGCCGGCTCGGCGGCCTTCAAACGTCAATTGGCGGATGTTGGTAATGAACTGTGATTCAATCGACGACTTTGCCGTTGTGTCTTGCTCGGGTGCAGATTGAGCCAAAACAGCTGGCCCGGAAATAACAAACAGCAGAACGGTGGACGTCAGCAGGCACTTCAAATTTGAACGGTTTATATACATTTTTCTGATTCAAGATAGTTAAGGGCGAAGGTCGATTTTTTCGTAAACGACAACCGCAGACTAGCCGCGGATTGGGTTTCGATAACTATTTTCACGAAAAATCGGATTAAAAACATGGGCAATTCGTAGAAAACCCATGATTGGGAATTCTGAAGCCCTGCGTTACAAACAACAGGCAAATAACGGTTAAATTGGCCGACGAAACGGCTGACGACCGTATATGATTATAGGGACCGCTGGACGCCGCTCAGATGGGTGGTAGAGAACCGCATCGTTCCGAGCTGTCGGCCCATCAAAAAATGGCCCTGCCAAGCGAACCCGTGCCTTCATTATTGACGGCCCAAACACGAACGGACAGTTAAGATGATTGCAAATCGAAGTTATGATTGCCTCGTAATCGGAGCCGGCCCCGGCGGCAGTGCGGCAGCCGCCTTGGTCGCCGAACAGGGATTTTCCACACTTGTTGTCGAGCGTGACAAATTGCCGCGGTTTCACGTTGGTGAGTCCTTGATGCCAGAAGCCTACTGGGTTTTTGAGCGCCTCGGGATCACCCACGAACTTGACAGAATCGGTTTCACGCGGAAAAACGGCGTTCAATTCGTCAGCGCGGGCGATCGAGAATCACAGCCTTTTATTTTCGCCGATTTCGACGATCGACCTTGCAACGAATCCTGGCACGTAAAGCGTGCTGATTTCGACAAACTTCTGTGCGAAACAGCCTTCAACCGGGGTGCGACGATCGTCGACGAAACTCGTGTGCTGGATGTTGATATTCGCAAAAAGTCCCCTCACAAGGTCATGATTCGCTCTGCCGATGGCAAAGAGCATGAGATCATGGCGAAAGTGATCGTCGACGCTTCCGGCCAAACGGCATTGATTGCCAATCGAATGCAACAAGTGGAACGGTATCCCGATTTGAAAAAGGCGGCGATCTGGGCCTACTTTGAGGGCGCTGCGCGGGCAGGTGGTGGCAATCCGGAAGTCACGTGCATCCTTCACACCGAGTCGAAGGACGCCTGGTTCTGGTACATCCCGTTGGGTGATGGCACGGTCAGCGTCGGCTGTGTCGGCGATAACGACTTTATTCTCAAGCGGGGCGGTTCACCCGAACAGACATTCAACGAAGAGATGGAAAATTGCCCCGGCGTACGGCGAAGACTGCAAGATGCAAAATTGGTCAGCCGGTTTCATGTTGCCAAAGAATTTTCGTACAACGTCAAAGAGAAAGCTGGCGACGGCTGGGTACTCGTTGGCGACGCGGGCGGCTTCCTGGACCCGATTTATTCCTCGGGTGTATTCCTGGCCCTGAAATCCGGAGTGATGGCGGCCGAAGCGATCTGTGAAGGCTTGCATCGCGACGACACTTCCAAGAAACAGCTCGGAAAATGGGTCGCGGAGTACGAAACTGGCGTCGACCATCTGAGAAAATTGGTGCGCGCATTTTATGTGAAGGAATTCAGTTTTGGTGAATTCATGAAAGCCCACCCGCATCACTCAGCCAATCTCACGAACCTGCTGATCGGACGCGTCTTTGACGGCAATCCAGGAAAAATCTTCAAAGATATGGATCCTTGGATCGAGAAGGCGAAAGCCGGAGAAAGCGTCGGGGCCTAGCCCGCTTTTTTCACATGTTTGTAGGCCGGCAACAAGCAAACTCTACGGCGCCGGAACTTCGGTCGCAAATCAAAGGCTGGTCTGAATTACAGAATGCAATTGACGCTTTTGTTAGTTTGCGCTGTTCCGGCATGGTTGCGACCTTGTTGCCTGCCTACTTGTGAGAAATGCAGGCTGAGCACCTCGCGACCCAATCCCAGAGCTTTCTTTCATGACTGCAAGCATTGTTTTGGCCTCTGCGCCGGGGAGCCTTAGATCATTTTCTTACCGCCATGTTCCTGCCAAAACCCAAGCAGAGACAGGTTGGGAAATGGAGGTGGGGAGATGTCACCTTCCCACCCAGTCCGCCAGGTACTCTTTCATGATTTTGCGCATGGTCTCGAGACAGGACGACGAGGGGATCAGTAGATTGGGCGACGGCGCAAACGGCGTTGTCAAAAAGTCTGCCGGGATTGGATCGGCGATTACACCCGCCTGCTCGGCCAGACGCATCGCGCGTTGCAGGTGCCAAGCCGAACTCAAAATCCCGACGCGCCCGGGATTTGGGTTTGCATCGAGCCACTTGCGGATGTTAGCGATTTCCGCATTGGTATTCGCGCCTTTCATCTGCTGAATGTTCTCCCGGGGCACCCCCAATTCAATCAGAATATTGCTGGCCTCTTCATTCGGGTTCAGATCCTTCTCCGTGGTCCGGAACTCCTGCTCTCCGGAGCAAATAATGTTTTTGATTTTGCCCGCATGGAACAGTCGGGCCGCGGTTGTGATGCGATCGCCGTTGCAACCCAGTTGAGCAGTTCCGTCGAGCCGGGTGGACGTTCCTCCGCCGAGCACAAAAACGGTGTCATAGGCATCCATGCGGAGCGGATTGATTTCCTTGAAAGGAGCTTCGCGCTGAGCTGCCACCCAGTTTGCGACGAAGCTGTTACCGCTGACGGTCAGTAACAACAGGCAGAACAACCCGATCAGGGATGGCCACGCTTGTCTGAGCAACAAGCTGAAGTAAACCAGTACGATCAGTGCCAACCAGATCAGGCCACACGGTAACGCCAGCGACGTCAGGGTTTTTTCAAACATTGCTTTGCCCGCGACAACGCCCACCGCGCCGGTGAACAATGCCCCGACAAACGCCAATGCCAGGAGATGAGGCAAAACGCGAAGTCGATCCGACCCGGTTCTTTCCCGCGTACGCTCGGCGTAATACTCGTTGGTTTGGTCATCCCAGTTTTGGGAGCGGCGATTCCAAAATGCCATGTTGGCGACTCCGACTGGTGTGTGTGGGCGGTTCGTGAAGTTTCAGATTATTCTAGTTATCGTTGCCCTGGAACTCAGCGATTTGTCAATCCGAATCGCGGAATCCGTCGCGGCGGAACGAATCTTTCGCGTTTTTGGTGGAGATTCTTCCGTCGCTTGGGCTATTGCAAAATGACATCGGTCGTTTTGGTTTAAAAATTAAAGGACATGATCCCGGAGACGCATTTAATTGCGACTGGATTTTCGGGCAGTTCGCTCGTATAACCAATGCTTGGCGGACAAGTGCTCCCCGCTCGTGCATGAGACATGGTGGTAACTGGAAGGTCGAAAAATGCTGAGTTTGAAATCGACGTCGACGGACCGATGGCTGGAGCAGGTTGATCGAAATCTGGAAGAAATTCTGATAGATCACGCGCACTGTGAAAAGAAAGCTGCCAGTTGCGCGTTGAACCTGATCTTTGCTTACGTCGAAAACCGGGAACTTTGTCAGGAAATGACTGAGATTGTTAACGAAGAACTGGAGCATTTTCACCTGGTGCTGGATCTTCTCGATCGTCGCCAAATCAGGTTTCGCCGACTTAAGCCGAGCAATTATGGCCCCCAGCTGAACGAACATGTTCAAAAAGGCGAACCCATTCGCGCAATCGACAAACTGTTGGTTGCCGGTCTCATCGAAGCCCGGTCCTGCGAGCGATTTGATTTGTTGCGGCGACACATGGCCGTCAGGGACCCAGAACTGGCAGAGTTTTATCACAGTCTGTTTGAGTCCGAGGCCCGACATCACAGTACCTACGTTCGCCTGGCCCGACAATTCGGTCCCGAGCAAATGGTGAAGGAACGTCTGCACGAACTGTCCGAAATCGAATCGGATATTATTGCCCGCGGCGACATCTTGCCCCGGATGCACAGTTAGACGTTACTGAGAGACCGCGTCATGAATCGGATAACCGAGACACTCCCCGTCGACCATCCTTTGGCTGGTTACGATGAACAGATCGATCTACTGCGCGACTGCGGCCAGCTGTTTCATTCGCGGGGTTGGTCAGTGGGTACCAGCAGTAATTACAGCATTGTGTTGGCCAATGACCCGGTCGAACTGATCGTCACGGCCAGCGGCAAAGACAAAGGGCGGCTGGAGCGGTGCGATTTTGTGCATGTCGGCGCCGATGGCCAACCGTTGCAGGCTGACCAGCCGAAATCTTCCGCGGAAACGATGTTGCATGTCGTCCTGGCCGAACAGCCCGGGATTGGTTGCATCCTGCACACGCACAGCGTGTGGGGAACGCTCTTGTCAGATCACTTTTTTGAGGACGGCGGGATCGAGATTGCCGGATACGAAATGCTCAAAGGGCTGGAAGGAATCAAGACGCACGACACGACGCATTGGCTTCCCATTTTCGAAAACACGCAGGATATCCCGGTGCTGGCCGAACAGGTCAGGGCCTGCCTAACAGATATGGACCAGCCCCTGACGCACGGCTTTCTGATTCGCAAACACGGACTCTACACGTGGGGTCGTGACGCTTTCTCAGCCCGGCGTCACGTCGAAATTTATGAATTCCTGTTAGAGTGCATCGCCAGAAAAACGACGCTAAATGCGAGTTAGGCGGGCCCCCAGGGACGTCAGAATCGTAGTTTAACGTCTAGCCGGTAGGCGTCCGCGTTTAACATCTAGCCGGCAGGCGTCAGCGTTTCCCGGCACGTTCGCATTCTGCCTGTTATGTAAACATTTCAGCATGGCTACCGGTCGAACAACAGACGGGATAAAATTAAACTGTCCCCATTGGCCGAACTCGGGGCCTTGGCTGACAAGTTCAAATTGGAGCAAACCATGGCACGCATTAATATTCCCGATCAAAATCGCGAAGTCACCGACTTGGAGGAGATGGTAAAGTTTCTCAAGCCCTACGGCATCGACTATGAAAACTGGGATGTCGCCGGACGCGTTGGCCCGGAAGCAACGAATGTGGAGATTCTCGCGGCCTACGCTCCAGAAATTGAACGGCTCAAGAAAAAACACGGGTTTGTGACCGCGGACGTGATCAACGTCAATCCTGAAACGCCCGGCCTCGATGAAATGCTGGCCAAATTCGACAAGGAACATCTGCATACCGAAGACGAAGTCCGCTTCACCGTCGAAGGCAGCGGTGTGTTTCACATTAACCCCGACAATGGTGACCCGGTTTTTAGCATCACGGTCGAATCGGGCGATTTGATCAGCGTTCCCAATGGAACGCATCACTGGTTCAACCTCTGCAGTGACAAAACGATTCGCTGCATTCGGCTATTCGAAGACATGAGCGGCTGGACACCGCACTACATGGATGAGAAGACTCACGAAGGCTATGCGCCACTGTGCATGGGACCGAATTACCTCGAAGGCGACCGAGGCGATTTCGAAAGCCCAGTGAAGCTGTAGACGTGATCTCTCCCGCTGGGAGAGGTCTTTGGGAGTTTTAGTGGCTATCGGGAGGTGGAGTCAGGTGGGTTCAGACACGACCGTCGACATCCTCCCCATGGGAGGGTCGGAGTCTCAGCTCCGGGGAGGGCGACCTTGGCAATACGAAATGTACCTTCCAAAAGACGCGCTCGTTCGCTTTGTGAGTCCGTGGCAAACTCGGAACTGCTCAACCCTCCCCGCTCGTTCCTCGCGACCCTCCCAGAGGGAGGGTGGCGTCAGACCCAACTATCTTGGTGAGCCACTAAATTCCGTCAAGAGCCCCCTCGGGAGAGGTCGCCGTCTCACCGCCTTGCCGCTGACAAGAAACCGGCGGCTCGCGCCGACGCGCGCCTTGCCGCTCACATACGAGGAAAACGATTGCCATGCCTGACGAAAACAAAGTCGATTATCTCGAAATTCCAACGACCGACATGGCGAAGTCCAAGTCGTTTTTCAACCGCATGTTTGGTTGGCAGTTTACCGACTACGGCGACGACTATGCCAGTTTCGAAGACGGTCGAATCACGGGCGGGTTTTTCAAGTCTGACCAATCGGTTTCGTGCGCCAACGGCAGTGTTCTGATTGTGTTCTTTGCCAACGATCTCGAAGCCGCCGCTGAGCAGGTCGAAACCAATGGTGGTTCGATTGTTCGCGAGATTTTTCCGTTTCCAGGTGGCAGGCGCTTTCATTTCGCCGACCCGGCCGGAAACGAGTTCGCGATTTGGTCCGACAAATGACGGAAACGCCACAACCGATCCGCGGTATCCTGCTCGATATCGAAGGCACGACGTCGTCGATCAGTTTTGTTTATGACGAGATGTTTCCGTTTGTCCGGCGAAAGATCCGGGAATTTCTCGACGAAAACTGGTCGGTGCACGAGTTCAGGGAATGCCTGGCTTTACTGGCGACCGACCTGGGTCATCCGTCAGTCCACACCTGGTTGGGTGACAAGGAAGAAACCGAACAGAAACAACTGGTCCGAGACGGCGTGATTGGGCTGATGGACGCTGACGTGAAAGCCACGGGGCTCAAACAGCTGCAGGGCATGATCTGGAAAGACGGATTTGAATCGGGTGAACTGGTCGCCCACATCTACGACGACGTCGCACCCGCGATTCACCGCCTGGCATCGACAGGGAATCGACGTGCGGATTTATTCCTCGGGCAGTATCGCGGCGCAACAAGCTGTTTTTCGGACACTGCCTCGCGGGAGACTTGCTGCCGCTGTTCCAAGGTCACTACGACACGACGACGGGACCGAAGCAGGAATCGTCCAGCTACCAAAAAATTGTGGCCGACTTCGGAATTCAGGCTGGAGAGATTCTGTTTATCAGTGACGTTGCCGAAGAACTCGATGCCGCCAAAACAGCCGGCATGCAAGTTTTGCTGAGTGTTCGCCCCGGTAACAAACCGGTTGCAACCGCGGATCATTACCAAGTCATTACAACTTTTGCTGACATCTAGCTGAACGGCGACAAATTTAACTGGTGGCTGGTGTATATCTCGACGTGCGAGTTTTGACGTAGCGCTGGCGTGTTTTTCCTCAGCAATTGTAACCTGATGCGTGGCTTAGGCGGTCAGCCGCTGTTCGTGGAATTCCAAGGCATCAATGACAAACTCTTTTTGAGTTTGCCCTTGGGGCGCGTCGGGGGGCCCTGTTTGTGGCAATTTTCCGTTGGATTGCATGTTCAAACTCGGTTGGGTGCTGGCCTGCGACGTGTTTCAACAAGTTCACGGCTGAGATGCCTGAGTGTCTCAAAAATCTGGTCGAGATCTTTGGAAATGGACATTATTGCTATCACTGGGAGCTTTTATTGCTGGTTGGCCAACAAAAGTCGGCTTTTGGTTCGGCAAAATTACGGTTGGGGGCGTAAATTCGACGGAGAGAGATATGGCGTTTTGACAGCTTTGGGAAGTTTTCGTTCCATTTTTCGTCAGTCACGAACCTTTTTTCGGCGACGTGCGTATTTAGACGGCGCCACCCAATTCTCACAGGACTGCGCCGCACTCCAAGACGGAGTTTAATTTGATTTGCCATGGTTTCTATGGAGGGCAACCATGCGAATCGACCCGTCTTCCAAGGAGTCTTTCATGATCGGACGTTACCCGGTTTTCTTTCTTGCGATTAGCCTGATTGCCACAGGTGCCTCCCCTGCTCTGTTCGCCGCAGACGACCAGGTTCGCTTTGATGTTCCCGCATTGGTTCCTGCTCGGGAGTTGGTCGTCGAAGGATCGCAGCTGACGCCACTGGAAAAGCTGATCGAAGTGGTGATTCCCGTCTCGACTCAGATCGATTCTGATCTCCGCGGTGCGATTGACGAGTTTCGCTTTGATGTTTTTTGGAATCGTTCCGCGGTCGCAGTGGTTGAATATGGTCCCAAAACACAAACGGTCAGCGATATTGAAGGGCTGATCACGGTCGAAAAACGACAAGACAAAAATGCGAACCTGGGATTAAACCTGAAAGGCGATTACCAGGATACCTTGACGGCAACCACGCAGGCACAGCTCACCAACAGTCGGGGTTCGACCTATCATTACACCGAGGTTCCCCAGCATGAAATCCTCGTTGCCAGCGGCACGATCAAGCGCGGGACGGGGACATTTTTCCGGTTTCATCCGTCAAAACGGGGTACCTTGGAGGGTGGTCGCGACCTGGTCGTCGCTTATCGGGTTCCCGCAAGTTGGCGTGGAGGTATCCTGCAGGTTGAGTGCCGTGCCGAGGGCGAGAAAAAGGTGATTGGGCCCTGGGGAGATTCAATCAAAGTCGGCAGGTCATTCGTGATGCCGGTATATCTCGAGGGCGACGACCAGGCGCGTGAAATCGCAACCGAGTTTGCCCAAGCCCAGGAGGGACTCACGGCTCGCTGGACGCAACAATTGCAACAAAAGCGTGGGGGCGGGTTCAAACATGACATTGAAGCGCTGTTCGGCGTCGAAACGACAGGCAAAGTCCCGCCTCAATGGACACAGCAGTTGATTCAGACGGGTGACGATCGACACTTTGAACGTTACGAACGCCAGTTGCCTGGATCGGTTCGTTCCGCGGCAGCCGAGTTCATCGAGGCGCGGCGGCAACTGGTGGGCCTGGCACGCTGAGTGTTCGTAGCTTGACTCTCCGAGTCGAGTGACAGAACAGCGAGCGTCGCGCGAGCCAATTACGATTTTGCCCTGTCAATCGCGTCGCTGATCATCCGTTTGGCAACAGTTGCTTCTTCGACTTGCGCAAGTTTGACCCACTTGTTCGGTTCGAGGTCCTTGTAGTGCTGAAAGAAGTGCTCAATTTGCGCGATTGTGATTTTGGGAAGATCCGAATAGTTGTTGATATTCTCGTAACGCCGGGTGAGCCGGTTTGACGGAACGGCAATGATTTTCTCGTCCTGACCTGCGTCGTCTTCCATGATCAGGACACCCAGCGGTCGACAATTCATCACCGCGCCGGGAACAACTGCCCGTGTGTTGCATACCAACACATCAATTGGATCACCATCGAGCGATAGCGTGTGTGGGACAAACCCGTAATTCCCTGGATAAACCATCGACGTGTAAAGAAACCGGTTTACAAACATCGTGCCGGAAGCCTTGTCGAGTTCGTACTTAATCGGCTGGCCACCGACCGGAATCTCAACAATCACATTGATGTCGTCGGGAGGATTGTCTCCGATAGGAATCGCGTCGATGCGCATAATGAGTATTCAGTTAAAAACCGGGAAAGCATGTCAAGACATGCGTGATGCAAAGCCGTTCAATATAACGTGGGACAGGCATCTTGCCTGTCATGGCAGCAATATTGTCAGTCGATGGGGTGGAAGGTAACGGAATTTGTTGACAAGCTGGAAACTTATCCCACGAAATTACCGCGAAGCCAATTCGGCGACCAGTTCTTCCACGACGGCATCACCCATCTGGGATGTCGTGGCCAGCGTGCATCCCTGGCTGTAAATGTCGGACGTTCGCAGGCCCTGGTCAAGGACTCTGCTGACCGCCTGCTCGATCGCGTCCGCAGCTGCGGGAACACCCAACGTGTAGCGCAGCATCATTGCGGCCGACAGGATGGTGGCCAAGGGGTTGGCTTGGCCTTGGCCGGCAATATCGGGAGCCGATCCGTGACATGGTTCGTACATCCCACTGCCATCGCTGGCCAAAGATGCCGACGGCAGCATACCGATCGACCCGGTCAGCATCGCGGCGGCATCCGAGAGGATGTCACCAAACATATTGCCCGTCACCATCACATCAAACTGCTTCGGAGCACGGACCAGCTGCATGGCCGCGTTGTCGACGTACATGTGGGACAATTTAACGGCCGGATAGTCACCTGCGAGTCGCTCCATCACCTCGCGCCAAAGAATCGTCGCTTCCAGCACGTTTGCCTTGTCCACAGAGCAAAGTCGTCCGTGTCGTTTGGCCGCCATTTCGAACGCCACTCGACCAATGCGCTCGACCTCGCTCTCGGAGTATTTGTAGGTGTTAAATCCTTCCCGCTCGCCGGTTTCTGTTTGTCGGAATCCGCGGGGGGTTCCGAAGTAGATCCCCCCCGTGAGTTCGCGGACGATCAGGATATCCAGCCCCGAAACAATCTCGGGTTTGAGGGTGGAGGCGTCGGCAAGCTGGGGATAGAGAATCGCCGGACGAAGATTGGCGAACAATTCGAGTTCAGAGCGAATTCTTAACAGCCCCCGTTCGGGGCGAGATTTGTGTTCCAACGAGTCCCATTTCGGTCCCCCGACGGCGCCCAGCAAAATGGCACTGGAGTGCCGGGCGGTTGCTAGTGTCTCGTCGGTCAACGGGACTCCCGTCGCATTGATGGAACTGCCGCCGATCAGGCCCTCAACGAAGGTCAACTGCAGCGAGAATGTGTGATTGATCTTGTTGAGAACTTTTCTGGCCTCGGCCATGATCTCGGGACCGATCCCATCGCCCGCCAGGACCAAAATTTGTTTTGCCATTGTTAACCCTCGTAACCCGTGAACGCATTCAAGTTTAACCGTGGCCTGGTGTGGCAACAAGCGCACGGGCAGACCGAAGCGGGACGTTGCGCGGAGGCTTGGGCGATGGCGGAGCGGGCAGGGGCAATTGAATCTAGTTGTTGCTGCAACCAAATTCGACTTGGCGATCGATCGCCAACGGGTTTTCCAGATACTCGTGGCGACAAGTGCTACAAAGATCATACCTTCGCCGCTGGTACACGGTGTCGCGAATTTCGTTGCAGTCGGTGTCGTCAAGTTGCTTAAGGAGATCACCCAGTTCCTCGAGATGTTCGTCGTTCGATGTCATCTCGTAACCAGGTTCGACAGCCGCCTGGATTTCGACATTGACCACGTAGCGAATTTCATTTTCGCCATCGATTAATTTTTGACAGCGATCGCAACTGTGATGAATCATGATTCCCTTCCACACAAAATCAAAAAAACGACCAACCGTCCTCGGTCGCGGTGGCGTCTATCGTAATGCCGTGACGAATCGTAATGCAAGTGAAAAGTAACATCGTTACCAGACAGATTGCGGACTATCCATCTGTTTTGGTTATTGAAACGGTGCATCGGTGGGCCGGCAGTTTGCCTCAAGCCGGTTAAGGTGAGGATGAAGGGCAAAGGTAACCGGCATTAATTTTTCATGTATTTTCGGAAAATTGGAATGCTACTGAGGATCGGGCCAGGCGAAAAAGCTGGTAAATGGTCCGCGATTTGTGCTATGATTGGTGAGTCGCTCATCACCCGCGTTGGTAACTGGGTTCGCGTCGAGAGTGATGAACCATTGCCGGCCGAGCCGGCCAGTTTTTGCCTGGAGACTTTGAATGGAGCAAAGTCGCACTGTATCACCGCTCAACGGTAGTGTGCTTGTTCTCAACCGGTTTTACATGGCGGTGCACGTGGTGTCCGTTCGCCGGGCCATGGTGCTGTTATACCGGGAACTTTCCGAAGTAATCCATGTCGATGACGGTCATTATCACAACTACGACTTTGCGGCGTGGCTCGAGCTAAGTGAATTCATTTCTGCGGAAGTGGAAAATCCGCACGAACACGGCGACTGGGTTCGTAGCGTCAATTTCTCGATTCTCGTTCCGCGTGTCATTCGTTTGAGCTATTACGACAAAGTTCCCAAGTTGACGCTTCGCTTTAATCGCCGAAACCTGTTTGCCCGCGACCAGAATACCTGCCAATATTGCGGCAATTCCAGTTCGCTCAGCCATTTGAGTTTTGATCATGTCGTACCGCGCAGTCGTGGCGGCAAGACAACCTGGGAAAACGTGGTTTGTTGTTGTCTCAAATGCAACGGTCGCAAGGGTGATCGCGAGCCAACGGAGGCCGGCATGCAACTGATTCGTACTCCGATTCGGCCCCGTCAAAATCCGCTGCTGACCATCAAGCTCGACAACCCCAAGTATGTGGTGTGGAAGACGTTCCTTAAAAGCAGCTCGATATCCCAGGATGCCGGTTGAGAATGCCACCGGCACCGGAGGGAGCACGATAATAAAAAAAGCCGCCTGCGATTTGCAGGCGGCGGATTGATCTGCGGGAGTTCACGGCAAGTGGCTAAGGTCGGTCGTCAGCCAAAGGTTCTTTTCGTTCGGTAATGTTTTCGCATTCGAGCGATTTTTCAGCGTTAAGCTGAATATACTCTTTCATATCATCCGGAACGTCGTCTTCGTGATAGATCGCTTCGACGGGACACTCGGGAACACATGCTTCGCAGTCGATGCATTCGTCTGGATGAATGTAAAGCATTGTCGCGCCTTCGTAAAAGCACTCAACCGGGCAGACGACAACGCAATCCGTGTAACGGCAACCATCGCATGGCTTGGTTACAACATGAGTCATGGGTTTCTCCTCGTATCTGGATGAATCGCCGCAGCGAAATGATGTCTAGGCAATGGGTGAATCGTAGTGAGCCGAAAAAAGCATGTCAAGATACGGCAACCAGGCTGCGGCAACGCGCGGCTGGGGCAAGTCAGTTGGGCACGTAGAGACGCCTGCCAACAACGCGGTTAACGTTGATCGGCCCTGGCCGCGGTCGAGGCCAAATCAATCTTGGGTATGTCGGGCGGATTTGGCATGGCCCACATTTTGGCGGGATCTCCATACAGGGTGTTAATCGTGTAGTCGTCGGCATCGACAACCAATTTCATTTCGTTGCCACCCGGCGGAAACACGTGGATCTCGATTCGCTGCGGCAAACTGACCTCGGCCAGCGGGTACAGCTTGTACTTGATCGAGTTAACGTACGCGATACGACGTCCCGTTGAATCATAAATCGCCTGCTGCACAATCCAACCGTGCTTGGGGTCGACGACACTGACCCGAGCAGTAGGACCGGCAGCCGTTTGTATAAAGCTGCGAATTTCATAGCGGCCATCACTCCGCTGAAAGGGACCTTCGTGACGGTCGACCGGACTGAATTCAACGAACCCCAACGCATCGATAATCCAGGCCGGGTCAAACGGCAGCGATTTTCGGATCGGACTCTTCTCATAGGCCTCGTGGGAGGCAAAGTAAATCGCCGGTTTTTCACCAGGCAAGGACGCTTTGGTCCAAACCCAAAAGCCGTCATCGTTGCTTCCCACATCAACGCCCATTTCCGAGACGCCCAACAGTCCCGCCTTTAACCGCAGTCGTTTGGGACGTTCCAGAACCAGCGAACCGCGCAGCGTCGGCATGCCGTCAATGGAAACACGCACGTTTGTTTTCAGTTGTTTGACCTTATGAGCCTGATGATTCAAATGGTCGAGCAGTTGTTGCTGGTCGGGCGTCTGTTGAAATACGATCGGCGCGACCTCTTGTTCGGGCCGAAATCGACTGAAAATTTGGCATCCGGTTTGCAGGCTCAACAAAACCAGGAAAAACACCGCGAGCAGCAGATGTCGGTTTGGATTAGATGTCGGCACGAAGTTTTCATCCTTGAAAAACTTGGTCGGTTCAATGTTTCACAAATGGAAGCAATCCAGGCTTGGGGTCAGTCGATTTCCTCGTCAGTCGCATCCGCTCCGGGCGCCTGATTGGTAAACAGGTGTTCGGCCAATTCGTCTTGGATTTCGGTAATCCGGTGACTGGGGATATCAACGGCTGTCACGCGGTAATCGGTGCCGGTTTTTCGGTGGTGGACAATCAGAGTTGGGGGCTCCGTCGTTTCGTCGGTTTCGACCATGTGCAAGGTTCGCCTGCGGACAAGCAGGACGGCCATCACGTAGGCGGCGTCTTGGGAGCCGGGTTGATCAATAAGGTGCTCGAAATAGGCCAGTAAAACGTCAGTTGTGCACCAGTAGACCCGCCCTTTGTCCAAGTCGGGCATCCGCGACTTCCACCAGCCAATGCAGTTCTCTGGTGGCTCTTTCCATGATTTGAGGGCAAAATCTTTGCGAACCAGTTCGCCATCGACATCGACGAGTGCTGACACAAACTCCTCGCCCCGTTCGAAGGGGCGATCGCTGGCGGAACACTTGCGATTGGTGCGTTTGAAATCGAAGTCAAGCATGAGCCGATGTGAGTCGTTGGAATGGCACGTAATCATAAGTTTTGCTTATGATTGTTATAAATCATTGTTGTTGTCACTCGCATCCTGGATGACAGGGGTTGGGGATCGTAGTGAAATAATCGTTTGATCTCAAGCCAGTTTGTCATTTTGAGTGAAGCAAAACGATGGCTGACCGTTTATATTAAATCCACTGCCTACTTTCAGAAGCTAGCAACACGTCGAAAAGCAACAAGGCAATGTTAAGATGACTCTTTTTCAACAAGTGTCGAGCGACCAAGAATCCTGCCAGTCTCGTAAATCGGCCCCGTCGTTCCATTCGGAACCTGAGCGGGAGATGCGACAAAATGCTGTACGCTTTGCGCCGCCCGCTGCGGGTGATGGCAAATGCTCAATCCTGATCCAATCCAACTATTCTACCTGTTCTGCGTCTAGTGAACGCCCCGGAGGAGAAAATGCGCAAGTTATTTAGTTTTAAAAAGAAAAACACCCGTTCAAGCAAACGAAACCAAGGCTACAGGCATACCTACAACGAACTGGAAGACCGCCGCGTTCTTGCCGTCTTGACCGCGCTGGATGCTGTGACGGGGCAACTTACGATCGACATTACGGGTCCCAACGAAACGGCTGCGGTTTCCATCGATTCCGGGCTGGTTGTGGTGAATGGCAACAGCGACCTGGACAGCTCGATGGGCGGCACGCAGTCGCTTAACTTTGAGGATTTGCGCAGCGTCCTGATCAATGGTGAATTAAACACTGTCGGCCAATCTGTTGAATTGCTGGGGGACTATTCCGCTGCCAACGGCGCGGGCATTCAGACCATTTCGATTTCAAATGTCAACTCGATTTTGATTTACGGCAATTACGGTTTGGCGGGCGACTTTGTCGCCACGTTGGACGGTGTCGGGGGCGGCCTGAACGATGGAACATCGGGCAGGCTGTTCGTTGGCGGCACAACAAATATCAATGCGGGCAATAATCCGATCGTCTTGAACAACGAATTCAATGACTTTATCGGCGCGGTATCTTTGACGACCAGTGATGCCGGCGCTTCTGCCTGGATTCATGACGCCAACGAGCTGGAATTTTCAGAGTTGATGATTGCCGGCAACATCGACGCCACGGCTGGCGGTAATATTACAGACACCGACGACTCGAACATCATGATCGAAGGCGTGGGGAGTTTTACCGGCGCCAGTATCGCGCTTGGAAACAATACCACGGGAACAACCCAAATATTCCGGGTTAAGCTTAACACAACCGGACACGCCGAATTGTACCTTGACAACGCGGTGATGTTTTATGGCATGAACAACATGGGCTCGCTGGAGGTCGACACCGACCAGAGTATTTTGGATGGTCAGAAAACGGCGATTAACGTCGCCGGTCTAGCGACCTTGCGCGCGACCGCGGGAATCCAATTGGGCGATCTTCCTTACGATATTTTTAATGCCGGGTCGCTCAACTTCAATTCGGAAGGGTTGGTCGATATCGCCGAAAACAGTTCGATTCAGATCGCAGGCGTCAACACCGCCCTCTCGCTGAACCTGCATGCGTTTGGTGACATAACGGATGCCGATGATGCTACGATCAACGTGGATTTGATTGCCCGTTTTCGTGCCAACAACGTTGACATCGGCGACACCGAGACCGATGAATTCAACGCAGGTTCGATACAATTCGACGTCGCCGGCAATATGTTCCTCAATGAAGATTCGGGAACTCACATTGTCGAATCCAATCACGCCAACCGATTTGAACTGGTAGCCAGCGGACCAATTTCCGATGAGGTCGACGCCATCATCGAGGTCGCAACATTGTCTCATTTTGAAGGTTCGAGCATCACGATTGGAGACTCCGACACCGACAGTTTCGTTTCCGGCTGGATTACGTTCATCGCACTCAATGACTGTTTCATATCTGAAAACGATAGCACGACGATCCTCAACCTGAATATGGCCGAAACAGCGACCATCGTTTCGGCGGGCTCGATCATCAATGGCAACCTGGCGAGAATTTTTGTTACCGGGAACGCTTCCTTTTCCGGTACCGAGCTCACGCTCGGCAACAAGACCAGCGACAACTTGCGGTTTGGTGGGCTGACGTTGAATGCCGTCGGTGCCGCGACGGTTTTTGAAGATGACGCGACCATGTTCGTCGGCAGCTCCGCAGCGGCGGAACTGCGAATGAATTCCATTGCCAATATCACCGACGCCACCGACGCGCGCATCAACGTGTCGGGCATCGCAGTCTTCTTTAGTGAAAATGGCGGGATCACGCTGGGCGATTCGGAGACCGATGAATTCAATGCTGGCTCGTTGACCATTGATGCCGATAACGGAGTCGTAAACATTGCGGAAGACAGTGACATTTTTCTGACGGGCTTCAATCAATCACGCAGCCTGGTACTCAACGCACTCGGATCGATCAGTGACGATGATTTTGCGTCGATCGACCTGGATTTCCTGTTAAGCGTCGCGGGTACGGATGTTGAGCTTGGCGATGCGGCAACTGATTTCCTGGGATTTGGGTCACTTACCGCAAATACCAGTGGTAATACCAGTATTTCGTCTCAGCAAACGATCGTTCTGACTGGAACAAGTGTGGTCGGCGGTCAATTGGCGCTGACTTCGGAAGGAAGCATCTTCGACTCGCTGAACGCCTCCACGACGGCCGATACGGCGGTTCTAACGGCGATCAATATTGTTCTCGGCGATTCGATGTCGGATTGTTTCGACGTATTACCGGCAGACACTCTCGTGGTCGCCAGCGGCGTGGTCAACATTACCTACGGTTGTTAACGGCATCTGTCGCGGCGGTTGCTTGCCGGATGCTTTAAGTGCTAGAAACTACCAAATCGTCACAATCAGGCACGCCTCGCACCGAGGTGGGCCTTTTTTTTGGCCGGCCAACGGAAAAATCGGCGTTAGCCTGTTAAAATGATGGATTCGAGCCCCATCCGGATTCCTCGCCAGCCCGTGAACTCTTCAAATTTTCTAACTCAAGTCAAAAGACAGTCGGCCGAATATAAATCTCTGGACGACTCCGAGCTGCGCGACATCGCCTTGAATCTTGGATTTGAGTCGCGGCAGGTCAATAGCGTTCGGCCGTTGCAGGTGCGCGGGTTTGCGCTGGTACAAACCGTTGCCGAACGCAAATTGCAGTTGCGGCATTATGATGTCCAGCTGTTGGGCGGCCGGGCGATGTGCGAAGGCCACGTGGCGGAAATGAAAACGGGAGAAGGTAAAACGTTGTCGGCGACGTTGCCCATGTTTCTGCACGCCTTGCAAGGCAGAGGCGCATTGTTGGCGACCAGCAATGACTATCTCGCCCGCCGAGACGCCGAATGGATGCAACCCGTCTACCGCACGCTGGGATTAACCATCGGCGTAATTCAAACCGAAATGTCGCGCGAACAGCGTCGCGCCGCCTACAAATGCGACATCACCTATGGCACCATGAAGGAATTTGGTTTCGATTTCCTTCGCGATCATTCGCAACAGCGCACCCAGGAACAACAGAAAATGTGGTATGGCGGGGCTGCCGCAGAAGCTCCCGTGGCGGCGCCGGTTCACCGCAAACCCCACTTTCTCCTGATTGACGAAGCCGACAGCATCCTGATTGACGACGCGCGCACTCCGCTGATTATCAGTTCCGCTGAAGATGATGCGACGCAGGAACAACAATTAATGTTGTATTCCTGGTCGGCGGAGAATACGGACAAATTCGAGGAAGACGAACATTACTGGTACGACCGGGAAAAGAAGAAAGTGGATTTGACTCCCGACGGGACAGCCCTCGTGAGAGCCATTCACAAACCGGAAGTGCTCGAAGGGGTCGGACTGTTGGAAATGTACGATTTCATGGAGCGCGCGATCCAGGTGGCGCGAGATTATCGCTTGGATCGCGACTACGTTGTTCGCGAAGGGGAAGTTGTGATCGTCGATGAAGCAACCGGTCGCATCTCCGAGGGGCGCCGGTGGAGTCGGGGTATTCATCAAGCCATCGAGGCAAAAGAACTTGCCAACATTACGATGGATACCAACACCCAGGCCAAGATCACCGTCCAGGCGTTCGTGAGTCGCTACCCTTTGATTGCCGGTATGACCGGTACGGCGGTTAGTTCGTCCAAAGAGTTCCGCAAGATCTACCGGATGCCAGTCACCGCGATTCCGCCGAATCGACCGAGCCAACGAAAGAATTTGCCCACCAAAGTGGCCCACGACGATGAGACAAAGTGGAACATGATCGTCGATGAGATCAAGGAAATTCATGCCATCGGGCGTCCTATCCTGGTTGGCACGCGCTCCATTGCCAAATCAGAAATCATTTCCGCGCTGTTAGCCCGCGAAGGGATCGAACACGAAGTACTTAATGCCCGGCAAATTGAGCGCGAGGCTGAAATCGTGGCCCGCGCGGGTGAAAAAAACCGGATCACGGTGGCCACCAACATGGCCGGTCGGGGTACGGATATCAAGATCTCCGACGAAGTCGTCGCCTTGGGAGGACTCTACGTGATCGGGACCGAACTTCATCAATCCAGTCGCATTGATCAGCAATTGTTTGGTCGTTGCGGACGCCAGGGAGATCCGGGTTCGGTTCGGCAGTTTATTTCGGCTGAAGACGAGCTCTTGGATACCGCATTTGGCAAGAGCACCGCCGACCGATACCGGAAAACCGCTAAAAACCGAACTGACGAGTGGTGGATTCGAATGATGAAACGGGCCCAACAAAAAGTCGAAAATCAGCATTATCGAGCCCGAAAGATCCTTATGTATAATGAAAAGGAGTTGGCAAAATCACAACGGGAGATGGGGCTGGACCCGATTCTCGATAATTTTGACTAACGCGTTTGGGTGGAGGCAACGCATTCCGTTTGAACTTGCCCGTTAAATTCCTACAATATCGGCTATCGCCGACAACGCCCGCCTCCTTTTATGCGGGCGGTGCTGAAACCTCATCAATTAAACCAAACTAGAATTCGAGCAAATATGTCCGGTGGATCAGGTTCCAGCTATACGGCTGAAGAAGTCAAAGCTGAGGTGCGGCAAACCATCAAACAACTCAGCGAAATGACGCGTACCGAGGCGAATTTCGATGAGTTCTGCCAACAGGTGCTGTCGCGGGTCGTGCAATTGACCGGCGCGCATGGGGCACTTTTATGGCAGGTCAACGGGACTGGCAATCCGGCGGTAACGCACAAGGCGGCGGGCAGGAATGCCGAGCAGATCCAGCCCAACGCGCAGCAGCACAGTAAACTCGTCATGGAGGTGGTCAACAAACAACAGCCGCTGGGATTGACATCCGAATCCCTGGCTGGCGACGAACAGGATCCAACCGATCCCTCGTCGACAACCGCGGATCAGGCGCTGGCCTATCTGATGTTGTTCTCGCCCATCTTTGATCGCCAGAAAAATTGTTGCGGTTCGATCGAGCTGCTGCAGCGAAATGATATTTCTGAATCGGCTCAGCAAGGGTATTTGCGATTCCTCGGACAGATTGCCCAGTTGTTCCCGCGGTGGCACGAACACCAGGATTTGGAACGGTTGACCGTCGACTCCGACACCTGGTCGAAAAAAATTGAATTTATTACGGAAGTTCACAGTTCGCTTGATTTCAAGGAAACGTGCTACGCGATTGCCAATGAAACACGCCGGCTGTTGAAGTGTGACCGCGTCAGCGTGGCCAAATGGAACGGTCGCAAGTGCAAGGTCATTGCGATTAGCAGCCAGGACCGATTCGACAACCGGGCCAATGTGGTCCGCAAACTGGGCTATGTTGCCACCTCCAGTGTCGCGGCTGATACCCCGTTCTGGATCACTGGCGAGACCGAGGGGATTGCTCCGGAAGTGGCTGCCCAGATTAACGACTATCTGGACGAGTCCCACTCTCGATCGCTGGTCGTTTTGCCGCTTGTCAAACGTCCTCCGGACACGCCCGATTTGGAAATGGACAAACGCCGTCGAGAAAAAACCGTCAAGCTCGGCTGCCTGATTTTCGAATTTTTTGACCGGGACATCGTCGAAGACGACTTGGCCGATCTCAGCCAACTGGCTATCGAGCAGTCAACACTGGCTCTGGACAATTCCTCCCAGCTGAGCGACATCTTTTTGTTGCCGCTCTGGCGCCGCATGGGCCAGCTTCAAAAATTCCTGTTCAAGGATCATTATGCCAAAACGATGACGGGACTGGTCGCGTTTGGGGTGTTGATGCTGGCGCTGATTTTTTACCAGGCACAGTTCAAGATGAAAGTCGATGGCGTCATGCAGCCGGAAATTCGTCGCAATCTGTTTGCCCAGACCGACGGGATCATCCGCGAGGTATATGTTTCGGAAAATCAGCAAGTTGAACAAGGGGAGCTGCTGGCCGAACTTGAAGACTTTCGGCTGGCGGAACAGATTGGCGACATTCAAATGGAGCTGGATAACATCGCCAAGCGCGTGGAGACCATCAATTCCCAGATAACTCGCGTTGACGCGCCCGACTCCGAGGATTCGTTGAAATTATCCAGTGAAATGAAACAGCTGCGGATCCAGGACAGGTATCTTCGGCAAAAACTGCAACTGCTGTTTGAAAAGCAGGAGAAACAGAAAATTATCGCCCCCTTCGCGGGCAAAATCACAACCTGGGAACCCAAGCGTAGATTGACGGAACTTCCGCGGGGCATTGGTCAATTGGTGCTTTCGATTGCGGATACGAACAGTCAGTGGCAAATTGAGTTGCGCATCCCCCAGAACAAGATCGGCTACGTGACGACGGCAATTGCCAACAACGAGGGTAAACCACTCAAGGTTGAATTCATTCTGGGCACCAACGCCAACAAGAAATTTGAAGGCGAACTGGTCTCCGTGGCGCAGCGAGCCGAACTGTCGGACTCGGGCGTGCCTGAATTTCGCGCCCTGGTAAACACGAATATTGAGGACGTGGGCGAACTGCGACCGGGAACCGGGGCGACCGCCAAGATTATTTGCGGTCGGAAACCCATGGGTTTCGTGTGGTTTTATCAAGTGATCGACTTCCTACGCACCCGCGTATTCTTCTAGGAGCGCGTCGTGTCCATCATTCCTGCGCCGAAAACGCAATCTTCCAGTCCTCCCGTTCGCATGAAAATGCGCGGCGACTTGACGTTTGACCGGCTGACGTATCAGGGGGTGGAATATTGGGTCGTCAAAGAGCCGTTGGGGCAGAAGTATTACCAGTTTCCGCCCCACGTGTTCTATATCCTGCAGCAACTCGACGGCAACCAGACAATCGACCAGTTGATCGATGGTTACCACGAGGAACATGCCCCCAAGCGAATTACCCGCACCGAACTCCAGCAACTGTTGACACGTTTTCACCGCGACGGGTTGGTGATTTCGGATGTGGGCGGCCAGGGAAACGAATTGCTTAAACGGGGACGCAAGAATCTGGCGATGGAACGATTTGGCCAGTTTTCCAATATCCTGGCGATTCGTTACCGCGGTTTCGATCCCGAACGAATTCTCAATTTTCTGATCAAGTACACGTGGTGGCTGTTTACGCCTGCTGCGGCGACGATTGTCGGGATCCTGGCGACCGTCGCCTTATTGTCCGTACTGATGAATTTCGCGGAATTCTCGGCGCGGTTGCCCGGGTTTGATACCTTTTTCAATCCCAGGAAAATGGTGCTGTTTGTCGGTGTGCTGTGCTTCACGAAGATCTGCCACGAGTTTGGCCACGGACTTTCTTGCAAGCGGCTCGGAGGAGAGTGCCATGAAATCGGATTCATGCTGCTGGTGTTGACGCCCTGCATGTATTGCAACGTCTCCGACAGTTGGCGACTGGAAAATAAATGGCATCGCGCTGCCATTGGCGCCGCCGGGATTTATATCGAAGTCCTGTTGGCCACGATCGCAACGTTCGTATGGTGGTTTGTGCAGCCGGGCGTGGTTCAGGATATCTGCCTGCAAATCATGCTGATCAGCTCGGTCAGCACGATCCTGTTCAACGGCAACCCGCTGCTGCGATTTGATGGTTACTACATCATGAGCGACGTGCTGGAGATTCCCAATCTCAGTCAGAAGTCGACCAAAGCGCTGACGACTTTGTTGGGCCGACATTGGCTGGGGCTGGAAATCCCGGACGATCAGCTGATGCCCAGCAATCGTCCGGTGGCGTTCGCCATGTTTACCGTTGCCTCGTTTTTATATCGCTGGTTTATCTTGTTCGCGATCATTACGTTTTTGATTCGCTGGCTCGAGCCGTATGGTTTGGAGTCGATCGGGATTGCCATCGCCGCGTTTTCGATGGTTGGCATCTTGGTCATGCCGATGTACAAGCTTTATCGTTACATGTCTGTTCCAGGGCGGATGCATCAAGTGGAAAAAGTAAGATTTTCGGTCATTAGCTCGATCCTTGTATTATTGCTGGCCCTGTTACTGTTGGTGCCATTTCCACAACGGCTCTGGTGCGAGGTCATTGTCGTGCCGGCCCGGGTTGATACGGTTTATGTCGAGGAAGACGGTGTTGTTGAAGGTTGCCTCGTCCAGGAAGGCGACCTGGTTGAACCGGGTCAGACGTTGGCGAAGCTCAGAAATGTCGAGCTGGAAATTGAGCTCAACGATGCCATCAGCAGCCTCCAGCAGAAACGCAGCCAACGGGACTCATTGATCAAGGGGGGCAACGGGAACGACGGTGGTTCCTACCTCGATTCACTTTCGGTGATCACCAGCGAAATTCGCCAGCTGGAAAAGCGGATTGTCTGGATGCAGGCGCGGCAACAGCGGCTGGTGCTCAAGAGCAATATTGGTGGCAAGGTGTTGGCGGTTCCCTATCAGCATCCAACTGCGGAGGGAGACGAGATGCCGCTGCTGGACAAGGATTCGTTTTTATCGGGGCGCAACGGAAATGTGGTGGCTCGGCGGCAGCAACGGTTTTGTGAAGTTGCCGATATGTCCCAGTGGTACGCGGTCGTCTTGTTGACCGAAAATCAAATCAAGTTTGCCGAACCCGGAATGAAGGCCCGCATCAAACTTTATGCCCGCCCCGATTATGTCATTGAAACGGAAGTCCAATCGATCGGTGTCTCGGATCGCTCCATGGATCGCTCGGATTACAATGTCTCGGCCGACAAGGCGATGCAACAGACACGCTTGCCGGATCTGGTCGCGGAAATGGTGGCCGCCTACCAACAAACCGACGTTCAATACTACGCCCGCGTTCCCATCATGCTGGAGTCCAGCGATATTGAAATGGAACAATTGAAAATCGGGATTGGAGGACAAGCCCGCCTGCGTTGCAAGAAAAATCGCTCTCTGGGCGCTCGCTTGCTATGGTGGTTGAATCAAAACTTCCGACTTTAAAGGGACGTTTCGATCATCAAGTCAGAATGGACAAAGGGTCATTCGCGTAACTGCTCTTGCTCGCGTATTTGCCCAACAGATTTTCGATTCGCGAGCGCAGGAACGGGTTAAGCTTTTCGATGTCATTTTCAACCTCGGAGAGTGCCCGGCGTACTTTTTTGTCCAGCGTTTTCGCCACTTGGTCGTTGTTGACGGCCTCTTTGAGCTGCTGATCGTAGACGATTGCCTGGCCCGCCGAGCCAATAATGTGGAATTCGTCGTCGTCGTTGATGTCCCCCAACTTTTGGTAAATCGCCAACGCGCGATCCCATTCGTTTCTCTCGATATACAACTCACCCAACCGTTGCTCCGCCCGGCGATGATAGTACAGGGTGTTATTTTGATCGTCGGCCGATTCCAGCGGGAAGTATTTGATGACGGCCTGCCAGTACTCCTCTCCATTGACATCTTCCAGGAATGCAGAGCGATACTGGGCCTTCACATCGGCTTGCCTCGGAACGACATCCAGAATTGCTTCCGTGACATCCAGCAGGTCTTTCGGTGGGTGTGTCACTGCGTTCCAGAAGCCGGCGGATAAACCGGCCAACAACAGCACGCTGAACAGGGCGATCGTCGCCGGGCTGGTCCACCAGGAGCGAATGTTGCCCTTCATGACGGCCTCAAGTTGCTGGGTTACGGCCAGCTTCGACTCAAGGGTTGACCGGGCCGATTCGTGCGAAATCGATTCGGTGGTCGCCAGCTTCTCAATCAACTGATCCCAATCCTCGTCGATGTCAATTTTGATTTTTCGCAGTTCCTTGAGTAGCGCCGTGGCGTCCGCCGGGCGATCCTCGGGAAGTTTTGACATCATCGTATGGATCAGTTCACACAACGCCGTCGGCACATCCGGCCGTAACTCAACGAGCGGCTCGGACTGTTGGTTGACATGCTGTAAAGCAATGGCAAGCGCGTTGTCACCTTCGTACGGCGGCCGTCCGGCGAGCATGTGGTAAGCGGTCACCCCGAGAGAGTAGATATCGCTCCTCGAATCGACGTGTTTGCCGGCGACCTGTTCGGGGCTCATATACAGGGGAGTACCCATCGTGATGCCGATTTGCGTCAAATCCTGACGAGCTTTCTCGTTGTTGATGCGGGCCAGGCCAAAGTCCGCGACTTTGACTTCTCCCTTGGTGGAGAGCATGATGTTTTCGGGTTTGATGTCCCGGTGAATCACGTTCATCTCACCAGCTTTTTGCAGGGCCAGAGCAACTTGCCGCAACACGTTGATCGCCATCACCGGTTCGACTGCTCCATACCGTTCGATGTATTGTCTGAGGTTTCGGCCGGGCACATACTCCTGGGAAATGAAGTGCAAACCACCACCGCTCTCATTGACTTCATAAATCTGGACGATATTCGCCTGAACCAGTGCCGCTGCGGCCTGGGCCTCCAATTGGAATCGGCGCACGTAGGAATTATCTCGCGCCAGCTCCGGTTTGAGAATTTTGAGCGCGACGTTGCGTTTGAGCGATCGCTGCTCGGCCAGATAGACATCTGCCATGCCGCCTCGACCCAATCGGCGAATCAGGTAATATTCGCCCACGGTCTGGCCGGTCAGGTCCAGGTTGTCTGCCGATTCAGGTGGATGATCGTTCATTGCCGCTGCGATAAAGCTGAGCAGTCTGTGGTGCATCTGAGTTGACACACCCAAGGTTGACCTGCTTGAATTACCAGTATGTTGCCTTCGCGCGGTTTTGACAACATTTGAAACCCGCTTTGCCGTCAAACTGATTCAGGGATTCAGTTCCTATTTGGATTTCGCGGCGGTTTTGGGGGCAATTAAACCGGTACCGCGTCTGGCGTTTCTACGCGGGACAATCCGATTGGTTCGAGCAATTGTCAGGCCGCGCGAAAATCATCGCGATGAAACGACACTGATTCTGGATGGACGGAATCCATTCCAGCCACCGGTGTTTACCAGTTCTTGCCGTGTTTGATTTTTGCCCAGTATTCGTCAAACGCGCCGTCTTTGAGGAAATCGGGACTGTTGTCGGCGTCGTGGCATTCGCGACAAGCGTCGGTTTTGGCCTGTTCCATGGTGACGCGAACTTCGCCACGGAGTTTTTCCATCAGCTTTTGATCGTTGTTCGCCTTTTCAGCGGCGACATGCGCCGACCCGGGTCCATGGCAATTCTCGCAGCCGTTGCCGTACAGCAGCTTGTCGCTTTCTTTCATATAGCCGGACACATACGGGAAAAAGTCCTGCGGATTCCAGCCCGTGACGTGACAACTCAAGCATTCCGGATCGTAGTGCCGCGGAATATCACCCCGGTTATTCGGCGGCTCAATGAGGTCCATCGTGGCCCGAAAATGAGGTCCTTCGCCGTCCATGTCGACGCCTTCTTCCCAGATCGCATATTCTTCGTCATGGCATTCGTTGCAGGATTCCGAACCGACGAATTTGTAACCGGACGAGTGTTCTCGCGGGCGAATGTCCTGGTTGTTGCCGCTGACATATAGCGCTTCGAGTTCTTTCTGATAAAGTCGAAATATCTCTTTCATCTGCTGGGAGTCCTTGAAGCGATGGTCAAGCGAAACCCGCTCGTACTTCAACCGCTTTCCCTCGGCGCCCGTGTACAGACCAACCAGTCCCACGTACATGCCCTTGACGCCAACCTGGATCATCTGCGTGACATGGTTGCCTTCGCGAATCTGCTGGGGCATGAACCAGGGATCTCCTGCCGAACTGGTCGTGATTAGCAAATCAAACACCGGGAACTGCTTGGCAAGTGCGATGCAATTTTCCTCGCTCGTTTGACCGATCAAGACCATAAAATCGCAGCGTTGGGCCAGCATCTGGGGCACGACCTGAGACAGGGCTTTTTTCATGTCCACCAGGGTCAGGTCTGTCTGGTTTTTCAATTCTGAAAAATGTTCGTCCCCCAGAACCGCCGTGACGCCAATTCTTTTCCCATTTTTCTCGACGACGCGGAAGCGGTTGGTAAACGAGTCGTCCCCTAACAGCAGAACGTTCGCAGCGGTAAACGGATTTTTTTCGTTTTGACAATTCAGAGTCGTTTGTAGCAGATCTCCCGTTGACAATTTAAGGTCGTCTGGACCGAACGCAATGACATCATAGTTCATGACTTTGCATAACGATTCGTATGTCTTTTGAAGCTTGATGACGGGTTGTTGCCCAAAACGACGAACTTCATCGCCGGCGTCGATCGAGACGAGGTCCCAGCCACGATCCAGCAGGAGTTTTTGCACGGTGTGGCGTCGCATCAGCCCGCCCTTCTGGTTCTCAAGTCCTGTGCAACCACACGGTTCGATGTATCCATGCTGACGACCTGTGACGAACAACGTGACGTCCGGCTTGTCCCAGTCTTTAACCAGGTCTTCCGCTGGTGGCAATTCTTCCTTGACGTCCTGGTCGCTGGTCGAACCGGAATCGGCAGTTTCCGCTGCGTCGCTTTGGTGAGCAGCGCGTGCCACTGGGCCGCGCGAGGCCGTCGTCGCTCCCAACGGTGCCGACAACAGCGAAATCGGAAGATCACATCCAATCGCAATTAGCGTGGCAAGGAAAATTGCAACTGCGCAACTATACCGACCAACCTGCCATGGGGACTTCATGGGTTGCTCCAGAAAAGCTTTATTCAAGCGGCGAAAAAATCAAGCAATTACGACCAGTAATTGGCTGGCCGCAGCCTTCAAATAGAAAGAATAACGATCTTGCGCGGCTGGGTAAATGGCAACATTGGACCGACTTGGCAAGATCTGTCCTGAATGGTCGCAAGCAGCTAATGGGTTTAAGCACGCTGGCTTATTCATACGGCAGCCACATCGCAAAAAGTGACTTCGACAGGATTCGTCACAGATATTGAGGACAGTTGGCGGCACCGGAAAATTCGCCACGAACCGCATCATTTGTTAACCCGCCCAGTCAGCTTGATCTCAAAGCCGTCTGGCAAATAACGCGAGTCATTGGATTTGATCCTGACTGACGCCTTCAATTCGGAATTGACATCTTTTCCCTCGAAGCTGACCTTGACCGGAAAAGACGACCCGGCGGCTACTGAAATCTTCTTCAAACCCAGATCGGTTTTGACGATCTCGTCCGGCTGCGCTTCCCGCCAGATTTCCAGCGTCGAGTCGCCACGGTTTTGGATGATGAATTCCCGTGCGTAGCTTTTGGCGGGATCAATGTTTCCAAAATCGTACGATGGAACACCGACCGTTGAAATCATCGCTCCGACAACGCCTTCTCCCGTTTGGGACCATTGGTCGGTAAAGAATTCCTCTTTGAAAATTCCGGCCTCGTACCGGTAGTACAGATAGGCGGGGATGATCGCCAACGCAATTGCGACCGAGCACAGCAGTAGATAACGTATTGCCAGTTTCATGGAAACCAAGTTTATTGTGGAACGGCGGTCCCCGCCGTTTTTTGCTCGTTGGAGACCAGCGAGCTACATTAGTGTGGAACAGTGGTCCTCGCCATAAGGACCCATACGCAAACACCAGTATTGTTCAATCTGTACGTTCTTGGCAACCGACCGGATCATTGATTGCGGTACATTTGACGCAGCAGTTGTCGGCATTGGGTAAAGAATTCCTGAAAGTCGGCTCGTTGATAATCGGGATAGGTCCAGCGGTCACCCCGCCATCGACGGTCGTGGTAATGCAGCGTGACTTCAGCAAAGATTCCCTGTTGCAAGTAGATTCGATGATCGCGGTCCTTGGTCGTGGCCAGGACGAGCTTGGCTTCCGTGATGTACCCTGGATCAATGTTGAGCGGGCGTGCGACCGGCCAGTCAGAGGTGGCGGCAAATTTTCGTTCCCACGCATTGGCCGCTACCTTGGCCGCGGCAATATTCGCCGGATCGATCAATTGCGAGTAAGCGAAAAACTGCTTCTTGAGATCTTCGCCCATCGTCTCGGCATAAAACCCGGTCTCTACAAAGTTAAAACGGGGACTCTCGATCTCAATTTCACCCCACTCACCCGTTGTTTCGTTTCGCGTCCAGTCAAAGGCTTCGTCAAATCGACTGATGACGGCCGCAATTAACATCACTGGCCGCTGTTGGAAAACCTCACCCATCGTTTTGTTCCGCCAGTTCCAAGTCCAGCCCGGGCAGTCCATCGAGGCTCAGCCGGTTTTTCTGACGACGATATTCGGCCAATTCTTCAGGACCCTTTTGCGTTGAGTAGGTAATCAACGTGTCGCGTTGCCGTTCAAATTTCATCTCGGGAACTCCCCAACCGCACGAATCGGCAATGCGTGTCGCTTCGATTTCGATAATGCTCCTCGTCCCCGGAATCTCGGGAAAGTTGCCAATAAGCTGAGCAAATCCAGCCGAACCCGGTTCATGCACCGTTCCTCGACCATGAATTCTCAAAATCCGCGGAGCATCTTGAAATGCGCAAAACATGATCAGGATTCGCCCGTTTTCCTTGAGATGGGCGATCGACTCGACTCCGGAACCCGTCAAATCCAGGTACGCGACGCGTTGTGGTCCGAGGATGCGAAACGAATCAAGGCCTTTGGGGGAACAATTGATTAGTCCTTTGCTCGAAATGGGTGCCGTTGCCACAAAAAACATCTCGCGTGCCTCGATCCAGCTGCGGAGTTGGTCGTCGATGCTTGCAAACACTTTTCCCATCCCTAATACGCCTTTCCGAAAATCGCGCGACAATCGGTTTTTTGGCCCGTGAAAATGCAAGTGCCGGCGACCGGTTCTTGATCAAGCGGAATGCAACGTGGCGTTACCTTGAGCGGTTTCAACATCTCGTCGAGTTCGGGTGAGTCAACAAAATGGCATTCGGCAAAACCCCCGTGAATCTCAGGTCGCTCGGCGTTTTTTGGTGTAAAGTACGCCTTGAATTCGTCCAGCGAGTCGATGGTTTGCGAGTTGTCCTGCCGCAGCTTCAAGGCTCGATCGTAAAGCCCCTGCTGCATTTCATCGAGCACCTTTGTCACGTTGGCAACAAATTCAGCTCGGCCCACACCCGCCGCTTTGGGTTGATCCCGACGACCCACGAACACACTGTCGTTCTCAATGTCGCGGGGACCAACTTCCACGCGAATTGGCACACCTCGCTTGACATGAAACCACTTTTTCTCGCCCCCGCGCAAATCACGATCGTCGACAATGACTCCCAACGGTTGCCCGTGATAGTTAATTACTTTCAACTCGTCTCGCAGCGATTGGCAATACTCCAGCACAGAAGCCTGCTCGGAATCGTTGCGGATGATGGGCAGGATCACAATCTGTTTGGGAGCCAGTTTCGGAGGCAGCACCAGCCCGTCATCGTCGCTGTGCGTCATCACCAGGGCACCGACCATCCGCGTCGAGAGCCCCCACGACGTCGTCCAGCAATACGATTCGCCACCTTCCTTGTCTTGGAACTTGATTTCCTGGGCCCGGGCAAAATTCTGCCCAAGGAAATGGGACGTGCCAGATTGTAACGCTTTGCGGTCTTGCATCATGGCTTCGATGGTCAGAGTCGACTCAGCACCCGGAAACCGTTCGCCAACCGTCTTTTCGCCTTTGATCACCGGCATCGCCATGAAGTTCTCGGCAAAGTCGGCGTAAACATCCAGCATTTTTCGCGTCTCTTCCCAGGCTTCTTCTTTCGTCGCATGAGCGGTGTGGCCTTCCTGCCAAAGAAATTCCGTGGTGCGCAAAAACAACCGTGTCCGCATCTCCCACCGCACGACGTTGCACCACTGGTTGATCAACAACGGCAAATCGCGATACGACTGGACCCAGCGGGCGAACGTACTACCAATAATCGTTTCACTGGTGGGACGGACGATCAGCGGTTCATCGAGCTTGCCGGCCGGAACCAGTCCGCCATTTTCTCCTGGTTCCAAGCGATGATGCGTGACCACCGCGCACTCTTTGGCAAAACCCTCCACGTGCTCGGCTTCTTTTTCCATAAACCGCAGCGGAATGAATAAGGGGAAATAGGCGTTTTCATGGCCCGTGTCTTTGAACATCTTGTCCAAAGCTGCCTGCATGTTTTCCCAGATGCCGTAACCCCAAGGTTTGATCACCATGCAGCCGCGCACATCCGAGTTTTCAGCCAGCCCGGCTTCTCGGACGACTTGCTGATACCATTCGGGATAGTCCTCTTCGCGAGTGGGTGAAATTGCGTTTTTTGCCATTTTGATTTGTTAGCTGGTTGGCCGTAAAAGGAAGTTCAGATATTCGCAGAGCATTTTAGTCGGCCCCACTTTGTTGCGGTAGGTGGAACGAACACCCCCGACGAGGTTTACCGGCTGCCGCAAATTCTGGACGTCGCCACGCAACCAGATCGTTTCTGCCACCGCTGCGCGGCTAAGTGTTTCTGGCGGGATGCTGTCCACGAGCTTACGCTCGCGGCTACCCGCTGCCACCGCTGCGCGGCTATCGCGATTCGCGATCGATCGGTACTCGACACGGGCAATTAGTAACGTGCCCGCTCAGTCACAACCTCGCAGCGGCACCAGCCGGTGGTAACGCGCCGATCCGCAGCCACACAGCGATGCACACCCAATCCGCAGCCGCGTAGCGGCGACAGCAGATAGCCCCCGGCGTCAGCCGGGGGTACCGCCCCACCCGAACCGCAGCCGCGTAGCGGCGACAGCGATCCTGCAAAATGTTCATCGACGGCGTAATATCCTGGTCGTCGCCACCCGAGCCCGATGGTTACTGCCACCGGTCAACCGAATGTGCGGCAACGAATTGCCACCCAACACAGCTCCTTCAACTATACTGGACGGTTTAGGTTCATATTGGTTCGCCTGGAGAACATTTTGCGATTATCAGAAAACCATTTCCTGTCCGAGGCTGCCGGTCGGTTATTCATGCTGTTCATGGCCGCATGCCTCGCAATCACTTCCACGCAAAGTGCCGCCGCACAACAATCCTCCTCCGCCAAAACCGAAAAACGAAACGCCCAACACAAATCGCGCCCCACTTCGTTTTGGCCGGAGGGCGTCGCGTGGGACGAATCAATACCCACGCCCGAATCCTTTTTTGGCTTTGATATTGGCTTTCGACACCTCGAGCATTCCCAGGTCGTTGGCTATCTCCAGGCCGTGGCCGCGGCATCGGAGCGGGTTTCGATATCTCAATACGGCACAACCCATGGCGGCCGCCCGCTGTTGTTGCTGACGATCACCAGCGAGTTCAATCGCAGCCGATTGAGCGAAATCCAGCGCAAGTCCCGCTTGCTGACAAAACCGAACAGCGACAAGTTCGAGACGGACGATTTGCCAGCTGTGATCAACATGGGCTACGGGGTGCATGGCGATGAAGCGAGCACCACGAACTGCGCGCCGCTTGTTGCCTATTACCTCGCCGCCGCGCGAGGCGACGAAATTGAACGAATCCTCGACAACTGCGTGGTGCTGTTGGATCCCTGTTTGAATCCCGATGGCTTTAATCGATTTGCAACTTGGGTCAACCGCTACCGGGGACGCGTCCCCAATCCCGATCCGCAAGACGCGGAACACAACCAACAATGGCCGCCGGGGCGAGTGAACTATTACTGGTTCGATTTAAACCGCGACTGGTTGCCGCTGGTGCATCCCGAAAGTCGCAGTCGCATGCGGTGGTATCACCAATGGAAACCGAACGTTGTGCTCGATTTCCACGAAATGGGCACCAACTCCACCTTTTTCTTTCAACCGGGAATTCCGGAGCGGACAAACCCGTTGACTCCAGAGAAAAATGTCGAGCTAACCAACAAATTCGGCGAGTATCATGCTCAGGCACTCGACGAACGGGGTTCGCTATACTACACCCAGGAGAGCTTTGACGACTTTTACATGGGCAAGGGTTCCACGTATCCCGATTTGCACGGCGCGGTAGGGATCCTGTTCGAACAAGCCAGCGCGCGGGGGAACGTCCAGGAAAATCAGGACGGTTTGTTAACGTTTTACGACACGATCGCCAATCAATTTGCCACGTCGCTGTCCAGTCTCAAAGCAACGGTTGATTTGCGCGGTGAATTGCACGACTTCAAACGGCAGTACTACGCCGAATCGCTGGAAATGGGAAAAGGCGCGAAAGAACAGACTTTCGTGTTTACCTGTCCTCATAATCGCTCGCGGTTGCAGGAGTTTGCCAGTGTGCTGGTTCGTCACGACATTCAATGTTACTGGCTGAATGCTCCGGTCGAGTATGGAGACACGACACTCGATCCACGCTGGACGCTGGTCGTGCCTGCCGCGCAGCCCGAATATCGATTCCTGCAGTCGCTGTTGAGCCGGGAAACTGACTTTCGCGAGAACATTTTCTATGACGTGTCGAGCTGGACGTTGCCGCTGGCCTTTGGGCGTCGACGCAATTGGAACTGAACCATTCGCTGGATGCCGAATATCTCGTCCCTGCCAAAACGCAGTCAAAACGTTCGAGCGATTTGGAGTTTGCCGATGACGATGTGGCTTACCTGGTCGATTGGCGCGACGACCGTGCACAACGTCTACTGGCCGAGCTACTTTCTCGCGAGATCAAAGTTCGCGTGGCGCAGAAACCGTTCAGCTATTCAGCTATGCGAAGCGGTGATGATGCGGTTCGCTTTGTTGAAGGCACCTTGCAAATTCCGTTGGGTATTCAACAGGACAAACGCCGCGTGATTCGCCAGATCGTGAGAAAGGCAGCCAAGCAGGGAGTCGAGCTGACCGCCGTGAAAACCGGTTTGACTCCGCAAGGAATCGATCTGGGCAGCAACAACTTTCCCGTCGTGAAAGCTCCCCAGCTGGCGATGTTGATCGACGCCGGGGTCAGTGCCTACAGTGCTGGCGAAATCTGGCATCAACTCGACACACGTATCGGAGTGCCGGTGACGATGATCAAACTATCGTCGCTGGCGCGGGCCGATTTACGGGACTACACGACATTGATCGTGCCGGACGGCGGTTATAGTGGCCTGTCCGAAAGCGACTGGGAATCTTTGCGGCGGTTCGCCGATGACGGAGGGACGATTCTCTCGGTCGGTCGGGCAACAGGGGAAGTGGCCGCCAGGTTGACGGGCAAAGACGATATCCTGTTCGCCGAGGTTACCGGAAATGGTAAAGGGGACGCATCCGGCGAAGAACTGGTTGGTACGATCCAACAGCCTTTTGGTTCTGCATCAACCGAACGAGCGCTGAAGCTGATCAGCGGGGCGATCTTCCAGACGAGCGTGGATCGCACGCATCCGTTGGCCTGGGGGATTTCTAAGGAGACGCTTCCGGTGTTCCGCAACCACACTCGTTTTTTGAACCCGTCCGAGAATCCATATGCGAATCCGTTTGTTTACGATCCCGTAAGTCCGTTAATGGCTGGCTATTGTTCGGAAGAAAACGTGGAACGATTCAAGGGCTCGGCGAGCGTCGTGGTTTATCCTGTTGGAAAAGGTCGCGTGATCCTGCTGGCGGACGATCCCAACTTCCGCGGCTTCTGGCTCGGCACCAGCCGCGTGTTCATGAATGCAATTTTCTTCGGCGACCTGACAGGACGGTAGCTGTTGTCATTGGCTGAGATTTTGATGTGGATCTCGGAATGGCAGTAGCTTGCCTTTCCTGCCCAACTTGGGAGATCGTCCAGCTTCTAAGTGTTTATGGGTAGCGGATTTAACATTGTTTGCCACCATCGCAGCTTGCCTGCATGGAGCAATGTTCACAACCAGATTCGAATACCGCCATTACCGCCACCACCGCAGCTTGCCTGTGTGCGGCGCTGTTTCTAAGAGGTTTGCTTGCAAGGAAGGGAACATCATCCTACCCGGGCAAGCCGGGCAGTGATGTGCATCTCTGTGGATTCAATTTGGTATTGAACAAGTCTCGATCGGGACAAGCCCGAATCGGGGACTAACGAAGTTACCTGGCAGAGAAAACCAAAGGAAAAACCAACTAATAAAGCTGGCGATCTCTTGGGGAGGGTGATCCTTAGACGTCAATAAATTTGCTTTTAGCTTGGTCTTCATCAGGGCCTATTCGTCGTTCTCTGCCGGCTCGCAGCTCAGAATATCTTCGACCGTCAAATTCCATTTCCACGATTCCATCCATTCCCGAATCGTCTTCGCCGAAACCCGATGCGTCTGGCGGCTCAATTGAGACAACTTTTCGGCCCAGGCGTCGAGCGCGGGACCCGTGAGGTGTTTGTACTTGAGTAGAACGCGGACTTCCTGCCACCAATCCGATTCGGGCTCTTTCAGTTCTACGTGGTAACCGTGATCCACTGCGTACCGGGCGTACTGCCAAGACTCTGAATTTCGTCCATTGCCCCGGTCGACCACGATTGGCGAGACGCCTTGGGCGATTGCCGCCTGGAATCTCTCGATATTCCAGGTTCGGGCAGCCGGCATCAAGGCATCATCGTAATCATACTTATGGGGGTCATCGCCGACTTGTGTATGGAAATACTGATCGGTTTCCAAGACAATGCCAATGGACCCAGCCAGCCGCCGAGCCGTAAAGCTTTTGCCGCACGACGGGAGTCCCCGCATCAAGTACACAATCTTTGGTTCATTCGCAATTTTCATGAGACAATAATAAAACTGCGAATATACCGTCCTCCTACTCGCCATTCAAATCGTCCAACTTGACTTCAGCGAAAAAACAGGTCGCGTACGCTGCTGTGACCGCAATGTTTCGCCATTAATCGTCGCTGACCCTTGGCGCCTTCAAACATACCGGTTCCTCCCACCACTCTGAAATCCGCACGCTTAATAACACCAAACGCTAGATCGAGATCGAAATAATAGGTGTAGTTAAACCAGATTTCACCTTCGTTGGTCACCATGCGGTGAATAGGTCCACTCACACCATCCGGATTCAATCCCGTGACGCCGGGATACCAGATCGTACCCGCCAGCGAAAATGTTCCCGGTCCGATAATCGATTGGGCCGTACCAAAATGCTGGTCGGGTCCGATCGGCACTCCGTCGAGACTGTAGGTACCGACAGGCGTTCCGTTGTAAACACCTGCACCTGACCCATCACCAATGACCAACGGGAACAGTGTCAGATCACCTAGGCCAAGATTGGCCGGGTCGAATGAACCAACGTCTTCGGCATGCAGGACCCGGTTATCGGCACGAACATGTCGTCTGAGAACAGCGTTATTGCCTCGCCACGACCAACTGAAATTTCGACCCCCGGCGCCGCGAAAGCGACCGGTGCCCTTGACGATCACCCAGGTACCCCTCCAGCGGGCGGTGAATCTCCCGATTGGATCTCCCTTGTCGTCCAACTTGGGGGACTCCTGAACGAGTCCCCGAAATCGACTGGAAAGGGTGCTGCCATCCTCATAAATCACTTCATGCAGTCGTTCTCCGTCGGTTCCCCGACCTTCGTTCTGGAATCGGAATTTGCCTGGCCTGATCGGAGTCAATTCCAACGATCCCGAATAGATCAGTTCGGCAATTTCATCATCATTGGTGTCGGTGCCGGGACTGAAGTAATAGGCGGTCGCAGGACCTGTTAGTCGAAAGACGCCGGTTCCCTCAGCAGTCGACCGATTGCCGCGCTCAGCCTGGACCGCCTGGAGATCGGCGAAACCTAAGATCAGCAGGCCCAGGCAGAAGATGTTTAATCTCCCAATAAGTTACGTTAACAAAAAAGTTTTTGCGATCGTTCTCTGTTCGAATCTCTTGTGTCCGTACCTTTAATTCACTGGTTTGGTGACTTGTGCCAAACGATGCGGATTGCGTATTTTGCCCCAACTTTCTATGCCGATTTCACCGGCGACAACTCGAGGTCAATATGAACGTCATCCAAGACTTCTAATAGCTCGTCTTGTGCAAATTCGAGATCGAAATTCCAATCGGATCCAATTCCATCGTCAAAATCCAGCGAGTTCACGATCCCGTCCAGTTTGTGATCGTCGAAAGCTGCGGTTCCACGAGACACGTTTCCAGACATGACCTGATGGTTAACAGCGGGCTGAGCCAGCCAGGTTCGCGGCCAAACCGAAGTTGAACTCGTCGTCCCACGTACCAACTCGCCGCCCATATTATGGAACAACGAATCGACGTTGGCAAAATCTTCAGGCGACGTGGTGTTGTCGACGTCGGCTGTGCCCGAGACCATTGTTTGCTGACCAGGAGACAGCGTTGATTGCATCACCGAATCATGATCGGCGTGTTCCAGTCCCAGCACATGGCCCAATTCGTGTGTGACAACCGACAGCAGGTCAATTTGTTGCGTCCGCGTGAGGTTGTTTGCATCATCGGCAGTAAACCAACCAAAACCAGCGGCGTCGTTATCTAGCCAAACAACGCTGCCGTAATTGGCGCCGAGCGTATCTTCATGCAGCTCGGCGATTCGCAATTCGACTTGAGACAGCTCTGTTAATTGCTGACCGCTGATTCCAGAATCAGACCAATATCGGACTGCGTCTTGGAAAACTTCTTCCAATTGTTGGCGGTCGAGGGATTCGCCGGCTTGCATTGCAGGGTCTGCAGATGGAGCCAGACGCATGTTACCCGGCGCGTCGAGTCGCACTTGAATATTTCCACCGTCGATCAATTGTTCGATCGTGTTGGTGCCGGTCCAATTGCTGGAGAACAGGAGCGTGGAGCCGTCCCAAAGCGTGAATCCGACCATGTCCAAGGTGCCAGGTTCCCCAGCGTCTGTAACCGTTGCCAACAATTGCAGGTTTCCGCCCAGCGAGATTGGGTTGTTCGGATCTGTAATGTCTTTGAGGTTAGCCTTGGAACTGAATTCGGCCTTCAAAATATTAGGATCGTCTCCGGGACCCGGGGGTATCGCAACCAGAGAGTTCGTCGCATTCGTCTTGATCTGATAGATTTTTCCATCTTGTCGAACGATGATATTAACGTGACCCTGAACGTTGGTGCCTCGCCGGTTGGTCTTGATGTTAAACCCGTAATTGGTTCGTAGTCCATCGTCGCCAGCATACACACCCGCAGAGCTTTCGTTGATGATGTATCCGCCGCCCGTGACCGCGTTGTCTTGCGGTTTGGAGACCGTAATCAACGTTATATCGTTGGCGGAGTCGGCGTAAGTGTAATGCCAGTCGACCTCGATGCGAATTTCAAAGGTCTCCGAGTCCTGGTTGCCGATATCGACTAACCACGAGAAGGAAGCCACGCCGACGGTTTGATCACCTGCGTTAAGTAGCGTCACCGGCAGACCACCGGCGATCACCGATCCAGAGACATTGTCAATGAAAGAAACGGTGGCGTAAGTAATATTGCCCGCATCCAAGTCCCCGGCCGCAAGTGCGGTGGCCGTGATGTCCTGAATCGTCGCCCGCAGTTCGACCGTCGCTTCGTCGTTGTTGACCGACGGCGTTGAGACGAATGACATTCCCGAATAAGTGGCAATCGCATTTTCCTGGTTGACGGTGATTTCCGAATCAGAAGTTACGCTACTGCCTTCATCGTCGGTCGCCGTGACTCGAATGATGTACGCTCCTGGTTCAAGGTCGGCAATCCCGCTAACCGTCCAGCTGCCAGTCGAACCGAAATCAGATGGATTGGCGGCAGAGCTTCCGTCGAACGAGAATCCAACCCCTGGCTCGAGCGTTCCGGTGTCGGGAAGACCTGTTTGGAACGTAGCGCCACCGTCGGTGCTGTAGGACACCTGGGCTGTCATCACTTCCGAATCGACATCACTGAAATCAAACGTGATGTCCGTGATCTCGTCGCTGTATTGAACGTCCTGCGATTCGACACTGGGGGTTTCTGCGACCGGCGCGTCATTGGTGCCCGTGATGGTGACAACGATGGTATCTGTGTCGAAAGCACCTGTCGGGCTGTCGGTTACCGTTACTGTATACGTCGCAGTCAGCGTTTCTCCGGTGGCCAGGAACTGAACCTCAGCGTTTGCCAAGTCGAAGTTCCAACCGATTGTGCCCTCACCATCGCCGGTTGAAGCATCTGAGATGTTGACTGTAATGGCCGTATTCAAAGCCGCTCAGCAAGCCAGTCGGCAATGTTGGGCCGCCAGACCAAACGGCGACTGCTGCCGAGGCATTTACGGTATGCGTGTCGCTCAAGTCGACATTGATAAAATCAAGCGTACCGTTGTCAGTTAGCGTTGGATCGTTCTCATCTTCGATGATTGAAGATGTGTCGCCAGCGCCAATATCAGGTGCATCATTTTTACCGTCGATCGTTAGCACGACCGTATCGGTATCGGTCAGACCATCGTTGTCGGTGACTTCGATCGTGTAAGTCAGTACGAGCGACTGACCATCACTCAGGTAATCGAACAGGTGTTCACCGCCGGTGAACGACCAACCGATTCCGCCACCTTCGGTTACTGCGCCACCGTTGGGTAGCGTCATCAAGGCCAACAGTGTGGCATCGTCCGCAGCCACATAAGCACCAAGCGTACCTGTGGCGGTCAGGCCAGTCACGTCAGCGGTGAACGTATCGGGATCATCGACGTCGTTGAATGCCAGGTTGCCACTGTCGGTCAGGTCACCTGCGTTAAGGGTCGGATCATCGTTGGCAGCTTCGGCCGCTTCCATCAACGTGCCACTGTCGCCAGCCGCGATATCGGGGGCATCATCCTTGCCGTCGATCGTCAAAACGACCGTGTCGGTATCGGTGAGTCCATCGTTATCAATGACTTCGATCGTGTATGTCAGGACAATCGACTGGCCACCGCTCAGGTAATCGAACAGGTCTTCCCCGCCGGTGAACGACCAATCGATCCCACCGCCCTCGGTAACCGCGCCACCGTTGGGCAAGGTCATCAGCGCCAGCAGTGTGGCATCATCAACAGCTGTATAACCGCCGAGCGTGCCTGCTGCCGTGACACTCGTCACGTCAGCGGTGAACGTATCGGGATCATCGACGTCGTTGAATGCCAGGTTGCCACTGTCGGTCAGGTCACCTGCGTTAAGGGTCGGATCATCGTTGGCAGCTTCGGCCGCTTCCATCAACGAGCCGCTGTCGCCAGACGCGATATCGGGCGCGTCGTCCTTACCGTTGATCGTCAGTACGACCGTGTCGCTATCGGTCAGACCGTCGTTATCGGTAACTTCCAGCGTGTAAGTCAACACGAGCGACTGGCCATCGCTCAGGTAATCAAACAAGTCTTCGCCGCCGGTAAACGACCAGTCAATTCCGCCCGCTTCGGTGACTGCTCCGCCATTGGGCAAAGTCATCAGCGGTAGTAGTGTGGCGTCGTCGACCGCCGCGTAGGCCCCGAGGGTACCGCTGGCGACCAGGCCTGTCACGTCAGCCGTGAACGTATCGGGATCATCAACGTCACTGAAGGCCAGGTTGCCACTGTCGGTCAGGTCACCTGCGTTCAATGTCGGATCATCGGTCGCCGTTTCGGCGGCTTCCATCAGTGTGCCGGTATCGCCGGCCGCAATATCGGGCGCATCGTCCTTGCCGTTGATCGTCAGTACGACCGTTTCGGTGTCGGTCAGACCATCGTTGTCAGTGACTTCGATCGTGTACGTCAATACCAGCGATTGGCCATCGCTCAGGTAATCAAACAAGTCTTCACCGCCGGTGAACGACCAATTGATCCCGCCTGCTTCGGTGACGGCACCGCCGTTGGGCAGTGTCATCAGCGGTAGAAGCGTGGCGTCGTCGACCGCCCCGTAGGCACCGAGGGTACCGCTGGCCGTCAGGCCTGTCACATCGGCGGTGAACGTATCGGGATCATCGACGTCGTTGAACGCCAGGTTGCCACTGTCAATCAAGTCGCCTGCGTTGAGGGTCGGATCGGCGGCTGCCGTTTCGGCCGCTTCCATCAATGTACCGGTATCACCGGCCGCGATATCGGGAGCATCGTCCTTACCGTTAATCGTCAACACGACCGTGTCGGTATCGGTCAGACCATCGTTGTCGGTGACTTCGATCGTGTAGGTCAGTACGAGCGACTGACCATCACTCAGGTAATCGAACAGATCTTCACCGCCGGTGAACGACCAATCGATCCCGCCCGCTTCGGTGACGGCACCGCCGTTGGGCAATGTCATTAGCGGTAGCAGCGTGGCGTCGTCGACCGCCGCGTAGGCACCGAGCGTACCGCTGGCCGTCAGGCCCGTCACTTCGGCGGTGAACGTATCGGGGTCATCGACATCGTTGAAGGCGAGGTTGCCGCTGTCCGTCAAATCACCCGCGTTGAGTGTCGGATCGTCGTTGGCCGTTTCGGCCGCTTCCATCAATGTGCCGGTATCGCCGGCCGCGATATCGGGCGCATCGTCTTTGCCGTTAATCGTCAACACGACCGTATCGGTATCGGTCAGACCATCATTATCGGTGACTTCGATCGTGTATGTCAGTACGAGCGACTGACCATCACTCAGGTAATCGAACAGGTCTTCACCACCGGTGAACGACCAATCGATCCCGCCCGCTTCGGTGACTGCGCCACCGTTGGGCAGTGTCATCAGCGGTAGCAGCGTGGCATCGTCGATTGCCGCGTAGGCACCGAGCGTACCGCTGGCGACCAGGCCCGTCACATCGGCGGTGAACGTATCGGGATCATCGACGTCGTTGAACGCCAGGTTGCCACTGTCGGTCAGGTCACCTGCGTTAAGGGTCGGATCATCGTTCGCCGTTTCGGCCGCTTCCATCAATGTGCCGGTATCGCCGGCCGCGATGTCGGGAGCGTCGTCCTTGCCGTTGATCGTCAACACGACCGTATCGGTATCGGTCAGACCATCGTTGTCGGTGACTTCGATCGTGTAAGTCAACACGATCGATTGGCCATCGCTCAGGTAATCAAACAGAGTCTTCACCGCCGGTGAACGACCAATCGATCCCACCGGCTTCGGTGACGGCACCGCCGTTGGGCAGTGTCATCAGGGCTAACAGCGTGGCATCGTCGACAGCTGCATAGGCGCCGAGGGTACCGCTGGCGACCAGTCCGCTCACATCCGCGGTGAACGTATCGGGATCATCGACATCATTGAACGCCAGGTTGCCACTGTCGGTCAGGTCACCCGCGTTGAGTGTCGGATCATCGTTGGCAGCTTCGGCCGCTTCCATCAACGTGCCGCTGTCGCCAGACGCGATATCGGGCGCATCGTCCTTACCGTTGATCGTCAGTACGACCGTATCGGTATCGGTCAGACCATCGTTGTCGGTGACTTCGATCGTGTAAGTCAGTACGAGCGACTGACCATCACTCAGGTAATCAAACAAGTCTTCACCGCCGGTGAACGACCAATCGATCCCGCCCGCTTCGGTAACGCCGCCGCCGTTGGGCAATGTCATCAACGCCAGCAGTGTAGCATCGTCGACAGCTGCATAGGCGCCGAGGGTACCGCTGGCGACCAGTCCGCTCACATCCGCGGTGAACGTATCGGGATCATCGACGTCATTGAACGCCAGGTTGCCACTGTCGGTCAGGTCACCCGCATTGAGGGTCGGATCATCATTCGCCGTTTCGGCCGCTTCCATCAAAGTGCCCGAGTCGCCGGCTGCGATATCGGGGGCATCGTCTTTGCCGTTAATCGTCAACACGACCGTATCGGTATCGGTCAGACCATCGTTGTCGGTGACTTCGATCGTGTAAGTCAGTACGAGCGACTGACCATCACTCAGGTAATCAAACAAGTCTTCACCGCCGGTGAACGACCAATCGATCCCGCCCGCTTCGGTAACGCCGCCGCCGTTGGGCAATGTCATTAGCGGTAGCAGCGTGGCGTCGTCGACCGCCGCGTAGGCACCGAGCGTACCGCTGGCCGTCAGGCCCGTCACATCGGCGGTGAACGTATCGGGGCCATCGACATCGTTGAAGGCGAGGTTGCCGCTGTCCGTCAAGTCGCCTGCGTTCAATGTCGGATCGGCGGCTGCCGTTTCGGCCGCTTCCATCAGTGTGCCGGTATCGCCGGCCGCAATATCGGGAGCGTCGTCCTTGCCGTTGATCGTCAACACGACCGTGTCGTTATCGGTGAGTCCATCGTTGTCGGTGACTTCGATCGTGTAAGTCAGTACGAGCGACTGACCATCACTCAGGTAATCAAACAGGTCTTCACCGCCGGTGAACGACCAATCGATCCCGCCCGCTTCGGTGACGGCACCGCCGTTGGGCAGTGTCATCAAGGCCAGCAGTGTGGCATCGTCGACAGCTGCATAGGCGCCGAGGGTACCGCTGGCCGTCAGGCCTGTCACATCGGCGGTGAACGTATCGGGATCATCCACATCGTTGAAGGCCAGGTTGCCACTGTCAGTCAGGTCACCCGCGTTGAGGGTCGGATCGGCGGCCGCCGTTTCGGCCGCTTCCATCAATGTGCCGGTATCGCCGGCTGCGATATCGGGGGCATCGTCTTTGCCGTTAATCGTCAACACGACCGTATCGGTATCGGTCAGGCCATCATTGTCGGTGACTTCGATCGTGTAAGTCAGTACGAGCGACTGACCATCACTCAGGTAATCGAACAGGTGTTCACCGCCGGTGAACGACCAATCGATCCCGCCCGCTTCGGTGACTACTCCGCCGTTGGGCAGTGTCATCAGCAGTAGAAGCGTGGCGTCGTCGACAGCTGCATAGGCACCGAGCGTACCGCTGGCCGTCAGGCCTGTTACATCGGCGGTGAACGTATCGGGATCATCGACATCGTTAAACGCCAGGTTGCCACTGTCGGTCAGGTCACCTGCGTTAAGGGTCGGATCATCGTTCGCCGTTTCGGCCGCTTCCATCAATGTGCCGGTATCGCCGGCCGCAATATCGGGAGCATCGTCCTTGCCGTTAATCGTCAACACGACCGTATCGGTATCGGTCAGACCATCGTTATCGGTGACTTCGATCGTGTAAGTCAGGACAATCGACTGGCCATCGCTCAGGTAATCGAACAGATCTTCACCGCCGGTGAACGACCAATCGATCCCGCCCGCTTCGGTGACGGCACCGCCATTGGGCAATGTCATTAGCGGTAGAAGTGTGGCATCGTCGACCGCCGCGTAGGCACCGAGCGTACCGCTGGCCGTCAGGCCCGTCACATCGGCAGCGAACGTATCGGGATCATCCACATCGTTGAACGCCAGGTTGCCACTGTCGGTCAAATCGCCCGCGTTCAATGTCGGATCGGCGGCGGCCGTTTCGGCCGCTTCCATCAGTGTGCCGGTATCGCCGGCCGCGATGTCGGGAGCATCGTTAACGGGCGTAACGTCGATCGTCATGGTGTAAGCGACTACCGAAAACTCTTCCCCGTCGCTCACTTTGAATGTAAAGCTGTCATACGCGACGCCGTTTTCATCAGCTAGTGGCTCGAATTTCAATTTGCCCGCGTTAATGTCAGCGACGGAGATGGTGTCAAGTGCCGACAAGGTCTCCGCGGGCGTGAGATCGTTAACACCGTCCATGTCGGCGTCAAAGTATAACGCACCCGTGGTGGTCAATGTTGTGATCTCAACCTCTTCGAGGACGTCTCCTGAATCGGGGTCACTAAAGTTGAATTCACTTGCGACAAACGAATAGGTTGTGTCTTCGTTGGTTGTAACGGTGTTGTCTGCGGCCGTTGGCGGGTTGTTGAGATCGACGGTGACTTCGAAACTGTCGCTGACTTCACCCATGTCGTCGTCAGAAAGCGTCACTGTAACAGTGAAGGTGCCTTCAGTGGCGTACGTGTGTGATAGATCGAACGTGCGATCACCTGTCGGTGTGACGGTGGATACTTGCTCGAACGTCGGACCAAAGGTCCCATCGCCCCAATTCACCGTGACCGTGTGGACATCTAAAGTCCCGGGGTCCGTGAAGTTGACGGTGTGATTGTATGCGCCCGCCGCAACTGGGTTCAACGTTACATCGGGAATGGTGGCGTCGAGTGTCGGCGCTACGTTTTCGACGGTGACGACAGGATCAGCCGATAGAATGGGACGGACTTCGTAAACTGTGTCCGTAAAGTCGTCAAGGAAAAAGAGACTGTTGCCGCTAAGTCCGTCTGTTCGAAGGCCAAAGTCAAGATCCGTCAAACCCATACTGTTGGGGGTGTTCCGTGCGTCACTGAATCCGTTGCCGATGCGATCGACAAATATCGTACTGGTGGCGGACGGGCCCACATTGCCAGGCGTGAATGCGATGCGCGTTGAACCCCAGCCTTGGTTCATCGTGCTACTGTACACATCGCCCGTTAACGGATCGATCGCGCCGATGGAGTGAACATAATTGACTCGCAGCTGCGTGTTAAACGTACTTGTGAGATGTCGAATGGAGTGTCTCGTTCCGGGAACATGGCCGGCCGTTCTCACCTCGGTAACCAGATTCTGGGTGTCGCCGGCATGGCTATCGGGATAAATCACATAATCGCCGTCTGGCTGAATCCCAAAGCGATCACCATGTTCTCTGCCCAACGGTGTGTCGTGGTCGCCCAGGTACACACCGCCTGATACGGGATTGACCCGATAGAATTGATTGGGAATTGACTCGCGCATCAGGATCAAGTCTCCGGCCGGATTGAATTCCAGCCCGTACCGCGCAAGGCCACCCCAGGGACCGCCCGAATTGAAGGTTGTTATGTTTCCACTCGCTGGATCGATCGCAAAAATTCGACCGGAGTTTCTATCCGCGGTATAGATTCGTCCGTCGGGACCGAATTCCAACTCCGGGCCCTCGAAGTGATTAATTCCGCCGTAGTGACCGATAAAAGTAATCGTTCCGTTCGGTGCAACGTCGCCATAAGTCAAACGACGAATAACTACCGGAAGCGCCGCTGTTGGTTGCAACGTACAGATCACCCGAGACGGTGTCGGTCGCTATGCCTTTAAGAAATTGACCGCCAAGTGGCCCGCCTTGTGCTACCACACGAATCTCGTGCGTACTTGGTACCGTCGGCAGTCCGCCGCCACCACCTGGTGTGCCATCGGAAGGTATCGCCAGCGGAACACTCGTTCCGCCACTGTCCGTGACCGTCCCCGCAATTGTATATTCATCCGAGTCGGTGCCGTTTCCAGGCGAATCACCATCGTCGAGGTATTGATGCTGCACTTCGAATTCGTAAGTCGCCGGGTTCCACGTGACGAGGTCGCCGTTGACGTTAGCTGCTGTCAAGGATGTGGTGCCCAGGAAAATGCTGTTTGTGTTGCCATCGCCCCAGTTCAGATCCATCGTGAACGTGTCACTTGCATCGTTATCGTCGATCGTGCCACTGAGAGAGGCGAATTCGTTTTCGTCAATGGGCGACTCTGCGGTCAAGTCGCTGATGCCGATGATGGGTTGGTCGTTGAGATCGTTGATTGTGATTGTGAACGTGCGTTCGATAGACAAACTGCCAGAATCAGTCGTGCGTACCCGAATGTCATAGCTGGATTTCGTTTCGAAGTCTGGAACGACAGCGATCTTTAACTGACTGCCGTCGATCGTGAACGAACCGTTATCGGTGTCGCCGGTACCGGTGACCAGTGAATACGTGTGTGAATCACCGGCATCTGGATCGGTCGTGCTGAAAGCACCCACCACTGTGCTGGCTGCTACGTTTTCGTCAACTGCTGTCGAGGAGAGGCTTAGCGCCGTAGGAATTTCGTTGACATCGTTGATGGTAATGGTGAATGCACGTTGAACGGAATCGCCAGCGGCGTCGGTGGACTTAACTCGGACCGAGTAACTGTCCTTGGTTTCGAAGTCGGGTGAGAATGAGGACCGCAATTCATCGCCAACAATCGTGAACGACGAGTTGTCGCTGTCACCAGATCCTGCAACGAGCGTGTAGGTAAAGGTGTCACCGACATCGGGGTCGACCGTGGTCAAGGTGCCTACCGTGGTGTTACTGGGCGTGTTCTCGTTGAGCGATGAGTTGGACAGGTTGACTTGAGTCGGTGCATCCTGCGTATTGTTGACCGTGATGGATATGGTCGCGGTGCTGAATCCGCCGTCATCGTCGGTCACTCGGAAGTCGAAGCTGTCGGAGCCAGCGAAGTTCGAGAACGGCGTATAAGTCAGGTTAGGGGCAGTTCCCGACAGACTTCCATTGGTTGGATTGGTTTCAATCGAGAAAAAGTCAATAAGACCATCGGTATCGCTGCCCGTTAGTGTGATGTTGAGAGCGGTCTCTTCGTTGGTGCTGACGCTCTGCGCATCGGCCGTGGGGAACTGGTTGACGGTCGACGTGGTGAGTACGACATCGTTACCGGTGCCGCCGACATAGCTAATCGACCAAATATTTCCGCCGAACTCCACCAATCCACTTTCTGGGAGTCCATTAAAGAAACCAACAATCGGATCCGTACCGTCGTTGTCGATGATCGTAAAGGTGTCGCCAACGGTGGCAAAACTTGAGACTAGCGTAACTTCGAGATCACCGGCAAGTTCCACAGTGCCATTGACGACCAGTTGGTCGTAACCGCTGCCGGCGGTGGTGCCATTGAGTTCCACTTCGAAATTGGAACTGCTGGCCGAGCGGAACCAGGTGTTCCCCAATGTGAGGATACCCGTGGAAGTGCTGGTACCTGGATTCAAGTTGCCATAGATTTCAGCCTTCTGACTGGTACTCGTCCACGAGAACGTGCCCGTGCCGGAGAGTCGGGTCGAAGAACCAGAACTGACGTAGGGACCGAGGGTTGTGGTAACCGAACCATTCACTTCCGCCGTGCCGCTCTGCACCTGGAATCGATACGGTTCTTGCACATCGCCGTTGACCTCGACGACGCCACTGCTGGAACCCTGCACGTACACGTAGTAGCCGAAGGGACCTGTCTGAGCCAGAATTTCACCATCGACAATCAATCGGTTGTTGGTTGAATTCGCACGCAAGTAGGTGTAGTAATTTGAACTCGTTCCGCCACTGTCAAGGTCTCCGGTCCATTTGTTAGTGTTAGTGAGCGCCCCGCCGCCCCTGTGCCAGTGCTGTAGAGATTGAGGTTGATGTTGGGCGACGACGTCAACAGCTCGTCCATCACCGTGACTCCGTTTTCAAGTTGAACCCTTCCGTTACTGTCGGTGATCCTTGTACCGGTAGCCTCTGTATTGTCGGCTGCCCCCAAGGCTTTGTTATGGCGTACCGCCAGCGTGTTTCCGCCGACGGTCGTTTCGCCGGTGTACGTGTTGTTACCCGATAAAGCGACGATGCCGCTGCCGCCGGTGAAGACGCTGCCGCTGCCGGAAATCACGTCACTGACGATCAACGTGCTACTGGAAGCCCCCAGACTCAAGTTATTCGCGTTCGTGTCGATCGCACCCCCGACGTTGAACGTGCCCGACGAACTGCTAATCCCGCCCGAGGCCACCAATTGAATCGGCAAGTCAAACGTGTTGCCCGATCCCAGTGAGGTCACAGAACCATTGAGATCAACCTGGTTCCCGCTGATCGAGTAATTACTTCCCGAAATCAAAATCGAACCGAAGGAAGTGCCGGCGGCGAAATCATTGACGTTCGTTTTCTGTAAGGCGCTGTCCGGGAAAATGAGCTTCGAATTGGCAAGTGGTGCAACATCTCCGACCCAGTTCGCCGCCGTGGTCCAATTTGAGTCGGCACCGCCGCCATCCCACACACCTACCAGGACTTTCGTCAGGACGACATCATTGCCGGAGCCTCCCTCGTAAGTGATGTTGAAGAAGTCCGTACCAATCGAGAACAGACCGCCCTCACTCAGTCCATTGAAGGCGCCGACAACTGGATCCGTACCGTCGTTGTCGATGATCGTGAACGAATCACCGACAGCGGGCGAGTATCCGAGCGTGATATCGAGATCTCCAGTCAGTTCGACGGTGCCGTTGACGACCAATTGGTCGTGCCCGCTACCTGCCGAGGTGCCGTTGAGTTCTACCTCAAAATCGGAACTGCTGGCCGAGCGGAACCAGGTGTTCCCCAATGTGAGGATACCCGTGGAAGTGCTGGTACCTGGATTCAAGTTGCCATAGATTTCAGCCTTCTGACTGGTACTCGTCCACGAGAACGTGCCCGTGCCGGAGAGTCGGGTCGAAGAACCAGAACTGACGTAGGGACCGAGGGTTGTGGTAACCGAACCATTCACTTCCGCCGTGCTGCTCTGCACCTGGAATCGATACGGTTCTTGCACATCGCCGTTGACCTCGACGACGCCACTGCTGGAACCCTGCACGTACACGTAGTAGCCGAAGGGACCTGTCTGAGCCAGAATTTCACCATCGACAATCAATCGGTTGTTGGTTGAATTCGCACGCAAGTAGGTGTAGTAATTTGAACTCGTTCCGCCACTGTCAAGGTCTCCGGTCCATTTGTTAGTGTTAGTGAGCGCCCCCGCCGCCCCTGTGCCAGTGCTGTAGAGATTGAGGTTGATGTTGGGCGACGACGTCAACAGCTCGTCCATCACCGTGACTCCGTTTTCAAGTTGAACCCTTCCGTTACTGTCGGTGATCCTTGTACCGGTAGTCTCTGTATTGTCGGCTGTCCCCAAGGCTTTGTTATGGCGTACCGCCAGCGTGTTTCCGCCGACGGTCGTTTCGCCGGTGTACGTGTTGTTACCCGATAAAGCGACGATTCCGCTGCCGCCGGTGAAGACGCTGCCGCCGCCGGAAATCACTCCAGTGACCTCCAACGTGGCGTACCGAAGCTCCGAGACTTAGGTCATTCGCGTTCGTGTCGATCGCGCCGCCGACGTTGAACGTGCCCGACGAACTGCTAATCCCGCCCGAGGCCACCAATTGCAGTCGGCACGTCAAACGTGTTGCCCGAACCCAGTGATGTCACCGAACCATCGAGATCGACCTGGTTGCCGCTGATTGAGTAATTACTTCCCGAAATCAAAATCGAACCAAACGAAGTGCCCGCGGCAAAATCATTGACGTTCGTTTTCTGTAAGGCGCTGCCTGGGAAAATGAGCTTCGAATTGGGAAGCGGTGCAACATCTCCGACCCAGTTCGCCGCAGTGGTCCAATTTGAGTCTGCACCGCCGCCATCCCATTCAACTACCGAAACTTTGGTCAGCACAACATCGTTGCCGGTGCCGCCCTCATACGTGATGGTGAAGAAATCTGTGCCGATCAAAAACAGACCGCCTTCCGTCATTCCATTAAAGAAACCCTCAACCGGATCCGTGCCATCGTTGTCGATGATCGTGAATGAGTCTCCAACGGCGGGAGAGTAGCCCAGAGTGATGACGAGATCACCAGTCAGCTCGACGGTGCCATTGACGACCAATTGGTCGTGCCCGCTGCCGGCGGTGGTGCCGTTGAGTTCCACCTCGAAATCGGAAGTGCTGGCTGAACGGAACCAGGTGTCGCCCAAGGTCAGAATGCCGGTGGAAGTGCTGGTGCCCGGATTGAGGTCACCATAGATTTCGGCTTTCAAACTGCTCGTCCAAGAGATTGGGCTGGTTCCGGAGAGTCGGGCGACTCGAATTGACGTACGGACCGTAGAACGTCGTGATGGTATTCGGAAATGTACTGTTCACTTCTGCCGTGCCGCTCTGCACTTGCAGGCGAGCAGCGGTGACAGATCCATTGATCTCGGTCGTTCCTGTACTGGAACCGTAAACGTACAGATTGTAGTTGCTGGCGATAAGATCACCATCGACAACCAATCGGTTGTTGGTGTCATTGGCACGCAAGAAGATCTGATAGGCTGCAGAACTGCCACCGCCGTCCACATCCCCCGTCCACGTGTTTGTGACACCGGTGCCAATGCTGTACAGATTGAGGTTGACGCTGGGCGATGAAGTTAACAGCTCGTCAGTCACCGTGACGCCGTTTTCCAGTTGAACCTCTCCGTTACTGTCGGTGATCCGGGTGCCGGTAGCCTCCGTATTGTCGGCTGCCCCCAGCGCATTGTCGTGGCGTAATGCCAGCGTATTACCTCCGACTGTCGTTACGCCGGTGTACGTGTTGTTACCCGATAAGGCAACGATACCCGTACCGCTTGTGGACACACTGCCGCTGCCGGAAATCTGGCTACTAACGATCAACGTACTGCCCGACCCCTCTAGGCTTAGGCCATTCGCATTCGTGTCGATCGCGCCGCTAATGGTAAACGTACTCGACGAACTGCTAAACCCGCCAGTGGATCCCAATTGGACAGGAATACCGAACGTGTTGCTGGAACCGTTGTTTGTAACTGACCCATTTAATACCACCTGATTACCGCTCAGGTTGTAATTGCTGCCGACGATCAGCATCGACCCGAAATTCGTCCCTGCCGCAAAATTGTTTACATTGGTCGTCTGCGCAGCGCCGACAGGAAAAACCAACTCATCATTCGCCATCGGCGCAACGTCCCCAGCCCAGTTTTCTGGCGTCGTCCAATTGGCATTGGCTCCTCCTCCATCCCAGACGCTTGTCGCCAACAGCCGACGATCTTCCAAAGCCTGATAAGGCTGGAACGAGCTTGTCATGGCGAGGCTGTTTCGGCCGACACTGCTCCGTGTCCTGGATGGCTTGGCCTGCGCAATCTGCTCGCGCATCCAGGCACATGCCCAGCGACAGGCGTGCAGCGGTGATAGCGGAAGGATCCAATCAAACTCTCTGAACTGCCGACGAAATCGTTCGATTCGCAGCCTCATGGTCAAAGGCCGTAGTTTTCGCGATTTTCTGGAAATTGAAGTTGTTCGGTGACGTCGACTGTTCTTGGATCCACGGGACATGTTGGCTCTCCATTTTGTTCGCGATAAAATGGAAAAGTAAACGCTCTCCGCGCGCGCGAACTGTCCGCCCGAGGTGTTTTTGTCAGGGCTGGTGAGTTCTCTTGTTAGCGCTAGGGGCTCACCAGCCCGCTGTTGTTTTTGTTCTCACTCATTCCTTCAATTGATGTCTTATCGAATCGTTATTCTTGTTTCAAGTTTTCCCTGTTTCTATTTTTTGGCCGGACTCCAAGAGTCCTGATTTAAAAAATCGCAATCGGCGACAGATATCCGTCAATTTTTTTCGTGTCGCAACTACAAGACGCTCAAATTACATTGCGAATTGTCTTGTTGTCTGGCTTTCCTGTTTTGAATGTTTCGTTGTGTAACGCGACTTTGATCGCGCACTCGGTACCCCTCGTTCCGCAATCCCGATGAAAACGGTTCTCTTAATTTGGAAAAATTCGTTATTTGTTTAAAAAGTCTGCGCGGCTGCGAAGAATTGGCCGGGGTTTTTCCTGCAACATTCGATCCACTAACGTGGACAATTGACCGATCACCGTCAGGCGAACCCTGGTCAGACCATTTCCCGAATTGTTTCTCACGTTATTTCATTCTCCAAACCATTTGATCGACATGTGCGGAAAACTGTTGACGAGCCACTGGCGAGATGAACCGCAAACGCATCTGCATGCAGCGGGTGCCGGGTTCCACAAATCGTGACAGGTCTCCTGTCAAGTTGACGTCGATGGTTTGATCGGAAAAGCGACTTGCTTCCGCTGTAAGGACCTGCTCATACAACTGGGTCTGATAATTGAACAAGTCAACAGACTCATCGACGCGAGTTCGGGCAAACACGGCACCCTCAACGAAAATGCTCATTTCTGACGGAGTTTCTGTGGGGCTGGTTGACTTCGCTTCCAGAAAGACACGTGACTGAATATCGCTCGAAAGACGCCTGGCGACGACGTCTTCGTTGTCACTTTCACCCAGTTCGGCAACATCGCCCGAAACATATTGGCCAGCAGAAACCAAAAACGAATTCGGGCGAATGGTCGACACAAAGCGAATCAGCGCATAACCGGTGCGGCCGTCTTGTACGGAATATGCGATTGCAACTTGGCCTGAATGATTGATTCCAACGGCCTCGTCTCCCATGAATGGACTTCCGTTGGAGAAGACAATGCCCGCAATCAAGCTGCCCATGAAAGGATCGCCTTCGCGCACCAGTTCCCGCAGCCCGTCGACCGGATCCCAGAGAAACAGGGCTCGATCATTTGCACTTCCAAGACTTGTGTTTTTGAGATCAGCTTGGAATACGATTTGCCCGAAATCGGAGATGAGAATCGAGCTAAAGTTTAAGAAATTCCCATTGCCATTGGGCACTGGATCGTCTTCCCTGACAATTTGATGCAAGGCATCGCCGTCATACAAGAAAATGCCTAGATCATCATTGAAGCCTCCCGAGGTGTTATCCAGTCTGGCTTCGAAAACAACTTGGCCGCGGTTGTTGATTCCCGGATCTTCGAATCCAAACGGATCAAAAATGCCGTTACCATCAGGAGATGGATTTCCTTCGCGAACGATCTCGACGGGATCGACGCCATCGCTGCGGAAGATTCCCCAATAGTCCGGATTGCCCTGGGTACCTTCCACTCGACCTTCGTAAGCGACTTGCCCCAGATCGTTGAACACCTGGCCAAAAAGTGCGCCGGCAAATGTATAGACGCCATCACCCGCCGGCGCCAGTTCTCCGACTCGAACGAGAGTCCAAATCGAATTTCCGTCACCGGCAAAGATTCCGCGGTTACCGCCGCTCGCATTGGCCAAGACTCCGGTAAACGCAACCTGGCCGTGCGTGTTGATTGCCGCACCCGCAGTGGCAAAGCCGGAAAATTCGCCGTCTCCATTGGGGGCAGGCTCGCCTTCACGGGCAATCTTGATCAGAGAAATCCCATCGCCCCGAAAAACTCCCCGTTCATCAAAGTTACTCCCTCCGTCTTCCAGGTTGATATCTGCGACAAAAGCCACTTGGCCGTTGTCGTTGAACCCGGGAATCTGAATTCCATTGAGCAACACATAAAGTAACCCACCGTTGCCACCGGGAGCCGGTTCATCTTCACGGACAATTTGAATCACGGGATTGATGCCGTCGGCAATAAAAATACCTGCATCGCCACCGCCAGTCGTGCCCGTAAGATAAGATCGGAAGGCAACTTGTCCGATCGAGTTGATGACCGGCTGGTCGAATTCCCAATAAGTCCCGTTATTGTCGGGTGGAGCTTCACCTGCATTGACAAGCTGACTGAGGCTGGATCCGTCAAAGCTGAATAGGCGACTCTGGCTGGATCCCAATGTCAATCCAGCAAAGACAATTTGGCCGTTGCCATTGATCACGGCACCCGAGTCGACGTTCCAGAACGTTCCGTTACCATCAGGATTTGTTTGGCCAGCAATGATGACGTTTTCCATGGATTGCGCATTGACCAGCATCGACCAGGACAATGATCCAGCCATGCAAACGGCACTCACGGCCAGGAGCTTACGAATCCTCGTGTTTTGTTTACAGACCGATCTTTCAAATTGGCAGCTTTGGAAAGCGATCGTACGTTGCTGAATAGGTCTCGAATTGCACTGTCGTTTCATTTTCGAATTGTTCTTTCTGTGTTGGGCGTTCGCGGCTCGACAGCGTCAAATTGATTTCACGCGTTAACTGCTTCCTAAGTAAAAAAACCGGCGACCCGCGGTGTTAACCAACGGGTCGCCTTTCCGTCAAGCAAGTCAATCGTGGTCGCGCAGTTGAATGAAGCCCTGGAAGTCGTACGTGAATTCAGCTGATGGATCACTACCATCATCTGGTATGTCGATCTGGTCATTTGTCGATATGACCAGGACGAACACGCTGCCCGTCGCACCTTCAAACCTGCCGGTGCCTCCGACGACCCGAAAATCCGCGCGTCCCGTAATGCCGAAAGCCGGATCAAGCTCAAAATAATAGAAGTAGTTGAACCAGATTTCTTCTTCGAGATCGGTCAAAACCATTCGGTGAATCGGCCCGCTGACGCCATCCGGATTCAAGCCTGTCACGCCCGGGAACCAAAATGTCCCAGCCGGGGAGAGTGTCCCGGGGCCAATGATGGATTGGGCCGTACCAAAATGTTGATCCGGTCCGGTCAGCACCTCATCGTCACCATGACCATGCCCCCCATGACCATGACCATGATCGTCATCATCTTCGTTGCAGGTCAGCGTGTAAGTGCCAATTGGCGTGCCGCCATAGATGCCTTGCCCTGATCCGTCACCAATGACGAAAAAGGAAACTGGACCGGTTTGGATCACCCACGCCCAGGTTGGCCGGATCAAAGACACCGACACCTTCGGTATGTAAAATGCAAACGTTGTCGTCATGATGCCCTCGTGGAACCGTGATATTGCCGCGCCATGACCAGCTGAAATTTCGATTGGCATCGGTTGGCAAATATGGATCGTTAACGGCAGTCACCCGAAAACTCCCCCGGGCACCGTCATATCGACCGGTGCCTCCAACGATTACCCAAGTCCCGGTCCAACGAGCCGTGTAGTATCCCGTTGGATCTCCATTGTCATCAAGCTCGGCCGTCTCCTGCACGATTCCCCGGAACCGTGTCGAGATGGTGCTGCCATCCTCGTGCATCGTTTCTTGAAATCGTTCTTGATCGGTTCCACGCCCTTCGTTCTGGAACCGGAATTTTCCCGGCCGGATGGGCTGCAACTCCAATGATCCCGAAAAGATCAAGTTGATAACGTGATTGCGATCGCTGGTGTCAATGCCAGGTCCGAAATAAAAACCGGTCGACCCATCTGGACTTGTAAATCGAAAAACGCCCGTCCCTTCGGCGGTTGACCTGTTGCCGTGGTCGGCGTGAACGCGCTTCACATCTCCCAGCATCAACAGTCCAAAACAAAGAATCGTAATCAAAGCTGTCAGTTTTCTGCGAATCATAAGGTCTACCCCCCAAAAAGTGACTGTGTTGGAAAAGATGTTGTTGCCCGTTCCTGTTTAAGTGATCGCAATCGGCGTCCTCGAACCGACAAGAATTTCCGTTGTCGTAGTTCGAGGAGTCGTATTTTTAAATTGAATAGTTGGGTTTCCGCCGATGTATCGACGATTTGTATGGGCAATGCGATGTCAATGGTGCGCCTAGTACTAGTTCCGTATTCCCGGGAAAAACGATTCGTACTTTTTGGAAAAATAATCAAAAATATTAACTGGTTTGGTATTCCATCGGCTCGAAACCACTTCAGTCCAAAATACTTTGGTAACATCGCAACTCGCTGCGGTAGCGATGACGCTTCTCAAACGACTGGCTTCAATACCTAAACCAAATGGTCTGTCAAGAAATTTGAGCATGGGTTTCAAAGGAGCGGAACTGAGTGAGTGGGGCACGTGCTGTGTCCTGAAATTAGTCCTGAACGAAAATTATTTGTCAGTCGTCTTGGTCCGTGTTATGATCCTCCGTGGCGGGGGCACCAGGTGGTACTTGTCTTTTCAGCGCCCAATTAACGCCCCGAGGTTATCGTGACCGGCGATGTCATTCGACATGATCGTCCGACAGTAACTTCAGCATCCATGCTGGAGCGGGCAAAACGTAATGACCAAGATGCGTGGCGGATCCTGGTCGAGCTATATGCAGGCATAGTCTATACACGCTGCCGCAAGCAATGGAATCTTGACGCGGCGGAAGCCGAAAATGTCGGCAGGAAGTGTCACGAACTGCTGGATGATGAATTGGGCATGCAGTTGGCTTGATCGCCGTGCTGCAATCTTGTCCTTGAATCAGCCGGCGAGGGAGTCGAATCGAGATGGCCGAAGCTCCAAAATGGGACTCGAATGATTCGCTTCTTGACGAAGTTGAATACCGCCGCCTGCTACAATTTGGCAAACATCTTGTCGATGCAAGTGACAAGGTCCAGTCGATACCGACATCGACCGATAGGCAGCACGCGTTCGATGACTCAACGATTGACACCGATTTCAAACTGTCGGGCTCTGATACCTCGATCCGAGCCGACACGCTAATCGACGGGCGTTACCGGCTTGTCAGACCCATTGCTGACGGGGGGATGGGCACCGTCTGGTTGGCTCGGCAGACGCAGCCGGTCAAACGTGACTTGGCGATCAAATTGATCAAGCCGGGCCTGAACTCACACCAGGTATTGGAACGGTTCGATGCCGAACGGCAATCACTGGCAATGATGAACCACACGAACATTGCGCGAATCATCAATGCCGGGACCACGGGTGGTGGGCAGCCTTTTTTTGCCATGGAGCTGGTCGAAGGCCTACCATTCACAAAATATTGTGACAAGAACCGCCTGTCGGTGAACCAGCGGTTGCAGCTGTTTTGTGATGTTTGTGCCGGTGTCCAGCATGCCCATCAAAAGGGGATCATTCACCGCGATCTAAAACCATCCAACATCCTGGTAGCTGAAATCATGGTGAGCTCTGGAAAAAGAACGAACACGACGTATGAAACGTCTTCGGAGTTCGCCGCCGACGTGCGACGATTCCTGGCAAACGAGCCTGTCAGGCTCCGCAAATTCGCCCGCAAAAACCGGGCTGGCGTTGTTGCGGCAGGACTGTTGATAACTGCCTTGACCGCGGGCATCGCCGGCACCTCCTGGGGTTGGCGGAGGGGGCGCTGGATTCGGAGCGTCAGGCTAATTTGCAATTTGTCGACGCCGAACGCGCCAGGAAGCAGGAATCGTTGGCCATTCCACGAACAGGGAGGAAGAAGCTGATCGTTGGTCGCAGGAACTTCCACCCCCGGAAAAAGCCGAACCCGGCAAATAGTTGACGTATTAGGTAAGGTCGTGGCAACGCATTTGGCGAGAGCATTCACCTACTGCCATTTGTTTACCTTGAAGAATCTGTACCGACATTTAAGACGATGTCATCGCAGATTGTCCGCTTTCGTCCGTCCAGGCCTCGCAATCGATCAAGTTGCCGTCAGCGTTAATTTGTGAACTCTTTTGATCGGCACCTACACTCCATAGCCGATATCCGTCTTCGGTTTTCCGGTAATTCAGCGCGTTGCCGTTAAAGCGGTCCAGTGGTACTACCTTGATGAACTCCGGGGCGAGTGCGTCCAGCGTTTTTGGAAACGCCCCGTACTTGCGTCGGTAGAGTTCCAACCCAAATCCCAAATCGGATACGTCATAACTTTTCGTGCGAACCCGGGCGTTGTCGACCTGTTCCATCGCGGGCATCAAACGGCCAATCAAGATATCGCCAGCGACCTCGCCACGGCTGTTCGCACCTGCGAGCAATTTGGCAAAGGTTTTGGCGTTGGCGGCATTGGATTCGATGACTTCGATTTCGGCTTCCAGCCGCTGAAACGCGATGCGACGGTCGATATCGTTTTCAATTGCCATGCAATTGGCGAATCGTTCGTACATCGCCTCGCATTTTCGAGCAGCCAAATTCCAGTTTGTCCAGCCACCCAGAACGCTTACGGCAATTCCGCCAACTCCACCGTCACCACCGATCATTTGTAAGCACTCGGCATTGCCTCTCTCCAGTCGCTGCAGGCAATCGCGCATGAGTGTGGCCTCTCCGTCCGCCATGCATTGCGTCAGATTAGCCAGATTCGATGTTTCGCGAATGACGGTTCGATAATCTTCAATTGCGGCATCGGAGAGTTCAGTACCGTTTGCGAGATTCGACAACAAGACCTGTTCTGTTTCAAAGGTGATGCCGATCACTACATAGCCAATTAAATGTTCGACGAGCGTCGACGCCTGATTCATTTTGTGCGCCTAACCGCCGGGCGGCCGCCATATCAACCAGAGCCGCCTCTGAATTGCCTTTGGCAATCCTGTTCATAGCGCAGAATATTCAGCGACCGAGCCGCCTCGCGAATCAATTGTGCGATGGGCAACAAGGCTCCCATGACACCGAGCTCATCATTATTACACAACGGATGAAAGTAATATGGTTTGGTGGAGGCCTGTACCAGTTGGTCGAGATTGGCTTGTTGATTGTCAAGCCAGTTTTCCATGATTGGAAACTCGGCGGCCGACCAGGGTTGCAACATCAAGCGGTCATGGGTCTCAAGAAATTTAGCCGCGTCGTAAGCCGGATCGTTGGCTTCCGCAAACTTGAACGGGTCGACGTAAGAACTATCCTCGCGAAGTTCCGCATCGCCCAGCAAATTGATAATTCCTTCCGATGGTAGCCTAGATTTCGCTCGACGCCGAACGCTTGAACCAGGTCGACGACCATGTGGTTATCGACCGTCACGTTTTCCGACAATTTTTGGTTTAAAATCGTCAGGTAGTCGACCAGCCCGTCAGCGGTCAACGGCAGGCCCTGAGTCACGGCGGTGCGGTTGATCGATCCGGTCCATGGACGTTGAAAGATGAAAAAGACAACAGCGAGGAGCGCCGCGACGATAAGTATTTGCTTGAGTCGGTTCAAGTTTTGATCCTTCTTTGAATTCCCAAAGCATTGTAAGTGTGCGGGCGTTGAAACGCAAAAGTGGATGGTCAATTCCATGCCTACCGGGAGGGCAGAGCTCCGTCTCTGCTGTTTGTTCTGGTTCAGGGGTCGCGAGCGTAAGCACGCGTTTTTCGGGCGAGCACGAATACGCCGGGAGCCTTTTTTAAAGAAACTGTTTTAACTTTCTAGTAGTTCCCCAAACAGACTGCCGACCCTGTCAGTTTCGGACCCGCGGCTAGCGCCTTGCGGCTCACTGGGGTGGTTTTCGGTTTCGGACCCGCGGCTACGCGCCTTGCGGCTCACTGTTTTCGTCACTCGACTCAGAGAGTCAAGCTACGTTTGTGCTGTGCGGTTTTCGGACCCGCGGCTAGCGCCTTGCGGCTCACTGTTTTCGTCACTCGACTCGGAGAGTCAAGCTTCGTTTGTGCTGTGCGGTATTCGGACCCGCGGCTAGCGCCTTGCGGCTCACTGTTTTCGTCACTCGACGCGGAGAGTCAAGCTACGTTTGTGCTGTGCGGTATTCGGACCCGCGGCTAGCGCCTTGCGGCTCACTGGGGTGGCTTGCGGTATTCGGACCCGCGGCTAGCGCCCTGGCGGCTCACTGGCAAGTTGCGATGATTTAGCTCGAATGACTGCAAATGCGTTGACAGACTTTAGCATCATTGAAGGAAACGGCGGTTGATTTTAGAATCAGTTCTCCGACTTCTTCCCCACGAGACTTGTAATGTCCCGACGTTTTGTAAATGAATTGGCTGATGGCGAAGCCGTCGATCAGGTCTTCCTCGCTTCGGAGAAGCAGCTCCGGCCCAATCGACAGGGTAACCTCTATCTGCAAGTCCGTTTGAGCGACAAGTCCGGCAGCATCACAGCGATGTTGTGGAACGCCACGGAAAAACACTACGAGTCATTTCAGAACGGCGACTATGTCCACGTGCTGGGAACTTCCCAATTGTACAACGGTGGCATGCAGGTTCTCGCCAAAGCGATTAATACGCCGCGGGATCGGGAGATTGACGAATCGGATTTTGTCACGCTCTCGGTGGTGAAAGTCGACGAGATGGTAGCGCGCGTAAGTGAATTGCTGCGGTCAATCAGCAACGTGCATTTGCGAAATCTGGCCGAGTGTTTCCTGGTAGATGAAGATCTCGTGCGCCGATTTCGACTGGCGCCTGCCGGCATTAAAAATCACCACGCCTATCAAGGCGGATTGCTGGAACATGTGTTGTCGCTAATGGAGCTGTCGGCGATCGTCGCGCCGCGTTACGAGGACCTCGATCCCGACCTGTTGCTGATGGGGGCGTTTCTGCATGACCTGGGGAAAGTTGAAGAACTGACCTACGAACCCGACCTCGGTTACAGCGATTCGGGCCAGTTGCTCGGTCACCTCGTTCAGGGTGTTTTGTTGCTGGACGAAAAAATTCGCGAGACGGAGAAAATGTCGGGCGAACCGTTTCCGGTTGAGCTTGCCAATCGACTGCAGCACATGATCGTTTCCCATCACGGGGAATACGCATACGGGAGTCCGAAATTGCCCATGACACTGGAAGCGATCGCGCTGCACTATCTTGACAATCTCGACGCGAAAATGCACAGCGTGCGGCAGCTCATTGAAGAAGACGTCAACAAACAGAGTCCGTGGACCGTGTTCAATCCGCCCCTGCAGCGGAAGATCTATAAAGGCGAACTGTAGCACGATAGCTTGATGAGTTCGCCTCGGAAAATCGGCAAATCCTGCGCAGCCGGGGACGCTACGACAATCAAGTTCCGTTTAATCTCGCTGCAAATTCTAGGGGCCAATACGCACGGGCTACGTTTGTGAAGACGCAACGGAACATAAGTGACCGCCATGAACGAACAAAATCTTTCAAATGAAGAGCCCAAGATTGTCGGTTTCGAATCGCAACCGATAGACAGCGGGTTGTCCTTTGAGCAAACTTTCAACTTGACTGCCATTGGTGTTGTACTGACGCTGATTCTGTTTAGCGCTGTGGCAATGATCTGCAGCGAACGTTTTCCATTGCCCGAAATCGGAGGCTGGAAAGAAATCTCGGTTCCGTGGGCCGGTGATATTAATTCTGGCTTCAAACACACTCCCCAGCGGCTGGACCAATACCAATTCAATTCCTTTCGCAGCAAACGTAAATCGATCATCGACGAGTCGATATTCCAGGCCGGTCCTCGCGGCGATTAACTCAAGTGCAACGCTCCCATTCCGATCGCTCTGCGCGTTTGGAAGCTGCAAAATTCTGGAAGCTCGCAGCGTAAGTAAGGAAAAAACATGGCTTGACTCGCTCCTCGCTCACGCGTCGGGCGACCATTTGACGTGGAAAATCATGCTGGTGCAACTTCAAACCGCGCGCGCTTCAGACCACGCCCGTGGGATCGTGGCAAAGGGGGGCAGCGGGCGACAGGGGCAGGTGCGACTGGCGATGATTTGCATTAATTCTGGCGCATCGTGGCCCCTTGTAGCTTTTTTGGGCGATCATCCGTAAACTTGCGTCATGAATGATTCAACTGACCTGCAAAATCTCGTTCTCAACCTTGTCAATTCAGACGATTATCATCCGATCAAGCCCAAGCAAATTGCCAAACAGCTGAAGCTTACCGAAAATGATGAGCCGGCATTCAAGAAAGCGCTGAAGCGACTGATCAAGGACGGCCGGCTGGCCTGGGGACCCAAGCACCTGGTCTTCAAGGCGTCCAAGCGAGTTCCGCGCGATGAGGTCATTGGTGTTTTTCGCCGCAACTCGTCGGGATTTGGCTTTGTGACCCCCGAGGGCTCAAAGGTCACCGACCGCAGCGAAGACATCTATATTCCGAAAACCAAGACAGCAGACGCAGCTCATCTCGATACCGTTCGGATTCGCGTTTCGCGTCGTCGGCAGGGCGTCGAAGTTCGAGTGAGCGGCCGAGTGCTCGAAGTTCTCGAACGCCGCACTAACCGGTTCGTGGGGACGTATCACGAACGAGGCGGTTACGGAGTTGTGACTGTCGATAACGGCACGTTTGAATCCGGGATCCTCGTGGGCGATGCCCGCGCCAAAAATTGTCGCGTCGGCGACAAGGTTGTGATCGAAATGGCCCACTTTCCCTCGCCGACGCAGGAAGGTGAAGGCGTGATCGTGGAAGTGTTAGGCGCGCGGGGACAACCGGGTGTCGACACAATGATGATCATCAGGGAATTTGATCTTCCGGAGGAGTTTCCCGAACCGGTGTTGGAAGATGCCCGCGAACAAGCGGAAAAGTTTGACGAAAAAATTGCTGCCGGCCGCACAGATTTTACGGGGCATACGGTTGTTACGATCGACCCGCAAACGGCCCGCGACTTTGACGATGCCATTTCGCTAAAGAGACTGGACAACGGGCACTGGGAATTGGGAGTTCACATCGCGGACGTTTCCCATTTCGTCCCTTATCGTTCCGAGTTGGACAACGAAGCGTTTCGCCGGGGCACGAGCGTTTACTTGCCTGATCGTGTCATCCCGATGTTGCCCGAGTTGATTTCCAACAATCTCGCTTCGCTGCAACCCGATCGAATTCGGTACACGATGACGGCGATAATCGAATTTGGGAAAGAAGGAAAACACATTTCTACGGAGCTTCATCGCGGCGCGATCAAAAGCGCCCATCGATTCAATTACGAGGAGATCGACGATTACCTGTCCGACGATCGACCGTGGAAAGAAAAGCTGACTCCCGCGGTGTTTCAGCTGGTGCGCGAAATGCATACGCTCGCGATGATGTTGCGGAAACGGCGGATGGATCGGGGCAGCATCGATTTGTCACTGCCCGACATCGAGATCGATCTGGACGAAGATGGCCGGGTTTGCGGGCGCACACCGAAGAAAACACCGAGAGCCACCAGATTATCGAGGAATTCATGCTGGCGGCCAACGAAGCGGTCGCTCAGAGGATGGTCGATGAGGAGTTGTTTCTGCTGCGGCGGATCCATGAGCCACCCACGGAAGCCAAATTGGCCGAACTGACCAAGTTTGTGCAGCAACTTGGGATCGACTGCGACAATCTGCACAGTCGATTCGAGATCAAAAAAGTCGTGGCTGAATCGGAAGATATGCCTCAGCGGCACGCCATTCACTTTTCGATTCTGCGGGCCATGCAAAAAGCGGTCTATAGTCCGCGGGAGATTGGCCATTACGCCCTTGCAAGTGATGCGTATTGTCATTTCACATCGCCGATCCGTCGTTATCCCGATTTGATAATTCACCGCGCGGTGGGTGATCTGATCGATGGTAAACGACCGCGCGGCGATTTTGAAACGCTGGCCCGCCAGGGACAGCATTGCAGCGATCTTGAACGGCGTGCCGAGCTGGCGGAACGCGAACTGACAAAACTGAAACTGTTGAATTTTCTTTCCGATCAGGTTGGACTGGAAATGGAGGCAGTCGTTACGGGCGTCGAACCCTATGGACTGTTCGCCCAGGGCATCGAGATGCCGGCCGAAGGTCTAATCCCGGTATCTAACTTGCCGCCGGACAAATATCACTTTGACCGACCCTCCAAGACGCTCAACGGTTTCAAGGCGGGAAACCAGTTCCGGCTGGGTGACGTGATTTCCATTCGCGTGTCCATGGTCGACCCGGATCAGCGGTTGTTGGAATTTGATCTCGTGGGCGTCAAACAGGGAGCGACGCGCGGTCGTAAATCGGGCGGTCCGAAGGGCCAGGGAGACGAGGACGATGGCCCACGTCGACGTCACAAACGTCGTCGCGGCAAAGACGATGAGCGACCTTGGGAGCAGCGGCGGGCGAGTGGCCCCAGCAGGAGAGAAGGCAAGCCGCGGAAGCACAAATGACCGGAGCCATTTGTGCTTACCGCGAAGCTGTGGGTCAGGCTTGCTTATTGGTTTGAAACCTGGGCGAGTTGTTCGTCGTCTTTATTGATCAACCAGCTGATAAGGGTGTCCCGGCTGGCCATCCCCGACTGCTCGTGTAAGACTTTGCCGTGTTCCAAAAGCACGAGTTTGGGAATCGTTCCGACGTTGAACTGCTGTGCCAGGTCAGGATGTTTGTCGATGTCAATTTTCAGAATGACGGATGTGCCCAGTTCCTCGGTGGCGACGATCTCGTCCAGAATGTGACCTTGCTGCGCGCAGGGACCACACCACGTCGCGTTGAAGTCGAGTAGCATTCGCCCCTGAATTATTTTTTGCAATGGCTCGAAATGCGACGTCTTGTCGAGAAGGATCAGGGGAGCGACTTTTTTTGTTTTGACATTTCCGTAGTTTGCCATGGGGCTCAGATAAGCGGACAAATCAATCTGTCGTGCCGACATTTCGAGGGCAGGCAAATCGTGATCGGGCGTGCTCTGGTTGAGGAAGATGGTGGTAGCAATGCAGCCGATTAAGGCGAACGCAACAAAACGGAATTTCCAAAATTTCATGAGGTTTTCCAGTTTTCAACTGCCGCTTGACCGGGCAGGCATGATTCAGAGATTGCCTGAACAAGTAATCCTTAACCCTAGGTTGGCGTTTTGACCACGGGCGGGATTTTTGGGGAAATCCGCCAAGTGAGGAGCCCAATGTTGCTTTTTTGCAACACGAACCGCTCCAGTCATACTTTGACGCTTTGAAAGGCGGCAAATCAGCAACTTGGCCGATTGTCCAATCTACCGACAGTAGGCCTCGACGGTCGCCTGTAATTACCCCCGCTTCGCGGGCCCACCACGATAGTCGTGACTAACGGCACCGGACGGCTTGCGCCGTGCCGCCAGGATTTGTTGAACTCGTCGAATGAATTAGCGGCCAGTGGCGCAAGCCCGCCGGTGACCACGGAAACGTCCTTGGCCCGGAAAAAAGGACGAGGAGTTGACCCGCGATGAATACCGGAATTACGCACGATTGCGCTAGCGCCGGCGTCGGTCGTTAGCGCTGTCGTCAAACATCGCTTGTGGGGTGGCACCGTAAGCTGCCGCGAAAGCTTCCTCAAACCGGGTTTCTTCGCGCAGTAATTTCAACAGCTTGTTGAACCGATTCGCATTGGAACGGAGTTGTTTTACGAACAGGTAGGACACGAGCGCTGACTGATGCTCGGGCAATTTGCCGTTGAGAAAATCGCCTGGCTGCTGCATGCTGGCGACGATTTGCATCGCCTTGTCGTCCCAGGTTTTTACTGCTTCGTCTCTGGGAAAGGCACGGGCCGCCACCCAATGCCCAACTCCGTCAGCAAACCACCGAGGAACGTCTGCTGACATGGTTGCGACTCTTAGTGCCGCCAACTGGCTGACCATTTCCACCTGGATGTCGCTTGGATCCCGGCCGGATTCCAGACGCAGCGCGACATAGGCGTCGGTGATCGAATAGCCCCAGGTTCCCATGATCTCCTTCGGCAATGGATGGTCCTCGACCATCGTTCCGAATTCGCTGAAGTCATACTGTCTTTCAAATATGAAAATCGCGACATTCCCTTTGACAAAGGTGTCATCTGCTTCTGTCTTCAGGGTGGACTGAATCTTTGGTACCAGGTACTCCGCGAGCTTGCCAAGCTGTTCCAACTCGTCTTTGCCGATCGTGCCGAGCAAGTTGAAGTTTTCCGTTGAGATTTGGTCGGGTTCGATTCCGGGCATGGCCAGTTTCCAGTTGTTTTGAGCAAGCATCAATCGGTCGGCTTTAAGTTGGTCGTGAGATTGAGAGTTGGCCTTTGCCCTGGCCGCGACCGAACTCGTGGCATTACTCGCCTCGCCACCATCAAACGCGGCGCCTTCGTCAATCCATTTTCGCACGACCGCAATTAGCTGGTCGTCAAGCTTGCCAGTTGGCGGCATGACGTCCGTACCAGCGGCGCCTGTCATTCTCTGAATGATCAAGCTTTCATTGCTTTTTCCCGGCACGATTGGCGAGCCGCCATCGCCGCCGCGGAGGAATTCCGCGAAAGTTTGCATACTAAAATTGCCACGTGGATTATTGGAATCGATGTGACATTGGGCGCAGTTTTGCAGCAGCAGCGGAGCTACATGCAGTCCGAAAGAAATGGTTTCGTTTCCAGTGGGCATCACGGCCGTGACCGATTGCCGGGCTGCCGGAATCGGGTTGCCGGTCAGTTCAACCAGGTTTTGCGCCGGGTTGTCTCCGTCGAATTTAGCGCCCTGGGCAATCCATGTCTTGAGTGTCAGCAATTCCGAATCGAGAAGACTTCCGCCTGGAGGCATGTCGCCGTCGACGATGACTTCGATCAAGCGGCTTTGATCGGGTAAGCCGGGCGAGACCTTGGTGCTTTGCCCCAGCGCGTTGTAGCTGGCGGCGCTGAATTGTCCGCGGCTGCGAAGGACGTGGCAACGTCCGCATTTGGCGACCAGCAAGGGAGCCACTTCGTTTTTGAAACTGACCGGTTTCGAATCGACCGGAGCGACCGGTGCGGGCAGATCAGCGATCGGTTTCAGTTCTTTGCCTGCCCCAGTCAGCAACGTATGGGCAAGTTGCAAGCGGTCGTGTTCGGGTTTCAGCAAGGCCATTAACTCTTCGTCGGCTGAGGCCGCGATTTTTTCAAGACGCGTCCGGGCGTCCTCGATTGCGTCGAGTGAAAGATCGTAGTTCCCGCCCTTGAAAAGTCGTCCGCCTTTGTCGATCAACTCATGAATGCGCCTGACATCAGATTTTTCTTTCCGCGTCGGTTCATCGGCAGTCGTTGAACGGCAAACGCAAAGGCTGGTGGCAACCAGGATTGCGAACAAAGGCCAGCTGGATTTAAGAAGCGGGTTGCGAAACATGTTGCGCCTTGTCAGATTTTTATTCCAAAACAGATTCCCAACATGGATGCGAAATCTGAGAGGGACTCTACCGCATCCAGCGCGGCCGTGGCGTTTGCACCGCTAAACCGAATCGCGATGTACAGGACGAGAATCAAGGCCACAAACATGAATACAATAATCAAGGCCAAGGCCCAAATCGGCAGCGCCGAGCGTTTTCTTCGCGACGAGAACTTTTTGGAACTCTGGGACGACGCAACTTTGAATGAATCGGATCTTCCGAAAGTCTCAACTGCAAAGGGAGCTTGGCCGCGGGCCGTGATGGCCTTGGCCGCTGCGGCAGATCCAGCGATTTGTTCAGTCTTGCGTTTGGTGTTGATCGCGAAACCGGATACCTCGTCGGCCTCAAATGACCCGGTCTCGAGAAACGTCTTTAGTGCCTGTTCCACTTCGCCGCAATTCTGGAACCTTTCATCCCGGTTTTTCTCCATCATCCGTTCGCAAATTTCGATCAGCGGCGGCGGGCAATCTTCGCGGCTGGCAATGATGGGTGCCGGCTCGGTGGTCTGATGCATCGCGATTCGCTGAGCAAGGCTGCCTTCGGGAAAGGGAGGATGACCGGTAAGCAGATAATAAAGCGTGCAGCCAAGACTGTAGATGTCGGCGCGGTGGTCGACGTTGTGACTGTTGACGGCCTGTTCTGGCGCCAGGTAGTCGGCCGTTCCCATTACTCTTTCATTATGCAAAATCGTCAGTGATTCGGCTTCTTCGCGCATCAAAGCCAGACCGAGATCGAGGATTTTGACGACGCCGTCGCGTGCCAACAGCAGGTTGGCCGGTTTGATGTCGCGATGCACGAGGTTTTTTTCGTGCGCGTGCGACAGTCCCTTGGCGGCCTGCAGGATAAAACGGGCTGCATCGTCAAACGGCAGCGGGCCGTCCTTTTTGACAAGTTCGTAAAGGTCAATGCCGTCGACCCACTCCATGACCATGTAGTGTGTATCGCCTTCGTTGCAGATGTCATAGATTCGAACGATGTTGGGGTCGTTCAGACTGGCGGCTGCCTTGCCCTCCCGATAAAACCGGTCGAGATAACTTTTGTCAGACACCTTTTTTCGGGGGAGTACTTTGACCGCGCGTTTTTGCCCCGAGAGCTTGTGTTCGGCCAGGTAAACGCTGCTCATCCCTCCGGTGCCGAGATGCCCCAGCAGTTTGTATTTGCCGAGAAAGAAGCCTTTGTACTTGCCCGCCAGCAACTTGTCACAGTGCCAACGGGTCAACACCCCGGAGCTGATCAAGTGTTTGGTCAGGTCGTCGACTTTGACCAGCTTGCCATTGTATTTTTTCGAGAGCTCGGACAACGTGTCCTTGAGGCGGTCTTCGGGAACGATTCCGCTGCGTTCCAAAATTTTCAGAAAACTCTTGGCGCTGGGTTCCGCCATCTGATTGCCTCTATCGTGGGACGGTTTCACGTTGGAATTCATGATCGGTTGGCCTGTCGCTCGATCAAGCTGACCGTCCACATACTTTGCTCGTAAAATGCCTTGAAAAAGTTCCGCTACTTCCGGGTGCACCAACCTTTAGCTTACATTTTAGGTTCGGCGCTGTCAGAATCATAGCAATGGTAAGTCGAGAGAGGCACGAAAACGCCGTTCGCCCCAAAATTACCGCGTCACGGTGCCGACAGGTGGCAACGAATTTTTCGATTTCTCACGCCGCCACCGTATTTGTATGCGAGTCGTTCATTGAGTCATCTTGGTTTGTTTGCGAAATTTTGGCAGCCGGGTCAGGTCAAAACCCGGCTGGCCTCCCGGCTGGGAAAGCACAAGGCCAGCCAGCTGTATTACGCGTTTTTGAGTCACCTGCTGGTTCGGCTGGGAGATTGCGGCGACGTGCGTACAATCGCCTATGCTCCACCGGATCAGAAGCACGAATTCGCGCGATTGACCCAGGACGGATTATGGGGACTGGTTTCCCAGCAAGGCGACGATCTGGGGGAACGCATGCAGCATTTTTTCGAGTGGGCGATGGGCGGCGCAACTAGTGGTCGTTCTGAAAGAACAAAAGTCGTCCTCATTGGGTCTGACACACCCCAGCTTGACCCGTCGCATGTCGAACAGGCGTTTCGAGCCCTCGAAGATTCGGAGCATCGTGTTGGGTCCGAGTTCGGATGGAGGATACTATTTGATCGGGATGGCGAATCGTTGCTTGCCTGTTTTTGAGGGTGTGAATTGGAGTACGCCGCAAGTATGGAAGCAAACTCTGGCGCGCCTCGAAAAGCAAAATGTCGCCTGGGAACGGTTGCCGGAAATGAATGACGTTGATGAACTTGAGGACCTTGAAAAACTAACAACGTTTCTGGAGTCCAATCCGAGCGAACCAAACATGCAACTACTTGAGGCAATTAATGTGATCTACCATCGGGCGGAGATAAATGAGTGACCTCGTGGTAATTGGCGGCGGCGTGATCGGACTTTCGCTGGCCTATGAAATGTCGGGTCGGGGTGCCGAGGTTACCGTCCTTGATGTTGCTTGCGAAGGGCAAGCTTCCTGGGCGGGTGCCGGGATCCTCGTGCCGACAAATGAGCAGACTGCCATTCACCCGCTGGAAAAAATTCGCGGGATGAGCAGCCGCCTGCACGCCCAATGGTCGCAACAACTGTATGCGGAAACCGACCTCGATAACGGATACCTTGAGTGTGGCGGAGTCTATCTGGCAAGGACCGCGGGAGAGATTGCGTCGCTGCGCGGCGTGATTGAAGACTGGATTGATTTCGAAATCGAACACAAACTGCTTGGTGACGAGCAGTTGCTCGATTACCTTCCAGCGATGGCGGGGTTAGACAGAAACTTGCGACCGACTGCAGCCGTGTGGGTCGCCGGTGAATCTCAAATAGACAATCCCGCCCACATGCAGGCGCTGTTCCAGGCTTGCCGCCTCCGCGGTGTCGAACTGTTGACCAATTGCGATCAGCTCGAGCTGTCGGTCGAGCGAGAGCGGATCGCCGCCGTGCGCGTCGACGGCTCCGCCATGGATGCTACTGCCTTTTGCATCGCTGCCGGTGCCTGGTCAGAAAAACTGCTCAGCCAGATCAATATCAGCATGTCGATGTTACCCGTCCGCGGACAGATGGTGCTTTTCAAACTGGACGAGCGGATGTTCGAGCCGGTAATCTACGAAGGCTCGCGGTACATTGTCCCGCGCCAAGACGGACGGGTCCTCGTGGGCGCCACCGTAGAAGAGGCTGGTTTTGACGTGTCAACTTGTCCGCCGGATATCAGCGAACTCGTTGCGTTCGCGCACAGCCTGATTCCTGAGTTGAATGAATCCACGTTTCAGAAATGTTGGGCTGGACTGCGACCGGCGACGTTCGACGGATTTCCTTACATGGGTCGGGTACCTGAATTGTCCAACGCGTTCGTCTCGACGGGACATTTCAAAGCCGGCTTGCACTTGTCCACCGGGAGCGCCGTCGTGATGGCCGATCTGATTGAGGGCAAACGTGCAACCGTGGATTTGTCACCCTTTGACCCGGCACGTGTGTCTCAATCGAGCGTCAACTCGTAGTGCTAGCACCCGCGATCAACTTTCAAACCGAATTTGAGGGCTCGTCGTATTTGGCTATAAAGTGTTGACCGTTGTTGCACGACCGCGGAGTTTGGCTTGAACACGAAGGAATTGAAAATGAGCGACAAAAACGATTGCATTCACCAAATCGGCGAGGTAGCGGGTAGCGTGTGGCAAGAACTGGCCAAGGTCGAATCGACTTCCATTTCGAAGTTGGCCAAATCCGTGGATGCACCTCGAGATGTTGTCTTGCAGGCAATTGGCTGGTTGGCCCGCGAGAACAAGATCGAAATCGTCGAGAAATCGCGTGGACGTTTTATCTCATTGACCCGCGACGAACAACTTGGCGAATCCAACTCGACCCACGCGAACCAAACCGAAGCTGCCTGAAGTGGTTGGCAGTTTCAACCTCGGCAATGGCCGAAATTGCTCGGTAAGATTTTCAACCACGGATGGACACAGAAGGACACGGATTTTTGTTGGCTGTATCCGTGTTCATTTGTGGTAAATGTTTTTCGTCTTTGTTGTTTCGATCTGCGTCTATCTTTTTGCTCGAAGTGCGCGGCGGACACGGACGAGGATGACGTCGCTGTCGGGCGAAGCAAAATACTCGAGATCCAAACTCCCGTCCAATTTATTTTGAAGCGACGATAGCACTTGCTGCACGTGTTGTGGCGTGGCCCGAAATAATATCCACGCGCTCCCCTGCCCTGCAATCAGCTCAACCTGTGATTCTGAAAACGGATTCTCGGCGGCACTGTTCAAGGGGATGACGCGCTTGACGTTATTAATTTTGTAGATGCCGTTGACCGGAAATTTTAGATAGTCCTGAAATTCAGTTTGATGATTCCTGGCCGCATCGCGGTCTTCGAACAAGTTGGCGAGCAGGAATACGGGGCTGGTGGCTTCTGTTTCAAGTGCATTGATTTGCTGGATCGGTGACTCCCAGTGCTCGCGGCGAAAAGCCGTTAGCTCGCCGGTTTTCACCAACGACCGAACCAGGGGGTTCGTCACAACAATGGAAACCAGCACAATTGCGGCCAGAGTCCACCTCGCTGAGCCCGACTTGAGGTTGCCAATCGAGACTGCGGCAAAAACAAACATGGCTACGAAACTGATGACGACATATCTGGAATGTGCCAGTGGCAACAATCCAATTCGATCCGCGACGCAAACGATGGCAATCGGTACTAATGCGCAGGTGGCGAAAAGGCTGAGCAATTCGATTTGAAAAGACTCTTTGACTTGACCCACGCATCGGCCCGACAGCCAAACTAAACCACCAATTGCGCTTGGCATGCCAACAGCAAAAACCAATGACGGCCAGATTTCGTGCAGCAGCCCTGCCGCCGACGAAATCTCAAACCACTGGTCTCTTCGCGCGAAAACGAGTCGTAAAGGACCGGCCGATAACGCGCAAAACAGTACGGTCAACACAAACGAAGCGAGGCATTTTGATAACGTGCCCCAAAGGGGGCGATTCCGGTGCCAACTGAGGCACAGTCCGGTCAACACAAACGCTGCCTCTGCGGCCAACAACAGTGCGGAAGTGTAATGCAAGTAAAAAAGCGCCGCTGAACATGCCGCTAACAACATGACTCTGACCCAAGCCCGAGGATTTGTGCCGCCTTGCGTCACTTCGCGCCAAAAGTCCCAAAAAATAACGATCTGGATGAATCCTGCAAGCTGCAGCAGCCCGTAAGGCCTCGCTTCGGTAGCATAAAAAACCATCAGCGGGTCAAGAGCCATCAACAGGACGACGCACAGAATGGCCGCCATGCTGTTCGTCCATTTGAAAACGAATCGTGCTGCCAGAGCGATCAGCAGCAGGTTGGACGTGAACGACGACAGACGTAGCGAGATGGGTGAGATTCCGGCTGCCTGGGTGATGAGCCATGTGAGCCAGAAATAAAGTGGCGCCTGGTTTCCGGCGGCGGCCCGTGTAGAGACCTGGTCCAAGCTGGTGTCGACAACCCAAGCCGTGTGGAGTTCGTCCAGCCAGAGGGGCTGCGTTAGCACAAACAACCGCAGTCCGGCCGCGAGGGCAAACCCAATGAACAAGCATGGCCACAAAGTCCAATCAACGTTAGCCAGAGCGGATTTTTTCATGGCTTTGTAATAGAAGCACGTAGCGCAAGCCAGCGAGTCCTTATTTGCCAGGAAACTCACTAGCTTGCGCGGCGTGCTTGTACTGAAGCGCAACATCAGAACTTACGCCTTCCACCACGGCGGATAATCGACGTGCTCGTTCGCGCACGATAACAACGCCGTCCAACTAGGCGGCTTTGCCGGCAGCAAAGTTTTCGGCGACGACGAGCTTTTTGATGCCAAACGAATTCAGTTCGTTTTGATTGTGGACAAACACAGAGCTATCTGGAAATCGTACATTGTGAACCAACAATGCCGCGTCGACCAGCAGTTCGGGGCGACTGAGTTCCCGGATTAGCTGACTGCTGGGCCCAAAATCAATGATGACGAGATCAAAATCTTGACGGACTTGATCGAGAATGACCGCCAGACAGTTGAAGATATTGTCCGGCCACGCGACGCGCGCCCCCAACTTGGAAACCGGCATGACGCAAACGCCGGTTTCGATGGAGCGAACGATGGCGTCGCTGCATTTCTGATTTTCGTCGATGACGTTCATCCAGGATAAATTCGCGGGCAACCCAAATCGGCTGGTGAGGTCGGGTTTCGCCAGATCCGCGTCGACCAACAGGACTTTGTTGCCTCGTGCCGCCATGATTTTGGCGACATACATGGAGATCGTCGTCGTCCCTTTTCCCCTTCCGGAGCCCACGACGGCCAGCCGTTGTTCGGTGGCGGAAAGTGAGCTGACGACGGCGTCCACCATGGCTTGAGCCGTTTCGCTGGTCAACAAATTTGAGTGGTTAAGAGCACCAGGCCAGATAAAATCGTTGACTTCCCATGCCACGGTTGTCGTGGGCAAATCCTTGCCAGGTTTTGAGCTCGATCCAGTTGGCATTTGTCTTGATCGAGCCGAACCCGTTGTTGCATGTGCCAGGTCGATTCGTCTCAATTGTTCCGATGAGAGTCCCGAATCATCAACGGGTGTCGACACCGGGGTCCGGCGGGCAGCAGGCCGCGGCGGCGCGGACGTTGCATCGGTGACGTTCCAAATGGGTCTGGCCAGAATGTCAGGAGCAGCATAGGCCGGCCGGGAGCTCGAACCAGTTAAGCCGCGCTCTGAGTCTGCGGTTGTTGTCGGCCCAGCGGGCAGCGGTTGCAAGGTCGAGTTTTGCTCGACGAACGATTCCGGAGTTGCAACATGCTGCGTCAGCCAGTCGGTATATGCCTTCAATTGGAGGGCCCGCAAATGAGGCGGATTTGGTGTGCGATGGGCCGAGTCAATTCTCAGCTTGCGACCCCCATATTTTTCTTCCAGGCGAGCGAGGGCCGCATATTGCTGTTTTCTGTCAGCCGACCATTTGGGGTCCAGTCGTTGGCCTTCGGTTTGAATGATGTCCGTTGAATGTCCGACTGCGGTAAAATTCATGGAATTAGCCTTGATTGGAGAAACAATACGCCGTTTTCTTTCCATCGGTTCTGCATTGTGGCGTTCTTGAGCGGCGTATAAATTAAAGGGTTTAGGCCCGCGAAACTCGACTTGACCGTCAAGGCTTATCGCCGGCTACCCCTCAATCCGACTTTCGCCCGTCGTGATGGTCGCGGAGGACCTGGTTTTCTCGCAAAATTCCCTTGCTTGAATTCGCGTCCGAATTTCCGAAATATTACAGACGATAATCATTACCAGAGATCTTGATCAAAATCCGTCTTACCTATCCACAAAGAATGACGTGTCAGTAGCCAACGAAATTAGCACAGCCCGTTTATTGCAAGCTCGTCTTGAGAAAGAAATCCTGATCCTCGACGGCGCGATGGGATCGATGATTTACGGACTTGGGTTGAGCGAAGAGGAAGTCCGCGGAGAACAATTCAAGGATTGGCACAAGGATCTGAAGAACTGCACCGACGTGGTTGGACTGACCAATCCCGATGCGATTGTTGATATTCATCTTCAGTACCTGTCGGCGGGTGCGGACATTATTGAGACCAACACGTTTAATGCCAGTCCGGTTGGCCTGGCCGATTTCGATTTTCCGGATGACGTTGTGCGGGAGATCAACTTGGCCGGGGCAGCAAACGCCAGAAAAGCGGCCGACCAGTTTACTTTGTTGACGCCGGGTAAACCGCGATTTGTCGCCGGTTCGATGGGGCCGACTTCCCAGCAGACGGCCATCTCCACGAAAGTCGAAGATCCCGCTTATCGCGGCATCACGTTCGAACAGATGGAAGCTTCCTACTACCAGCAAGCCAAGGCGCTGGTCGAAGGCGGTGTCGACATCCTGTTTCCGGAAACCGTCATCGACACACTGAATCTGAAAGCCTGCCTGTTTGGAATCAAACGCTACTTTGACGAAACCGGGAACGTGGTTCCCGTGATGGTCTCTGGAACGTTTGCAGAATCGGGTTCCACATTCGTTTCCGGACAGGTGGTGGAAGCGTTCTGGCACAGCGTTTCTCATTTTCCGATGATCAGCGTTGGCATGAACTGTGCGTTGGGGCCCGACATCATGCGGCCGCATATCGAAGAGTTGTCCAAAATCGCGACGCCTTATATCAGTTGCCACCCGAACGCCGGCACGCCCAATGAAATGGGTCAGTTCGATCTTCAGCCCGAACCGATGGCGGCCACGATCAAGGAGTGGGCCGAGAATGGCTGGCTGAACATCGTCGGCGGATGTTGCGGAACGACTCCGGCTCATATCAAGGCGATTGCCGATGCAGTGCATGGAATTACGCCGCATCGCAGGAACCAGGTTGAGCCACTCACGCGGCTGTCCGGATCGCGGCCGTTGACGTTGCGCCGCGATGCCAATTTCCTGATGGTCGGCGAGCGAACGAATGTCACCGGTTCGCGAAAATTTGCCCGCTTGATCCGGGAGGAACAATTCGAAGAGGCGATCGAAATTGCCCGCGACCAGGTCGTCGGGGGCGCGGGAGTCATCGATATCAACATGGACGACGCCCTGCTCGACGGCGTCGCCGCCATGACGAAATTCCTGCGATTGATCGCCGGCGAGTCGGACATTGCCTCGGTTCCGGTCATGATCGATAGTTCGAAATGGGAAGTGATCGAAGCCGGCCTGAGAAACACGCAAGGCAAAGCAATCGTCAATTCGATCAGTCTCAAAGAGGGCGAAGCAGATTTCCTGGAAAAGGCCCATCTCATTCGCCGCTACGGGGCGGCGACCGTAATCATGGCGTTTGACGAACAAGGTCAAGCCGTCGAAATCGAGGACAAGGTCCGGATTTGCAAACGGGCGTATGACCTGTTGACTGAGGAAGTCGGATTCCCTCCGGAGGACATCATCTTTGATCCAAACATTCTGACGATCGCCACAGGCATGGAAGAGCACAACAACTATGCCGTGAACTTTTTCGAAGCGACCAGGCAGATCAAGCAGGTCTGCCCGGGTGCGAAGATTTCCGGTGGTGTCTCCAATGTCAGTTTCAGTTTCCGCGGCAACGATACCGTTCGCGAAGCGATCAACGCGGCTTTCCTGTATCACGCGATCAAGGCGGGCCTCGATATGGGGATCGTCAACGCCGGCCAGCTGGAAATCTACGAAGAGATTCCCAAAGACCTGCTCGAACGCGTGGAAGACGTGTTGCTCAATCGGCGGCCCGATGCGACCGACCGGTTACTTGAATTTGCCGATACCGTCAAAGGAGCCAGGAAAAAGGGACGTACGGAAGACCTCGAATGGCGTAAAGGAACCGTCGAAGAGCGTTTGTCCCACGCCCTGGTCAAAGGGATCGACAAGTACGTCGTCGAGGACACCGAGGAAGCCCGACAAAAGTACGATCGCTGCCTGCAAATCATTGAAGGTCCGATGATGGACGGGATGTCGGTCGTTGGCGATTTGTTTGGCAGCGGAAAGATGTTTCTGCCGCAGGTTGTCAAATCGGCCCGCGTGATGAAGAAAGCGGTTGCTCACCTGATGCCCTACATGGAACAGGAAAAGCTCGATGCGGGTCTTGAGAAGCAAAGCTTTCGCGGCAAAGTTCTGATGGCCACCGTCAAAGGCGACGTGCACGATATCGGCAAGAACATCGTGGGCGTCGTGCTGGGCTGCAACAACTACGAGGTCATCGACCTCGGAGTCATGGTGCCGTGCGAAAAAATCCTGGAAGCCGCCGTCAAGCACGGTGTTGACTTGATTGGCCTGTCGGGACTGATTACTCCCAGCCTGGACGAGATGATTTACGTAGCCAAAGAGATGCAGCGAACCGGCATGAAGATTCCGCTGCTGATTGGCGGAGCCACCACCAGCGACAAGCATACGGCCGTCAAGATTGCTCCCCGGTACGAACACGGCGTCGTTCACGTGCTGGATGCTTCACGCAGCGTCGGCGTCGTTGATCGCCTGATTAATCCCGAGCTCAAACAAGAATTCCTGGCGAGCAACACCCAGTTGCAAACCAAGCTGGTCGCGGGCTACGAAGAACGCCAGATGACATTGGTCCCTTACGAGGAAGCGTATGACAAGCGCTTTCCGACCGAGTGGGCCACCGTTGACATTCCCACTCCGGCCTTCACGGGGACGCGTACCGTCGGTACGCCAGCTGACTCGCGTCAGTCGGGAACCGCTGGCGATGTGGACATCAAGCTCGCGGATCTCGTGCCCTACATCGATTGGACGCCGTTCTTCATGTCGTGGGAACTGCACGGCAAGTATCCGAAAATCCTGGATGACAAAGTCGTTGGCGCGGAAGCGAGAAAACTGTTCCAGGATGCCCGGGCGATGCTCGACAAGATCGTCGACCAGGGACTGCTTGTCGCGCGGGGTATTTACGGCTTCTGGCCGGCCAACAGCGACGGCGATTCGATCATCCTGTATACCGATTCGTCACGATCGACCGAGCTAACTCGGTTTTTCGCGCTGCGACAGCAGTGGCAGCGGCAGGGCATCGAGCACTTTCGTTCGCTGGCCGATTACATCGCGCCGCTGGACAGCGGTCGTGCCGATTTTATTGGGGGATTTGCCGTCACGACGGGTTTGGGCTGTGACGAATTGGCGGCTCAATACCGTGCTGATCACGACGACTACAACGCGATCATGGTCTCCGCGCTGGCGGACCGTTTGGCCGAGGCATTCGCGGAAATGCTCCACCAGCGAGCCCGCATCGATTGGGGTTTTGGTGAAAACGAGAATTTGTCGCAAGAAGAACTGATCAAAGAAAAATATCGCGGGATTCGGCCGGCGGCCGGCTATCCTGCTTGCCCCGACCACACCGAGAAAGCGACGCTTTGGAATTTGATGGATGTGGAGGCGACGACCGGGATCAAGCTAACCGAGTCATTCGCCATGTGGCCCGGCGCCGCGGTCAGCGGATTGTACTTTGCCCATCCGGAGTCGCGTTATTTTGCGATCAACAAGATTACCAAGGATCAAGTTGAACATTATGCGAAATTGAAGGGCGAGTCGGTCGATTACGTGGAAAAGTGGTTGGGGCCGGTGTTGTGCTATTAGTTAGTCGCAATTCGATTCGAAACTGCCTTCGCGCTCCGTCACGAACAACGGAACTGCTGCCCCTCCATTTTGGATGGAACCGTTGGCGTTGGGTTGGTGGGGGAACGATCTCGGTTTACAAGCCAAAGAAAACAGAGGCTGGGGCATCGAGTGGATGGAATCGCTTAAGCTCGATGCCGTTTTAGACTCTTGAACAGAAGTGAATCAAGTGCTTGAGCGACGATATCATCTGAGCGGTTGTCTTATTTTGCTTCTGTGCCTGATTTCGTTTTTGAATGGCTAATTGAACGCAGTCCCAATGGAGCGCGGCAGTGGCTGACTGCCCTCGATGGGGCGATGGTTCGAATGGCTACCGCCCCCAATTCTCTGAGTTCGGCGCCTGAAACTCAAACTCTGGACGCAGGTCTTAAACAATGTTTGTTCCAAACGCCCAAAGGCCGCACGTATCGGGCTGTCTTCATTTTCGAAGACAGGATCGTTACAGTACTTCGAATTCGTGGGCCCGGCCAACCTCCGCTACAGCCGGATGAAGTTACTTCTTAGCCATCCAACACCCTATCGGAACGAGGGTAAGCATTGGACACGCAGCCGTTTTCGGCACCGACTTACCGTTTGGCCAGGGCAACGCCTTTTCGGCGCGATTCGCAGGCGAGCCGAAATGCCTCTTCGTCGCCATGGGTGTGGCACGAAAATGACTTGGTTTTGCGGCGACCGTGGCCATCGGTCCACTGTGCGACCCAATACCAGTAGCTGTAGATATAGTCGCCGCGCGTGTCTTTTTGCTGATGCAAGCGGACTCCGACGATTCCAGAATGGTTGCGACTGGAAGGATGCTGCGCTAATTCCCGGACCGAGTACTTGCGGGATTTTCCTTCCAGTTCGTCGCGGAATTCTTTGGCCGCATTGAGTGCGTTGCGTTTGCCGCCGTAGGCATTGTCCGAGAAAAATTTTTCGGTCTTTTTTCCGCGCCGCTGCATGCGGACTTCCCAGCCGCCATACATTTTTCCGGCGGCACTGTAAGTTTCGATTCGCGAAATATTTCGTTTGGGATTCTTTCTGGCCATGGAAACAATGTTGACTAGGTCACTCGGGAGAAGCGGCGAAGTGGCTCGCCGATTAGCAGGAGATACTAAAGTCTAACCGATCCAAGCAGCGAATCCAGTGCGCACGCGCGCGGACGTCATTTCCACTTGGGTTATCAACAAGGCGGTGATTGATAAGTTGCCGCGAATTTTTACTGCGCTGATGTTCTAAAACCGTTAGGTCCGCCCGAGATTAAACTCCCTTCCGACAGGGGCCAACAGGCTGTTTGATAACCCTCGCTGCGGAGCCATTTTTTCAGCTCGTTGAACTGGGAAAAACTGTCGGGATAAACCCAAACCGAGACGGTGGTTTTACTTGCGGCTTGTCGTTCGATCTTTTGCCGGAATTCCGAATTTTCCTGGAGGGCTTGCGGGACAGTTTCACCCGCACCCTCGAAGACCGGAAAAAGCACAAATCGGTTGAGCCGGACAATCTGTTGAACCGATTCTCCAAATTCGGTCGGCCGCGTGACCGTAACTGCTTCCAACTCGTATTGCATGCGAAATCCGGCAATGGGTCCGATCGTTTCGAGCGTGGAGGGCGACTGTTTGAGCTTTTCCGCTTTGACTCTCCATTCGGTTTTCATCAGGTCCGACAGTTCATCCATCGGCACATAGGACAATTTACCAGCGGCCAGCCGAAAATGAACTTCGTCAGAAAAAACGGTTTTTGCAATGGGTGTCGGGTAATGTTCGATGGTTTCGGTTGTCGGAGAGGCGACCGTACTGACAGCCTGGATTTCGGTCTGGATTTCGGCGAGTTGCGTCTCAAGCGAGGCCTTTTTGACGTTCTTGTCGAACTGAACCTGACGCTGCTCGTCCAACTGTTCTTTTTTCTGCCCGATTTTTTGTTTGATGATTTCCAGCGCGACTAACATCCGGTGCCGTTTCTTGGCCAACTGGGTGCCCAGCTGAACCTCGCGGTCGATTTGCTCCTCCAATAACCGATTGTCGACAGTCAATTTATTGACAATCGCGTTAGCGTCTTCCAGATTCGTTTTCAATTCTTCGACGTGGGCAATGTCAGCTGAATTCGGTTCGGTCTTGATCCAGTTCTTTTTTGCCTGGGCGCCGACGACGACCACGAGAATGATCAGGATTCCGACCAGGTTGGCAATGATGTCAAGAAATGAATCTTGTCCAGTTTTTATTTCTTTTAATGTCATTTATTCGGGCCCTCGATCTGAAAGCCGCTTTGATCCAGTAATTGGCGGAGGTCGGCGAATCGGCGTTCGCCTCCCCGTTGGACGGTGAAGCGGAGTTCGGGTTTCCAATATCCGTTGGCCCCGGCTTCGCCCCATCCATCGATCATTTTCCAGACGCTATCGACCAGTGGTGCGATGGCATTTTCGGTCAAGCCGTCGAAGGGGATCGTAATCGGTTCATCCGATGCGGTTCTTACTTGCAGAGCATCGGGGCCACAATAAATTCGGACCGGCCGCAGGTAACCTGTCGCACCTGGGGTTCGTGACGGCAGAGCCCAGTTCTTTCCACGGCCATCTGCCAGACTCTGGCACGAACTGCTGCTACCCGCTTGGAAATTGCCACTTCCGGATGGGGCGTTCGCCATTTGAGCATTGGCAGACGAAGTTCCAGCTGCTGAATTCGTGGCTGCCTGATCGTTGTTCTGGCCTGTGTTTGTGGTTCCGTTGTTTTCCGAATTCGAGTCGCCCGAACCACCCCTGGATTCCAGTGGATAGCCCGACGGCTTGTTTGTGGCCAACGATTGGGTCCGCTGACCCGGCTGTTGCGGCGACTCGAGATAGTGATCCAGCGCGGACCCGAATGGGGAGATTGGCTTTGACGGCTGATTGGCGGCGAAAGAAGCTTGCTGAGCGAAGGCGTCGCCGCCCGCCTGATCTTGCGAGTTCGAGGCGTTGGAAATGGAACCGGTTGGGGCGAATCCGTTTTCGGAAACGAAGCCCCCCTGTGGGCCCGAGACGACCAGTCCGGGTCGCTGTTGCGAGCTGTCAGCCGATCCCAGCAGTCGACTGCGGTGCTCGCGAACCGCCGCGACGTACGCGTGTTGTCGTTTGGCGTCAGCGATGGCGGCGAGGATCACTTCTTTCAATTGCGAGTCATGTTCGCCAAATTCAAGAACCTTATCCTCCTCGATGACTTCATACCCAAATTCGCTGTCCCAGCTGCTCATTGCTCGTCGAGCCAACACATACGACTGGGTACCACTGGGGCGGATCACCAGCAACGGATAAGGTTGCCCTTCTGCGCCGGCCAAATCGTATTTGGTCCAATACTCTCGAATCGCAAGCAAAGCTGCATCCAGCGGATTACCAGGGAGAAATGTTTCGCCAAAATCGTTCCGTTGCAAGACGACTTGATGTGGCTGCAGGGTCAACCCTTCAGCCGTGCATTCGATGTAGATTGGGCGTCGATGAGTTCCGCCGGTACCTGCCTGGGGAACGATTGCATAGGTAACCGGTTGTGACTGTTGCGATTGACGGCGTACGTTTTCCAGATTTTCCTGTGCCAAGGCGACTTTTTCTTCGAGCTCAGCCAGTTCCGAGTCGGCGGTCACAATGTCCGGCTTATCCGCCTGTTGCTCAATTGCTCGCAGTTGATTGGCAAGTTCCTGCGCTTGCTTGTCGAGTTGCCGTATATCAGATTCAAGGTGGCCGCGATGCGTGCGAACGTCGGCCATCCGTTTGACCGCTTCGGGGCGGACTTGTTCCAGTCCGGCAACGCGCAATTGCTCCGTGTCAAGTTGCATGGCCAGGCGGTCAACTTCCGCTTTTGTTTCTGCCTGTTGCGATGCGCGTAAATCATGCGCTTCGACGTCGGCAGCTTTGACCGCCAAGACCAACAGGACGATCAAAACGCCCAGCGTGCAAATCAAGACGGCGAGAAACGGAAACAGCGAAACGGCCACCATTTCTCGATTTCTACGAGAGCGCCTCATGCGGCCTTCTTCGAATCGATTTGAACTGGAAACAAGTCGACCGGATCGACACCCGCGAGTTGTTCGGCATAGCGATAGCGAGGCAAATGATCGGACGGTTCAGAATGTTCAGATTCAACGTCTTGCCGTGGTTCCTTGCCGCTGTGATCTTCTGGATGGAATAACCGAACTAGCGGTAGGTCGACGCCCGGCGGAATGACGACATCCGGTGACGAATCCTCGAACGCATCCGCCGATTCAGGGACGTCCGCTTCCGATGCGGCCGGTGAGTCGGCGGGAATTTCTTCCGTGAACTTGGCAAAATAAATGCGGGTTGCCTGCGAATTGTCGTCATTGTGAGCCGCCAACGTGTCCGATTCCGTCAAGTCCACGGATTCCACGGTCGCCGCTGGTTGTCTGTGCGATTCTAAGGCTGCGGCAACGATCGTCTCCGTTGTTTCGACACGCTTTTCGAAGGGCGGATCGAGCACCTTGACCGTCACCGAATCGACCAGGTCTTTGATTAGTTGCGTTTGCGAATTCAGCTCGCGTTGCTGTTCTTTCATGTTTCGCGCGCTATCCGACAGCGTGACTTGCCATTGCTGCCAGCGATGAGCCATCGAATCGTCAGCCTTTTGAATCGAGTTGCCAATGGTGGCGGTGATTTTCTCGACGGATTGATCCAGCGCCGATGACAGATTGTCGCGCACGCGTTCGTTAACGCCGGTGATCGAGTCCGCCCACGCTTTTTCCGCGGCGGAAATACTCTTGTGCCACAATGCACTTTGACGTTGTACCAATTCGTCAGCCGTCGCCAGCACCGCCAGTCCCATTTTTTCGACAGCAGCAAATTCGCTGGCTGCCGACATGTCGAATCGTGCTGACAATTCCTGACGCGTCCGGTAATCGACGAATTTCAAAAGTTGCAGTTCAATACGATCCACGAGGAATTGCCCAAACATCAAGACCATCGATAGAACCAGGGCCAGCGCTGTCGTGTCGAACGCGACATACAAACTTGCACGCAACCCGCCCATCATTTCCTGAAAATCATTTTCCGGTCCGACATTGATGCCACCGAGCGCCTGCGAAATGCCCAGCACAGTGCCAAGGAATCCCAACATGGGCGTCGCCCAGATCAAAATCCGAACGAGCGAATAACGCTGCTGCTGCTGGTCGAGGTCCAGCTCGGAAAGGTACTTTGTTTCGTCTTCCAGGCCCTTCGCTGATCCGGTTCGGTGTACAAAATGAAGTGATTCGTGAAGCCGCTGCCACAAATAGTGATCGCGAAATCGTTTTGGCAACTTGAGCAGCTGGTTGCCGAACTCGATGGCTTGATCGATGCACGGCTGCTCATTTTCAGTGGATGATTCCGGCTGATTCTCGTCGTCGTTTTCGGCCCGAGTTGGTTCGGACGACGGGTCGCGAAAGTGAATCCTGTTGGCCGCACCCCACTGCGCGAAGACATTGGTGGCAATCATCAACAATGATCCTACGCCGACGAAAAACAGAATCAGGGTAGCCGTGGAAACGGGATGCCCGGTGAGGTACCGGATCACGACTTCATTGGCGATGATGTCGCGTTCAAGCATCGCCGACATTCCAAGGTACATGATCAGTCCCAAACAGGTGGGAATGACCAATGAAGGCAAGACCGTTAGCCAACTTGTAGATCGATTCACGTCTTTGTCCATTTCCGATTGTCGAACCATTCAAACCCGCGCGGCTCGCAATTTGCGCAGCGAGACCATCCACGTATCCTGATAATCGGAAAAGTTTCACCAGCTCGTGTAGAATTTGTAACCGGAATTCGCGAAATTGACGTGATTTCCGGTTAAATTTACGGAGACCGAAAAGTTGCTGATATTTAGCAAAGACGGTCCCTCGTCCAAGCCGATACCTGACGTGTTAACACAACACATTGCAGCGGATGTTGCGAAATTGTGATATCCCAGGGGGGTTACCCGACTAGCTTGGCAACAGGCAGTCGGGTTTTTTTATGCGCTCCCGGCAAGCCGTTTTTTTGCCAGCAGTCACGGCTAGCACTGAAGCGCGCCACGAGCATAGTGGGAGTTGTATGACAACGCCAAGTCCGTGCAAATACGAGCTCGAAGCGTAAGTTTTGATGTTGCGCCAGCACCGCACTAATCCCGTTCAAATGACCGACCAATCTCACAACTCGTCTCGAGTGGCCTGGCTCAGGCTGTTCCGAATTTCGGCCTTGCCCTCAGCGATTTCGAATGTGTTGATGGGATATTTGCTGGCCAATGGAAACTGGTCGCCGCCGTTGTTGTTGATGGTGCTCGTTCTGACTTCGGCGTTTCTGTATACCGCCGGCATGATTCTCAACGACGTGTTCGATTATGAGGTCGATTCCAAACTGCGACCCACCCGACCGCTCCCTTCACAACAAATCAATTTGACTTTAGCGCGGAGTGTTGGATTTGGATTCCTGGCCATCGGTTTGTGCGGATCATTGCTAGCCAGTCTGCTTGCCAATCGGGGCACCGAGGCTGTAACAAGTTTGAGTGATCCGCGCCCGATTGTGATCGGCGGGTTGCTGGTCGTATTTATTTGCCTGTACAACGTGTTTCTGAAGCGAACTTTCTTGTCGCCGGTCGCCATGGGTGTCTGCCGCGGACTTAACGTGTTGCTGGGGGCAAGCACGGCGACCGCAAGCACGATTTACCCGAATTGGTTGTTTGGTTTCGCGTCTCCAGTCTGGATTGTCGCCCTCAGCCTGGGAGTACTCATTTCGGGAGTGACCTGGTTTGCCCGCAACGAGTCGGTACAAAGTCGCCCATTGATCTTGCTGCCGGCCGGCGCGATGTTGCTGTTGGGAATCACAGGGATCGCGCTGACTCCGATATTTGTCAGGTGCGGAATTTCCGCTTCGGATCGCATCGCTGTTTCCGTTGCTGATCCTGTTGATCGCAGTCACAATAATTCGCCGAGTTGTGATTGCGATTTCGTCTGGAAAGCCGGGCGATGTTCAAGGCGTCGTCATGGCGACTTTGCGGAGTCTGATCATTTTTGATGCGTCCATTTGCTATCTTGCTGCGCCTGGTCAGGTCATTTACGCGATTGGAGTAATTGGCTTGCTGGTTCCAGCCGTATTGTTAGGCCGCTGGATTCGTTCGACGTAACGACGGTTCGACGGATTGCAATTTGGCATGGTTGAATCATCATTAGGACTCCTGATTAATCCTGCCCGCGAAATCGTCATGATCCTCGGATACAACACAAACGGCTTGGCTCATCATGATCCGCTGGAAGCGCTGCAATTGCTGGCAGATACAGGCTATAAGAGCGTAGCGATTACGATTGATCACCAATGGCTGAACCCGAAAAGCGAACGGCGATTTGAGCAGCTCAAGCAGTTCAAACAGTTTCTCGAGCACAACGGATTTTCGAATGTGATTGAAACAGGTGCCCGGTTTCTGCTGGATCCTTATCGGAAACATTGGCCCACGTTGATGGAAGAAGACGAGTCCCAGGTGCAAATGCGGGTGGAGTTTTTGAAATACTGTATTGATACGGCGGTAATCCTGGAGAGCGATTGCGTTTCCATCTGGTCGGGAAAAAAACCGCCCGAGCAATCGTTTCAACAAGCACTCGACCGGCTGGTTGAAAATTTGAGACCCATCCTCGATTATGCCGAAGCATGTCAAATTGACATTGGATTTGAGCCCGAACCGGGGATGTTAATCGAATACGACGGGTCGGTTTGAAAGGCTGATCCACCTGGTCGATTCGCCGCGCATGAAAATGACGCTTGATATTGGCCACCTGTTTTGCCTGAGTGAAGTTCCCATCGTGACGTTCATCGAGCGGTGGCAGGATCGGCTGGTGAACGTCCACATCGAAGACATGCGGGCTGGCGTCCACGAGCATTTGATGTTTGGCGAGGGCCAGATTCACTTTCCTCCGGTGATTGAGTCGTTATTCGAAGTGGGTTACGAAGGGGGGCTGCACGTCGAATTGAGTCGCCACAGTAATAATGCGGCCGAAGTGGTCAGAGAGTCGTTCAAGTTCCTCAATCCCATCATCGAGGATGCGCGATCCACGTTGGGGACGTAGGCAAGTAGGCAAACAAAGTGCCTCTTGCCTCTCACGGCCCGACAACCTTGCAGCCCTGTTTCAGCAACTGATCATCGAGTTCGAAAAAGCCGTCTTCGGTAATCTTGGTGAACGAGATGTTGAGGTATTTCAGGTTGCCCAGTTCGACCAGCGTTGGCACGACGTCGTCCGTGACTTCGTTAGAACCGATGTGCAGCCATTCCAGCTGAGGCATCGCACTGAGCAGCTTGATGCCTTCGTTGGTGACTTTGGTTTTGTCCAGATTCAGCCAGGTGACTTTGTTCAAGCCGATGATGCCCCGGACACATTCGTCCGAGACCTGGGTGCTCCATAGATTTAACTCGGTCAGCTCGGTCATCTGGGCAAAATGCGGGCCCGATGCATCGGTTACCCCCGGAGAATTTGTCTCGCTCAGATCCAGTTTCTCGAGTTTTTGACAAGTTGCCAAATAGCCGACGCCGGTGTCCGATATTTTCGTGTCACGCAAATTCAGCATCTTAATATTTGGGAGTTCGGCAAGCACCTTGATCCCGTCGTCACCGACCAGGGTTCGAAACAGATGCACCTCGGTCAGATTTCTCAATCCAGCGAGTTTGGCAATTCCGGCATCCGTTACTTGCGAATCGTTGAGACCAAGCACTTGCAGCGAATCCATTTTGGCAACTGATTCCATCCCCTGATCCGTGATTTGTGGGCCCCAGACTTTTAGAAAACTGAGCTTGGGCAATTTGGCCAGCGATTCGAGGCCTTTGTCCGAGACCCGATTGCAGTCACTCAAGTCAATTGCGCGAAGCGTTTGGAGATTTTCCAGATATTTCAAACCGCCATCGCTAACGCGCGTTTGCCCGCAACGAATTTGTTCCAGCGCGGGGAATTCTGCAAGCACTTGCAGGCTTTCGTCGGACAGCGTGGCCCGAAACAGATAGAGATATTTGAGCTTTTTAAGGCCCTTCAAATATTCCAGAGCTTCCGGCGTGGCAGGCGCGCGTTCGAAATCCAGTCTCTCCAACCCGTGAAGTTGGCCGACAATTTCAAACGTTTCCTCATTTGCCGTCGAAGCATTCAGCGAGAGATGTTTCAACGCTTTCAAGTCGACCAGTCGCCGCAGCAGTTCGTTGTCGTAACGTACTTCCGTCAGGTCAACTGTGTCTAACAGGCCCTGCGAATCGGTTTTGATAAAGGCATCCAGCCCTTCCAATTCGGCTCGCAATTCGGCTTCGTTTTGCTTCTGCCGCGCCGCAAGTTTTTGTTCCAATTCGCGATTGGATGCCTGCAGGGTTTGGAGTTCTTTTTCCAATTTGGCAATTTTCGCGCTGGCGTCCGCCGAAATTCCGGACTTGGCTTGCCCGCTGTTGAGCGATTCAAGCTGTTCTTCCAACTCACGAACTTTTTGCTTCATCAGCAGCGGTTCATAGTTGGTTTTTTCGCATCCCGAGAGGCACATGCACAGCAAAAATCCAAAAGTTGTCCCTCGTTTTTTCAGCGTCAAACGCATCAGTTGGCTCATCATCGATTGTGATTGGCAAGTTACGATTTTGTTCCCGGCGGGCTGGGCGATCGCCCATCAACGGGGGCAAACGGCAGCCGAAGTTTCCATGATAGCCGCGATTGGTGCCAGGCTAAATCGTTTTCCCGGTGAACCCTGAAAATTCCGGTCTTATTCGTCGAAAGAAATGTTCTCGCTTGGATCGACCGGTCGGACGGCGTGGGGATGACTGGACGTTGGCATATCGATCGAAGCCGTTTCAGGCAGACGCGAACTTGCCGGCGTGACTGCGTGTCACGCGAAGCACTGATTCGTGCACAAGACCGTTGGAACCAATTGCCTCCCCGGCGAGGATCGATTCGTTTCCGGCCCAGTCGGTAAATTTGCCGCCGGCTTCCTCAATGATCGGTTGCACTGCGGCCGCGTCCCACACGTTCAAAATCGGATCAATCATGATTTCAACGCGACCCGTGGCAACAAGCAGATAGCCGTAGACATCTCCCCAGGTTCGCGCGAAGTAAACGCTTTCAGCCAGTTTTCGATAAACGTCCGCCGCACCGCGCACGCCAAATGTTTCGGACCTCCGATGTCACCAGGACACTGTCGGAAAGTGTTGTTTTGGTTGAGACTTTGGCTGCGACAGGTTCTCGATCGCCTTGGTAGGCCCAACTTCCGAACCCGCGAGCTGCAAAAATCCCTTCGTCCAACCCCGGAAAATAAACCGATCCAATCACAGCCCGACCGTCGACCGTAACGCCCACCATCGTGCCGTACAGCGGGACACCCGAAATGAATGATTTGGTCCCATCGATCGGATCAAGCACCCACTGAAAGCCAGAACTGCCCGAAGTTTCACCGAATTCTTCGCCGACAATCGCGTCTTCAGGAAACGACCGCGAGATGACCTCGCGAAGATGTGTTTCCGATTTTTGATCTGCGATCGTTAATGGCGATCCATCGCCTTTACGGTGCACTTCAAATCGGTCCGTCTGAAAATACTCGAGCGTAATCGCACCGGCCTGTTTGGCAATTTGCCTGGCCAAATCCAGTCGGGTTTGAATTTCTGGATCAAGTTTCATCGGATATTTCTGCTTTCGGAGGAACCGCGTCATCCGCAAAAAAAAGTGCATTGATAAATAAGAGCACCGCGCCGGTGACGAGTAAGCTGTCCGCGATATTAAAATTTGGCCAGGGATCAAACGGCGGCCAGCCTTCGATCCGGAACAAAATCCAGTCTCGCACATTGGTCCTGATCGATTCGGGATAGACTGGCAGGTAACCAAACCCCAGTCGGTCGTAAAGATTCCCCAGGATTCCACCGGCGATCAGGCCGAGTGAGAAGTTAAGCAAGCGATCCCTGGCGGCCTGACAAACGAATAGCCAAAAAATGATTCCCAGCATGGCAACGACGGAAAGCGTCGCAAAAAACCAACTGAAACCCTTACCAATGCCAAACAACGCACCTGGATTCGTCGAGCATTGAATTCCCAGTACTCCGTCGATCAACCAATGTTCGGACTGTTGATGCTCCATGACGGATGGATCAAAATAATGGTTGAACATGTACGACTTGGTCGCCAAGTCCAAGCTCAATCCCAGCAACGCCAGCGCAAAAAACAGGGCGAGACGATTAACAAGCAACCGTCCGCCCTGGCTTTTATTTAAGTGTTCAGCAGTACTAGAATTGACCTGATTCAATTTGAGAAGCGCACTTGACGCAGTAGGCGGTGTAGGGAATGGCTTTGAGTCTCATTTTCGGGATTTTTCCCGAACACTCCATGCACGAACCATAGACGCCATCTTCAACTCTTTCAAGAGCTTGTTCGATTTGCGAAAGCGTTGCACCCTCATTGTTCATCAGCAAAATCGTGTTGTCCTGTTCATAGGTGTCGGTGCCGAGGTCCGCAATATGACTAGGAACAGCTGACGAGCCGCCGCCATTGCCTCCCGACTTGGAAAGCGCAGCATTGGCCAGCGTGGAAACATCCCCGCGGAGACGCGCTCGAAGCTGCAGCAACATCTCTTTGAAGGGTTTCACTTCGGCTTTTTTCATCTTTGCCATCTCATTTCTCCATTTCTTGAGGCCAGTCCGAGTCTCGTTCTGTAGATTCCCCAGCTCGCCTCTGATTTGAGCGTCACATTCTAGGGGCGAGGTCAAAACCAGTCAAACAAAAGTGTTTAATTTTGCGACATGCGGATTCACAAGTCTCTATTTAGTAATGGTTTACGGTGATCTTGAGAACTTATTTTGTCCGCCGAAATGTCCCGTTTTGGATGTGTCCAATTAGTCAAATGGCAAGTTTGGGTGGATTTTGTATAACCAAGTCCCGGTTTCAAGAACTGGCCATTTGATTAAGTTGGTCCCGAATGGTTAACAAAATTGATATTCTCGGTGCCTAACGATTCGTTTTGCTTATTGGAAAAATTATGACCAAAATTGCGATAAATGGTGCGGCGGGCCGCATGGGAAGGCGGCTAATCGACCTTGGCCAGCCAAGATTCGGAACTGAAGATTGTGGCGGCACTGGAATCGGCCTCGCATCCGCAGCTTGGCGCGGACGCAGGCCAAATTGCCGGTGTCGGCCCGCTGGGAATTCGGTTGTCGACGGATATGCCGGAGGCGGTAGAGGTCGTGATCGATTTCTCGAATCCAGCCGGAGCCGAAGCGATCCTCGCTCGTTGCCTGACAGCAAAGTCGGATTGGTGATGGCAACAACCGGTTTGGCAGAACACACCATCAACAAACTCAAATCGGAAAGTCATCAGATTCCGATCGTGTGGGCACCCAACATGAGCCTTGCCGTAAATCTTACGATGAAATTGGCAGAGACGGCGGGCCGCGCACTAAAAAATCACTCTTCCGGAGTCGATGTGGAGATTATCGAGAGACATCATCGCTTCAAGGAAGATTCGCCCAGTGGTACGGCGATCAAGTTTGGCCAACTCATCGCTCAGGCCATGGGCCAGAATCTGCACCGGCACGGTCGCGAAGGAATGGTCGGCAAACGCGCACCGAATGAAATTGGCTATCATGCTGTTCGGGCAGGTGACGATCCAGGGCAACACATGATTATTTTTGGAATGCTGGGTGAAACGATTGAGTTGCGAGTGGCCGCTTCGAATCGGGATTGCTATGCCCTCGGTGCGTTGGCTGCTGCCAAATTCCTGGTCCAGCAGGGGCCGGGGTTGTATTCCATGAACGATGTGCTGGGACTGTGATCCAAATCCGAGATCGACATGGCTAAATGTGACGAAGGCTATTTATGCACGATCTGTGGCGGTGACGTAGGAAATGTTACCGACAGCGAATTGTACTTGCGATTCGTGATCGGTTTGATCGATCCCGAATTGCTGCATGCGACGCCCGAAAAACACATTCGCTGCAATCCAACGTTGGCTCAGTTCATTGTCGCCGACGACTTTGAACCGTCGCTGTCGAGGGCCCGTTTTCCAAATCACATCTTGATCCCGTTTACGTGCAGGAACGCGAAGCACTGGTGACGCGGGGCTGGCATCGGTTAAAAGAAATCAAAAGCCTGGGAGACGTATCCATCCTGGAATTTCCGTTGCCCGAAGTCATCGCTCGCATGAAAGATCAGGCAGAAAACGACAGGATCCGCATCGGTGGATGATATCGCCCCGAACAAAATTTATAAAATTGTTTCGCGAGGTGTTGTGGGAATCAGCTGCGGCGGCGGGTGAATTCGCTGGCGCGGAAATCGACTTGGTCGATGGTTACATTCACTTTTCAGCCCCTCACCAAGTTGCCGAAACTGCTGCCAAATATTTTGCCGGCCAAACCGATCTCGTCCTGGTGTCGGTCGATCCGCGCAAGCTAGGTGACGAATTGCGTTGGGAACCGTCGCGTGGCGGCGATTTATTTCCGCACCTGTACGCCCCGCTTCGGCTGGCGGATGTCGATTCCGTTTGCGAACTGCGGCTGGATGAATTGGGCAACCATGTGTTTCCCGAACTGTGATCGGACGGTAACGAGCAAAATTTGCGTTACTCCAGGTTGACACAATCTGCATTGTGTTTCATCAACCCGTTCAATCCCGCGCCGGACTTTCAACTGCCTCGGCTGACTGAATTTTGCGTGGGGGCAATGTTGCAAACAATTCGATTCTAACAATTGTGCTGGTGAAACGGTCGCTTCCTTGTTCAAAAATCGCGCTTCGCTACAGTTGCGACCTGCCTGAATTCGATGATTGCATACAGGCAGCCATCCATGATAGAAAAAGAAACCTTAACTCGCCGACAGTAACAGTAAACACCTCGCCGATTCGACGATGATGTTCGTGTTTGCGTGGCTGGTCAGGTCGCTACATAACTGGTGGATTACATCAGCCCCGTTCTATCCCTACTTGATTGGTGACGCCGAACGATACGATTTGTGGGCGCGTGACATCGCCAGTGGAAACTGGCTGGGCACCGAGGTCTTTTACCAGGCGCCCCTTTATCCCTATTTCCTGGCTTTGGTCCATATCCTGGTCGGCAACTCGCTGTCGTCAGTACGACTGATCCAGACTTTTTTGGGTGCGGTCGCTTGCGTCTTCCTGATGAATGCGACGACCAACCTGTTCAATCGGCGAGCTGGAATTGTCGCAGGCGTGATCATGTCGCTGTATGCGCCGTCGATCTTCCTGGAAAGCCTGATTCAAAAAAGCATTCTGGACCTGTTTTTCGTATCCGTGTTGATCTGGTTGTGCTCGAAAACGCTTGCCTCCGACAAGAAGAAATGGTGGGTGTGGATCGGAGCGACGCTCGGACTGTTCTGCCTGACCCGTGAAAACGCGCTGGTGCTGATTCCCGTGGTCGGATTGTGGGCTCTGTTTCGCAAGCCGGTTGATGGGGTTCAGTTCCGACCTGCGACAGGACGGTTGGCGTTATGTTGTTCCATTGGTCTGGGACTGGTGATCACACTCAGCCCGGTCGCCATTCGCAATTATTATGTCGGTGGCGAGTTTCATCTAACGACGTCACAACTGGGCCCGAATTTTTACATCGGCAACAATCCCAAAGCAGACGGAACCTATGTGCCACTAAAGGCAGGTCGAGGCGACGCGATTTACGAACAACGCGACGCGATCGATATCGCCGAAGCCGCAATGGGCCGAAAATTGACGCCCGCCGAAGTTTCCGATTATTTCCTGGCCAAGTCACTGGACTACATCAAACGCGATCCGGTTGACTGGCTCAAGTTGATCGGCACCAAGACGCTGCTGACGATCAACGCGACCGAGCTGGTTGACACCGAAGACCAGTACACGCACGCGTTGTGGTCACCGCCGCTGCGATTCACATCGTACATTTTCCATTTCGGAACGCTGGTACCCTTGGGTATGGTCGGAATCTGGCTGACTCGACGAAACTGGCGAGAGCTGTGGTGGGCGTACCTGATGATCGGTGCGTTCACGGCCAGTGTGATCGGATTTTTCGTGTTTGGCCGATACCGTTTTCCGCTCGTACCCTTGATGTTGATTTTTGCGGCCCCGGGAATTGTCCTGCTGTACGATGCCTGGAAAGAAAAAGGCCCTGCCAGTCTGACAATGGTGGCCCCGTGGCTGATCGGGTTGTTTGTGGTTTGCAACCTCCCACTGGTAGATACGACGGTTGCCCGCTCGATTACCTACAGCAATTTCGGAGTGGAAGCACTCATTCGCGACGACGTCAAATTGTCAGAGCAGTTTTTTGAAAAGTCGCTGGAGCTCAAACCTGATAATGCAGTGGCCCATAGCAATTTGGCTGTGCTCTATTGGCGTAAATATGGCCGGCATGACATGGCAGAAGCGCACTTTAACAAGGCGCTCGAAGTACTGCCCCGAATTTGAATCGGCGCGCGAGCGGTTAACGACGATGAAGCAGGAACTTGGCCGGTATCAAACCGGGCAGCGCTGAATTCCATCCGGAACATTAATCATCGGGGCACCCGACCTCGCTTTTCGAAGTTGCGCTTCAATACAATCGCGCCGCGTGAACTAGTGAGTTTCCCGGCAATAACCGACTCACTGGCTTGCGCGGCGTGCTCGTATTACGCCAGATAACCCGACGCGTTAGCGAGGAGTTGCGTGCCGGTTTTTCCTCGCTTACGCGTCGGGATTCCAAAAGTACGCGACACAAAAACGTGCGTTTACTCGTCCACTTCCAGTGGCACAAGCTGACCTTCGGCTGCGGCCAGTTTGCGAATGTCTTCTGTGATTTTCATGGAGCAGTACTTGGGTCCGCACATGCTGCAAAAGTGGGCACTCTTGAAGGTGTCCTGTGGCAAGGTTTCATCGTGAAAGGCTTTGGCAGTCTCCGGATCGAGCGACAGTCGAAATTGCTCGTTCCAATCGAATTCAAAACGGGCTTTGGAGAGCGCATCGTCACGATCCTGGGCGCCCACTCGTCCGCGGGCTACGTCGGCCGCGTGCGCGGAGATTTTGTAGGCAATAACGCCCTGTTTCACGTCGTCGTTGTTGGGCAGTCCAAGATGCTCTTTGGGCGTCACATAACAGAGCATGGCCGCACCGTGCCAACCCGCCATCGCCGCACCAATCGCGCTGGTGATATGGTCGTAACCGGGGGCAACGTCGGTTACCAGCGGACCGAGCACGTAAAACGGTGCACCGTTACAGACCTCGATTTGCCGTTCAATATTCATCTGAATCTGGTGCATCGGAATGTGCCCCGGGCCTTCGACCATCACTTGCGTGCCGTTGTCCTGCCCGCGCCTGGTTAATTCACCAAGCACGTCGAGTTCAGCAAATTGGGCCTCATCGCTGGCGTCGGCAATGCTGCCGGGGCGGAGACCGTCACCCAGACTCCAGGTGACATCGTATTGCTTCATGATTTCGCAAAGTTCATCAAATGATTCGTAAAGCGGATTTTGTTTGCGATGAACCATCATCCACTTGGCGATCAACGATCCGCCGCGGGAGACGATGCCTGTCACCCGCTTGGTCGTCAAATGCAGGTGCTCCATCAACACTCCACAATGGATTGTCATGTAGTCGACGCCCTGTTTCGCCTGGTGCTCGACCATGTCCAGGAAATGTTGCGGACGCATGTCTTCGATGTTGCCGCCCAATTCTTCCAGCATCTGGTAGATGGGCACGGTTCCGATCGGAACCGGAGAAGCATCAATAATGGCGGCGCGAATGTTATCGATGTCTTTGCCGGTGGAAAGATCCATCACGGTATCGGCGCCATGGTGCACTGAGGTGTGCAGCTTTTCCAATTCGCCTTCGATATCGCTTGTTACGGCGCTGTTGCCAATGTTCGCATTGATTTTGCACTTGGCTGCAATCCCGATGCACATCGGTTCAAGTCGTTTGGAAAGGTGCACCACGTTGGCCGGAATGACCATTCGACCAGCGGCAACTTCGTCGCGCACCAGTTCTGCGGTTAAGGCCTCTCGTTGAGCCACGAATTCCATTTCGGGGGTGATTTCGCCGCGGCGAGCTTTCAGAATTTGAGTCGTCATGGGGAGCTTTCTCCAGTATCGAAAACGGTGCGCAAGTCGCCCGCTGATTAGTGTCTGTGACCGATCCGGATATGGTATCGATCACGCGTCAAGTGTCAATTCGCGGCCGAATCGGTCGCTATTTTTGACGAATCCGGTGATTGACACCTGCCAAGTTGCGAGCGAATTGACCATGACAATTCTAAGAAATTTTCGGGCCGTGCGATATTGGACGTCTTGGATGAAAAATGTCACGGCGCTGGCAAACTACCGCTGCCAAGGTACTGACGCAATCGTACACAGCCCGGAGGTCTGTGCCACAATCCTCCAATGTGGCACGGATCTCCGAGACGTGAGAGAAAATTACCGACACAGCCCGGAGGTCTGTGCCACATTAAGTCTGCCGGGGAACCTGGTGCAATAGCTGAGCGTAGTGCGACTTGACGCGGCTCAAATCGATTTTGTTCAAGAACGACGAGTAAGTGAGGTAACACAGCAAAAACCGAATGTCACTGGCCCACGGAGGAAGATACCGGGGCGGTTGGCAGATGCCTTCTTTAGCCAAATGACCGATAACCGGCAGATCCTCCAAATCCATTTTTCCGCAAAACAGGAGCCGCAAACAATCGGCTCTCCCAGCAGCCACCATGGTTCGCAAAAAGTTATGCACGCGCAGCAAGCCGTCCAGGTAGACGATATCCTTTGTGAAAGGTGCTCCGCCCGTCAACACGCCTCCGCGAAAAACCCGTCTGGCACTTTCAAAGGCCTGTTGCGGCTCACCAATGCGTTCGAGGAAGTACCGATAGATCTGCAGGAAATCCGCTCCCTCGATGGCCATCTGAATCGCGATGACGCGGTCGGCGAGCCGTCGAAATCGGTCCAAATCCATCGATCCGGTAATGAATTCGGCAAACACGGCGAGCCCTTCCTGAGTCTTTGTCGTGCCGGGATGGCTGGCGCCGAGGATGCGGAGGTTGGGCTGCGCCAGTCCGTTCAGAGAGGTCGCCACATGGATGTGGGCTTCATGGTGGATCAGTTGGCGTACATCTTTGTCGGTGAAGCTGGCTGTTCGTCGCACTCGGATGCGTTTGGGACCGGCAAGCGCATTGGCTGATAAATCATCCACAACGAGAATCTCGGGCGCATCTTCTCCGAACATGGCTTGGACGGCCGCTCCCATTTCTTTCGCGACCGTGCTGGCCAGAATGCATGCCGCCGGCGGGGCGCCGAGGTCGAGGTCGCTGAAATTGGTGAACAGGCCGTCAAACTGCAGAGCAAGGCCAAGCGTCGTGTTTTCCTCGTCAGCAAGTTGATCTTCCGGCGCACCGTAGAGTCGCCGCGAATATTTGAAAAAGTCGGGGGTGCCGGTGGCAGCCAGCATGCGGGCGCACGTTTCGACGTTGTCTGCGATTTTCCCGAGCCACGCGTTCACTGGCTGGGAGAATTTAAAGTCCTGGCGAGCCAAAGCCAGGAGCTCGATGGTTTCGCTTGGGTCGAAGTCGGGATAATCGACGACGGGAAGCGTTTTCGCACCCCTGCTGAAAAAATCGTCGCGCACATGGCTGGACCAACCAACATGCGTCAGGACACGCACCGATTTTGATGCTCGATGCAGCTTGTCACACGCGATTCTTATTTTGTCCGCAGCCGGCGACGAATTCATTTCGAGTCCATTCGAATCAGAAAATGTCGGGATATCTTAGTCAGATTGCCGAGTTCCTCCAAAGCCAATTTGTGCGGTTGATCACCAAAAGCAGATCGTCCACGGTAAGTGGGGCGTTCCTGCCGGGTGCGTCTCCCGGCCCGGCAAAACAGCCCTGGCAAACCAGACGGGGCAACTGGCACCGTTCGGCCAGTTTACGATTCTGAGTAACAACCGGTCCGCCGCGGCCGATCACCCCACGGTAGATTTCCAGAACTCCCGATCCACTGTGGCGAATTGTCTGTGGTCCAACCTGGTTTCAGAACTTATTTTGCCTGGCGTTAAAGACAAATCAGTTTTCGCTCAGCGCCTTTTCAATCATCTTGATCACATTTTCGTTCTTGCGCCGGTTGGCAACATCCAGAATCGAAACACCCTTGACGTCTGTCGCGGCCGGGTCGGCTCCCCGCTTGAGCAGCTCTTCGACAATTGCTGCCCGGTCGAGACCGACGGCCGCCATCAAAGGCGTCATTTTCATATTTGACGCGGCGTTGACATCGGCACCGGCGGCCAGTAACAGCTCGAATACACCATCCGCCTCTTCACGTCCGAAAATTGCGTGACTGAGCATCGGAATTCCGTGCGGTCCTGGAACCGCGTGAATATCGGGCATGACTTTGAGCATCTCAGCCAACACGGAATCCATGCCCAGCATCGCGGCTGCAAACACGTCGAGCCGGGCACCGTGATCGAGCAACCATTGGGCAATTTCCTTGCGCCCCATGTGGGACGAAGCGCCCAAACCGGTTTCCCAATCGCCATTGCCCCAATCCCAGGCGGCGTTGATCAAAGCCGGTTCTTTGCCAAGCAGCTCCTTGACCGTGTCGAAGTCGCCATGCGATTTGGCGACGAATTTTCCGACCATTTCCAATTCAAGTTTCTTGGGTTCGTCATCGTAAGCGATGAACTCACCCAGCGGCGTCGCAACTCCAATGGCCGCAACCCCCGTAAGAAATTGTCTACGATTGTTCATAGCTAACCTCCATGGGAAAAGTGGTTAATAACCCCGAGATTATAACGCTGCCGCGAGTACAACGGCATTTAAGCAACTCGTCGTTGTGGCATTTTTCTTTCGCTTCAGCAATCGCGCGGGGCGTTGCCCACGCGGATAAACGAAAACATCTCGCAAAAGCCCGGTCAATAATCCGCTACAACGTTACCTAGCGGAAGTTCCACCCGCGACATAGCTCGATTTGCTTGTTCTTTTGAGCGGATCTTGACCGGTTCCGGACTCAACTTCATCCAGCCGGCCATTGCGACAATGGCAATCATGGCAGCGCACAGCACATTCAACCAGAATATTTCTTTCTGCCGAAATTTTTTGGCGGTATTGCTGCGACCGGTCAGCACAGCGGCCAGGTAGAACACAAAAAACGCGAGCAGAATTTTGATTGTCAGGAGCGTCAAATAAACGCCGCCCAATTGGTAACCGATTGCTTTCAGGTAGGCGTTATAAAAACCGGTAATCAGCATCAACAGCACCGAGATCATGACCAGTTTTGCCCAGCGTCGACGGGCCGCTTCACGCAATTCGTCTTGCCCTCCCACTTCATTGGCTGCCGGCACCAACGAGAATCTGAGAAACAAGGTTCCCCCGACCAGGAGCATGGCCGGAATCACATGCAGCCACCGTGAAAATAGAGCCAAAATCTGGGGAACGTCCATACGATTTCCAAATGGGTTGGATTGAAGAATCAAGAATCGTCTGCGATTGTATCGCACTTGACGGGTCAGGCAACGCCATCCGGTTCGCCGCCTACCACTTGATCGTGACGGGCTCACCCGCCTTGATGCCCAGCATTTCGCTGAGACTAATTCCCACAATTTCGATCTCGACGAAGCCGCTCTTGCCAAGGCAAGCAACCATGGTCGACGGCGGCTGGTCATGATCGGAAGGGTGAAGCCCAACCGTTTCATGATCCCCAAACTTGACAATGGTCGATTCGTCCCGCGGAGCGTCGGCCACCCGTTCGATGGATATGTCTGAAACGAGTCGACCGGACTCGTCAACCGAACTGACTCGGCCCTTAATTTCGTTTGCCAATTTTGGAGCTCCGTGTCCGATACCGCTGCTGATGCGAAACCATCTTAGCTTGTTCGCAAGCTCGTGAAAATACACCGCCATGACTGTTTTTTTGTTTCTCATGGCCTGCAAAAAGAATATTGTATCGAGATTGGGAATCGTTTGGGAGCCGCGAAAACGTCGACGTGCGGCAGCGAAAGCCGGCCTTAATGCGCAGTAGTGAGTATCAATCCAACGTCTTTTCAGACACAACGTGAGTAACCGCCGGTCATGACATTTTTTTACCATTCCCCAGCGGCTGGTTCGTCGAAGTCACGCAATTAGATCAAGCCGATCATCATAGACTGTCCCGATTTCACATGAACATCGAATCAGTTGATTCTTCGTTGGGCCTCTGTCGATATACAATTTGCGCTGGGAAAACTAGAATTACTGCGACGAAGTCAGATCATGAGAGATGTTATTTAGCCGTTGTGTTGCTGATTGTTGGCACTCTCGCCACAGCTACAATGTGGATCAACCAAATTCTTCTACGTGGCGCCAAGTGCTGTCGCGGGATATTCGCGTATCTTGGTTTTAGGACAATGATTAATCAATCAATTCAACTATTTTTTGGCGAACAAGGCCGGGATTGATGTTGGGATTGAGCTTTTTGGCTTGGCCGATCAACGCTCCGATTGCTTTCACATTGCCGGCTTTGTACTGCTCAATGATGGGAGCGTTCTCGGTGATCAACCGGTTACAAATTTCCGCCAACTCGTTCTGATCAACCGGCTCGATGCCCAGCTTTTTGGCTGCCGCAGTGGCGCCGAGCGGGAGGACGTCATTTCAGCCAGCACGTCTTTGGCACGCGACTGATCCAGTTCGTCCGACTGGATCATTGCCAACAGTTCCACCAGATCAGCGGCCGGCACCGGGTATTCCGAGATTGACATCTGTTGTTCGTTCAACGAGCGCAGGACTTCCTGGGTGACCCAGTTACTGGCGAGTTTGCCGTCGTCAGCCCCTTGGGCAACCAATTCAAAATAGTCGACCACTCCCCTGCCCTGGTTGACGATCACGTCGGCATCGTAAACTGGTATCCCGTACTGCTGGGTCAGCCGCCGGCGAATTTGAGCCGGCAGTTCGCCAATTTCATTTTGGAGTTCTTCAATCTCGGACTCGGTTGTCGTGATTTCAACCAAATCGGGGTCGGGAAAGTAGCGATAGTCGGCCGACTCTTCTTTTTCGCGCTGCAAGGTTGTTTGCTGAGCCTGATCGTCCCAACCTCGCGTCTGTTTGGGAGCATCGTTGATCGTCAGGCCGCTGGACTTCCACTCGTCAAATTGTCGTTGTGCCTCAAACTCGAGCGCCCGCTCGACACCGCGAAAGCTGTTCAGGTTCTTGATTTCAACGATCGGCGTGGCGATGGTCTTGTCACCGTTGTTTATGTGGAGATTGATATTCGCGTCGACGCGCAGGCTGCCTTCCTGCATGTTGCAGTCGGAAACGCCAAGGTACCCGAGAATCAGTTTCAGCTCCGCCAGGAACGCTTTGGCTTCCTGGCCACTGTTCATGTCGGGGCGAGTGACAATTTCCAGCAGCGGTGTGCCGGTTCGATTCAGATCAATTTTAGATTTGCCACCGCTCCCACTTTCGTCGTGAATGCTCTTGCCGGCGTCTTCTTCCAGGTGGGCGCGTTCGATGCGCACGTCCTTGGGTTCAAAACTTTGCTTCACATCCGAGATTCGCAAATGCCCCTCGCCACAAATCGGTTTGTCAAACTGGCTGATCTGGTATCCTTTCGGCAGGTCTGGATAAAAATAATTTTTGCGATCCCATTTGGTGACTCGTGCGATCGCACAATTTAGCGCCAGTCCCGTTTTGATCGCCAGACGCAATGCTTGACGATTGAGGACCGGCAGCGAACCCGGCATGCCGGTGCAGACGACGCAGGTCTGCGTATTCGGAGCACCGCCAAACTGGCGTGGTACATCCGCAAAACAGCTTGGAGGCCGTCTGCAATTGCACGTGGACCTCCAAGCCGACGATCGTTGTTACCGATTGTGGCTCGCTCATGTCGGCCTCCGCGTATGCCAATCCGTTTGCTGCTGGAATTGATGGGCCGCGTTGAGCAACAACGATTCCTCAAACGAACGAGCTTGCAGTTGCAGGCCGATTGGCAAGCCGCCATCTGTGAAACCACCGGGAAACGAGATCGCCGGAACGCCTGCGAGATTGGCCGAGACGGTGAACACATCTGCCAGGTACATCGCCAGCGGATCGTTGATCAGTTCGCCGATCTTGAAAGCGGCCGTCGGCGTCGTCGGGCCGAGGATCAAATCGACTTTGTCGAGGGCTGTGTCGTAATCCTGTTTGATCAGTCGCCGAACCTTGGACGCCTGCAAGTAAAACTGATCGTAGTATCCGGAACTCAGCGCGAACGTACCCAACATGATGCGGCGTTTGACTTCAGGTCCAAAACATTGTGCCCGGGTGCGGGCATACATGTGTCCCAAATCGTCGGCGTCGACGCGCGTGGTATAACGCACGCCGTCATAGCGGGCAAGATTGCTGCTGGCTTCGCAGGGCGCGATCAGGTAATAAGCCGCCACGGCATATTTGGTGTGCGGCAAACTCGTTTCGACAACCTCGGCACCCAGGGACTGGAAAACCGTGACCGCCTGATTGACCGCGCCGACCACCTGGGCCTCAACACCCGCACCCAAATGATCGGTACAAATCCCGATCCGTTTGCCGGCCAATGACGAATTCAGTCCCGCTACAAAATCGGGAGCGGCGCGGTTGGCAGAAGTTGAATCGCGTTTGTCCGGACCCGAGATCACGTTGGCCAGGCGGGCCACGTCGACCGCCGAGCGGGCCATGGGACCAATCTGATCGAGGCTGCTGGCAAAGGCGATCAATCCGAATCGGCTGACCCGACCGTAGGAGGGTTTGAGCCCGGTGATGCCGCAAAACGCAGCAGGCTGCCGGATCGAGCCGCCCGTATCGGACCCGAGGGCCAACGGTGACATTCGGGCCGCCACGGCGGCCGCCGAGCCGCCACTGGAGCCGCCGGGGACGCAGTCGCGATTCCACGGATTGCGAACGGCGCCGAAGTGCGGGTTTTCGTTGGAGCCCCCCATCGCAAATTCGTCCATATGCGATTTGGCGATGACGATCGCACCACTGGCTCTGAGTCGTTCGACGACCGTGGCATCGTATGGCGGTACAAATCGTTCGAGAATTTTGGAGCCGGCGGTGGACGTGATGCCTTGGGTGCAGATACAGTCTTTCACGACGATCGGAATGCCGGCCAAGGCACCGGGATCTTTCCCCGCGGCCCGGTCGTCGTCAACCTGCCGTGCGTGCTCGACCGCAGACTCAAAATTCGTCGCCAAAATCGCGTTGAGCGAATCGTTTTCCTGTTCGATCTGTTTTTGAAACGAACGCACGATATCGGTAGCAGAAGCGGTACCCTTTTCCTGCAGTTGTAACAACTCGGCCACTTCGAGACCTGATAGATCGTCGCGATTGGAGTTCATATTGGACCCGCTATTTCCTGAAAACGGGAGGCACCCGGTAGAATTCGCCATCCGAGTCGGGGGCGTTGGCAAGTGCCTGTTCGCGGGTCAGGCCAGCTTGGACCTGGTCTTCGCGGATTGGGTTGATCGAATCGACGGCACCAAAAAAGGGCTCGACGCCAGACAAATCCAGGGCGTTGATTTCTTCCACAAATGCCAGGATCCTGTCTAGCTCGCTCTGGACCTGTTCCAACTCATTGGGCGCTAGTTCCAATCGCGCGAGTCTGGCGACCTTTTCAGCAGAGAATCGTTCTTGCGATTCAGTCATTGGATCGCCATGTGACACAAGTCGAGTGGAAACGAAAGGCGACAGCGACGCGGGGCTCTCGCCTTAGCCGGGCAGTTTGAACGGCTTTTGCCTGACTGCTTTGCGAACCCGACCGCTGCGAATGCACTGCACGCAGACCTTCATGGTTTTGGCGCCGCCGCCGGGCAAAGCCGTGTGGACCTTTTGCAAATTGGGGCGGAACTGGCGGCGTGTGATGCCTGTGACTTTGGTACCGACACCCCCGAGATACTTCGCTTTACCGCGAGTCTCAATCGAGTTGCCCATTTGGGCGCTTTTTCCGCAAACTTCACACATACGTGCCATGGCTTCGAATTCCTGCAAAATCGCTTTTATTTTGTGTTTTGGAAGCCCCGTAATATAGCAGATTCGGCCGCGACGGCAAACGGGCAAATTGGGCTGTTCTTTAGCGATTTCGGGCCATCTTAATCTCTTGAGCTTTTTGGTGGCTATCGGAAGGTGGAGTCAGGCCGGTTCAGATACGACCGTCGACACCCATCCCTTGGGCGTCGGTCTTGTGTGCATTATTTGCGAGCATCGGATCCCTGGGACGGCGGCTTGCTCGCTGGAGCTCGCAATCCTGGCCCCAGGCTATCAAATGCCGTCGCTCTGCGACTTATGCGCGGACGATTGCATTTGTTCACGATCCGGTAAAGTTCGATCTCCAAAGGGAGGGTGGCGTCAACGACGATCTCGGCCGGGAGTCATATTGTGGAAAGGCGGACCGCAGGCGACTTCGTCAGGATCGCGGCGAGTTGCTGAGCGAGTGGAAAAAACTAGTTCTTAGGCTGTTTCAGATACTAGTTGTCGTGAACGGCTGAAATGGTTACTCTCGCGCAGTCAATCAATTTCATGTCGCAACATTCAAGGAAGAATAATGCGCAGCTTCTGCATTTCCGTCTTTTGTTTTAGCCTGTTTGCGTTTTCAAGCTTGCTGCCGGCCCAGGAACGAGACGTCGACCATCCCATTCCATCGACTGGCAATGGACAGCAGCAGGAATCGCATGGATCAGCGGATTCGCGACCTGTTGCAGCCGGCGTTGTTGAACAAGCTGCCTATTTCGAACCGGACGCCAATAATTCGGCTACGGAAGCCGATACGGCGGAAGAAAAGGAGAAACAGGAATCACAGGAAAAACGCGATGACGTCGCCGAACAGATTCGCGTGACCGAACTTCAACTCGTCGAGAAAAAGGCTGAGCAGAAAGCTGAGCTGAATTCGGAAGACAACAAGCCACTGGCTCCCGTGGTAAATTCGGAGGAAGAAACCCGCCTGCGGTTGCTTAAGCAGTTGGAGGTGATTCTTGCCCAGCGCGATCAACAGACAAAAAAACTTGAGGATGCAAAAAAAGAGCTTTCCGAGCGAACGACGGAACATCAAGACGCGGTCGATGGACGGTTGGGGCTGGAAAAACCATATTCGTTTTTGCTTCTCGATCAACTGATGGATGAACTGGCAGCGCTGGAATCCAATCTGGCATCCAGCCAACAAAATGAATCCCTGATCAACGCCGACATTGTGCAAGCCAAAATTCAATTGGAAACAAAGGAAAAAGCGTATCGTCAAGCAAAGGAAAACGGCAGTGTTGTCGCACTTGACCTGGCGACCGACAATTCTCGGCCGGCGCTGGAGTTGAAACTCGCGCGCGAGACTCTGGATTATCGAAAACGCCGGCTTGAACTGCAGAAATTGACTGCCGAAACGACTGCCGCTCGAGTCGCAACCGCGACAACAAGACTGTCTGCCATTCGTGACGAGGTCGTCTTCTCGGAAGAAGACTTGCAGGTAAAACAGGCGGAATTTGACAAAAGGGAGGCGGAAATTCGCAGTCGACTGGCCCGCCTCGAACGCGACATGGAAGACTCCGACGCGAGGTGGCTGGCCGATCGACAGCTACAGACCGCCGACGCCAACCGGTCGCCAGTCGAAACCGAAGAGCTGGAGCTGCGCCGACTTGAGCGACAGCGGCTGCAAGCGACGGTTTCCTCGCTGAGCTTTCGACTGGAACTGGTCAATCAGTCTCGTCATGCGTGGGAAAAGCGGTATCAGTTTGCCAACGCACTCTCCACGCAAGAACAGAACATTGACTTCGAAAAGCAGTCGAAACAGCAACTTCTGCAACGCGAACGCGATTTCGCGAACCGAATGCTACAGCAGGACGAGCTCCGCAAGTCGGTTGCCATGCTCGACACAAAAATTGAAGCCGTCGCCAATGATGAAACCGGTCAAAAACTTCGTCGCTTGATCGACAACCAGAAATACGCAATTCGATCCAAAATGACCACGGTTGACGAAGACGTTGCCGCGATTCAGGCGAACCGACGGATTAACGAAAAACTGCTGTCTGATATTCAGGGCGATTCGCAGCGTTACTCACTGGCAAACATGTGGCAAAACACCTGGCATTATATCAAAGGCTTCTGGAATACCGAACTGACGACCGTCGACGAGCGTTCCATCACGATCGGAAAAATCTTTTTGGCCGTGCTGATTTTCGGGGGAGGATTCTTCATTTCACGTTGGCTAAGTCGCTGGCTTGGTTCTTTTATGACTCGCCGCCTCAAGGTGGATCAAAGCGCTGCTGCTGCGTTCCAGTCGCTCGGCTTTTACGGTCTGATTCTGTCTTTTTTGCTGGGTGCGTTAAATTTCGTCAGCATCCCCTTAACCGTGTTCACGTTTCTCGGTGGTGCCCTGGCGATCGGTGTTGGTTTTGGTAGCCAGAATATTCTTGGCAACTTCATCAGCGGCCTGATTTTACTGGCCGAACGTCCCGTCAAGGTTGGCGACCTGATTCAGTTGGATGAATACTTCGGAAGTGTGGAAACGATTGGTGCCCGCAGCACAGTGGTGCGGACTGCGACGAACCTGCGCCTGGTTGTTCCCAACAGCAGGTTTCTCGAGAACAATGTGATTAACTTTACGCACGGCTCTAATGAAACGATTCGAGCCAAAGTCTGCGTGGGCGTGGCCTATGGTTCAGACACGAGAATTGTCACGAAGATGTTGAAGCAGGCGGCCAAAGATCATGGTCTGGTTCTGGAAACTCCAGAAGCGTTTGTGTTGTTTAAAGACTTTGCCGACAACTCGCTCAATTTTGAGCTGCATTTTTGGATCAACATGTCGAATCCGCTCGACCGCTTGCAAATGGAAAGTGACATTCGTTATCGGATCGACTCGTTATTTGCCAATGCCGGTATCGTGATTGCATTTCCGCAACGCGATATTCATCTGAGTTCAGATGTGCCAATTCCGTTTCGCCTGGTCGATGCCGGTATCGGTACCAATATTGAAAAGGCGGCCTAGTTGGAAAGCGCAGTGTCGATGTTCCGCTTTTATACAAGTACGCCGCGCAAGCAAGTGGGTTTCATTGCAATTAAGGACTCACTGGCTTGCGCCACGTGCTTGTATTGCAAAGCAAAATAAGGACTCACTGGCTGACGTTACGGACTTGTATTGCAGCTTCCGCGATAACCCAAACACAACGGTTTTCAAGCGGCTTTTTTTCGTTCGATGATCGTGCGGCAAGTTTCAATCGCGGTGTCAAAACTCATCAGCTGCGTGAGCTGTTCCGGGTGTTTGCGAAACCAGGAAACGACGATCAACTGTAACTGCATTTCCAGCAGGTTTGACGGTAGCGCTCGCCGATTGCTGGGCGATTTTGGTCAAATGACCCTTCGGCCAGCTGAGCCCGGGAAGCCCGGTCGGGATGGCCGGTTGTCATCATCAGCCGGCCGCCGCGCAGAATCAACCAGCATCTGCGGCCCAGATGCGTGCGAATGGGAACGACGCCATTGAGTGTCGCTTGGCGCGGCGCAGCGATCCAAGTCGCCGATCGAGCCATGTCAAATGATCCAGGTAGTCGCGCAAGACGGCGGCGACTTCAAAGGCCTGTTTCCTGGCAGCTTCCAACATGTCGTGTTCGAGCTTGAGCAGGATTGAGCTGTCGCGACCTTCTAGGAAATTGATCGCGTGCTGGACATTTTCCTGGTAGCCCCGGGCACTACACAGGCCAGCGCAAGGAGCCGGGCAACTACCCAGCTCGTAGCGAATGCACTTGGCAGTTGCCGGATCGTCGAACAATGTCTGCTGGTTGTTGAATTCGAATTTTGTCTTGTCGGGACAATCACGCAAGCGAAAGGCCTGGTTTAAACTGATGATGGCTTGTCGCAACCGGTTGGTTCCGGAGATGGGGCCAAAGGTCTTGGCAGTTCTGGGAGAAGTCTTGCGTGCCAGAAACGCATTCGGCGCGGGTCCGCCGCTAATGCACAAGAAGGCCGGCTGCGTGCGCGTTGGTTGGCCTTGCTTGTTGAAGTCGGGCCGCCAACGGTGAATCAATTCCTGTTCCCGGATAAGCGCAAGGAGTTCGTGCGATACAGGCTCCCAAACCAGCCGCTCACTATGCTGGCGGATTCGCAGCATCTTGTTGTCCGATGGATTTTTGGCAAAGTAAGTGAGCAGACGACTGCGGAGTGCTTTCGATTTGCCAACGTAGACCAGCTGCCGAGCGGAGTCGAGCCAGCCGTACACTCCCGGGACGGACGGGCATTCGGTCCGCAACAGCTTTCGCGCCTCCAACCGCGCATTGGGGATGAGGTGGCCGGTCAGTTCACCACGAATCTGTTTTGACAAGACCGACGGACCAAATCCCTCAAAGCTGGCGGGGCGGCTGAGCAATGTCGTCATGACGTTCATCCCTTCCTTGTTCCCTGGGAATCCCTGTTGGGCACTGGCGATCTGTCCACCTGATCGCAGCAGTCGATTTTGTCACGACGGGCCTGCCGTGCCAAGCCAGGTTGAAGGGGGGTCGCGAGTTGCTGGCATTTAATCTGAGCTGAATAACGCAAGGATAGGAATTCTGAGCGGAATGGCGCAGCCACAGGTACCGTCGGGCAACGTTTCCCGTGCAAAACCGGCGGCTAGCGCCGCAACTTTGAATTACGGTGCCATGAGAGGAAGACTTTTCCCAAGCTACCGAGAAGATTGACAGCACCATCGGTGTAGGCTTATCAGCACCACATCTCTTGCCCCCCATGTGCATGCCACTTGGGTGAAAATGCTTTGTCGTTGGCAAGGCGAGCGTTCGATAAACGTCCCCCCCCCCCGCCCGCTTGTCGGGCAGGAACGGCAGTCGTTGGAACTTTGATTCATGCCGGACAAGCCGGCACGGGATCAGGTAACACGGCTTGTCAGCCTTAATTGGCAAAACGACGCTACTGTCGGGCAAGCCGGCAGCGGGCGTTGCCTGGCGCTATTGAAGTCGCGGGCCACTCACGAAAAGCGGCCCGCGCGGTTTATTGACCAAATGGAAGTGCCCTAGTCCGAGTGGGAGCCACTCTGGCGCTTCAACGACTCGAGGATCTGGTCGAGGTTATAGCTGGCCGCCATCTGCAAAGGCGGGAACTCCTTGTATGACATCAGCTCCTTCTCCCACAGAAGCTGGCCGATCGGCAGGAGGTTCCAGTCGTAGATGTACGCAGTGCTAGGTGCTGCAAGTGCTCCGGCGTAGCTGAGGAGCGACTTAGTATCCGCACCGACGCTGATCTCGAACGGATCGCGCATGATGTTGGCAAGCTGCGTCCAGTGGTAGGTTTGGGCCCCCATCAGCCCGTCCATGGCACCGGCACCGACCATTGTGTAGTAGAACTTCCAGTTCTTGTATCGCACCGCCGAGGGTTGCGCGCCGGTGTAGTAAAAGAACGTGTCCCGGGCGGATTCCTTGGACTTACCCGTCAGGTATTCGATCTGATTGACCCCATCGAGCTTGGTCTTAACGATGCCGGGGTATTCGCCCGACATGATTTGCTTGTTGAGGTCGTTACCCTTGGCACCGCCAGCGATTTCGACGAACGTGGGCAGCCAGTCCTGGGAAGCGAAGATTTCCTTAAAGACAGTGCCCGGCTTAATCTTGCCGGGCCAGCGGACGACGCAGGGAGCACGCATGCCGCCCTCCCAGGTGGTGAGCTTTCCGCCTTTGAATGGGGTCGTGCCTCCATCAGGGAAGGTGATGACTTCCGCGCCGTTGTCGGTCGTGAAGACGATGATGGTATTGTCGAGTTCACCCATGTCCTCAAGCTTCTTGAGAACGTAGCCGATGTTGTCATCCAGCTGTTTCATACCGACTTCATTGATGCCCCAGTCCTTGCCGCCCTTCACACCAAGCATGTCTGCATACTCGGGTGAAAACATCGTGGTGATATGCATGCGGGCCGGGTTGTACCAGCAGAAAAAGGGCTTGTCCGTCTGCTCGGGATCATTCCGGTCGAGCCAGTCAATGACACGGGCGGAAATTTCCTCGTCGACAGTCTTCGAGCGTTCGAGAGTGAGCGGACCTTCGTCCGTGCCGCGTCTGGTTTGCCGCCGTGCCATCGGACGATTTCATCCAGATAATGGGCCGTGGGGCTGAGCCATGCAGACGCCTTCCTCAGGAGTGATTGCACCGGGTGTTGCGGCAATGCCGGGAATCGGAACCATCTTCATCGGAGGCACCACGGTCTGCTCGGTCGGACTCTTGTTGATGTCCGGGAAGCTAACCCCTTGCATCGCATCGAGGTGGTAGAGATAACCCCAGAATTCCTGGAACCCATGTGCGGTCGGCAGGGAATCCGGATGATCGCCAAGGTGGTTCTTGCCGAACTCGCCGGTGTTGTAACCCTGATCTAAAAGGAACTTCGCCAGGCACGGAGTGCCGGGTCGCAGGTACGAGATGGCACCCGGCAACTGTGGCATGAGCATTCCGGCCCGCATTGGATTCATGCCGGTGATAAACGCCGTGCGTCCGGCAGTGCAGCTCTGCTGGGCGTAGTAGTGCATGAAGGTGCCGCCCTCGCTGGCCAGCCTGTCGATATTGGGAGTTTCTCCCACCATCAGGCCTCGATGATAACAACTCGGCTGCATCCAGCCGATGTCATCAGCCATGATGAACATAATATTGGGTTTCTTGTCTTGTCCGTGTGCCACGCCGGCTATTGCGATGACGGCAAAGACCGCGAACACTCGCACGATCGATTTCATGTTGCTTCTTTCTTAAAAGACCAGTAGTACAAACAGTTATTTTTGTTGGGGATTGCTCGGGTTTGTCGTTCGCTTCTGTAACCAATATTGTTGCCCCTGCACCTCGAGCTTGTAATTTCTTGAAAGTAGTATTTCGCTCCGTCGAAATTTCCTCCACCAGCGTCATTTTGACGGAGCAAAATGCGACATTGTTTTGCGAGCCGTTTGGTGATTGTGGCCGTGTCGATCCTTGCTGTGAGAATGCTTTTTTTGTTTGAACATCTGAGTGCTCCTGGCAGACAATCAATTCGTTTTGGTAGTCGGACGCTTCGTTGAGGAAGAGAGTGGCGACACGAGTGCGACGTTTGATTCTATTGTGGACGATTCACAGTGAAAGTTCCGGCACGCGGCGCGGACGTTGCTGGGAACACCAAGCGTTTCAAATCCACAACGGGTTCATTTTTTCCAAAACCCACCCCGCATCGCCAACCGAATCCAGAAACTTTAAGCTAAGTTTTGGCCCAACTTAAGGGTGGTTGCCATACGTTAATTAATTATTCATGCTCTGATTCAATTTTTCATTCGCCTTTGCGAGCGTTACACATTATCCATGGCGAGACGCAAATGACTGAATCACAACTCCCTCAAACCTCAGGAATCTGACAGCTATGAATACGAACCACGAGGGGGTCCAGGCCAGTGAAAGTGGAACGTTTGGCTTGGCAAAACTGGCCCTGTTGTCGATTCTCACAGGTGCCGTAATTGGCCTTGTCATCGGGTGCTTTCGGGTGGCACTGAACTACTTGAACACGGCTCGCGCGGACACGATCACCTGGGCCCACCAGTGGCCGGTGCTAGGTTTGGTTCTGGTTTGTGCCACGGTTGCATCAATGGCCGCTTTTGCTGCCTGGCTGGTGCGGCGTTCCGGTCAGCCTGCAGCTGGCAGCGGAATTCCCCACGTTGAGGCGGTGATTGAGGGCGAGTTGCCCGCCGCCCCGCTGCTACTGCTGCCCATCAAATTTATCGGTGGACTGCTGGCGATCGGGGGTGGTTTGGCGCTCGGACGGGAGGGTCCCAGCGTGCAAATGGGCGCCAACCTGGCCCAATTCCTTGGAAAAACTTGCCGGCTGCCGGACACGGATCGGATTGCCCTTTTCGCCGCCGGTTCCGGTGCCGGGCTGGCCGTGGCCTTCATGGCTCCGATGGCCGGAGCGATATTTGTGCTGGAGGAACTGGTCCGTCGATTCGATGTTCGGATTGCCATCGCCGCACTAGGCACCTCCTGTTCGGCCATCGCGGTAGCATCACCAATGCTTGGGCAACAACCTGATTTTAATGTGGAACAACTTCCCATTCCCATCTTCTGGACCGGCCCCATCTTTGCCTTGTTGGGAATCCTGGCTGGGCTGGCAGGGGTTGCCTACAACCGGTTAATTATTAAAACCTGCGCGCTGTTTGACGGTTTGGCCCGTTGGCGGCCGGAGGTTCCGGCACTCGTGATCGGTGCACTGGTGGGTGCGATCGCCTGGTTTGCCCCGCATATGGTCGGCGGCGGCGACACGATTTCCCAGCAGTCTCTCGTCGGTGGATTTGCGTTGACAGCATTACCGATCATTTTCGCAGTTCGGTTTCTACTGGGCCCGCTGTCCTATGCCGCGGGTACGCCTGGTGGCCTGTTCGCGCCGATCCTCGGGTTGGGCGCCTGCCTGGGCCTGGGATTTGGTCTGCTGTGCCCACAGTTGGTAGCAGATTCCGGTGCCACCCCAGCCACCTTTGCGATCGCCGGGATGGCGGCTTTTTTGACCGCAACGGTTCGAGCACCAGTTACCGGAATGATCCTGATCTTCGAGATGACCGGTGCTTTCAATCAGGCATTACCGATGCTCTGGGCTTGTTTCGCGGCGATGGCCGTTCCCACATTGATGGGCAATTCGCCAATCTACGACTCCATGAAGACTCGCACCATCGGCGTCGCCAAGACAATGGAATGACTGACTGCCTGAAAGCGCTGTCGGGCAAGGGCCTTTCACCTTTCTCATTTTCTGATGCTGCTTTATGCTGCTCACGAAAATGAGAAGTTACCTACAACAAGAACCTTGGGCGATTGCCTGAGACAAAGACACCCGCTGCCAGGGGATTGATGTCAGCCCTGAAGGAGGATTCACGAGTGAACAGCAAGCCAGTTGAAACACAGCCCGAAAACGGAGGCGTGGGCCAGGACAAGTCAGACGGAACAAAGCAAGACAAGCAACTTCCTGTTACCGCGCGAAGGATTATCTGGGTCCATTGCTTTGCACTGCTGCTATCGCTGGCGCTGTTTTATTTTCATGTGGTAGTGATTATTGATGTGATCGGCGAGATGCTTCGGTACAAGGCATGGCTGCTGGAGCACCTGGAACCGAAAGCTGTCGGCAAGCTTCTCCTCCTCAGTTGCTTTTTTGCACTCACGTTGGCGCACGTGCTCGAGGCCGTTGTGTGGGGGCTTTTCTTGCGCTGGAAAAAGGTGTTACCCAATATTACCGAGGGTGTCTACTTCTCCGCTTCATCGACCACAACGCTGGGCTACGGCGACATCCTGCTGAAATATCCCTGGAGGCATCTCGGCACGCTGATCGCGATCACCGGAGTGCTAACGTTTGGCTGTTCGACGGCGTTCTTGTTCGTGGTGCTACAGCGCGTCTGGGAGCACTTTTAGGCCGACGCCGAAACTGCCTTGATTTGGCACTCAACAATTTGCGCGACGCGAGTGCACAACTGGATGAGGTCTGCCAGCCAAGTTTTCATGGCGATGCCTCCGACGCTCTGATCGGTGCGCCCACAAGTTAAGGAAACCGCGGGATCAACTCACCCACCGACGGGAATTGTCAACGTAGGAGGCGGTGCAGAGCTAGTGCCACCCGCTTGCAACTCGAGCAACGCGGCAAGGAAAGTAAACGTCGCCTTCGATGAGAGGTGATCGTCAGGTATGTAGTACCAGTAACCCTTGTACTCTACCGTAACGTAGGCACATTTCGGCTTGTGTTTCTGAACGCACACCCGCAACAGATTGCCCGCTACCTGTGTCCAATCGAAGGGCTGGTTCAGCTCATCGACAGTCACCGGGATGAGCCCTGCTTCACAGTGTTCGCGAGGGACAGAGATAACATGAGACAGGTAATACATCGCTCCTAGCAGCGAGCGGGGCTCAATAGAGACCTTCGCCCCTTCCTCCGCCAGCAAATCGGATCCGAGTAACTCTGAAAGATAACTGAACTGCTCTGGATCGGACGGTATTCGGCCGCCCAGTTCCTGATTGCGTTCGAGTAACCAACGAAAGAATGTTTACGACGGCCGGCAGCCGCTGGCTCGTTATGACTGGGAACCTTCAAGTAATGGCCCATCATTGAAATTCGACACATCGGGATCGTAGACTCCGGGGATCGCCTTGTTCAAGATAACGATGCGAATAATGTAGATCGCCACCGGAACCCCAAGGATCAGTCCCCACATACCAAAGAAATGCTCCGAGACCAGCAAAATTGCGATCACCAGCACTGGCGATAAATGGCCAATCTTGCCAATGATCCGCGGCGCCAAAATCATCCCTTCGATCATGTGAATCACGGCAATCGCGATGACGACTTGCACCGCCATTAGCAGCGAACCTCCAGGTTGAAAAACGGCCACGGCGCAAATTGGGATACCCGAGAGAATAACCCCGACAACCGGGATGAAACTGAACACAAAAGTCATCAACGCCAACACGAATTTGTACTCAACTCCAATCATCCACAACGCACCAAACGTCATCGCGGCATTAAACAGGGCAATCACCGCCTGGCCCTGAAACGATTTTCCAATCAGTTTTCCCAGCGCGATTATTCCTGGGGCGATTTCATCGAATATCGGCCGTAACCTCGTCTGCCGAATCGCGATCACATCTTCTTTCATGCGATGCCATTCGATCAAAATAAAAATCGCGATCATCAACGCGGTGAGAACCTGAATGGGGACCCTTACCAAATCACCAAGTCGTTCCTCGAACCATCCGCCAATTGCTTTCAAAGCGTTGGCGCCGTCTGATTTGGCGTGCTCACGAATCCAGTCGGCAGCTTGGCTTGAGCCCCACCATTGTTGCCCCAGCTGCAGTTTGCTGGCTGTTTCAAAATCATGCTCTTGCGCTGCAACTGATTCGGTTGTGGTTTCATAATGCTGACGAACGACGCCCAGGAAATCTTCTTTCCCATTGGGGTAAGCTTTGGCGAGCGACTCAAAAAAATCGAAGTCCAATGGAGCGGCCGCCGGATTCTCTTTCCGCCGAGCTTCATAAAACGACTTGAACTGGTCCTGATAATCAGCCGACTTGCGGAAATCGGACCACAGTTGAGCTGCTTGAGCTTCTGCCCATTCGTTCTTTAGTTCGCCAATTAGTACCGGGTCCAATTTCAGATCGGTCAGGATTCGCTGATTGATCTGCCGCTGGCGAATCGATTCAAATTCAGGTTGCTTTTTGAGCGTCGCTAATTCGTCCGTGTTGCCTTGCGCAACGAAGCTGGCTTCCCATTGCGAAATATAATAGTCGCTCTTTTGCTCAAACACGTTGGGCACGCGAATCTTCTTCAGCCATTGCTCAAACTGTTCATGAGCGAGATTTCCCTGCAACTCGCTGGATTCCAGGTGGAGAACCTGAGCTCGTTCAAAACTGGATTCGAACTCCGCCTGGAGATTTGAGAACAGCTTGGGAAAGGACTGATACAGGCCTTCTCCCGAGCGACCTGATTCCTGAAATTTCTTGAACTCGGCTTGGTAACGTTGATTCGTAGGCGTTCCAAATTGTCGTTTAAACTGCCAGGTCCCGACCGTGTTGCTGAGCAAGCTGTTTTGCAATCCTGCCGGACCCATGGCTTGCAACTGGGCGACCAGGCTCTTTCCCTCACGAATGCCGTAGGGCAAAACTAGCCGGCTGACCCCGAAAAGTCCCAGGCACACCGCCACGAAGATGGCCAGCGTAAGAACCAGTTCCATGGATCGACTTTCGCGATGGGGTGCGATTCGTCGCATCAGGAAACCGACCAGGCCGCGCACGATAAAGCAAGTCAGAAAGGTCAGAAAACCGATCAGAAAAAACTCTCGCAGCAAGTAGAGCAGTACCAGAAACACTGCCCAGATCAACGGTGCACGCCACCAATTGGGCCGTTCAAAGAAGCCGTTGTTTTCTTGATTGTCGGTAGAGTTCATCATGCGAAAGTTTTCGACACCTCATTTACTGCAAGTTTTGACCGCCCAGCCCTCGATTGGCGTAGCTCGGCCTAAGCTTCGATTTCTTGGATCGCCGAATCGCCATTCTTCGATTTGAAAAAATAGTAGGCCGCCGCCGCGGCGACAACCAGGATCATGATGACCCACACCACCACCGTGTATTGTTCCAACGTCGCCAGAGAGATCGTCATCACGGCCAGGACGAAGCCAACGATCGTCAGCATCCAGTCAAAATGAACTCCCGCCAGGCAACAACCCAAGCCCAGGAGCATCAGCGCGACATACGACGCAGAGTCGCGGTTGATAATCTCCTTGCGCTCAAGCAACAACACGACGCCCATAAACGCCAGCAGGATCATCCAATGCGCCAACTCGCGGCCAACGAGCGGTTTGACCGGACGCCCGTCCTGTTTGGCTTTTCCGACACTTCGCCAGAAACCAAGTGCGGCATAGACAACAACAACAAACAGCCAATACTCCCAGACGCCATTGTCCATCGCTTGTGTCAGCCCCATCCCGACGAGTGCCAAAAAAAGCATTCCACACAACACGTAGAAATGGAGTTTCCAATGCTTGTTGGCTTGGCTGTATTCAACCGGTGTTTGTTCTGCGGAATCGATCATTGTTTACCCTGCGTTAGTCGAGATGGGGAATCCTGGAGTCATCAGCCGTTGATCGCTCCGCAATCTCACGTCTTGACCGCAGAGCGTTCAACGACAATACGAAACCATGCTCCCGCCGTGGCTTAGTGAGCAAACGAATCTTTGAGCTTCTCTTCTTGCTCCTGCGAGAGGTTGCTGGCGATGACTTCAAAATTCGGCGCTGACTTGAACGCTTCCTCCACTCGATCGCTCGTCACCTGTCCGACAAGAAGAAAGAGTGCCGAAGTTCCTTCGGTGACCTTGCCACGCACATTCTCAATGAAATCTTTGCCGATACCGTAATCCGACCAAGAGGCGCTGAGCGCACCCATTGCCGCGCCCCAGGCGGCGCCCAGAAAGGGGACGAAGAAAATGAAGCCGAACAACATCCCCCAAAAAGCGCCGTACCAAGCGCCGCCACAGGCACCCTGGCCATGGTGAGTTTTGGGCTTCTTCTTGCCCTCCGGCCAACTCACGGTGGCAACATCCTGAATTTCAAGCAGATGTTCCTTCTGTAATTTGGCTGCGATCGCCAGCCCCTCATCGGCGCCCTCGGGGGTGTCAAACTTCAGTACGACAAGTGTTGATGCCATGATCATGGTTCCTTTCAAGTGAAAAACAAACTGAATGATACGACGCCTACGTGGCGACGTTAAGTGTTTCGTTGGTGTCCAGATTTGCACCGGGGTTGCAAGAGGAGGTGTGAATTACCGTCGTCTTGCGAGACCGAGGCCTTTTGAGCCTGAGGCGAATGCTGCATCGTATGCCAACGGCCGCCAATGAAATCGCACCTCCGAACTGTTATCCCTATTTGCTGGAAATACGTTGTCCCAGTAACTGGGTCTGCTTGCCACAGTCACTGATCGCCGAGCCAACATCTTCACCAAGCTTGCCGCTTCCGCTGATCAAGTCACCGGAAAGTTTACGCGCTACGTCAAGCGTTTTGTGAACGCCTTCGTCAACCTCGTGCCCCGCAGCCTTAAAACCTCGCTCGACATAAGATGCCGAAGCGTGAATCGCATGGCCCACTTTCTTCGCCTCCTTTTTTGTCCACGATTCGGTAGCTTTCAGATGATGGTGTTTGGCCAGGGCGTGGTAGGCTCGTGAAAACGCGTCGTCCACCGACTTGATCGACTCTACTGTCCCGGACTTCACGTCATCGGCCAGTTTCTCCAACTCACGTCCAGCCCCCACAAGTCCATCGCGGGCGTCGCCTGTCGCGCGTTTTGCTTCGATGAGGCAATAGGCCGCTGCCTTTTTCATTTCACTCGCCGCCGCGTCAAAATCTTTTTTTAGAAAGCTTTTGTGTGCTTTTTCCAAATGGCTACCCGGTTCGTCCAAGAGTACCACCCAGGTTTCTTCATCAATAACGAAGTCATCCGCATAGGCCGGAAAGCACGCCAGGCCAGAGAGCACGAAAAAAACAACCAAACCGCAAGTTGACATGTTCAATTTCATTTCAATCTCCTCGTTTCGTGCAATTTAAGTAAATTCGGTTGATTTCGGTTAATACGCAGTCACGCTGCGGCTTGCCTATTTCTAGTTTCCGGTCGGCATCGGAATCTTGACGCCTTCCTTCTCAAGCATCTCGCGGACATGCAGGAAGCGGAAGTACGAACTGAGTGTCACCGGCCCTGTGTAGCTCATGCTTTGCGGCTTTCGCGGCGGATACTCCACATAGGTCTTCATTTTTTTCTGGATGGCTCCACCGATCGAAACCATCGTCCAGGTTCGTTCAGTGAAGTTGTTCATGAAGACGTCGTAACGTTCTTGGGGGTCTTGCCAGAGATCAAAGACTTGGGGAACCGTCGCGACGTAGCTTTCCGGTCCCTTCCAGCCAAGATTGGAATCAACGGCAAGTCCTCCGGTCGGCTGGCCATCGTCTCCACGCAGATTGAAGACGGCTTTGTAATTTCCGACTCGGGCTGCACCAGGGGTCAGTTCATTTTCGGTGAAATAGAACCATTCATTGCGAGGACTCTTTCCGTTACCGAACAGCATCGGAGACATGTCGTAGCTGTCAAAAACGATCGGTTTGTCCTCGCGATCATTCTTCGGTAATTCGACACCGGCCAATGACGCAAATGTTGCCATGAGATCGAGGCCGCCGATGATTTCGTGATTCTTGACTCCCGCTGCGATTTTACCCGGCATCCAGGCGATCGCAGGCACACGATTACCTCCCTCTCGCAGCGTTCCTTTGGTTCCACGGAATGGCGTGTATCCGGCGTCGGGATAGACATCCTGCCAGGCACCATTGTCGGTGGTGTAGAAGACCAACGTGTTCTGATCGAGCTTGAGTTCGCGGAGTTTATCCATCACATTGCCGATACGTGTGTCCAACTCGACGACGGAATCAGCGTACTTGGATTTGGACATCGACTTGTGAATGAATTCCGGTGCCGGGAGGTTCGGCTGATGCACTTTCATGAAGTTGATATTGATAAAAAACGGCTGGTCGCTCTTTGCGGCATCCTCCAGAAATTTGATTCCGGATTGCTCAACGTACTTGTCCAAGAACGGGATGCCAACGACTCCCTTTTCCGGCGTATCGACGTATTGACCATTGACCTTCCAATCCTGTTTTGCCGGTTCGCCTGCATCGCCGGACATAGACCCTTTGGTCGCCAAATCGAACATCTCCCTCAGTTTCTCGTCCATGTCGGGGAACCACGTCGGGTCGCCGTAGGTGTAAGCGTTACAGTGATAGAGGAAACAATGCTCCATGACGTCGTAACCTTGGGCGTTCGGCAGCGCGTAGTCCGCCTCACCCAGATGCCACTTCCCGGTGAAATAGGTCTTATAGCCGCCAGTTTTCAGGATTGACCCTAATGTCCATTCGGCTTTGGGTAATCCTCCTCCTTGCCCCTGGAAAGCGACTGTGGTCATGCCGCTGCGATTGGGGATGCGTCCGGTCTGCATCGCCGCGCGACCCGGTGTGCAACTCGGCTGCGCATAGTAGGAGAAGAACGTCATGCCTTCGCTGGCCAGCCGGTCGATATTGGGGGTTGGCATGCCCCTTCCGACACCACCGCCGTACGGACCAAGGTCTCCATAACCGGTATCATCGGAAACGATGAACAGGATGTTGGGTTTCTTGTCTTGTGCATATGCCATGCCGGCAGTGGCGATGACAGCAAATACCACCAAAACTCGCACGATCGTTCTCATGTTGTGCCTCCCTGTGAAGTCAAATTGTGTTTGGTACAGCATCTCAGTTCTCAAAACACAAAGCGGCAGCGCCCACCGACCGCGGTCAGCAGCGGCAGACCGCGCCGAATGGGATGGAATCTCCTGATGGAAAGCGTTCCCTTGGGAGTGATTGGAATTGCCTAACGCTGTTGAAGTCGCGGGCCGGCGAATGAACACCGGCCCGCGCGTTTCAAAAGCGATAACGAAAACCTAGTCGCTCGGATGACCCGAGTTGGTAATTGCCCGCTTGCGGGCGTTGATCTGCTCCATCACCTGGGCCAGGTTGTAGGACGGCGGCGCCTGCATCGGCGGAAACTCCTCAAAAGTCTCCAGGTGACGCAACGCAATTCCCTGGCCGATCGGCAGGAGATTCCAATCGTAGATGTAGGCGGTCGCCGGAGCGGCGAGCGAACCACCCAGGCCGAAGGCCGATTTCAGATCGGAGCCGACCGCCTGCTCGAAGGGATCGCGCTTGATGTTCTGAACCAGGGTGAAGTTATAAGTGATGAGGGGGTTGAGCCAGCCATCCGGACCGGGCCCCGCCATCGAGTAGTAGAACTTCCAGTTCTTGTACCGCACTGCAGAGAGCGTGGCGCCCGAGTAGTAGATGAACGTCTCGCGCGCCGTCTTGTCGGTCTTGCCGGTGAGGTAGTCGATCTGGTTGACGCCGGCGAGCTTGGTCTTGACGAATCCCGGGTATTTCCCGGCCTGGATCTGCTTGTCGAGCTCGTCGCCCTTCGGTCCGCCGGCGATCTCCGTCAGAGTCGGCATCCAGTCGTAGGACGCGAACATTTCCTTGTAGAGGGTGCCGGGCTTGATGTGACCGGGCCAGCGGATGACGCAAGGAGCGCGGTAGCCGCCCTCCCATGCCTGGCCCTTCTGACCCTTGAACGGCGTGACGCCGCCATCGGGGAAGCTAATCGCTTCGGCGCCGTTGTCGGTGGTGAAGACGATGATCGTGTTATCCATCTCGCCCATTTCCTCGAGCTTTGCGAGGACGTAGCCGATGTTGTCGTCCATCTGCTTCATGCCGGCCTCGTTGGCACCCCAATCCTTGCCGCCCCTGACACCCAGCATGTTCAGATACTTCTCCGAGAGCACGGTCGTAACGTGCATCCGCGCGGGGTTGTACCAGCAGAAGAACGGCTTGTTGGTCTTGTCGGGGTCGTTGCGGTCGAGCCAGTCGATGACCTTGGCGGAGATTTCTTCATCCACCGTCTTGGAACGCTCCAGCGTCAATGGACCGGCGCTGGTGACTTTTTGATTCGCTTGCGTGCCGTCGATGGAACTGCATGAGAGAACCGGTCGCGGCGGGATCATGCTGATCGTGGTCAGCGGATCAACGGAACCGGCCGGTGGCGTGAGGCCCGGGATCGGCGTGTTCAGCCCCGGAGGCGCGACGCCCTGCTGTTCCGGCGAGCTGTTAATGTCGGGGAAGCTGACCTGCTGCATCGCGTCGAGGTGATAGAGGTACCCCCAGTATTCCTGGAAGCCCTGTGCCGTCGGCAACGATTCCGCGTGGTCGCCCAAGTGGTTCTTTCCGAACTGGCCGGTCGTGTAACCCTGGTTCAGCAGAATCTTTGCCAGCGTCGGCGTGCCGGTTCGCAGCCAGGCCGGGCTTCCCGGCAACTGTGGCACCGTGAGGCCGACACGGATCGGTTCCATTCCGGTGAAGAAGGCGCAGCGCCCGGAGGTGCAACTCTGCATGGCGTAATAATCCATGAACCGGCCACCTTCTCTAGCCAGCCGGTCGATGTTGGGAGTTTCTCCGACCATCAGACCTTGGTGATACGCGCCGACATTCATGATGCCAATGTCGTCACCCATAATGAACAGGATGTTCGGTTTCTTCTCTTGTCCGTGCGCCATCGCGGCAGAGGCGATGACAGCAAAGACTGCTAAAAATCGCACGATCGTTTTCATGTTGTTCCTTCTTTAAAAAACTAGTAGTACAAACAGTTGTTTTTGAGATTCAAGTTGGGTTTGAATTGTGTTTTGTTGAATTGATTTGCCCGCGTCTCGCCTCCTTCATTCAAAGTTTGGCTCGTGTTCAATCATTTGATTCGATTTTCGAATCATGATTGTTCGATTTCTTGTCTGAAACTTCGGCGTCCGGCGAAACATACCTTTGTCCGGCCAGCACGTGCGTAATGCAGGGAATCAGGTCTCGCGCCACGCAACGCTTGAGGACAAATCCCGCTGCACCGGCATCAACGGTTTCGCTGACAGCGTCGGCTTCGTCGTGAATACTGACGACGATGAAATCAAGTCCGGGAAATTTGTGGTTAATGGTTCTGGCCACATTGAGTTCTTTGGAAACAGGCAACGACAAATCGACAATCAGTAACTGAGGTTGGACCTTGCTTACGACTTCGACCAGCGAGACTTCATCTCCCACCATGACTACCGAATCGAACAAGTCGTGGATCAGATTGCGAATTCCTCCCAGCAACTCCTGGTTCGCTTCCGCAATCACAACGCAGCTTGATGCCATTTCGCGACTCGCAACAAAATACGTTGATGAGATCCGATCAATAGTTTCCTACTACCTTTGGTTACCATCGTAGGGGCGTGCAGCAGTGAAACTCCACTCGGAATTTTCCTAGCGGCGAGATGGATTTTTCCTAGCGCGGGGATGTGGAAACTCTATGCGTAAAAATAGAAACCCGAAGCGTCAGCGAGGAAGGATTTTTCCTCGCTTACAGGATTGTCCCTCGCTGACGCTTCGGGTTATGATTGTGACGCTCCGGA
>CAVONL010000021.1:0-86777 GCA_963697295.1 uncultured Planctomycetaceae bacterium | reverse complement strand
GAAAACCTATCGCGGTTGGGGCCTCGACCAACCTGCGGCGACCATTGGTCTGGACTATACCGATCTTGGATTCCACGCCCAGGTCCTCTCGCCTGACGGACAATACTACGTCGATCCGTATTTTCACCTGCAGACTGATCTGTACATGAGCTATTACCGGCATGACTTGATCATCAACATTGAAAATGCCAATTATTCAGAAGCCGTTTATTCCGACACAGGCGAGCTGCTCTACGAGGACGACCAACATGATCCTGGCCAACAAGACGAAACCGACGATCACGATGACCAACAGCTGTTTCCGCGGAGGGCAGAGGTTGGCGAAATTCCGGAGGGCAACGTGTCGCCCGGTACGATCCCTCTTCAGGGTTTTGCGCCTGATTTTGGTGACCAGCTGCGAACCTACCAAACGGCAGTCGCGGCAACGGGCGAGTACACTCAATTTTGGGGCGGCACGGTTAACCTGGGTCAAGCGGCCATTGTGACGGCGATCAACCGGGTCACGGGCATCTATGAACAGGACGTTGCGGTTCGAATGCAACTTGTACCCAACAACAACCTCCTGATTTATACCAACGGCGCCACCGATCCATACTCCAACAACGACGGCGGTGTGATGCTCACGCAGAACCAAACGACAATCGACTCCGTCATTGGCGATGCCAATTACGACGTAGGGCACGTGTTCAGCACCGGCGGCGGCGGCGTGGCATTGTTGGGCGTGATTGGTCAGACAGGTGCCAAGGCGCAAGGCGTCACCGGCTTGTCGGTTCCGAGTGGCGACCCGTTTTACATCGACTTTGTGGCTCACCAAATGGGCCATCAGTTCGGTGCCGATCACAGTTTCAATGGTACTGACTGGTCGTGTGGCGGTTCCCGCAACGCCGCGACCGCGTATGAGCCAGGCAGTGGCTCAACAATCATGGGTTATGCCGGTATCTGTGGAAGCGACAATCTCCAACACAACAGCGACGCGATGTTTCATTCGATCAGCATCGAGGAGATTCGGGTTGAAGTAACTACAGGAACTGGAAACTCGTCGGCCACGATTACCAACAACGGTAACACAATCCCAGTGGTAAATGCCGGCGGTGACTATATTATTCCGGATCAAACTCCGTTTGAACTGACCGCCACAGGCTTCGACGCCGACGGTAATGGCTCGTTGACTTACAGCTGGGAAGAACATGATTTGGGACCGGCTCGCGGTGTAAATCAAAGTGATAATGGCGCAAGTCCTATTTTCAGAACCTGGTTGCCAACTACAATTCCAACCCGAGTTTTTCCGCGATTGGTTAATGTTCTCACGGGTTCTACGGTAACGGGCGAGCAGTATCCAACGACGAATTGGACATCGATGAATTTTCGGGTAGTGGTTCGCGACAACAATTCTGGCGGCGGCGGTGTAGCCAGCGATGACATGTCAGTTCGCATCGTCGATTCTGGTACGGGCTTCCACGTCACCAGTCAATCGACTTCCACAAGTTGGACGGTCCTTACAACAAAGACGATTACCTGGGACGTTTCAGGTACGGATTCCGGATTGATCGATACTCCCAACGTCGATATTCTGTTCGCGGTTAATGGGATCGACTTTGACATCGTCCTGGCCAGTGGTGTACCAAATGATGGTTCGCATGACATTACCGTTCCCAACGTCGACACGATGATCGGACGAGTCAAGGTCAAGGGCTCCGGCAATGTCTTCTTCGACATCAACCGTGGCAACATTACAGTGGCTGGTCCGGTAACGGTTACGCCAACGTTGGTGGCCACGACACAGGGTGAATACGTCTCCGGTGGTCCCATTGAATTGGCTGAGAGCGACAACATGGATTTCACTCTAAGACGACAAGGCAGCGATGTTCAATCGCGAACGGAATTTAGAGTCAAGGGATTAAGCCCAACAACAACTCCCACCAGTTTTGAGTTTACATTGGAGGGAGCCGTATTTGCCCGTTCGAATGTGGTTCAGACGGTCGAGTTGTTTGACTATGTGACAGCTGCCTGGGAATTAGTCAGCACCTCGAATGCCGCCAGATCACCTTCCCCTGACTCTGTTGTGACGGTGACACCGACAGGGGATTTGTCCAGGTTTGTTGAAGCCGGAACAAGGTCGATGGAAGCCCGAATTCATTTTCAGTCGGACAATCCGCGCCAGAGATTCGCGTCCAATACGGATCAAACGGTTTGGACGATCGGCCAGTAAGGCTTCCTGTTTTTGTGAACCCTAAAACGAGAATGCTCGGCCCCAAAAAGCCGAGCATTTTTATTCGCACATCGGGGCCACCAAAACTATCCCAAATTTTGGCTGCGGTTGGAAATGCCCATGGCCTTGATCTCCGATTGATATTCCTGTCGAAACATCGCGGCCACGAGCCGACCGTCGGGATCACCTTCCATGTTTCGCAACGCGGGCTTTTGCTGGTAAACTGCTTGGCAGATCAAAATCAACCGCTTCGTTAATGGCGGTGACGTAAAGACCTTCCGTTGTGCGACCTGCCGTATGGGTTCTACCTACACTTACACATGCAGTGCGTGCGGATACTCGGCAAACGTTTCGGGTGGGCCTGACATTGGATTCATTGTCAAAACTCAAACTGGATTCTGTTCGACGTGCAACGAACTCGTCGATTACGTCACGGAGATTCGGGCAGGTGACGGCGATGCCAAGTACGACGTGACCATCGGCGACTTGTCCAACCTGCAAGAATGCTGTTACTCGGCAATGGAACGACGGAGACAAATGTCCTCGGTGTGATGGCAAATTTGCTGATCGCCGGGCGTACATGGAATGGGATTGACCGGTCGCACAACGTGGTTTTACCCAAGGTCACGGCTTTGCCGTTTAATCGGCAATAACGAAGCGATTCAGTACGGCAGTAACGCGATTGACACAACATTGAGGATCATCGCGCATCCGATCAAAGCGTATCCTTTGAAATATCGTCGCCGATTCTCCACGTCAAGTTTCCCTGGCCCGAATGAAAACCAAATTCTCTGACGAAATAAACTCCATTTCGATTGGATCAGCATCGTTAGGCCGAGAATGTACACGGTTCCAATAATCGAAAGCGAAAGGAGCTGGGACATCGCAACGACGACAACCACCATCAAAATAATTGGTGCGAACATCAGCAGCGTGTTTGCGATGGCATTTGAATTGATCATGGACAACGCTCAATTCGAGACGGACGAGAGCAACAATCACTGAGCCGGAACGAATGATCTAAACTAAAATGCACATGCAAGCCCGGCCTTATTGCACGCATTGTTATCCCCTCCGCAGCTAGTTGCCCGAGGCATCGCCCAGGTTCCAGTCCCCAAAAACGAAATCGGTATCTGCAGCTTCTTTGTGGCATCCAGAACAAGATTGCAATTTTCCAGATTCAATATTATCTAGCGAATCAATGTAGAAATATTCCCAGTCTCCATTTTCTGGATCAAACCCCTTTGCTCGCTTTATCATGCCGCCAACCCCATTTCCTGTTTTTCCGGGTTGTGTCTCTGTCGAAGGTCCAAAGTCAAGTATCTTTTTGTCCTTCACGATAACAGCATTCTCGGGATACGTGTCACCCGATTCAAAAGCTTCCGATGCGAGTGGGTCCATATAAATTCGTATAACACAATTGGCATGTGGTCCCTTCGCAGTTCTGGCATCGTCTAACAGGTCTTGGGTAAAATGTATACAACGGCTCGCAATTTCTGGATTGACGTACACGTCCTCAGGAGTCATCAATTCAAACTCCTTGAATGTTTTAGCGACGGTTGGAATTTCAACACTTACATTCTCAATCGGTGAATGCCTGGGATTTCCGTTAGGATTTCGCGAACAGCCAATTGCAGAAACTAGCAAAACGAACCCAACCAGAACTCGGCTATAGATGACCATGGCTTACTTATATGGGAAAACGGTAAAGTTAACCGAGCCGAGGGTTGACGTTATCAACCTGAAATCGGAGCGGTGTAGAATTTGAACCGGAGCAAAACATTGTTGAGCCGCCTTCGCCTGGAGCGCGTCTGCAGATTCAATCAGGCGAAGCCATGCTTTGATGTCAGGCTACCAGCCAGCCAAACCGATTTCAAGTTATTTCGGTTCCGTTCTGAACTGGCTTGGATTACCTTCTCATACGACGTCGTAAAGGATACGGAAAAGGTGACGGCGTCACAAATTCGGAAATTGAGTGGCGTCGAAATCTCCGAGTTGCCGAGACGATGTGTAAAACGACAGAGGGCGCAAAACCAGCGAGAATGATCCAGCAAGTTGCATCGCTAAACGGAGCGAGTATTGCAATACCGATCAAACTGCCAATCATTGCAGTGCCAATAAGTCGAAGCATTGGTCGCGATAGCAGGTAGGTCGATCTCGGCACTCGCCACATGGATGTCATTGGCCCTACAGTGAGATGGGGCAAGGAAAATGCAAAAACGGCGGAAGGCAGTGCCATGATGGCAACAACGATCGCCAATGAAATTGTGTCCGGTGCGAATTGGATCGGAGGAAGCACAGCGCCTGCCACAACCGTAACAACGCCAACGCAAATCGCGCCAGAAGCCCAATACGGTTTGGCGTCAAAATTGATGGTTCTCTCAGGCAATGCGAATCCAAACAAAGAAAGGGACGCCATGGTATTCGCTACAAATCGAGAATTATTGGCCGTAAACGATGATCACCAGACTGGGAATAAAGACATCAATCGTCGTGGTTTAGTCATTTTCCCAAACGATCGGTCGGACATCGCGTTTTAATTCGTCGACAAATTCGGTTCCTCAACGTCTCCCATATGTTCCAACCAAACCACAATTTCATCCACAGATTCCATCCGTTTAATGACTTTGTACGCGACGCGCTTAATCCCCTTGAGGCTTTCTCTCGTTTTTTCGTCAATAACGTTGTAGGGATATTTCGATCGGAAATCGCGGAAAGCACTCATGATAGCGACTTCCGATTGGCCATCATTGAATCGAGTATTTAAACGAATCCTTTGTGAAAAATGTATCAATTCGTCCCAATCCCTGAGATACTCCACCGATCCATAGCCATGTATTTGCATTTCTAGTCTTTTTTCTCTTCGTCGCGGAGGCATCTCAGTCACGATTTTGTCAACTGTGCCATTGTCTGTCAGAAATGGATAGGCAGCCGCCGACTTTGGACTATCGGTATCACCAATCAGTTTCGTCCCGTCCCGAAATCCGCCAGCAAATTCGAATACGATTTTCATGGGCTCAAATATTGCAGTTGGCGTAACCCAACCGTTCACCTGGCCGCGGCGAACGACATTGATTTCAAAAACCGCGCGGCCCGCGGCTCCTGTTTATCGGATTATTATCTCGCGAGAGGTTGTCGCCGTCGATTCCTGAAATCTGATGCGACGACAATATCACAAACAAAGCCAAGGCCAATCCCAATGGCCAGACCGGCGATTGAACCGAGCAAAGGAAACCCAATGGCCATTCGTCCACCAAAATCCAGGTCGATTGGGGAGATGACGAACAGAGACAGTAGGCCCGCGCCCAAAAGCGGTATTCCAATCATGAGTCCGACGACAAAACCTGCAATACAACCATTTCCTATGCCCGCGAACAGCACCCCATCTCGAGTTGGGGAATTCCGATACCTGAGTCGCGTTCGATGAAAAGTGAAAACTGAAATAGCGGTAATCGAAACGAATCCCAGTCCCAGTAAAACAAATAACTCGGGCGGCGGAATCCACCAGGCCGTAAAGTTTAGAACAATCCAGTTTAGGCAAACTACACATGGTAGCCAAAACAACGGTTGCAATTGAGCACGAACTGCTGCGATTGCCACAACCATCGTCGCGCAAACCAAGAGCCAAGCAACATTTGGGGCGACGAGAAGAATCGCAAACCAGACCGCGGCCAATCCTGCAACACGCATAATCGCGCGAATTGTTGTTTGATGGCGAGCTGGCATTGTGATGAGATAGATACTGATCAAGTGGGATAACGAATTGCAATCTGCCCGGCTCAGGAGGGGACAGGTGGTTTGACCGTTGTGCTGAGCCGCCTTCGCGTGGAGTACGTTTGCAGATTCAGCCAGGCGAAGGATTGCGTTAGTTTCAGGCTACCAGCTGGCCGAACCGATTTCAACTTATTTCGGTTCTGGGCTGGCCGTCAACCCTCCCGTCACGCACCCGAACTCAAACGCTCAATTGTTATGTTATCCTGCGATTGCTAGTTGCCAAGGATTAGGGTTTCAGTTGAGAGAATGTGCCAAATGAACACACCCAAAAGCGTGACAGGAATGAAAACGATGTAATAGATCGTGACGATAACACGAAACTCGTATCTGTCGTGAGAGTCAAAGCGGACGAAGGAAAGTAGCAGCAACGAGGCGATGTAGCAAAGGAATTGGGGCGCTAACCACAGCTGGAGATACCAGTCGGTAGACAAGTAAACGAACTCTTGAATTATCGGAAGCCCTATCGAGAACAAAAACAATACCGTGCATACTGCCAACCCGATTGTTGGCGAAAATATTTGATGACAGGCGTGTTTTTGTAGATCGGCATCCTTATGAAACCGCCGTTGCGGTACGATCAAATTCACCAGAAGAAACAATGCCAGCAGAAAAAACATGAAAATCGTCAACGCAGGGGAGATGGCCAAAGTGGCAGCGATGATTGTTGTTGCAATCAATAAATGCTTAAGCTGGAATTGCACATAACCTCCAGCCGGAAAACGTTGGGAAATGACCGCACCGACCAGTCATAGTTTAATTGCCAAGAGATTCCAGGGCCAACCAAGATCGGCTACTCGGCGGTCCATCATATTGTTCAAGTGAGCCGCTCGCGCGGCGGTGTTTATTGTATGGCTCCGCTTTTGCCAGTTCCCACCGACTTCCGACCGCCACCCGTCAGCTCCCCGCCGACTCTCCCCTCGCCGCACGCGAAGTCAAAGGGGCATTTGTTATCTGGCGATTCCCGGTGTTCTGATTATTTCGATTTTAAATCCATGAGAATACTTGGACCACCAATCTAAACGCCAAGGACCGCACTCAAAGGGGCCAGCAATTTTCGAAATTGTCTTCCACTCCTCGTCTTCAGATGACAGTTGGTCGCGCAAGAATTCCATGCAGTTCAAATGTGTAGTGCCGTACACTATTTGCCGTTCATCCGTTAGCACATCATAGGCCCATGTTCTGTCAAAGCCATCGCCGTGCTCGTTGAGGTAGCATTCCAACGTATGTGCGTACCGAATTGAATACTGTAGCGACCCTTTTGGCGGCATTCCGTTTAGTGGCCCGTGGGCGGGGTCACTCGCAAAATATTCGTTGATCAATTCCAAACTCTGGTCATCAATTTTGCAAATCAGATCGCGATCAAATAGTTCGGAAACAGCGCGGTCGTAGTCGTCGATCGCCAAAACGTGTTTGGTCGTTAATGTCGCCCAACGACGTGAATTCTTGGCGGCATCACTGGCCGGTCGTGGTGGTTCGTAAAAAAGAAAGCTGAGTACTGTTTTCTGCGCGGAATTAAGCTTAAGTGACGCATTCAACGTGTCACGTAATTTGATCGTACCGAAGTCTTTAACCATTTTGTGTCGGCTTAAGTTGCCGCGACAACTGATACTCAGGGTGGTGTGGATTGTCATAACGAATTGCAATCTATCCGGCTCAGGAGGGCCTGGCAGATTGTCCGTTGTGCTGAGCCGCCTTCGCATGGAGTGCGTTTGCAGATTTAGCCAGGCGAAGGACTGTGTTGGTGTCAGACTACCAGCTGAGCAACCGGATTTCAAATTATTTTGGTTCTGGGCAAGGCTGCCACCCGCCAGCTCCCTGCCGACTCTTTCCTTACCGCACGCGAAGTCAAACGCTCAATTGTTGTCAGGCATTCGTGTCACGGTTCGTTTTGCCATATGTGAGAATACCACCCACCAAACAATCGGTACAGCGACTGTCCAGATTGGTTGACATACGGGAACTGCACGCAACATCGCCTCCAAATTGCTGCCGGTCCAGTGCAGCAATGTAATAAATACGCCGTAAATCGCGATAATCAATGCGCCTCGCTGTATGGCCCGCATGCAACCTGCTGTGTCAATTTTAGATGTGGTCAACAGGGCAATCGCAAAGAATAGAGTGGGCGCATAGAACAAGCCAGCTATTGGAGTTCCCAATACTGGGTTGACCAAAGTCCGGACCGAAGAAGACAACAATGCCACGGCAGTTGCACCAACAGCGAGAAAAACGAAGCACACGTATGCAAAGACAATCAATTGTTCCCGACTGGAAAGCGGTCTTTCAGAAATTGCGGATGACATGGCAAGCTCGATTGTTCGCCGGACGACGGCAACGATCACTGAGCCGCCGGAATTATCTGATTCAATCAGGCGAAGCAGTGCGTTGGTGTCAGACTACCAGCTGGCCAGGGTGATTTCAAATTATTTCGGCTCTGGGCAAGGCTGCCACCCGTTAGCTCCCCGCTGACTCTCCCCTCACCGCACGCGAAGTCAAACGCTCAATGGTTATCTCGCGGACCTGTCGACGAGACAGCCAGTCATCCATCTTTGTGTCGTCGGAATTCAATAATATACCGTACCATGTCTCCGATAGTAAATATTGCTTCGGTTCCGTCGCCCGAAGTTGGAATATCAAATTCCTCTTCAATCTCCATCGCTAATTCGACGGTATCTATTGAATCTATCATCAGGCCGTCAAAACGAGTGTCTGCAGAAATTGAGCGAGTGCCTCCGTAGATGTTTTTGCAATAAGTTTTGACCAACTCCAAAACTTCGGACGATTCCCAAATTAGATAGCCGCAATTTGGGCAGGACGCATCACTACCGGGATCGGAGATTTCGATGTTCGTGCTGGCGCGACAAAGCGGACAGTTGCTCGGCGAGCCCTCGGGTGTCCGTGAAGAAACTGTCAATTTCGATCCGTATCCTCGTAATTTGGCATTTGTTTTAGGTTGGCCGCAAGGAGCGGAAAACAATCGCTCCAACGATGCCAAGCAACGGTGATGCAATGAAGATCAGTAAAAGTGCAAAAAACGGAACGCCACCAGATACGAAGCCACCAGATGGGTTCAATTCAGCATGAATCTGGGATTGAAGTAGAGCGTAGGTGCCTGTCCCAAGTGGAAGTGCCGCACCGATCATAAAACCAATGATCATGCGTTTGCCATACGATTGCGGTGGATTTACATGGGGTGCATCGTCCGGGTCAGTGACGGGTGAATTGTATGCGTTTTCAGTCGAAGCCATTGAAAGGTGTTTTCGGAGCGTGATAACGAATTGCGATACAGCCCTGTGCCGATAATAGGTCGCGGTTTGGTTTTGATCTCAAAGGGCACACGGTAAGATCGTGCGTTGAACTTTGTCACACGAGGCGAATGGGTAAAAGGTCAGCTTATCCGATTGAGAATCGAGATGCCAGTTTTGGCATTCTCAGAGGCGGAGATACCAAGCGTGCCGGTGGACCGAAGCCATGATTTGGGACCAACGAGGTTTCGGTTGAAACCTATGTTGGACGCGGGGAGTCCACCGCGACCTGGCACGCAATGAGAAACTACGACAGGAAATTCAAGTGGAATCCCAAAATACGGTGGATTGCTGAACGATTCGCGTTGACGACAGTTACGACGACCCAAAACGACATTCCTTACCGTCCCGGCCATTTCCAATACGGTAAATCAAAGTCATCGACGCCCATCAGCCGGGTCGCGCCAAAAACTTTTTCAAGCTCGAAGTGAACGCACTGGTCAATCGTTGACAGTTGATCGATCAGGAGCTGGGCGTGCGTCACCACAAACACCTGGTTTGCTTCGGCAAATTGTGCAATCAAACGACCGAGCGCAGGAAGCAAGTCAGGATGCAGGCTCGTCTCGGGTTCATTGAGGACCATTAACGCGGGCGGGCGCGGAGTCAACAAGGCCGCGACCAAAAACAGATATCGCAACGTTCCATCGGAAAGCTCAGCCGCACGCAGCGAACGCAGCATGCCGTCTTGTTTTAGCAGAACCTCAAAACGAGCGTCCGTTGTTGAAATCTGCAATACAGAGCCGGGAAACGCATCCTGAACCGCACGGTCTAGCCCTTCCGTATCGCCGACTTCCCGGATGGTTTGAAGCGCCGCCGCCAAATCCGCACCGTTCCCCGATAGCACAGGCGTGTACGTTCCAATCTCTACGCGACGCGCGGGTGCTTCTTCGTCTGTTCGAAAGTGATCGTAGAACCGCCATGCCCGAATCGTGTCCTTCAACATGATCAACTCTGGCGCATGAATCGGATCGGCGTACTCGGTCAGCATGCTGGAAAAATTATTCAGTGGCACGGGAACTGCCTCCCACGTTCTCGCAGGGCGAACGCTGAGGTTAGGACCTCGACGATCGGCACAAAGGTCTCGGGCATTGCGCGATGGCCCCCGCCACAAGCACTCTCTTTTAATGATCGGGTCGAAATCAAAAGCAGTATCTGCCGGCACTGGCAGTCCCAAGTCAACGGCATAGCTGAATTCGTCGCCGGAAAATCCAAGTCGCAGTGCAACTGGTTTTTTGCGGACCGTAACCTGAACCTTGACTGCTCCAGTGAGCATTTCTCTGGAAAACATCTCGGGTCCAGCCCACAACGTCGATTGAAGTCCACCTTCACGTGCGAGCGATTGAATCAGGTCGCCCTTAGACGCTGCAGAGAGCAAACGAAGCGCCCGGTATATATTTGACTTGCCGCTTCCGTTGGGTCCTGTAATTAAATTCAGTTGCCCCAGACAAAGTACAATGTCTTTGAGCGACCGATAACCAGAGATGGCGAGGGTATGAAGCATGAATGATAGGAACTTGTTTACTGGCCGAGGGTCATAAGTGACCAGATTTTGGACAAACTGGCGATGCTTGTCACTTTTTTTGCGGCGATTGCCTTAGGCCCTGGGACGTACTTCTGTGGGCAGTCCGGAATGTCGTTTCGTTTGTTATTCGCCGTTTTCTGTGAGAATTGGTGCTAGGTCTTCCATCGAGATAACGGTGCCATCACTACGGTCCTGAACGAAAGTCTGCCCATCACGAAGTATATAAAAGTTCCCTCGGCGGTCTACAAACTCAGGGAAGCCATCATTATCGACATCAGTCATTCGCGAATCATCAAAATCGTAGAAAACTCTATCCGATTTACTGGCGTCACCCAAAATCTCCCATGCTTTACCGCCCAACCAAAAGATAACGAGCTCTCGTTCATCAAGTGTGTCGATGTTTGGTGGAATCGATCCTGAGAAATTGTATACGGCATTTAGATGAGATTGAATCTCGTTTCGGGCTGCATTTGGTGGCATCTCGCCGAGTACGACTTCATAACGGTTTAATGCGTGATCAATTTGGATTAGTTCCATTTTCTGAGCGAATTGTTCCGACCTTTTGAATGCGGGAAGAACAGCGCCAAAGCAAATTGCGAAGACAATAAATGTAAATAATAGAACAAAGGCCAGCCAGATGAGACAGGAACTTTGACTTTCGCGAGTGCGTTCGATTTCTTGCTTCGCATGTTGGTTGGAAGATGTAGTCATTTGCAAAATGGGTCACTCGAATACCAGGACCTCATAGTTGGCAGTGATAGCCGAGTCCGGGCGGTCGATCGTCAATTCAAAACGCCCGACTTCGCGACTCGGGTGCATTTTTTTGTTATCCCACGATTCAGCGATTCGGTAAAGCATCGCGTTTGCCACAACGTGCACAAAACCATTGCGTTTCGTTCTCGACCTGACGCGATATCATTCTGTAGTGCCCAGAGGAACAGTCAAGTTTTGGTTTTCCTGCATGTGCATAATCGAGTTGCATTTCATGAATCCACTCCGCAAGACTGGAAATCAATTTAGTCGATGGCCACCTCGGGTCTGATTCAACGCTGTAAGTCAAATGAACCACAGCGATCGGGTGTGTTTCACTATCGGTTGCGAAAACGAAGTCTTTGTAGCCGCATTCCACGTGGACAGCGATGGCATCTAGTTCCGACTGATACAGCACGTGCGATTCAGGCATCTCACGTCGAAGCTCGGAAACAATTGCATCCCGACCGACAACAAGTTGGTGGTCATCGGGATAGGAAATCGGGATCATATCTGCGTAGTCATCGGGCAATTCGATCCATGGCGGTAACCACTCGAATTGATCAGGGAATCTGAACAGTTGCAACTCCGTTTCCTAGTGGGATAACAATATAATTATTATACGAGTTTCACAGATAATGTTCTTATCACGTTTTTATCAAACCGCCACGTCGATTTTGACGCATTATCACCACGTGGCAAAGGTCGATTTTAACGCCTTATCACGACGTCCTCGTCGGAGTTTTGCATTTTATCACGGGCCCGAGCGACGCAAGCTTTGTCTCAAAAACAAAACGACGGGGTGAAACGCCAGCTTGGACGCACTCCGTTCCCCTTGGTAACCGCGGAACTAAACCGGAATACTTCCGTCCCGAGCACTGAAGACGCCCGCGCTAAATTATCAACAACGCCAGCAATCGAATCAAGCTTTCGCTCCAATTATTGCGTCCGTCGGCAAATATTAAGGCCATTCAGCATTGAAACTAAACAAATTGCAGCGGCGATCGAGTGGGGAACGAATTTTGGCACGTAAAATTCATGGTGCGATTGTACCTCAGATCGCATTCAACGTGTTTTTGGTGATTCTGATCGTATTCCTTATTTAAGGTATCTCCGTCAACGGGGGACAAACAGGCCCTCGTACGGCGAACGAAAAGGAGCGACCACGAGCTAAAAAAAAGCCCACAACCCGGCCGAAGCCGGGCGTGGGTCTTAAATGATCCTTCGAAAGTTCATCGCCTACGTGGGCTTGGCCTCAGAGAACCATCATGCAGCATCACTCCCGCGAGAATCACGAAGCAGATGATCGACAACAGGATCGACTGAGTCGACAGTCCGAGAAAACCCGAGACGACGGTGGCTCCGACCAAATAAGCCGAATTAAGTTTTGCGCGTGCACTCAAACCAATTCCTCCTTTAGTTGTTGATTAACCTCGCCACGATGAACAGGAAGATCGAAACGGACATCCCGAGCAGTTCACCGCGGATTGATTTGGATAGAAAATGCCAGCCGCGATCGCGTCGAGCGTTCGGCCAGCTACTCGCTTTGTGCGGTCCATTCGCTTTGGATCGACATCAATCTGAAACAACTCGACAGTGGGCGATTTGGTTTTCGTGATAACCGCGAACTCAACCTGAATCTGCTTGTCAGGTAGCAGGTTCCTGGCCATTTCCGCGTACAGGAACAACTGGTCGGCCGATGACTCCGCCGTGCCCTGGTTCCACTTGGATCGCGACGTCTTGTAGTCGCGAACGGTTAACACGTCGTCGGCTTCAAAAACCAAATCCACGATGCCCAAGAATTCAGGTCGACCGTCAATCACGGTATCGCGGAGCGTCTCTTCGATCCCGATCACGACACCCGGAGCCTCTGCATGATCACTGGCCATAAACGTCGACAGCATCCGTTTCGCAAGATCGTCAATTGACCCGACGTCTTCGTTTTTGCCAAACCGAATCTCCGGCGACTCTTCAGCCCGGCAACGCCATTCGTCCCAGAACTCACTCAACAGTTCATCAAGCGATGCAGGTTCGTCCGATTCCAATTGCCGGCGATGATGAAATTCGATCGCACGGTGGACTGAACTGCCAACAAGCAATGAAGACGAAACAAACTCCGGTTCCAGCCGATCCAAGTATCGAAACTGGTACTTGAGCGGACATTGCCGAAATGTCGACAACTGTGACCAACTGATGAAATCAACGCCGGGCGACCCGGCTGGTTTGGCGATTGGCTGTTCGAGCCAACCGATCATCGCGACACCGGAGCGCCGTTTCCCGAGTTCTTTAGTTCGTCGATCAGCCCGGACGCGTCCATGATCGAAAGATCGTCCGGCCGCGCGACTCCGAATCGCGAGCTAAGCAGTCCTGGCAAGTCGATTCGGTTGCGATTGGCGATGGCAAAGATTGCCCGAATTTGGGCGCTGGTCGCCCCGCGGACACCGGTGTTTCCGGTTCCATTTGATTGTTGACCGCCGATCCGCCGTCCGTTTTGGTTGTCGGTGATCGGCTCGGCATGGGTCCCAGGGTCCGCCAGTTCCGCATCGACCGCTTCCCGGCAGGCCGCATACGCCTTGCGGGCCGCTTCCTGAAAACGGGCGACGCACCCGTTGTCGAACGAGGCGCCGTCCATTTCGAATTCGACGTTGCAGCTGGCTCCCAATGACCCGTAATCGGGCTGCCCAATTTTTCGGTTGATTCCAATATTGATTTTGATAGCCACAATAAATCTCCATTGTGTTGGTTGTTGTTAAGTTGTTAGTTAGGTAACTCTGCCAATTGATCTCTGTCGACGACGTGTGCCGTACGAATCGGCGGATTTTGGTTGCCGAGTGACTTACTTGTCGAACTGAACTTTCGCCATGAATCCGCCAGTTCACTCCGCAGCTGGGAGACGCGCCCCGGGGATATCTGGAATTCGTTAGCGACTTCGCTGGTCGTGTAACGTTGCGATAACTTCTCGACGATGCGTTGATCGCGTTTTGATTGGTGGGTCAACCAGGCTGGAAAGTCGATGCGAAATGCAGCTTGATCGGCCACCGGAGTACGGCGTTCGTCAATCAAACATTCCGTCCAGTCTCCGCCGCGTGGGTTTGGATCGCTGAGTGATCGCACGCCGAATCCGGCCTTGGTCTGCGCCCTGCGTGAGAACACGTCTCGCGAGCATTGCGGTGTTCCAACACGTCGGCCGTCGTGGAGTTGTTTAATCGCGAACCTGGCCAATGCGGACGCAAATACACGCTGCACCTGTCCACGTTCGTGAAGTCGCCGGAACGCACACATCGCGTTGGCAACGACTTCGCTTGTGGCCTCTTCCTTTTTCTCTTCGCCCAGGTCCCGAAATGCGAAACAAGCGAGCTTTTCAATGGTGGGCATCATCTCCAAGAACTCCTCCTGCCAAGTTGTTGTTTCTGGTTCAGTTTGTTTGTTTACGATCGCAATCATGGGAGAGCTCCCGTGTTACAGACCGCTCCCGTGCCGGAGCGGTCCTCGTGAAAAATGAAGACCGCCCCGGCGCGCGCCGAAGCTCAATTAACGAACAAAGCCCCGTAGCAGCGCCATGAAGACGTTGCTACGGGGCTTGCGCGTTGGATTGTGTTTTTTGTTGGCTAAACCTGCCAACATTTATCATGACGCGTTTTCGTTGATTATTTAGCGATTGGGGCCCATCACGACGACACGCAATACACGGAAGCCCCATTGGATAAGGGCATCGCAACGCGGCTGATGGCGGAAAAGGAGGGCCACCAATTACCGCGATGGAAAACGATCAAAGGACTCACCCCCGAGATCAGCGAACAATACCAGCAAGTCGCCCGCGAGGTTGCAGTTCGCATGAAAATCCAGCCCGTCCACCTGGATTTGTTTTATTGGAATCGAAGCCAAAGGTGATTGAGCAAAGCCTGTTTCGCAAACATTCTAGATGCGCGAGTCGATGCGGAATTTGTTCCTTACATCGCATCTAAAAAGCCGCGGAGCGATATCGGCCCATAATCTTATATCCACCGTTGGAAAATTTGTTGGCGTTGTAGCATTGTTGACACTGGTTTTGTGTTGACACAAGCAGTCATACGCATAAAATGCACGATGAAATTGAGCACCATGATGCCTCTTTCCGAGCTTGGATAACGAATTATCGCTGGCGACACCCAATCCATAAATGGCTTGTTTTCAACGAGTTGTTGGGTGAATTCTTAATGAAATGGGCGACCCATGAGCCACCCATTTTCCACCCGAGTCGGCGTCGACTACGCCGAGCAACAAAATTGGGGACGATCTATGGCTGATCATTTCCAAGAGTTATTGAATCGGTTTGACATTTTGGCTAACCGATTTGACGGTTTTGAAGCTTTGATTCAGCGACTAAATCCCGTGGAAGATCGAAAGTCTTACTCCACCAAGGAATTCGCTGAAATCGTCGAAAGGCAAGAGTTTACTGTTCGAGAGTGGTGTCGCCAGGGTAGGATTTACGCGAGCAAGCGAGATTCTGGTCGTGGAAAACATGGCGAATGGCTTATCACACATGATGAGTTGATCCGTTATAGAAACGAGGGCCTGTTACCTAGGTAGGATTGCCGCAAAAAACCAACCCGTCTTCCCATGCAGGGAGGGCGGGCTAGGTTTTTTTTGATCGGTAGATTACCCATAAAGCAATGATTTTTTTAAGAAATCGGGGCGTAAATGACGGTATCGACGGCGCATCTCTTCCGTCGTATGGCCAACAACTGAGTCGATATGACGCTGGTCAATTCCCTCGATCGCAGAATTCGTGCAATAGGAGTGACGAAAGACGTGCCAGCCCGGCAAGTGCTGCCACTTACTTCGCTTTAACGCACTCGTAAACGCGGAATGGGCTTCGTCCGGAGATATTGGATCGCCCGCCTTGCTGTTGGATCGGGTGCCTCCAGTATGACAAAAGAGAAAAGGCTGATCTTTGGATCGCTCGCCGTTAATCCAAGCGGTTGTCGCCGCAGCCATTCGTGCTGAAACTGGAACGGTTCTCATCGATGCAGTGCTTTTCTTGCGTTTTTTCTCCCGAATCGTCCAGTATTTTTCATCCCAATCAAATAACTGGGATCGTAATAATTCACTGCGGCGAGTACCGGTATGAGCAGCATCCGTAAACATTGGGTACACAAATGAAAATGTTGAATTTATTTGAACGTGATCCAATAGTTCTTCGATGTTTGGCTTAGTCAAAAAAACGCATGACCATAATTCTTTGAAGTCTGCTGATTCGGGGTCTAAACCCGCCGTCTTCTCCAAAACATCATCAAAGCATTCAAATCTAGGCAATTCCCGATCTGCGGGGTAATTCAGATTTTGAGATGGGAAATGCTTGAGGTCCGAAATCAAATTGTTGTTTTGACCCCAGTTGAACATAGCGCGAAACGTGGTGATTTCTTTTCCGATTGTATTTCCGCAAATCAGCTTACCGAAACGACCAGGAGCTTTGGAGCGAATGTTGATGTACTTCTGCAAATGCTGGTGTTGCATTGCGCACACATCAAACGATTTTCCTAACTCGCGAACAAGGTGGGTCCGATGAATATCCATCGTCTTACGAGTATTATCTGCTTTGAAATTGGAAGAATCGGCGAAAAAGGAATTGCCTAAACTGCCTAGCCGAAGACTCAGAACCTGCGGCTTTTGGTTGAGCTTGCCGTCAGATAAAATGAAGGTCCCGATGTCAACGTCCAAGGGCAGAGGGAGGCGACCGCTCTCAATCATTTCAATCGTTTCCTCAATTCGTGACAATTTGGCATTCGCTTTGCCTTCGTCACTGGTCTTCAGCGATCGCTTGAATGCCTTGCCACCAAACCGAAAACCAGCGTGATAGATGCCGGATTTTGTATCTTCTTTCCATGCCATGTGCGACCTTTCTGTGCGTTGAACGTTTCAAACAGACTAGAAAATGCCGCAGTTAAAACCGAGCGATACAAATCCAATGCGGATGCAACCCTGCCACCAATCTGCCACTTCTTATCAAATGGCAATGAAAAAGGGACTCACGGCAAAACGCCGCAAGTCCCTGTTTTTACGAGTGCGGCTGAGAGGATTCGAACCTCCACGGGATTTACTCCCACTAGGCCCTCAACCTAGCGCGTCTGCCAATTCCGCCACAGCCGCAGGTCTGTGATGGCAACCCAACAGTCTACGAAATCACCAGTCATCCGGTCAAGTCGCGGCTGATGTCAAAGTTCCATGCAAAATTAAACAGGAGGCAGCAGAGGTAACGGAGAACAACAATCTCGGTTTCCTCTGTTACCTCCTGTTCGGATGTCTTCGACCTAGAAACGCGATGAACATCCGTGTTTATCCGTGTTCATCCGTGGTTGAAAACTTCACCTGGATCCGTGGCCGTCATGCGAATCGAAATTCAGCCAACCTAATTTCGATTCAGATATAAAACCAAGCCATCGTGACTTCGCCCTCGTTCGAATTCATTCAGTCTTCGCCGCGCCAAAACCGGATCGTCGGTCGTCGTGGCAATGAGCGAACGACCGGCAGCCAACATCAACGGCTGGGCCCATTCGTCGATGTCATACACGACGCCAGTCGCGCGATCGAGCAACCAAAACGAGACGCCTGCCACGCGCCCGTGAACCTCAAAGTCGCCCGTGAGCGGGTCGACAAAGGCCGATGCGCTCTTGCCATCGGAGTGTCCGCTGAAACTTGTCCCGATCGTCAGCCGAATTTCTTCACTGTCCGTGACGTCCCATTCGATGAATTTGTCACCGGCCCAGCCCACCTGGCCTTCCAGCGACCAACCATCGAACGGCGGATCGACGACGGGGTGACTTTCGACGCGCGTCCTGGAAACCGGCTGTTTACCGAAGTCGCGCGAGTGGCGAATGACGGCTTCACGCTCTAACTCAGCCGCGATGCGACCGGCGATGATTTCCAGAATATTGACTTCCTGTTCCGAATAGTCGCGGATCTCGTCGCCAAAAACCCACATTGTTCCCAGGATTGTGGTCGACGACGCGATCGGCACACAAACCGCGCTGCGGCATTGCTCCGGCACGTTCCAGATCTCTCCCTGCGTTGGATCGGTCACCACAATCGCGTGCCCCGCCATCGCTTCGATGTCTGCCGGGCAAGTGGCAAACAGCCGTTCATTATTTCGGATGTGTTTGCCGTCCAGTCCGACGGATGAACGCATCTTCAACCACTCGGTCCCGTCATCGAGCAGGTACATCGCCCCACTCGTACCGCCCACGCTGTGCGCGGCCCCATCCAACAAGGCAGCCAACAGTTCGGCGATTCGATACGAGTCGTCTGGCGAAACGACGACAGGTATTTGAGTGGCCAATTCGGCTTGAGCCGCATACAGCTTCAGTCGCGTCCGCTGCAATTCAGCCACGAGTTGGTCAAGACCTTCGACCAACCGATCACATTTGCCGCGATGGGCCGTTACAACACCGGCAGGCCACTCGGCGGACATGTCATCGATCTTCAGTGTTCCGGTAACAGGTGAATCACCAAGTCCCGGTTGTCGTCGCCGAGTTTGACTCTGCCGGGACTCATTGAAAGCGAGCGTCCAGCCTGTCGCGGCAGCAAATGCTTGTGACAATTCCGCCGGCAAGGGTGCATTGACCGACTTGGGGAAATCGGCCGGTTGGTCAGTACCAAATTCCGAATGAATTCTGGGGTAATCGTCGTTGGGATTGATCGTCGTCATGTTCGCCTGGATGTGCTGGAGTTTGGCCATCCATTGGCGCGGGCAGTTGCGGACCTCCTGGAGTCCGCAGTGTCGAGTTCTCCCAAAATCCGTGATCGACAGGATCGATATCGGCCGGAGACTTTGACGGGCTTACCTAAACGGAACCCCAAACCGCTTTTTTCGTCTGGCGAAGAAGGGTGGAGCGGGTTATGCCGGTTAGCCGGAAGGCGTCTGCGTTTCCGTGATTGACGGAACCTCTGACGCCTGCCGGCTGGACGTTAAACGCAATACCGTTCAAGTAAGTAGTGGAGCAGCGCGAGCTGCCAGGCAAAAGACTGAGAAATCGCAGAGGAACCGGACGGCTTGCGCCGATTCCGCTACAATTCGCCTGCTCGTTGAACGGTATTGACGCTAGACGATTCGGCGGGCGCCTGTTCGTTCAAGAATAGGCATCTTTGTCGTCAAAAATGGGCCCTTCCTCCCGGACGTCAACCCTTGTGGAGAATTGGGCAAACAGGTAAACTCGTAGCTTCTTACCGGCAGCAAACTTTATTGCTGGCTGGGGGGACTGCGCGTGCATTTCGGTCGCGGGATTCCGCGTCCTTTATTTTTTGGAGAATTCAAGTGCCTGGCACAAAAAGTTACGTCGCCAAAAAAGGCGAAGTGGACCACGACTGGTGGATCGTCGATGCGGATGGGCTGATCGTTGGTCGACTCGCTTCGGAGATCGCTGTTATTTTGATGGGCAAACATCGACCGACCTACACCCCGCATGTTGATACGGGCGATTTTGTTATTGTCACCAACGTTGACAAAGTCCAGTTCACCGGAAACAAGTGGGATCAGAAAACGTACACTTGGTACACGGGCTATCCGGGACTTCGGCAAGAAACGGCCAAGGCCCGCATCGAACGAAAGCCCGAACAAATTCTGCGCGATGCGGTGCGTCGGATGCTCCCCAAAAACAAGCTGGGCGTAAAAATGTTGTCCAAGTTGAAACTGTACACGGGAAGCGAGCATCCGCATCATGCTCAAAACCCCAAACCTCTGGAAACGTCGGCTCGACCCAAAAGCTGATTGAGCTGTCGGTCGTATATTCAAATTCAAATCGAGCATTAATCCCAAATGGTTGCAGCAAAAATAGATAAAAAGACAGGTGAGTCGATGGGCACGGGCCGCCGTAAGTCCTCCGTCGCTCGCGTGCGTGTGAAAGACGGTTCCGGAAAAATCGTGATCAACGGAAAGCCGCTTGAGGAATTTTTTCCCAGTATCCAGGACCAACGCGCGGTGACCGATCCGCTGGATGCAGTCGGAGGCAGAGAGTCGGTTGATTTGCGAATTGCAGTCTCGGGCGGCGGAACCACCGGACAATCGGGCGCTTGCAAAATGGGTATCGCCCGTGCCTTGGTTGGCCACAGCGAAGAGAACTTTTCACCGCTCCGCGACGCAGGCTTTTTGACTCGCGACTCGCGCATGAAAGAACGCAAGAAGTGCGGACTGCACGGAGCCCGCCGCGGAACCCAGTTCTCCAAGCGTTAAACGTTTGGGAAAATCAAAGAACTCACAACGCCCCGATCCCGGGGCGTTTTTTGTGGCACAGACCTCCGGGATGTGTTCGTCTATTCATGGCTCGGAGATCCGTGCCACAATCCGGGACGTTAATCGAAATTTTCAAATGCCGACGATTCAAAATCGGTCAGCCAGACACCACCAACCTTGACCCACCAACCGATTCACAAACTTCGCCGATCACAACCGAACTGGTAAACCCTTCTTCGTGCAGGAAAGCAATCACGCGCTCCGTTTGATCAACTGGAACGCCCAGCAACAGCCCGCCGCCAGTTTGCGGATCAAACAGACTTGCAAATCGTTGCTGGTCATGTTCAACACCGGTGATTTCGATTTTCCCTGCTACGGCCCGATTGGACTCGGCCAGAGTACTTTCAATACCGGCATTGATTAGATCCTGGCAGCCGCCCAGGATCGGAATCTGCGACATTGAAATCGCGGCAGATTTCCTGCTGGCCAACAACATCTCTGCCAGGTGCCCGGCCAACCCAAAACCGGTCACATCGGTAATCGCCGAAATCGGAAACTCTTGAACCAACCGCAACGCGATCTGATTGCTCTGCAACATCGTGGCGATCAACTGAAGATAATCGTATCCGTTAAGCTTTGATTGCATGAGCGCTGCCAACAACACGCCCGTTCCCAGTGGCTTTGTCAAAATCAGCTGGTCACCGACGCGCAAATCGCCTTTGATTTTTGGTGAGCTAATCTGTTTCGCGACAATCGTGAACCCGATCAAAGTTCGCGGTCCTTCGATGGTGTGCCCACCGACGATGGCAGCGCCCATGCGAGACAATTCTTCGGCACTACCGGCCATCAATTCGCGCATGACCTGCAACTGCCCGCGGGGATGCCCCAACGGCAATTGTACGATCGCCAGCGCTGCGGTTGGTTGGGCCCCCATCGCAAAACAGTCACTGGCCGAGTTGAGCGCCGCAATTCGCCCGACGAGGTACGGATCATCAAACGGCGCTGCAAAAAAATCAGTCGTCAACGTAACCTGATTGTCGGTCGCGCGTACGATGGCTGCGTCGTCGGGGTCTGCCAATCCGATGATGACCTCGTCATTTTGGGGCAATTCCAATTCACGGATAACTTGCGACAGAAGTTCGCTGCCAATTTTGCCGCCACACCCAAGACAGCGCATCGCCGTTTCCTCATCGAACGGTTCGGGCTTCATTTCCATCAGGCTGTAGTCCTGATACATCTTCATGAACTTGACGTCGATTCGGTTTTTCAGTTTCCAGCACCAGGCTCCATAAAACGATCGGCCCAAGTATTCGGCAATCGCCCGGTCGTCTCCCGTGTTAATGAGTTTCAGGAAATCTTTTTGCGGCTCGTAGGATTCGAGCGGTTTATTGTCGAGCGAATGCTGAATGTTGCGCCACAAAAACGGTCCTTGTCGCACGGCAAACACACCCGCTTTGGCTGTCTTGCTGCCGACGATCGTCCCCGTGTCTCCGACCGCAAACACGCGATCATCGGAGACCGTTTGCAAAGTCGGGCGAGTTGCCAGAAAACCCTGGTCGGTCTCGAGCCCGAGCTGAGCCAACAGCGGAGGAGCGGTCGCATTGGTAGCCCAAATCACCAGGCCGGCATCCAAAGTCGTCTCGTTTACGAACCCAAGCCCCGCGTCGGTAATCCGTTTGACCCGGGAACCCGTGCGCACGCCAATGCCGCGCGCCGCGAGCTGTTTTCGAACTTTGGCGACCGTCGACTCCAGCAATCCGGCTCCGACGTTGTCGCTGCCGGTCACCAGTACAATTTCTGAAGCCCTCCCGTTCCCGCTCGGCGCAAATTGCCGATCCGTTTTCAGCCGGTGCTGCAGGCAAAACGCGATTTCGATGCTGCCAACACCGCCCCCAACGATGGCAATTCGCGGACCGGATGATGACGTTCAATTCAGCGAAACGATTTCGAAAACGTTCCAAAAACGTCTGCATCGGCTTGACGGCGACCAAACAGGCTGCGCCGTCCAACTCGACGCCAGAGAATGAAGGTCGCGATCCGATGCCGATCGAAAGCAAGTCAAACGAAAGGGGAGGGCGGTCGGCAAAGATGCAGTTGACGTTTTTCGCGGTCGAGCCCGGTCACCGAACCCACGATCAGTCGCGCCCCGGCCGAGTTGCAGAGGCGAACCAGGTCGATTTCCATCGCTTCCACCGGATATTGTCCTGACAGAACGCCGGGCAACATGCCAGAATAGGTGGCAATGGGAAAATCAGTTACGCACACAAGTTGAGTGTTGGGCAGCGGCTTCATTTTCCACATTCGCAACACGTGGGCATTGGTGTGACCGACGCCCAAGAGTACAACCGTATTCCTACCCAGTTTTTTTTGCATCAATTTCGTCGATTTCAGTTGGCTCAAGGCAAGATTAATTCGTGAAGACCGTCGGTTTGCAGTACCGGCTTTGGCCGGAAATTCCGCCGAAAGGCGGTACTCCGAACAGCTCGCAGATTTTTGCTTGACTCAAAATCAGTTGAAAAAAATGTATTCCAAGTTTTCGAGCGTGTTTGGTAGGACGTGGATTGGTCCACCGATTTTGACCGGCGCCAACACTTGGGAAAACGCCCTGTTGAACCCGTTTCAGATTAACCGACCGGGCAGTTCGTCGACAGCCCGCACAAACGGCCCTGCAACACTTGCGCGACCAGCCAACGATAGCCACGCGTCTGCGCGACGATTCGGCTGGGCGATTGTCGAAGCCGGGCTGATCGCGATTTGTTTTGGCCTATTTTGCGGCCAACTTCCGCCCGATGTGAATGAATCACACTATCTTACCAAGGCGAAACATTTTTGGGATTCGTCGTGGTGTCCCGGCGATATTTTTTTGGGATCGTCCTTTTCTCACTGGTTGTTTTATGGATCCACCGGTTGGATCACGAAGTTTGTTTCATTGAGTGTTCCTATGCCTGGATCGGTCGTATTTTCACGTGGTGCCTGTTGGCGGTCGGTTGGCAGCGATTGAGCTTTCGTATGATACCGGCACCGGGAATGGCGATCGTCACTGCGATCTACGTTTTTGTTATTGAATAATCAATTCCATTTGGCCGGAGAATGGGTGGTCGGTGGGTTTGAGGCCAAGGGGCTGGCTTACGCCTGCGTGATCTTTGCACTGGAACGAATGGTCAGCCGCCGGTGGTCCCAGGTGTGGATCCTGTTGGGTTTGGCGTCGGCGTTTCACGTACTTGTCGGCGGCTGGGCGACGATTGCTGCAATCGCGAGCTGGCTGCACTGCGAAGTCCGCGGGTCATCGGTACGGTCCAAGTTCAAATCGCAGCTGCCCTCGTTGTTGGGTGGTCTGGCACTTGCCGGAATCGGAATCGTGCCGCCCTTGCTGACGGAATTGCACAGCAGCCGGGAGATGGTTGACACCGCGAATCGCATTTACGTTGACGCGCGCATTTCGCATCACCTGTTATTTGGAAGTTTTCCGGTGTTGCATGTTGCCCGATTTGGGATCCATTGTATTCGCTTGGGCACTACTGGCCCGGTTTCTGCGGGGGTGGAGCTGGTTCCGGCCAATCCAGACTTTTTGCCTTGCCAGCCTGTTCATCTCGTTTGGCGGGCTGCTTCTGTGCGGGCTGGAAGAACAACCCGGTGCCATCGGCGATTTCAGCCGTGGCCTGTTACGGTTCTACTGGTTCCGGCTCTCAGACTTTGCCGTACCCGCCGCATTGTCCCTCTCGTGCGGCGTGGTCGTGCTCGAATGGATGCAGGGCAGATCAGGTACCGCACGCCGTTGTTTGCGGATGGATGTTCATCGTGATGATTTTGGCGGCTGCCAGCCTGCTGATCATCGAAGAGCAGGCGGACCAGCGTCCAGTCGCGGACCAGCGATCTTTGCCAACCTATCCCGACGATCCCCTGCGCACGATCCAGACGTTTGAGAACTGGCAGAAAGTCTGCTTCTGGATCAAGGAAAATACGCCGGCGGACAGTTTGTTCATCACGCCTGCCGAGCAACAGACTTTTAAGTGGTATGCCGAGCGTGCGGAAGTTGCCTGTTGGAAAGACGTGCCGCAAGACGCGGCGGCGATGGTCGAGTGGTACCAACGAATCCAGGATTTATGCGAACCCCAGAAAAATTACCTGGCAGGATTGATGGCCTATAGCGATGAGCAATTGAAATCCCTGGCGGACCAGTACGGTGCCGACTACCTGTTGGTCCCGCAAAGCCAGGTTGAGATGGCCAGTGTGCCCACGAGGCTGACACAGGTGTATCCAGAAAAAAGGAACACAAAGTCCACTTACGTGGTCTTTGTGTTCCAGCGCTGAGGAGCAGCGATTTGTTGAAATGTATTTTGCGACCAATTGGCGAAACGGAGCTCGGCCCTCCCGTGTGTGCGATTAAATAGCCGAGACGGAGCTCGGCCCTCCCGTGTGTGCGATCAAATAGCCGAGACGGAGCTCGGCCCTCCCGTGTGTGCGATTAAATAGCCGAGACGGAGCTCGGCCCTCCCGTGTGTGCGATTAAATTGCCGAGACGGAGCTCGGCCCTCCCGTGTGTGCGATTAAATTGCCGAGACGGAGCTCGGCCCTCCCGTGTGTGCGATCAAATAGCCGAGACGGAGCTCGGCCCTCCCGTGTGTGCGATCAAATAGCCGAGACGGAGCTCGGCCCTCCCGTGTGTGCGATTAAATGGCCGAGACGGAGCTCGGCCCTCCCGTGTGTGCGATTAAATAGCCGAGACGGAGCTCGGCCCTCCCGTGTGTGCGATCAAATAGCCGAGACGGAGCTCGGCCCTCCCGTGTGTGCGATCAAATAGCCGAGACGGAGCTCGGCCCTCCCGTGTGTGCGATTAAATGGCCGAGACGGAGCTCGGTCCAACCGTGTGTTAGGGTTCGCGAACACTGTCGTCGAGGTAGCGAATTAGTGGGTACAGGAAGTAGTCGAGGACGCGCCTTCTGCCAACTTTGATTTCGGCGATGACTGACATGCCGGGCATCAAGCGAAAATCTGCCGGAACGCTTTGCAGGGCAACGGAGTCGTCCAAAGTTACCAAAGCCCGGTACATTGTCGTTGAATTTCCAGCCTGGTCTTTTTTCTCGATGGTTCCTTCGCTGATCGCGCTGACGGTTCCCTCCAGTGTGCCATGTTTTTGATACGGGAAAGAAACGAGTTTGACGCGAACCAGGCTACCAATTCGAATTCTGCCAATATCTTTCCCTTCGACTTCGATTTCGACTTCCATCGGGGCGTTGACCGGGATCAGTTTGAAAAGCGGCTCGCTGGCCTGAGTCACCGACCCGGGAGAGCGATCGGCGACTTCAAACACGAAAAAGTCGTTGTACTTGTCGTTCAGGGGAACGCGGATGTCAACAAACTCGTTCATCCTTTCGGCCTTGGCGATTTGTTGTTGAACTTCTTCCAGTTGTTGATGGCTCTCGATCAGCTCCGAAACAACCTTGGCTCGCCAAGCCGCGATGTAGGCCAGTTTTTGTTTTTCGAGAGTATCTTTTTCCGAGACCAGCTCCAGGCTGCGACTTTGGGCGGTCAGCAGTTTTCCCTTGGCATCGCGGCTTTGGATCTTGCGACTGAGGACGTCGACCGCTGATGCGGAGCCTTTTTCGCGCAGGTCAACGTATTTCTGTTCCAGCAAATCGTAGGCACTGACGTCCTTGGTGAGTTGCTCAATCGTCGCTTCATTGTTCTTTTCCTGGACAAGCAGCTTGTTGTTCTCACTTTCAAACTCGTTCATTTTGGCGCGGTACTCGTTACCGCGCTCGAGAAAAGCTTGATACTGCATTACCCATTCGAGATCGCCTTCTCTGCCCTGGATATCAAAGGGAATTGAATTGCGTTCGGCGTTGAGCCGGGCCAGGTTGGCGGTAAGGGTTTTCTGTTTGGCATACAAGGCCGTCAAATCGGCTTCGGGAAATGTGGGATCCAGGGTCGCCAGCAAGTCGTTTGTCTGGACGATGTCGCCGAACTTGACTTCCATCGTTCGAATGGGAGACGCCAAAGAAGTTTGAATGACCACGGCGGGTTCAATCGTGACCAGTTTTCCCTGAGCCACGACGATTTTGTCGACCTTCGCCCACCAGGCCCAGCCGACGACAAAACAAAGCAGCGCGATCACGACATACAGCGTCCACCGCGCGCCGCCCGGGACCGGGCTCATTTCCAGCTCGACCGCATCGGGCTGAAACTCGACCAGGATCTGGTCGCGGTTGACACGTTGACGATGAGCCTCCAGTCGCGCGGACTTGCGTTTTTCCAGGCGTTGTTCCCGGACTGAGGGCTTTTCTACAGTTGACCGGTTTGTTGATACCATAGCTCTTGGTATGTCCTGCATTGTTCGAGTAATTGTCTGTGAGTTCCAATCATGTCGACGTGTCCGCGTTCGAGAACAACGATTGAGTCGCATTTGGTCAGCGTTGCCAGGCGGTGGGAAACAATGATGACGGTTCGTCCGCGGGCAATCACTTTCAGGTTGCTTTGAATGATCGCTTCGCTTTCCGGGTCCAGGGCGCTGGTGGCCTCGTCAAAGATCAGGATCCGTGGATCCTTGAGCAGTGCCCGGGCGATGGCAATTCGCTGTTTCTGGCCCCCGGAAAGGTTTGATCCATTTTCTTCCAGCATCGTGTCATAGGACTGGGGCATCCGTTCCACGAACTCGGAAGCGCCTGCCATCTTGGCAACGTAGACGACTTCCTGGAACGTGCAATTCGGTTTCGCCATCGCGATGTTCTCGCGGACTGTGCCGCGAAACAGGAAATTGTCCTGCAACACGACGCCGATGTTTTGACGCAAGTGTGCGATATCCAACTCTCGCATATCGAGACGATCGACCCGTATGATTCCGCCTTGTGGCTGGTACATACCCTGGATCATTCGCGTCAAGGTAGTTTTTCCTGATCCGCTGCGGCCCACGATCCCGACGACTTGTCCTGCCGGAATTTCGAACGAGACATTGTCCAGGGCCGGTTGGCTGGTCGGGGCGTAGCTGAACACGATGTTTTCAAATTCAATTCGGCCGTCAACGATTGGTCGCAGCCCGTGACCGATGCCCGCTTCGGTGGCGCTGTTCATGACCGAACCGAGCATGCGCACGGAGAGTGCACATTGCTGATACGAATGAACCAGTGAAACGAGTTGCACCAAGGGTCCGGTAACGCGACCGGCAATCATCTGAAATGCGACCAGTTCGCCGACAGACATCTGTTTGCCAAAGACGAGGTTGGCACCATACCAGATAATCATGACGGTCAACAGCTTTTCGAGAAACTTTGAGATCGTCGTGGCGGTGATTGAGATTTTGCCGACCTTATAGTGCATCGAAACGGCCTGTGCCGATGACTGGTCCCAGTTCTTGCGCTGGACCGGTTCCATGCTCAGTGCTTTGACCGTTTGAATTCCGTGAATCGTCTCGACGAGCAACGATTGCCGGTCACCTTCGGCGAGGTACAGTGCTTCCAATCGCCGACGATAGGGACCCAGCAGGACGCCGATATTGACTCCCAACATGCCGGCAAAAATCAGCACGACCACCGTCAGCGGGACACTGTAAACCAGCAGGATCGGCAGAAAAATGAACAGGGCGGTTGAATCCAGCAAGGTCAGAAACAGACTGCCGGTGAGAAACTCACGAATCTGGGCTGTCTGTTGCATGTGTTTAATCAACACACCGGCCGTGATCTTTTCGAAGAAGTTCATCGGCAGTTGGAGCATATGCTGGAACGTGCGCGTGGCCACACGGATATCGATTTTGCTGGTGGCATTGAGCAACAAATATCCCCGCAGGAAGCTCAGGATCGCATCAAACGCGAGGGCCACACAGATGCCGACGGTAATCACCTGCAAGGTTGATATGGCATAATTCACCAGGACTTTATCGATCACAATCTGAAAGAACAGCGGCACGACCAGTGCGATCAGATTGAGGAACAGGACGGCAACGGCCACATCGACAAACGCCTTGCGTTGTCGAAATATTTCCGGCAGGAACCACCGCAAGCTGAACGGCTGGTTGCTGTCCAGCATCGAGTAATTTCGCTTGGTAAGGAACGTCTCACCTTTCCACGATTTTTCGAAGGCGGCCTGGTCGAGAAAGATGAAATCTTTTCGATCGGCAAGTGGATCAAACAGAGCGACTTCTTCGACGACTTGTCCGTCTTCTTTTTCGATTTTCCGCAGGCCAATCATGATGACATAATTGCCATTTTCCAGGCGTGCCATTGCGGGAAACGCCTGGTCCATGCGGCGGAGATGGTTCCAAGTCAGGCGTGTGTATTTCGCCTTGAAGCCGACATCTTTGGCGATCCGCAGGACACGACGCAAATCGGGCTCTTCCTGCTCCAGCCCATAATCGTGAATCATGCGATCGGCGCTGACATCCAAACCGTGATGTCGGGCGATCAATGCCAGGCATTGCAATGAAGTATGTTGTGCGCGGAACGAAGCGGAGTCATCCTGCTCCTCAGGCAACTCGTCGCCCGTCACGTCATCCTGAGTCGACGGCCTCTTCGTCTTCCGCAAATGACGAGTCCGAATCGAACTCTCCGCTATCTCGTGTCATCGACACGTCCTGATCCAGGTCGTCAGCGAATGGCTGTTCGTGATCGAGTTGTGATTCATCCCGGGTGTCGTTTTCGCCAACGAGTTCTGAATCGTTTTCGTTTGTACGTTCCGCCATTTTCCAAGCCTGTGAGGGTGGGTTGGTTCAACTTGGCAACTGTCGATTCGCGATCATGGGGGAGCGGAGATCGCAATTTGCTTGAATAGCTTTTAACAACTGCATTGTCACAATTGCGATTGGCTTGGCCAGTCTTTGATTTCGACATGGCAACGAATCGATAAAAAAAACCCCGTCCGGCAATCACCGAACGGGGTTTTCGTGTGCCGTACCACCATTCTAAACAGGTGTGGCCAGGAAGCCGTAGGTACCAAATATGTTGGTGACCTCAAATCGGGTTGCTTTTTCAGTCGCCTGCAGGAATATCGAATTAAGTTCTATATCCCCTCCAATTTGACGGCCATCTGATCCGAATAACCGTAATTTTTCCACTTTGGACGCTTCTGAGACCATGTCCTTGATCACGACCGAATGATTCGTGCTGCCGCGATCAAGTGTCAAATCAAGTCGCAAATCGTTGCCGAGCCGACGCGCGGTAAAGTCGTCTTGCAGTGAATCGAGGGTTCCCGTGGGAACGCGATACTCGAGCACGTCGATACCACCGAGTTTTTCTTCCTGGAGCGTATCACGGCCATCACCAAGGGTGAATTGATAAATATCGTCGCCCCGGCCACCGCGAAGCAAATCGTTTCCACCGCCACCGATCAAGGTGTCGTCTCCGTCATTGCCCCATAGTCGATTGCGGATTTCATTGCCGCGAATGTTATCGCTGGCGCGGCCGCCGCGGGCGTTTTCAATGATCGAATCGTAGGCAATGCGAATGCCAAACGGATTGTCGTAAAGACTGTTGAATTGGCCTTCACGCAGGTCCATATTTTCCGGGGTCACGTGTCGGGTGTAGTTCAGCGTGTCAATGCCACCCTGATCCCACAACGTTTGCATGTTGTTGGTATCGTAGAAGTAGTGATCATTGGCATTGGAATCGTGATTCGCACCATACAGCGTCTGCAACTGTTGTACGTCCCACAGCGAAAAAGTTGCTGAGCGTTGGTAGGCAGGATGTTCGGAATAACTCATCAACGTGTTGTGGTCAAAGTCGACCGACGTCGGCAACGAAGGGAATCCTTCAAACGGATGCTTCATCCCCAACACGTGACCGACTTCGTGGAACGCGGTTGACAGAAACGGACTTCCTAGGCCGACGTCGAAATTGGTAAGCGGATCGTAAAAATCCCGATTAAACCAGATATCTCCTGGCTGCGAACCGAAACCGGTGCCACCCAAGCTTTTGGCATAGGCCCCAATGGCACCGTCAAGGTTGCACGTTCCAATCATGATTTCCGTATCAAGACCGGTAATATCGAACGCGACTTCGACAAATTCCAGATTCGCGATGTGCTCAAGGTAATCAAACACAGTGCGAAAACTGGCGCGTTGCGCGTTGTTCATTGCAAACGTTCCATCCGCTTCATCAGCATCGTCCGGGTAGTAGAGTGGAAGCGGCGGACGAATCCCGTTATTGTTGAAGCCGTCAATGAACGAATAGGTAATGACCTGTTTGCCATTGGAGTTGATTTCGCTTTCCCATTTCTGTCCGCTTTCCAGCGCTTTGGCGCCGACGGGATCGTTGTTAATGTTGATCCGCGTCCAGTCCGTCCAGTACAGGCCGTTGTAGGACCGGATCAGCATTGGATCCAAGACGCGCCCCGCGTCAAATCCCGAGCCGCGAATTTCTGTCCGCGACCACTCGGCGGGGGTCAGCTCATGGACAATGCCAGTCTGAAGTTTGCGTCCATCCAGCCAGACTTCCGCCGAATTGAAGTCTGTGTTTTCGTCATAAACCTGGTAACGAGTGTAGGCCGGACCCGTGTCGCCTTTGGCCACCAAGTCTCGGATATCTACCCGTTCAAAACCATCAATCTGGTAATCGTTGTCTCCCACGTCAAGTTTGGGGCGGGTGATGGTCGTAATCGTATTGGACTGGACATCTGACCATTGAATTCCATCAAAAACGCGAACGCGATAGACTTCAGAACTGTCAAAGCCGGGCGATTCGTACCGGACGGAGGACAACTGGTCCCAATCGAATTCAACCCATTGTCGCGATGGCTGTACAAATCCGTTGAATGTAAAATTCCCGCTTCCAGGACCCGTGTCGTAAAGCGCAAATCGTTTGATGGTATTTCCATCGCGGTCGGACGTGCTGAACAGATTTCGCGCGGCCACACTGCGGTTGATACCGGTGTTTAAATTAACGGCGATGACGTCGGGTGCAAACAGACTTGGATCCGTGGTAACCCTCACATCTTTGATCGCACTCCAATACTTGCCGTCAAAGGCGCGGATACCGACATTCTCAGCCTGCCCGTACGTAGCTCCAATGTACCTCAACGACCCCAGGTCACTCGTCAGAATCGTGAACCACCTGCCCGACTCCTGACGCACCCCATTCAACAGGAAATAGCCGCCGTTTGCATTGGTCGCCCGATCAACAAACCGATACGACAAAATGGCGTTGTCTTCGCGGTCCGTGACCGTGAAGAAATCCTGAATCATGGTTGCTTCGGTCGCCAACACACTCCCCGGGATGACGCTGACTTCCGGAGCGAACCTGTTTTGCGAAGTGGTGTAGACCTGATCCTGATCAAAATTGCTCCAAAACAGGCCGTCGTACACTTGCACGGAAATCGACTCGCTGTCCGCAATCAACGCCGCCTGGTAATACGTACTGCTGAGTTGTGCGGCCGTCACGTTAACCCACAGGCCCGCTTGCTTGCGATCTCCGTCAACAACGAAGTAGCCGGAGTATGCTGCGTTCCCGTTATCGCGAATTCGATAACGCGTCACGGTACTATCTGGATCGAGATCGGTTACCTCCAGCATTGACGCCAGAGTCAAACGTTCGCCAACCTCGACGACGTTCAAATTAAGTGATACGCGGGGGGGGAATTGATTAGCCATTGCTAGTTCCTCATCTCTGGGGGGGACGTGAGGTCACGAAAAGTGTTGATTACACGTGTCTGTTCCATTGTGAGGGGGAGACCCTCACCATGACGGATTACCCAAAAACCCGTCATAAATGCCAAAACTCATTATATATAGACTTGAACCGGGAAAACCGGGGAATCTAAAAATTAGGCGATTTGGGAGGTTTGGATTTGCCGGAAATATCGGCCCCGACAGGGGTGGCGGCCTCGGCACCCTCACGCGGCTTCACTAATCCGGCATCAATCAGCTGTTTCACCAAATTTTCCATCGCGCTGAAACTTCTCAAAAATCCGTCCGGCGGCATGACAATCCGCTGGCTGGCCTCCAAATGAGGTTTTTCTTCCTTGTTATTTTGAGAACCGACCAGCGATACCAAATCCATACGGACCATTCCGCCAGCCAGGGTAATTTCTCCAATTCCGTCAGCAAACAAATCTCTAGGTCGTTCCACGATTGTGCTCCATATAAGGTTGTTTGTACACGCCAAGACGTACAGCGTCTGTAATCTATTGAACCATCAGCCAGCTAATTTAATGCCCGATTTGCTTCATCGCAACCAAACCTCAACCAATCTGATTATTTGTTGCCCGTTAGTTTTCGGAAAAACGTCCGACCGTGCGTTTGAAGGAAACAACGCAAGGGGGACAAATTGAGTAGTTCCAATCGAAGCTGGTTGGTGGTTTCTCCAACGGTGGCCGCGACGGATGAGCTTGAAAAAACGCCAGCAGCCAGGCGGATTTCGGCGATTTAGGGCGCAACAGGCCAAATTCGGGAACAAAATCCCATCGACACGGTTTTCAGCTTCCGCTACAAGCCCATAACCCTGAGCAAATCTGCAATCGAAATTGTCTGGGCCGGGCTGGCAGATGTTTGATTCAAAGTCAACCGGCCAGCAGTTCAGGCTCCTCGGCTTCCTTGGTTTACCCCTGAAAGTCCAATGCTTACCGGATTAATAAAATTTTGGAAGATGTTTCGCGGGACAGTTCGTGGAGTTGATACCTCCCGACAACTGGCCCTGGGAATCACCTTCGGCATGTTTGTGGGTCTGATCCCGAAGGATTCGTTACTCACCTACGGATTTGGTTTGCTCATGTTGCTTTCGACGGCCAACCTGCTGTGTGGAGCAATTTCCGGATTTGCGTTTTCGTGGATCGGGATGGCAATCGATGGCCCGGCGCACACGATTGGCAAATGGGTTTTGACGAATGAGAGGCTGGAGGCAACGTGGGCGTGGCTTTACCAACTGCCTGTCGTTCCGTGGACGCGATTCAACAACACCGTGGTCATGGGTTCCGTACTTATTTCCTTATTTGTCGCCCTGCCACTTTATTACGTCAGTCGTTACTTTTTCGAGCGTTACGGGGCTGCTTTCAAGCAGAGAATTGCCGCCAACCATGTGATGAGATGGCTGATGGGCTCGCCGAACGAACGACTGCAGGAGACATAATCCGACATGATTCGATGGTCGTATCTTTTGCCGCGGCTGCTGATCCTGGTTCTAATCGTATTGGCAATCTGGATGGGCGCAGATCCATTGATCCGACTCGCGTTGATTCAATCGGGTGAAAACTCGATTGGCGCGAAGGTCGAGATTGCCCAGGTTCGAACTTCATTGACCACCGGCATGGTTTACCTCAAAGATCTCCGGATTGCCGATCCGCGCAACCCACTCCTGAATATGGTGCAAGCGGAAATGGCCTATATCAAGCTGGATCCGCAGCGTTTGCTCAACCGTGAATTTGTAATTGAAAATGGAAAAACCAGTCTGATTCAATTCGGAACGCCAAGAACCGAATCAGGCGCCTTGCCGCGCAGCCCCGACCGTGTCTCAGGCGCCGACACGCTGATCCCGCTTGACGCCGGGCAATCGCTGCACGAAATCTCGCAGAAGTGGCTGGACCAGTTCCAAAACAGCATGACCCATCAGATCGAATCCAATTTCGAATCCGTGCGGTTGGCCCAGGAACTCAAGAACCGCTGGCCGGCTCAGTTCGAAGCCAACAAACGGGAAATCGTCGCTGTTCAATCCAGGATCAGCGAGTTGACCGAGATTATCCAGGGCAAAGACAACTCCAATCCGCTTCGCGCTGGTCGGATCGTCGCGGCGCTGACAGAAGTCCAGGCACTGCGTCAACAGATTGCGGTACTCAGGCGAGACCTGGCCGATCTTCAACAGCAGGCCCTCGACGATCGCGATGCGCTGATTGCCTCCAAAACGCAGGACCAGAAAAAGATTCGAGACATTGTCCGCAGCGCGGAATTTGATTCGGAAACCGTTTCGCAACTGCTGCTTACCGACATGCAATCCCGGAATGTCAACGAAATCGTGGAATGGTTTCGCTGGTTTCGATCCTCCATCCCGAATCCCGAGCAAGATTTTTACCCGGTTCGGCACCGCGGAACGGACATTGTGTTTGAGGGAGTTCAGCGACAACCGGATTTCCTGATCAAATCACTTGAGATCGACGGTGAAGGTCGCTGGGCGGGGAAACACTTCAACTTCGTGGGAACCGCCACGAATTTGACAACCCAGCCCGAACGCCATGCTCAGCCCGCTGGCTTTCATTTGCGAGCCCAGGGCCAACAACACTTGATCGTCGATTGCACCATCGATCGGCGGACCGATTCGAGAATCGATTCAATCAACGTCCAGTGCCCCGATCTGAACGTTGACGCGCAGGTACTTGGCAGTCGAAATTCAATTTCCGTAAAGATGGAACCGAGCCGGTTACAGGCAGAAGTCGCGCTGAAAATGGTTGGTGAGCAACTGGAAGGCGAACTTGTCTTTCGACATTCCGAGGTCTTGATGCTGGTTGATCACGTGCACGAGCTTGCCGGCGGGCAAGACACGGCTTTGCGGCTCAATCAGGATCTTGCCGTCGTCGACAAATTCCAGACCTACGTGCAGGTTTCAGGTACGTTGGAGAAACCCGAATTTAAATTGCGTTCCGACCTGGGAACAAAGTTTGCGGCGGCCATGAATCACGTCGTCAGCGAACGCTTGCAACAACAAGTCGCCAGTTATCAATCGAGACTTGACCAGATCCTGGATGCCGAACTTTCGGAACTGGATCAGACGATTCAGTCAAACTTGAGTGAACTCTCCCGCACACTCAATGGCCAAGCGAATGTAATTTCAAATTTACAGCAGACGGTCCCATCGCTTTCGGGTCGACCCAAGATTCGGTAGCCGCTCGCGAGTGCCGAACCAACCCGACGCCTGCTGCTGCGGCAAGAGCTATCCAGAGTCAAAACGACTGAAATTGCCAACCGAAATTTTTGGCGTTAACGGGGTTTTACCAGCGTTTTGTCATCGCCAGTTTGAACGGCAATCTTGTCAACCAGCGCCAAGCACTCCGGCAACTCGCTGGCATGTCGTCAGCGCAACCTGTTTTTCGTAAAAAGAAAACAATCGCCCCGACAGCGTCACCGCACCATGTTCCACGTCGACCCGGATGTTCCTGAACGCGGGAAAGTGGCGGCTTTTTAAAAATCGTGCGACGCGTTCTCGCAAATCAGCGTCAGAATAATCAAGCCTGATTCTGGTCGCTTGGCCCATTGGGAATCCTTTCGTGTAAAGAGACAACCCGCCTGTTGCGTCGATTCGCAAAACTGTCAGATTGAAATCGATCGCTGCAAGCGTCGACGCTCGAAGAACTTACAAGGTGAGTGTCATGGATCGCGACAATTCGTTCGGGCGTCACGAATTATAAGTGTTTCCACTTAAAATCAAAACAAATTCTTTTCCCGTGGCGGCATTTTCACGGAAATCGATCGCGGCGGCGAAAGTGATAGCATTATCTTTCCCTCGTGGCGGCGCAGACTGGGAGAAGTAGTAGAATTTGATGTGGCGTCACGCGCAGACCTTTTTTCGACTGATCAAGTTTCATCGGGTGCTGGTATACGCGATTTTTGTCGAACGATCGACTCATCCAGCAAATCAAAACATGGCAATGAAGTCGCTTCAAAAACATGGACCAATTTATGTTTACAGTTTGACGTTGAATCGTGATACTGGTCGCTCATCGTTTCACCACCGGAGTCCACCATGCGTCAATTATCGGTTAACGAATTTTCAACGTACCGTTGGACTTTTTTCCAGGATGTTATCAAGTACGCAGCACACGGTTATTCTTCGATCGGTGTATGGCGAACCAAGCTCGAAGATTTCGGTCTGGCAGACGCCGTTGATTTGATTCATGAAATGAAGCTGAATGTGTCCAGCGTGAATTGGGCAGGCGGATTCACCGGCAGCGATGGCCGCTCGTACCTCGAAGCGATCGACGACGCGGTGGATGCGATTCGCTTGACAAGTGCTCTCCAGGCCAAGCTGCCTGTTGATTCACCCGGGCGCCCGCAACGGACATACGCACGGTCATGCCCACCGGATTTTGGAAGACGCGTTAAAGCAACTGGTGCCCGTCGCGGCGGACTATGACGTTTGTCTTGCGATTGAACCGATGCTGCAGGGTGACGCAGTCGAATGGAGTTTTTTGGATTCTTTCGAACATTGCCTGGAAATTGTCGGCCGTCATCCGCCGGACAGACTCGGATTGGCTTTGGATCTGTTTCATGTCGGATTGGAAGCAGGTGTATTCCAACAGTTAGCCGATTGTTTTGACCGAATTAAACTTGTGCAAATTGCCGATAGACGGACCGATATTCCGCCGGAAGATTCCCGCTGTCCGCTCGGTACCGGGGCCATTCCACTGGATAAGTGGATCGGACGCCTCGATCAACTGGGTTACTCCGGACCCTGGGAAATTGAACTGCGCGGGCGCGACATGGAACACGTCGAATACACAGACATGCTGCGTGCCTCGCAGTCTATTCCTCAAGAGTACGATTGCCAGCGCGCGGCTGGCGGCCAACCATTCGACTTTTGAATTTACTCATTCGGGAATCAGGTCGTAACAGACGACTTTCTTTTTGCCGCGAACAATTAGCAGCCCATGGGCCACGATCGGCGCGGACCAACAAGGATAGGTCAATTTGATGCCATCCTCAGGTTCCAGCTGTGTCACGATTTCGAATTGTTTCGGCGTCGCACGGACCAGCAGCAGTTGTCCATATTCTCCGAGTACCAATAAATATCCGTCCACATAAGTTGCGGACGACCGCGACAGTCCCGAATGAGACCAGTTAACCTTGCCCGATTCAAAGTCAATGCATCTGAGTTCGGCGTCTCCTGAATGGCGACCGCTGCTTCCATAAAGATTGCCTTCGTGTAACACGGGCGTGTTCCAGTGCGTCGCCAGAGATTTATTGCGACGCCCCTTGTCAGACCAGACTTCCGAGGTGGTCAGGTCCTTGTCCAGTTTCAGCAGGACGCTTCCGTCGCCGTAGCACTCCGAGATAAACACCATGTCTCCAAGTACGACGGGTGTACTGGCGTTGACACTTTCCAGGCTTCTGGCTCGCCAGGGAAATTCAAACAGGAGCTGCTGCGTCTGCGGATCAAAACCGAACAAGCCGCTGCGGGCCCAAACCAGCGCCACCATCCTTGCATTCAACTCGGCCAATTTGATGGATGAATAGCTGGCAAGGTCGTTGCCCAGTTGGTATTTGACATCCCCGGTCAGTTTATCAAAGGCCACGACCGCGCTGTTGGCTGGTTGGATGTCGGGGAACTCATTGGGTGGGACCACCCGTTGCCCGCCGTCGGTGCCCCCCACCATGACGAGCAACTGGTCCTTGCAGACGACCGGCGTGCTGCCGACGCCAAAAAAGTTTTGGACGACTCCGAACCTTTTGCCTGTGTCAACGTTCCAGATTTCTTTGCCGTCGGTTGCCTGAAGACAGTACAATTGACCTTCGACACCGTAGATATAAACGCGATCGCCATCAATTACCGGACTGGTGCGTGGTCCGCTGTCGTATCCGTACAGGTCGTCATAGCGGGAGGGATAAGTGAATTCCCAAATCGGCTTCCCGGTTTCCGCGTTCAGGCACCGCAATCGAGCGAGGTTCTCGACCCGGTCAAAGTGAAAATAACGCCCTGCCGCGACCGACCCGATGCCGTAGCCTTGTCCCGTATCAATCGACCAGAGAACTTTCAGTTTGCCATCGCTCCAATTCGTCAGAATTCCGGTTTCATCCGATTTTCCATCGCGATCCGGACCCAGAAAACCGGGCCAATCACGACCCCGGTGGCGAGTCCAAAGTGAATCTAAATCGTCGCCCGCCTCCGACAACGAATTGTTTGCCGACGGCAGTTGCGCGAGTGTCCTGTCAACCGGCACCGCCACAAAGAGGCAGCCCGAGAGCCAGATTATCAGTTGTTGCCCGATTGATCGTATGCTGCACATGACCGATGATTCCCAGACCGCAAATTGTAAGCAAAGATTTAGCCAATGTTGATCGTCAACCGCAAAATCTCAATACCGCTGAGCGAATTTAAATTTGCTTATTCGAGATCGCCGGGGCCCGGCGGTCAAAATGTAAACAAAGTCAATACGAAGGTTACCCTGAAGTGGAACGTCGAGAAAACTGACAGTTTACCCGATCAAGTTCACGCACGGTTAATAAGCAAATTTTCCAACCGAATTTCCAAAACGGGTGAGCTGATCGTCACCAGCCATCGTTTCCGTGACCAGGGCCGCAACGTGGCGGACTGTTTGAATAAGCTCCGGGAAATGGTCCTGGCTGTCGCAACGCCGCCCAAATCGCGAAAAAAAACCAAGCCTTCCAAAGCGGCCAAACGCCGCAGATTGGACGAAAAACGAAGAACTTCCGATCGAAAACAGTCACGTGGCCAGATTCGACTGGACGAATAAAGACGCATAAAATTCCCTCGACGCGAGGTTATCATGGGGCTTATAACGTCCGTGACCTTTGTTCGGACGTTCCGAGGGTTATAACCGGTAGCGCACGCGAATGATGCCCACACAACGAGTGGCGTTATTACTGAACACCGACAACAGCGTCTCCGAATAAAAACTATACTTTTGATGAAGTCGCCTTCTTACGGGAGTCATCATGAGCTCGAAAAAACAACGAATTGACCATATTCTCAAAGAATGGCCGTTTGATCCATTCGCCGTCAACGTCAGACTGATCGAAGACAATTCCCGGATGATTCTGCAAATGCGAGTCGACATGGGAATTTTGCAACTGGAAGCCGACGGTCGCCCCGATGGCGTCAAACCGCACGGTGCAAAAACCTATTACGAGTTTCTAAAGCGGAAAGCAAAACAAAACAAAGACAAATTCCAACTTGATGAAGATCATTGTGTCGAAATTGATCGGGAGTTTGTTCAGTTTTATCACCGCCGCGTCTGCTGGTTGCAACTCAAACAGTTCGATCGCGCGGTTCAGGATGCCGACCACACTCTGGGCCTGATGGATTTTTGCAAAGAGTTTTCGGCCGACGAGGAATGGACCATCTCGCACGAACAATATCGCCCGTTTGTGCTTTACCACCGCACGCAGGCCGCCGCGCTGTCGGTTCTCAACGATGACGATTCGACCGACGCCGCCGAATTGGCAATTGAAGAAGTCAATTCCGGTCTTGAGCGCATGCAGGACTTGTTCATCGAGTACGATGCCGAAGAACAGTTTGAAGAGGACGAACTCGTGCAACGGTTGATCGAGTTTCGCGAAGGGCTGCGAACCAAATACAAAGTCGACTCGACGCTCGACGAACGCCTGGCCAAAGCCGTGGCCGACGAGGACTACGAACTGGCCGCCGAACTTCGGGACATGATCAGCGAACGCGACGATTTTCGCATGCTCGAAAACGCGGAATTCCTGGAAGCCGACCAAGATTCAGTCGACGACGATTTCGACGAACAAGATTATTAGACCATTCTGTCGGCGGAGTGCAGAAGCGTGCGACAACAAATTTTCACCGCAGTAGCATGCCAATTCGCTGAGCACTTCTAATCGCATCTTCTGGTAATCAAAAGTCGCAATCGAAAACCGCCAGCTTTAATCAAATTGAGCGATTTGTGTCATGATTGTGCAAATTGGTTAAATTCCGCTCACACCCACTCTACGCTAGCAAATCGCGGTTTGTCGCGCAAAGACCTAAGTGTCAACAACTTAGTTGCCTGTCAGATTTTCCTGCGGTGTGACGGTACGCAAACTGCACATTTTTTGACGAACCGTTGTTGCAATTTCAACGTCATAGACATCAAGAAAAGCAGTCCGTGACCGAACAGTGACTGTTGCAAAAAAATCAAGGAACAGGCCGTCTAACAAAGGAGTGAACGATGCTAGTGCTATCAAGGAAGCTTCAACAGGAAATCATGATCGGTGAGAATGTCAAGATCACCGTTCTGAAAGTCAAGGGCAACACAGTTCGATTGGGCATTGAGGCACCTCGAAGTGTGCGGGTGGTTCGAGGCGAATTGACGCCCATCGAAGAGCCGATGGTCGAAGTGACCGTCGTTTTCGATGACAAATCCGTCGAATCGGAAAAAATGATTGCCCGCAACGTCAATTCATGTGACATTGTTCCCTTTCGGCCTTCGCCAGCCGAACCGACGTCGCCTGATTCACGCACTTTGACGACGGATTCGGGTCCGGCGTCTATCAGCTATAAAAGCCGACTGCCGAAAATGCTCCACCACGATCGGCTAAAGCAAATCGTTAACGAGTTGACCAGCAAAAAGGACTAGACAAAGCGTTATGGTCCGCCCCCTGCAGGCTCTCAAATTATTTCGCGAGTCTGAAATACAGAACAACACGACGGCTGGGATGCCGTCGCGTGGCTTAGCTGCGATATTGTCTACAACAGTGCCTTCCACAAATACCCGCCAAAAACACCCTCCGAACAGACAAGGCCAACTGAAAATGGTTTGCCATGATGCCTGTTGTTTCACCACTACTCGCCGTTAAACTGGCCTCCGTTCAACGAATCAGTCGCTGGCGGCTGATACGGCTGACGAGTTAACCGTCGCTCATTCAAATAAATTGCCGTCAAACGAATTGGCTCGCGGAGACGTCGAATAGATCGTTCTCACAACGCTCCTTCAATTTTTGCTTGGCTCGTTGCAATAAATCGCCTCAAGTTGCGGACGGGCGGTACTCGACTTGCCGTTCAGGCGTTAAAACGGATGTTTTCCCTAAACCGTTTTGTTTTATCCCGAGGCATCCGCAAAATGAATTTCGTCAGATTTTTTCTGATTCTTGTCAGTATTTGCTTGTTGCTGGGCGTGGTCTACGCGATCAACAACTTCCGCAACCGACCCGAGCAGGCCAGAGCATCGGTGCTGGCTGTCGAACAAGCAAAAACTCTTTCGGTCCCGTGGTTGGAACTGGACGATTTTAAAGATCTTTTTGGGCCCCGATTCACGATCGCTCTGAACAAAATTGAAGACAATTGGAAACCAGGCTATGCGACGATGTTGTTCGAAGCGACACGAATGATGAAGAACCGGTCGCACGGTGAGCAGTTGATGGCGCTATTGGAAAAGAAAACCCGTATCAACACGCCATTCGGTGAATTTAACCCTTGGCTCAGCTACATCTTTTCCGAGCAGGCCGAAACGCCCCCCTACTATGCCGCCTTCAAAGCGTTTGTCTACGAAAAACAGGACGAAACTCTGGCCGAATATTTCCATGACTCACCAGCCACAAAAATCCGTCTGGATGAAATCGTGTGGGGCGGCGTCATACGTGACGGAATTCCGCCGCTCAAAAATCCAGAGATGATTTCGGCGAAGGAGGCGACTTATCTGGACGACGCCGACGTGATCTTTGGAATCTCGATCAATGGCGACCATCGGGCTTATCCAAAACGAATCCTGGCCTGGCATGAAATGTTCAAGGACACGATCGGCGGACAATCAGTGTGTGGAGTCTACTGAACGCTGTGCGAAGCGCTGATCGTGTATCAGACAGAATTTAACGGCACGCATTACGAATTGGGCACCAGTGGTTTTCTTTACCGTTCCAACAAGTTGATGTACGACGAGGAAACCAAATCATTATGGTCCACACTTGAGGGCGAGCCAGTCGTCGGATCGCTCGTCGGAAAGGGGATCCAGCTCGTACCCATGTATGCGGTGACGACAACTTGGGGTCAATGGAAAGAACTTCACCCCGATACGACCGTACTTTCACTGGAAACGGGTCATGATCGCGACTATGGCGAAGGCGCCGCGTATCGACCGTACCTCAGCAACGACAAGCTGATGTTCGAAGTTCCCTTGCATGACGATCGCCTGAAAAACAAAGACCAAGTGCTGGCGATTCGACTCGACGAGATGACTTCCCAACGGCTGGTCATCGCAGCCGAGTTCCTGACGGAGCATCCGGTCTATCATGACCAACTGGGAGAAACAAAATTCGTTGTCTTGACCGACGAATCCGGGGCGAACCGTGTTTATGAATCGGGCGACATCCGGTTTCAAACACTCGACGGAATGACCGTTACCGATTCTGAAGGCAATCCATGGCAAGTCACCGAGCCGAGCCTGATTCAAGTCGAAAGCAACCGAAAGTTACGACGCCTGCCGGCTCACCGCGTGTTCTGGTTCGGTTGGTACGCTCAATTTCCCAACACGCGGCTGGTAAAGTGAGGTTCGAATGCGGAAGTCCCTTTTCAATCACCGACTGCCTGTATGACTTCCGTCTGCAAATCGATGCTATCTTCAAACCCGGTTGGAATCACGGGCAAGCGAGGATCTTTGATCCGGTGGTATTGCACGAGGTGTTCCAGCAGGATTCGACGAACTTCCAAGATCGTTTTTGGATGTTGGTGAACATGACTGTGCTCCTCGGGGACTTCGATTTGGGATTCCACGTCGGTCGCCCGCGCGCTCTCGATCGCGACCACACCATCGCCGTTTTTCGTCGTCGTTCCGACTTTTTTCCACAAGCTGCGACTGGGGAGATTCCCCACGATATTGTTGTAAATGACGTCCGGGGATTGTGGGGAGGCGGCCATTGCCGCAAAAAAGGGTGAATCGGGTGACAGCGAATCGATGCTGGTTGTCATCGTGAGGATGCCCGGGTGATCCAGCAAGTCCTCGTTTTTGCGGACCACGGCATTCAGATCTTGCGTGACGGTATCGGGTAGCGTGAAAAGTTTTTGGCCTGCCCATTTGGTGGCGGGATTGGAGAGTTTACTGCCGTGCAGCGGCGTGGCAATCGTGATCACGCGTTTGACCGCCGGATTTGGTTCAAAGAAAAACGTATCGCGCAGGATTTCCAGCGACTCTCCAGCACCCTGAAGCTGGTCGAAGTCCTGATCGCTAACGATTTTCCAGAAGCGATCGCCGCTACTGACGGTCTGCAGACGAGAAACCAGCCCGCCCATGCTGTGCCCGACCAGCACCATCTGATTAAAGGAAGGCGAATTGCCGTTTGGATCAAGTTCGGCCCGTGCTTCGGCCAGGTCATTACGCATTTCGCGGGCGGAATTCCAGAAGGGTTGCCCGGTAGGATAGGAGTAAAACCAAAACTGGTAATTGCTGCGCAAATCCTTGTTTGCTCGCAGGTCGTTGAACATCTCCATCCAGGTGGTCGGGCTGGACCATAAACCATGCACCATGACGACCGGTATTTTGTCGGGGTCAAACGGTTCGAGCATGTACAGCCCGTACAAATCCTTGGCGATATTCGCATTGATCATGGCGGCGGTTGCCAAGACCCCCGTATTGAGCAACGGATCATTCATGTGATACGCCAACGGCGTGGTAATATCGCTTTCCAAAGGAATCGAACGCCCGCCCAGCAGAATACTTGTTTGTTCGAGCGGGTCGTAGAGCTTTAAAATTGCTTTCCGCATGGGGGGGCCGGCATTCGAAGTTCCTTCGGGAGGCAAGACCTCACAAAAGGCAGTAAGCGGCAACGTCAGACGGGGCGGATAGTATTTGGCAGTTGGATCTTTGGTTTCGCTGGAATCCGGCACCGCAATCAGGGGCACTCCCAGTCCGTAAGTGTGATAAAGGTTGTCGATGCCTTTCATTTCATAATCGTTGGTCATCTCAAAGCGAGCGAAACGCTCATTCTTCCACCGCCCCTGAACCTCGACGGTAAATTCGAACATCATGTCGCCTTCTCCGACGACATGCCGTTTTCCTGATTGTAGCTTGTCTGAGCTACAGGCAATTCTCAGCATCCCTTCCAGAGACTGGTTGTAAACGTCACAGATGCTGCGGAACTGGGGATCGAATGCATTGCGCTGCACGTCAAGCTTGGCGTCAAACAGGAATTGATAAGCGTGGACGAGTGCGGTCGCGTAAAGTTCAGTCGCCGTTTTCACGTCGTTCTTTTGGGCAGCCCATTCGGCCTGAATCAAGGCAATTTCTGCCAGCGCGTGAACTTCCTCCATGTTGGCAGAGTTGTGGCAAATGTCTTTCATCCAGCGAATCACGAACGCGGGATCGTCTGAATACCGATCCGCAAGGTTGTATCGGCGCAGCAACTGCCGGGTTCGTTCGCTCGGTTGGGGTGCGCGGGCGACGTACTGTTTCAGGTACGCCAGTTCGGGATACCGCTTAACCGGTTTGACGTGAATCGCGTTGGGGGTGCCGAAGCTGGCAATGTAGGCAGCTCGGCGGGCCCCACTTTCGGTGGTGATGCGGCAGCCTGCTGAAACGGCGCAAATAATCGCTGAGCAGCAACATCCAGAAACTGGAAATTGAGCGACAGACCAAGCGTGGATCGATTGGTTTCGGCGGCATCAAACAACAATTGGCGTCAGATAGGAAAACTGCGCTGCATTCTCCGGGCTAAACCAGTAGCTCAGCACAAAAAGACCCCGACAAATAGCGGGAATTGGGGCGTCCAGTCAACGCCATTACGTCTTAGCTGCCGGGAAGTTCGCATGAGGAGTCACCAAGTGGACAGTGGATAGAGTCCAACCCAAAGGCTTAGTGAAAACGATGGGCTGCAATTCCACGCGTTTCCATGAATGCGAAAAAACACGATTTGGTAGTCGAAATGCGTCGTTGCCGGACAAGACCAACTTCGTGATTGCAATGCATGTCTAATTGCGTCGACGAGGCGTTGCCGTTTCCATACCGAAAGCAATCAAACAAATCAGGGCGACCTGTAAATTCGGCCCATCGTTTAAGAGCCAGGGCAAACTGGTGCTTTCGCAAGGTGGTCTCCGCCGTGTATCCTCAATTAAGACCACCGAGCTAATTTAATCCAACCCAGGAGTTCCTTTGAGCCTCAACCGACTTGCCATTTCCGGAGGTGAACCCGCCTTCCCCGACGGACCTCCGGACTGGCCGCGCACGACAACGGCGATCGAGGCGGCAGTCCAACAAGCACTCGCCGATGGCAGTTGGGGCAAGTATGAATCGCATTGGACCGACGAAGTCATCGCAACGTTGTCCCAACTTTTTGGCAATGAGCACGTGCTCTTATGTTCCAGCGGAACGATTGGAGTCGAGCTTGCCCTCCGCGGCGCGGGTGTCAAACCAAACGACGAGGTCATCCTGGCTGGCTATGACTTTCCCGGCAACTTTCGGGCGATCGAAGCGATTAACGCAATCCCCGTATTGGTCGACGTCATCAAAGACGGCTGGGTCATTGATCCGGAGACGTTGTCCGAATCATTACCGAATCAACTGCGGCCATGATTGTCTCGCATCTTCACGGTCAAATCGCAAATATCCCGGCAATCAAATCCGTAATCGAGACTTCCGGTTATGCGATCCCGATTCTTGAAGACAACTGTCAAGCACCGGGCGGGCGGCTGGGCAACCAACCGCTTGGTTCACTGGGCGATATCAGTGTTCTGAGTTTTGGCGGCAGCAAACTGCTTTCGGCAGGACGCGGCGGTGCCTTGATGACAAACAACGCCGAATTTTTTCAACGCGCAAAAATCTACGCCAATCGCGGCAACGACGCCTTTCCGCTGAGCCAATTGCAGGCGGCCGTATTGCTTCCACAGCTTTCGGATTTGGAACATCAAACGAACGTACGAAGTCAAAATGCTGCTTGCTTGATCCAGGCTACCGCCGATTTACCGATGCTGACGGGTCTCTCCCAAGTGATCGACGGCGAACCTCTGGCGGCCTACTACAAACTGCCTTGGTTGTTGGCCAATGCAACTCGTGGTGGTTGGACTCGGGCAGAGTTCGTCCGGGCGTTTCAAGCCGAAGGACTCGCGATCGATACGGCTTTTCGCGGTTTTACGCGGCGGACTGCCCGTCGTTGTCGCAAAGTCGGCTCGCTGGTCAACAGCCAAATCGCCGCTCAACAAACCATCCTGCTGCACCATCCTGTTTTGCTCGAATCGGTCGAGACGATTAAACTGGTCGGCGAGGTAATCAAGAAAGTCGCACTAGGTCAGTCTGTCCCAGACTGACAGCGCAACAAAGTCGCGGGTTTTCCGTGTCTGGGACAGACACGGCTACGGAGCAACAACGCAGAAAGGCGAATTCATGGACGTCAATCCTGGAGGTGGCGGTGGCTATCATCCAAATTATCCGCCCCAGTACCCGCATCAACGCCAGAGCTGGTTTGGCCGCAACTGGATTTGGTTTGTCCCGTTGACGTTGCTGATTATCGGTTCACCGTTCCTGTGCTGCGGTGGTTGCGGATATTTTGCGCTGCGAATGGTTAAAGCACCTTTTGACCAATGCGTCAAACAGCTCAATCAAGCCGAGAGCGTAACGGACCGGTTGGGTACACCCATTCTCAAGTCGGATTCCAGTTTTTTGATGGGAAACTTTCAAACGGTAAACAACAACGGACATGCGGAGCTGAGTCCTTTCAAAATCTCGGGGCCGGATGGGCGGGCGACTGTCTCGGGACGAATGGTGCTGGAGGACGGTGTCTGGTCCATCGATAAAATCAAAGTCAAATTCGAGGACGGTACCGAACTGAATCTGCCCGAAGAGTAGGTGTTAGTTGCGTCGCGACGAACCCTTACCTGGGCCTGAGATTCACAAATCACAAATCACAAATCACAAATCACAAATCACAATTCACAATTCACACCCTCTCCCCGGGCCTAGCGACCGACCTCTTCCAGCGGGAGAGGAGGAATTTGTTTCCAATTTGACCACATCCAAATCGAGCATCTCACATCAAAAATCAAACATCAAGTTCCGATTTGGCCGTCATCTTCGCGATCGTCTTTCCAACGCTCGTAACCTGGGTCTATTTTGTCTGGCTGAAAGACAGCCCAGCCAGCGTGCAACAAACTGCGTATTCGGTCGGCAAGACGAGCCAATTCGTGTTTCCAATTGCGTGGGTCTGGTTGTTCGACCGCTCGTTTCTGAAACAAAAACCCGTAACCGCCACGAGCTGGAAAGAACAGTCCGGACGCAGCCGGGACTTGTGGCTGGGGATTGGGTTCAGTTTCCTGGTCGTCGTGTCGATGTTTGTGATTTACTTTGGATTTCTGCAGTCGACTGAGATGGCAGCCATGATGGTGCCGCAGGTCCGCGCGAAAACGATCGGCACCGGAATCGATACGAACTTGAAGTTTCTCGCGTTAGGAATATTTTACGCGCTGTGCCATTCGTTTCTGGAAGAGTATTACTGGCGGTGGTTTGTATTTGGCTACCTGCGCAAACACTTATCCGTGATTGCTTCGATCACCATTTCGAGTCTTGCATTCATGGCGCATCACGTGGTGCTGCTGGGCGTATTTTTTGGGCCGACGTCGCCGTTGACTTATCTGTTTGCATTTGCCGTCGGAATTGGCGGCGCATTCTGGGCCTGGTTGTACTGGGCGACAGGTTCGTTGCGGGCTGCCTGGATCAGCCATCTGATCGTCGACGCAGGCATCTTCACTCTGGGTTATTTTCTGGTTCGCCCATTTCTTGAGGGCTGACAAAGAGCGCCCGTTTTTGTTTCGGCAGCGAATAGTGAAATCCGCACGCGACGAACATGGCATCGGTCGCCGAAATCGCCATGAGCTCTATGACCCCTTGCTCACGGGCGACGTCCACGCAGCCTTGGACCAGCTGCCTGCCAATTCCCTGTCGCTGTAGAGCTGGCGAAACAGCCAGGCACTGGATTTCGGCCAGTTTCCTGGAATAAATTTCGACGGCCGCAAACCCCACGACCTCGTCACCGCGAACGGCTACAAAGGAAAGCGTCATGAGTTTGATTAACTCTTCCCGCGTCCGCGGCAGCAAAAACTCTTCCTCGACAAACGGTTGCAAGAACGCCTCGACCCGATCGAGAAATCCGGCGCTTCCCGGCATGACCACAATTGGAGATGTTTCAATCTTGTCGCTCATAGACGCGTTCTAAATCCTGATTTAGATCTTAATCTTGATCCTGATCCTGATCCGGTTCCTGATCTCAATTTAGGCTTAGGCTTAAGTTTATGTTTATGTTTATGTTTAAGTTTAAGTTCATGTTTCAGATGAAGATCAGGATTGGATATGGCCCAATCCTAACAACTTTTAGCAGCACCAGTTGCGAATCATCTTGGCGTACATCTCGGTCCCCAGCGATAACTGTTCCAGAGCAATCCACTCGTCACGGGTATGAGCCTGCGCGATGCTTCCCGGGCCAAAGACGATTTTGTTCTCCAGTTCGGTAAAGATCCCGCCATCGGTTCCATACGAAACGGTCTTGGCCTTGGGCCGATGGACTAACTGTAACGCCTCGCGTACGAAATCTGAATTGGGGTCGACCATAAAAGTATTTCCCCAACGATGGATCGCCAAATCGAGTCCATGTTGTTGGGCCGCCAGCTGAACCCGTTCCAGGAGCGGCGTTTCATCGATTCCGGGCATCGTACGAAAATAGACTCGGCAAACCGATCTCGACGCTTTGACATTGATTGCCAAAGCATCGTCTTTGATGGAAATATTCCAGCTCATGGTCGGCGGATCGAACATCGGGTTTTGCCATTTGGGATCCGATTCCGTTTCGTCGAAGATAGCTTTCATTTCTGACAAAAAGGGAATCATGGCGAGGTTGGAATTCAATCCGTGGCGCGAGCTGGAGTGGGCCGCGGTTCCGCGCGAAGTTGCCACCAACTCAATCGAACCCTTGTGAGCATGGACGATTTCCAGCGATGTCGGTTCCCCGATGATGGCCTTCGACTTGTGAGCGACCATCTCGCGGTAATATTTGCTCTCGTCGACAACCCGTTTCGCCCCGGCAAATCCAATTTCTTCGTCCGCTGTGCAAACAAAGTAAATTGGACGTTTCAAATCGTCCCAGGCGAATCGCTGGGCGGCGGTCAACATGCAGGCGATTGATCCTTTCATGTCGCAACTGCCACGACCATACAGACGTTGCCTGGCAATGGCCGGTTCGAATGGACCAAATTTTCTCGAGAACCAGCGGTTGGCCGGCACGACATCCGTATGGGAGAAATATGCCAAGCCCCCTTCGCCGCCCCCCTTTTTGGCGATCAAGTTGACCTTGGGCACGCCGTTGTTGTCGAGATATCCCAGTTTCTCGACGACGAATCCATGCTTGGTCAGCTTCATCTCCAGGTATTTGCTGATCAAACGATTTGAGAGATTGCTGGTCGAATCGAATTCGACAAGTCGTTTTGCGTAACGTAGCGCTTTCATTGGTTTAACGACCATAATGAAATGGCCATGTCGCGCGAGGTTTCTCGATTGAAAAAACGCACATGTGATCGGGTAGGTGGTGAGTTGCAGAGAATTTACTCAAAATAAGCACCGGCGTCGTCGGAAACAAGCAACCAAACTCGCTCGGCGCCATAAAATGCCAGAAGATTAGAAATTCAGCGCGGTAAAGTCGACTCGGAAACTCATGAGTAAACAAAAAATTCACTTCGTCACGGGTCGGCTGGCCGCATCGTCGCTCCACCGCGTTGTCGTTCAAGTCGCTGCCACCGGTGGGTTCGAGTTTTCGATTCAGGTGCTGCCCATCACGGTCGCCGCTCTGCTGACGCCCAAGTGGATTGCACCACGACTGCAAGTACCGGCCGGCACGACGAGAATCATCCTGCCCGGCTATAGCACAGGCGACTTGACGCCGCTGCTGGAATTGACCGACATTCCGGTCGAATTTGGCCCCAGGGATCTTCGCCAGCTTCCCGCTTTCTTTGGACAGACACAAACCGCGGCCGACTTGAGCCAATTCGACATCCAGATCATTGCAGAAATCAACCACGCGCCGCGGAAAAGCCTCGACGAGATTCTGGCGATCGCCCGACAAAATGAAAAACGACGGCGCCGATCTGATCGATGTCGGCTGCGAACCCGATTCGTGCTGGTCCGGCGTGGGCGAATGCGTTGCGGCGCTCGTCGCGGAAGGACATCGAGTTTCCATCGATAGCCTCAACCCGGACGAAATCGGACCGGCCGTCACCGCGGGTGCGGAGCTCGTGCTGTCGGTCAACTCCACAAATCGCCAGTTCGCTGTGGATTGGGGGTGCGAAGTCGTCGTGATTCCCGACGACGTCGCCGAAGTCAATTCGCTGGAGTCGACGATCGAGCTGTTGAGCAAAAACAATGTCCCTTTTCGGATCGATCCAATTCTGGAACCTATTGGGTTTGGATTTGCGAGGAGCCTGCAGCGATACATGCTGGCGCGACAGCGCTGGCCCAACGTCGAAATGATGATGGGCATCGGTAACGTGACAGAACTGACCGATGTCGACTCGGCCGGCATCAACTTGATACTCTGGCGATTTGTCAGGAACTGGGAATTCACAGCGTGCTCACCACCGAAGTGATCAACTGGGCGCGGTCCAGCGTGAAAGAATGCGACATCGCACGACGGTTGGTCTATCACTCGATCCATCATCATGTCCCCCCCAAGCATCTTTCTGAGCAACTGGTCCTCCTGCGCGACACGGAATTGCTGGAGTACGGTATTGAACAAGTCGATGAGCTATCGCACCTGATCAAGGACAATAACTATCGGCTGTTGGCGGAGCAGGGCAAGATTCACCTGTTGGGATCCGGATTGCACCTGCATGATACGGATCCGTTTGAAATCTTCGATCAACTGGCCGCGACCGAACCAGGCAACCTGAACGCTTCGCACGCATTTTACCTGGGCTATGAAATGTGCAAAGCGATGACCGCATTGACGTTGGGCAAGCAATACATTCAGGACGAAGCGCTCGACTGGGGGCATCTGACAATCCCCGAAACAAATCGACACCGGCTGGACAAATTTCGCCACGGCGATCGCACCTGAAAACGAGGGTTCGCACGAGGGTAGCGCAGCCGGCGCCTGCGGCCGGGCGGTAAACGATGTAGCGTTTCGAATCGAATCAAAACTGCGAAACTTCTTGCCTCGACCCTTGCTTTTATCTGTGTAAAACGCATTAATGGCGGGGTGAGCCAAGTTGATATTCAGCCCGAGACGATTGGAGTGCAGCCGCACGAGCCGGCGGTGTTCGAGTTCGAAAGTGCGCCAGATGTTGCCGCCGCGTTCGAGCGCTTCGCCCGTCAGCCCCGTTGTCTGTTACTGGAGAGCTCGAACAACGTCAAAACCAGCTGCGGAGATTCGCTGGGGCGTTATTCGTTTTTGATGGCCCACCCAGCCAGCTGGTTGGAAGTACCCCCCGATACGGCAAATCCTTTTTCAGACATCAGGAAATGGCTGACTCGGATTCGGTCGTCGCCAATCGCTGGTTTGCCTCCATTTCAAGGCGGCCTGGCCGGTCTGCTCAGCTACGATTTGAACCGGTCGTTTGAAAAAATCGCCCCGACGCTTTGCGAGTTTCCTCTGCCGGCAATCGCGTTGGGCGTGTACGACACCATCGTCGCCTGGGATCACGAGCAGGGTCGCGCCTGGATTATTTCGCACGGGATCACAAACGACAAATTCGAACCATGCACGCTGACCGCGAGCCAGCGGATTCACCAGTTTCGACAGATCCTGGAACTACCTCCCGGGCCGCCGGCCACGAGCAAACCGGATGCATTGGATCTGAGTTCAACTCCGGCAAGATATGTCGTGCCAGGACCGCCTGGAATCGTCAGCAATTTTTCGCGCGACCACTACATTGGCGCGGTAGAACGAGCAATCGAATATATTTATGCCGGAGATGTGTATCAAATCAACTTTGCTCAAAGCTTGCTGTATCGAGCCAATTGCCACGCAAGCGAGCTGTATTCGCGTCTGCGACGCTGCAATCCGGCACCCTTTTCGGGTTATTTCGATCTCGGAAACTCGCAGATTGTCAGTGCCTCGCCGGAACGGTTGATCGGAGTTCGCGATCGTGATCGTCGAAACCCGGCCGATCAAAGGGACCCGCAAACGCACCCGTTTCCCGGAAGTCGACTTGCACTCGCAGATGGAATTGAAAGCGTCTGAAAAGGATCGTGCCGAAAACATCATGATTGTCGACTTGATGCGCAATGATCTGTCCCGCGTTTGTGAAGACCATTCGATAGGTGTTCCCCAGCTGTGCGAATTGGAGCAATACGAAAGCGTCCTGCATCTTGTATCGGCGGTTCGGGGAAAACTCAAACCTGACGCGGAGGTCGTGGACTTGATTCGGGCCGTGTTTCCCGGTGGTTCGATTACTGGTGCACCAAAAGTCCGTGCGATGGAGATTATCGCGGAACTGGAACAATCGGCCCGCGGAGCATATTGCGGCTCGCTGGGTTACATCGGTTTCGATGGCACAACAGATTTCAATATTCTGATTCGCTCGATCACACAGTCACGCGGCTGGTGGCAGATTCCCGTCGGCGGAGGTATCGTTGCCCAATCGGATCCGGTTGGTGAGTATGAAGAAACGTGGACCAAAGCCGCCGGCATGTTGCGAGCGCTCACACCATGATTTTGATCATCGATAACTACGACAGCTTCGTGCACAATCTCGGCCGGTACCTGCGGCAACTGGGTTTGGAAACTCAAGTGGTGCGAAACGATGAAATTTCCATTGATCAAGTTCGTCAACTGGAACCCCAAGCGATTGTCATTTCGCCGGGTCCCGGAACACCCAACGAGGCAGGTTGCTGTATAGAACTAATCAAAGAGTTCGGTGATTCGCTTCCGATTCTGGGAGTTTGCCTGGGACACCAGGCCATCGCGGAGGCCTTGGGCGGGAGGATCGTGCGCACCAATGAACCAATGCATGGGCGTGCCAGTAAGATCATCCACGAAGCTCGCATGGGTTATTTCGCGACATCCCATCACCGATGATGGCCGGAAGATATCATTCGCTGGTGGTCGATCGAACAAGTTTACCAGACTGCCTTGCGGTGACCGCACAGACTTGCGACGGCACGATCATGGCGATTCAGCACACATCGTTGCCGATTAGCGGCGTCCAATTTCATCCCGAATCGATCCTTACCGAGATGGGTTATGTTTTGCTGAACAATTTTTTGCAGAGCGCGGGTCTGGGGGGTTGTATTCCAGGCTCAATTCCAAACAGCGAAGATGTCGATCCAGTGGCAACCATCGTTTACCAGCAGACCAAGCGGGCACTTTTGTGATTATCGAATCCATCGTAACGACGACCAACGAAGATGGATCGCTGAACGTGGCGCCCATGGGGCCGCACGTTGAGTCGGACTTTGCGCGGTTTGAGCTGCGGCCTTATGACACGTCAACGACGTATGCCAATCTGCGTCGCAGCAGGTGCGGCGTGCTGCATGTGACGGACGACGCGTTGTTGATCGCGCAGGCGGCAATTGGAAAAGTCGACGTCGACTCGCTTGCCACGCTTCCTGCCGAGTCGATTCAGGGTTCGATCATTGTTGATTCGGTGAGTTGGCACGAATTTCAGGTTGATTTTCTTGACGAATCAAGCAGCCGAGCGGTGTGCAAATGTCACAGCGTTCGTGCAGGTGTTGGCAGATCGTGGCTGGGGTTTAATCGGGCCAAACATGCCGTCCTGGAAGCCGCGATCCTGGCCACGCGGGTTTCGTTTCTTCCCGTTGAAGAAATCAACGGGCAGTTGGAACGGCTGGCGATAATCGTTACAAAAACGGGTAGTCCGCGGGAACACGAGGCTTTTGAATTGTTGCGTTGCTACGTTGAAAATTTTTCCGCTTTTTCAGACTGATCCGTCACATGCCACGGCCTTCGATTTCTGTTTCCGCTCCCAGCAGGCTTCATTTTGGCCTGTTCGCGGTGGGCGAACGCACGGAACGTCAATTTGGTGGTGTGGGCGTCATGATTCAACGTCCGCGGACGACCATTTGTGTTCGCGAAGCCGACAATTTCTCGATCAAAGGCCCGAGCCAACAGAAAATCCGGTCGATTATCGATAAGTGGTTTGCCCGCTTTGGGCCACTGGTTTCGCCGCCGCTGACTCGACCGTACGAATCTGGAATTTGCGTGGAGGCTTGCGAGCAGCCGCCACAACACATGGGGCTGGGGTCGGGGACACAGCTGGCATTCGCGGTTGCCACGGCCCTGTTTCGACACTTCGATTTGCCGCTTCCCAAACCGGCCGAGTTGGCTGCCGCGTTGGGCAGGGGAGGGCGGTCGGCGATCGGCACTCACGGTTTTTTTTGCGGCGGGTTGCTGGTTGACCGCGGCACATCGCCGCGTGAACCCGTGGCACCCCTCGATTTTCAAATCGACTTTCCCGACAACTGGCCGATTGTAATTTCGCTGCTGAAAAACCATCAAGGCTTGCATGGAGCCGACGAATGGCTGGCCTTCGAGCAGCTAACCGACGTTGCGGATTCCTCGCGGGAAACAATGATTAACCTTGTTAACGACACCATTGTGCCGGCGGTCGCAACGCGGGACTATGACACGTTCGCTGAAAGCATTTACAATTTTGGTCGCCAAAGTGGTCAGCTGTTTCAAAGCATTCAAGGCGGCTGTTACAACGGCGACGACGTCGCGCGACTCGTTGGCACCATTCGAGATTTCGGGATTGGTGCGACAGGGCAAAGTTCGTGGGGGCCATGCGTGTTTTCCGTCTGTCCCGACGAACAGGCAGCAGACCAATTGATTCATCATCTGGATCAAGTGTATGGTCAACAGTGCAAATCCTCACTTACCCATGCAGACAACTGCGGTGCCAAAACGAAAATCTTGTTAGCGAACTGAGCAGAATTGAGAGATCTCTGGTGCCAACACTTGGTGTTAATATCGACCACGTCGCGACCGTCCGTCAGGCGCGCCGAACCATTGAACCCGATCCCGTTGAAGCGGCGATTGCCGCGGAAGCTGCCGGGGCGGACCAAATTACGGTTCACTTGCGCGAGGATCGCAGGCACATTCAGGATCACGACCTGCTGCGATTGAAAAAAGCAGTCTCGGTGCGCCTGAATCTTGAATGCGCCTGCGTTGACGAGATGCTGCAAATCGCCTGTGACCTGAAACCGGACCAAGTCTGCCTTGTTCCCGAGAAGCGCCAGGAAGTCACCACCGAGGGGGGACTGGATGTTGTCGGCAGCCGGGACCGCGTTAAACAAGCTGTCCAGCGGCTACACGAGCATGGGATCATGGTCAGTCTGTTCATCGATCCGCATGAGCCGTCCATCGCGGTTGCCAAACAGCTCGGTGTCGAGGCAGTCGAATTGCACACGGGGGCGTACGCCGATGCGAGCGACTCGTCCGTCCAGCAAAACCAGCTCGCCGTGCTGGCGGACGCCAGTCGCCTGGTTTGCGAGTTGGGCCTGCACTTGCACGCCGGTCATGGGTTGACCTACACCAACGTCATTCCCGTTGCACGAATTGAGGGGATGGAAGAACTGAACATTGGGCACAGTATCGTTTCGCGTTCCATTTTTGTTGGCATGGCGGAAGCCGTACGCGAGATGAAGCGGCTGATTTCCTGAAAATTGATGGCCGGTCGAAAATCGTAGCTTGACTCTCCGAGTCGAGCACAACGTCTATCTCCTTGAGTTGACCCTCCGAGTAGGGAAAGCAATCAAGGGGTCAGGAGTCTTTTTGAAGAAACCGTGTTTTAGCTCGATACCGCTTCACTAGAAAGACTCCCGACCCCCTCGGTAATACCCTCGACTCAAAGAGTCAAGCTACGTGAAAACCACATTGCTTCTTTCAAGCACCGTTGGATTAACGCCCAAACTGCCGTATCATCATGGCTCTGGAAGTTGAGACACAGTTCGGCTGCCCACATTTAACCGACCAAAAAAAAGGAGCCACTCATGGCGCGCAGAGGATCGCAATTCGCAGGTTTGTCCGTCGCAATCGTCACGCCATTTACAAATGGCAAGATTGATTCTGCCAGACTCAATGAACAGATCGAGTTTCAAATTGCCGCTGGTACGAATTGCCTGGTCCCGGTCGGTACCACGGGCGAGTCGCCTACGCTGTCGCATCCGGAACACGAAAAAGTCATTTCGGAAGTAATTCAGATTGCCGCTGGCCGCGTCAAAGTCATGGCGGGCACCGGCTCCAACAGTACCGCCGAAGCCATCAGCCTGACCAAATGGGCTGCCAAAGAAGGCGCCGACGCGACATTGCAAGTTGCCCCCTATTACAACAAACCAACACAGGAAGGCCTCTACCAGCACTTTTGTGCGATTGCCGAGTCGGTCAATATCCCTGTGTGTGTCTATAACATTCCGGGGCGGACCGGGCGCAACATCGAACCCGAAACGATCGCCCGCATGGCCGAGCAGAAAAACATCACGATGGTCAAAGAAGCCACCGGTTCGATGGACCAGGCGTCCCAGGTGCTTGGCCTGACCGACCTGACCGTGCTCAGCGGCGATGACACCATGACGCTGCCGCTGTTGGCCATTGGCGGCGAAGGCGTCGTGTCGGTCGTAGGAAACATCGTGCCGCATGACATGTTGGCGTTATTGAATGCCTTTCGAAGCGAAGACCTGGAAGCAGCTCAGCAATGGCATCACAAACTGTTTCCGTTGTGCCGAGACCTGTTGGGACTGGCCACCAACCCGATTCCAGTCAAGGCCGCACTGGCGGAATTGGGGCGTGATTCCGGCGAACTGCGTTTGCCAATGACGCCGCTTGACGAAAAACAGCTGGAATTTTTACGGAAAACGCTCCACACTTATGGGCTGACGGCAGTTACCGTATAGACTGCCTTCACAACATCGCTAAGCAAAAATTGAGCTGTCGAGAATCCATGGCTGCGCCGACTCGTTTGTACGACACTCCGATATTTGTGGCGACGTGGCCGTTTGGCAAAGCCGCCTGCGAACGCGCGATCGAGGTCGCCAAATTCGGCAGTATGCTCAACGCGATCGAACAGGGCATCTGGGTAACGGAAGCTGATATCACCAACACCTCGGTTGGCGTCGGCGGGATCCCCAACGCGGAGGGCCAGGTCGAATTGGATGCGTGCATCATGTCAGGACCCGATCACAATGCCGGCAGCGTCGCCGGTATTCGGGATATTCCGCATCCCATTTCTGTGGCGCGGGCCGTCATGGAGTCGACTCCGCACGTCATGTTGGTCGGAGAAAATGCGCGAAAGTTCGCGCTGGAGAACGGATTTGAGGCCAGGAATTTGTTGACCGAACGGCAACATGCGAAATGGGAACAGTGGCGTCAGAATAAGCGGCAGCTTTCCGTCACCGAACATCATCATGACACCATCACGCTGCTTGGTCTGGACGGCCAAGGCGACTTGTGGGGCGGTTGCTCCACCAGCGGATGGGGTTACAAGCTACCTGGTCGCGTGGGTGATTCGGCAATTATTGGCGGCGGGCTTTACGTCGACAACAACGTCGGCGCGGCCGGTGCCACGGGATTAGGCGAAAATGTAATGCGTCATTGCGGCTCGTTCCTGGTCGTGGAACTGATGCGAAACGGCGCGAGTCCCGACGAAGCTTGTCGGCAGGCAATCGAGCGAATTGCGGCAACTGATCCTCGAAGTGTTGAGGAACTCGACATCAACTTCATCGCACTGAACAAGCAAGGCCAATTTGGTGCTGCCGGGACTAGCCAGGGATTTCGATACGCCGTCACCACGCCCGACTCCAGCAATTTGTACGAATCGCAAAGTCTGTCTGCCAAAGCGATTGGACCCGAAGGCGGAAATCAGCCTTGAACCAGAAAAAGTTGTATGCCTGTAAAAGTCGTTTTCTTCGATATCGGAAACACGCTGGTCCGCGGTGAACAATGGGTTCCTGGCGCGAAAGACGCTATCGCGAAACTGAAAGCCAACCGAATTCGCGTGGGACTGATTTCGAATACGGGTGTGTTGTCGCGCGAGGAATTAGCGGACAGATTCTTGCCTGCTGATTTTCAGGTTGATGATTTTGAACAGGGAATCGTGTTTTTGTCATCAGAAATCGGCGTGGAAAAACCGTCGCTCGCTATTTTTTCGCTGGCCGTGCAACATGCGGGTGTTTCACCCTGGGAAACACTGTTTGTCGGGGAGAGCCTGATAGAAACGCTAATGGCACAAGCAGCCGGGATGCGATCAGCCCGAATCTTGAACGCCGAAGTCGACTATCCGGAACTCATTAAACACCTGGTTTCCTGATGCAATTGGCACGCCGCTCTAATCCTTGGTACCATCTTTCCTACGCAACAATCCAGCGCTGGAATTGAAAAATTTCGTGCGACGCTTCTCCGAACGATCCTGGTCACCATCTTGCTTGGCACTCAGATCCCGGTACATCGCGATCGTATAAGGGCATCGCAGGACGTCGATGCGGAACATGATGTAGTCCGATTCTTCTTTGGACAGTACACCCAATAAATGATTGGCGATTTTTTCGACCGTGGGCACACCGATCTGATTTCGGCGCCAGATTTCTCCAAGTGTGTGGATCCCGGCGTCACGGCGGCCGTTGATCCGGGAAAGCCGGGCCAGCAGTTTCTTGTCCTTGGCAACGCACCGTTCGAGTTCAGCCGCTCGATTGGGATCGAGACCTTCGTCCAGATAAGCTTCCAGTTCAGCGTCGGTGAATTCGGGTTTCAAAGCGGACTCGTTGACAACGTTTTGTGAAGAATTGATGTAGGTTCATTTTAATGTCCTTTCCGTTTTCGACAACCGAGACTCGCGCGGTATGATTTGCCACGAATCCGGAGTTCGCCGACCCGCGTAATCGTGCAGCTTGTTAAATTTGCCCAAAGGCGATTGAAAAACAGGGTCGCTTGGGTCACGATACGATGAAACGGGTTTTGCGACCGGCACGAAACCCGATCGTGAAATCTCAAGAACCGGATCCGAGCCAACCATGTTTATCTCGAACGCTGCTCAATCTCTGAAGTTTGTCGTGGCCCTGATGTTCCTGGCAAACACGATGGGATTTGGGCAGACCGCTGATAATTCCAAGGATGTTGCTGGCGACATCGCAACCGACCAACAATCGCAAACGCCGTCTCCTCCGGCAGCGGTTATGGAAGCACTGATTGCGACGGGAGTTGTGTTTGACGATGTAAACGGAGACGGAAAATTCGGCGACGGCGACCTCCCATTTGCCGGCGTCAAAGTTTCCAACGGGACAGAGATTACGAAAACCGATCTCAGTGGTCGTTACCAATTACCGATCACCGACGACTCAATCATCTTTTTGATTAAACCGACCGGATATCGGACCGCCCTCGACCAGGACAACTTGCCGAAGTTCTACTACGTTCACAAACCAGACGGATCTCCCCGGCTGCAGTATCCTGGCTCCAAACCGACCGGCAAACTGCCGCGTTCCGTTGATTTTCCGTTGTACCGCCAATCCGAACCGGAAAATTTTCAGGTCATTTTGTTTGGTGATCCACAACCGCGGGATCTTCAGGAAGTTGATTACGTAACGCATGATGTTGTTGCCGAGTTAATCGGCGAGACCTCGGCGTCGTTCGGCATTTCGCTGGGCGATCTCGCCTTCGATCACCTCGAAACACTGGAGCCGCTCAACCAGGCCGTCGCGATGATTGGAATTCCCTGGTACAACGTCATCGGCAATCATGATTTGAACCTCGACGCCAAAACACGTGAGCACATTAACGAAACATTTGAGGACATTTACGGACCGACCTATTATTCGTTTGATTATGGACAGGTCCATTTCGTCGTGCTGGACAATATCGATTGGGAGACTCCGCCGCAGGATCAGGCCCGGTTCGTGGCCAACTTTGGCGAACGTCAATTGGCCTGGCTGGAGAAAGATCTGTCGCTGATTCCGGGTTCGCAGATGGTTGTATTGCTGATGCACGTGCCCATTGTTCACACGAACGATTCGCAAAACCTCTTTCGACTCATTGAATCCCGTCCGCTGTGCATATCAATTTCAGCCCACCAGCATATCCATCAACACATGTTTCTTGGCGCGAACGAAGGCTGGCACGGAAAACAGCCCCATCACCATGTCGTCAACGTGACGGTCAGTGGAAGTTGGTGGTCAGGGCAACAGGACGAACGTGGAATACCGCATACCATGATGGCCGACGGCGCGCCGAACGGATATTCGACCATTACGTTTGATGGAACCCAGTATCGCCTGGACTTCAAAGCCGCCGGGCGACCAGCCTCTGAACAGATGCGCATCATGATGGATTATTCTGTCGACACCAATGACACGGAAAACACGGACGTTTGGGTCAACGTTTACAACGGCTCTGAAAGATCCACCGTCCGCATGTCTGTGGAAGGCACCGACCAATGGATCGAACTGGAACGCCGGGTTGAAAACGATCCGACGTTCGTGGAAATTTATGAACGGGAACAGGCCGTGACGCCAATCCCTCTACCGAAACTAACCAAACCCAAACCGTCGCAGCATCTGTGGACAGGCAAGCTTGCTTCGCGAGTGGCACCTGGAATTCACCAGCTTACCGTGGAAACCACCGATATGCATGGTCGCAAGTTCTTTGCAAAACGGGCGTTTCGAGTTACGGGAGAAACCGTAACCGTTGCCGAAAAACAGCTGGATTCCACGAAGACCGAATCCCAATCCGGCAAGAATTAATCGCCAACAGCTGCGTGAATACGGGGTTAAAGACGAGAGTCAGCCACGGTATATCCGTTGACGAATCGTGCGGACGAACCGCTTTGCAGCTTGCCAAGTTGCCGGTATCGTGAAACGATGACTGCATCGAGAAGAATGTGGCCTACCCCCCCGAAACAAAAAATGAACGTTGCCCCTGAAAATTTCAAAGTAGACTTGGCAGCTATCGAGGAAGCAGTCAAGGTCATCCTGACTGCGGTCGGTGAAGACCCTGATCGCCCCGGCCTGGTACAGACACCCCGGCGTGTCGCGAAGATGTACGAAGAGATGTTCTCGGGACTGTATGTCGATCCTGCCAGACATCTCAAAGTCGTCTTCCCTGAAGAATACGACGAGATGGTACTGATTCGCGACATCCGCTTCACATCAATGTGCGAACACCATTTGCTGCCTTTTTATGGAGTTGCTCACGTCGCCTACATACCCAACGGAAAAGTCACGGGCCTCAGCAAGATTGCGCGGGTCGTCGAAGAAGTTTCGCGTCGACCTCAAGTTCAAGAACGCATGACTCAATCCATTGCCGAGATGATCAGCGAACATTTGAGTACGTCCGGCGTTGCGGTCGTGGTCAGTGCAGAACACTCCTGCATGTCGATCCGCGGCATCAAAAAGCCCGGCAGCACGACGGTTACGAGCGCGCTGCGTGGCCTGTTCAAGACGAATCAGGCGACGCGCGTCGAATTCATGTCGTTGATCAAGTAGCCTCTCGCGAATTAAAAAACGCCGCCTACGCGTTGTCGCCGATTTCGTTTTCCGGAAGCCTGCGGAGAGCCAAAGCGAGCATGACCCAGCTGATTCCGTTGAACAGCAAATCAATGCCGACCAGCAGACCAATCACCCACAGCCAGGAGTTTCCTAGTGCTGTGATGTCGCCTTCACTCAGGCCTTGCGCGATTTCATTGGGTCGGCAATGGCGATAAATAATCACCCCAACAACAAGTGTGATCACGCCATTAAAAAGTGACCAGCCCCACATGGGAAATCGCTCAACCAGCGAAGTAATAATCCGCAGGAGACCGATGACAATGAAGAATGCGGCCAATAGTAAAGTGAAAATAACCAGCGACTTAAGCGGCGCGTCAAAAATGGTAAATCCGGCGACGATATAAAAAATGCCGACCAGCATCTGCAAAAAAAAGCCACTCCACTTGCCCGACCAAAACGAACTGACGACAAGCGAAACTCCGCTGACAATCAGCGCGGCCCCAATAACAATGATCACACCGATGGAACTGACGAACGGAAACGTGATTGCCACGATCCCGCAGATCAGCAGGGTGATCCCCAGCAGCAGGAACACCCACCACTCTTTTTTGAAATGCTGTAACTCGTGCTTGATTAATTTGGCAATATTCTGACCGGGTTCGTTCGCGCCCGCATCGGTAGTTGCAGCATTCATGGTGACCTCCGGGAATTGACTGAGTTGCAAGAGTGGCAGTTGGTGGACTTCATCCTAGTCCGCTAACGCCGGAAGGCCAAGATTTGGTCCGAAAATTCTGAAAGAATCCACGAGCGACGAGGAATCCGCAAATTTCCTGCTGCGTCCTCGGCTTTTGTTTTCCTGCGACGTTTCCCCATGGCCGCCAACCGATTTGGCGGCCGATTTTGGCGACGGACGCTAACTCTTGCGACCACCGCGGGAAACGAGGACGTCTGCCATCCCCGAAAAATAGTTCACGACAGCCAGTTCAACGATATCCTTGTTGAAGGTCAGCGGCTTGCGATGAAATTCACAGAAATCCTTCGCCTGGTTCAAAAGATCGCCCACGTGGCAGAATCGGAAAGGCCTGTCGACCCGTTTGTAATGGTACTCAATCAAGTCATCAATCACGCCCGGCTGAACATCGAAACCCATTTGCTGGGTCAACTGGTCGAACAGCCGGCGAAACTGGATCTCCGTCGGATCAAAGACTTCAACTTTGTACGGGATCCGGCGCAGGAATGCTTCGTCGCACAGCGTTTTGGGTTCCAGATTGGTCGAGAAAATCAGTAGTTGTTCAAACGGCAAACTGACTTGTCGGCCCGATGGCAAATTGAGGAAGTCGGTCCCCGACTCCATCGGCACAATCCAGCGGTTAAGCAATTCTGTCATGCTGATCTGTTGTCGACCAAAGTCATCAACGACGAGGCAGCCGCAATTACTTTTGACGTGAATGGGAGCTTCGATGATTCCCGTCACCGGATTGAGCGTGGCATCCAGGTGTTTGAGCGTCAACTCGCCGCCAACCACGATCGTCGGGCGTTTGATTCGAATCCACCGTTCGTCGACGTGAAAGTCCTTGGTGATACTGGAGGTTTGCGGCAGGGGCGCGGCCTCGTGCAAACTCGGATCGAACAGCCGAATGACTTCGCCACCCACGGTGATCGACCGGGGAATCCAGACAATCTCGTGGACGGAGCGTATCGCCCGCTGGGCAATACTTGTTTTCCCATTTCCGGGAGGGCCAAACAGGAACATGCTGCGCCCGGAATTGATCGCCTGACCGAGTTGACTGACCATCAGCCGCGACACCATCAAGTCGCTCAAGGCCGCCCCGACATCTTCCATGGTGGGCTTTAATTTCTTGATCGACTGCGCGATCACTGCTTTTTTGTAATCGGTCAAGCTGACGGCAGCCGAGCCGCAATAGGTACTGCGAGATAAAGCCAACTTCGCCTGTTCCATGCCCTTTGGCGACAGCTCGTATTGATAATCACCGACGCCCGCCGCGGACTTGTGCCCGATCAACAAGTCCGATTTCAGTTTGGCCAGTACCGGCTCAACGACCTGGAACGGAAGTTTGATCTGTTCCGAGATGCGGCTGCCGGAGTTGGCTCCATGCAGAAACAAAAATTTCAGCACCAGGGGAAAAATATCGTTTTCATGCAGCCCCGCCTGCTTGAGAGATTGCGGCTGCCGGGGGATGAATTCTTCGTAAGATTGCTCGCCAACCCTGTTCACGTTGACCGCGCCAAAGGGTGTACCGGCCAAAGAAGAATCCGGTTCAAAAGAAGGGTGTTCAGTGCTCATGTGGATATCCGTCTGGTCACACTTGTTTCCGTACGCTCACGCGTACTGGTCACCATCGACACGGCAAAACCCGTTTTGTTAATAACTATTCTGGTGGTTCGTAACCATATCCAGCGGCACAACCGGAACGTTCGGGACAATCCGCAATGGCCTGAACGCGCGCGTATTTGTGACCTATGTTTGGAGACCGTGTGCGCGACCACGAATTGCGCGTTGAAACGACACTTACACGCGCCGAAACCGCTGGATTGCGCAACGATGATCCATGTCAGACAACTAGCGAAAACGTATCAAGAGCTGTATTCGGGCCAGTTTACGGCGCTCGATGGAATCAGTTTTGATGCGATGCCCGGACAGATTTACGGGTTACTCGGGCCCAACGGCGCTGGCAAGACGACGGCGCTGCGTATTCTCAGCACCGTCCTGCAGCCGTCCAGCGGGACGGCAACGGTCAATGGTTACGACGTCTCGACGCATCCCGAAGACGTGCGACACCAAATCGGTTTCGTTTCTGCCAATACCGCCATCTACGATCGTATGACGGCCTGGGAAATGGTGCATTTCTTTGGCCAATTGTACGGAATGGATCCGGATGTGCTGCAAATCCGCATCGAGATGCTGTTTGACCGCTTTCAAATGAACGAAATTCGAAACTTGCTGGGTAGCAAGATGTCGACCGGCATGAAACAGAAAGTCTCGATTGCCCGCGCGATCATCCATGATCCCCCGGTCTTGATTTTTGATGAAGCAACTTCAGGGTTGGACATTCTGGTCGCCCGGCAAGTGCTGGGCACGGTCGAACAATTACGCGAACAAGGCAAATGCATCGTGTTTTCTACCCACATCATGTCGGAAGTCAGGCGACTTTGCGACCGGGTGGCAATTTTGCACCGTGGCAAGATTCTGGCCGAAGGTTCGCTTAAGCAACTGGCCGAGCGACATGAGCAAGATGACGTCGAAGAACTGTTCTACCAACTGATCAAGAACGCGACGCCCGCAGAAACTTCACTGCTGCACTGAATTCGATTTCCCGCCCCACCGTGTTACTGCAAATGAAATGGTCGACCGTCAAACTGATCTTCCGTCGTGAACTTCGCGACCAGCTGCGCGATCGGCGAACGCTGTTTACGGTGGCGGTATTGCCGTTGCTGCTGTATCCGCTGCTGGGGATGGCCCTGCTCCAGGTAGCCCAATTCATGCGTGAACATCCGACCAATCTGTGGGTCATTGGTGCGGAAAACCTCCCGCCAGATCCCGCGTTGATTGTGGCAGGACAAATCGATGGCCGTTGGACCGGCCGCACCAGCCCGGACTTGTTAAAGCTGCATTTCTCAACTTCCGACGACCAGCAACTTTTTTCGTTGATCAACGAATTCAAGAATCCATCGAACGAGAATCCGGCGGGCGCCCAACTGGTGGATCAGATGATTCAGCAGGAAATGCGCTCGCGAAAAGTAGATCTGGCGGTCTTTATTCCGCCGCGACTTTCGCAATACGTTGGCGAACCTGACAGGCAGGAAGTGGGCGAGCCAACTCCAGTTTCGAAGATGCCAACGATTTACCTGTTTATAAATTCGGCAAGTGATAAATCCAAGATCGCTTCGGAACGATTTGCATCGGTTTTGTCCAGTTGGCAGCAGACCATCACGCTCAATTACCTCGCAGAACAGGATATTTCCGTAGCCGAAATGAGACCGTTTGACATCGCGCAAGCGGACGTTGCCAACCATGATGAAAAACAAGCGGCTGCCTGGTCGAAAATCCTGCCCTTCATCATCATGATCTGGTCCCTGACCGGCGCGTTTTATCCTGCCGTGGACTTGTGTGCCGGCGAAAAAGAGCGCGGAACCTTTGAAACGCTGCTCAGCAGTCCCGCCCATCGAACCGATCTGGCCATTGGAAAATTGCTGACCGTGATGGCATTCAGTGTGGCCACGTCGATTCTGAACCTGGTCAGCATGGGCTTTACCGGGTTGTTCGTGTATTCGCGGATGGGAGGCATGGGTGGCGGAGTCGCCGCGGCGATGGGACCACCACCGGTGGCCGCGATTGGTTGGCTGTTGTTGGCCCTGGTTCCCATTTCCGCGTTATTCAGCGCGATGGCGCTGGCGGCAGCCGCGTTTGCCCGCAGTAGCAAAGAAGGGCAATACTACCTGATTCCGCTGATGATGATTTGCATGCCGTTGATGATGGTCCCCATGTTGCCGGCAGCGGAACTGGATCTTGGCACCAGCTTGATTCCGGTTAGCGGTTTGATGTTGATGCTGCGCGGTTTGATCGAAGGCCAGTACGCCCACGTGGCCCAATATGCAGGTCCGGTTTGTGCCGTCACACTTATTTGCTGCTGGTTGGCAATTCGGTGGGTCGTTCGACAATTCAATAGCGAAACCGTGTTGTTCCGGGCCAGTGAGCGTTTTGGCATCGGCGTGTGGTTCAAACACGTGATGCACGAACGTCACGAATTGCCGTCTCTGGGCAGCGCCCTGATGTGCGGCGTGGTTGTCTTGATGGTCAAGTTCTTCATTGGATTTGCACTTCAAGCCCCTGATGGTTGGGACGCATTTGCCAAACAAACGATTATTGTGCTGGTGGCGGCGGTCGCCGTTCCGGCCTTGTTGATGGCACTCATTCTTACACGAAACGCAGTCAAATCGTTGAGACTGCGTTCCTGCCGGATTCCGGTCGCCGCGGCTGCGATCCTGACCGCGATTTGTCTGCACCCGCTGTTGATGTGGTTTACCGCACTGGTCATGTACTTGTACCCACCGGCGGGAGACCTCCTCCAGATGCAGCAGGTCGTCGGCCACATTCTTGCCGACGCGCCAAATATTTGGGTCGTGCTGCTGGTCTTCGCAGTCGCTCCCGCCGTCATGGAAGAACTGGCCTACCGCGGATTCATTCTGTCTGGCTTTGAATCGCTCCGCAGCAACTGGACCGCCGTATTGTTAACCAGCCTGTTTTTTGGACTTGCCCACAGCGTGCTCCAACAATCAATCATTACATTCGTCGTGGGCGTCGTGTTGGCCTGGATCGCACTCAAGACAAACAGCCTGTGGCCGTGCATTCTCTATCATGCGACGCATAATGCCCTCACCGTGGTCGTTTCAATTCTGGACGTGAGCACCGTAGAAAACTCCTTGTGGCTGGGAGCAATTTTCGTTTCAGCGGATGGTGCAAGCTATCAGTACGATACCTTGGCCGGTATCTTGATGAGTATCCTGGGCTTGTTGTTGCTGGCCTGGTTGATGAAAGGCGATCATCGGCGACTCCCGCAGAGCGAGTCCAACCGGTTTGACTTGGCGCGACTGTTTGCCAAACTAAAGACGGCCGGCACGAAATAATTGATGGTTCTCACTTAATGAACTTACACCTGAATCGGCATTCCGGAACGCTGCGTGCAAAATGGATCGTTCCCGTCGATTCAGAACCGATTCGAAATGGCGTCGTGACGGTCAACGAGGGCCTCATCGTTTCTGTCGGGAAGGAAGTTGCTTCCCAGCCACATGAAATTGACTTGGGCGACGCCATCGTTTTTCCTGGTTTAATAAACGCCCACACGCACCTGGAATTCAGCAACTTGGACCAGCCGCTGGGGCATCCGGGGATCTCCTTTACCGACTGGATCTGGTTGGTGGTCCAGCATCGGATCAGTGCATCTACCCAAACCGATTCGGCCGGCAACAAAGCCTTGGCTATCCAACAGGGACTCCTGGAATCGTACCAATCCGGGGTTGTTCACGTAGGTGAAATCGCCACTGAACCCTGTTCGGCATCCGCGTATGCAAGTTCTGAGATACCGCGGGCAACCGTATTCCTGGAGTTGCTGGGACGTGACGACCTGCAACTGGAGGCAAAACTGGATAACGCCACGGCTCGACTCGACGAGCTGAACGAGCACGCAGACCATCGCAGGTTTGAGTCCCCACGCAAGTTACTCGGTGAGCCCTCAGCTGCTGGAGCGAGTCATCGAATTGGCCAAGGCGCAACATCTTCCGGTGGCGATGCACCTGGCGGAATCGAAAGCGGAATTGGAGTTGCTGGACAAGATCGAAGGTCCGTTTGTCCCGTTGTTGCAAAAGTTGGGTGCCTGGTTTCCAGAAAGCTACCGGATGGGAATGCGGCCGTTGGATTATTTGCAAAAGCTATCGCGGCTGCCGCGGGTGTTAGTCATTCACGGCAATTACCTGGCTCCCGACGAATTGGATTTCATCAGCCATCACAACACCAGGTTTTCGGTTGTCTACTGTCCGCGGACGCATCAGTTTTTTGGACATGATCCGTATCCGCTGGAGCAGATGTTGGAGCTGGGAATCAATGTGGCCCTGGGCACTGATTCACGTGCTTCCAATCCAGATCTTGATTTGTTGCACGAAATGAAAGCCGTGAGGGCTGCATTTCCTGAAATCAGCCCCCGGAGAATTGTCGAAATGGCGACCCTTGGCGGCGCCACCGCATTGGGTTTACAACAAAAGTTGGGCAGTCTCAAACCGGGTAAGCGAGCCGTCTTTTCAGTCGTCGCTGTCGCCGATGCATCGCTGAAAGATGCGTACGCCGCCATCTTCAATGCCTCTGACGTGAAAGTTCATGACTTTTGGACGAGCGGGTGACAGTGATCCCGTGGAAAAACAACTGGAACAAGCACCTCGCGATAAAACGAACAATAGATAAATCCGAATCTGTGAATTCAATATTTCTATGATGCGGTTTGAACCTGAAGCTTGATAACGGCTGGGATGCTTCATTCGACCGATTCAGGGCAACACCTGGCTCCGATTCAACTTAGCGAGATTATCTTGAAAAGTCCTTCGGGTTCACGAGCCTGAAGGATTCGTTGACGCTGTGACTCCGTTCCGATCAGCCGAGCAATGCCCGATAGGTGTTTCAGGTGTTCCGTGTGTTGCTCGGCAGGGCTGAGATCGTACACCAGCCATTTATCATCGTCAGGTTGCAACTTCGTCGGAATGCCGGGACGAATCTTGCCGCCATTGACTGAAAACAAGACGTGCTCCTCGCTCGGCGCTAATTCGTCGTGCTGGTTGATAACGTGGATCGGAGGAAGATCACTGTGCGTGTGCATCCAGCGGTCAAGTGGAATCGTGTCCCAGATTCGCTCGCCGGTTAACAAGTGTTGGTTTTCAGGTGTCTCATAACCAGCTCGTTCCCACCGGAAAAGTCTGCCGTCAAGTAACTCTGACCACCTCCTGCACAACATGCGATTGAGATCGGTGTCTTGCCTCTGATGGAACTGGAATTTCTGGAATCTGAGTTGGTTTACTCCGATTGTAAGAAAGAATTCCATGTCCCTTACAAGCAGAATGTTTACATCAACACAGAAAGCGGGGCGCAATGGGGACGGCAATTGGGGACAGTCACCATAGGACGCGCAATTGGGGACAGTCACCATAGTGTCCCCATTTGCGTTGCCCGGAAAAAATGACTGTCCCCATTTGCGTTGCCCGATTTGCGTTGCCCTATTTGCGTTGACTGTCCCCATTTGCGTTGCCCCGCACAACTGTTATTTGCTTGAGCGTGGCCTGAAAACGTTTGAGCTTCGTATGCAGCGGCACAATGAAAACGCCCAAGCGATTGCTGAATTTCTCGAAGCCGATCCCCGCATTGCAAGAGTTTACTATCCCGGCCTGGAATCGCATCCTTACTACGAAATTGCACACAGCACGATGCGTGGATTCGGAGGATTGATTACTTTCGAGGTCAGAAATGCGGACTGGAAACAGACGGCCGCCGTTGTCGACAGCACGAAACTCTGTCGCATCGCGCCCAGCCTCGGTGGCGTCGAAACGCTGATCGAACAGCCGCTGGTGATGAGCTATTTTTCATGTACGCCGGAGGAACGCAAATCCTTTGACATCAAAGACAACATGATTCGCCTGGCCTGCGGCATCGAAAACTCCGCCGACATCATCGCCGACCTGGCTCAGGCTCTCGACGTGTTGAACTAGCTCGCAGTTCTGATTGTCACCAAATGCCCGCCTATACCGATGGCCTCCGCTTCTGAGACAGTCCAAGTCGAGTTGGTCACCAGGCGGTTTACGTTTCCATTTTCCAAATTCGTAATTGGCCCGGCAACAATGTCGCCGTAGGTTGAAGGTTTGCAGCCAACGCAAGGAAAGCGAGGAATAACTATAGGCCGCAAAACAAGAGATTTCTGGCCTGTTCGTTTCGCATTCGGTTATTACCGAAAACTGGCGTTTTCGGATTGAATATGATGATGTCCAAAAAGTTGAATCAGAAGATTCCGGCGAAACTTTGATTTGACGTCAATATCTCGTCGACCCACCGTTGGCTCCCCAATTCACCGTCTATCCAATCTGTCTCGAAATTCTCAGTTTCGAACATTGCGTCGCGCGGTAACAAATCATCCTGAGTTTGCCAATCAATAGTATTGTCAGGTATTGCTGCAACCAGACGAGGAATCACCGATAATCCCGACGACGCTGCTGACCATTTTTGCCATTGTCCTCTCAAATTATCTGCTTGGCCAAAAAGTTCACTGGAAACGTCAAAGTAACTGGCTGCATCAACGCTGTGATTTGGTTCGAACGCCATCCCGGCGATGCCACGCTGCTGCCCACGATCCTGACGTTATCAATGTCGGCGTCTTCGCTCGATCCGCTAACCGAACTGCGGAACCGAATCAGCAAATTCGTCGATGAATAGGCCGCCAAATCAACCGTTTCGTTGTGCCAGGTGTTTTCGACGTCGACATTGCCACGCAACTGCAGCACGTTCTGGGTCCAGCTGGATCCGCCGTTAGTGGAAATATCCAGTGACAAAAACTCGCCCGAGTCAAATCCGCTTTCGATCAACCAATCGAAGGTCAGCTGGGCCGATGCGAAACCGCTGATGTCGACGGGTGTCGAAAGAGTCAGCGTTGCGTTGTTAGCGAAGCCGTCGACTTCCGCGGAACGAATTCCATCGGTCGCCCGCTGGGTCGAGCGGAAGAAATCGTTTTGCGAGTCTTCAACCCACTTGCCGTTCCAGTCGTTGTTATTGTTGCCCATTTCGAAACTGTCGTAAAACAGTTCGGTCTCGCTTGGCCCGGCTGGGGATACTGTGATCAAAAAACTCTGCACGTCGCTGTCCCCAGACGCATCCTCCACACGAACGGTGACGGAATGGTCGCCAATTTGGCCATTCGTCGGTGTCCACTCGATCAAACCCGACGAACTATTGATTGACATGCCGACGGGTGACGTATCCAGCCAAAACGTCAGTGTGTCGCCGACATCCGGATCGGAGGCATTCACGTCGTAGCTGTAAAACGCATCTTCAGTGGCACTGGCCACAGGTGTCGAAATGATCGAGGGTGCATCGTTGACGTTGGCTACGAGGATATCGAACGACTGGGTGTCAAACAGTCCACCGGCATCCTCGGCTCGCACGACGATGGAATGGTTACCCACATCGGTGTTGGTTGGCGTCCACAGGATCACGCCGGTCGAGGAGTTGATGGTCATTCCCGCCGGAGCCGTATTCAATGAGAACGTGATCGCGTCGCCCGGGTTGGGGTCAGCTGCGTCGACGTCATAGGAGTACAAACTATCTTCGCTGGCCGCCGTGACGGGCGCGGATGTGATACTGGGCGCTTCGTTGGGCGGGCCGGACAGGCTGGTCGCCAGCAGTTGCACGTTGTCCACGTTGGCATCTTCAGTGGAGCTGCTGACATTGGCGCGGAAGCGGAACTGGAAATCACTTCGCAAGTAATCGCCCGAAGGCTCGTTCTCCAAGTGCACTGTTTCGCTGTGCCAGGTATTTTCCTGATCAACGTTCCCGCCAAGCGACCGAATTTCGATCCAGCTGAAACCGTTCCAGAAATCGAGCTTGACGTATTCGCCGCTGTCAAAGCCACTTTCGATATACCAGTCGAAAGACAACTCGGCGCTTCCATACCCGCTCATATCAATTGGATTGGCGACCGTGAGTGTGGCATTGGTGGCCAGCCCATCGACTTCGGCCGAATAATTACCCGCAGTTGACCGCTGGGTACTGGTAAACCAGTCGTTTTGGCTATCTTCGACCCACTTTCCACTCCATTGTCCGCTTTCAAAGCTGTCCGCGAAGATTACCGTGGGCGTAAACGCGTCATCATCGATGTTGATGAACAAGACATCCGGTGCATCGAGCCCGTTGTAAACGGGGTCGCTGCTGACCGCCGGTCCGAAAACGACGTGATATTGCACATCGTCATCCTCCATTGCATCGTCAACCCCCGTAGCGGTGACGATTTGAGGAGTGTTCCAATCGGCGGGTGTAAAGGTCAGGCTGGAGACGTCGGTCGTTCCTTCAGTGGTATCAGATGAACTGACCGAGACTGTCACGTTTGAGGTTGGAGCGATTGACAACACGACACCAAATTGCGATTGCCCTCCAGCCTCCGTTGTGATGTGATTATCGATGGGTACAACGCTGACGGTGGGAGCAACATCCAGACGGGTGATATATCCGGTAGTGGAACCGGTCAGAATCGTTTCGCCCGTCGGCGTAACGAGGTACTGGTCGAAATCGCCGCTTGTATACAGGCTTCCAGCGCTATCAGCAACAACACCAAATCCCTCGAGTGCGCCTGGCCCGGAGAATTGGTGGGCCCACCGATACAGCGCCCGTGGACGTATCCAGCCCTAAAAGAAAGACGTCCTGATCAACGGCGCTGAAACTGGAGCTTCCTGCTCCCGAATCCAGGTCGATTGTTCCGGCGAAATGTCCGGTCAAAAACAGGTTGCCGCTGGCGTCGACGTCGAACTGCCTCGGCGCTACGATGTCGGTTCCGCTGTACTGCTGAGCCCATCTGACATTGTTATTTGTGTCCAGGCTGAGCACAAACGTGTCATCCGTTTGATCACCAGAAAACGTCGGCGCGCCAGGGCCAAGGTCGACCGAGCCCAGGAAAGAGGCTGCGATATATGAATTGCCATCTGTATCGGCTGCGAGCCTGGTTCGATCGATTTGATCGATTCCTGAGAGTTGTCTGACCCACTGTTCGGTGCCAGCGGTATCAAGTTTTGCCACAAACCCGTCCTTACTTCCAGCGCTGGTAAGCGTGACGCTTTGGCCAAAATCTGCAGTTTCACTGAACCCTCCAGTCACATAGGCATTCCCCAGTGCGTCCGCCTGCACCCTCAATTGGTTTTCGGCAGCGGGGCCACCATAAGTCCAAACCCAACGAAATCCGCCGTTGGTATCGAGACTCAGCACGTAGCCATCGACACTTCCGGCAACCGTGCGGATGGCGGTACCGGGACCAGGATCAAAATCGACCGATTCCCAAAAACCTCCAGCCAGAAAGACGTCGCCGTTATCGGTCACGTCCAGGGAATAAGTTCTTTCATTTCCACCCACCGACCCGAGACTTCCGGCCCACTGGACGTTTCCATCTGCATCCAACTTGGCAATAAATGTGTCTTCGGTACCATTTGACTGTAAAGTGTATGATCCAAAATCTGCTGACGATGACCTGAAGTTTCCTGCCACGTAAATGTTCCCGGCCGGATCCACGTCCAGTTCCCGCGCATAGTCGCTAAGGGTACCTCCAAACTGTTTGACCCACAGAAGCTGTTGGTCACGAGTATATTTGGCAACATAGGCATCCATGGTTCCATTGGAAGTGAGCCACGTTTGGCCCGGACCAGGATCAAAGTCGACCGTACCTTGAAGGCGACCGGCCAGCACAAACGTTCCATCCGTATCGACGGCAATGCGCTTTTGGTCAACTGACCCATCGATCGTAAACGTCCAGCCGGTAATTGAGTCGGCGACTTGAACTTGACCGTTAAACTGGTCTTCGACGGGCTCGCCAAGTGTTCCATCGCCGTCCTGATCCATCAGGTTGCCGAGCGGATCGGCGATATCGGGACCAATGGTGACGGCATAGACAGCAGGTGCCGCGGAGCCATCGAAAAGGATATCGAATTGTTGATTGCCTGATCCCGGATTTGCATCGACTGAGAGCACGTTGATCAGTGACTGGTCGGGGGCGGTGATGTTCACGTCGGAGGGTGAAAAAGTCGCTGGATCAATCGCGTTGGCAAAGGTCACGACGGCATGGTGGCCCTGCAAATCGCTGGCCGCCACGAAATCCAATCCTTGAACGATCGGCGCCAGCATCATCCGCGGTTCAAGCGGAGTAAACGACAAAGGGTCCTTGCGATCCAATGCTCTGGATCGTTTCTGCTGGTTTGCAAATCTACGTCCGCCGGATTTCCAAGATTTCATGATCGGCCCTTTTTCGAATGAAAAAAACTGCGGTTCTCAAACGCCCGATGAAAAAGCCGGCCTCAGTCCGCGGTTTGTCACGCGTTCGTCCAGGATTGGGAAGAAAAAGTCCAAAATTCGTCGTTTCGCGGGCTCTTCAAGGAATTTAGTGGCGGACCGAAATAATCGTTGACGCCACCCTCCCTGTGGGCAACGCTGTAGCGGATCCTGATCGTCGTTTAACCGCGTGCCCAGCGGGCCGCGTCTGTAACGTCGTCAAAGCGCGGGGCGTTGCCCACGCGGTGAAACGAGGAAATTCGGTAAAAGTCCAGTCAAAAATCCGCTACGGCGTTGCCCTTTGGGAGGGTGGCGAGGAACGAGCGGGGAGGGTTGTGCAGCTGCGAGTTTGCCACGGACTCACGAAGCGAACGAGCAGGTCTTTTGGAAGGTACATTTCGTATTGTCATGATGGCCCCCCACGAAGCTGAGACTCCGAACCTCCCAAAGGGCCCAAAGGGAGGGTGTAGACGGTCGTGTCTGAATCCGCCTGACTCCACCTTTCGATTGCCACTATTTTGTTGGACCAGAATCAGGAGCGGGCGCAGGTTCTTTTATTGGCCGATTGTCCAGATGAACAGATCGGTGTTGGATGAAAACTGTTGCCGTGAACTGAGCGACTGGTATCGAACACGGGCTTCGATGCACATGGTGCCGAATTCCACAAACCGTGACAAATCGCCAGTCGCAGCGACCGTCACCGTGGAATCGGTAAAACGGGTGGCGGCTCTTGTATCGACTTGTTCCCACGCGCCAGCGGGGAATGCGGAGTAGTTAAATAGTTCTATGATTTGATTCACGTCCGAACGCGCGAACACGGAACCTTCCAGCGTTACTTCCAACGACCTTGGAATTGCGACCGGGCAAATGCCCTTGATTTCAAACTCGGTGCGCGACTGGGTATCTGAAACTGCCCGGCGTAGTGACAAATCGGCGTTGTCGCTTTGGGAAAGTTCGACAACGCCACCCGCCACGTAGGTGCCACGCGTCACCAAAAACGAATCGGGAAACACGACCGGGGGGGGCGGGGGGCCATTTAGTTCGATGATCCCACGGTAGGGTCCATTTACGCTGCCCACATTTGTAGTGTCGTTCCAGGTACCCTTCACATTAGATTGGTTGACACCGTAGTGAAAATTGAATGCGACGAAATCTTCATTACCTCCGTTATTATTAGGTTCCCCAGCGCGCCAGTTTGTGTAAAAAAAAGGTTCTCCGGTGGTCCAAACAAACGTTCCTTCGTCGGCCTGGTCCGTTCCGCAAATCCAGAACGGTTGACGTTCGCCGCCCGGGGACGCCGGATTGACAAAGGTCGTTACGAGGAAGTCTTGTTCCTCTTGTGTAAGGATCGACGCAAGATGTCCACCCATAGCTACCGCCTGCGTCTCCGCCTCGGCCCAAGTAAGCCTGGCATCGGTAAGTCCATAGTAGTGCCCCGTCCCAGAAAAGTAGAACCAATCACCGTAGGACGAACTGGGCACGATCGCGAGGATTACGAAAATCAGGAAACCTGATCGGTGACATTGCATCTTGTGGCTCCTCAAACACGGTAACGTTCTTATTGGCCGATGGTCCAGATGAATTGATCGGTGTTGGATGAAAACTGTTGGCGGGCGACGGGCGACTGGTAACGGATTCGAGCCTTCATGCACATCGTTCCCGGTTCAACAAACCGGGATAAATCCCCCGTCGCCGCCACGGTCACCGTCGAATCCGTGAAACGAGACGCCTCTCGCGAGTCGATTTGTTCCCAGTCGTTAACGGCATAGTCAAAGAGCTCGATTGTCTGCGTGACCTCTGAGCGGGCAAACACCGACCCTTTTAATGTCACTTCAAGAGATGAAAAAGTCTCGACAGGAGGTAGGGATTTGACTTCGAATTCTGTGCGCGATTGAATGTCTGACGTCGACCTCCTGATCGTCAAGTCAACACTATCTTTCTCTCCAAGCTCAATGACACCACCGGATACTAGAGTTCCATGTGTCACCAAAACAGAGTTGGGCGCCACGACATTGGCACATCCAATATCAAACAGATAGGCTGATCCAGACCCATCGCCGTTGTCATCGTCACCAGTGGCTCCAGCCAAAGCGACGGTTCCGTTGATCGCGACACTTTCACGGCCGCCCAAATGATCGCCCTCTTCTCCGTCATTTGGCAAGAACTTGGCGATTTGTATTCCTGTCGTAACGTCAAAAATGTATGCGGAACCCGAACGGTGTCCGTTGTCACTATCCCACCGAGCGCCTACGATCGCAATCTTTCCAGAGATGCTAACGCCTCTACCGAATTGATCATTACCCGCTCCATCATCGGGTACCAGCTTGTGAAGTTCCTGGCCAGTAACGGCATCAAACAGGTACGCGGAACCCGAGTCCGCACCATTATCGTCATCACTCCACGCGCCTACGATCGCGGTCGAACCACTTACTGCCACGGCCTCGCCAAACTTGTCTTGGGCGAATCCATCGGATGCTAATAACTTGGCAATGAGGTTGTTCGTCGAAACGTCGAAGAGATATGCGGCTCCGGCATTTTGGCCGAGGCTATCGTCATTGGGCGCTCCAATGATGGCAATTTCGTTCGAGATAGCAACGGCAAACCCAAATTGACCAGGCGTTTGTGGAAACAACTTGGCAATTTGTTCGCCAGTTGTTTTATTGAATACGTAAACTGCGCCAGTGTCATTGCTATTCCGATGTGCACCCACAATTGCGATATTGCCGCTTATCCCAACGCTAGTTCCAAAACGGTCGCCTTGCGTACCATCGTCCGGCAACAGCTTTCTGATCTGCAGGCCAGTTGTTGTGTCGAATAAAAACGCAGCACCACCGTTTGGACTAGTAGTTCCACCATCGGCACCGACAATCGCGATTTCACCATGGATCGCTACCGAACGTCCAAATTTAGAATTTTCGCCGTCTGAAGGACAAAGGCGAAATGTCTGCTTACCGGTAATCGCATCGAACAAATATGCCGCCCCTCCCCCCTGAGCATCATCAGCACCAATGATGATGTGCAATCCGTCGGTTGCAACGGAGCTACCGAAATGATCTTGTGCGTCACCATCATTGGCTAAAAGTTTGGCTATGCCGTGGTCAATGATGCACTGTGCTTGAACGTCAACGCACGGCAGCAATGCTGTGGATGCCGCAGAAAACAAAGTAATAAGATTCCAAAATCCAGGTCGTTTCATGGGATTATTTGTTTCATAAATTAAGACTATAGGTGACAACACTTATCAGTTTTCAAACCGGGTCATACGGACCTCGCGGTCGCGTTTTTTTCCTCCTGGCGATTCGATTTATGCATTCGTCGGCCGACCTAACAGGACATTGCGATAACGGCGGCGATCTTACGTCTAATGGACTTCGGAAATTCATTTGAAAATTCCTAAATCTCCTTGTGCAAGATGATCTCTAGATTCACTTTAGCTTCATGGTCAAATCTTCATCACACGGAATAAGCCGGACGTCCAAGACGCTTTGTCACGCGCTAATTTGGGATTGGGGAAAAAAAGCCCAAAATTCCTCGTTTCGCGTGACATCGCAACAATTGCGTCCGGCTATATTACAAGTCTCAGTTGCATCTTCTCGTAGTGAGGCTTTTCCTAATTGACGCTTGAAGCTCCCGGTCCACAATAGAGCGACGTTGACGGGCCGGGAATAGTTGGGTCCTTGAACTCCGAAAGGGACTGATGTGAACACGGTCGATTCAGTTATCCGGCGGGCTAAACTGGGTGACGTCAATGCCGTTAATTCGCTGATGAACCGTTATCGCAACTATCTGCGCCTACTGGTGGGCAAGTGCAACCGCGATTACAAACACCTCGCGCGTCGTTTTGATTCATCAGACGTGGTTCAAAACACACTGTTGGATGCATTTCGAGATATCGGCAAATTCAACGGGCAGACAGAAGCCGAACTGATGGCTTGGTTGCGGCGACTGGTGGCGTGTAATCTGGCCGACCTTGTCCGGACGCATCACGCCGAAAAACGTGACATTAATCGACAACAATTTGGGCGTACGTTGTCGCAATCGAGTCAGCACCTTTCGGAGCTTGCCAATCGCAGCCATATGGAAGTCGGGGGCGCCATGTCGAAACAAGAGGCGATGATCATGCTGTCCGACTCGTTGGCACGATTACCGGACGACTACCGCGAGGTTATCGTCATGCGGCATCTCCAGCGGGCGTCCTTCGAAGAAATTGCTGTCAAGATGAATCGGACGTCCGGTGCGGTCCGAATGCTGTGGACCCGAGCTATTGCGAACCTGAAGGCAATCAGTACGGATCAATCAGAACCATGAAGTCAACCTGGCAAATCACGCGAGCCTCGCCGAAAATTCAGCCCGACAGCGGTTTTGAACATCTTTCGACTGAGCTTGCCACGCAGCTGGAACGAGTGCTCCGTCAATTGGAACAGGGGGAGCCGGTCGACATTGAGCGGCTCAAGCGCGAACACCCGGAAATTGCGGACGAGCTTGAACAGTGTGTCGCCAATCTTCAGTTCATCGAGGACATCGCCAGTTTGTTTGGCGGGGAGTCAGACAGAGATGTGCCAGGCAGTGCGTCAAGTAGCCTAAACGACGTCGACGCGCGCATCGGGGATTACCGAATCATTCGCGAGCTTGGGCGTGGCGGAATGGGAGTGGTGTACGAAGCAGAACAACTCTCGTTGCGCCGCTATGTTGCCTTGAAAATTTTGCCTTACGCCGCAGTGCTGGACAAGCGAGCACTTCAGCGATTTCACAATGAGGTTACGGCCGCGGCCCAGCTCGATCATCCGAACATCGTCGACGTCTATGCGGTTGGCTGCGATCGCGGCGTGCACCATTTCGCCATGAAGTTGATCGATGGATGTTCGCTCTATGAGATTATTCGCCAACTTCGGCGCATGAGAGATTCCCAAGCACGATTTCCCGCATCCATTTTGTCGATTGCTGCCAACAGCAACGATAAAACAAAGTTCCCAGAGGTTCCCGATCCGATCTCGTCGGAATCACAAACCGACGTTGACACTGCCTTGCAGAAGACAACATGGCGCAGCCAAACAAAAGGCGAATCTGCCAGCTATTTTCGGTCAGTCGCCGAATTCGGAGCTGCGGTTGCTGGCGCACTCGACTTTGCCCATCAGCGAGGAATCGTCCATCGCGACGTGAAGCCTTCCAACTTGATGATCGACAGTGCGGGCAAAGCCTGGATCGCAGATTTCGGATTGGCTCAAATTGAAACGGGCACGGCATTGACCCGGACCGGCGACCTGCTCGGCACGGCCAGGTATATGAGCCCAGAGCAGATCGAGGGCAAGCGCATTATCCTGGATCATCGAACGGACATTTACTCGCTTGGCGTGACACTTTACGAACTTTTAACGCTGCAATTGCCATTTGAGGCCGACAACCGGCAGGAGCTGTTTCGAAAAATTGCATTTGAAGAACCGACGAGACCTCAACACATCACGCCATCGATTCCGAAGGACCTTCAGACGATTGTGTTGAAGGCGATGGAAAAAATACCGTCGGACCGCTACGAAACTGCCGTCGACATGGCGAATGATCTGAAGCGGTTCTTGGATCAACTACCGATTAACGCACGCCGGGCGACGGTTGCCCAGCGTGTTAAAAGGTGGTCGCGACGCAATCAGTGGCTCGTTCGTTCAATCGCCTTTGGCCTGCTGTCGTCGACGATTGGTTTGACTGTATTTTCAGGCTTGCTGATTCGCGAACGTGGTCGATCGGCACGGAGTCTGGAACACGCTCAAGCAAATCTGGGCGTGGCTATGGACGCGTTGGACAAGATTTACCTTCCGTTGATTGAACAAAACTGGACCAAGGAGCAGCTGTTGCCTTCGGACCAGAAACTGGTGACCGAAGGTCTAGAGCTTTATCGTCAGCTAGCGGGAATTAATTTGGGTTTTGAAGATGCGGTAATTGAAGCGGGGGTTGCCTATCGCCGCTTGGGAGATCTTTACCGATTGCGAAATGACTCTCAGGCTGCCAGAAGTGCATTGCAGGAATTCAATTGACCTGTTGAATGGCCGCCAAAAAAATCCCAGCTACGAGACCACGATTGAGTTGATCAAAAGCCAGACTTCGCTTTCCCGGGCGTTCGCCGATGATGGGATGTTCGAAAAGGCCCTCGATTTGAACGGCAACGCTTTGGACCTGGTGAACGCGTCTGACACCAACCGGACCGTCCATGCAACACCTGTCGGCGGTCGAACTTGATCTGCGTGCCCAGTTGCTTGAAAGCGTGGGGCAATTTTCAGGTGCGATCCAAGCACAGCGTCAATCCATCGGAATTTTTCGACAGGTCAACAACGGTGAATTGCCGCCGGATGAAAAGCGGATTTTCGAACTTGATTTTGCGGCGTCCTTGTCCAAGCTCGCAAGGCTGGAAAATAAAGGTGATATTTCGCTTGATTTATTGAATAACGCACTCGACATCGTCCACCGGATTGAACCAGATACCGAGAGCAGGTCCCTGGAGGCGTCCATTGGGCAATCAATTGCGAATTTTGCATTGCCCAATTATCCTGATGAGGCAAGGGAGGTGCTCAAACGAGTCGTTGACATTAACGATCAGTTACAAAAGGATTGGCCTGGCGTACCACAGTTTCGAATTAATCGGTCTGAAATTCACACGTTGCTTGCGCATTTGGCTTGCACCGAACAGAAATTTGACGTCGCGGAGGAGGAACTTCGACGGGCAATGGAGCTGGCGTGCGAAATTGCCGACAAGTATCCGGAGAATTTTGGTTTTCAGAGCGCTGCTGGCGCCGCGCAACTTGAAGTGGCAACTTTTTTGACCGGAGGAGAGAGTTTTCGCTTTCCAGCCCGACCCACTTCGGCCGACCAGCAGGAAATCGTTTCAATTTTTGAGTCGGCTATCGAGCGTCAAACGGCGGCGGTCGCGCTTTTCAACCGATCGCATGCCATGCGGATGCAGCTGGCCATGGCTGATTTCAATCTGGCTGGATTTTACAAGCGGTCCAACAACGTTGACCGAGCTATGTACTTTTTCCGAGAGTCCCGCGAGCAATGGTTAAAGTTGGTTGAACTTTTTCCTCAATCCCAGTGGCTTTCGCGATATTATGCCCGTGCGGGGGCGTCTGGAGTGAATATTGCTGGACTGTTCGATCGCGGTGAGGAAGAAAACGTCGAATCTCTCAATCGTGCTCGAAGCGACTTGCTGAAAGCGCTGGCAACCGAGCCCGTTTTTTCGCCGGCGCGACGGTTCATCGTGCATTGTTACCAGGATCTTGCGTTGAGTTACCTGCAACGCGATGGCACCGACTCTGGCGGTGACTGTATTGAAAACCATCAGCTTGCGGGCAAGTGTCTTAAAGATTTGCTATCACTTGATCCCGCCAATTTGCACGGAATGCGACTATCCAATGTCGGTACCGCTCTGGTTGTTTTGAGTAGGTGTATTAAAAGTGCACACGGTGACTCAAACCTTTCAGAGGACCAGCGTAACATGATCGTCACTGAGCACGCCGGCCTTGCCCGATCACTCCTGGATGAGGCGTATCGAACAATTGGCGACTCTAACGACGAGGAATTGCACCAATTTGCATTGAATGAACTCAGCATCGGCGCGAGCCTGGCGATGGCGGGGGGAGGGGACGAGTCCAACCCGGCAATCGAGTTTACTTTGTCTGCGCTGGAGAAGGGCAAAGAATTATCAAGCCGAAATCCGGCTCCATTGTATCGTGACTTATTGATACATTGTTACGGCAATATCGGGATCTCGTTGCTGTCTAATCGAGACTACGCTAAACATGAAAAGTTCCTTAGAGAACAAATCCTTGTTTTGGAAGAACTGCTACCACTCGAACAAGCCGGACAAATTCCATTTAGTCTCTATGGCGTTAATCCAAGACCGGCGAATCAGATCTCAGCAGAGCTAGAAAAACAACAACGTTTTCTGGCCGAAACGCTTGTCATGCATCAACCAACGGGCGATCCGCGCGAGGCCTTGGATATCCTTCTCCACCTTGATGGACCAACCCCAACTCACAACGACGGCTGGGGAGACATCGGGGCAGCCTATTGCCGAGCTGGTGAATTTCAACAAGCAATTGATGCACTGGATCAATCGATTTCATTGCGAAGCGAGGATGATAAAGTGCGGCTCGCTTATGACAGGGTTTTTCTCTCGCTATCGTACCACGGTTTGAAAAAAGACGAGCAAGCCAGACAACAGTTTTCGCTCGCGAGGCAGATCTGCGAAAAATTTGAGCATTCGCTGATGTCACCAGGAGATTTTGCGAGTGCCACCGCAATAGAAGACTTATTGAATGAGGCCGAGGTTGAATTACAGTTGGGTCAATAAACTTCATTTCTCTGCATACGATTGATTGAAGGCCGTGGAACATGGGGCCAGCCGTCCACAATGAAGGATGATCGATCCCCAAACGGGAGAAACCGGGGGGCAGCCAAGGGCGGCGATTTCGGCATGGCGGTCGGCTCTGGAAAACGCCAATTACGGCTGATTCCCCGTTAGGGTTTGGCGTTTGGTCTCGGGGGCAATTTGTCCAAACGATCAGCTACTGGCGAGGATCGTCATTCATCCGCCAAACCGGTACGCGTCGCGCTTGTTGTTGGCGGTGGATGCCTGTACGGCCGACTCTATTCTTCAAGGAATCTCGCCATGTTAAAATATTGAAGTCGTAGCGAGGAGGTGTCATCGGGCGCCCAAAACCAGCCAGTAATGGGCGCTTGAAAACCAGCCACTTTGAGGGCCGTTTCGTTAGATTTTCTTTCTTTTCAAAGAAAGGAAATCGAGCGGAATGGCGAACCAACTCAGAGAGGCTAAAGTGTTGTCAATCAAGACGTTACACGAACAGGGCTGGTCGCAGCGTCGGATCGCACGTGAACTTGGGATCAATCGGGAATCGGTTGCCCGTTACCTGAAGCAGGACTCAAAACCAGCCAAAGCGCCCACCGGGTCGCCCGATTCAAAACCAGCCACTGCCGAAAAAGCGCCCACCGGGTCGGCGGCTGAAAACGACAATTCAAAACCAGCCACTTTGAGCAAAGCGCCCACCGGGTCCCGCAGCCTCTGCGAACCGTATCGGGAAACGATCCTGAGCTGGCTTGAGCAAGGTCTTTCGGCCCAGCGGATCTACCAGGACCTGGTCACTGAGCATGGTTTCACCGGCAGCTACCCGAGCGTTCGCCGGTATGTCGGCAAACTCAAAAACAAAACGCCGCTGCCGTTTCGTCGGATCGAAGTCGGTCCTGGAGAAGAAGCTCAGATCGACTTTGGAACCGGCGCACCGGTCATTGACGAAAATGGCAAGCGTCGTCGCACCCATGTGTTGCGAGTCGTGCTGAGTCATTCCCGCAAAGGCTACAGCGAATCGTCTTTCGGCAAACCACCGACAACTTGATTGCCGTTTTGGAAAACGCCTTTCGGCATTTTGGCGGCGTTCCGAAAACGCTGGTTCCTGACAACCTCAAAGCGGCCGTGATCAAAGCCGACTGGTACGATCCGGACCTCAATCCCAAGCTGCAAAGTTTCTGCGAGCATTACGGCACGGTCCTGCTGCCGACCAAACCGCGAACGCCGCGCCACAAGGGCAAAGTCGAACGGGGCGTGGACTACGTTCAAGAGAACGCACTCAAAGGTCGCACGTTCACCAGCCTGGCTGAGCAGAACGAATACCTGCTGCACTGGGAACAGACCGTCGCTGACACACGCATCCACGGAACGACTCGCAAGCAAGTCAGAAAACTCTTTGAACAAAACGAGAAAGCCAAGCTGCTCTCGTTGCCGATCGACCGCTTCCCGAACTTCCAAGAAGCCCAACGCAAAGTCAGTCGCGACGGTCACTTCTCGGTCGACAAGTCGTACTACAGCGTGCCGCCGGAATACCTGGGCCGCACGTTGTGGGTTCGCTGGGACTCGCGGCTGGTTCGTGTCTTTGACGATCGGATGAACTTGATCTGCACTCACGCCGAGCAACCCGAAGGTAAATTCAGCACGCACCGCGAACATATCGCCTCGGAGAAGATCAGTCCGGTCGAACGTGGAACCGAATGGTTATTGCAAAAAACCTCGGTGATTGGGCCAGAAACGAAAGCCTGGACGCTCGGCCTGGTTGCCAATCGAGGCGTGCAATCGGTTCGCGTGCTTCACGGCCTGCTGAACTTGAGCCACAAACATCCCAGCCGAGAGATCGAACAAGCCTGCCAGACAGCCCATGCCAACGGCTGTTATCGCCTCAAGTCCATTCGACAGTTGATCAAGCACGGAGCGGATCAGCAAGAGTCGTTTGAGTTTCTCGAAGAGCATCCCCTCATCCGAAACTTATCGGAGTATGGGAATCTTGTACGTGTTGATTTTAGAAAGGAAGCACTGACCTATGAATGAATCATTATCGATTACACTGAAGACGCTGCGGCTCTCGGGATTGGCCGAAACACTTGACGTGCGTCTTCACGAAGCGAGCGGTAATCACCTGACGCACGTCGAGTTCCTGGAGTTGATTCTGCAAGACGAACTGCTGGTTCGCAAAGAACGTCAGATTGCCCGGCGAGTCAAGTCGGCTGCCTTCCGCGACCTCAAGAGCCTGGAAGAATTCGACTGGAGTTTTAATCCGGCGATCAAGAAAAGTGATGTATACGAACTGGCGACGGGCCGTTTCATCGAGCAGCGTCGTGACGTGCTGTTCTGTGCTCCGCCGGGAACTGGAAAAAGTCATATCATCCAGGGGATCGGTTATCAACTGATAAAGCAAGGTTACCACGTTCACTACCGGAGCATCTTCGATGTGGTTCGCGACTTGCTGCATGACGAAGCGATGGACGGTCACGATCGTGTGATGTCCCGTTACCTGAAACCAGACTTGCTGATCATCGACGACTTCGGGATGAAGCAGCTCCCCAAACGCAGTGGTGAGTTCCTGTTCGAGATCGTGATGCGTCGTTACGAAACTCGCAGCACGATGATGACCACGAATCGTCCCTTGGAAGATTGGGGCAAACTGCTGGGTGACGTACCCACCGCCACCGCGATCCTGGACCGCTTCCTCCATCATGCCGAAATCTTCAGCTTTAGCGGAAAGTCGTATCGACTTCGCAACCGGAAAGCTGATTCAAAACCAGCCACTGCCGACAAAGCGCCCACCGGGTCAAGAAAAACGAAAAAGAATTCAAAACCAGCCAAAGCGCCCACCGGGTCCAGCGCCGAAAGAACTAAATAAAACCCACTCAATCACCACCATTTACAAAAAGTGGCTGGTTTTGAAGCGCCCATGAGTGGCTGGTTTTAAAGCGCCCCGTGACAAGGAGGTCGTATTGAATGGTAGCCTGCGTTGAGCCGAGCGGTAAATGCCCAGGAAAATACGGGAGTTGATCACGGAATTGGAGACGGCCGGTTTCGTAGATCGCGGGGCAATGGAAGTCATCGCAATTTCGTTCATCCCAAGGTGGCCAAGCCGATAACGATTTCCGGCAAACCAGGCGATGATGCCAAACAGTATCAAGAACGCGCGGTCAGAAGAGCAATCGAGGAATCAAAGTCATGAATTCTGCATCCAAGTACGTCAAGATTGTCGAGTGGTCAGAGGACGATCAGTGTTTTGTGGGAAGCTGCCCAGGACTGTTTTACGGTGGTTGCCACGGCGATGACGAAAAGGCCGTGTTCGCCGAACTTTGCCAAATCGTCGTGGAAACCATTCAACTGTATGAGGTCGAAAAAAGACCACTTCCGCCACCTACGTCGGGTCTCGATTTGGCTAACACGATCATCAACATGACCACAAATACATGAAAGCATGACGTGCGTCAGACCACTCGACTCTGCGATTTCGGGCCCCCGCAGTGTTTTAGTTAGAACGCCCCAAGCCGTGGAGGCTGACTATTTTTTGCGGCGGTTCAATCGCATCGTTTCCAAATCGCGGACTAACGGCCGCCAATACTGCGCATCTTTTTCCATTTCGGCGACACGCTCCTTTTCCAGCTCGTTTTTCAACGCCCCTCGACTTGCCCGCATGGCTTCAACAAGCAACGGACGGATTTTCAAGATCTCCCTTAACAAGTCCGGGAATTCCACACCCACCCTGATGAGAACTTCTGGGGTTCGCGATTCACGCAGCCAAAACCGAACGCGGTCGTCATTGGGCTGCGCTGAAACTCATCGTAATGTGCGTCGACCAAACGACGAATCATCGGCCAGTCTTTATCACGCTGTGTCTTTTTGGCCATTACCAAATCTTCGATGCCGAGCAACTCAAACGCAAATCCATCGGAATCGTGGACCGTTGTGCGCCGCTCCCAGAGCCGGAAATCCATCACATCCCCGGAGCTTACTCATGACGTCGAGACGAATCCCCGACGATTCCGGATGGTGGCAACGAAAATGAATTGCATGTCCACGATCAAGATGCGTCCAGTCCTTT
>CAVONL010000020.1:0-343612 GCA_963697295.1 uncultured Planctomycetaceae bacterium | reverse complement strand
CCAGCGAAAAACAGTCGTGCGTCTCTTTCACCATTCGCCGCACGCGATAGACCTGTGGCAGCATGGGTGATGGAAAGGTTTCCATCGAATTTGCTTCAAGTCTGTTTGCCATAGATGTCCATTACTTGAAAGCGCGTCGCTTCCAGACGTTGCTCCATGATGACGGCGACGCGTTTGAGAATCTCGTAACCCAAGTCGTGATTCTCCTCGCACTTTGTGCGCAGGCATTTGCCATCGACAGCAAAAACACGTGTGTCTTCGAGAGCGAGCGCGTCGTAGGTCCAGCGATAGGGCGCGACTATCCATGACCAACCAAGGATGTCGCCTTCACCAAAGGTCTGAATCACAAGCGGTGGGCGGCTGGGTGCTTCCATCTGCAAGGCGACCCGTCCGTTCTTCAAAAGGTAGAACGTGTCGGCCTGCTTGCCTTCGCGGAACAAAAATTCGCCCGCTCTAAAGACAGCGTTTTGTGCACAGCCCGCTACTAATTTCAGGTACTCATCCCCCAAGTCCTTGAAAAACGGATGCTAAGAATTTCATCAAGCGTTTTCATCCAAATTGTCTCCAACTTTTTTTTGTTGCTTACGGATGTCTGAAGAGCGGATAGCCGCCATCTCTTCGGTCACGTCAATTCCTACCGGACACCAGGTAATGCACCGACCGCAGCCTGTGCAGCCGGAGGTCTCGAACTGATGAATCCACGAAGCAAACTTGTGCGTCAACCATTGACGGTACCGCGATTTGGTGGATTGTCGAATCGAACCCCCGTGAAGGTACGAGTGCTCCAGTGTAAAGCAGGAATCCCATCGCTTCCAGCGTTCGGCATGTTCGCCCGTTAAATCGGTTACGTCTTCGACCGTGCTGCAGAAACAGGTTGGGCAGACCATGGTGCAGTTGGCAGCTCGGCAACGCTCCGCGACTTCATCCCAGCGTTGATTTTCGTCGTTGCGATACAGGAGTTCTTTGATATCGTGAGTGTTGATTCGGCGGCCCATGTTCTGTTCGGCGGCCTTGATCAGTTCGTTGGCTCGTTGCTGCAGCGGTTGCGAAGCAGCCTCCAGCGACAGCGGCTCGATCAGGGCCTTACCGCGTTCGGTTCCAATCTCGACGACAAACTGATGCCCCTGTTCGTCGAGCACTTCTGTGAGCGACAAATCGAATCCGGTTTCGCATTTGGGGCCCGTTTGCATCGAGGTGCAAAAACAGGTTCCGCCAGCTTGTGTGCAATTCACCGCCACAATAAAAGCCGCTTGTCGCCGCGAGGCATAGCCCGGGTCCTGGTGATCGCCTGCGGTATAGACGCGATCCTGAATGCGCAACGCGTGAATCTCGCAAGCCCGGACGCCGACGAACGCATACGTGGGCAGCTCGTTCAGCGGCACTGAATCTGCACTAATCCGGTTTTCCGCGAGGCGGACCAGAGCAGTTGGCGAGGCGGATCGAGAAAACGTTTCCAGGAATGCGGGCCAACATTGTAGCCAAACAGTGCCGCGTCATTTCGCCGCACGAGCCGATATTCACCGGGTGCCTGCTGATCGGAAAGTCCCTTGGGCAAGTCTTCAACCGCATCAATCAATTCGTAACAGATCGCACCGTCACGGACGACCGGACCGATGATCTGGAACCCTTTCCCGCGAGCGTAGCAAACAGCTCAACGAGCCGAGAAGCATCCAGTAACAATCGTGGATGATGGGGACTCGGATCGTTCTGTCAGGCTTCATGCTGTCGTTCTTTGATGTCGTGTTGGCCACGCTGCTGTCCAGATTTTGGTTTGGCCAGTTCAATCTAAATGACGAAACGGCGGAATGAAAGGTGAGAGATTAACGGCATGGAATTGACTGCAGATTTATGAACAACGCGTATTTTTTGACCGCAGAAAAGGGATAAAGCAGAGACTACGATTCATATTGACCCATTTGCGCTGATCAGGATAGGCTGGTCAACAGAAATGCCAGCCGTGATCGGCATACGTTCGCCGCTGTTTCACTGGAGCGAATTGAAGGGAATCCCTGGATGAATAATTCGATAATTGTTGCGCAGGTAATCTGTTGGGGGGCGCTGGTATTCAGCTGCACCACCGCATCGGCGCAGTCAAGGAAGATCAAATTGTGCGAGAATCGTTCGTTGTCCTTAACGAGATCATGGCGATTCCAGTCAACGGAATCCCCCTGAATATGCTCAGCGATGCCCAGGCAGTCGCCATCATCCCGAACGTGATTAAAGGCAGTTTTGTCATTGGTGCCCGCCACGGAAACGGCGTCGTCATGATACGCGACGAAAATGGAGGCTGGCACGCCCCGGTTTTTATCTCGCTAACCGGAGGAAATATTGGTTGGCAAGTCGGAGTTCAGGCTACGGACGTCGTGCTGGTGTTTAAGACACGAAAAAGCGTCGAAGGTCTGTTGACGGGCAGAATGACGCTGGGAGCCGACGCCGCGGTCGCTGCCGGCCCCGTCGGACGTCAAGCGGCTGCTGCGACCGATAGTGGCTTGGGCGCGCAAATTTATTCGTATTCCCGCAGCCGCGGACTGTTTGCGGGTGTTTCCTTTGACGGGTCCGTTATCCGAACGGACACCATCGCCAACGCAGCCTACTATCGCGCAGCGACGCCCGGCGGACCGGTGATCATTCCCGCCGCCGCTCAGCAACTCGGAGACCTGGTCATCCGGTATACACAAAATAATGTCGTTACCAATCAGGTTCCAGTCGCCAATCAAACGCCAGTCAGGCAAGCTTCGCGCGCGCAGCACAACCGGTTCTTGGCCAGCAGCATTCGACGCAGGAAGTCGACCACTTGCGCGACGAACTTGCAAGGCTGGCCCCCCAGTTATACGGATTGCTCGACGCGAACTGGCAACAATTCCTGGGAATTCCGGCGCAGGTTTTCCAAGGCAATGGACATCCATCAGTGGAAGCCATCAACCAATGCCTGAGTCACTTTGAAACGGTACGAACTGACCCGCGCTATACAGCGCTGGCCAGCCACCCCGAATTTCAATCCACCTACGGCCTGCTTAAACACTACGCGTATGTGCTTGCCAACACCGAGCAACCGCTAAACTTGCCACCGCCACCGGCCAGTCCATTCGACGGCCGCCAATGAGTCAGCCCAATCCAAATTCCAAATCTATGACGGTTTAAGCGCTGGCTGAACCGGTCGATTTTGGCAATTTTAATTAACTGCACGCATTCCCTGAGAAATAGGTTGACCTGCCGCGGTCCACTTGCCTCAGAATGGTCACTGCCAGCACATGGTACGTACACCTATTTTCGAACATGCCATTTCCGCATCATTGGTACGCGCCTCTTTGTGCAGCCAGTTGATCGCCGTGACCATATTTTCGGAGGCCGAACATGTCTGTGCATCCTGCTCATCGAAAAGCGTTTACACTCGTTGAACTGCTTGTCGTAATTGCGATCATCGGGATCCTGATCGGGATGTTGCTGCCGGCGGTCCAGCAGGTACGCGAGGCAGCGAGACGTATTACATGCCTGAACAATCTGAAACAGATTGGGCTCGCGGTTCACAACTACCACGATGCGCTGACCGAATTTCCAGCCAACGACGGAGTGCCCGAAGGTGTCACGCTGATAAAGTCTTCCTGGCTGGTCAAGATCCTGCCGCAAATGGAGCAGAATTCGGCGTATGACGCGTTGGTCTGGCAAGACACCGATTTCTCGGACAGTGACAGCAACACCAATCGGAATTGGGAAGTCATGTCCAAAGCGAGGGTTCCCGGATTCTGGTGTCCGTCGAGTCCCCTGGATCAATTAAGAACTCAAACGGCTGCCTCGGGTACCGTTGCCCTGGGCGCACCGGAAACTTACCAGATTCAGATTCCGGAATATGTGGGCAACATCGGCTACTACTTTGAACCGATCACCGGCTACACTCCGGGTTACCGCAGCAATACTATCTGGACCGGGTATGGATGGATGCAGGATGCGGGGTTTATTTCGATTAAGAACGAACGATTTTCCGGTTCGAACATCGCTTATGCAACGGACGGCACCAGCAACGTAATCATGGTTGGCGAACATTCCGACTTTTTGTTCAAAGAAGGCATGGACCTTGATTGTCGACCCGGGCGGGGAGCCGGAGGCTTTTGGTCGGCCGGACGATGTGCCTTTGTCCCCTATCCGCCCAGTCTGTGGGGGCAAACGGCCAATCTCACGGTGCCGCGATATCCCTTGAACGCCCTCGAGGGAAACTACACCCAGGAATGGGCGACGACCTTGCACAACGGTTACCGATCGGCTCATAGCGGGGGCGGAGCAAACTTTGTGCTTGGCGACGGATCCGCCCGGTTCATCACGGATTTTATCAGCTTCGATACCTACATGGCGATTTCCGGCCGAGATGACGGGCACGTGGTTCCAGGCGATTTTTAGCCTGAACTTCTGAGTTGCTTGCGACCGGTCAGCCCGTTTCACAAATTCGCGAAAGCAAGTTAGTACGATGGTTTGTCGGACTGTGATGTTGTGCCTGTCAATCACGCTGTTGGTTACCGGCTGCGGGGGATACTCCGGCCCGGAGCTCGGCACGGTTTCAGGAACTGTCACGAATCAGGGTAAGCCGGTTGCGGGAGTGATCATCGAGTTCTTTCCGGAATCGGGTGGTCGACCTTCGATCGCGACCTCCAAAGCCGACGGAACGTACGAGGCGTATTTCGTGCGTAATCAACCTGGTGCCTTGCCCGGTAAGCACAAAGTTCGGTTTGAGATGCGTGGACCTGCGCCCGTTGTTTCCGAAGAAGATCAATACGGAATGCCGCCGGCTGCGGCGGCCGTCCCAGGTGGCGATGCGATGCCGAAAAATTCCTCTTTCCAGCCGGACTCTGTTGAGGTCGTAGTGGGACACAATGAAATCAACTTTGAGCGTCTGCCGAACGAATGATTTCTTGGTTTGCCGCATTACACCATTGTCGCGGTTTCGACCGGATCGCCGGTGACCCTGTGCGAGATTAGTTTTTTGATCAGATCACGGCCAATGACTTCGTGAATGGCTGACTTGAGCTCGACTTTGCTTTCGAACAAGCGTTCCAGCACGTCTCGTGGCCACGAGAGGTAGCGGACGGGACCATCGGCGATGACATCCGCCGACGTTTTTTCATGAGTCAGAAAACTCATGTCGCCGACGACGCTGTTTTTTTCGCAGAACGCGATGTGTTGTCCATTGACTTGCACGGAAGCTCGCCCTTCCCGAATGATCATCAACTTTTTCGGATCGGTGTTGTGCTTGATCAGAACGGTTCCATCGTCGACCTGTTCCCAATTCGCCTGGGAAATCAACCGCTGCATGTCTCGCGCGGAACAACAACCCTGGAACACGTCAATGTACAAGAGTTTTTCAGCTTCGGTCATCTGCGGCGGTCGGCGTTCGCGGATAATCACAATGATCCAATAGACGTTGATTGCGATGAAAACAAATTGCCAAAGCATGCACTCGGTCATCGGTACGGGCTGCAGCGCATAATACGGCAGCAGCAAAAACATCGCGGCGACCGCCAAAATTCGCAGCCACAATACATCGCGTACTCCATAGCAGAAGATATAGAGTATGTTCGCGGTATTCAGCAAAATTAGATTTAGCACGGTAAGTCTGTGGGTCAAATTGCCAGTCAAACAAGTTGAATTTGCCTGTTTATAAAACGAAGTACCGGCAACGGCAATCGTGGCAGTTTCGAACGAATGACGGTTGGCGGCGATCCAGCGATCTAATGGCGGCGGATGATCGTCCTGAACCGAGGTACGCGGTACAGGAGCTCTCGTATTTCCACGTGAGATTCTTGCCTCGCTTGCCGCCGCGGCGGATCAGAACCGCGTTGAAAGTTCAAATAGATGCTCAATTAAGTATTGCGTATCCAGTAACCAGTCTTGGTCTTGATCCAATAGACCGCCATAATACCGACAGGCAGACGAGCGACGGGCTTACGCTCGATCCGAATTCGTCTGTGTGCCATGTCGCTGCGATTGATCACGCATTGCCTGATTTGGGAGTTTCAAGATGAGCATCGCTACTGGGCCGTCGCGCCGGTTTGTTTATTCGTTGTCAATTTTGCTGGTTGGGCTTGGCAGCTTCGTTATTTATCAGTCTCGTCCGCTGGCCAGCAATGAGGCTGCTGTGACTACGACCTACGTGGCACGGGTCGATGATCGCACGGATCAACCGGCATCCGTCAATGACGAAACGCATACCAACGACTTGGCGACGCCAATCGAACTGGGTCAGCCCCATGCTCTCCCTCTGCCCAGCACGATGTCGGTTGCTCAATTTGAAGAGCAGTTGTTTAAGTTTTTGAACAATCGCGACTACGACAAAAAACTGAATTGGCTAAAAGACAAAGGGATCCGCGACACCGGCCCTTATATCAATGGCAAATATTATGGAACCCATCCGGCCGTGCGAATTTATTACTCGCCCGGTATCATTCGCTGGCTGATGAATGGTCGCGTCGGGACCATTCCCGATGGTGAGATGATCATCAAGGAGCAGTACCAACCGCCGGCCATTCGTCATCATGGCAAGTCCGAGCAGGAACTGTGGGATTCCCTTGAATCGTGGACGGTGATGATTAAGGACTCGGCCGGTTCGCAAGACGGCTGGTTTTGGGGCAACCCGGCCAAAGAGCAGTGCGTGGTTGACAACCACGAGTTCCCTTTTTCCCACCCGCTCACCGGGTTCGGGCATTATTGCGTTCGCTGCCATGCCGCGACCCAGTCGCCCAATATCGAGTCGCCCCGTGCGAATAACGAATTCACGTTCGCCGCACTGCGCAACATCGAAGGCTTTCCAGGGGAGCCGATTGTGTTCCGAGTTGATGACTCGTGGCGTGATGAAGAAGCGGAGCAAAAAACGCAGGAGTTGGCGATCGATCCAGCCAATGAAGAAAAACTCGTCGCCCTGATCGAAAAAGTTCAAGATGCGCATCCGCGTTGCACTCAGCCTTCTCCGCCGGAGCGTCCGGAGTTGTTCTGCAATGAAAACTTCCTGAAATACTATCCCAACATCGCCGCGCAGGAGAAAGCTGACGTCTTGCACATCCCGCCCGTCACACATGATTGGGTCGTCAAGGAACCCGCTGCGGAACAGGGCCTCGTCACCTCGAATCAGTGCATGAGCTGTCACGCGGGACTGGTCGCGCCCTTTGGGCCATCGATGTTTGTCGCGTTTGAAAAAGGGAAACACGGATACGAAGACCCGGGTTGGCATATATCGCCTTACGGTGAGTGGCGATGGACGCCCATGGGGCTGGCCGGACGCGACCCCGTCTTTTATGCGCAATTGGAAAGCGAAATCGAAATCCTGAAAAAGGAATTTGATCCCGAAACTGCGGAAGCGATTTCCAAAAACCTGGTCGATACGTGTCTTCGTTGCCACGGGGCGATGGGCAAACACCAGTTCGACCTCGACAAAACGGATCCCGACGAAAAGTTTACGCTGGACCATGTCTATACGACTGCCGGCACCGACGAACACATTGGCAAAGGGGCACAGCAAATATGGTGCCCTGGCGCGAGACGGCATCAGTTGCGTGATCTGTCATCGCAGCCAACCTCGGCCCCAACCGGCTGACGATGAGCGGCCCTACCTGCAACATTTTCTTGATCACTCGATCACCGGCAATTTTTACCTCGGCCCAGCGGACGAAATTTACGGACCCTTCAAGGACGACGAAATCGCTCCCTACATTATGGAGCATGCGATGGCGATGAAACCCAAGTTCAGCGAATACATCAGCTCGTCGCAGATGTGTGGAACTTGCCATACCGTCAACTTGCCGTCGGTTGATCGACCACTGGCGAGCCAACGGCCGGAGGAACGCGAACTGGATCTCGTCGCGGGGGAGAAAGTCGCGTTGTTCAAAGATTTCAAACACCATGTCGAGCAAGCCACTTACCTGGAATGGCTCAACAGCGAATACGAAAATGAATTCAACAAGGACAATCCGAATGCGAAATCCTGCCAGGATTGCCATATGTCCAAGGGATTGCAAGTCGATGAGCACGGGATCGACATTGCCCAAATCTCGACACGGATTGCGGCGGTGCAGGATACGACTTATCCCGATGCGGAGAATTTGACGTCGCATGAAAACCTGAACATTCGGGTTCGCACCGAAGGCTTTCGTCGCCACAACTTCTCCGGGCTCAATGCCTTTCTGCTGGAGATTGTCAATCAATACGATGACGTGTTGGGAGTGCGCAAGCACGATTTCATGACCGGCTCGCGAATTGACGTGGCCAACGCGGTGAGGAATTTTGAACACACTGCCCGCAACGAAACGGCGGACATCGCGGTTGACACCCAGCTTGACGGGCGCACGCTCTCCGCGACGGTCAAAATCGAGAACAAGGTCGGCCATCGCTTCCCTAGCGGCGTTGGTTTCCGTCGCGCGTTCCTGGAGTTGTTGGTCATCGAAAACGAAGGCAGCGACGATGAGAAAGTCGTCTGGGCCTCAGGACGAACCAACGAATTAGGGGTTTTGTTGGGAGCCGACGGCAAACCATTGCCAACCGAAAATTTTGAACGCAACGCAAACGGCGTTCAACAGTACCAGCCTCACCACCAGGTGATCAATTCGCCGGATCAGGTTCAAATCTACGAGACGCTGTTGTGGAACGACAAAGGCGAATTCACGACGAGCTTTATTCACGGATGTGACGTTGTCAAGGACAATCGGTTTTTGCCAAAGGGCTGGAAACACGAAGGGCCAGCACCTGCAGCGTTGACGGGCAATTTCTTGCACGCGACGCATCCCGGAAAACAGGCCGCCCAAGATCCGCAGTATCAAAACGGCAGCGGATCGGACTCGATTGAATACCGACTCAAGTTGCAGGACGGTCTCGACCCGGCCAACCTCACCGTGCGGGCGACGTTGTACTACCAGGCGATGCCGCCTTACTTCCTGAAAAACCTGTTCGACAATGCTCCCAATGGCGAAGCCACCAAGCGGTTGCATTACATGTTGAGCAACATGAATCTGAAAGGGACGACGGTCGAAAACTGGAAGCTGTTTGTCAATTCGGCTGAGCAAAAAGTGAAATAGGCGCCCAGTAGCTCGGTGGTCCCCACCGTAGATTGTGGCACAGACCACCGGGATGTGTACGTTGGTGTCATTCACGTCTCGGAGATCCGTGCCACACTCCACCAACGCGGGCACCGCAATTCCATGTTGCGGTCAATTATTTCTGAACGGCGACTCGTCCAGCCGCCTTCAACAATTCGATGACTTCCTCGGTCGGCAGGGCGTGAACGGAGTTTCCATCTTTGCCAGTCATGGTGCGTCCGGCCAACACGCCTTTCACATCCGTAATCGCATTCTGCGGGCCGGTTTCACCAGCAAACGGAATTCTCCACTCGCGGGCCCGCCGAACGTCGAGAGCGGCGGCAGGTTTGTCGGCCTCTTGGGCAAGCATTACGGTGGTCGACTGGATCACCATGAAACCGACAATCAAGCAGCAGGCAGGACTTTTTTGAAGTTGATATCGCATGGTTCGAAAGGACCTTTCTTCTGCACCAGAAGCCTGTTTTTGATGCCGATAGCTACAGCTCGAATCGGTTGCACAATATACGGCGTTGCCCTCTGGGAGGGGTGTCACAAGCGTGTTGCTTTCCGCTGTAAAACCCGAATGATCGATTTAAGCGGGCAGCACGCAACGATGGAATCGATAATTCACGCGCAATCTGTTTGGCAAAAATCCGTATTGCTTTAGACTGGCCAGTTGAGACGCGACCCTGCTGAACGTGCGTGAAGGTTCTATCGGCGGAGGCAATATGAAAGACTTAGTAGCTGTGACGTTGCTGCTGGCCGTTCTAAGCTCGTCCAATGCGCTTGGGCAAGAACAGTGGCAACTCGCAAGAAGCCGGGACGGTGTCGTCGAGGCTCTGTTTCCGGGCCAGCCCACAGCGAAGATTGAAAAACGTAGTTCGTGGGCCGGGACGATCAAGACTCATGTGACGGCCTATCAAACGCGAGATGCAAAGTACATCGTCTCTTGTACCAAGTTGTCGTCCATGATCAAGCGATTTGTCAGTGATGAAAAGATCTTCGACTCGGCCAAAGAAGGCGTTTTAAGCGATGCGGTTGGTCAAGAAATTTCATTTGACAAAATTACCGTCGATGGAATTCCAGCGCGAAAACTTCGATACGAAGTCGTGGAGGGTGACGACGAAAATCACACTGCTTACCACGGCGTCGCGGTGTTCATTGTTCATAACAGTACCACGTACGTGGCCAATGCGTTGATCAGCAAAGACACTGGCGAAGCCGACCTGATAAAATTTTGTGATTCGATAAAAGTCAACAAACAGCTCGCTGCAAAAAAATAGTCATTAAACGATCAAGACGAGAGCATGGCCGCATCATCATCAGGCAAAAAAACAGGCCCTGGCTTTACCACGTTGATCGTCATCGGGATCCTGCTGGGCTTGGCGTGCGGGCTGTTTTTCGGAGAGTATACCAGCTGGCTCAAATGGGTTGGCGATGCTTTCGTGGGCTTGTTGCAAATGGCGGTCTTGCCATACGTGGCAATTTCGCTGGTGGCCAATGTCGGTCGTCTGTCATGGACCGATGGCGCCCGCCTGCTGCGTGTCTCGGCAGCGGTTCTGGCGATTTTGTGGGTGATCGGTTTAGCCACGTTAATGATGATGACCCAGGCTTTTCCTGCATGGGAAACGGGGTCTTTTTTCAGCAGCAGCTTCACCGCAGAACCTCCTGCAACTAATTGGCTGGATTTGTTCATCCCGTCCAATCCGTTTCAGTCCTTGTCGGAGAATTCGATCCCCGCCGTCGTCGTATTTTCGTTGGGGCTGGGGGTCGCATTGATGACCATTCCAAACAAAGATGCGTTGCTCGGTCCCCTGGACGTCGTCATCGAGGCCTTGGCCAAACTGAACAAACTCGTTGTCAAGTTAACTCCGGTTGGAATATTTGCAATCGTAGCCCATGCGACGGGAACGACCGATCTTGGGCAGTTCAGGTTGATTCAAGGTTACTTGTTGACTTATGCTGCGGCCGCGATCGTCATTTCGTTTGTTGTTTTACCTGCGCTGGTGTCGGCGGTTACGGCTTTGAAATTCAGAGAGGTCGTGAGCGCGTCCCGTAACCCGCTGATCGCGGCGTTCGTTATCGGCAACACTTTTGTCGTGTTGCCAATGATCATCGATGCGTTGAAACAGCTGGAAGCTGGCCGTCGCGTCGATCGCAACAACGAGGGCCATGAGCCGGAATACCTGGTCCCATTGGCCTATCCGTTTCCCGATGTCGGGAGAATTGTGGGCCTGATTTTCATCCCGTTTGCTGCCTGGTTTTATGGGACCACCATCGAGCTCGATCGTTACCCCCCGTTACTGGGCACCGGTTTACTGGGTGCGTTTGGCAAACCCTTGATAACCATTCCGCTGTTGCTGAATATCGCCGAACTCCCGGGAGATATTTTCAACTTGTTTCTGGCGTCAGGCGTCATTGCAGCCCGCTTTGGCGATTTGATGAAAACCATGCACCTGATCGCGTTCGCGATTGTGGTCAGTCGCATTATCAACGGAACCGCGCGGCTCAATTGGCGAAAGCTGTTTAGCGGGCTTGCTGGGTCGGGATTGCTACTGCTGTTGGCTGTGCTCGCCATCCGCGGCTACCTTATCGTCAATTTCGAGGATATCTACTCCAAGCAAAATCTGGTGACCGAGCGTGAGCTGGTATTTCCGCGGTCGCACCCGTTGTCACATGTCAAGCCCATCATCTTGTCCGCAGCCGCTCCCAATCCCGATCCGATCCGTCCGGGACAGACACGCGTGGAGCGGATCAAGCAGCGAGGTTTCGTTCGCATAGGATTTGATCCCGACAAGATGCCGTTTGCTTACTACAACGCTAACGGTCAGTTGATTGGGTTTGATATCGAAATGGCGTATTACCTGGCTGATGATCTGCACGTGAATATCGAATTTGTTCCTATCGCTCGTTCGAAATTGAAACAGCAATTGCGAGACGACGAGTTCGATGTTGCCATGTCCGCGCTGGAAGGGACAGTGGAGCAGGCGGCATTATTGCCGGCGGTTGATCCCTATATGGATGTAACTTTGGCGATCGTCGTTCCCGACCATCGAAAACGGGAGTTTCGCAGCCGCGACGCAATCCGAAATATTCCGGATTTGAAGTTGGCCGTCATCAAGGGAAGTTTCTTTGCGGAGCGGGCGCCCAAGGTGTTTCCGGGCAAACAGGATATTGAAATTGTGGAGCTGGATGCGGCTAAGGAGTATTTTTCTGGCTGGCATGCCGAGGTGGACGGGTTGGTGATCAGCGCCGAATCGGGTTCGGCCTGGACGCTGCGATATCCCGGTTTTGCCGTTGCCAATCCGCTCCAGGGCCAAATTCGTGTGCCCCTTTATTACCTGACCGCCGCCGACGCAGAATTTCAGCAGTTTCTGCAGAACTGGTTGACATTGAAACGAGCCGACGGCACGTACCAGCAGTTGTACGATTACTGGATCCTTGGTCAGAACGTGGAAACTCACATTCCGCGCTGGTCTGTTTTGAGAAATGTGTTGGGCTGGGTGAAGTGAAACCCGGGCGAGTAGTTCCTGGATGGCAATCCCCGGCCGCAATCACGGACAGAAAACGTAGGAGTTGGCTGGGGCCTGGTTGGCGGACGGGCCATCGATTCCGGCTGGATTGTTTGCGACCGTTGCAGACAATTCAGGCGGCCGGGGCTTCACCCGCGTTAATGCGCGGCAAATGGACCTGGATTGTGCCCCCAGCGTTACCCAAAAGGCCTTGCCCGGTCAATTGACTTCTCCTAAACTTACGCTTCTTAACTCTGATTTCGTATTCCCCTGTAGCTCAGTTGGTAGAGCAACGGACTGTTAATCCGTCTGTCGCTGGTTCGAGTCCAGCCGGGGGAGCCTTCTAAATTAGAAGGCCAACGCAACTTTTTGTTGTGTTGGCCTCTCTTTTTTCGAAGATTCTCGACGAGCGATTTGGTTGCGTTGGTGATCAGCTGGGGCATTCGATGTACAACGCAACTTTTGGGTGCCTCTGCCGTTAGGTGTCTTTGAACTTTGACCCTCTTGCTTGAGACCACTTCTTGACCAGCGGTTCAACTTTTTCATAAGCAACTTTGGCCTCGCAAGCGATATCCTGAATAATTCTCGTTCGCTCAAGTGCCTTGGAATGGATAATTGCCATGGTGCGTTGAAGAAAGATAAATTCAGTACTGACTTCGCGATATACAACTGGAATTCAAGACCGAAGACAAAATCGAAGAATACCGTTTCTCGATCAACGCATCCAAAAAGTTGCTTGGTGCCGTGCAACATTCGTTGAAGAACCTGGAGACGATAGCCAAGAAATAGACCGCCATTAAATTGGTTGATCCATCTTGATTTATATTCAGAAAGACGGTCATGTTGATCGCGGCGCGCCCTGTCACGGCAGAGACCACCGGTTTAAATCCAGTACGGGTCGCTTTTTCAAACAAGCATCGCAGGGAAGGTTGGCACGCGTTCCTTAGTTAGCGGGTGTGTTGTGGAATGCGACTCGAGTCCCTTGACGCCCGGTCTGCAGCTTGTAGCATGAAAACATGATTGAATTTCAAATGCCGATTCGAGAGCCGCGCCGTGGCTGACTCGCGTCAAAGGACGCTGGTCCGTGTCCGAGCTAAAACTTGTAGTCAATTATCACGAACCATCGTGTTTGCTCGCGCTCATCAAACTGAATTGGGAAAACGGTGGAGTTTTGGCGTCGCCGAGCCTTCTTCTTTCACGGCCGCGGAACAAACGCGGGACTACGCCAACCCGAAGCAGCAGGAGATGGCGGATTTGGAGGGACTGAAGAAGTGGGAACGAGGTCGAACCAGCGGTTGCTCCGCGCTGGCCGAAGCGGTGGAGGAACTCGATTCGTGAGCGAGGACAAGCACGAAGGCAAGCACGAGGTTTCAGCCAGTTTTGATGGCGGCGACACCGGGTGCGGTGAATTGCTGCTGGACTTGCTGTTGTTCATGCGTAAGCAACCCGCTGGCGCGATCGTGGAAGTTCGCGCGCTCGACCCCGGTGCTCCGCTGGAAATCCCGGCGTGGTGCCGATTGACGAAACACGTTTTGCTGTCCAGCGAACATCCGTTGTACAACATTCAAAAACCGTCCAACCACCAAGATTCTTCATTTAATATGTGACCAGTGGCGGTCGTGGACGAGGCCACGAGTCCCAGTCAGGAACTGCAGTCCAAGGACTTGTAACCTCGTCCACTACGAAAGTTGTTTTTCGAACATTCTAAACTGAAAGCACAATCATGAGCGATACATTTTGCGTGACAATCAATTCTTGCAAGGAAAACGGCGACAAAGCAACCGTCGGTTTCGTCGTTGCCACAGCCGCACTTGGATCTGGCAAGGACACGATGGTCTTTCTGAGCACCGATGGCGTCTGGGCAGCGGTCGAAACTGAAGCTGCGAAAGTCGTCGAGGGGGGGCCGTTCAAACCACTCACCGAGTTGATTACGAATTTCATGGCCGCAGGTGGTCGGGTGGTTGCCTGTGCTCCGTGTTGCAAGAAACGTGAAATTGACGAGTCGAATTTGTTTGACGGAGTCGAAATCGCCGGCGGCGCTGTGCTCGTGGAGTGGCTGAGCAACGGGTCGCCGAATGTGAGCTACTGATCAATGACATCCCAAGACGAATTCAAAGCTGACAAGGTGTTCGACGGTGGGTCGATGGATTGCGGTTCCGGCCTGATCCTGTTGATTCGCCAACACATGTTGCAAGTTCCCGCTGGAGGCGTGCTGGAGATTCGCAGCACCGAGCCGACTGTCGAAACCGAACTGCCACCATGGTGTCGAATGGTTGGGCATACTCACGTTCGCAGCGACGAAGCGTCTCCTGGCAAATGGCGACATTTTGTGCGGCGCAAAACGGGTTCGAGTTCTGACGCTGAATCGGCAGAATTGAAGGCTGACAAGGATAAGGCCCAGGCATTCAAGTGGAGTGTGCGAGCGCGTCGTTCAGACAACCACGAGACGACCCTTTACTCGCGAAATTTTTCCTGGAAGTCGGGAGCCTCTTTGGGTTTTGATCGATCGGCGACTTTGCCGACTGCGTTGGAACAGTTGCTTGGATCGTTGCTGGCCGATGTCGTGGCTGGTTTTGCGACTCTGTGCAGCCAAAGGCAATGGGTGATCGATGAGCTGGAAGCCACCGTGAATGCAAGTTTACATAACACGCTGGCCGCGGTTGGTATCGAAAGCGGTGATCCCTCGATTAAAGCAATTGCGTTGGTTCTGTTCGTGACTTCGCCCATCGCTTCGGATCAATTGACCGAAGTCTGGGAGACTGCGCTGAAGAGCTCACCTGTGTTTCAAACACTGAACAAAGCCTGTGAATTCGATTCGAGGATCGTGTTTCTGTAGAGCAAGGTTTCAAGACCCGATTCTGGCTTAAGCCGATACTACGAATAACAAATCTGATACTTGGAAATACCATCATGTTCTCCGTCACTCAAGTTGGATCCTGGCCACGTTCCCCCGAATTGCTCGCCGGTCTTCGCGAAAAGCGGATGGGGCGAATGTCCGACCTGCAGTTCAATGAACTGGCAAATAGCGAAATACGTCGCTGCGTTCAACTTCAGCTGGATGCCGGTGTGGACATTGTCGTCGATGGCGAGTTGCGACGCGACAACTTTTACTCATTCATCACCGAAAAGGTCGATGGAACCCAGTTGATGTCGCTGGCTGAAATGCTGGAGACGGTGGAAGACAAAGCAGCCTTTGAAGAGATGCTGCAAACGCTCGACGCACCGGCATTCTCGATTCGCAATCCGACGTGCGTTGGCAAATTGCGACGACGTGAACCGCTGGCCGCCAATGATTTACGGTTTGTACGGACCTTGACCGACAAGCCGGTCAAGTCAACGTTGCCGGGTCCGTATTTGCTGACGCGAGCCATGTGGGTGACTTCGTTTTCCGGAAGTGCTTATGGTGACAAGCCGGTGATGGCGGACGATGTCGTCACGATTCTGCGTGAAGAACTTGAAGAGCTGGTTGACGAGGGCGCGGATTTCGTCCAGTTTGACGAGCCGGTCTTGACGGAAGTCGTTCACAGCGGCGACGACAAACGCCGCACGTTCATGTGAGCGACATTAGCGACCCGCCGTGATGCGGGTGCCGAACTTGCTTATGCCGCCGAGTTGATGAATCGGGTCCTGGATGGCTTTTCCGGGAAACTTCGCACAGGAATCCACGTCTGCCGAGGCAACTGGTCGAAACGCGAAGACGTACTGATCACGGGAGACTATCAACCTCTCGTCGATTGCTTTCGCGAGATGAACGTCGATCAGTTGGTACTTGAATACGCGACGCCGCGGGCGGGCGAGTTGGAGATCGTTGGACGCGCGTTGTCAGATCGCGAGATCGGTTTGGGCTGTGTAAATCCACGCACCGATGTGGCGGAATCCGTCGAGTCGATCGTTGAGCGTTCTCGCGAGGCGCTTCAATATTGGTCGCCCGAGAATATTTTCCTCAATCCGGATTGCGGATTTGGTTGCTTCGCCAACCGCTGCGTAAACGAAGAAAACATCGCCGCCGCCAAACTCAAAGCCATGGCGGACGCCGCCGAAATTTTGCGATCGGAATACGTGTAAACAACACATCCATTCGTAGGATTGGTTCATTCCGGCACGACGCTTCAGGCGGACAACCGCGATTACAAGGCGGCGAACTACGGATGGATTATGTTTGTCGACGCCAAGCTGCCGAAACAGGATAGACTTCGCGACGAACCCGGTTGATGCCTCCCAAGGGACGGTGCGCGGCCAGGCAGTGCCAAACATTGAAGGCCAGATTCTTATAGGCGTCCTGCATTCGCAACAACTCGATTTCCTGGCGCGGCAACAACAATTGTGCGACGGTTCGATACGACGACTCACGTTCGGGCCATGCTACCGTGGCATCTTCAATGGGCATCGTTTTTTCCGACGTGCGCAGCTGAACCTGAAACTCGAACATCACCTGCTCCGTTCGCAGGGTCTCGACCACGCGCCGAATATCGTCCGCTTCATCGGGCGGAATTGTTTCAACGTCATCCGAGTAAGGAATTGGCCACTTGTTGTTTTTCATTTGCACACCTGTTAGGAAGTCTGATTGACACGCCTCAACTGATCCTCAGAAGGGGAAAGCAAGTCGATCGCAATTACTTCAGGATCGGCGGATTTTCACTGAGCGGTTCCGTAGAAAGCGTTACGGGTCGAAAGATTCCGCCGGCACCAAACCAGTCGTAAACGGCAACGGTGATTTGAAGCGTCCCGCCCGCCTTCGGATACCCGGAAATATCAAAACTAAGCCGGTCTTCGAATGCCGTCCGTTTTTTCTCCAAGTCGCCGGCGGTGCCGAGCTTCGTTCCGTTGACGTAAATCACAGCGTAATCATCGATGCCGGTGAAGTTCAAATACGTCGTTTCCGACGTCCAATCATCCGGAAATCTGATTGACTTTCGATACCACGCCCAATCGTCGAGTGCCTCGTGGCCCTGGCTTTCCCAATGCCGATCGACGCGGATCTCTGACCAATGCGAGTCGTCAAAATCGGGTGCAAACCATTTTTCATCGACGCCAATTTCGGCTGGATCGGGCTGGAATTTCCACGATGTTTCATGCAGCAAGACCGCGCGACGATTCACTTCGGCTTCCAACCGAAGCCGCGTTGCTTCGCACGTCTCGGGAGTCAGCGGCGAGTTGCCATTATTCAAATGCTCGCAAAATTGGCCGAACAACCAGCGGCCTGCCGAATTGGTTGGCCCGGTGTGGTTGAGAGTCGAAACCAGCAATTGCCCTCCGCCCACCGACATTTCGAACACCAGCCCATGAGTTTTGACGACTGACAGATCGTGGTTGTCCCACAATACGAGCGCTGGGTCTGTAAGAGGCAGGTAATGACTCATGTTTGCCACCACCGGCCCGGCCAGGTCAAAATGTTGCAGTTCAACCAGCATGTTCTGGGATTCCGTTTGTTCGCCACGACGAAGCGAAAAGGGTCGCGGCCACGACTCATTGATTCGCGGCAGGACGACGGGTCCGCCGCGGAGAAACCAGTGTTCGGTCAGCGGAAAGCTCCCCGCTTCACCATCGGGGATCATCAACACGCGACGTCCGTTGGCCAGCTCGCCCAGCAGCTCCGAATCGAAGTGGCGCGCGAGGATGGGCAAGCGGTCGTTCGATTCGGCGGCCGTGGTTGAACCGGACTTCCAGGCACGCCCGCGGATGGGTAGCTCGCCGGCAATCGCGGTGGCTGAGGGATGGACTGCAAACTCGGGCAGGTCCTTGTCAGGATCTGGAAAGACCCAGATTGGCCATTCGTTGGTTTGGTTGAACCCGGTTGCGTTCCACCGGGCCCGCAGCACCAAGCGTGATGGTCCGCTGACGCGCGGCAGTTCGAGGTCCAATGGTTGAACCAGGAACTCGCCACCGGCCACCGAATCGGTTTTCAGGGTTGATTGGGGCTTGCTATTTCCCGTCTCGTCAACCACAGCCAGCTGCAATTGGCCGCCTGCAACTTCATTAACCGCATCGTTTTTCAATAGGATGGTCAAAGCCGCGACGGTACCACGATCAAAACTGCGCCGATCATTCTCCGTCGCCAGGATCAACATGCGATCGTTTTGAAAGGCCCAGTCTTCGGGCGATTGTTTGGGCCGGTTGTCAAAGTCAATCAACCCCATGGCAGCTTTTGGGAAGTCACGAATGACACTTACCACGTAGCCGCCATGAGGGATTTCGCGGCGAAACGTTTCGATCTGGTACTTTCGCATCAGCATGCCGTAATGACGTGACTGGGGCAGTAACGACGCCGAATCAAATATGCGGTTTCGCTGCGCAGCCAGTGAACCCATCTCTGTCTGCCACCGCGCCGCGTCGGCGATCGACAGGGGAGCGTGCGCGGGTTGCAGCTGGGTCATTTGCAACGTGCGCTCGGTGGGCACCGTCCAGGTGTCGGCGGCCATGGATTCGCCCAGCACCAGCGGCTGTTGTTCGCGTTCGGAAATGTAGTCCTTCAAACGCGTCAAGGTTGGCACCCAGGTGTGATTGTTGCCGTAAGGGTGATCATCATAAAAGTCGTGAACGCGATTCCATTCAATCCAACTGCTGTCGTCTTCCACAATCGCGCCGGGAATGAACTGTTTGCACTGTTCGTAAAGCGATTTGATCACGTCCAGATCGGCGCTGGGCCCGGTTTCACAAGTCAAACTTCGTAACACGATGCTGCCATGGTTGCGATCGTGTTCATAAAACTCCGCGTATTCCTGCCGTAGTTCTTCAAGATGTTTTTTGTCCAACTGCGGATGCCAGGTTGGGTACTCCATCCACGCAAGCATCCCCAGTTCGTCGCACAGTTCGAGGTACTTTTTAGGCGGAACCCACAGGCAAAACTTCATCAGGTTAAACCCACGCGCCTGGGCAAACAGGATTTCATTTCGCATCCATGATTCATCGACCGCAGGAGCGACGCTGGGCGGCGGCGTATCCCCAGTTCAGCAGGCCCCGGATGGCGATCGGTTTTTCGTTGAGGCGGAAGCGATCCCCCGCGACATCAAACGAGCGAAAACCAATTTTGACTTGAGCCGTGTCGAGGACCGCTTCAGGCAACGCGGCTTCTGAATCCGCACCGACTCCCGAATTCAGCTGGACCCGAATTTCATAGCGCTGTGGCGAGGCGGGTGACCAGCGTTTGAGGTCCGCGGGAGTCGTGACGATTTCAGTATGGAGCGACACGACATCGTTTTCTCCAATCGAGCCAACGTAATCGCGGATTGCTTTCGTGACGGACGAAGAGACGACTGCCAGGGATTGCCAGGGGCCGTCGGGTTCGCCACTGCGGGGCGCAGCGGTCGGATCGAATAAGCCCGAATGGGTTGATCGGATTGGCCGTGAAGCACGGGAGTCTCGATCACCAACTGCTGGTTCAAAAAATCGGCGCGAACTGCGACCGCGTTATCCAGAATGACCGCGCGGTCGGTCAGTTCCCATGTTACCGGTTGCCAGATTCCACCAAAATGATTGATAATGATCGGCAGGAATCCCTGCGTGTTGTGTCCGACTTTTTCGTCAACTTCGACGCGAATCGCTGCTTCGTGATCTTTGTCGCCGCTGATTTTCCTTAGTTCGTTGGTCAGGTCGATCGCAAACGGGGTCCAGCCGCCAAGATGTTGTCCGACGAGCCGATTGTCGAAATAGACTTTGGCGTCGGTCGCAACGGCCTGGAAATGGAGTAGTAAGCGTTGAGACTCTGTCAGTTGAAGCGGCGGCAGTTTTGCCTTAAAGATGGAAACACCGTCGAATTCGAGATCGGCTCGGTCTTCGACGGCACCCGGCACGTGGATTGGCCGAAACGATTTTCCCTGGTCAAGTGACAATTGCCAGTCGGTTAGCTCACCCGAGTATTGCGCCAGCGCCTGGCGGCCCAGAAGGACGCACGCAAAGACAAGGAGGGGCATCAGTCCTGCGCGTGATTTATGAATCATGAGCACTGAATCCGACATGAACGCAAACTTGGCAAGGTCGCTGGTTGTGACTCTTAGAGGCTGTAATTTTGTGACGGAGGTCAATCTGTCCCAGACTGACACCGCGTCAGAGTCCAGGTTTCTCCGAGTCTGGGTCAGACACGGGTACGGTGAACGAGTCTTTTGATTGAGGGGTCGGCGTCATTGAGTTGCTGGCTGTGGTTGTTTGTCAGTGATGGGCATCTCGGCCACGACTGCCGGCGGATAAGTGCGGGCGATTCGGAATCCCAGGGAGCGAAAGCCCTTGTTTTCGCTGGTTGCATTTCTGATCGACGTCAACAACTCCTCCGATTCCTTGTCGTAAGACCCACCTCGATACTCCCGGTACGGGCTCAGGCGATCGTCTGCGAAATCGACCATTGGCAGATCGGGTTGGTAGGTCGGTGGGAAATCACGTTGAAACAAATCCAGGCACCATTCGCTCACGTTGCCCAGCATATCGAATAATCCAGACTCGTTCGGTTTCGTCATGGCGACGGGATGCGTACTGTTTTGTGAATTTGAGGCATACCAGGCGTATTCGCGTAACCTTTCATTGTTGCTTCCAAATGACCGATTCGTGCTCGTTCCGACTCCGCAGGCAAGTTCCCATTCGCCAGCCGTGGGCAAGCGGTACCCCGGTTGCTCAAGATCAATGAAATCGTTGCCCATCCGGTTTTTGGGGTATTCCACATAAAATTGTTCGAGTCGATCGATGGTTGGTACCGCTGGGCGAAGACCGTACTGTTCGCTCAACCATCGGCAATACTCCAGCGACTTGAAGAAATCCGGGAATTCCGTATCGGCGGCGGGAAGACCGGGGTTCATTTGCGCTAATGTATCGAACGCCCGTTGAAGCTTTTTGATATCAACCTCGAGTATTTTTTTGTCGCGGGAATCATCTGCATCGGCAAGCAATTCCAGTTGCTGCTTTTTGCGAGAGATCAAGGCCGCGACAAACTGTTCATATTGGTTCGCGGTTGTTTCCTGGATGCAGATGCCAAACCGGCGGGGGATGCGATGGCGGTGTGGCATTTCTCCGCCTGCGCCCATCTCAAAATCAGCCGGTTCAAACACGACGAATGTACTTCCACTCATATCGACATGCCAGTTTTTGCCCGGTTCGGGCAACTCCCGGCGCAGTTCGCCTGCTTCGAGCGATCGCACGTTTTCGCCAAAACCCCAGCGAGTCATCAGCCAACGAGCGCCGGAATGAACCCGGGCATCGCCATGATTCCGGAATATTTCGAGCAGGTGTTTTTTCAGGATGTCTTCGCGCCACGTTTGGGGAATCTGGCCTTCGGTGTATTGTCCCAGTGCCAACACGGCGACAGCCAAGGCATCCGGATTGGCGCTGGTTGACTTCAGTTCATCGATCTTTTTTAACAGCAAATCAACGGGAGTCGAAGCAGGCCCGAGCAGCTCGATCACTTCCGTGCTGACGGAATTGTCTTTTGACCGCGTCAGCATCTGCCAGGCAGCCGGGTCTTGCATCCGAATCAACGCCACCATCAAATTTGCTTTTTCCAACGCCAATTCACGGCGGCTCGCATCGGCCGGAATTTGGTCCTGCAATCTCGCGACCAAAAGCTGCTTTGCTGGCTCACGAAATCGTTGCGTCTCCAGCACCGCCATCAAATGACCAAGTTGACGGGCGGCAGCATGGGGTATCAGGTCGACAAGGTATTCGAGCTCGGCTTGGGCCAGGTCGTTTTCCTCGGCCGAGAGTTGACCATTACCATCGAGGTCCGGCACGTAGTCTTGCAACATGTAAGACAGGATCACGGCCGCCGTTTCCGGACCGGCGTCATCAGAAGTGCGAGACTCTTTGGTGCCAGAAGCTTCGAACTGTTCCTTCAGTTTCGGTTTGATTTTTTGACGAATCGGTTCTACCGTCTTTAGCCACTGTGGTACCTCCAGCAGATTCATGGCCGTCAAATAACCCGCGACATCCCTGGAGAGATTCCCCTCGTCCCACTTGCCCGATTTCGGATCGATCTGGGCCAGGGCACAGGCGGCTCGCAGGCGATGATCGGTGGTCTCGCCATGATCGAGGAAGATTTTCCACAGCCCTTCCCGCAAGTCGAGTTTCTGGCTATCTGAAAACGTCTTGCAAAACGAGATTAACTCGTAGCCGTCTGCCGACAGCAAATTGTTCCTGATCGAATCATCCTTGAACAAATCGACATTTTGTCGGTCGTTATCTTTGTCGAGATACAATCGTCCCAGGGTCAGTCGTCGCAGCTCGCGATCGTCCAGGTTCGAACTGGCAAGTTTTTCACGAATACTCTCGCGCATCGAATTTTTTGAATCGTCGAGGTTGGCCAGAATGTTATCGAGCGAACTTGATTCGGCGGTTGTCAGCTGTCCAAGTGCAGCCTTGGCTCGCGCCTTTTGTGCGAGATACGCTTTGATCGCGAAGTAGGTCGAAAACGTCGTGCCTGCCAGCAAGGTAATGGCGACAGCTGCCAACAAGCTCGCGACGGCACGATTTCGTTTGGCCCACAACCAGGTTCGGCTTAACGTGCTGATTCGCCGCGACAAAATTGGTTCACCACGCTCAAACCGACGAAGTTCATCCGCCAGTTCACCGGCGGTTGCAAATCTTTTGTCAAGGTCGCGGTTCAGACAGCGGGCACAAATCGTTTCGATATCGCGAGGCGTGCCGGGATGAACCTTGCGCAGCGGTTTGGCGTCGTGATGCCGAATCAAGTGCAGCAAGTCTGACAGCTTGCCATCGAACGGTCTTTGTCCTGACACCATTTCGTAGAGCATCACTCCCAAACTCCACACATCGGAGCGGCCATCGGCTTTGTGTGACTGGCCACTGGCTTGTTCGGGGCTCATATACATGGGCGTGCCCATGATCGAACCCTCCATGGTGTGGTGCATGTCCTGGTCGTCGGATCGACGGGCACAGCCAAAGTCCGCAATATGCGGTTCGCCTTTTTTGTCCATCAACACGTTGTCGGGCTTCATGTCACGATGAACGATACCCTCCTTGTGGGCGTAATCCAGGCCTTCCGCGATTTTTCGGATAATCGAAATCGTATCCGACAATTCCAGAGGTGCGTTGCGCTTGATGTAAGAGCGGAGCGTTTCACCGTCGACCAGTTCGTAAACAATCATCGACATGTCATCGATCTGGCCGTATTCGAAGACGGGGATGATGGTCGGATGACGCAAGTGAGCGGCAGAACGGGCTTCACGCAGGAAGCGGTTGACTTCGTCGCGACCTTTCAGCTCTTTGGAGACTTTGACCGCGACTCGCCGATCAAGCTGCGGGTCATGCGCTTCGTAGACCCGGCCAAACGCACCTTGCCCCAACAACCGACGGACTTCGTAACGCCCGATGGGATAGGTTCGGTCGAAAGAATCGTCGGCCGTTTCCGGTTTCGATTCATCAACCGAACCGGCAGGATTTGACTGGTTGCCGGCGGCCTCCGGATGCTGGGCCAGCCAGTTCTCGGTGTCCAGGATCGACTTTGGCGGACCAGCCGCGCGCGCCTTTTTTGTGGCCTGGTAATCGATCGTCCGATCGGAAACCCTTGGGCTGCTTTGGAGTCGTTTTTTTACCGTTTCAATATCGGGGGGGACGCTGCGATCAAATGAACGATCTATGTTCAGCGTTTGATCATCAGGTCCGATTGTAACCTGACGCTGATCGCCGACAGGGTTGTCGTCTTGCGAAACCGATTGCGATTTTTTATTGGTTGCAGTTTTGGCAGGCGGTTGTCGAGCAATTGTTTGATCGGGATCTGGAGTGGGACCATTACCTCCGACGGTTGCGTTGTCGTCGTTGTCTTCGATCGGTTGCTGGCCGTCGGGCCCAACAGTCATCTTATTGATCCTGATTATATTCGCAAAGACACAAGTGGCCGTCAGGCGTCAGCTTATCCAGACGCCCGCGGCTGTCCAAACATCATAGCACATGGCACTCCCGCGAAGCAGGAACCCTAATTCGTTTGGGAAGGTGTCATCGGACCAGGTTCCTCGCCTCCCAGCGCGAGCGGCAAGGCAATGGCGGCCCCGAGCAAGGCGCGGCGGAGAAACGTGCCGGATCCACCGGATCCAAGGGGACCGCGTCCGGCAGTCGCCGATTGGCCGACTGTCCCTGGGGATCCGCCGTTGGCAACGGCGTAACCACCGGAATTTGGCTGCAAATACTGAATGCCGTCGTCCAGGTAGGTGCCCGGGTTCTGCTCGACCATCATCCCGTCCTTACCAACCAACTCTTTAATCCTGTTTCGACAGTACTTGATATCTTCGGGATCCACGATAACTGAAATATTAAAGGCTGGTTCCGCTTTAGGTGCCGCCAGCGAAACATAATGTTCCTGCGACTCGCCCTCACTGAGTCCCAGCGCGTCGTCGGAACTTACCAATTCAAAGGACAACGCTGCGAATCCTTCTTTGCCGGCCGCGACCACGGCATACACGCCCGGTTCCACTCCTTCGATTTTGAAGTCACCAGTTTTTTCGACATCAACCCGATGCATCTCGATATCATCCTGCAGCAGAAAGATATTCATGTCCGAGAGTTCGACCCGTTCTTCTTCGCCGACGGGGGGTAACACGCGGCCAGAAAAGCTCCCATCTTCGTTGAGCGCAAACTTGAACCCGCTGCTGATTTTCAGCAAATCCAGGGGCTTGCCATTCTCGACGTTTTGACCCAAGGCGAGTTCGACATCTGAAGGCAGATAGCCGGATACGATACGCTCCAACTCCAGGAACGTCGGTGGAATTGCGGCGGCATCAACCTGAAATTTTTCTTGACCCTCGACAGGGAGCGGATTGGTTTTTGAGAAAGATACAAATTGAGGAGTCGCCAGCGGCATTGGCAGGCTGCCCGTTGGGTCCGGATCCGACTGCGCAAATGGTGTGAGTACATGGATGCTGTATGCGAGAAAACCGTTTGGCCCCGATGCGACCAACGAGTAGTTTCCCGGCTCGACGTCCTGGAGTGTGAATTGGCCGTTTTCGTCAGTCGCATCGGCCTTGCGCTTAACCTGTCCATTTTGCAATAGAACAATTTCGAGTTGGGCGAGCGGAGAAACACCTGACAACTCGGCGTCAATTGCCGAGATCCGTCCACTCAAGTTACCTTCGTTGTCGGTGCGGACCCAATAAGTACGAAGCGTATCATCAATTTTCTCGGGCTCCTGGACGCGATTCAGTTCGGCCAGATCAGCTCGCACGGAAGCGAAGAATGCTTGATCGTGAAAATCGGCAGCGGCATAGTCAAAAACAATGATGGCCACTAACCATAACGGCAACAAGCACATCGTCCACAGCTGCTTTGAAGTCAGCGACGCAACACTCGCATTCGAATACGAAGCCTTCGCGGAAGATTTTGAGTTCGAAGAGTCAGGTGAGTTCTGAGTTCGACTTGTGCTGTGAGTACGCGGCGACATGCCTTGATCCTTGATGTTTATCTAGTAGAAGTCATTGTGAACCCATAGTTGACCGCGCCATTTGCGACCGGGACAGGTCCAAATTGCCGGTTCGCAGGATTCAATTTTCAGGAAGAGTCAACCTTTATTGTAGTTTGGCGACGAAAAAACAGTCAAAAATACAATAAAATGCTCCGAATCCGAGGGCTTTTCGGAAGGACATTTATGATCGTGCGGGGAATTCGGGATTAAGCGGAAATGGCAGGTTTGCTTCGCAAACGCCGTCTTGGTAAGGCCTTGCGCGTTACCCGCCGCTATTTGCGGTCCAGTTCGATTACGGCTTCGAAATTCTCGGGCGGAGATTTGAGACATTCGATTGCTCGGCCGGCAAGTATCAGGCTGGGAAGGTCCCGAATTCCCTCGTCGCGTGCAAACAACAAGGGTTGAATCGTCTGACACGATTTGGCCCACTCTTTTTGTTCAAACTGCGACAGTGCCAGCTCATATACGTCACGACGCTGGTTCCAGGCTTCGGCAGGATCATCGCCGTGCAGTTCAAATACGCCGACCGGCTCATCGAGCCCCACGACGCGGATCTTCAGCAACCGTCGTGTTTGAAATTCTTCCGTCAATAAATCCCGCGTGGACTGGGTAATCAGAATCGGTACGCCGATGTGCTTGGTGGCCGATTCGACGCGGCTGGCCAAATTTACCGAATGTCCGGAGGCACCGTACTTGAACTTGTAACTGGTACCCGTATTGCCAACCAGCGCATTGCCGGTATTGATCCCAATCCCGACCCGGAACGGAACGCCAAGTCGAGCTTCCCATTTTTTGCTGACGTCCGGTAACGCGCGCACAATACCCAAGGCGCGATGCGCTGCCAGGTCGGCATGATTGGGTTGCTCACTGGGCGCATTCCAGATCGCCATGATCCCGTCACCTGCATAGTCCACGACGACGCCGTCGTTTTGTCGAATGGCTTCGGTCATGCATTCCAGGACATCGGTGATGGCGTGGCACGTTTCGGACGGCGATAGTCCGGTCGCATACTTGGTGAAATTTCGCAGGTCGCCAAACATCACCGTGATCTGCCGTTCACGACCTTCCAACAAACTCGGATCCCGTTCCAGCTCGCGGGCCAACGTCGGCGAGAAAAACTGGTCGAACTTGACCCTCAGGATTGAAACTTCCTCTTCGCGCTGCATCCTCACGATACCCAGGCTCACGACGCTGGCCAACGTCTGCAGGAGCTGCGCATCAATTGGCGTGACTTCGCATGATTTCCCGGGGCCACCAATCATACGAAATCCATAGACAGCTCCCACGATCTTATCACCGGTGGCGTCAAAGATGGGTGACGCGGCGGCCAATCCGCCGTCCGAAATGCTTTGCAGCTGTTCTCCCGATTGATAAAAAGTGCGCCTCGCCCGGACGACCTGCTGCAAAAGTGATCGGCTAAATGAAGGGGCAGCTTCATCGACCGACGAACTCCGGCCGATCACCGTCCACGCGTTTTTTTCGCGCGAGAGCACCAAAGCTTTTTCGAATCCGATTAGTCGGACTGCCGCCTCGGCAGCTTGCTGATAGAAATTGGTACCGCCCGCGGCAGCCCGTTGAACCGAGATCAGCGTTTCAAACCACTGCGTTAAAATCTCAATCGTCGGTGTTTCAAGGTTGTCGAATCGCTGCAGGATCGACCCCATCTCTCCGCCGGCGACGGGCGAGGCAATGGTGGCGAACACTTCCCCCGGGGCGGCCGCTTCAACTTCGACTTCGATCCAGGTCTTGCCGACCCAAAAGCAAAGCGTTTGTTCGTCGTGCTCGAATGATTCACCCGGCAAGACCTCGATCCCGTCGGCGATAACCAGCGGCTTGGAGCTACTCAGATTTTCGATCCGCAATCCGCTCGAATTCAATTGCTCCAGCCGCGCGTGATGCCGTGAGGCATATTTGTCATGGATGACAATTCTGTCGGCAGGTCGGGACGGGTCGAAAATTTCGGAACTACGTCCGAATTCGAGCGGACCGTTACGGTGGTCTTCTGTTGAACCTTGGGCTTCGTTGAGAATGTGGACACGAATCATTTCGAAATCATCATTGACTACAGCGTGGCGGCACCTGATCGGCACCAGAATAGCGTCTTCATTTCATACCGTGGTCGAAATACGCGTTAGCGCAAAGACCATTATGGACCAAAATCGGAATTTCGTGCGTTGACACATCCCGATTTGATGCAAACGCCGGAAATTCGGGGTGGAAAAGCGAAAACGCGAACCGTCATTCTGTGGATCCAAGGTCATTTATTCGTCGGGATCCTGGCAAGCAATTCCGGGCCCGTCATTCGGAAGGCCGCGTTGTGAGGACAGGCGTAAACACAACTGACTTCGTCGCGAGGATTGGAAGCGTCGACCCCAACACTGCTACACAGATCGCAAGTGGTGGCCTTGTTTTCAATCACAGCCGTTTTCGTGCCAGTTTGATAGGGTCGTCCCCGGTCGTCAAATTCGACCATGTTGATATTACCGTAGGGACAGTTCTGGGCACACAAACCACAGCCAATGCAGTGGTCTTCGATCTTGATTTCGAGGGAACCCTCGCGGTGGATGGCGTCGACCGGACAGCCAACCATGCAATAGGGGTCGGTGCACGATCGGCAAGCGCTGGCGACCAGATATTTGTCAAACCGCAATCCTTCACGGACCAAACGAGTGACGCCGCCATGCGTATCGGCACAGGCTTTCACACATTCGTCGCAACGAGTGCAGCTATCCAGGTCGAGCACGAGAAGTTTCTGGGCGTTGAATAAACCCTGATCGAGAAAGCTGGCGATGGGCGTCGCGACGTCTTCCTGCGCCTTGGCATCGGAACCCAGGCGAGCCCGGGCAAGTTCGATGAATTTTGCTCGCAGCGGCGCATGTTGCTCGATCAACTCCAGAAAATCTGCTTTGTTGATGCGAACCAACTCGACGTGATCCAGCGCGCTACAGGTCGCACTGCGCCGCCCTTGATAAATGTTGGGCAAATTCAATCCGTATTTTTCGTTGACCTCGGCGAGAACACCTATCTCGCCAAAAAAACTTTTCGGCGTACCTGACCGAATGTAGGTTAACACGCGGTCCGTCCCAATCGTTGACTGGGCAACCTTGATATGTCCCAGTCGCAGCAGGTAAACGTCGTCAGCTTGCTGACCTTCGCTGTAAACCGCCTGGCCCGGCTCAGCTCGAATCAGTCGAATGCGGTCTTTCAAATACTCGACACACTCTTTTCGTTCTTCGTCCGACAGTTCACTGAACAGTTCGATCGAGTGAATCTGGTTTTCCAGGGATCGCTCTCGGTACCGCTTATCAAGTGCTTCCCGGGAACCTTCATTTCGCTGCAGCATGAACAGGACATTACGCCGAATCTCAAAAACCTCGCAATCGGTGCAGGCGACAACCGTCGCGGAGCGAGGTTGGAAATTCAGGCAAGTCATTTCACCGATAATCAAGTCGTCGGGAGTCATCGTAAAATCGGGTGGCCCGGTCGGCGGACGGGATTTCGGTTTGGTCAGCGGTTTTGAACTTGCCCGACCTCGCAGCGATCGTGTCAGTTGAGCCAGGATGCCCGGCCCGGATGAATTCGGCAACGAAGCTACGGAGGAGGACCTGGTCTTGCTGCCAGGGACATGAACTCCAAATTCACCCAAATTCAAGATGAAGGCGGTCGAGCCATACTCGCCCACGTGACAGAGAACTTCGCCTTGTCGAAGTTGCCGGCGGACGATGGAAGCCTGGTTCCATTGCAACCATTTGTACGGCAGCGCCTTGAACAGATCGTGCTGTTTGAGCTCAGCTGCCGTGACATTGAAAACGCCTGGATTGGCCACCAGGTCGCGATGCCATTGAGATTGCACAGGTTGGTTGAATGTCAGTGCCTCGGTTGGGCAGGAAACCATGCACTCACCGCACGACACGCAATTTGAATCGGCCATTTTCGCATCAAGATCAAAGCCGATGGTGGTCAGATACCCTTTGCCCGTGCGCCCGATGATCTCATTGCCTTTGATTTCGTTGCAGCCGCGCATGCATCGTTCGCAAAGGATGCAGGCGTTGTGATTGACGGAGATCAACTGTGAGCTGTCATCCAGTCCAAGTTCAGGAGGAGGGTTAAAGGAAAAACGCTTGGTTTCGCACTCCATTCTGCCGGCGAGCTGGCGAAGTTCACTGGGCGATTGACCGGGCGCATTTTCGGTTCGATTCAAATGGTCGGAAGTCAACAATTCGGTCAGGAGCTTGATCGACCGTTTCAGTCGCTCACTTTTTTCGGTTTCGGGAGTTGCGATTGTGTGGACGATCATGCCGGACTTGACGGGTTGATGGCAAGCAGGGATAAGCTTGCCACCCGACTGTAGTTTGCCGTTGCGATCTTCCTTGTAGACCTCAACGCAACACACACGGCAGATGGCCACCGGCCGCATGTGTTCGCGATGACAAAGCGTGGGAATCGGATTTTCTTTCCCCAGTTCGTTGTTGACGTACAGCTTTTGGGCTGCATCGAAGATGGTGGTATCGCGCGGAATGGTTTTTCCGTTTTCGTCTCGGATAACATTGCCTTGCGAATCCCTTGTCGGACGAGCTTTGCGAATCGTGAGTTCCTGGCCGTCAATTTGGAGCGTAACTTTTTTCTCGTAGTCCTGTTCGGTGACTTCCTCAAGACGCACGAGTTGTCCGTCGATGTCTCGCGAGAAGAGACCTTCTTCTTCCCACAACTGGGACAGTTCGCTGAAGTTTTCACCCGCCATGAGTTTCGCCTGATAGGTTCATAATTATTTTCGAGCGTAGCGTTCCACGTCCGAACGGAAATGGTCCAGCAAGGTTGTCAGGGGATTTGAGGCGACCGTGCCCAGGCCGCAAATCGCCGTCAGCTTCATCGTTTCGGCCAGTTCATTGATCAGTCCCCGTTTGCCGTCAGCTTCCTGTTTGTTATCGCCATAGATTTCCGTCAGGGAATACGTTTTGTGGGCAATCTTGGTGATTAATTCGACGAGCTTTTGTGAACCGATACGACAGGGGACGCACTTGCCGCAAGACTCGTTGCGGTAAAATTCGGTGCAGGACAGGGCGGTGGCGACCATGTCGGTTTGGTGACCAAAGATGACGATGCCGGCACCCATCATGATGCCCATGTTGCGGGCCGTTTCGATGTCCAGCTCCATCTGGAGGATGTCGAAATGGGTGGAACCGGGCGGCAGTTTTGTCGTCACGAACTTTGACCGCAAGTACTCGACGGGCAGTTTGTGCGGTACAAATCCGCCTGACGGCCCGGAAAGAGCCGCAGCCTTGAATTTGTTTCCGGCAGCCATGCCCCCCGCGTAGTTATCGATCAATTCTCCCAACGTAATCCCGATGGGAACTTCGTAGGCGCCCGGTCTGGCCACGTCTCCGCTGATCGAAAAGAAACGACGGCCGAGATAGCTCGCCTTACCCTGGCTCGCAAACCAACGCCCATCGTCACCCAAAATGATCGCTGGAACCCAGGCCAGCGTTTCAACATTGTTCAGTAATGTCGGGCAATTCCACAAACCGTTGGTCTGCAGTTCGGGCGGACGATTTCGTGGTTCGGCGCGTTTGTCCTCCATCGCTTCGATCAACGCGGTTTGCTCACCGCAAATATAGCCACCGGGGCTAACGAAAATTTCCAACGCAAAATTCAAGCGGGAACCCAGGATCCCCGGGCCGCAAACACCCATTCGTTCGGCGCGTTCGATTTCTTTGCGGACCGACTCGATTTGTTCGGCAAACTCATGGCGAATATAGATGTATCCATGTTGCGCACCCACAATCAGGCCGGCCAGCACGACTCCTTCCACGACCAGATGCGGGGCACGCAGCAGAATTTCACGGTCCTTGAAAGTGCCAGGTTCGCTCTCGTCGCCGTTGCAGACGACGTATTTCACGTCACCTTCGGCCTGGTAAACTTCAAACCACTTCTTGTAAGCCCGGCCGCCCGCCCCGCCCATGCCGAGCAGATTGGCCGTGTAAAGCGCACAGATGATCCGCTGGCTTTCCAGATCCAGGCCGTCGAGGGAACCGCCGAGCGCCTTTTCGACGGCTTCTTTGACGGAAGCGTCGACTTGCCAATCCGCATCGCGCGGGTCGATCGAGCGACGCGCGATCAGTTGTCGGATGCCGAGGTAACACTCCTCGTCTGCCTTGCCGCGGTAAGGGTCAATCGTCCAGTTTTGGGTCTGATCAGGTCGCCATTCAAGATCGGTTTCACCCGCGGGTAAATTACCCGGTTCATGGTCATTGATGGCGGCGGCTGTTTGCTGGATAAGCGATTCCAGTTTGGGCTGGTCGACGTTCGCATAGTAGTAAGAGTATTCTTCGTGATCATGATCCGCTTCGTTTGCATCGGCCGTTGGCGGTATGCTTCGTTCAAAAATCGAAGCAATGCTGGCAGCCGGGGCGCGGTCACATCGTCCCAGGCAGGAGACGCCCGCGATATCGATGTTCCGACCGTCGAACTTGTCGCCGGTTTCCTGGAGGCTCCTGATCAACTCGCATGATCCGCGCAATTGGCAGGAGATGTCCTGGCAAATTCTGACCCGGATCGCAGGTGGCGGCTCGAGGTGGAAGTGCGGGAAGAAACTGGCGACTTCCTGGAGGCGATGTAATCGACTCCCCGTTCTGGCTGCCAGCGCGCGAAGCTCCTTGGCAGGCAAGAAGCCGTGGCGGTGTTGAATGGCGTGAAGTTCCTGAACGATCATGGCTGTCGATTCGGCCGGGTTCGGTTTGTTTCCAGGACAGGTAACACAATTTGTCGAATTTGGGATATCTTTTCCAGTGACTCTTTAGCCGCGAATGGTCGCTTATCCGCTGAGTCGCCAAAGGGCTGCTTTAACATGGTTTCTAGTTCCAGCATCCGTTCCACCACAACTTCTCCGGCAGCTCGCTCCAATAACGAATCCTGGATACAACAGTTCACGGCCAGGTACCAGGCCCAAACTTCGTCCGGGTTGAGTCGAGGCTGGCGCTGAATGTAGAAATAGAGATTATCGACGGGAGACTCGGATCGCAACGCAGGCACAATTGCGGAGGCGATTTGCACGACTGTTACTGAATCTGGTTGTGGCTGTTCCATCTCGGTACGCAGCGCCTTGAGATCGCCTTGAGTGGCATTAATTGCGGCATCCTTCGGAAAGGTCCAGGTTCCCCAACCCGGTTTGCCGACGCCTGGCGGATCGTTGGGAAGATACCAGGATGCGCCCAAACCATGGTGGCAACTGGAGCAGTTGTATTCCGTGAACTCAGGCCAAGCCACATTGCCCTGCGCGGCCGAAGTAGCGCGATGTTTCAACAGAGTGAGCGCGCCTTTAGCAGATTCGAGCTGTCCGATCGACCAGCAAGTCGTGTAAAAGTGATTGGTTTTCTCTTCCTCCCAGTGTTTGGGCAGCCTCAGCAGGTGGGATGCATATTCAAAAGCGAGTCGCGGATGGCCGGCAGCAACCAGGTCATGGTCAACGTCTCGTCCCGGGGACCCGAGGTGACACTTAATACAAGTTTGAGCCCGGGCATCGTGCTGGGTGAGATCCTGAAGTCCCAGCCTCGTTTTTTCATTCGTCGAATATTCTGCCCAGGGCTTTTTTGTGTGAGCCTCAATCCAGTCTTTTCCTTCTGGATTGTCCAGTTCGGTCGTGCTGTGACATGACAGGCAACCCACGCCGTTGGCCATGGAGAGGTTTTCGGCCGAGGACTTCTGGTTCACATTCATCTCGACGGACATTGCGGCAGGTACGGTGCTGTGGCAGGAAACGCAACGTTCGTTGATCGTTTGTTGATAAAGTGCGTTACTCAGGACGGCATTTCCGGTTGTTAATTGAATCTTGCCGGCTGCCTGAGCCAGCGCAGCGACAATCCGCTGCGACTGTCTATTCCAGAGTGATACGTAGGCGTCGGAATGTGGATCTTGGCTGACCCAAACCTGGTAGGCATTTTGCCAGCGATCCTGCGATTTTTCAGGATTCAAAAGTTGACCGTGGCACTTTGCACAGGCGACCGTGGAAAGCCGATTGGGGTCCGAAATATCGTTGCTTGTTACGTGGGATACCAAGTTGTGGAGACGGAGCTGGCGGAGACGGAGCTCCGCCCTCCCGGGATTTTCGGGTGAGGATGTCAGCGACAAACCAAGCGCCAGACCGAGACTCAGGGGAATCGGAACAAGGAAACGGACAACAGCAGCCCGTCCATTGCCCGCGAGCAAGCGGATGGCAAATTCCCTCGGTGATTGTTTAAATTCAGCATGCATGATTGGCGCGACGAAAAGGGGGGCAGCTCAAAAACGGCGAGTTCATCTTTGCGGCTACTGGCGGTTGCCACCTCCATGATAGGTATGGCAGGAAATACAGTCTGTTGGCCCTGCACGGTTGGGCGACGAGACTCTGGTCGCTGATTGGTGGCAAACCAGACAGCTGTCAAGATCGCGAATCATCGGTTTATCGAGTTCGAGATTTGACAACTGGCTTTTGCCAAGGTTTTGTTCGTAATTGTGGCAGTCGGCACATGAAACATCTCGATGGGCCGCGTGATCGAACTTGCCATGTTTGAAAAAAACAGTGTTGAACATGCCGCTGGAGCCAGGCCCATCGTCCTCGGCGTCCGACATGGTGCGGGCCCGAAGCACTCCTTGCCCCGTGTCATGCGGAGCAGCGAAATGACAACGCAGACATGTCGTGCGAACCGTGTTGGCCGCTTTCTTGACGCGTTCGCTGATCGAATCGTCGTCATCTGCTGGTGCCGCTGAATTCCAGAGCCGGGTAGGTATCGCGGCTGGCGGCTTGAAATCGCCTTTGGCAAGCTGTTGTTTGACTCTGTCCGGAGCAATCGCTTCGAGCGAAAAATAGACATTCAGGTCACTCAAAATCTGTTCCGGCCCGACACCATGTTGGATCTCGAGTTTGTTGTCAAAGGCAAGTTTGGGGTCGGGTTCCAATTGAAGCGGGTGGCAGATCTTGCAGTTCTGGTCATAAGTCGGCATCGACATGAATTTGCCATCTTTCGAAGTGCCCAACTGTTTGCTGTTCGTTTTGCTGACGAATGCCGGTTCGTTTGTCGGTTGGTGGCAAAAGCGGCAATCCAACTGGATTTCGCCATTGGAATTCTGGAATGGCGTCAGTAAACCGCCCGGATCAAAGTAGTCGCCCTGATTCTTGCGGGTGATTTCGGGCGCGCTGGAGTCGGCCAGTCCAGCGGCCAGATGCAATGGGTGATTAAATTTAAGCACGCCTGGATCCCGTCCCAAAGAACGAAAGGGCGGATGGTCTTTTTCAAACCCGCTAATCTTCGCGGCAATGTCGCCGTTGTTGATTCGAACATCATCCAATCGCGCATGACACGCAACGCACGAAGTGTCGGCGACCTGCGAAGGTAGAACATCTGTGCCACGGTGTTCGGCATGGCAACTGGCACAACTGCCGACGCTCTCTAGGCGATGATTCGAACTGTGCGGGGAGACTGAAACCAATTGATCGCGGGTGCCTACTTCGGCACTTGAAGAACTGACGGGATGGCATTGTTTGCACGCGTTGTCGGAATCACGACTCCACAGATCGTGGACGTCGTCATTTTGCAACCAGTCGGAAAGGAAAGTCGCGTTTCGCAGCGGTGTCGAATCCCGGTGGCAGTCCTGACAATTCAAGTTCGCGTGCACACTGGAAATCGGGCCGGGGCTGTAACGATTCAAACTGGCCTGGAATCCGACATTCGGATTTTTCCGTGGTAAATAACCTGTCAACAGCCAGCCCACGCACACGACAACCGCGATCGCGCTCAAGGCGTTGCGATACCAGGCTAACCGGTCACTTGCAGTCGAAGTCAGCAGCGGAATCCGCAACGCGCGAGCTTTTGCCTGGCTGTTTTTGGGCATGCTTTGAACCGACAACGTCTCGTTAGATGAAGGAAAAAATGCCACTGTATTTGGTCGCGACAATCGCATGCCAAACCATCAACACCAACAAGGCCAACGATAGCGGCAGATGAATGGCCAACCAGACGTGCAACCAATGATGAAGCGTGCGTTGACGATCGAGCTGACGACGTTCGTGACACCAATTTGCAAGGTGTTTTACCACATAAACCGCATCTGTCCCAACTTTATCTGACAGGTCGTCGAAGAAAGGTTCTGCACTGGCTTGATCTTTCAAACGGGAGGAACCGGCTTTGCCGAATTCAAGATAATTTCGGATCGTCGATTCATAGGCCGACTTCAAAATTTGCGTGTTGGGAATCGGCGTTTTGGGTAAAACTGTGACGACGGCTGTGCCATAGATGTTGGCGATCGACCGGCTTGCTCCCACGTAAGCCGTTCCCTTGGCTCCGCTTTTGTCGGTGTGATAAAGTTCGCTCCAATTGGTCTTCCCGACTTTTGTACCGCAAGTCGCCGAGACCAACGCGTCTGCTTCGGCCAGGATTTGCTCAATCACGTTCTCGATCTGCGAGTAGATCGTCTCGCCGGGAACCGCCTGAGTCATCTGGCGGGGCAAGGATTGTTGCAACACGAGTCCGAAGATCCCGCTTCCCACGACCAGCAAAAACAGGATCATGGTCGCGGTTGCCAAAGATCCACCCCAGGGAATGCCAGCGTGGACAATTGCGAGTGGGACCGTAAGCAAGCCGAGCCAGATATGGGCACACATCCAGGAGCGGACGCGACCGACGCGCCAACGTCGCAGCAGCTTTTTACGCGGCCACAACAGCACTTCAAAAATGATAATCAGTCCGGCAACCAGTCCCAGCGAATAACCGACAGTGCTGCTGCCTCCCGGAAACTCAATCCGGCCATCACGAAAGTTGAAAATCGCGACAAGCGAACCCAGCAGCCCGATGGCAAAAACAACTACCCATCGCCGGTGCAATTTCCAGGTCTCGCGATTCAACAACACCAACTTACCTCCCTGCGATTGAGTATTACTATCGCCGATCCAGGCAAGCGTGCAATGTCCAATCGCTGGCCAACTTGACGGAGTCTCGCCCGTCAATTTTGATTTGGATCGCTGGCAAAGTCAATTTCACCGGACTGGGGATCGTCGCGATTTGTTTTGAAACGCAACGTCAGGCCGCTGTTTCCACGCAAATCACCCCGGTTGATGCTGTGCCAGATTGGCGGTCCGGTCGTTTTCGTTAAACTTGATGAGAGTTGGTTACCGAAGTCAATTGAAATGTGCGAAAGCGAGTGCAGACCGATGCGGATTTTTTGGCAACAGGTATTGTTTGCGGCGCTAAGTATCGTCTTGCTGGCGGGGTGCGAAAGGGAAAACCAGAATTCGGCAACGCGTGAATCTGAAACCAAAGCGGTTCCACTCGTTTGTGTTACGAATTATCCGCTGCAGTATTTCGCCCAACGAATTGGCGGCGATTTCGTCCAGGTGGAATTTCCCTTGCCGGGCGACGGGGATCCGGTTTTTTGGCATCCTGACTCAAAGGGCATCGCCCGCTTTCAGGAGGCGGATTTGATTGTGACCAACGGCGCGACGTACGAAAAATGGCTCGTGACCGCGACGCTACCCGACGAAAAAATAGTCGACACTTCCGCTGGCTTTCGCGACAAGTTTATTCAAATTGAAGGCGACGTAGTCCATAGCCACGGACCCGAGGGAGAACATTCTCATACGGGCACGGCGTTTACGACCTGGATCGATTTTGACCAAGCCGCGCAACAGGCGACCGCCATTCACGATGCGTTCGCGAAATTGATTCCCGATCGCAAAGCAGACTTGGACAACAACCTTCAGGCGCTGCTTACTGACCTGAAACAACTCGACCAGGAGATGCTCGCTGTCGGCCAACAGCTCGGTGACCGACCTCTTGTTGTTTCTCACCCAATCTATCAGTACTTGGCGCGTCGATATTCGCTCAATCTTAAGGCCGTGCTTTGGGAACCTGACGTTGTTCCCAGTAACGAAGCACTCGCCGAACTAAAAACGGTTCTCGAATCGCATCCGGCCCAGGCGATGATCTGGGAGGGAACCCCCGCAGACGAATCCGTCGAGAAACTCGATGCGCTGGGACTTACCAGCCTGGTTTTCGACCCATGCGCTAACGTCAGCGACTCGGGTGACTGGTTGGAGGTCATGCGGGCCAACATCCAGGGTCTGCGCCGCTATGCCGAGGCGCGAGGTGGTGTTCCGGAACAGCGTCCGAGTGAAACGGGCGGGGACAATTATTAAAGCTCGTAAGCGCTTTCGCCAGCATCTGCGGAACGGTCTGCTTGTCGAACGCCCGGCCATCCCAAATCCCAACAGGCTACCAACCAAATCTCCCTGTATTCGTTCGATATTTTCAGTGCCAATGGATGGGTCCCTAAAGCTAATCTGCCGATTTTGGTTGTTCATTTATCGCGCGGCCGGGGATTACGATGGAGCCAAACTCGTTTTGATCTGCTTGCTAGCGTTGTCGTCAAAACGCCAGCGATTTGCGGACATGCGTTGACCCACGCCGCGGATTTCTGGGAAAGTGACATCCAGGCGACCAGAGGTTGTTATTTTCCGCTAACGCAAGGATGCAAGCAAACGTGGCTGCGCAAAATGCTCCGAACGGCGCTGGCGATGATTTGCCAAACTCGGTCGAAAATCTCGACTCGGTCCAACGGCTCGATCGTTGGCTCGATTCTCCGCCAGACAAATATTTTGATGAGTTAATCAAAACGGCTTCGGTGGCCACGGGCGCATTGGCCGGTCAAGTCTGGGGACTGAAGGAAACCGGCCGCTTGGTGAAAGTGAGCTCCACCAACCCTGCGATTTTTGAACATCTCGACCAGCCGGAAATTTTAGACAACCACAGAAACTTGATCAGCAAAGTCCTCTTTGAAGGGCAGCTTACGTCCAACCGATACCTGCACCGCGACGGCCTCGCGAACGTCGAACGCACTTTGGTGCTTGCGCCATTCAACCTGGAGCAGGAATCGATTGGCGTTGTTGAACTGATCTTGCCCCGAGACATGGATGACCAGCGGTTGCCCGTTGTCAACGAATTGCTGGCCCACGTCTCAGGTTATCTCTCTAAACGAGCGCAACTTCAGCCGGCTCCGCCAGCGGACGAAGCGGAAAACCAGCCCGCCGCGCGGACTGGCGCCGCCGACGTGCCGCCTGTCAGCCAAACCGATCAATCGATGTCCGCAGATCTTGATTTGCCGGTTCAGGCCAGTGGTCGGTCTGGCCACGCGCAGCAACACCAGCGCTTGTCGGCGCAACAGGTAGAACATTTCGTCTGGCAATTGCACCAGCACGTCGACGTGAAATACGTGGCGTCCACAGCTGTGAATGAGACCAGGAGGTTGCTCGAATGCGATCGTGTTTGTTTGGCAGTGCGGCGAGCAAATTCGACTGAGGTCATCGCGATCAGTGGACAGGATACAATCGCCAGGAAATCGAACACGATTCGCGTGATCCGAGAGATCGCGGAACAGGTTATCACTTCCGGACAGCTTGTCCAGTTTGACGGAGATGAAACATTCTCGCAACGGGACGGCGGATCGTTGCTGGCCTACCTGGGCGAGACGCAAGCCCGGCGTTTGCAGGTGTTTCCATTGTTCGCGTGTGGGGAAATCGACTTTGAAACCGACCGCAGCAACACGGAACAAGTTGCATTTGCGGCCCTCGTTATCGAGCAATTTCTGGAGGGCAGGGGACCTGACAATTCCGAACTTCAGCGGCTGGTGCCTCACATTTCGCAGGCGACGTATCACGCGTTAGACCAGGAGCAAATTTTTCTGTTGCCGATTCGCCGACTGGTTGGCCGCTGGATCGAAAAATCAAAACTAACGCGGACGAAAACCAGGCTTGCGCTTGCAGGGTTGGCGTTCATGATCGGATTGCTGACGTTTGTGAAAGTCCCCTATCGTGTTCAGGCGACAGGAAAATTGATGCCCAGCCAGCAGTTTCGCGCCTATGCTCCGTTTGATTGTGAGGTGCGGGAAATCCTCGTACGTACAGGACAGCACGTTCGGTCGACGCAGCCGTTGGTGAAACTTTACGACGAACGCCTGGAAACGCGGCTGCTGATTTTGACCAATAGTATCGAAGAAAAGAAGCAATTGTTGGCCGCCCACAAGGCGCAGCTGGACGAAAACGCGGCCGCATTATCCCAGACAGAAAAAATCGGGCTGAGCGCAAAAATCGCTCAGAATTCTATCGAAATCGAGGGCCTCAAACTCCAACTCGAATCGGCCCAAAGATCATTCGAACAAGCCAGTGTCTGCTCAGAGATCTCTGGGACTGTCGCCACATTCCGTCCGGAAGACTTGTTAGCGGGTCGCCCGGTCGCCCGCGGTGAATTGCTGCTGGAAGTCATGAACGAGCAAGGTCCGTGGAATCTGGAACTGGAGCTTCCGGCCGATCGGTTTGGCCATCTGCGGCAAGCCACTGCAGACAATCCGTCCGGGGTGTCAGTGACATTTATTCAAGCAACCGCGCCAGAAAAAACCTATGCGGGTGTGATTCAACAAATCTCGACTCGCACTTCGCCAGACGAAAAGGGTTCCGCCGTGATTTTGATTCGCGCCAGCATTAACGAGGGCCAGAATATTCGTCGCACCATCGGGGCCGAGGTGATCGCGAAAATCAGCTGCGGTAATAAGAGTCTCGGTTACGTCTGGTTTGGCGACTTGCTGGATTGGATTCGTCGTAGATTTTGGTAGTGCTCTCAACGAAGCATGTGGGTGAAAATATTTCGACTACCGGCGAGGACCCGGGAGTCAAGTCATGATAGGACATACCACGTCGTCATTTCGCCAGGGTTGTGGCAATCGCATCGAGGTTGTCGGCCGGGCGATATAATTACGGAAACTCTGGAGGAGGCCCGTTAATCGGCAGGCCCGAGCTTGTCCGACCCGAGCGCGGCGGACCCGAAAAAATCAGAAGTCAGATTGGGCGGCCTCAGCTGGGACAACCTGAAAAACTCAGGACCCCTGGCGGATCGCGCGTGGTCACCAAACCCAATACCAGTCGCATGACGTCCAGTCGGCGCTCGCAGGCGAAAACCACGAGATTCTCGGATGTCGATAAAGCGATCGCGCGCTCGAACCTTCGAACTTCGCAGGGATTCCTGCATGCGCGGTTCGGGAACTCGCAAAACGGCGCAAGCAACCCGGTCAGTGGGCCAAGCTTCCCCGCCTGTGACGAGCAATCGCCCCAGCCGACGGACAGGTGTCGTGCGGCCGCCTGGATATCTTCCGCCTGCGCGCGCGATCACCTGCCTACCGTCCGCCCGGCTATGTACCGCCCAAACGCGAGAATTTTCCGGACTTCGACGTGGGACAGGCATCTTGCCTTTTAATAACTGCCGCTAATTCGTTCGACGCTTGTTCAAAAAATCGAAGCAGCTGGAAGCGCTTAGTTTTCGTCAAGCATTTCCAAGCACGGGTCAAGGCCCATTTGGCGGCAAAGCCCGTTGCGTTTCTGCTCCCGCTTGAGCAAATCCAATCGCTGTTGTTCGTGCATCTTTGCCAGTTTGCGTTGAGCTTCCTCGAATACCTTGATCCAGCCTGGGCCGAGTTCGTTTCCGGTCGCGTGTGCAGCAATACGAGTTTTTGGCTGCTGGCCTGCCAGGGTGAAAAGTTCGTCTTCCAACGAGAGAAAGAATTGATAAGTCCCCGGCTCGCCTTGGCGTGCGGTGCGTCCGATCAATTGGCGGTCAATGCGAGCACTCGTATGTTTTTCGGTAGCGATGATATGCAGCCCTCCACAACCTAGCACCGCCGGGTCAACACGGATATCAGTTCCCCGGCCAGCCATATTGGTTGCTACGGTCACGCGACCGGGCAACCCGGCGTGTTTGATAATGAGGGCTTCTTGTTTATGTTCGCGGCAATTCAACACTTCGTGCCGGATGCCAAATTCCAGAAGCGCAAACGAAATTCTATCGGACACCCGCACGGACGGTGTGCCAATCAGAACAGCTTGTCCCGTGCCAATCCGCATTGCCGTTTCCCGGGCGATCGCCCGCGATTTACCGGCAAAGTCAGCGAAGATTCGATCGGGGAGCCCATTGCGCTGTGAAGGCAGTCGTGTTTCGATGGGGGTGACCTTGAGCCCGTATGTTTTTTCAAACTCGCGGGCAACCTGTGTCGCTGTGCCCGTTAAACCCGCAAGATGTTGGTACCTGCGAAAATAGGATTGTACCGTGATGCGTGCCAGGGTCTCTGTGGCGACGGAGATGTCGAGATTTTCCCGGGCTTCGATTGCCTGATGGAGACCGTTTTGCCATTTTCGACCTTCCGATATCCGCCCGGTCGATTCATCCACGATTGAGATTTCACCATTGACAACGACGTAATGGCGATCCCGCTGGAAAAAATGGCAAGCGGCCAAGGCGTTCTCAACTTGCGCATAAATTTGTTCGGCACCGAATTGAGTGATCCAGTTCGAATCGCATTGCCTCAGCGCTGTCCGACAGCCAAGATTGGTCAATTTGGAATTTCGCCGGGTTTGATTCAATTCAAACTCGGCATCCATGTTCAGGTTAGTCGCAATTTGATGGCACCGCCGAATCATCGCGCGCCTGGATTCCAAATCATCACCTGGAGCGGCAATCAACAACGGTGTACGGGCGTCATCGATCATGACATGATCCGCTTCGTCAACGATCGCGAAGTAGTGGTCCCGTTGAACTGAATTGACTGACGAAGTCGGATAACCCGGGAAGGCACAGGAATCGCCAGACCGATGATTGGCGATGCGGTCTTTCAGGAAATCGAATCCGAACTCGCGGGCGGTCCCGTAGGTGACGTTCTGGCAATACTCATTGGCGCGGTGTTCACGACGAAGGCTCTCGTTCAGGCAGCCGACACTGATTCCCAACCGCTCAAAGACCGCCGCGGCAAAATTTGCGTCACGCCGGGCAAGGTAATCGTTCGAAGTGACGACGTGGCAACCCTTGCCGATCAGCGCGTACAGGTACGTGGGCAGCAAAGCAGCCAACGTTTTGCCCTCGCCGGTTTGCATTTCGACAATGCCGCCATCAAACAGGCCAATTCCCGCCTCGATCTGGACTTCGAAATGAGCTTGATCGTGGGCCCGCCGAGCCGCCTCGCGAACCAGCGCGTACGCCTCCGGCATCATGCTCGCCAATGCGTCATGAGACGACGCTGCTGAGCGAAGCTGCTGTGATTTGTCGAGCAGCTGCGAATCTGAGCACCCGCGGAGCGAATCCGAAATCTGAATGACATCGCGAGCAAGGCAAGACCTATATCGGCGACGGCGAATTCGAATTTTGCTGTGTAATTTCATAGTTAGGCTAATCCGTAGGCGAGTCTGTCCCAGACTCGCACCGGGCAAACTGCCCGGTAGTTATCCGTTTTTGACAAACGGACCTACAACTGAAAATTAAACGTACTTCGCACATTGCGCCATATCCGCTTCGCCATCGTTTGGGTGGCAACCGTTACTTTGGCCGTTCCCTCGATACCGGGCAGTAACAGATTTTCGTCTTGATCAATCCGCACAATTGCCTGGTACAAATTTCTGGATTCCGAACGACCGTTGGCGACAACTTGCGATGCATCGTCATGCGCGCTCGAAATCGTGGCTGGCGAAATCCGGTCGATTGTTCCGGTAAGAATCTTTCCTGGCAGGTGATCCAGCTTGATCCTGACTGCCTGGCCAATTCGGTATGCATGGACATGGAGTTGGTCGACAATGAGCACCGCCTGAAACTGACTTGCCGGTGCGATGCTCAACAAATGCGTACCTGTGTCGAGGAAGCAACCGCGGTTCAGGGTCTCCACGGGTGTGCCGTGCCAGCTGGCCAACTTCGTTTTGGAACTGGCGGTTACCAGCTTCGCGCGAGGCTCAATGATCTTGCCATCACAGGGCGCCGTAACTTTCAAACGATTCAATTGCGTGAGTTGATCCGAGATTTCGGCATCGAGGGAGCGGAGATTTTCGGCGACAAGCGAAATTTGTTTGGCATCCATCAAGGCATTTTGTTTTTTCAGCTCGATCGCCTGGGCCTCCTTCGTCGACAATAACTGATTCAACCGATCGGCCCGTTGTTCGTCGGCGAGTTCGAGAAGGATTTGACCTTGGCGAACGATTTGGCCGGGCCGGACGTAGACTCCGGAAAGCTGACCGGCTGTGTGAGCGAACAGGTGTTGCGTATTCAAATACTCGACTTGAACCGGGGCTGTTAACGAAATCGGCAGTGGGGTGAACAAGAACACGCCGACCAACCCCACGGCCAAGAAACTGAAAACGAAGGGCCTGTTGCTGTTGCGGTCGCGAGCAGCGCGGTTGACAACGGCAGCTTGGTAAATTCGCTGCCCCCAGGAATAGATCCCCCACACTCCACTCAACACTCCGACCGTCAACCCCAGGTATTCCAAGCGGAAGGGTTTCAGCATGGCAAAGAAGAAACAGCAAATCGCGACGACCAGGAACGCCCGGTAAAGGGTCGCTGCCAACGCATAAGTTACAAACAGCCAGTGATGCTTCGTCGGTTGGGAAGGATCCGTCTCGACCTCGATGCCCAAGAACATTCTCAAGCATGTATTCTCCAGCATCTTTTCCGATTTCTGCCTCAAGTTGGGAACTTCCAGCCAGTCGCTGAGGATGTAGTAACCGTCCAAACGCAGCAGCGGATTCAAGTTAAACAGTAACGTAGAAATGTTGGAGACCATGAACACGAGCAGGCAGATTTGATTGAGATCTCCCGGTTGCGTATTCCACCAAACGAAGAAAGCGAATGAGGCCAGCAGAAGTTCGACGTAAATTCCGGCAGCCGCAATCGAAATTCGCCGCCACTTCGAACGTAGCGTCCATGAATCCGAAACATCGCAATACAGACACGGGCTGAAGATCAAAAAGGCGACGCCGATTTCGTGGCATTCTCCCCCAAAATGACGGCAAGCAAAGGCATGCCCGAGTTCATGGATGATTTTGGTGGTCCCCAAAGTCACCCAGATCATCGCGGTAATTTTCCAGCTTAACATGAAATCAAACGCTTGAATTCGTTGCGAAAATTCAGCCGCGTGGGTGCCGATAAAAATCCATGAGAACACGATGATCGTGACTGCCCACATGACAACGGCCGGATGAAAGATCCACTTGGCCATCCAATAGCCGCGCTCCAGCAGGCGGGTCGGATCAAACCCCGGCACGCGAATGAACAGCAGATTGCCAATCGTCTGTTTCATCTGTTGCCATTGATGTTTCTCGCCCCGATAGTTCAGGGCGAATCCTTGCCCGGGGCGTTGCGACCAGGCGAGGCCTTGCTCATAAAGGTTAACAACGATGGCTTGAATCTGAGAACGCGTGGGTCGATGGGTGGGGAACTTCTCTTGAAAGCAGTTTCGAATCTGATCGATGCTTTTGTGCCCGTCCAGCAGTTTGAGGACTTCATATTGTTCCGACTGCAGCCGAAAGTATTTCAGCTTCACCGGATCCTTGACAATCCAGCATGGTTCACCGAGATAGACGGCCTCGTGAACCTGCACATCGTTACGAGCTACCAGGGGAATGGCTCGCTGTGTTGATGATGTCAAATCGGTCGACAACGCTCGAATCCGTTAAGCGCGTGATAGTTGTGAACCGGCTTTTACCACTTTTGCGGTACGGTTAGAACACAAGTTTGTGGTTGCTCAGCAGGTGTTCGCGCCTAAGCTCAAAACCGCTCAAAAAAACAATGACGGGGAGGCAGTTTATGGAACGGTATTTCGTCTACCGCCCATTAATCCAACGCGGGATAAGGTTCGAAGACCTGATGTGGAATCTTGTCCATTGGATATCGTCGTGGGGTATTTGTTGTTGAAACGTTAGCTGGATCAAAGCCCGATTGTTTGCCTTGCCGATACAGAAAATCGAGTTGAGCTTTTGTCAGTTCGGCCAGCGACCGAGCCGTTTCCGCTTTGGCCTGAGCGATCGAATCCTGAGATCTCAAAAACAAATCCAGTGGTGCCCGCCCCGCTTGGTAGTCGGCTTCCACGGCAGCCAGTCTGCGCTCGGCGGCGGACAGTCGCTGTTTGGCTGACGTAAGGGATTGGCTCCATTTTTCGACTGCCTTGGCCGTGTACGAAATTTCGTGTCGGATCTCCTGTTCCTGCAGCTGCCGCGCCTTGTTCGCCTTCGCCAGTAACAGGTTCAGATAACGGGTGTTCAGGCGTTCGTGGTTAAACCCGAGTGGCATCGAAAATTCAACTCCCACATTCCATCCGACATCATTGGTGTCCAGCAAGTCGGCAAAAGGGCTGTCGGCAGAATCAAACAGTTGATCGCCCAGTCCATTAAACTGCACACCCGAGACAAGATCGAGTTGTGGCTTGGTAAGCTGTTTCGTCGCGAACAGTTGGAATTCGATGGCCTGGATTTGCAGGTCCTGTTTCATCAATTCGTGGCGATTGTTGAGGGCGTTGGTGATTGAACTATCCAGCTCAAAAATATTGGGAGCATCCACGGGACGGTCGGTCACGAACAGCCGCGTCGCCGTCTTGTCGTCCAGTCCGATCAAGTGGCACAGTCGGTCTGAGGCCTGTTCCCGTTCGATCAGCGCACTATCGGACAGGCTCTTGCGTCGGTAGTAGTTCTCTTCGGCCTGCGCTTCATCCGCAGCCCCGCCGCCTGCCAGACCCGTGTTGGCTCGGTTCTTGATTCGTGTCCAAATCTCTTCGGCGTTACGCATGGCGATTTGCTGGTTTTCAAAAATCTGGTGGGCGAGCCAGCAATCCCAGTAGGCTTGCTCCGTCTGTTTCAATAACCGTTCCAGCCCGATTTGAAAATCAATAGCGGCCGTTTGCTCCGCAATCTCGGCGAGAGCAACGCCGTGGTTCAGTTGCCGGTTGCGATAGCTTTGTGGTCCGGCGACATCCGTGAACTTCCGGCCTCGTCCGGCCATGATCGGATGCCGAAACTCGCCGCGCAGATAGCCCGTGTACCGCGGGTCGAACGTCAAAATGCTTTCCGTGTTGCTAGAATAATTCAAATTGTGAATGACGGACAAGCTGCCGCCCGATCGCAGCGGCTTGTCCAGACGCCCGTAAAAAGTTCCGTTATCGCTGACCAGAATCGCCGCATCGATAACGTTGCTGATGTTGGGAATGAACGAGTTGCGTCCCCACTGAACGCCGGTCGCGATTTGCAAATCGAAGTCAGCGAGGGCTGCCTCAACGCCTTCGCGGCTGGATTTTTGCATTTCCAGGTCATAGGTCGACCGCAGAAACTGCGGATTGTTCAATAACGGGTTGGCTGCACTCAAAAAACTCCCGCTGTCGACGACAAATTCACTGTTCTTCAGCGCCCATCCCAACGCTTCGCTCAGCGACAACGCATACGGTTCCTGTTCGCTGCCGTCTCCGTCAGATAAAAGTTCATTGAAAGCCGTCTGGGCAATCGTCTGCGAATCCTCAATTCGATCGGGTTTTGACGCGACATCGTTGGTGGACGAAACTGACAACAGCTTGCTCGCCTCGGCATCCGCCGGCGTGGCATCGGTCACACGTTGTAGCAGTTCCTCAAAACTGACATCGGTCTCGCGTTGGTTCGACGACAGGCCGGCGGGCAGCCCCGACGTGCAGCCCAGCGTCATCAACATCAGCAAAACGGTCGCGTGGAAGCCAATGGCAGTTGCTTGTTTCTGCGTTGAAAGTTTTGGTCGCAAACGGGCCTCCATTGTCTACTTGTAAGACTCAGGAGACGGTTCTGTCGCCGCGATCGCCATGGTCACCAGCAGGCCGTCCTTGAGGATCGAGTTCGCATTTTGGATCTCCGCAGAGACAAACGCTTTCATCGACACAGGCTCGATTTTGGTGTCAACGAATTTGATTGCGCCACGAAACGTTACCGGTTCGCCGCCAGACTGTGGCAGGTTGATCGCGACCTGATTGCCCGCTGCGACGTATGGCAGGTCGCGCAAGTCAACATGGCCGTCCACGCGGATCACTCCGTCGTTAACGATTTCCAGCACGACTTCGCCTTCGCGCACGTATTCGCCCGGCTTCTTGTGAGTTGCTCTGACAAACGCATCAAACGGCGCCGTAATTTGGTACGAGTTGAGCAATTCAAGCTGTTCCTGTTGTTTCAAGCGGGCGACGGCAAACTGGTGTTCGGCCTGTTGATGCTGCAACAGTGATCGTTCGGCTGCCAATCGAAGCTTGCGCAGTTCGAATTCGGTAACCGTGCCGGACAGGGCCTGATCGGCCTGTTGCGCTCGCTCGTATTTCAGCTGAGCCAGCTGGCTCGCCTTTTTTGCGAAACGAATCTCGACGTCGTTGGCTGATTCCTGTTCCGCGATGGCGTAAGAGGCTCTGGCAATCGAGTCGCGAAGTCGAGCGATGACTTCGCCCTGTTTTACGAAGCCACCCTGGGCAACCGCAAAATCAAGGATCCCGCTGCGTTCGCAGGCCAGGCTGACTTCGTTGACAACATGGATGCGACAATCGGGAACGACAATTGGGCCTCGTGCCTTACTGATTGTTCGCGTCCCGGCAGCCTCGAAATCCTGTCCCACGGCTGACTGGCAGTTGGCAAGTAGAAGAAACCAAACGATCAAAGAAATGCGAGTGAGAATTCGATTTCTGGCAGGCGTTGAAAAGTAGCCCTTTATATCTGCCAACCTGAATGAAGAGGCCGGCAAACTTTTCCCAGTTCTTACAACTGGAAGCTTTGCATGAAGAAACACGCAACCTTCCCTACTGGCAGGCAACTGAGTCAGGAACTTGCAAACAAAAGCCGAAACTCGGAAAAAAGGCGCGTCCATGCCGTATCCGGATTGAAGGTATACTAATCACCAATATGAATAGACGCGGAAGACTAGATAAACGCCTCGACTTGGGCAAGGTCAGCGATTAATGCCGTTAATTTACGTTAAATGGTTCTGATAGCACTCTGTAGCACGGCGGTCCCGGCCGTGGAGAATTACGGTGGAGGACAACGAGCGAACTTGTGGCACGGAACTCCGAGCCGTGAAGAAGGTAACGGTCCACATCCCGGAGGTCTGTGCCACAATTGTGGGGCAACGAGCGACTTTTAGGTTAGGAAACGCACTAGTATGCAACCTGGACTCCATGCGGCCTATTTTCTCGGGCTGGTACTTGCCGTTGCGATTCAGCAACCGGTCGACCAGGAAGCTGTCTCAACTGAGCAACTCGCCACTTCTGCAGCGCGCAGCCAAATTTGTTGGCAGCGACGCGTGCGCCCAATGTCACAACGACGGTCATGACTTGGCAGCCTATCAGGCAGCAGGTAAAGAATACGCGATCTGGGCCAATCGCGATCCCCATTCCTGCGCGTACAGCAATTTGTTCAACGACCAGTCGAAATCCATTGCAAAAAATTTGCGATTGGACTCGCCGCCGCACAAGAACGATCTTTGTTTGAACTGCCATGCCACGAACCCATCGAATCAACAACTGGCATTGTGCAACAAGCACACGGTAACGGACGGTGTTGGCTGCGAATCCTGTCACGGACCAGCTGAAAAATGGCTGGTCCCCCATCGGCTACCCGACTGGAAACATTGGTCGCCCAGTCAAAAGAGTTCAATTGGCTTCCTTGATACGGACAACCTCGCGACCGCGCGAGGAATTGCGCCGAGTGTCACGTAGGATCGAACGGTCGAGACGTCAATCACGATCTGATCGCAGCTGGCCATCCGCGGCTGTACTTTGAGATGTCGGCATACCAGTCGAGAATGCCGCGACACTGGAGTCGGCAAAACGATTTGATGCAAAATTCAGCCACCGAAGACAGGCTCTGGTTGGTCGGCCAATATGTCAGCGCGGCGGCAGCACTCGAACTTCTCAATCAACGAGCCACTAATTCAAAATCTCCGTGGCCAGAATTTGCCGAATACAATTGCGTTTCGTGCCACCATAACCTGGCAGACAAACGCGGACATGACGATGGTTTCTTCGCCGTCGCGGCCGGCAAACCAGTTTGGGGCACGTGGCATTTTTCGCTGCTCGAACGGCTTGCGAACACCTCGGAGCAATTTGGTTCCGCCAGCTTTTCATTGGACATTGAAAAACTTCGCGCGGAATTGCAGAGTCAAATGCCTGATAAAAACACGATCCGCCCACTGACGGTTGGCATGCGAGAGCACTGCGAACAGATGGCTGACTACCTTTCGCAATCGACACTATCCGGTCAGGAAGCGGTAGAATTAATCGCGGCTGATACTGGCCGTGCAGCGGTGAGTTGGGATTTGCTGATGCAGCGGTACCTGGCCGCCGTCGCTTTCCGTCAATCGCTAATCGACTTGCAGCGAATGGACGGTCGTTATTCTGCGTCCGATTTCGAACAATCAAAAACTGCATTGCTTGAGATTCGAGAAACACTGAAATTCACTGAGGGCTACAATGGACCACAAGACCTCGACGCGAAACAACGAAACCCGCTGGAACAAAATTTTGGCAAGGTCCTCAATTCAATTAAAGTTGATTGGTAATAAAGTTCGTCTGTCATCCTGAACCCGGCGGCGAGGTGAAGGATCTTTCGCAACTGACAACGCGCTGCAGGCACGATAAAATGAAGGCAATGACAAAAAAACTGCTGACGATGTCGCTCGTTATTGCCTGGTTGACAATCGTTGCCCGCGGGCAGCAACCAAGTCTAATCGACAATCCACCCGTTCCCCATTTTCAGGGCTCGACCGTGTGCGCCCAGTGCCATGTCGCGCCGCAAACCAAGAGTATTCTCGACGAGGTCGTGGACTTTGTCTCGCTGAATGAATACCGGATCTGGTTGGACGAGGATCCACATTCCCGGGCCTACCTGGCAATCATCCCGGAAGAGAAGCATTTCGACGCAGTTCGTTCCGGTCTGATTGAATTGAACAAGGCAGTTGATCGGGCTACAGGCGTCGGCAACATTTCAGACTTTCAACGGCCCAAATGGGGACTGAGCAATCAACGCAGCCAGCAGATTCTCAAAAAGATGTTTGCGGAAAATTATTCGCAATCGATTGGCGAACTGTTTCAGGAGATCACGCAAGATCAAGATCGTGCCGGTAGAAGGCTGAAGAAAGAACAACTTGCCGAATTTACGCCCCGACTCAGGACGACGTTGCAACAATGTCTGAGCTGTCATGCGGGCTGGGACAATGCCCGGGAGGAATTCGACTATGAGATCATCAAGTACGGCACGGGCGTCAGCTGCGAGTCCTGCCATGGGCCATCGTCGAATTGGCTAGAGCCGCATTCAAAATCCGATTGGCGGACAGTCGACCCACATCAAAAGGAAACCAAGTTTGGGATGGTCGATGTCCGCAATCCCGTTTGCGCGCCGAGCAATGTTATTCCTGTCACATCGGCAACGTTGATCAGGGCAAAGTCGTAACGCACGAAATGTATGCGGCCGGCCATCCTCCGCTTCCGGGGATCGAGATCGAATCATTTGCGGACCAGATGCCTCGCCACTGGCGTTACCTGAGCGAAAAGCGTCCCGATTTTGAATTCGCCACACAATTCAAAAAACAACACGGTCAAAATATTGCTACCGGCGATTCAATTGAGTGGAGTGATGACGAGTTTCCACGTACGAAGAATTTGCTTGTCGCCGGAGTCATGGCGTCGGCCCATTCGGTGGATCTGCTGGCGAAACTATCCAACGACAGAAAGCTTGAATGGCCTGAGTTTGCCGCCTTCGATTGTGCAGCTTGTCATCACGACTTGAAAGCCAATGGTGGTTGGCAACGTCAGTTTGCCGGAATTCCGGGACGTCCGCCCGCACCGTATTGGACGCGTTCGTTGGCGAAATTGGGCGCGGCCTACCTCGATTTGCAAAGCCAGGAAAAATGGTCTGAAAGGTTAGCCACCGAACAACAGCAACTCCAAGCGATTTTGGATCGCCAACCATTCGGAATTCCTGCCGACCTGAAAAAACGGACGTGCCAATATTCTGGCTGGTTGCGGAATGAGCTTGCCAATGCGCTCCAGATCGAGCCACTTGATCAAGAAGACGCCAAAGCTGTCTTGCAGTTGCTCGTTGGATTCAACGTGGCGATCTTCGATCCGCAAGAAGAAATACGGGACTTCCATTCCGCCGCGCCAGCTGGCTTGGGCGATCAATGTGGTTTATTCAGAGATCCTGCAGGCGCAGCAGGGCAATCGCAACAATGGTGAGCGTCAAATCAATCATCATCTTGTTGGCGAAACAATGAGCCAGCAATTGATGCTTGGCTTACCCGACACCGGTGAGATCACCAACGAGCAATCGCATTATCTGGAAAAGTGGCGAGACTTTGATCGAGAAGAGTTTTTGGGACAGCTCAAATTGTTGCAGGAAGTGCTTAACGTTGAAGTGCAATCCGGGAGTGAATCCCCGTAGGCGAGTCTGTCCCAGGCTCGTACACCGCGAAACGCCAGGCACTGTGTCCGTTTGGGACAAACGGACCTACGTAGGCTATCGATAATATTCACGCAGCTGCTCGTACAGCCTTCGCTCCCGATCGGCCGCCGGCAAATCATAGTTTCGCTTGCCGTCGATTACCTTGTAGAGTTCACCGTTGGGGCGAACGTATAGCCGCAGCATTTCTTCCAGGCTGAACGGACGCGCACCGATGCGACCGAAAACGGCGATTTGATTTCCGGATTCATCGACCGCCCGGTCCCGATCGACGCCTTCGGAGATCGCCAGAGCTTCACCCCCCTTGGGGATCCGGTAGGTCGCGATCAGCCGGGGAGTTGGACGCGGACTGAAGCCGTCATTGCCCGGCGTATCGGGCGACGTCAATTGCACAATTCGCATCCCGTTTTTTCCATCGGCCAAATAAGCAAACTGGCTGACGTACGAAATGCCAAGTTTGACATCGTGCAGGTCGCTGATTTGTCCGTTGGCCGTAAAGACTTGATCGATGCGCGGTTGTTCCGGATTTGTGACATCGACAATCACCAGGCCGTCATGACCCGCAGCCACGTAGGCGTACGTGCGCGCGACATAGATTTTCCTGGCTTCCGCCAGCGGCAACTGGGCAACCGGCACCGGGTTGGCCAGATCGGCGACCTCAAGAACTTTGACGCCCTCCTGATCGCACACGAACGCGTAACGAAATTGAACTTGAACGTCGGTTGGATGCTTGAGGAACTGCTCGTCGACGATGCTGGTGATCTGCGGGTGCTGAGGGTCTGCGAGCGAAACGACAACCAGCCCTGCCTCGCAACAGACATAGGCGTAGTTGCCGACGATCGTGACGGATTCAGCGCCATGTAAAACGTTGTTCGGGTTAAAGGTCAGTTCGCGCTTGAGGAAATTATTCGTCGGGTTCCCGTCCAGCAGCGTGGCCACATTGATCAGGATCAAGCCTTCTTCGCGATCGGTCGCGTAAATGTAGGCATAGATCATGCTGACGTCGGGTTCATGATTTTCCGGCAGGTGCGTGCGCGTCGGATCGGGGGCGATCGTCGTCGGCGCAGCCACATCGGTTGCGAATTGGCTTTCAACGTAAAGCTGTTGACCGAGCGGTGAAAACGGCGCGGTAACAATTCGCTCGGAAAATGCCTTGTTGTCGATGTTGGCGACATCGTAAATGCGAATCCCGGATTCTCCGCAAGCGGCGTACAGGAATTCGCCCCGCAACTGAACGCTGAGGACTTCGTGTTTTCGGCGCGGATGGCGCAACTTTTGACCGATATCGATTCCGGGATGTTCGTGAGCTTCTTCCAGACAGCCGCCGCGTGCCAGGTGCTCTTCGTAGTGTTTGGGAAAAGCCAATTCGTGCAGGTGGCTGCCGATAACGGCTTGCGGCTCCTGTTGTTCGGTCGCGGTGACGGCGAACAGGCCCTCTTCACCCGCGGCAACCCAGCAGAAACGACCGATGAAATTCAGGTAATTCGTGCCCTGCATCTGCAATTGGGCCAACAGCGCGTTGTTGTCGTTGGTGGTCGAAATGTGACAGTCCGAGCAGTTTTTTGTTTCTTCCTTTCCGCGCACCGTGTGCGGGACGTTGGTGCTGAAGGCAATGCCACTTAATCCTTCGGCCGAGATGGTCTGTTGCTGAACATAGATCGATTCGCGATTGGCGTTGTACGATCCGACATGAATTGCGCACGAGGAACGCGCCGGACCAACGCGATTCCCGGTTACATTTCCATCGCGGGCGAGCATGTAAACTTCATCGCGCAGCGTCTGAAAGTTGTAAGAGATGGCGTTGCGCGTGATGTCGCCTTCAAAATGCAATCCTGGTGTTTTTCGATTTGCTTTTTGCGGCAGATGACAACCGTAACAACTTGGATTCCACGATGAATGGCAAGCAATGCAGCTGATGTTCGCAGGCGCGTGGGCACACTCGTTAGACGGGGGCCGATCACCCCACATCGTAGTTCTGACCGTTGGGTGCAAACCGAACGGTTTTGGCAAGCGCCGCCCGGGCATTGTATTGCGGTTTTGCCGGGTCGATCGTATCGGCAACCTGTGTGACTTCCCAGCTGAGATCTTTTTCGACCATCGAGTTTTGAATAATTTTGTCGCCACGCACTTCGAATCGTCGTTTCCCCGACGGAGTTCTCATGGCCAGCAGATTCCTGCCCGCGCCTTTGGCGGCCGGTCCGCTCGTACGCATCACCGGAATTTTTCCCTCCAGTTGCACAGGCCGATTCTGGATGTCGCCATGACAATCCTGGCAAGTGATTTCGATTGCAGCGCGGACTTCGCCGTAAAGTTTCGTGTCACCGTGTACGTCCTGGATGAAGTGGCAATCGACGCAGTGCATCCCCTTTTCCAGGTGGATGTCAAGCATGTGAACTGGCAAGTAATCGCGGAGCCGCTCGAGTTCGGCTTCCTGCTGTTGCACTTGTGCAGCAAGGACTGGATCTCCCTTATCCCAGTCGCGATTCCGGTAAAGTTGTTTGATAAATTGGGGCACCAGGATCGCTTGTTCTCGCTGGCGGGCGTCCACTTGTTCCAGCACCCGCCCCCGGTGATCGAGCAGATTGCCTTGGCGGTCTTTCTTGAACACAGCTCGAAACACCCACCCGTGCCCGTTGAAGTCCGCGAATTGAGTGTGCTGAAGCTGCGGATTGAGATCGGCGACATTTTCAAGGAACTGCGGATCCGACCAGAGGCCCCGCGCGGTTGCTTCATTAGGGTCGGACATCGTCGATTGCGTGTATTGCTCGGCCGTGATTTTCCTGTCTTCCTTGGGGTACATGAACTCGCCATCGGTTTCCAGATCCCACCACATGTAACCGAGGTAGCTGTTCATGACCGTGGTGCCGGGGTGGATATGGCAGACGATGCACTGACTGCTCGGAATCGCGCTGGTGAAACGATGTTGAATCGGATGGCCGGATTCGTTTTTGGGGATCGTGGGATCGATCGAGAGGGCCCACGCGTCGGGCTGGCTGGCAGCCATTCCCAGATGACCATACTGGGCGTATGGCCCCGAGTTCACCGGTGAGCGGTCGTTGGCGTAGATGACGTGGCAAGCCGTACAGCCGCTGGAGCGAAAGTCGCCAGGATGGTCATTGGTTCCGAGAAAATTCAACGTCGGATCGAGCAGCCGAGTTTTGTCCAAACCCAGAAATGTTGGGTCCGTCCGGTTCAATGTTCCCAGCCCGCGATTACTTAGTCGCGTGCGCGGTCGCCCGGGTTCCTCCTTGGTTTCAGGAATTCCGGTTTCCAGTTTGAAACGACCGCCCCGCTCAAACACGCGCAAAATATTTCCGGGTTGCGTAATCTGAAACCTCGGCAGCGGATCAAGATAGGGCAACACGCCCTTGCGTTCCATTTCTTCCGGTGTGGGCGGGGGAATTGTTTGCAGTCGTTGGGGCGTGCCGTCCATGCTGTAGCTTTCGCCATAGCGGCTCCGTTTGTTGGGGACTGCTCCGTTGTTGTAAAGCGCGGCACCCCACAACATGCAACCATGAGTCATCATGTTTTTTTTGACTTGCAGAATCTGTTCTCCGTGACATTGTCCACAAGCGATGTGGGCGATTCTCAAGTCACCCGGATTGGCGAACCGGATAAACTCCGGACGCTCATAGTTCAACAACGTGTAAGACCGAACCGGGTTGGCCGAAGGGGGCCAGGCACCGACAAACTGCGGTTGAATGTGGGCCTGTTCCTTGATCGTTGCATCCGGGTCGCCGCCATGGCAATCGGTACAGCCCAGTTGAACCGCAGGATTCATGTGGGGATCCTGGACCGTTTGATGACAGACAACACATCCGTGGCTTTTGGCCATGACGTCTGCGGCGGTCTGATTAGTTAAATCGACGCCGATCATCTCGGGCGGCAGCGGGAAGGGGTCCTGCTGCGGTTCGATCGTCGGGCGATAACGAACTTCGTGAATCACGGATGGAGTGGGCTTGAGAGTCTCTGTCGTCACCGGATTTTCGGTTGATGGTTTGCGATCAGAATCGTGACTGGCCGAAGACGAGGGCGTTGCACTCTGGATGACCCACAGGCCGGCCACAAAAAAAAGAAACGCGACGTGAAAGACTCGATGAAACAGGAGCGAACGAATAAACATTCCGTTGTTCATTGCTTTCGGGCTAATAAGTGAAAGACAGCACGCGGTTGCGAAATCCGATCATCGGGCCGGCCAGATTGCAGTTGGGTAATCGAGGCCTTCGGTGAAATACATCGTTCAACGGCGAAACCTCACAGGTCATTCTGAAGGAGCCCCAGCGACGGAAGAATCTCCGAAAAAACACGAGAGATCCTTCACCTCGTTCCTCGGTTCAGGATGACAAACCACAGGAAATCCAATAACCGGCAAATTGTAACGGTTATCAGTAGGCCAGAACAAGCTCGACAAATGCCGAGGTAAAGCGGGGAATCTCGTTGCGCAGTTCGTTGCCAATTCCGACGCTCGCCAATTCCGGCGGCAATTCCGTACCAAACAGGTCTTTCAACCCACGATCCGGAATCAGGGTTGCGACGCCCACGACAATGATAGCGTTGTCATTCAAGAGGGGGCGATATTCGAGACCGAGGCTCAAATCCGTGCCGATCTCGCGATTGATTTTGTTTTGAAACGTGTAGGTTGTCAGGACAGCCGTTTGGTCAAAGTACAGATAATTCGCGTTGGTTACGATTCTCGATTTGGGTGTGAGCTCGAAATCCATGCCGAAGTTAAATAATTGCAGGCCCGGGTTGACGAAATTGCTCTGTCCCTGAATTTTGCTCGAACGCAGGTTGGGTACGATGCTCTTGCGTTGTACGAGATTGGTGCCGAAGAGCCTGATCGATTGACGCTGCCAGTAACTGAACTCACCCCCGGCAAAAATGGGGTCATCCAGAATGGTGTCAAATCCAGTTGCCCGTCCATCGTTCGGATCGTCGTCACCCGAGGCATAGAAATACGACGTTCGAAAGCGAATCCAGTCGCGATCGTACGACAACTCCACAGCTGCCATTTGAGCATTGATTTGCTGTGGGGTGCCGCCGATTGGATTCGCCGAATCGTTGCCCAGCGCTACATAAAACTGGTTGGACACATTGATCCGGCCAATGTGTCCATCGCCGCCAAACCCAAGGTAGTAGGCGTTAACTTCGTGTTCTTTAAATATGCCGACTGGGTCCGGCCGAACGAGCACGTCGTTGTCGTCGAATTTGAAGCTCGGTTTATCGTGGTTGTACAGAAAGCTGGCCTGCGCGGTATAGCCCGGAAAAACGAAATCCTGGCGGAAGTAGTTCAGTATCACGACGTTTTGATGGCGATCATCAAACGTATTGAGTTCGCTGTTGGTGTCTTTCTCAGCCATGTCAAACCAGACCGCGTTGAACTGGTCGCGATTTGCCAGGCGGGTACCGAACAGCCGCACCGCCCGATTCGTATCGCGGAAAATAAAACCTCGAAAATCGCTGACGAACAATTGCGAACCCACTCGCGCCGAAACAAAATCGTAGTCGGGCCCAATGTCGGCCAGCTTGGCTTCGGCAAACCACTCCTCCAGCGCAAAATCGTCGCGCAGCCGATTCGTTCCAGCGCGTACATCCGGATTGACAATCGCCAACTCCTGCACGTCGAGGTTGTTGACGTTAAACACGGGTGACAAACGCAACTTCCAGTCAACCGGTTTGAATGCGGCGTTGCCATGAAACAGCTCGAATGTGAACCGGAAGTTCGGGGTGTAGAAAAACTGATCCGGGTCGCCGAAAAAGGGAGCTGAAAAAGCATCTCGGGTGCTTTCAAAAGGCGTCGTAGCCGTAGGCGTTTGCCGATATTCGTGAACCGCGAGAGACTGTGCTGTGATGCTGTAGAACGTGTGTTGCCCGATGATCGGGTAATCCCCTTTGAGGACGTTTTGGTTGTACGGGTCCAGCCAATTACCTTCCTTGTAGGGATAGTCATCGCCAACCGGATGGCCGTTGCCATAGCGATCCCAGGTTGGAAAACCAATTCGCCAGCGATCTGCAATCGGGATAAAATGATCACTTTGTTGAAACTCAGTTGGACAGACACTCGACGGTCCGGTGAAGCCCAACGGTGCTTCCCGCTCAAACGAAAAAAATCCCTGACCCACTCTCGCCTGCGGCGCTTCCGCAAGTAAATCCGGTTCGGCGTCGATTGGGCGATCAAGGATCTCCGGACGAATCGTCTCTGACGAAGCCTGGCTGGGTGTGGAAGTCGAGTCGGCGAAATTATACAAGTCGTCTTCGTTCATCTGGTCGATCGACTCGTAGATTTCCGGTTCCTGATAAAATTCCGTCGCGTCTTTGGTGAGCGAGTTTTCATCTCCAAATTTCATTTCGATCGAATTCGCAGTTACCGGAATTTCCCAGTCCGCCGCCAACAGCCGAGCATAGCCCTGGACAATCGGATCCGGGCACTGCTCCGCAATGATCTTCACTTGCTCCTTGAGCGTTTCGCTGGGAATAAACTGCCGCAAGTATTCAATTGCAAATATTTGCTGGTCGCGATGTGGACTGTACAGCTGGGTCGATAACTGCGCGTGCAATTCAGGGGATAAAACGTGAAGACTGCGATCGCGGCTGGCAGGGACACGTTGCGAATCACCGAATGTCGATTTTGGTTCGTCGGACAGGTTTGTCCACACGCCTGTTGTTTGCTGTCCGTTGATTGGCGCAGCGACCAACACGACCGCGCATAACAGACCAAGCTTGATCGTTACGCCGGCAAATCGAAGCAGAATTAGGCCGATTTTGCTGACCAGACGGCTCACCAAATACCCGGGAAATTGGCTATTTCATTAGGGAATCGTCGGGAGGCTAGTTCAAGATAGGGAAGCGCAGCAATAGCAGCTTTTGCCAATTCCAAAATTGAGTTGATGCCATCTCGAACTTGAGAAAACTTGTCACAATTTCCGGGAAAAATTGATTCGGCACAGGCGAGTTCGCCGATCAAGTGGAATGTAACGCGCCGTTTTGCGCAAGCAGCTAGCAATATGGACTCAACGATGCCGGGTGCAATCAAAAGCCTTCTGTCTTTTTTTGTGAACGCAAGAAATAGACAAACGAACGACAGCGCGCTGCGTTGTTCGAAGAATGAGTTGCCGCCGGTGGAACAACTGGAGCAGCGACTTTGCCTGGGTAGCATGCATGCGGGCACGGCGGATTTGTTTTCCAGGCCCGCGCAACGCAATTTTGACGCATCAGAAATACGACTGTACCAAACTGCTGAGATTCAACTTCAGCACGATTCTCAAACCGACTCATTGGCTGAGAGTGACGACCGCCATCCGTTCTTCCCACACGCAGCGTCGAACACCCAAGAACTAAAACTTCAGCGATCAACTGGACAGTCGCAACAGCAATTTCGAGAAGTCCATTCTTCCATGTGGGCCGATCAACACCTGTTGTCGCCGCAAACGACTCCAGCGCTTTCCAAAGCACTTGACTCAAACGCTGCTCGAATCATCAGCGATTTGAGCTCCCCCACCGAGGAGATAGCCAGGCTGAATTGGCAAGCGGTTTCCAACGACACGGCTGTCATCAGTTCGGCTTTGCAGGACTCGGCTGTACACAATCAAGATTTGAGATCGGGCGCTTCGCGAATAATGCCGACATTCGACGAAGCGAATTTCGCGCATCAAAACACCTCGCGACGTGCCCAACTTGGCGCAGCGGCGTTAGCATCCGTTGGCTTGGAACTGGACGAGCAAGGAAACGCGATTGGCTTCTCCCTGTCCGAGGTTGCCCAGCAATCGGGATATGATGCCTGGTGGATTGCTGCGGAAAAGCCCGTCGTCATTCAATACGATTTCCGCGACATCAACGGGCAAGCAAATGAAATAACCGAGCAACAACAGCAACTCGTCGTTCAGGCACTGGAAACCTGGTCGGACGCGACTGACAGAAAAATTGTCTTCGAGCGCAGTACAACAGCTCCGGAAAGCCGAATTATTACCATTGGTGTTGGTGACCTCGCCGCGGTCGGGCATGTCAGTGGTGAAGGCGCCGTGCTGGGACTCGGTGGCGGCCAAGTCTTTTCCGAAGGTGGTGACTACGCAACCAACGGGATTGCCTGGCTGGATCGCGCCGAGAATTGGGACAACCTCATCGGCAATGGAAATCCTGACGGAACGGTTGATTTTGCAACGGTCGTCGCGCATGAACTGGGGCACACGTTGGGCCTGGATGACCGCTACGGTTCCGACAACAGTATCATGAATGGCAATTACGCAGGTGAACGCAGTCTTGAAACGATCGAAACGGCGATCGCCCAAGGCGACTACTACCGGACCATTGTCGATGCCGATGCGGGAGCGAGCTTTGAATTGAAACCAATGATGACCGGTTTCCCGCAGCTCGACGAAACCGAAGTCAAGCAGCTGCTGGAGCGCGGGGCCGCTGCCTCGGCAAGTAACGATGCGATCATTGCCGTCGTGGATCGCAACGGTCGCATCCTGGGCGTCCGCGTGGAAGCCGATGCCCTCGCGGCGATTCCTGACATGGATACCCTCGTGTTTGCAATTGATGGAGCGGTCGCCAAAGCGCGCACGGCAGCCATGTTTTCCAACGGGGATCCTGCCAATGGAACCCTGGCACCGCTGACATCACGCACAATCCAGTTCCTCAGCCAGTCGACGATCACACAACGCGAAGTCGAATCGAATCCGAATGTGGACAATGGAAGTGTCACCGCAGCCCTCGCGTCGACGACACGCGGTCCCGGGTTTGTCGCGCCAGTCGGCGTAGGCGGACATTTCCCGCCGGGCATTAATTTTACACCGCTAGTCGACCTGTTCGGAATCGAACACACCAATCGGGACAGCACGTTGCACCCCGGCGCTGATGGCATCAAAGGCACTGCGGACGATATTACGACTGCCGAGCGATTTAACATTGATCCCGCGTTTATTCCTGCGGGTCAGAATCTAACCGCTCCCGAGTCCTACGGTGCCCTGCAAAACTCCGGCAGACTGCCCTCGGCGCAAAGCCGGGGAATTGCCACGTTGCCCGGAGGCATCCCGCTGTTTCGTGACACCGATGGTAATGGCGGGGGAGATACCTTGGTTGGCGGCATCGGCGTGTTCTTTCCTGGTACTGACGGCTACGCAACGCATGAACAGGGATTCATACCCGGCATCGGCCAAACGACCACCGACCGAATCAACGCCTCTCAAGTTTCAGAAGCCGAGTACATTGCCTACGCCGCCGCAGGTGGCAGCCTGGCAGCTCAACAGCAAGGCATCGCGGGAGCCAAGATTGGTGACATCAACGGCGTTGCTCCGGTCGCGGGTCTCGATCTTCCTTTTGGACGTCTGGACCTCGTTGGAATTCAGCTGGATGTTTACGGGCCGATGGGCAGTCGCCTGGGTCTGCAAATGTTGCTTGCCGAAGGTCAAACGCTCGGTGTTGGCGACCCTGACAGCGGTGCCGACCAGGTTGTTGATGGAGCGACACACGCCTTGTACCGGGACGGCGAATCGGTGCCTCAAGGCTGGCTGGTGACGCCGCACGATTCGGCTGATGGTTCAATGACCGCGGCGGAAGTTGAGAGGATTATCGAAACCGGAATTATCGGCGCGGAAAACGTGCGGGCTGCCGTGAGGTTGCCAGTCAGCAGCGCCACGAGAATGGTGTTTGCGGTGACCGATACAGACGGCGAAGTGCTGGGCCTGTACCGAATGCAGGATGCGACGACGTTTTCAATTGACGTCGCGGTGGCCAAGGCCCGCAACGTGGCCTACTTCGCTGACGCCAATGACCTGCAGGCGATTGACCAGATCGGTGTCGCAGGTACCGCTTACACCAATCGCACGTTTCGCTTCCTGTCCCAACCGCGATTCCCGTCCGGGATTGATGGAACCACTCCGGCTCCCTATTCAATCCTGTTTGACGGTGACATGGACCCGCTAACGGGTGAAAACCTCGGTGCGCCGGCTCCCGTTTCCGCGTTTACCGATACGATGCGCGTGTACGGATTCGACTCGTTTTTTCCGAACACGAATTTTCGCGATCCGGGTGATGGTGTGAATCCAGCGGGCTCACCAGACGCCTATCACGTGGGCCTTGACACAATTGCCAATCAAAACGGAATTGTCTTTTTTCCAGGGTCCACACCGCTTTACCGGGACGGCAAGTTAATTGGCGGGTTGGGTGTGTCGGGTGATGGAGTCGACCAGGATGACGTGGTGACTTACATCGGGGCGACCGGATTTCTGCCCGAGGCCAATGGCATCACTCGTGCGGATCAGACATTTGTGAGAAACATCCGTTTGCCGTATCAAAAATTCTTGCGCAATCCATTCGGCGGACTTTGTTAACAATCAAGGGAAACAACTTCGACAATCTGTACCATCTCCTCGTTAGTAACGCCTTAGCGGATTAATAATTGGACTTGTTCGAGAGGTTTTCGTTTAACCGCGTGGGCAACGCCTCGCGCGTTTGGCGGCGCGACCAGTGCGACCCGCTGTTTTTCCTGCACTACTGAACTTAATTGCGATTCCCGGGGGGGGAAATGAATCTGTTCCATTTGACGGTGATGATTTCACTGTGCTCGATCGTTGGAATCTGCTCGATGAATCCATGTCACTGCGTCGCGCAGTCCTCCTATCCGCAAATGTCCAATATGATTGACGGCGATTCGAATCAATGGTCGCCATCACATCCGAATCAACGCGCATTGAGCCACACCCGGGCCGGTTGCCCGCTGGTGATTTCCAAGCACGCAGCTCATACCTATGACAGCAGCTACCAGGGTTATTACGTCGGCGGCGGTGTGCCAGCTGGCAGAAGAAACAACCGCGGTGAGCCCCGTTTTTGTAACGAGGGGACTTGGGGTGTTGATTATGCCCCCTGGTACACGCGGGTCGCACTTCGTTGGTCGCATGGACATCTTTTCCAGGGAGGAACCGGGCAGTACGAACCGGACCATAAGAATCGCCCCTTCGGACAGACGTACGGTAAGCATTTCGGCAACCGTGATCGAAGGTTTGGTGAGCAGTCAGATTAATTCCGCCTCTCGCTGTGGGAGGTCGGGCTCTCTGGGGTTGAGGGTTTATGAAAAGCCAGTGGGTAACTCTTGCCGAGAGTTACTCCGAACGACCAAAAAAGTCGAAATTCGGTTCAAGTCGCACGCGGTCCGCCGCGGCGGACGACCCACGCCAAGAATTCAGAGCCTTTCGGGTTCGGATGAGAGCATCTAATAACACTTCATTTGCTTGTGAACTGTGAAAATTGAAACTTCTCTATAGTTCACTCGAATTTGCCCGGCGATCGAGAGAACACCCAAGAATCGACCACATCCTGCGAACAGGGAGTGATTTGTCAGCCGACAAACTGTCCTATAATAGGGCAGACATCCGTTTACTCCATTTGTGTCCACATGCCTATCCACGGAACCATGCAAACCAGTCCGTCCAATTTCGTCTTGCCATCGCTGGCGGTTCGGTCTCTGTTGATGTTCAGCGTCATTTTGATCGCGTCGGTGTGTGGGCTGGAAACCGGCATGCCCGCGCAGGAAACCGCTGCGCCGTCGGCGGATCAAACGGGCGCAAGCGAGTTGCGGTCGGGATACCTGGTTCGGGTTCCGCTTCCGATCAACTCGCAAAATTCGGCGGCCGTCCGCCAGTCGATCGAGAGGATTATCGAAAAAGTGCCCAATGCGGTGCGCCTGGAAGACCAACCGGTGATCGTGCTCGAATTTGACACGGCCAACGGCAAAACAGGGCGGGGGAGTAAGCTCGAAAGTTGCCTTGAGCTGGCTCGGTTTTTGTCCAGCACCGCCCTCAATCGTGTTCGCAGCGTCGCCTACATTCCAGCCGCGCGGAACTATGCGGACGGCGAAAATCTGGCCGTCGAGCGACAACCGACCAGCCAGTTGAATGGACATGCTGTCCTGGTCGCGATCGCGGCGGACGAAATTGCGATGCACCGCGACGCCGCCATCGGTTTGGCAGGGGCGGATGAACAGAACGTCGACGGTCTGGTTCGCGAAGTCTATCGCACGATTGCCAGGGCGCGACTGACGTTGCCCGAACCGATGGTAATGAGCATGGTGGATGCAACTGCGAAACTTTACCGGGTAACGACGGCTAACGGCATCGTGTATGTCGGCGAAGACGAACTTGCCAGGCTGGAACGCGATGGCGACGTAATCGAATCCAACACGATTTCGGGAAACGATGAGATGGCGTCGTTTTCCAGCAAGAAACTGGCCGACTATCGCTTGATCAAGCACCGGGTGACCTCGCGCTCCGAGTTGGCCCGCGAATTGAATCTGGCTGCCAACGCACTCGAAAGCGATCCGACGCTGGGTAAAGACTGGGACGCGGTGCAAATTGATTTGCCCGACTACATCGATGCCGAAACAGTGCAGTGGGTGTTGCGAGCGATCAATTCCAGCGATGCCAATTTGCTGATTTTCCGGATGAATTCCAGCGGTGGAGATCCTGATGCGTGCCGCCGATTGGCTTCCCGGATTTCAGAATTCGATCCGAACAGTGTGCGGACGGTAACGTTCGTGACGGGTGTAGCGCGGGGACCAGCCGCATTGGTTGCGCTAACATGCGATCATCTGATCATGGCACCTTCGGCGGAAATTGGTGGCGTTCCGGATCCGGTCGTCGATCCCGCCTGGATCGCAGACAATCTGTCTTCGATCGAGGAGCTCGGTCGCGGCAAGGGTCGTGACGGGTCCGTCTTGGCGGGCGTCATTGATCTCGATCAGCAAGTGATGCGGTATCGCGAAAAAACATCAGGTCAGGTACGCCTGTTGACCCGAGAGATTCATGCTCAGCTGGCCGACGCCGATAATTGGATCTTGCTGGGACCGCTCGGGCTGAAAGAAGGCGTCGATGCCAACACGGCCGAACAGTTGTATCTTGCGCGGGCCATCACCGACGACATGGAAAGCCTGCAGGCGTTTTATCAGCTCAAAAATTCGCCGCGAGCGTTGACGCCCACGATCACCGATCGCTGGGTTGAAAAAGTCGCCAAGTACCTGGCATCTCCGTTTATCGCGCCCTGGTTATTGTTTGCAGCGGTGTTCCTGTTATCGACGGAGATGTCGGCGCCCGGCGTGGGAGTACCGGGTTTCCTGGGAACGCTGTGCCTGGTGGCATTTTTCTGGAGCCAACATCTGGACGGGAACGCACAATGGCTGGAAATTATTTTGTTTTTGCTCGGGGTGGGATTTGTGATGATGGAGATCTTCATCATGCCCGGATTCGGCGTTTTTGGAATTGGTGGGTTGTTGATGGTGATTGTGTCAATCATTCTCGCATCACAGTCGTTTATCATTCCGAGGACAGCCGAGGAGTTGAACCAGCTGCCCATCTCTTTGATGATGGTGCTGTCCGGTGCAATGGGATTCCTGGCGGCGATCGCGGTCCTGCGCAAGGTCTTGCCCAATACGCCTTATCTGAAACGAATGATGCTGGAGCCGCCCGTTTACGCTGAAACGGGACTTGACGGAGGACGCGATCCCAGTGCGATCGTCGATTGGGGCCACCTGGAAGGCCGCACCGGCGAAACGGTCACACCGCTGGTCCCCTCGGGCAAGGCCCGGATCGATGGAAAAGTCTACGACGTGATTTCCGATGGTCGCCTTATCGAAAAGGGACAACCGGTCTTCGTCACGCAAGCCATCGGGAACCGGATCGTTGTCAAGCCATCGGATTCGGTGTGAGGTGAGGGTTGAGGGTTGAGGGTTGAGAGTTGAGGGTTGAGGGTTAGAGGAAGTCAAGAGTCAAGAGTCAAGAGTTGACGCATGGGCTTTGTCTAACGGTTAGCCGGAAGGCGACTGGGTGAGTCACGCTTACGCCTTACGCCTGCGGGGTTGACGCTAAACGATAGGATACCGCTCCGGATGGCTTACGCGCGGCGTTTGCGGAACGTCAAGAGCCCGGCCGCTGCGAGTCCAAGCAGTGCCAACGACGAAGGTTCAGGAATGCTGGCTGCACCCCCGCCAAAGTACGGTCGTCCACCGCCGCCACCGCCGTTGTAGTACGCTGTGGTCAAAGCTCGTGAACCGTCGATAATTCTGATCGGCTCCGTCGCAATATAGGGGCCTTGGGAACCACCACGAAGTTGTGCCGCGTTCGCGGGCGACATTGTCAAATCGCCCGAACTAACGTCGGCGGATAAACCCGCGTCAACATATCCGGAATCAAGGTTAGCAGCGAAAATGTCTTCCGCACCTGGTTGGTTGTTGACCACAACATCGGCGTTCAACAAGTTTGACGCGATCGCGACGGCAGAGAAGACGAGTACGGACATCGCCGTTTTGTGAATCAAAGATCGTAAACTGATTTTTGTTCTTTGGCTGGCCATGATGGATCCTCAAATGGTGTGACTTTCAATGGTGAGTCTAACCAGCGCCGGGGGCGGTTGCAAACACATTGGCAACTGTCTGGCGCGAAATCACCCATTTTTGAGGGGGTGGATAATCCGGATCGGCTTAAATCGGGGTTTTTAACCGCGTTGTCCAGCTGGCCGCCATCGCACTCGCGGGCCGTTGTTGCCCACGCGGTTAACCAACAGCTTCCGAATTATCCTTGACTTGTATATGTCGCCTGCCTATACATAGGAGTACGACACAAGAAAGGAGTCATTCCTGATGAGCGAGAAATTCCAACGAGATCTGCTGCGGGGCAGTCTCGATCTGATAGTGCTGTCGGTCATGGCTGACGAGCCGCTGTATGGTTACTTGATTCAAAAGCGGATTAACCTGGCTTCCAATGGGCAAGTCAAATTGCCCGCCGGTACCCTGTATCCGCTATTGCACCGGCTGGAAAAAGACAAATTGATCAAGAGCCATTGGGATTCATCCACGGGCCGTAAACGCAAGTGGTATCAAATCACGGCCAAAGGCAGCAAACGGCTGGCGGTTCAAGCCAACCAGTGGCAGCAGTATGCCGCTTGTGTTTCATCGTTGCTGGAGGGTTTTGTTGGAAGGTTAGGTGTTGAGGGTTGAGGCAAGGGGTCGGGAGTCTTTTTGAAAAAACCGTATGTAGCTTGATGACGCGTCGCTAAAAAGACTCCCGCCCCCCACGGAGAAAGGGTGCGAGTCTGGGTGCAAGTCTGGGGACAGACTCGCCTACGGAGCAACCGGAAAACGGGAGGCAATTGTGACGAACAGAGAATTTGAAAATTACCTGGCCCTGGTCAGTCGCCTGCTGCGACTCAAACGGGGGCAATGCGAACAGATCGCAGGCGAACTCCGCGATCATCTGGAACTACGAGTCGCGGAGTTAATTCAGGCGGGAATCGATCCGGACGAGGCAACTCGACGGGCGCTGGAAGAATTTGGTGATGCGGCATCGTTGGCCGGACAGTTTCAGTTCATTACGGAATCCTATCAGAAGAGGTGGATGATGAGATTTGCAACGTTATCAGTAGCGGGACTTTTCCTGGCAGCGGTTTTCACAATGGCCATGTGGCCAGGTCAAGCACGATTTGGCGCACCCGACTCGGTCATCGCCAAAGGACTGGCAGCCATCGCGGCCGTTTCAGACGATGAAGTCACAATGTCGGACAATGCGCGCCGAAACATCGAAATTCGCAAGCTTCTCACGACGGAAGCATCGCTTGATTTTGAAGACACAGAATTCGCGGACGTGATGGATTATTTGATGGATAAACACGGATTCAACGTCGTCCTCGACCATTCAGCTCGCGATGATTCGCTCCAAGTCGATACGCCCATCAGCTTCAAAATCACAGATATTCCACTTAACAAGTCACTGAAATTGATGCTCCGCGATCACAACGCAACGTATGTGGTCAACAGCGGTGTTGTTCGCATTATTTCGATGGATGTCGCATCCGACCCGGAATATTTTTCCCGTCAAATTTTTGATGTTTCAAATTTGTTACAGCAAATCGCGCAGCTGGAAAAACATCGAATTGGCACACCAAGAGGCGTATCCAGCAACGTACGCGGTGGTGGAATCTTTTGCGTGCCCAACCAGGACTTGCGGCCAGAATCAAAACCTGTCGATCAGGCCGCCAAACAAATTCAAAATTTAGCTGCCGGAGAACTTTCGACAGAAGAAACGGCGGTGCCAATGCCAGCCCAAAACACGGCTGGCTTGAGTGCCCAGGCCGCAAGTGAGACTCCGGAACATGAATTACGAACAGCCGAAAACATGTTGATTGACCTGATTAAGACCACCATCGCGCCTGATTCATGGACCAATACCAATGGTGACGGAACTCTGGAAATTCTCGGTGGCCTCATGGTTGTTGGTCAAACCGAAGAAATTAGCGAGGCTATCGGTGAACTGCTTCAAGATTTGAGTTTTCGCTATTCGATCATCCTCAAAAAATAGAGGTATTGGCTGGTAACAAGTAGGGGCGGTCCGGCAACGCCCGCTACCGGCTTGCCTGGCAGCAAGCGAAGTTTCGCCAGTTAGGGCTGACAGGCTGAATTACCCGATCCCCTGCCGGCGTGTCCGGCATGAATCAAAGTACAAATGACTTATTTCGATTGCTCGACTTTGGCCAACACCGGAAGTCGCTCTCGCGTGGACACAACCACGCCGCCGGGTTTTTCGACGGTAACCGCGAACATGACGGCCTTGTCTACCGGAATGCGGGCGTCGATGGGAATGGTCACTTTGCCACTGCCGCGAATGTCGAACACACCACCATCCACCGGGTGTTCCTGATTCGCATCGGTATCGAAAATCCAAAGTTGGTATTGTTCTTTGGATGGGTTGTTGGCAGGCAACCCTTCAAAAACCATGAAGCCTTCCTGACGGGCGTCACTCCAAACAACTCGGCCGCGCGTGTTGTTGTCCTGAACGGGTGTCCAGTCGGCAATCACCAGGTCCGCCGGATTCGCCTTGATTAACACCGCCATCTGTTGATCCGGTGAAAGCGCCCGCGCGTTGCCCGGCGTCAGGTACCAGTTGAACAACAGCATGGCAATGCAAGCTGCGGCAGCCAGTATCGCGAGTGCTTCTCGCCAACTTGGCGGAGCCGCCGAACTCATTGGCAAAGTGGCCGGCCGAGTCGTTCGTTCTGCCGAGTTGCGGGCGTCGTCAGCAAAAACGTCCTTATCGCCCCCGGCGAAAAACTGCTCGGCATCTTTATCAAGCCGCTTGAGCAGGTCTACCGGCACGGGATCTGTCGCAGCATCGCCCAACTCATCAAACGCAACTGCAAACGCGGCTGCGGCTTGCTCAAAGCGGGTAATCTCCATGCCGGATGTCGTACCCAGGCCTTGCCAGTCGATCTGGTCAAACTCGCGTTGTTCGTCGGCCGACAAGCCATTTGTCACGAGTTGCGAAAGAAGTTCTTCGGCTCGCTCGTTGAGGGGGATCAAATTGTCGTTCATGACTTCACCTCCCCTCGGACAAGATTGGATTCGGGCAGGGATTGGTTAGCTTGAAAAAGGGCTTCACGTAACTTGATCAGGCCTCTGCGGATATGAGTTTTCACCGTGCCGAGGGACAGGCCCGTTGCCTCGGCAATGCTCGAGTGGGAAAGTCCGTCATAAATGGAAAGTTTCAAAACATGTTGTTGATCGTGGGGAAGCTGCTCGAGCAACTGACCGGCTTTTGCCGCTTCGTCGCGCAGCTCCATTTTTTCTTCGGCTCTCATCACAGCAGAAGTCACCTGCTCCAACGGATTGGCTTCACCTCCCATGGCCCGAGTCTGCTTCCAGGATTTCTTTCGACTCATATCGATCAATCGCCGCCTGGCAATCATCGCGATAAACGTTGTTTCGCTGGCGATCGATTCGTCGAAACGGTCCGCCGATTTCCAAACATGCATAAAAATATCTTGCACTGCATCTTCTGCGGTTTGATGGTCGGGACACATGCGTCGTGCCAGCGACCAAACGAGACCACCGTAGCGATTTAGACAATCGGCTACGGCAGTCTCATCGCCGTTCGAAACTCTCGGTAATAACGCCATCTCAATTGTCAATTGGAGTAACCTCTACATCTGAGTGAGTCGAGGCAGTATCGCCTCCTTCACATTGTAGCGACAATTGAGCCGATGCTTACCCCGTTACTTGGGAAGAATTACCGCGTCAATCACGTGAATCACGCCGTTGGAACATTGAATATCTGTGGCGGTGACGTTCGCACCGTTAATCGAAACTTTGTCGCCATCGACCTTGATCAAGACATCTTTGCCCAACACGGTTTCCAGCAAACGCAGCCGGATTACGTCCGATGCTTCCAATTTTCCTGGGGCAACGTGGTACGTCAAAATTTCTTGCAGCTTTTTCTTGTTCTCGGGCTTCAACAAGGTGTCAATCGTGCCTGCAGGAAGTTTGGCGAAAGCCGCATCGGTCGGAGCAAAAACGGTGAAAGGACCATCGCCCTTCAACGTGTCCACGAGTTCCGCTGCGGTCAGAGCGGCAGCCAGAGTCTTGAAGCTGCCAGCTGCAACTGCGGTGTCAACGATATCTTTCTCTTCGTTGATACTGGTTTCCATCACGCCCGTGGAAATCGTCTGCGACATTTCCCCTTTCGAAGCCGGGCACTGAGAAGCTGGGCATTGATTTTGAGCGGTGGCCGAATTGACCGAAACCAGGCAGGCCATCGCGGCCAAAGCAATCGACATTTTGAATTTCATCTGCTTTTCCATCTGTTTGAAGGTAAAAAAGGGGGAAACCGAAATTGGCTTGCATGGTGACAATGCACGATGCCAAGCTCCTGAAGTCTTCGCAGCGGTCGCGATATTGGATTCACAGGTTTTTGTTTTTTTCAGCGGACGTCCCCCAATAGCCAAGCGAGTCCCCTCGCTCGGTTCCGGAAGTCGTGCAATTTTGCTTTACCCTCTCGCTTGCGGGAGGGTCGGACGCGGTAGCGGCCGGGGAGGGTTGCGTGCGTAATCCATGCCGACTACCCTCCCGGCTTGTTCCTCGCGACCCTCCCGGCGGAAGGGTGAAATGCATAAATTTTGATTCAAACATGACTTAAAAACTGCCCGACCTCAGAGGGAGAGATTGTTAAGGAATCGGTTGACAACCGTCCGCCACAACGGTAACAATGTCACCATGATTACAAGATCGAGCCACCATCGCCATCATCATGTGCACCCAGCTGGGTGACGGTTGTGGACTAGCTCGTAATATCAACATACGCTGGCCACTTCGGTCAGCGTTTCGCGTTGGTGGCTAGGACTGCCAAAACTGCTCGCGATTCTCTGATCGAAAGCCCTGACCAACAAGGAATTTCGATATGTCTCCTGATCGCGACCCCGATGTGGTCCGCATCGCACTGCCCAAAGGCCGGATGTTTGACGAAGTCGTCGGCCTCCTTAAAGATGCCGGTGTTTCGATTCGTCAATCCGAACGTGGCTATCGACCTCACATTTCCCTGCCGCATTTTTCCGCCAAGATCCTTAAACCGCGAAACGTGATCAGCATGCTTACGGCGGGAGCACGCGATATCGGCTTCGCGGGCGCCGACTGGATCGACGAAACGGGGGCCGACCTGGTTCAGCTTTTGGATACCGGGCTCAACCCGGTCCGTCTGGTTGTTGCCGCTCCCCACCAGATCCTGGAAAACGGCCAACTGCCAAATCGAAAGCTGGTTGTGGCTTCCGAGTATCCCAATCTGGCGCAGCGTTGGATCGATTCCCGAACACTCGACGCCAAAGTGTTGCAGACATTTGGCGCGACCGAAGTCTTTCCTCCCGAAGACGCCGACTGCATCCTCGACAACACGGCAACGGGCAGCACACTGCGCGCCAATGGACTGGCCATTATTGACGAAGTGTTGACTTCGACCACGCGATTGTACGCTTCCCAAACCGCGGTGCACGACACAGCGATCAAACGGCGAATTGACGATCTGGTCATGCTCCTCAAGGCAGTTCTCGAAGCCAGGAGCCGCGTGATGCTGGATCTCAATGTTGAAGAAGAAAACCTGGAAACCGTTTTCGCATGCCTGCCTTCCATGCATCAACCCACACTCTCTCCGCTGAGCGATACGGGTTGGTTTGCTGTTCGTTCGGCCGTTCCTCGTCGGCAGCTGGCGGAGATTATTCCCCGATTGAAACAGGCGGGCGCTTGCGACATCGTGACGACGCGGCCAGAACAAATTATCCCTTGACGGGCAAAATCGCATGACAACTCAAAACAGAATCTATCAACCGCCCGAGTGCGCAGGTGAAATCAAATTGCAGTTGAGTCGCAATGAATCGCGACCTTCGCTCGATATTGCCCAATCGTGCGCCCGCGTAACGCCGGAGTCAGTCTCGCGTTATCCATCCGTAGCGCGGCTGCAGACATTGATCGCGCAGTTTGTCGACACAGACCCGGAGCGGATCGTCATCTCGGCCGGCGGCGACCAGGCGATCGAACGCGTGATTCGCAGCTGTGTTTCTGCCGAGCGGCCTTACGTCCTGGTGCACCAGCCTTCCTTCGAAATGATCGACATCTACACAGCCAACTGCGGTGGGAAACTGCGGAAAGTCGATTGGCTGTTCGGCGAATTCCCCGTCGACAAATTCTGTCAAGAAATCGATCGTCAAACGGCCCTGGTCGTGCTGGTGACTCCCAATAATCCGACCGGTCAAGTCATCCCGGCAGCGGCCGTTCTTCAAATTGCCGCGCGAGCCCGGGAGTTCGGTGCAACTGTGTTAGTCGATCTGGCTTACGTCGAATTTGCCGACGTCGACCCGACCCGCGAGTTCGTAGCGCATCCGAACATCGTTGTTGTCCGGACACTGTCCAAGGCCTTTGGTCTGGCCGGACTGCGGGTGGGATACTTGATCGCGCCCGATTCACAATCCGCGCAAGATTACTGGTCGCAAACGGGGCCTTTCCCCGTCAGTGGGCCGTCACTGGACCTCGCCTCGCAAGCGATCCTCGACACGGGCTCGATGGAACGCAATATTCAGCAAGTCATCCGCGAACGAACCGACCTAACCGCGTTATTGGCCGAGTGTGGTGCCCGTCCGATCGCTTCGCAGGGTAATTTCGTGTTGGCCGAGTTCGCTGATGCGGCCCAAATTTGGCAAGAGTTCGGTCAAGCCGGAATCGCCGTTCGAAAATTTGCCGACTCGGGTATTCTGAAAGAACATGTTGCGCATCACCTGCCCAGCCAACGCGGCCGATTACCTGCACCTGGCGAAATGCCTGATCAACATTACCGGCGCAAACATTGACGCCGGCTTCCTGGCCCTGCCGATTGACGAGCCAGTTGAGCTGACGGTCGAACATGCGGAAATACAACCGCGCACGGCATCGGTTTCGCGGAAAACGAAAGAAACCGAGATCAACATCGATCTGAATCTCGACGGAACCGGCCAAACGCAAATCGCCACGGGCATCGGGTTTCTTGATCACATGCTGACCGCGCTTGCTTTTCACGCGCGGTTTGATCTCACACTGCAATGCACGGGCGATCTTCACATTGACGATCATCATACGGCAGAAGATTGTGCTCTAGCACTTGGCAGCGCGATTGATCAAGCGCTCGGGACACGCACCGGCATTGTTCGATTTGGCTATGCCTATGCGCCGCTTGACGAGGCGCTGGCACGAACGGTGATCGACTTGAGTGGTCGCCCCTGGCCGGAAGTCCACCTGGGGCTTCAGCGCGAAATGGTCGGCACGATCGCCACGGAGAACATAACACACGTTTTCAACTCCCTCGGGATGTCGCTGCGTTGTTCACTGCACGTCGACGTGATTCGCGGAACCAACGACCACCATCGGGCGGAAGCCGCGTTTAAATCACTGGCACTTGCGCTTCGCAAAGCGGTCGTTCGAACGGCTGGCGATGTCCCCAGCACCAAAGGAGTCCTTTAATGTGGGACGGATTTCCGAGCCGTGAACGTGAACGCAAACACATCCCCAGGTCTGTGCCACAATTCCGCATTCCCCACTCCGCATTCCGCATTAGAAAAATGATCCACATCATCAACACCGGCGTTGCCAACATTCGCTCACTCCAGGCGGCCTTTGATCGGCTGGATCAGACCTGGCGTTTGACGACCGACGCCGACGAAATTGCTGAGGCAAAGAGGGTCGTGTTGCCGGGTGTTGGTGCGTTTGCAGCCGCCACGAGACAACTGGACGAACTCAAAATTCGCCAACCTTTGCTTGAGCGGATCGGAGCCGATCGAGCCACGCTTTGCATCTGCCTGGGAATGCAATTGTTGTGCGCTGAGAGCGAAGAAAGTCCCGGAGCGGTTGGGTTGGGAATCGTGGACCAACGCGTGCAGCGATTTGGATCGAACGTGCATGTCCCGCAGCTGGGTTGGAATACCGTCCAGCCACAGGGAGCGACGAGTCCTTTCGAAGCTGGCGAAGCCTATTTTGCCAATTCATTTCGGTTGGTCGACCCGCCCGCGGGCTGGGGGCATGCGTTAACCGACTACGGAGGCACGTTTACCAGTTCCCTTTGGCGCAGGCGCGTGTTGGCATGTCAGTTTCATCCGGAGTTGTCGGGCGATTGGGGGCAAACGGTTTTGCAGAACTGGATTTCGAATGCTTAAAGCAAGAATCATTCCTTGTCTCGACGTGAAGGACGGACGCGTTGTCAAAGGCATCAAGTTTCAAAACCTCCGCGACGCGGGAGATCCGGTCGAGCTGTCCGATTATTATCAACAGCAAGGCGCCGACGAACTGGTGTTGCTGGACGTTTCCGCTACCCGGGAAGGACGGTTGGCGATGCTGGAGACCGTCGAAGCGGTGCGAAAACGATTGAAGATTCCGTTGACCGTGGGCGGTGGCGTCGCTTCAATCGAAGATGGAAGGCGGTTGCTTAACGCCGGGGCGGACAAAGTCGGAGTCAATTCCGCCGCGGTGCGCGATCCGCGCTTGTCAAGCGCATGTCGGAAAATTTCGGAGCGCAGTGCACGGTCGTCGCCATCGATGCCCGTCAGACGGAACCGGGATTGTGGGAAGTCGTAACGCGCAGCGGCACCCAGGCCGAACCCCTTTCGGCGGTCGACTGGTCTGTAGAAGTGGAACGTCTTGGCGCGGGCGAAATTCTGCTGACGAGTTTCGACCGTGACGGGACGCGCAGCGGTTATGATTTGAATCTTTTGGACGCGGTTACTTCGGTTTGCCGTTTGCCGGTCATTGCTTCCGGCGGAGCCGACTCGGTCGCGCACATGGTTGAGGCGTTTCAACACGGTGCCCACGCGGTGCTGGCGGCATCAATATTTCACGATAGAAACCTGACCGTCCAACAAGTCAAACAGCAACTTGCCAGCCAACAGATCGAGGTACGGCTATGATCATTCCGAAAATCAACCTGGAATCGGAGCTCGTGTCGCCCGACGACTGGTGTCTGCTTGGAAAATTGATCGTCACCGCAAGTGTTCCTTCGGAGCAGTTGCTGGCATCCATTCGACGACTGGGTGGCAAGGTCGATCTTCAGGTTCAAGTACCCGGTTGCAGTCTCGACGATGCGTTGAAGATGCTCAACGAGGGAGCCAGCGAGATTGTCATTGAATTGGATCGTATCGGTGAGTTTACTGAAGCTGTTCCGCCTGAACGGCTGCGAATCGTGGCCGATATCAACGACAGCCATTGGCAGACCCTCACCAGTTTGGGGACCCATTGGTTGATCCGCTGCCCGGAGATATGCGATGAAAATTCGGGATTGCTCGCCAGCGTCGCGCGGACCGGAACGTTGCAAGTCGAATCCGAATTCATGCTTACGCCCCAACAATCGGCTGAGTTTCACCAAACCGATATCGATTGTGTGATTGAAGCTGGCGTTGTCGATATCAACCAGTACTTGACCGAGTCCTTGTCCTTGATGCTCAGCAGCGATCGCCCGGACGGTTTGTGGCCCACCCTGATTACCGATCAACTTGGCACGGCGCTCGGGCTGGCCTATTCGAATCGCGAAAGTCTCCAACACGCGATTCAAACTCGAACGGGGGTTTATTGGTCGCGCTCGCGGAACGAACTGTGGTTGAAGGGGAAATCGAGTGGTGCGACCCAGGAACTGTTGGGCATTGCACTTGATTGCGATTCGGATTGTTTGCGTTTTCGCGTTCGCCAGCAACCTCCCGGATTCTGCCACCGCGAGACATACACCTGTTTTGGGGCAGAACGCAATATCCAGGCAGTCATTGCCCGCTTGTCAGATCGCATCCTTGGCGCGGATGAAAAATCATTCACGCGAAAACTGGCCAACGATGGACCGATGTTGGAGGCGAAACTGCTGGAAGAAGCAAAAGAACTTGCCGATGCAACGTCGCCCGCAGATATTGCCTGGGAAGCCGCCGATGTTTTGTACTTTTCGTTGGTAAAGCTGGTCAATGCGGGCGTCAGCCTGGATGAGGTCTATCGCGAACTCGCCCGCAGAATGAATCGGATTGTTCGCCGCCCCAACAAGTTGGAAGAAAAGAAGAGTCCATGACCGAATCCATTCGAATAATTCGCTCCATTGATTTCAAGATCGGCGCGATCAATCGCTCGATTGACTCGGAGACCATGAGTCAGACGCAGGCGATTGTTGACGATGTCCGCGTTAACGGTGAAATCGCCGTGCGAAAATATGCCGAGCGGTTTGGCGAACGGGTTGCCGGCCAGCCACTTTGGTTTGAGCGACCGCAGCTGCAGGCAGCGATGAATCGGATTCCATCAGACGACCGGGAACTGCTCAAGCGTGTCGCCGGCAGGATTGAGAGCTTTGCGCGGGCGCAGCTTGATTGTTTGCAGCCGTTGACGGCGGAGGTCCCGGGCGGACAGGCCGGTCACACGATCGAGCCCCTCGAGCGGGTCGGTTGCTATGCGCCGGCGGGGCGGTTTCCGTTGCCTTCCACCGTTTTGATGACGGCGGTTACCGCACACGTCGCCGGCTGTTCGCAGATTTTCGTGGCGACGCCCAATCCATCTGACTTGATGTTGGCAGCCGCAGGGATTGCCGGTGCCGATCGGGTCCTGGCAGTGGGCGGCGCGCACGCGATTGCCGCGCTGGCGTATGGGTTTGGCGACGCACCGGCCTGCGATCTGATTTGCGGCCCCGGCAGTCGTTGGGTGACCGCGGCGAAGAAAATCGTCAACGGCGATTGCGGGATTGACATGTTGGCCGGTCCGTCGGAGCTGGTCATCATTGCCGACCAGCATGCCGATCCGGAAACGGTCGCCACTGACCTGTTGGCGCAAGCCGAACACGATACCGACGCGCGACCGATTTTGATCGCCTTGAGCGAAGAGTTCGCGGATAAAGTACGCATTGCCCTGCAATCACAGTTGGCCGATTTGCCAACCGCCGAAATCGCCCGCCAATCACTGGCCAAAAGTGCGATCATCGTGACCACGTCGATCGACGAGGCAGTTGACATTGCCAATGGTCTGGCGCCGGAGCATTTGGAGCTCCACTGTCGAAAGGCAAGTGAGGTTGCAGGCAGAATTCGCAACGCAGGGTGCGTTTTTGTTGGCCATAACTCGGCAGAAGTTTTCGGCGATTACGGAGTCGGACCCAATCACACGCTGCCGACGGCCGGCACGGCGCGCTGGAGCGCGGGACTAAATGTACTCACATTCTTGCGAGTGAGGACGTGGCTGAAAATGGATGCCGCGCCGCAGGATTTGGTCGACGACACCGCGCGGTTGGCTGAATTGGAAGGACTCGCCGGACATCGCCGCGCGGCCTTGCGGCGCGAAAGGGGTCGGGAGTCTTTTTGAAAAAGAGTCTCCCTCGTGAGACGTTATTCGCAAAAAGACTCCCGACCCCCTCGCACGTTCCCGTAGCTTGACTCTCTGAGTCGAGTGATAGAACGTAGCTTGACTCTCTGAGTCGAGTGATAGAACGTAGCCGCGTCTGTCCCAGACGCGGAAAATCCGTGGCTCTAGAGCGGTGTCAGTCTGGGACAGACTGACTTACGTTACGGCGAATCGACCTCGGCCAGCGCGTGAATGGTGTTGTGGATTTTATTTTGCAAGCGTTTTCCGTCAGCCGTTTTGAGCGCGTAATTGATTTCCATGCACCAACACGGAGCCAGATGCGGAATGGACAATTCAACAATCTGGCCGTCGCTGCCAAGTTTGGCTTCGGTGATTTCCAGTTCCTGTTCGTTGTAATGATCCGACCCATAGTTGGCCGTCCGCTTTAGCTCCCAGGTCTTGATCGCCCAATTCCTGATGTCTGAGACAGAGTCGCGATCGAGTGGCCCGCTGAACTTGATTTGCAGCTTTCCCTTGCGGGCGTGCAACTCGATGGGCAGGTAAACCGGTTGTTCCGTGCGGCGAATCCGATAAAAGCCACCGGGTTCCTGTTGGGTGCCGGACCAGGCAAACAATCCGCAGCAATACAGCTGGCCGTCGACCGGGTTGAATCGTCCCCGCATCACGCCCGTCGGGAACTGAGGAATATCGAAGGCACACATGCCACCCTGTATCTGTGCGCCGATTTTTTCATGGGGCACGATGTAGACTTTGCCGTAGCCATAAGAAAAATTTAACAAGGAGCCATTCAGTGGCCCCCATTTTTCGCTGTCAACCCACATCAATTCGGCTGGCGAACGGTCAAACGAATTTGTGATCCAGCACAGTGGTTGCTCCATGGCGGCATCCGATTCGTCGGTAACGTCGTGATAGCCAAACATGTTGCCGTAAAAACCGCCCGGCTTGACCCAGTTAATGCGGTTCTTGGGATTCCAGTGGCCCTCCTGATCGGTGACGACGAACGTGCCGTCGGGATTGATGCAAACGCCGTTGGCGGCCCGAAAACCGTTGGCAACAATTTCGGTTTGGGAGCCGTCCGCACTTACCTTCAACAGGGTTCCATGATGGGGGACGACGGCAGGCAGAGCATGTCGGGCCGATTTGGCGTAATAGAAATTGCCTTCGGCATCGGTTTGCAGGCCCATCGCGAATTCATGAAAGTGTTCCGTCACCTGGTGGTCGTTGTTGAAATTTTCATAAAAGTCAGCTTCGCCGTCGCCGTTAAGATCGCGCAGCAGACAAATCTGGTCGCGGCAGGCAACATAAATCTTGTCGCCAATCCATTTGATACCCAGCGGTTGAAACAGGCCGGCGGCGATGCGTTGCCAGCGGGTCGTTTTTTCCAAAAGCCCCGTGACCTTGAACACGCTACCATCCCAGGTCGAGATGACGGCCGTGTTACCATCCGCGTTAAAATCGAGTCCCGTTAAGCGCAGCTGGCAGTTCCAGGGGTTGTCGACCGGGCGTACAAAGACATCGACCGCAAACGGACCGTCATTGCTACCAACAATCGTTTCGGTTTCGAGAATTTCTGGATAACGTCGCGGCCCACCCGTTGTGAATGGTCTCAAATCTCCCAATCCGTCAAGCGAGTCCAGACGACGGGCCAGTTTTTCCGGGTCGCCTGCATTGCCTGGATTTGTCATTCGCACCGTCAGCTGAGTCGGTTTGTCCGTCTTGGCGATTCGAAGTCGCAGGTTGCCTTGCTCGTTGAACAGTTCCGCGTCAGCGGTTGATGAAACGCTCGCTATCATTCCCGTTAACTCCTGCGATTGAGCGGATGCAGAAAGTTTAGCGGTGTGTCCGTTTCCGGTCGCGTCGATCAAGGATCCGTCTTTCACGGAATTCCAGTTGGCGATCAACTGGTCATTGGCCAGATCAGCTGGATTTTCGAGCTCCTCGTGCGACAGCAGGCGTTGATAAAACCGGACGTCTTTCAATTGCCCGTCGAAATGTGATGTCGCTGGAAAATTGTCGTTGGTGAACCCGATGCGCACCACGGATTTGCCAGCGAGTTGTCTTTCAGGCACGAGATTGCCTTGGCCGCACGGTTGGCCGTCCACATAAAATCGAATTTGTCCGTCCTGCGCGCGCCGTGTCACGGCGACATCGTGCCATTGATCGTCGGCAACGTGAGCTGTCGAATTGACAGCACCTACCCAACCAATATCGAAAGCCAACCGGCCATCACGGACAAACAACGTTTGACCGAACGACATCCAATCCGGCTGATCTTTCGTGAACGCCACGATCGTGCCGCCCTCTGAGGTTTTAATTTTTGCGACAATCGAGAAATCCTGTGTCTGGAAATCGAAGTCAGTGGCGTCGGTCTGGGCGAAATTAGTACCGTCAAACGCGATGCCGTCGCTGGCGGGTGCCATTCTGTTTTCGTCACCAGGCGGGACCGGTAACAGACCCAGTGCGTGGTCGGAAAACTCTTTCGCGATGCAGTTCGCGTCTGTTTGCGCGAGTTGCAGCACGAGTTCCTGATCATGGGGCGCCAAATTCAGTGTCCGCACAAAGACGGGGTGTTCGTCGACGAATTGGAGGCTGGGAGCTTCGAGGATTTCCGTGTCGTCGACCGTATACTTCAAAATGGATTGATTGCCGAAGCGATACATGCCCTGGTAATGAACCCATTCTCGGTCCAGTGGCCCGTAATGTTTGCCATCGCGACCGACCAGGCGTTCGTCAGCGAAGCTGCCGGTTTTCGGGTTGGCCCACCCGGGGCCGACCGGATTTTCGACATGAATCTGCCCCGTGATTTTTGGATGGCGATTGTGCACGCCATTGAAATGAATGCCGTTAAAGTCGATGAACGCGCCGCTCCAGGCTGCGGCCAGACGCATTGTGTCGTGATCGTACATGATCCAGTACTTACCCGACTCCAGCCCGCCAGGTCCATCGTCCAGCCGCATCGTAATTCCTTTTTGAGCGATGTTGGAACCGTCGTTTGAGACTTCGATCGTATTAAACCAACTCGGGCCGTAGTCCATTTTCGTCCATGGACGTGGCAATTCAGGTTTGGGACCGCGCGTGTCGCCGACAGGCAGGCTGGCCAGATAATTTTCGGTAACGTCGAACAACTGGCTGGGGTTGTGCGGCTCAATAAACTGTTTCCGCAAATAATAAATGACAGCATATTTTTGCTGTGGCACCATCCAACGCTGGGCATTCATCATGCCGTAACCGTGCGTCAACGTGTTGTACATCGTGAACGGATCGTTGCCATGCTTGAACTTTCCCGACGCAAATCGCAACGACGTAGGCATGGAGCCTTCTTCTTCGAGCGTGCCGTGGCAACTGGCACAACGCAGGCGATAGATTTCTTCCCCGCGACTGAACGCGATGTTATTCCAGTCACGAATCAGGCCGGCATGATCGACGTGTTGTTCGTATTCAGGGAGCGGGAGCTGTGTGAACAGCGCGGAGGCCGGTTTGAGTTGCAAGGCGCGGCCGGGGCCCGCACTGGCAATCTCGTGCAGGTAACGGATCAAATCGAGAAACTGTTGCCGATCTGTTAACTGGTTGGTCAAATCCTCTGGCATTGTCGATTTGGTCGATTGCTTCCAGTCAGCGATGGCCTGTTTGTCGATCTCCAGCGGTTGATCGGGTTGCTCAATACGATCCATTAGCCACGCGTCATCAGTCTCTCCCGTCTTGATTCCGGTGAACAGGCGGCCGTCTTCCATTTGCACCACGATCGTTTCAAATCCCGGTTTGATCTCGGTCGAAGGATGCAAAACCGACTCGATGAGGTGTGCCACGGTCACTTCACGATGTTCCGACAGGTCGGGTCCGAGCCGGCGACCTGTTACCGGTTCGTGGCATTTGGCGCAGTTCATCGTCGGTTCATAAAACGCCATCGCTCCCCGCGTCGGATCGCCAAGCCGGACCGCTTCGTCAGCGAGCTTTTCAGCGCTTTCGAGTTTCAAGCTGGAAGACAGCGAGGCGGTTTGCGCGACGATCGATTCAGGGCAGAGGACAAGAATCGGTACCGTCAGCAGGACAACAAGATATCTCATGGTTGGCCGGAGTCTTTGTTTTCAAAACCGTCAAGAGTTTCCAGGTCGAGCCCCTCCAGCCCCAACTCCTCAATCGGCTGGGCAAGGACATCTCGATCACGGACGGGAAGATCGTCCGGATCGCCAATCTCACCATCGTATGGTTGCACAATAATTCGATTGCCTTTGACGGCCGAAACTTTAATGGGTTGTCCGACTTCGATTGCAAAGCCGTCACTGAGAGCATCATATTTGCGATCGTTGATCAACACGATTCCGCTGGGCAACATTTTGGTTTTGGCAATTCCCAGTTGTCCGACCAGCGATTTGAATTCGGTGTACTGTTCCGATGTTGGCATGACGTCTTTGGGGTCCATTTTGCCAAGCAGAATTCGACGGCCCAGCGGCGTGTGCGGCCAGACGTTGACCATGATTGCCAGTAGCACCGGAATCGAAACCACCGTGACCAACAGCGCGATGGCACCAGCATAAAGGCTGTGAAAAAACGCGACAACGACGCCGGAAATCAACAGGATCGTCGCCAACACGCCCAGCAATCCGGCAGAGGGAATGAAAAGTTCCAGAAAGACGACCAGAAACCCGATGCTGAGCAGGATGATTGACCAGGTGATGGGATCCATTCAAACTCCGTAAACAAGATAGGGTTGATTCACTCTTTAGCCAGGGGAATGACGTTGTTATATCTTACTCAGTTGCCTCGCCGAAGTTGCCCTTCTTTTGGCGAGATGGCTTGCCTGGGCCGAGCAAGTAGGCCTTTGCAAGCTCCGCGCCAACATGGCAATCCCGGTTGCAGACAATTCGCCCATTAGACAAAAAATTGGACTGCCGCCAACACGCTTTAACTGACTGTCCCGGAAATTGGCACCAACCACAACAGGTTTACCGGGTCGTCACGAAAATCGGGCAGCTGGAGATTCATCCCGGTGGCCGCGGACGAGGGTCCAGCCCGTTCTACGCGAACAGTTTGCACGCGTTCGCCCAACACGGAAGTGAGAGCGGGAAAAACACACGTGTGCTGATTGCCCAGCCACGTCCAGTTTTGCCAGGGCAGGGCAGCCAACCCGGCTGAGCTGCTTTACAATTTTCGTTTGGGCGACATCGGAAAGCGGTCCGTCCAAGCGAATCGCCAGTTCGACGCGACGAAAATTCTGCGGATCGTCGACGTTCAACTCGACGTTCGGCTGTGGACAAAAACTCATCCCAACCGTGGCGGCAATGAATTGGTCGTTCAATTCGAAAGTCGCTAAACCGCGAGGTGGAAAATTCCCCCCATCGATTGAAAAGTAGTTTGATTCGGGTCCCCAGGTATTCCGGTAGACCGCCAAGACGTCTTGTTGGAGCTTGGCAAACGGGTGCTCGTCGATCGCTTGGCACGCATTCCAGAATTCGCTCGCACGAGCAATCCGGCGGAACAGGTTGGGGTTGTCGGGAAGCGGCCAACAGATGGGATTTTCGGCGGCGCATTCGTTGGCATAACCATGAAAACCGTCCAGTCCACTCCACGGAGGAATCACTGCCAACATTACTTGCTCACCGGTTTCTGTCGTTTCAAACAGTGCGATGCCGTTGCCTTCCTCGAACCAGACAACTTGCAGCCTTGCGGCGTCGGGGACCGGGCGACTGTCCGAATACTTGCAATGTGTGCGCGGCAAAACGGGAGGGATCCCCTGTTTCATTTCGTCTTCGTTGATTACGTACGGACCGGGAACGAGATTGCGAACCCAACACGCCCGCGTTCCAAACTTCGAATCGTCGCGGCCCTGGCTGCTCAGGTACAGATAAACGGCCCGACCGTCGTGCTCGACGATCGCGTCCAGATTGCCGAAAGGAGACGTCTCAAACAGTAGATTGGTGTGTTCGGATTGGTCCACGGGTGGTTCAATTGCCATGACGAAATGAAACCAGGAACGTTGATTCAAGGTAAGCTAATGCGAGTTGAATAACAGTGGCCCTATCGAATTGCGGACGGGGCCTCCTATAATCGAATCAAGCGGAGGCTCAAAGGGGTCGGGAGCAATCCTGTTCGGCACGGTCTGAGATACAGGCGAATCGCCGGTGGTGGACTAGGTCTCGCAATCGTCAAAAATTCCGCCATTGCAGAAAGGTGTATTCGTTATTGGTGATTAACTATTGGTGATATGTTATTACTCAGTATCATCAGCGTCTCAATAACAAATCACATATCGCCAATCACAAATAATTGATCAAGACGGCTCTCAGCATTGTAAGCGGGAGCGAAACGGTCCCGAGTTCTTTCTGTTGCCTTGTGAGCGGGAATCGCGAAATTAGGTAACTGTCGAAGCTCACCCTGGACCAATTTCGAGAAAAGACTCCCGACCCCCTTAGTGAACCGCCAATCTTTGGAACCAATGAACAACGAACTTGCGATTACCGTTAACTCGATCAAGAAAACCTATTCTGACGGGTTTCTGTTTGGAAAAAAGCTCCAGGCGTTGAAGGGCGTCACGTTCGACGTCAAACAGGGCGAGATATTCGGGTTGCTGGGTCCCAACGGCGCCGGCAAGACAACGCTGGTCAAGATTCTCTTGGGGATCATTCGCAAGTCGGGTGGGTCGGCGACCATGATGGGAAAATCGGCTGGTAGCCGCGCCGGCCGGATGATGGTGGGTTACTTACCGGAACACCTCCGCATCCCCCCGCATTTGACTGGAAATACCGCGCTGGAATGTTACGGCAATCTCAGCAACGTCCCGACTTCAGTGATTCGGCGCAAACGGGCCGACTTGCTGGCCCTGGTCGGGCTGGCGGACCGCGCCAAGGATCGCGTCAAAAAATATTCCAAGGGCATGCTGCAGCGGCTGGGACTTGCCCAGTCGCTGTTACACGATCCGAAATTGCTGATCCTCGATGAACCGACAGACGGACTTGACCCGCGCGCCCGAGCTGACATGCGCGAGATTATCAAACGCCTGCAGCAACAGGGCGTGACGATTTTCCTGAACAGCCACATTCTTTACGAAGTTGAAATGATCTGCGACCGCGTAGCGATTCTTGACCGGGGCGATTTGAGGTATTGCGGAACGGTCGACGACGTTGGCGACTTTGTCAAGTCGCTGGTGGGTGACGCGGTGACGGGGACCATTTTGCAGGTGGAAGTCACAGGGAAACAGGCCGAAGTGACTGACGCGTTTGACGGAACCAAATTTGAAATCAAGTCATCCGACGGTCAGTCCCGATTTGTCATCCGGGCCAACATGGACGGGCAAAGCGACATCGATGCCCTCGTTGACCGGTTGCGTGCCAGAGACGTCAGTCTGATTCGATTGGAGAAGGAACACGTTTCGCTGGAAGACGCCTTCCTGAAAATTGTCCAGGGCGCAGAAGAACATTACCAAACTTAACGTGGGATAGGCATCCTACCTGTCGAGTTTTGATCAGCTTTTGGACTCCAAAATCAAAGCGGAAGCAAGAAAATAATGATGCGACCTTACCTGGCCATAATTAAAGATTCATTTAGAGCCGCGTTTGCATCGCACGTGCTGTACGTGTTACTGGGAATCATTACCGTGTTGCTGGTAGCCATCGCGCCGTTTCACTACCAGGAAGTGCTGGACTGGAAAATCAAGCTTCGCGAGCATGTTCCCAATCCGCAACTGTTGGTCGAACGACTGGTTGAAGGCAAAGATGATGAACCGAAAATCAAAAGTGTCTGGGACGCGCTCCCGTCGGATTTGCAACAGGAACTGCTTACGACGGCAGAAAAGTTGAAAGCTGAAGGCATCGAGCTTGGCGAGATCGATCAAGACGAACCCAACGGGGCCGTCCAGATCGAGATCGATGATTCCGAGGATCGACGCGGCAGAAGAAGAGGGGGGCGCGGTGGCAATCCGTTCGAAGATTATCCCGTTTTCGAAAAACTGGTCGACGAACTCAATGAAGTCATCCAGGACAAGAATTTCTACCAACAGGAAATCTGGGACGACGGACTGTTGCCCAATGAAGCCCAGGAACTTGTCGATGCAGGGGTACCGAGTCTCGGTGAAGAGCGAACACGTCGACTCAACCGGTTGCTGATTGCGGACGCGTTTGGATCCGCCATTCAGTCCGGGGCCGATACGACTCTCGATTTTTATTACCTGGTCTGGAAAATTCCGATTTTCTCAACCAATACGACTCATCAACAGTTTGCCAACAACTTCGCCTCCACGATCCCGTGGTTTTTTGACAAGTTTGTCATGTCGCTGGGGTTGCTGATTGCCATCCTGGTGACCGCCAACATCATTCCGGAGACGTTTGATCCGGGTTCGCTGAACCTGTTGTTGAGCAAACCCGTTTCGCGTTGGGCGCTGTTGGTTGCCAAGTTTATCGGAGGTTGTGCCTTTATTGCCTTGTGTGCCACGTACCTGTTTTTGGGGATCTGGTTGTGGCTGGGCCTCGGGATGGGCATCTGGGACAAGGCCATTTTGTTCTCGATTCCAATCTACATTCTTGCGTTTGCCATTTACTATTCGGTTTCGACGCTAGTCGGGATCTGGTACCGCAGTGCGATTCTGTCCGTGATTCTGACTGGTATTTTCTGGGCAGTTTGTTTTGGAGTTGGATACTCGTATTTCCTGGTCGACAATCGGATGCACAATGGCGAAATCACCAGGCTCGTCGCCGTTGAGGAACGGGTGCTGCAAGTCGATCCACTCAAAAAGGTCTATTTGTGGGACGAAGCGGCGGACGACTGGAAACTCGAACTCAAGGCGCCGCTGGCACAGGAGCAGGAAGTTGGGATCGGGATCGCGCTTTTTTCGGACCGATCGGTCCGCTTCCGGGGGGACTTGGACCCATCTATGACTCGGCCTCCAAAACGCTGATCACGGGGCTGATCAATCTTGCCGATCCCAGTTCCATCGGTCAGCAGGATTGTTACGTAAGCCAAACCGACAAAATTGATTTCAAAAAGGTGGGCCGCTTTCCTCGCGACACTGTGGCGTTGTTCGCGACCGAGACCGGTCCGTTGGCCATTACCAGCTCCGGAAAATTCTATGGACTGAAGCAGGATGCGTTGTCGACGCGGCTGAGAGTTGCCGACGAAAGCCAGGCCTCCGGCAAGGATGACGAAGCGGCAAGCACATCCGTCGATGAACCGGCCAGCCAAACTGATACTGATCCGGATAAAAAATCGGATGAACAGCAGCAAACCAAGCCTGTCGAGCTCTTTGAAGAATTGGCATCGACCAGGACGATCGTGCGGGGTGGCAAGAATATTGATTTGAACCAGCACAATCGCGAGCTGGTCATTTATCGCTTGGGGGAGATCACTGTTTTTACTCCAGAACAGGGTGTCTATAAACAACGCGCGAAACTCAAAATCGACACCGGTATCGAATCAAATTCGATGAGTTGTTTCGTCGTCTATCAGGGGGACACGATCGTGTTGGTTCTGGGCAACGGCCAAGTGATCACGGTCGACGCGACAACAATGGTCGAAAAAAATGGTTACCTGCCTGAAACCCGCTCTGCAGTAGAACAGCTGGAAGCGTCGGCTGACGGGCGGTGGGTCGCGATCGTCTACAAGAACGGCTGTTTGTGGCTGCTCGACAATCAAAACGATGCGGAAATTCAAAAGGCAGACTTTACAAGTCAAGGGACCATTTCTTCTGTCGAGTTTGTCGGCAACCGGATCTGGATCGCCGATCGCACGGACCGGGCAACGCTGTATGACCTGGAATCAGGAACGGAGGTCAAGAGGTGCAGTCCGAAAGGTGATTGGTTCAAGTTTGCTTATCGATATGTGCTGGGGCCCATTTACAAAGTGTTCCCCAAGCCCGGCGAGCTTTACAAAGTTGCCACGCACCTTTCCAGTACCAGCGACACCAAGTACAACCGCGAGGTCGACCTGACACGCGCGACGGAAAGCAAAGACCCCTGGTCGCCGCTGTGGAGCGGTCTTGGATTCATGGTGGCCGTGTTGGCAATCGCCTGTATTACGTTCAGCCGCAAGGACTATTGAGCAACCTTGTGCCTGTAGCATTTAGCTTCCTATCACAATCCCAACAATCGTTAATCCGTTTTCATGGAATTTAGGGTACTCGCGGCCAAGTCCCGAAACGGCTGGGCGGAAACATGCTATCCTTACCGGCGTTCATGGCCTGTCGCGGACGGATCTGTTGTAGGACCTGACATAAAAAATCCTGAAAAACACTTTGGGTTGACCCAACGTGTCACACCGTCTGCGATACAAAAAGTGCAAAACAATTCACGCACTTTTTTTGGAGTTCCTGCCATGCCCAAGTACTACATTCAATCCGGTCAAGTTTCATTCGTCGTTGCGGCAAGTGATGTCGAAGGAGCCGCACTTTGGGCAATGCATCAAACCATTGAAAAGATGGTTGCGGCCTACGAATCGGAGTATGACGATCTGCAGCGATCCAAAGAAGCGTTCGGATTTGAAGCCGATGAGCTGATCGATGCGGAGCCAATGATCGATCCGGAAGACAATTGGCTGGAATCAATGCTCAACGGGCTGGCTCAGTTCGACGAAACGATCTACTGCAGCCAGATTGGTTTTGGCCGCGACGATCAGGGGGTGCTGGAAACCGAAGAAGTCTTTCGCCATTGGCGTCAGTTGATGCAGGCCGCCGACTATTTGTTCGACCGCTTGAATTAGGGTGCAAACGGGCGCTGCCATTGGGGGGGCGGGAGCAATAGTCGTCGGCCCGAAAGATGCATGCCGACGTTCGCGACGCCTGAGGTGTTGATGGACGTGTCTGACAACACCCTCCCCTTGGGAGGGTCGGACGCGGTAGCGGCCGGGGAGGGTGGCCGCTTTTCTAATTCGCACGCATTAATGTCTTCCGTCCGGAACCCTCCCCGGGCCTGAGAGCCCGACCCTCCCAAAAGGGAGGGTTTCGATTGACGTGTCAGACGTTACCCCAATGAGACGTTATCCCAATGCAAGTGCCGAACACGATTGCTCTCGACATCTCTGGCCTGAACTCTAATTCTAATCACCGACGCCGATTTCTTCGTTGTACAGTCGCATCACCAAGCTCCATTTCCCGGTTTTCATGGTCGTGCAGGGCCGTGATGAAATGGTCGAAATCGCTGGCGATCTGCTCAAACGTCAACTCGGGTGAGTTTTCGTGATAAACGATTTGCTCGACCGAATCGATCAGCGCGTTGAGTTCCAGGAACAGCCGTTCATGTTCGTTCTTGAGCAAGTCAGCTTGATGACTGACCGACGGATTTACGACTTCTGCATTCTGGAAGTATCCGTAAAATTCTTCGAGCGCGAAATAGGTCTCCAGTTCATCGCGCAAGTCGTTCAACACGCGGGCCGTATCAATCGGACGATTGCGGACGCTGGTTCCAGCGGTCGAGAAATGCTGCCGCGTTTTTTCAATCAAGTCCTGCAGCCCGACGTCCTCCTTGATTTCCTGTAAAAAGGCGACGTTGATTGTCAGACCTGTTTGTGTTGCACCACTCTGGCGATATTCGGATTCGCTTAACCATACGCTCATCGTATACTCCCTTGCTTCGCATCGGAAACCGGCACTTGCACCACGGAGTCAAGCCTCGTTGCAAAACCAGTCGAAACGCTGAGCAGCCGATCGCCGCCAGAGTTTTCGCTGGACCCGTATGATATCGTGTTTTGACATTCACGTCCAATTTTTCTCAAAGCAAAACACCCATGAAATCACATGGTCCCTGGAAAATAAAGCAAACTAATGAAGTCTTCCGGGATGATTATGTGCGGCTGTGGGTGGACGAAGTCGTGCGTCCCGACGGCCAGGATGGTCAACATGTTGTGGTTTCCATCAAGAACGGGATCTGCGTGCTGGCAATCGACGACAAGAACAACCTGCATTTAACGAAGGAATTTCATTACGCGGTTGGCCGCAATTCAATCGAGGCGGTCAGCGGAGGTATCGAAGCCGGCGAGAATCCGGACGAGACCGCGCGTCGCGAGTTGCAGGAAGAACTCGGGCTGCGGGCGAGCGACTGGAATTATGTCACGACCGTGGACCCGTTTACGACCATCCTGCTGTCACCCACACGAATCTATTTTGCCCGTGGTTTGAGCGAGGTGAAAAGCAGCCCGGAAGGAACCGAGCAAATCGAAAAGATTGTCATCAGTCTGGAAGAGGCTGTGGCTCGAATCCTGTCCGGCGAGATCTCGCATGCGCCGACTTGCGTCGCCATCTTGCTGGCCCAGTCCCAACTGCGGGAGAGTTCTGCCTAATTGGCCCATCTCAACCAATGCTCATTGGTCATTGTTCGTTTGTTCCGCTTGCCCTTCTGGCTCATTTGCAGGTTCGTCGTCTGTGTTTGTGGCCGGCTCAAGTTTTGCCGGTTCGTTCGCGGCGTTGGGATTCATTTTCGAAATTTCTTTCCACCGTTGACTGACATCAATCATTTCCTTGGGAGTAATCGACTCAATCAACTCCCTGATTCGCTGTTCGGTCAGCCCGGAATCGGCAGTACGGTGCGCGATAGCGATCCCAAAAATGCCCGGCTCTACCGCTGAAAAGCCGTAATACAAACAAACTTCTGCGGGAGGTTGGTCGTCAAGCGTCTCTTCGAATACGACTTTTGTTATGCCGATCGTCCGACCACAAAGATCCCATTGGAGAATTTCCTCCGAAAGCTCTTTATAGTTTGCATCGGAAAGCAGCCGTTTACTTCTCAGCTGGCTGTTCAGGGTCGTCACGCTGCCAGCCATTGCAGGTGGAAAGTAGAGAAAATCAAACCGCGAATTACGTTTGTCCGAATCTCCGTTGTCATAAAACCTGAATACGCTTGCTCCAAACATCTTGGTTGCCCGGCCCTCAACAAACTGTTCGGGCATCTCCATCTTGACCACGCCGTCGAGAACGTGTTTCGCCTGCTCCATTGTCTCGGCTTCAACCTGGGAGAGATACGCAATCAGAATTGCGCCACCAATTCCAAACACGCAAAAGCTGCCAAAGATGCCAAACATCCCACCGAGGATTGTGCCGGCCACGGCAGCTCGACGATCCTGCGGCCGCGTTCGTTTATATTGCGACCGCAGGAGGCTTCTGATCCCGAAGTACATTGCCGGTATCCCGGTAAAACAGATCAAGACCACCGACGCGATTCCCAACCAGAGACTTCTCCAGGCATATTTGTCGGCGATTAACAGGTTTTGCAGCGGACTGAAGACATCGCCACAATTGCCGCAGCGAATCACCACATCCGCTGATTGGCTGGCAGCAATAAAGTCCGTCACCAATTCCGAGTGGCAATTTTGACACGTCAGCCCTTTGGTGAAAATGGAATCCACTTTGATATCAGACGAGCTCATTATTTTCGGATCAACTCCGTTCCAGCAAGAAGATCGGGAATTGCCCGGGAGGGTCGTAACAGGGCCCACACGATGCCAATTACAATCAGCAAGCCACACGGAATCAAACACAACAACACATAGACACTTTGCATCGATGTGCCGTTGCCCGCTGTGCTGAGATGAATATTGAGACCGTCAGTTCTTTCGCCTTGTTTCATAAACTCGAGTTGAATCAACAGCACCAAAGCCACAACAAAGGCAACGAACGGCAGCCACACGAAGACACTGCGGATGCCACAACGCAGCTTTGATGCCGCGTACCTCACGCCTTTGCGACAGACTTGTATTCCCGAAAAACGCATCGCCAGACCGCCGTCAAACAGGTAGCCCGAAAGAAACGCAACTGCGGACCCAAGGCACAACAGGGCCGGGCCCATTTGCTGTGGCGACCCAGCGAGGAGTCCAATCAACAAAAAACCGCCAACAAAAACCGTCGTCGCATAAATCGGAAGCTCGGAACCGAAGGAGACCGCCAGCAATCCCAGCCGATCATCCCACTGCCAATGAGAAGGTCGGTCCTCGAATTCGGCCAACTGCAGATTCGCCCAGTTCAGATTGTCGGCACGCGTTTTCAGCCCATCGTGCGTGCGCGCCACAAATTGCCGTTGAAATGCAATCACATGCATCGGCACGGAATGATGCTGGGTGTAAAACTCGAGCAGTTCAGAGAACATCGTGCAAGCGCGTTTGACCGGGTCGACGTCGTCATGGACGGCAAACTGAACTTTGGCTTCCTTGACTGGCAGCTCTCGATCAAGCAATTTCGTACGGCCTGCCTGGTCAACCCAGACTTGATTAATCCGTAGTTTCGCCGGCAGCGTCTTGTCTTCGATCGCGTCATCCAGTTCCGCGGCGAGTTCCAACAACACGCCACGCACGGAAGTCCACGGGCAATGTTGGCGCTGCGCGATCATCTCCACCAAAGGAGAACCCTGCACGGCGTCGGTTGTTTTCCAGGGTGTTCGCTCCGCTCCGCTGGCCAGAATCTTCAGCCGAGCGGGACGATTGACCGATACCCGATCGCCTTGAAACGTTCCCAAGTTCTCGGGACCGGTGAAAACCCAGATGCTTCGATCAAGGTCTGGGTCTTTGCCGAGGTAAACGGGGTTCGGATCAACCTGCGTTGAATATCGCGCGACTGCTTCCACGTTGCCAAACCTTTCGGGAACATCGATTTTGGCGGGCGCAGTAACTGGAATCTGGGCAAGTCGTTTCGATTCCAGCGAGCCGGAAAGGCGCACCACGCGGGTTCCGGAACAAATTTCATGCAGTCCGCGAAATCCATTGCTCGCCCGCGCGGACACGACGCACAACAGCGTTGGAATCCAACCGGCGATCGCCGCTAATTGGGTCATCGTTACGAAGCCAATAACGTCTTGCAGCGTCAGCGTGTTGCCCAGTCGGCCAACATTCGAATAAAAATTTGGAAGACTGCTCATGATCCAGGTCATTCCGGGCACCATCGCGGCGCGCAACAAGGCATTGGGTAACGGCGGAGGTTCTGCGTTGGCTCCGATCACGCGCATGCCCAGCAGCCATTTGCCCAGCGTTCGCCCCCACCGCCATTCCATGATCGCGAAGTACAAGATCGCGACGATCACCTGGGTTGAGATCACCAACAGTTGCAGGACCAGGAAGGAGCCGGACGATGTAAACGTGGCAATTGCCAGGAACGCCGACAGTTGCGAGGCCATGCCTCCCAGGAAACCCGCGATGGTCAAGTCGATAAAAAATGCAGCCATGCGGCGTCCGACGTCAGCCAGTGAAGCGCCTCGCTTTGAAAACGGCAGCAAAGCCGACCGCAACTCGGCCAGGTTTTCGGGTCGCTTGGCAGGATCTTTTTCGAGGGTCTGGGCGACGATCCGGGCCAGTTCACGGGGGATATTCTTGACGATCGTGTTAACTCGCACCGGCGTTTCCGACGCGATGCTGGCAATCACCTGGGCAGCGCCGCCTTTGAATGGGGCGCGACCGGTCAACAGGAAAAACAGGGTTCCGCCGAGGGCGTAAATGTCGGTTCGTTCGTCAACATCCGATGCTCGCAATTGTTCGGGTGCGGCATACTGGGGCGTTCCCATGAAGGTCCCCGTTTGCGTCAACGCCGAATCAGCGGTAAACGACTTGGACAATCCATAGTCGCCGATTTTGATCCGGCCGTCATGATCGACGAAGCTGTTGGAAGGTTTGATGTCACGGTGCACAATCCCCGCTTCATGGGCAACCAGCAATCCGTCGATCATGTCGAGCACGTAGTCGACCGCCTGCCCCACGGGTAACGCGCCGGCATCCTCAACCACTTCCTTGAGTGTTCCGCCCGGCATCAGTTCCATGGCAATGTAAAATTGGCCATCGTTTTCTCCCGCTTCGTACACAAAAGTACTGCGCGGATGGTTAATCGAGGCGGCGATTTTGCTCTCGCGGCGAAAACGCTGGACGGATTCGTCGGTGGTTCGCAACGAGCGAGAAAGCAGTTTCAACGCGACCCGTTGACCGGTATTTTCGTTGACCGCCTCGTAAACCGTCCCCATGCCACCCTGGCCCAGTTTTCGAATCAGGGAGTAGGGCCCGACTTGCGAACTTGTGGCGTCGGAATCAGCCGCATGCTCCCCGTCGGCCCTCGTTAATGTGTCATGCTCAAAGTGGGTGCGGCTGCGAACACTGGTTTTATCCTGTTGTCTCGGCGGCAGGGTCGCATCGGCGCGACCCGCATTTGTTTTTTCATCAACAAATGACGAAACGGCCGCTCCGCAGTTGCTGCAGAACTTGGGCGTGACACCTCCGGATATCAGGATGGGCGTGTTACAATCTGGACAGGTAAGTTGCATTCGGGTGGATTGTGGTCGAACCGGAATAAAGTGTTCGAATTTAATTTAACATGAGGGCCTCGGTTTTTGTGCAGTCGCTGGCCGGGTTTCCACCGACTTTCCGAAAAGATCGACAAATCCGGCGACGATCGACAAATCCGCTCGTGCAAAATGCGAATATCTGACGGGCCCGCAGTTTTTTTAACTTTCCCAGCTGGCGCAACCGAATATTCTCATGGCAATCGATAATATTGAAACACCAGGGCAACATCGTGGCAGAACGTTCAAAATACCAGAACTCCATCATTCGCAACTATTACGACAATCGAGAAAGCATCTCGTTGCAACGCGTTCAGGAACTTGTTACCGAGCTTTACCTTTCCGAAGGCAAGAAACGGCAACAGCATTGGAAAAACCTGGAAAAGCACTTGCTCAAACTGGACGTTAAACCGCAGACGATCAACCACCTGGTGACACAGGATGATCCGCAGCTGGTTGCGCAGCTTGTGCAGCAATTGGCCGGCAAAGATTAGTTGAACATCACCCCATGCTTGGCTCGTGCTAAATCAACAGCAAATCGACTCGATCTCCACTGAAGTTCGCACCGCCCAAATCGTTGCTTTCGGGTTGATGATGGGAGTGCTAATTTTTGGTGTCATCGTTTGCGTGATCGTGCCTTGGGCAGACGTTCACTCACGGGTCACGATTTTGACCGCGGTCGGGTTGTTCGCTGCCATGTCGATGATCGTGATGTCATTTGTGTTACCCCGCGTCATCAGTGCTTCCGCAGCGCAGGCGACGGCCGCCCAATTGCGCAGCACCGACGCAAAAGCAATTGATGAACGAAGCATCAAAGGTCTTGCCGGCCAGTTTCAAACAACCAACATCATTCGCATGGCGATGCTCGAAGGCGCTGCCTTTCTAAATTTGGTTCTTTTTTTTGTCGACAAATCGCTGATCGAGTTGGTGATGGCCGCGATCTGTCTGCTGTTGCTGATCGTCGGATTTCCAAGCAGTAATCGAATCATCGGTTGGATTGAAAACCACATGGATCAGGTCCAGGACCACGTCCGTGCGGGCTGAAACCAGTCAACCTGTCGCCCCCTGCATGGAGGTCGTGCTGTTTATTTGGTTGGTTTTTCTTTGGGTTTCCACTGCCAGCCAACGTTATTTGGTCCACGATTCGGGCTTGTCCCGATCGAGACCTGTTCACTACCAGATCGATTCCATGGCATTCCACATCACTGCCCGGCTTGTCCGGGTAGGATGATGTTCTGTGTTCGCCAGTAGACCCTTGAGAAACATCGCTCCACGCAGGGCAAGCTGCGATGGTGGCGGTATGATCGTCACTCAAATCTGGTGATGAACACGGCTCCATGCAGGCAAGCTGCAAGGTGGCAGAGAATCATTAAATTCGGGCCCTCAAACAATTGAAAATTGCAGGACCACCCTGTAACGCGAATCGCTAGCGTTTTGACAAACCTGAAAATTCAGGGTCTCAGCTATCTGAATTCGTACGAATCCAGCCGAGTTGCCATGGGCATTCTCTGCTTGCCACGACGCGAATTCTCTATCTCGAAAACGCGTTAATTGTTAAACTCCGCCAGCTATCAAAAATGGGTAGGTGGATTCATGGGCAATGTGATTTGTCGTCGGTTCGTTTTCTTTTTGGCTACGATTGGATGTGCGCTTGGTGCGCTGATTCTGCCGGCCGACGACTTGGCCAGGTTGGATCTCCCTCCAAGTTGGGAGGAACATGCGGAACTCACTGACGTGTTCTTTCTCAACAGTCAACTCGGCTGGGCGGTCGGCGCCCAAGGCGTGATCTTGCGAACCGTGGACGGTGGCAGAAGCTGGTCCAAAATTTCCACGGCGTTAAAAACCCAGGCAGAAGAATTGAGTCTCACCCAAAAACTTCGCAACATGCAACCGGTGCGCGAAGCCGAACTGCTGCGGCCGGTCCGTTGCCGCCTCGAATCCATCTTTTTCGTGGACGCCAATACCGGCTGGGTCGCTGGCGGGTTTGATTATCCTTGCCTTGATCGTTCTCGCGCTGTCTTGCTCACGGACCACCGACGGCGGTCAAAACTGGAAATCGGTCGAAGGCTTGGTCCTGCCGCGAATCTCCAAAATGTGGTTCGAGGACCAGGTGGTCGGATGGGCCATCGGTGATGCCAGCAACCTCTATCAAACGGGAGTTTTTTCTACGACCGATGGTGGCCTGACCTGGTCCAGTCATTCCAGCGGTCGCTTGAAAAACTGGATTGACGGTCAACGCACGGGCGACGGGTTCGTGCTGCTCGACGAAAACGGACAGCTCTTCAAAGTAACCGCAGCGGGCGCTGAAAAGTCAATTGTGTTGGGTGATTCGCAGCCACAAATCACCGCGCTGGAAATGCTCGACAACCAGCGCGGATTGTGTGTCGGACTCAACGGGTTAATTCTAAAGACCGATGACGGCGGTCTTTCCTGGAACCGGCCGCCGCAACTTTCTCAGCCATGGCTGGCGGGAATGGATTTTTACAGCATCACCCAATCGGGGACAAATTTCTGGCTGGTCGGTGATCCCGGGAAGCTGGCGATTTCCATTGATCAACAAACGGGTGAAATTTCCAAACATCAACTTCCGGCAGTTTCGCTGACCGACATCGCGTTCGCCGATCAAGACAATGGCTGTGCGGTCGGCGCCCTGGGCACGGTCGTGCACACCCATGACGGGGGCCAGACCTGGCAACGCGTTGAGGGAAATGACCGAGTGGCGCTGCTTAACGTGTTTCCCTCGATGGCCGATGTGCCGTTTGAGGTCATGGCGAATTACTCCAGCGAGGAAGGCTTCATATCGGCAAACGTTTTTTTAAACAGCACCGGTCACAGCCAACTGCGGGCGCTGCAACAGGCGACCGAGAGAATTGGTTCCAGCCATTGCTGCGAAATTGGTTTGCCGCCGGACCCGGCAGATCAACTGGCTGCAGACGCCCAGGTCATCGAAAAACTGGTTCGCGAGATCCGTTCGCTGCAACCCAACGTCGTGCTGTCTGAAGGAGGGTTCGCGACGGAATCTTTGGTGCGCGCCGCGGTTCGGGCGGCAGCTGACCCGTCGCAATTCCCGAGCCTGGCAAACGAATTTGGTTTGGGCACGTGGCAAGTCGACCGATTGGCCGTCGCCGACCCCGACGGCGAGCTGACGATCGACCGAGGACGACTATTACCCCGGATGGGAAACCTGGTCGAAGACCAAATTGCGATCAGCCGCGGGTTGTTGGATTTGAATATTCAGTCTCGCGACAAGGTCAGTTTCCGGATCCTGGAATTGACGGGCAATTCCAACGGGCGACGTTCGAATTTGTTTGAAGATCTGGATCGTTTCGGCAAAGACATCCCCCGGCGAAAATTGACCGGTGGCCGCGGTAACCTGGCAATGATTCGCCAAATGTCACAGAAGCAAAATGCGATGCGGCAACTGATGGCGATCGAAATCCGGTCGCCGCAGGACGCACTTGAATGGCGAAAACAGCTGCAAATCTGGATTGGGCTGTTAAGCGAGGACACCGCCGGCGTGTGGATCATGCAACTGGCGCAGCTTTATCTTGAGTCGGGTAAATCGGAACGGGCAGCCCAGACGATTGAATACCTGGCCAACCGCTGGCCCGATCACGCGCTGTCGCCGGCCGCGATGACCTGGTTGTTGCGATATTATGCCAGCAACGAGTTTTCCAGGCTGGCCTTCGATGAAGCACAGGAACTCCAACTGCAAATGGACAAAGTGAAACAGGCTTCGATGGGCGCCCAACCCCAAGTTGTCAACGCGGGCGGCGTCACCAAAACCGTCTGGGTGCCCGCTGAAGAATTGTCAGATGACGAAGACGATTCGGCAGGAGGAGTCACACCGCTCGATAGCGAAGTGTTCTTGCGGGCGCGTTGGCAAAACGCCAGTGTGATTCTGACTCGGTTGCGGCAACGTGACCCGGATCTGGCGTTGGGAAAAGATTATCGCTTGATCGAATCGCAGTTGACGCGACAACAAAACGGTTGGCTGCCAACGGCGAACCTGCTGCGGCAACTATCCAAAGAGGTTGTCGATTTTCCGCAAACCGCGTTGGCGGCCAAGAGGGAAATCGTGCTTCATGAGGAAGAAGATGCACTTCCCGAAGGCACATTCATTTCACAACCGGCCATCGAGAGACCCTACCTCGATGGCAAGCCGGATGATGAGGTCTGGAAAAACGCCTTGGCCAATGGCAATGTTGTCTCTCGAAACGTTACCGCCAAAGACGGCCCGCAAATCGACACAGTCATCTTCGCACACGACGATGAATTTCTGTTTGTGCTCGCACGCTGCCACAAGATTAAAGGGCAGGGGTATGATGCGAAGTCGGTCTCGCACACGCATGATACGGACGTGTCGAAGCAGGATCGGATAGAACTCCGTTTTGACCTTGATCGTGACTATGCCAGTTCCATGCGATTCACCGTGGATCACCGCGGTTTGGCATCCGACGGGTGTTCAGGATGTGCAGGCTGGAATCCAGACTGGTACATTGCCCGCAGCGAAACGCCCACAGAGTGGACCGTCGAAATTGCCATCCCCTTCGCAAGCTTGTCGTTCGGTCCCCGCACGACCAAGTGTGGGCGGTCAGCCTGCGACGCTTGAATCGCGACTCGGCCGATTTGTGGCTCGACGCGCTCGACCTGCCGGTAACGACAGATTTGTCTGCCCAAAAAACAGGTCTCCAGGCGGGGTTAAATTCCGACACCAGCTTGTTTTGGCTGCTCAAGTTCGAATAATCGGACTCATTCCCATGGTTTTGCGTTGGATTCTCGCTTCACCCAAGAAAAAATGAAACTAACGGAAGGCCATCACGACTTATATTTGGCGACGAGTTTTCGATCTGACACGTCGGGTTGTGCGGTCCGTTCAAAATGGCGAGGTGCGAAAGATGGCGAAACAGCCGGAATCGAATCAACCGCGCCCCGTCTCCGCGCCCATTGACTCGGCAGCGACCGACCCGTTGCCGCAAAGAATCGTTGTCCGGGTGCCGGAGTTGGAGCCGGCCGCGCGGCAATCCGGGCGTGCGCCGCAGCCAAATGAAATAGAAACCGTCATCGATGCAAAATCACGTTTGGATACGATCGCTCCCCGGCAACCACGGCAGCCACATCGCGATTCCGTGCGCAGCTCGCTGACGGAAGTTCCACAAATCGAGGAACGATCAGCGGAGCAAGATGAGGTAACGGTGGCTGAGCGAATTCACCGCAATCGCAAGCCGTTGTCCTCGGTTCTGCTGAGCACCATTGTTCACACGACATTGCTGGTCATTCTGGCGCTTGTTGTGTTTGCAACTCCGGGTGACAACGCGGCCATCAGCATTATTGCCGAGATCGATGCGACGCCCGCACCGGAAGAGGTCGCTGTCGACATCGAGACGGTCGAGATCATTGCCGAAGATTCCGCCGAATCGCCCATCGATTTCAACGCGGAGGATCTCGCCACCGATGTGGACGAGCTCGCGCCGCAGGAACAGAATTCGTTAATTCAGTTGCCCAGCGAACTGGTAAACCCGTCACAGGCAACCGACCCGCAACCGGTCGCGCCCAATCAGCTGTTGCCCAGCGGCGGAGGGCTGGAGGGACGTGATGCCGAATCACGTGCGCGATTGGCGGCACGCCGTGGCGGTTCGCGCGCAGCGAAGAAGCTGTCGAACGCGGCTTGCAGTGGATCATCAACCATCAATACGAAGACGGCAGCTGGCGTTTGAATCATACCGAGGGCCAATGCAATGGACGCTGCCGGGATCCGGGTACGATCGAATCGACAACTGCAGCGACAGGATTGGCGCTACTCTCGCTGCTGGGGGCCGGCTATACACATGAAGTGGGACCCTACCAAACCGAAATTCGCAAAGGCCTCGACTACCTCGTCAGCCGGATACGCGTGACTCGATATGGCGGCAACCTGGCCGAGGGAACCATGTATGCGCAGGCCATCGCCACGCTGGCGTTAAGTGAAGCCTACATCATGACCCGCGACGCGAACCTGAAAGAACCCACTGAGCAAGCGATGAACTACATCATTGCTGCCCAACATACGGCCGGAGGCTGGCGGTACAACCCCGGATCTCCCGGTGACATGACCGTCACGGGCTGGATGCTGATGGCACTCAAGAGTTGTGCCCTGGGCGGATTTGAAGTGCCACGAGCGACGTTTTCCAAGGCCAAAAAATTCGTCGATTCAAAAGGCGAAAGCGGTGGCGCCTATTACGGTTACCTGAAACCGGGAATCGAACCATCTCCGACAGCGATTGGTCTGCTGTGCCAAATGTATCTCGGCTGGAAGAAAGAACGCGGCGCGCTACAAACGGGCGCTGAACGGTTGGCCGACTGGGGACCCTCCAAATCCGATCTGTACTTCGACTATTATGCCACCCAGGTCCTGCATCACCTCGAGTCGGATCTTTGGAAGGACTGGAATCTGGAATTGCGCGACTATCTTGTCGAAACGCAGGATCGTCGTGGCCACCAGGATGGGAGCTGGTTTTTTCTCGATCAACACGGAAGAAGCGGTGGGCGGCTTTACACGACGGCCATGTCGGTGATGATTCTCGAAGTCTATTATCGTTACTTGCCGCTGTACGATAAGCGCAGTCGACTGATGATGAAAACAAATACAACCGCGCGTTAGCTCGTGAGGTCTTGCAATTCCGGACTCACTGGCTGGCGCCACGTGCTTGTATTGCGATTTCGAAAAATAACACGTTTGTTTAAATCGAATTTGTCCTCATTGCCAACCGTCACGATCACCAATGAACACTCCGTTTGAATCTGACACGAAGCCTCGATCCGCGTCGGCCATCATTCCTGTCATTGATTTGATGATCGGCCAAGTCGTCTTGGCTCGCGATGGAAATCGGGAACGCTATCAGCCGATTCACACCAAGCTGACCCGCCACAGCGACCCGGTAACCGTGGCGCGGGCATTGTTCGGACAGACAGGATGCGACTGCCTGTACGTTGCCGACCTCGACAGCTTTGAAGGGGCAAAACCCTGTTGGAAAATTTTTCTGCAATTGCTGGATATCGGGTTTCAAATCTGGGTGGACGCCGATTGGCTGTCCGACGACGATCGGTTGGACGTCTTTAAAAGTGAATCGCGTTCAAAATCCATTCGCCCGATCATCTCGACCGAGCAAATCACGGACGAAAATCAATTTATGCGGGTGGAGCGATTGTGCCGGGAAAATCTCCAGCCCCTGTTCAGCGTTGGCCTGCGAGATGGAAAACTGCTTTGTAAATGCCAACAGCTCAGCAATTGTTGTCCGCGCGAGCTCGTTCGCCGGGCATACGGGTGCGGAATCAGGTCGCTAATCTGGCTGGACGTCGCCTCGGTCGGAACCAATCGCGGAGTCGATCAGACGCTGGAAGCAATCAACGAAATCCAGGCGGAGTTTCCGGACCTTGCGTTGATTTCGGGCGGCGGCGTGCGAAATCCCAGCGACGCGGGGCAACTACTGGCCGCCGGCTGCCAGCATGTGCTGGTTGCGTCGGCCATTCATGATTGCAAGTTCCGTCCTGATGATGTGACGCGACTGGAAGGCTATCGAAAAAAGGTGTGAAGATTCATTGCTCGTACTCCTACTCGTCTGCTTTCCGTCGTCCCAATGCGGACCGTCATGGGGCTCAATCTATACGCTTTTAGGACCGTTCGAGTACGAGTACCGTTGCACTGAGTACGAGTACGAATCGAGTGAACAGGCCAAATCGGTCGGCTTTTGCTAGCAATTTCCAATGAAGAGATTGAAGACTTCCAGATAAGCATTGCCTGATTCCGGAGTAATCTTTACAAACCGCGTTGAAAAATTTGCCGAGCGGCCAACTGGACACGTTGGAAACGTTCGAAAACTCGTTGAGTTGGAAGTTTGAAGGTTTGCGGCATGCAAAGTGCATACGCCGCACGTGTCAAATGCAATTGGCAGGAAGCTATTGCAAGATATCTCAAAACACGCATTAAATATCGTCAGTCAGGGAGGACGAATCTTGAAATCTAAATTACAACACGCATTGATTTTGTTGGTCGCGATCGCCACAGTTGCGTTTTCGACCATGGCTTCGTCACTAGTCGCTCAGGAAGGCACCGAGCAAGGTGGTTTGGTTGCGGTCCTGGATGTGGCCAAAGTTTTTAAGGCCAACGCGACATTCGAGAAGCGCATGGAAGACATCAAAGGCGAAGCCGATGCGCTCAAGGCCCAAATCCAACAGGAGCAAGAGAACATTCGTGTGCGGGCTCAGGAAGTTGCCCAATACGAGATAGGTACTCCCGAGCGCAATCAAATGGAGGGCAAGATTGAGCAGGATCAGGCACTGCTGCGAACGAAAGCTCGTCAGGCAGAAACCGACTTGCTTAACCGTGAAGCCAAAATCTACTACGAGACCTATGAGCAAATGCAGTCTACGGTGGCAAAACTGGCGCAACAATATGGTATTTCGCTGGTGTTGCGGTTTGACAGCGAAGAAATTGATCCGACGAACCGACCCGAGGTGATCAAGGGCGTTAACCGGGCGGTTGTTTATCACCACAAGCTGGACTTGACGAAGCTGGTGATTGAATCGCTGCCTGCGGCGGCAAGCGCCGGTCGCGATACCACGATCCGCAAATAGAACGACCATCGCCGCGTCTGGCCCAGACGCGGAAATAGCGACCTGCTCGCCGAGTCAGTCTGGGGACAGACTGACCTACAACTGACCATACGTCTCCCGATCTGACGTTCGAAACCGTTGTCTGCAGTTTTGCAGGTAACGGTTTTGTTTTTGCGCACCGATCATCTTGCGTCACGCGAATTCGCCCGCAAAGTCGACGTGATCGGTCTGTTTTGCCAAGCCTCGCGAGCAACGAGATGATTGCCGATTGCCTCGCGAGCAATTATTGATACAAACAAGGGAACAACGCGATTTCCCATCGTTTATCTTTTTCCCGGTTCAGCCCATCGCCCGAATGAACATCGTCGTATTTGAAGATGCCGGTGTGGAACAGCTGTTTCCGATCACGACCGGCCGCGCTGCCTATTCGATTAGCTGTGCCGGGTATCAGCTGGTGGAATGGCTTTCCGGTTTCCATGGTCATCATGTAGGACTGGTGCGCCCGTTGTTGGCGGAACTTCAAACGCTTGATTTTCCCGTGTTTCAGCCGCAAATAGATCCGCATCTCGAGTGGACGCTGCTGGTCAACGGTCGCCTCGTCCCCTCAGTGTCCAACATCGAAAAAGTCCGGCAGCTCATCAAGCCTGCGGGCGTTGGTCCGCGGGTGGTGCGGTGTGGTTGGGCGATCGGCGCGGCCCTGATTCCAACGAGCCAACTGGTCGGCAGAGCAGATTTGTTGTTGGCGATCGAAGACTATTGCAACGGCATGGTTGAAAAGGTCGAGATGGTCAATGTCGAATTGTCATTGTTCCAATATCCGCATGATGTGATTCGCGAGAATCTTGAATGCTTTGAACAAAATCTGGCTCACCGCATCAATACCGGCGACTACCAGGAAGTTGCTGACAATGTATTTGTTGGGCCGGATGCCAACGTTGCCAATTTCGTGGTGACCCAGTCGGATCTTGGTCCGATTGTCATCGACGAGCGGGCCACGATTGGGCCCTTTTGTTTTTTGCGGGGACCGATTTACATTGGTCCCAAGGCGCGAGTCAACGAGCATACGGCGATCAAGGATTTCGTCTCGTTGGGACATACGGTCAAGGTTGGTGGTGAGATCGAGGGTTCGGTCATTGAATCGTATTCCAACAAGCAACATCACGGATTTCTTGGCCACAGCTATCTCGGTAGCTGGATCAACCTGGGTGCGGGAACCTGCAACAGCGATCTGAAAAACACCTACGGCCAGGTCAATATGGAATACCGGGACAAGAAAGTCGCCACAGCGATGCAGTTTGTCGGCTGCATCATGGGTGATTACGCCAAGAGTGCGATCAATACGGGCATCTTCACCGGCAAGACAATCGGTGCCTGTAGCATGTTGTACGGCTTTGTCACGACCAATGTACCCAGTTTTGTGAATTACGCCCGCTCATTTGGACAGACGACCGAGATGCCGCCGGCGGTGATGGTCGCGACGCAAAAAAGGATGTTTGGTCGCCGCAATGTTGAGCAGCGTCCTGGCGATATTCAGCTGATTCACGACATGTATTTGGCTACCGCTCCAGAGCGGCAACTGTCCGAATCGCCGCTCTCGTTGTAACATTTAAACCGTCGCGGTTTGCCGTCTTCGCCGGTAGTCGTGCTTTGTTGCAACAGCCGAAAAATCGCGGTTTCGGTAGACGAACGGTTCGTTCGGCTTTTTGCCGGGATCAATGAGGCTGGTGTGGATTCGTTGCTGCCTCGCTGACACTTGGGGTTTCCAAATCGTTTGAGACCGTTGTCAACGGAGTTTACCTGAAGAGAATCATTTATGTCACTTGCTGCTACGTTTGCTTCCAAAGACCTCGTTGTATCCTGCGAGCTGTTCCCACCCAAAACGTCAAGTGGAGAGCAGGCCCTGTACGGCCATGTCGAGTGCCTGATGCGATTCGGGCCGGACTTTATTACGTGTACTTACGGTGCGGGCGGGTCGACCCGAGACAAAACTTTGGAGATTATTGACGAAGTCAAAAAACGATTCGATGTTCCTGTTGCCACGCACCTGACACTGGTGGGAAGTACTGTTGACGATTTGCGTGATTATCTCAATCGCTCCCGCCAACAGGGGGTCGATTACATCGTGGCCCTGCGCGGCGATCCGCCGCAGGGAGAAACCGAATTTAGGCAAACCAAAGGCGGATATCGTTATGCCAACGAACTGGTGGAACTGGTGCGAGCCGAGTTTTCCGAATTTGGCGTGCTGGTCGCAGGCTACCCGGAAAAACACCGCGAAGCACCCAGTTTTGAGGTCGATTTGGAAAATTTAAAACGCAAAGTCGACGCTGGTGCGGACGCGGTGGTCACGCAGCTTTTTTATAATAACGACGATTTCTTTCAATTTCGCGACCGGTGCCGTAACATGGGTATCGACGTCCCGATCGTTCCGGGGCTGTTGCCGGTCACGAGCCTGCATCAAATTCAACGCATTGCATCGCTGTGTGGTGCCGTACTGCCAGCAGATTTTGTGCAACGGCTTGGCGAAAAAGACGACGAACAATGGCAGTTTGAAGTCGGTGTCGAACAGGCGATTGCCCAAACGATGGACTTGATGGCCAATGGTGTTGCCGGCCTGCATTTTTATGTCTTAAACAAATCGGATGCGACTTCAAGAATTCTCGAGGCGATGAACCTCAGTTAGTTCAGTCTGCATTGAAACAAAGGTAATCCAATGAATCCGGGGAAATTGTGCGTGTCGGCATTTTTGGCGGGCATTTGTCTGATGTTCGGGCAGGACATGACATCGGCGCAGGAATCCACACTTAATCAGGAACAGCAAGGCGGAACATCGCTCAGTCAGTCAAATTCGCCTGCAACTGAGCCGGCGGAATTGACGCCTGCGCAATCGCGTGAGCAAATCGCAAAACTGTCGCTGCTTGCCGAACTCGACAATTTGACGCCCGGCAAATTTGCCCCGGGCTCGGAAGTGGCCAAGGCCATGGAACAGGCCGTCGACGCGTATGCTGCGGGAAACAATGAAGAAATGACCAGGATACTGACCGAACAGCGGAAAGCGAATCCTGTCATCCCGCCGGTTGAGTTGTTGCAAGCCGGATTGTACTACGGAGTGGGCAACGCCGATGTCGGTCGTCAACTGCTGGAACAGGCCGCGCTAAAATATCCCGACTATCCAGGAATTTACTTTGCCTTTGCACGACTTGCCATCAGCCAACAACGGATGACGGACGCCCAAGCCTTGCTCGAAAAAGGACAACGTATCTTGAAAGCAAAACAGCTTTCTGACGACGAGGTTGAGCACTACACGGTCCTGATGCACGAATCTTCGATTGACGTCGAGATGAACAATCAACAATACGATGAAGCGCGAAAAACCATTGAACAGCTGAGAGCCATTCGGCCTGACAATCCCAAAATTAATCTGACTCAGGCCGAGCTCGAATTTATCGACAAGGACTACAAATCCAGTTTTGCCCGTCTGCAGGAATTTCACAAAGCCAATCCGAATTCCGCGTTGCCCGAACTGGTCATGGCCAGCTGGTTTCAGCAGCAGGCAAACGAAGCGGAAACTCAAAATTGGATTCGCCGCGCCGCCGAAGCCTATCCGGATAACGCCAGTGTCCAATTGTCTTTTGCCAACTACGCGCTGAGCGTTGGAGATTTTCCCGCGGCCAACAGCGCGGTCAAGAAAGTGGAGGATATTGCCGGTGAAATCGGGCCTACGGTACTCCTCAAGGCAAAAATGGCATTTGCCAACGAGGCCTATGGAATGGCGGAAATTCATTATGAGAAATTGGCCAAACTCCAACCAACCAGCTTTGACAACTCCAACATGTATGCCTTGTCGCTGATCGAAAGCGACTCTCAAGAAAAAAAGCAGCTGGCCTTGAATATTGCCCAGCGGAACTTTCAACAGCTGCCTGACAACGCGATTGCCCAAGCGGCGTTCGGATGGGTCCTGTTGAAGGCGGGTGAGACCGAAAAAGCACAGACGTTGTTAACAAGGGCGGCCCGCACCCCACAGCTGGCTCCCGAGATTTCTTATTTCCTGGCAACGCTCTTTCATCAGACTGGGAAATCTCAACAGGCCAAAATCATCCTCGAACCAGCGATGGAAGCCAAAGGCCTGTTTCTCTATCGTAATCCGGCTGCCAAGTTGATGAACCAGATCAACGAGGCTACAAAAGCCCAATTGCCGGTTCCGAAATCCAAATAGGCCAAGTCACAGCACCCTTCCCGTTTGGAGTCGTGCAGTTTGCTTGGTTGGTTTTGTTTGGGTTGTCACTACCAGCCATGGTTTTTCGTCCACGATTCGGGCTTGTCCCGATCGAGACCTGTTCACAACCAGATTGAATCTCAGCAATCCACATCACTGCCCGGCTTGCCCGGGTAGGATGATGTTCCCTTCTTCGCCTGCAGACCATTGAAAAACATCGCGCCTCGCAGGCAAGCCGCGATGGTGGCAGAGAAACATCAGATCCCTTGCCCCTAACGCTTATAATCTACACGCCCCTCTGGCCGGGAGGTCGGCATCACCCCCGGTTGAGAGTTGACAACAGTTATTTCCGTCAGCCAGCCACATGTTCGGCCGCCAACAGCTTCAGCCGTTTGACCATCGAAAACAGCCCGTTGCGGCGTTGCGGGCTCAAATGCTGGTTGAGTCCCAATTGGTCAAAAAATTCGCCGACGTCATTTTGGACGATCTCGACCGCTGGCCGCCCCGCGTAAAACGACATCAGCAAGACGATCAACCCCTTCACAATGATCGAATCACTGTCGGCCAAAATCTCGATCCGTTTGTCGTGGTCGTCGTGGTCGACTTGGGTCGCCATCCAGACGGTACTCATGCAACCCTGCACGATGTTTTCTTCCGTTAGCAGTTCGTCCGGAAGTTTGGGCAGCTCGCGCCCCAAATCGATAATCAAATCGTATCGCTCATCCCAGTCTTCCAGCTCCCGGAATTCTTCGGTAATTTCTTCAACAGTCGGCGGAAATTTGGGCATCGGAAAATCACTCGGAATATGATGTGTGACCTCTTCATCCTAGTAAAAACGGGCGCAATAATCCATCCATTGAAGTAATGGATCTGAACGCAGTGGGCATCCACTTCCCGGAAGACCTGACGAATTGCGGTCACAGGTTACGGCAAACACCAAGTTCGCAGGCAAGTTCCGCCCGCAACCGTCTTAGTGTCTTTTCGCGCTCATCCCAGCCAGCTTGAATCGTTTTGCATTGCGACAGAATCTGCGACTGCGACGGTATGAATTCCGCGAACAGCGAATACGGTGATGGCAGCCAATCGTCATCCGGCGGATAGGTAAATTCATACGGTTCGGTGGAAAGTTTGAACATCGGATGGCTCCTTAAACAACAGCGCTGGCAATAGTGGTTCATTTTCAACCAAGCAAGAACTGGCTTTATCATCCAAAAGTTCGTGAAGAAAGTTGAAAGAGCGAATTTAGAATCTGAGAATGTCGGTCCCGCCAAAGGTGGCGCTGAATGTTCTGCCACTGGCCCGAAGACGGGGCTTGCCCGGGAAATGCCTAAATTCCTCTGGATTCTCTGACCACCTCCAGATCCTGATTGTGAATCCAGCCCTCGTCTCCGGCCGCGGTGCGGACCTGGAACCAGGAGCCGCGTTCGGCAAGAATTCGAACCCGCTGCCCCTGCGCGGATTCGAGCTTGCCGACCGAGTCAAATTGCTCGCCATCACCCGCCTGCAAGTTGACCTCGTTGACCACAATCACGCCGTCAGGGACTTCGGACGTGGCGAAGCGAGTCAACCCGTACGAGCCGGCTGAAATGATCAGCACCAACAGCGGGACAATCGCGAAACGCCACACCGGGAATCTGTAGCACGCGCGTACGGTCAACAACCCCCAAAACAACAGCGATGATGCAACCAGAATCCAGATAAGGGTCCGCGAGCCGAGCAGGTTGACGACCAACTTGTTGGCCGATCGCGACTGGGTCAGGATTTTTTGCGGTAACTTCGAGTCGCTGGCCGCTTGCCCGCCGCGCGCACCGTTTCCAGTCACCAGCGAATTGGCGAACTCAAGATTCTTCGACAATTGCCGATTGTCAGGATCCAACGTTCGCCCGCGTTCGTAGTTTGCAATCGCCTGCCCCAGTTTGCCGCTCTGCAAGTAAGCGTTCCCCAGATTCAAATACAGTTGGCTGCTGTGAATCCCCGAATTGACCAACAATTGGTACTTTTCGGCGGCCATTGAGAACTGATCTTTGGTTTCGGCCGAGTCGGTTGCCGACAACTGGGTCGCTTGCGTGTAGGCTTGATGAGCCTCCTGCAAAATCGTTTCCTGCTGCGACTGGGTGAGGGTAATTTTCGGTTGCGGTGCGATCGTCACAGCATCCGAACCGGATTCATCGGCTCTCGCTGAGCCGGCGGACATGGCTGCTACGGCTGCGAACAACAGGATCGAGAGTTTTCTCGTAACGCCGTTGGCAACCCGCAGGCGGGACGCGCGAGCCGATCGGTTCGCGGTACGCCTGACTAGCGATTTTTTGCTATCCGCGAAAGCTGTTTCCATTTGTGCTACCAATTCTTGAGCGGTGCGTTGAATGTCGAGCGTCGACTCTTTGACAGGGCTGAACGCCTGGCGATCCAACCTTGAAAAGAACGATTCGACATCGTTAGCTGTCGAGCGCAAACCAAGCGTCCGCAAGGCACCGACAGCGCTGGTCGGATCCGAGCAAGCTATGCCGGTCCGGCGGGAAATGTATCGGGTGAGCGCCGCAGCAAATCTGGAGTTTTCGGTTGCCAAGCCAATTTCCTGAAGGCATTGGCGGCCAGGCGATCGGAGGCTTGGCAGCCGGCCCGTGAAGGAGGTGCGGTTGCGGACCAGTAAAGTCGCCAGCCAGATTACCGGCGGGCAGGCCACAAACATCCACCACCAGGGAATGCTTGACGCCGCCGTTTGCGATACGAGCACACCGGCTGAATCATCATTGGTGAAATCGGGTCCACGTTTTTCGCTCGCCGCGGGATCACCCGGTTGGCCGTCATCGCCGTGTCGCGCTGCGCCACGATATCGCTGAGCGCGAGCGAATCGGCCTTGTCGACGGTGATAGAAATGGGTTCGCTCATGACGGTCTGAAATGACTCGGTGTCCGGATCGAAAAAGCTGAAGGAGATGGGCGGGATTTGTGCAACGCCTTCACGCCGGGGTCGGATTGTCGTCGAAAAGACTTTCGTATCGTCCTGGACGAAACCAGCGAGGGGTTCGTCGCTGACTTTAAAATCAGCCGTCAGCGAATTCAGCTCTGCCAAGGGAGGCGCCTGAACCAGCTCCATCGGGCCGGTACCGACGATCCCGATTTTCAGCGTGATTGGATCGCCTGCGTTGACTTTCGTGGGTGTCGCTTGCGTGATCACCCTGTATTGGCCGACGGCTCCCCGATAATCGGCAGGTCGTCCTGCGGCGGGAACGGGAATGACTTCCGTTGAGTCGACGGTTGCCTCGGCGACGATCGGACGAGCGGCCGAAACGGTAAGCCGATTGCCGAATGGCGAGGCAAACATGTCGTCGTTCATCAGCTGGGACAGTCGAGAGTTCCTAAATGGACTTGATCCAAACGGGCTATCCTTGAAAAAGCTCTCAAACGGATCACGTGATTTGCCAAGTGCAGTCGGGTATTGAAGAACGACCTGAACGTCGTCTGCATCAATCTTACCGGGCCGCTTCGGGTAAACGGTTGCTGTGATTTCATATAGATAGTAGCTGCGCTCGTTACCCTGTCCGTCGTCACGAAGCACTTCCTGACCACCGGGACGCTGGTTGTTTTCGGCAAGTTCCTGCAGGCGATCGGTGAAACTGCCCCAGGAAGTCTGGTCCGAGATCAATTGCCACATGTTGGCTTCGGAAAGCGTGATGTTTTTCTCGCGGTCCCGATAAGGCTTGATCCAGATTTTCAATGTCAAATCGAGTGGCTGGCCCACAAAAACCTTGTTTTTGCCACCTTCGATTTCGACGAACATCAAGTCACCGGTGTCGCTTTTCGTCGCGACAAAGCGTAGCGGACGTGTTTGCACGTCGCGACCATCGACGTTGACGGTGATGGGTGGGATCTCGAATGTCCCCGCCCGCCGCGGTGTAATGTAGTACTGCATCGTGACACTGCGACTGGCACTTCGACGGCCGTTGATAATCGTGATTTGCGAACTCTGTGACGGAGTTCCCGCCGAACGAACGTCGCAACCATCGATTTCGGGCGCCGCGGGTTGTGCGTAGTCCTCGGCGTTGTTGATCGCGATTTGCAGGACGACCGGCATGCCGACGTAGGCTTCACGAGTCGAAAGTCGCGCCTCGACGTCGCTTGCCAATCCAGGTGTCGCCATGCCACAGCAAAGCAGCGCGGCAAGTGCCAAAGTTGTGATAATGCTTCGATTCGTTTGCATAATGAATACCTGTGTTGCCAGTAGATTCTTTTGTTCCAAACGGGCAAGTGCGCGTCTGGGACAGACTCGCCTACAGTGTTACCAGTCGCGATCGACGCGGACGTTGCGCGAACGCTCCAGCTGCTGCTGTCGCAACCGGCGAAGCATGTCGCGGTCACGGACAGCCTGCAGCATTTTGAGCGCCTCTTCTTTCGTCATCAGTCCGTCATCTTTCGCATTCGGATCGGCCATGGCGACCGAACCCTTTGGTTCCTGGTTGTCTTGTTGGTCGGCAGCGGTCAAGTCTCCTGTCGGAACGGATTGGTTGTCCTGTGGCTGCTCTTCAATACTCTCATCCTCTTCCGGGGATTGTTGGTCGTGACTGCGTGATTGTCTGTCTTGCGTCTGCTGTGGCTTCTCGGCCTGGTTCTGCTGAGAAGTCGATTGTTGTTCGGGCTGCTGCTGGCCCGAGTCTTGCGGCTGGGGTTGTTGGGATTCGTCGGACTTGTCCTGCGACTCGTTTTGCTGGGAGTCGTTTTTGTTTTGTTCCTCCGATTTTGATTTATCGGATTTGGACTGGTCGGCTTTCGCTTCGTCAGATTTGGATTTGTCGGACTGGTTTTGTTGTTGGTTTTCCTGTTGCGAGTTGTCCGACTTGGAATCTTTCGACTGTTGTTTTTGGTCTTGGTTCTGTTGTTGCTGATCCTGATTCTGCTGCTGGTCTTTTTGATCCTGTTCAGATTTTTGTTGCTGATCCTGCTGCTGTTGATCCTGCTGTTGCTGATCCTGTTTTTGTTGTTCTTCCTGTTTTTGCTCCTCTTCCAATTTGCGAATCAGTTCGGCCGCCAGTTCGATATTCGCGCGGGCATCCTCGTTATCGGGCATGCCGCGCAACGATCCGCGGAAGTGCGAAATCGCGTTGCGTAACTGTTCGATCGCTGCCGGCTTGTCTTGTTCGGCCGTTTGGAGGGCACTGGCATACAGGCAGTTGCCAAGATTAAAACGGCTGCGGGCGGCGATCGAAGCGTTCGCCGAACCGGCCGTTTCGGTGAACAGACCGGTCGCCGCCGAAATATCGGATTTACGATATTGGGCAACCGCCAGGTTGTATTTCAGTTCGTCGCGATGCGTTTTGCTGTCCGCAACGCTTCCGTAGCCCTTAATCGCCTGGTCGATTTCCCCTTTTCGCAACAGCTCGTTGGCCGCGTTGATCTGTTGGGCCGATTCATGATCAGTCGCACCCGAATCAGCGAACGCTGTCGTGGCGATGGTGCCGATCAGTATCAGCGAATAAGCGAGCTGTTTGATGGCGTCTATTTTGATCATGGGTATGGCGGTCTTAAGTTTGTGGTTCAAAATTTCAGTTTTCAGGCGGCTTGTTGCGATTCAACAGTTGGCGTTGTCGCCAATCGCTCGTTCGGTTGCGCCAGTATTTGATCGGCTGCTACTGCATCTTCCCGATTCGGTTTGGTAGGCCGCGTCGATAACCACACCTCCAGCAACAACAATGCCAAAGCGGGCACGGCAAACCATTGGAATCTTGCGATGTAGGCATTGATCTTGGCGGTTTCAAATTCCTGTTGTTCGACATTGGCGATATAGCCACGGTAGACGTCGGCCATGTTGACTCGTTTGGTGCCGGCGGGGATATAGGCACCGTTGGTTTCGGTTGCAATCTGGCTGAGGATCTGTCCGTTCATCTTCGACCAGACCTGTTGACCCTCGTATTGCAGGTAGTCACGGCCACCTTTTTCGTCATCGGGTATGCGGGCGCCCTGATCCATATCGCCAAGCCCGACAGTGAAAATTCGAATTCCCTGGTCTTCGTAAAGCTGCTTTGCGATCTGGACTGGATTGCTTTCCTGGTCTTCGCCGTCGGTGAAAATCACAATCGCCTTGTGCTCATTGGTTTTACTGATAAAGCTGTTCGCGGCCGCCGTGATCGCGTCGCCTAACCGGGAACCACCACGACGCACCGAGTGTGGTCCGACGGAATCGAGCGTTTGTTTAAAGTCTTCGTAATGGCTGGTCAGCGGCACCGATTGGCGAGTTTCGCCGGCAAACACCAGCAGTCCCACGCGGTCACCGGCCATTTCGTCGACCATGTCCTTGATTTGTTGTTTGGCCCGATCCGAGCCGGTTCGGCGCCGCGTCTTCGGCCAGCATGCTGCGGGAAACATCCAGCACAAACATGACTTCGATGCCCTTTTGAGGAACCTCGCGCCAGGTTTTCCCCCAACGTAAATCCATCAGCGAAAACACCATGAACGTCAAACTGCCAGCGACCAGCAAACCCGATAACCAATGCCGCGAGCGAGTCCTGGCTGGGAGGATTCTCTGGCGAAGATTGGCTGTAGCGAATTGCAGCGCGGCGCGGCGGCGTGCCACGATTGCGAATCCGGTCACGACCAGGCATACCGCAACAATCGCGAGCAGGTAAAGGTTTGCAGGGTTTCCGATTTGGATGTCCATGTTCATTCCGGCCTTTATCAATTAAGTCAATTCACGCAACCATGTCTGTTCAAGCAAAACGCGTGCCGACAGCAATCCGAATGCGATCAGCAACAACGGTGGCAGTGAAATCCAGGCTGCCTTGTACGGTTGAATCGCCAGCTCGCGATAGTCGACAAAATGCCTCGCTTCGACTTTGGTTTTTTCCAGCTGGTCAATTTCAGCGTAGATCTTTTCCAGAGAATCTGTGTCGGTTGCACGAAAATACGCGCCACCGGTCAGCTGGGCCACTTTTTCCAGCGTATCTTCGTCGATATTCACCGGCATCATTTGAATCATCTGGCGTCCAGTGAAAGGATCCGTCACCGGGACGGGTGCTTGCCCCTTGGTGCCGACACCAATCGTGTAAACCTTGATTCCCATGGTTTGTGCCAGCTCGGCAGCCTGGATCGGTTCCAGTTCGCCGGCGTTGTTTTCTCCATCGGTCAGCAGGATGATTACTTTGCTGCTGACCTTTTGTTTTTGCCGGGCGTCGAGTGCATTCAGCTTTTCAATCGCCAACGAAATCGCGTCTCCGAGGGCGGTGCCATCCTCGTTGCGGGAAGTAACAATTTGTGAATTGTTCAGTTGCGAAACGAGGTAGGTATGGTCGAGAGTGGGAGGCGAAATGCCATCGGCATAGCCGGCAAAAGTGATCAAGCCGACCAGGTCGCTGAATCTGCCTTCCAACTCGTCGCCACCGATAATGAACTTGCCAGCCACGTTCTTGATCGCGGTCAGCCGGTCGACGTTTTCACCGTTAATCTTGAAGTCCATGGCTTGCATACTACCGCTGCGGTCGACCACCATCTCGATGGCAATTCCTTCGCTTTCGGCAACCGTCTGTTCGCGGCCTTCGCGAGGTCGCGCCAATCCGAGGATCAACGCCACGATGGCCCCAATCGTCAAAACCTTGGGCAGCCAGGCAACTCGCTGCCTGATGGTGGGTGTCAGCTGTTTTGCCAGGCTGAGCGAGCTGAACCGGACTGCCGGACGACTGCGGCGGGCAAATAAACGCCAGGCAATCAGCGGCAGGAGCAGCATCAGTAATAAATACCAGGGAGAAAAAATCATCGCAGGGCCTCCGCGTCATGGGACGGCTGGGAATGGTTGTCTTGTGATTTGTCTTCTTGCCCAGCCGCGATCTCTGTTGTCACCGACTCAACCAAAGCAATCGCTGATTCGACGACTTGTTGCAATTCGGGTGTTGTCAGTTGCAAGCCGGCAAATTTGGCCTGGTCTGCCATCGAAAACAGGTCGGCAAATCGTTTTGCCGTGGGGAGGTCGACGATCTGGCTGTGTTCGGCGAACTTCAAGAACTCCTGAGTGGTCTGGGCGGGAGCCGAGATTTCAAACTGCAGTTCGAGATAGTCGCGAAGAATCGTGGACACGTCCTGCAACACGGATTCCGCATCGGCATCTTGCAGGGCAGGGGAGTTTTGCAATGGTTCCAGTTCGCTGATCGCCCATTGGCTGGGCGTCAAATATTTTTTGCGGCGGGTAACCAGCACGACGGTGGCGAGGCTCAACGCTCCCGCACCCAGTCCGCCGAGGGTCCAGAACATCCACGCGTTTGATTTTTGTTTCGGAACCTCCACATCGACAACCGATTTAATATCGCGAAACTTGGTCGGGTCGGCGCGGTCTTCCAGTACACTGACGACACGGATCGGCAGGGCTTTGGTTGAAATCAAGTCGGTGGTTTCATCGCGAGTGAATTGAATTTCCATAGGTGGAATTTGAAGCTCGCCCGTTACGATACACTCCAGCGTCAAGTGTCGCGTCCAGGATCGTTGGTCACCGGCGTTTGCCAGCGGGACATCAAAAATATCCTGTTGTTCAACGATATCGAATTGGCCCAGCTGACTGTTCACAGTCGGAAAGAAAACCTTGGTGCCGGCCGGAGCCGTGACGGTGACGTCCAGCCCGAATGGTTCGGCGACCTGAACGACCGATTTGGAGACGTCCGCCGAGACTTCGACGGGCGACTTGTGGTTTGCATCGGCCGCTTGTTGGGCTGTGGCCAGATTGGCCCCGCCGCAAACAATGATCAGCGCCAACGCCAGCATGGTCGGGATGAAATGGACAGGATGGCTACCAACCGTTGCCGCCGGTGGATTGGATTGGCCCCGCTGGTGCTTGAAATTTCGGTTCATTGTCGGCTCTCGCGTTTGTGGAAGTAGCGACGCAGCGGTTCAACGAGGTCGCGGCCGGTTTCCAGGTGGATGGGATCCAGTTGCATACGGCGGAACAAGTTGTCGCGCTCGGCCGCCTGTTTCTTGTAAAGCGCCGTGAACAGCTTGCGATTTTTGCGACTGGCCGTGTCCAGCATGACGACTTCGCCTGTTTCTTCATCCTGCAGGCGAACGAGCCCGACGTTGGGCATCTCCGATTCGCGGGGGTCGCTGATAACGACGGGGATAATGTCGTGCTTTCGTCGGGCAACTCGCAACGTCGATTCAAAACCGGCGTCCTGGAAATCGCTGATCAGGAAGACGACTGAACGGCGTTTGGCGGTTCGATTCAGATGTTCCAGCGCGCGACGCAGGTTCGTGCCGTGGCCGATCGGATCGCAGTACAACATTTCGCGGATCAGACGCAGGACGTGCCGCGAGCCTTTGCGGGGCGGAATACTTTTCTCGATGTTGTCGGTGAACAGGGTCAGCCCGACGCGGTCATTGTTCTTGATGGCGGACATGGCCAGCGTCGCACCCAACTCGGCGACGAGTTCACGTTTGGTCTGGTACCGGGTACCAATGTTTTGGGATCCGCTCAGGTCGACCAACAAGATTGCCGACAATTCCCGTTCTTCGCGAAACAACTTTCACGAAAGGCTGGTCGCTGCGGGCGGTGACGTTCCAATCAATGGTTCGCACATCGTCGCCAACCTGGTAGGGTCGAACCTCTTCAAATTCGATGCCCCGGCCCTTGAAAGCCGAATGCCAGGTTCCCGCGAACAGCTCGTCGACCTTGTGCGACGTGCGGATCTGGATCCGGCGAATTTTCTGAATGATTTCTTTTGGGATCATGGGGATTTCCGTTAAACGCTGGCTTGGATCATCGTTTGTAGTGGGAGAGTAGGGATGGCGAAGCTCCGGCGGGACCGGCATCCAGGCGAGTGGCTTGGTGACCTCGCCATCCCGGACTCCCGAAGGCATGCTCTCGCGGACATGCCAACGGTTTCATGCGACCTTGTTACGGTACCGAAATGTGTTCCAGTATTTCGGTGACGATAGATTCGCTAGTGAAATCCTCTGCCTCTGCTTCGTAGGTCACCATCACCCGGTGACAAAGTACGTCCATGGCCAGCTCTTTGACGTCTTGCGGGACGACGTAACCTCGACCTGCCAGGAACGCATTGGCCTTGGCGGCCAAAGTGAGGTTGATCGTTGCGCGAGGTGAGCCGCCGTACTGGATCAGGCCTTCAAGCTTTTTAAGCCCGTAGGCTTGGGGTCGACGTGTGGCCATTACGAGGTCGACAATGTAGTTTTCAACCTTTGAGTCGACGTAAACCTGGTCGACCAACTCACGTGCCTTGATCACGTCCGCAGGCGAGGCAACCGGTTGAATTTCAAATTTCGGCGACGTCTTACTCATTCGACGCAGGATTTGAAGTTCTTCGTCGCGATTGGGATAATCAACAATGACCTTCAACATGAAGCGGTCGGTTTGAGCTTCGGGCAGTGGATAGGTACCTTCCTGTTCGACCGGGTTTTGCGTTGCCATGACCAGGAACGGTTCTGCCAGCGGAAATGTTTCGCCACCAATCGTGACCTGCCGCTCCTGCATTGCCTCAAGTAATGCACTTTGAACTTTGGCAGGCGCCCGGTTGATTTCGTCGGCCAGGATCAAATTTGAGAAGATCGGGCCCTTTTGGACGACAAAGGTCTGGTCCTGAGGGCGGTAGACTTGCGTGCCGATCAAGTCGGCGGGAAGCAAATCGGGCGTGAATTGCAGCCGTTGAAAATTAGTGTGAAGGGCCTTGGCAAGGCATGCGACGGCCGTGGTCTTGGCCAGCCCGGGGACACCTTCAATCAGCAAGTGGCCATTGGCCAGTAGTCCGATCAGCATCCGGTGCACCAGTTGTTCCTGTCCCACAAGGACCTGGTTTACCTGGCTGACGATATTCTGAAACGGCTGACTGTTCGCCTTGATTTTGTTAGTCAGGTCCAAAATGGTTTGACGTGTATTGGGTTGAGCGATCATGATAGTTCCTGAAAAATGTAGCGGTGGTTTGATGATCAAGCTGTAAAATTGACAAAGCAGCAGTGATTGACGAATTACTCACTAAGCAACCGCGATGCCAATCATCAAATAATTTTGGAAGGTTGGCAATTAGCGGACAAAACACGTTAATTCTACGGATGTTTTTGAAATCGCTAGGGCGATCCGCCCGGGTGGGGAATTTTGCCACACTCGTTTTCAACCAACTTTTGCGGGGCGTTTGCCAAAACCAATGAAACTGGCTTTGAAACTTGTTGCCGTATGTCTGGTCGCCATGATTCTGATCACGGCGTTTTCCAGCTATTTCATTGCGCAACGGGAATACCGGCTGGTCAAGGAAACGCAGGAATCCAATGCCCAACGAATTGCCGGGCTCATTCGCGAGTCACTTGAGCTGGCGTACAACAACGAAGGGAGTCAGGGAATTGTCAAGGTCATCAAGACGCATGCGGTTGATTCGGGCGACGTAAAATACCGCTGGGTCTGGTTCGACGTGTCGGTGAGCGATTCCAATCGCCCCTCGGCTCCGCTGCCCTCGTTAGCGAAAATCATGGAAGGCCAAATGGATTCCGTGGTCTCCGAACGTGACGGCCCGAACGAACTGCTGACGTATTATCCATTTGATGTCAAAGATCAAGCAGCCGGCAAATCGCGCAAAGGAGCGATGGAAATTGCCGGATCATTGGCCAGGGCCGAACGAGAAGCGTGGGATACGGCCAAAACAGGACTCTACGCGATGATCGCCATGACCGCCTTTTGTTTGGCATTCATCGCTTTGGCTGGAATCAGGTTTATCGGGCGACCGCTGAAGTCGTTAACCGATCAAACGCGACTGATTGGTGAAGGGATATATGACCAACCGCTGCAACTAAAATCAACTGATGAGTTCGGCGAACTCGCCATGGCACTGAACGCGATGAGCGAAAAAATATCGGGCCAACGGCAGCAGCTACGTCATGCTGACCGGCTGAAAACGGTCGGTCGCCTGGCCGCCGGCGTGGCGCACGAAATGGGAACGCCTTTGAACGTCATCTCAGGTCGGGCGGGCTTGATGCGTAGTGGCAAGCTAACCCCCCAGGAGATGGACGAAAGCGCTGCGGCAATCCAGTCGGAAGCCAACCGTATTGCCGGGATTGTGCGGCAGCTAATGGATTTCGCACGTCTCAACGCTCCCCATAAGGCTTCACGGGACTTGCGAATTGCGGTCGACCGAACGGTCGAGCTATTGCGCACCATCGCTGAAAAAAATTCCGTTACCATGGAAACGTGTCTGGCAGAACAGAGTCCCGTTTACCGCGTTCGTTGACGAAGCTCAAATCCAACAAGTCCTGACCAACATTATTGTCAATGCCATTCAAGCGATGCCCAACGGCGGCCAAGTGGAAGTTCATTTGAGTAACGTCGACAACGCCTCCGCGATTCTGAAGAATCGTGACGAATCTTCCGGTGCAACCAGCGAACAGGCAAAACAATTTGTCCTGATCGAAATTCAGGACAACGGGCCCGGCATGGATGAGGCGATGTGCGATCAGATTTTCGAACCGTTTTACACAACCAAGGACGTTGGGCATGGCACCGGATTGGGCCTGTCGATCGCTCATGGAATCGTCGAGGAGCACGGAGGCGAAATTTCTGTAGAGAGTCAGCTCGGTGCAGGGACGACGTTCCGGATTTGGCTGCCGAAATCGAATCGATCGCTTGTCAAGCCAGCCAATGACAGTCATACTTCGTCGGAAAAACCCGCTCATGAATGATGCCGATCCACAAATTGGCGAGAAGCCACGTGTCCTGATCGTCGAAGACGAACAGAGCATGGCGGAGATGCTCGCTACTGATTTTCGTTTGCGCGGTATCGAATCAAAATGGTGTGCCAACTCGGACGCGGCCATCAGCGAGTTGCGGTTGAACCCATTTGATGTGGTGTCTGACCGATATCAACATGCCGGGCGCGTCGGGGTTGCAGCTGTGCGATCAGGTCACGCGGGATTATCCCGATCTGCCGGTGATAGTCATGACGGCGTTCGGCAGCATGGAGACGGCAGTTTCCGCGATTCGCGCCGGGGCCTACGACTTCGTCACCAAACCCGTCGAGCTGGAATTGCTGGCCCTGACAATCAACCGCGCCGTCAAGCAACGGAGATTGCATAATCAAGTCAAACGATTGAGCAAAACAATCTCCACGAAACAAAGTTTCTTTGGGGACTTGATTGGCGAAAGCCCGCCGATGCTGGAGTTGTATGACCAACTGCAGAGAATTTCCGGTTCAGAAACATCGATCCTGCTGACAGGCGAAAGCGGCACCGGCAAGGAACTGGTTGCCCGCACAATTCACCAGCAAAGCCACCGCAAAGACCAGCCATTTGTCGCCATCAATTGCGGCGCACTTCCCGAGTCGTTGTTGGAAAGCGAGTTATTTGGGCACGTCAAAGGTGCCTTCACCGATGCGCGGGCGGACCGGGAAGGTCTGTTCCGGGAAGCCGAGGGGGGAACCATTTTCCTCGACGAAATCGGCGAAATGCCACCCCCGATGCAAGTCAAATTGCTGCGTGTACTCGAAGAAGGTACCGTTCGCCCCGTCGGCGGAAGCAAGGAAATCAAGGTCAACGTCCGGCTCTTGTCCGCGACCAACCTTGACCTGGAAGCCGCCATCGAAACCGATAAATTCCGGGAAGACCTGTATTACCGCATCAACGTGATTCAACTGGAACTGCCGCCCTCTGCGCTCACGTGGTACCGATGTTTTGAAGATCGGACAGCATTTTGTCAAACAGTTCGCCAAACGGTCCAAAAAAGACGTCACCGACATCGCGACACCGGCTGCCGAGAGATTGCTGAATTATTCCTGGCCGGGAAACGTCCGCGAGCTGCGAAATGTGATTGAACGCGCGGTGGCGCTGACGCGGCACGATCAAATCGTGGTCGAAGATCTGCCTGAAAAAATTCGCAACTTCCAATCGCGACAATTTCTGGTGGGTGGCACCGATCCAGAGGAACTGTTGCCACTGGAAGAAATCGAACGTCGCTACATCCTACACGTGCTCGACAGCGTGGAAGGCAACAAGTCAACCGCCGCCCGGATCCTGTCGCTCGATCGCAAAACGCTGTACCGCAAGCTGAAACAATACGGCGTCGAATTCGGTGAATAAATCCAATTCCTGCTCGTACTCCTACTCGTTCTCAACCTCCAGCACTCCGCAGATTTAATCTACGCCACGTGCGCACGCATGCTCAAATCGCTGCCATCCTGCAAGCTCGTCTGCTGCATGACTTCCTGCGCCAGGGAGCGGTAATCTTGCGCCCCGTTGCACTCGGGCGAGTACTGGAAAATGGATTGACCGTGACTCGGAGCTTCGGCCAATCGAATGTTGCGACGAATCCGTGTGTCGAAGCTCACCACATTTGACCAGGGCGTCGCGGTGGTTCGCTGTTCATTAAAAAATTGATCGACGTCGTTGACAATTTCGTTGGCCAGCCGGGTCCCGCTGTCAAACATGCAATACACAAGGCTGGACAACTCCAGCCCGTTGTTCAATCGTCGCGCAACGAGATCGATCGTCCGCAGCAATTTACTCAACCCATGCAGAGCCAGAAAATGGGGCTGCAACGGCAAGAAAACTTCGTTGGCGGTCGTTAGTGCGTTGAGCGTCAGGACGCCCAAGGAAGGCGGGCAATCAAAAATGATATAGTCAAACTGCTCGTCGACTTCTGCGATCCGATCGCGAAGGATGATCTCGCGACCGACTTCGCCTGCCAGTTCCATTTCCGCCGCGGCCAAGTCGATATGCGACGGCGAAATCCACAAGCTCTCATCGACCTGATGGCGAACTTCATCCATGGTCACCTGCTCAATGAGCACGTCGTAAATGGATGGCAGACCTTCCTCAAGTACAAATCCCAGATGCAACGAGGCGTGGGCCTGCGGGTCCAGATCAACCAGCCAGACGCGCTGGCCAGCCTCTGCCAAAGCGGAACTCAGATTGACGGCCGTCGTCGTTTTGCCGACGCCCCCTTTTTGGTTGATGATTGCTATCTTGCGCATCGGGGAAACTCCTTTTTCCTGGCGTTAGTAGATCGCCGATTATAAGAGCCCGCGTCGTTCCGTTCCTAGATGAATCCCCGTGCTAGCTGTTGATCGTTCCGGATGTTGGCTCCCAGGCTGCTTGAATGCCCGCCAAAAAAGATGTCATTTCGAGATTGGCCCGGTATACTTGAAGGGACCGCACGAAAACAAAGCTGGGAGCCTACATGTCTGTCGACCAAAACACCAACAAGCTGACTTACGAACATTACGCTTGTATTCCCACAGATGGCAAGCGTCATGAGATTATTGACGGAGTACACTACGTGAATCCGGCTCCCAATTTGAATCATCAAACGCTGTCACGACGTATTCAATTTCAGTTGTATACCCAAATCGAATTAACAAATCGAGGTGTCGTTTTTGACGCGCCTGTCGATTTGCAACTCACCGAATTCGACATCGTGCAACCGGACTTGGTCGTGGTGCTCGCGGACAACAAGGACATCTTGACTCATCCCAAGATTGACGGAGTTCCCGATTTGGTGATCGAGATTCTGTCGCCCAGCAATCCCAAACACGATCGCGACCTCAAGAAACAGCTCTACCAGCGCGTCGGTATTCCGGAATACTGGATCGTCGACCCGCTGAACGAGGCGATTGAGCAATATGTGTTAAGCGGCGGCAAATACGTGCTTCACGAATCCAGTCAGCCAATCCAATTGACGATCCTCGACGGTGTTGCCGTTAATACGAGCGATCTTTGGAAAGAGTAGCCGTAAATTGATGTATCGCGCTGACCTCAATAACAACTCGCAAATAACGAATCACAAGTAATGGATTCCATCTTTCGATCCGAGCGGGCTTTTTCAGTGCAGTTGTAGCAACGTGCGAGTCCGGGACAGACTTGCCTGAGTGTTTACTCCAACATCGGCAGATTCAAGCCCTTCTCGCGAGCACACTCGATAGCAATTTCGTAGCCAGCATCTGCATGCCGCATGACGCCGGTTGCCGGATCGTTAAACAACACGCGGGCGATGCGAGCGTCGGCCTCTACGGTTCCATCACAACAAATGACGACTCCCGAATGTTGTGAGAAACCCATTCCGACGCCGCCACCGTGATGAAGGCTGACCCAGGTTGCGCCGCTGGCCGTGTTCAGTAACGCATTTAGCAGCGGCCAATCCGAAACCGCGTCTGAGCCGTCCTGCATCGCTTCGGTTTCGCGATTGGGGCTGGCCACACTCCCCGAATCCAGGTGATCGCGACCAATCACAACCGGCGCAGACAGCTCTCCATTGCGAACCATCTCGTTGAACGCCAATCCCAACCGGTGTCGATCGCCCAGCCCCACCCAACAAATTCGCGAAGGTAGGCCCTGGAAGGCGATTTTTTCCCGTGCCATATCCATCCACTGATGCAAATGGGGATCATCCGGAATCAGCTCTTTGACTTTGGCGTCGGTCTTGTAAATGTCTTCCGGATCGCCCGAAAGCGCGGCCCAGCGAAACGGTCCGATACCCTTACAAAACAGCGGTCGGATGTAGGCCGGCACGAAACCGGGGAAATCAAACGCGTGCTCCAGTCCCTCGTCGAATGCTACCTGGCGAATATTGTTACCGTAATCAAACACCGGAATGCCCTGCTGATGAAAGTCCAACATGGCTTGCACCTGCACCTTCATCGACTTTTTGGCTTCTGCGATGATCAATTCCGGATCCGATTCGCGCATCGCAGCCGCTTTTTCCAGCGTCCAACCGATCGGCAGGTAACCGTTGAGCGGGTCATGCGCGGATGTCTGGTCCGTCACGGCGTCAGGTCGCACACCGCGGTTGACCAGCTCTGGAAAGACTTCGCCCGCGTTTCCGAGTAGGCCAACGGACAGTGGCTCGCGGTCAGCGCATGATTTCTGAATCATCTCCAGCGCTTCATCGACGTCGGCTGTCCAGCGATCGAGGTAGCGCGTTTCAATTCTTTTTTCGATCCGAGTCTGGTCGCACTCGACGGCCAACATCGAGGCGCCGGCCATGGTGCAGGCCAGTGGCTGTGCGCCACCCATGCCACCGAGGCCGCCCGTCAAAAACCATTTGCCGCTCAAGTCACCACCAAAATGAGTGCGGCCAACGGAAACGAATGTTTCGTAAGTGCCTTGGACAATTCCCTGGCTGCCGATGTAAATCCAGGATCCGGCCGTCATCTGGCCGTACATGATCAGGCCCTTGCGATCGAGCTCATGAAAATGCTCCCACGTCGCCCAATGCGGAACGAGGTTGCTGTTGGCGATCAAGACGCGCGGCGCATCGACGTGCGTCTGAAAAACGCCGACCGGTTTGCCCGACTGCACGAGCAGCGTCTGGTCGTTTTCGAGGTTGCGAAGACATTCCACGATCTTTTCAAAACAGGGCCAATTGCGGGCCGCCCTCCCGATTCCGCCATACACGACAAGCTCGTCAGGTTTTTCCGCGACGGCAGGATCGAGATTGTTCATCAACATTCGCAAGGGTGCCTCGGTTAACCAGCTTTTGCACGTAAGCGAAGTTCCCGTAGGAGCTTTGACAGGTCGTGCACCGGCACTGCGGCGTGAACTGGTAATCGTCATCGTGGTCATCCTGTGTTAGAACGTGTTCTGGACAAACCCAAGTTGGACTGCGATATGTTCTCGTTTAACCGCGTGCCCATCGGGCCGCGCGCGGGGCGATGCCCACGCGGTTAAACGATTTTCCGGTATGGGTTTCGGACAATCAATCTGCCAAATGTGGCGCTGTCTAAATAGTTTACCGTCTCGAAAAATTAACAACAGCACGAAAAAATTCATGCGGTACAACTTGAGCTGTCACAAATCACGTATATGAAAGAAGCTGACTTGACCTGGGATGACGCGCTGGCGACCCAAGTGCAACCTGTCATTCGCAGTTTTGTCAGCTTGCTGAGGAATTGGATCCAGCTACCATGAAAACGTTTGATGTCCTGTTTCGAAATTTCCAGCTCATCACGTTCGCCGACGACGCCAACGATGCGGACGACTGGGGGCTGATCGAAAACGGCTCACTGGGTGTGGTTGACGGAAAAATTGACTGGGTGGGTACAACACCGAATTTACCCCAACGGGTTGCGACGACCACCATTGAAGGTGACGGTCGATTCCTGTCACCCAGTTTGATCGATTGCCATACGCATCTTGTGTACGCCGGCAGCCGCGCGGACGAATGGCAAATGCGGCTGGCCGGAAAAAGCTATGAGGAGATCGCGCGAGCCGGCGGTGGGATCTTGTCGACGGTCAGAGCGACTCGGCAAGCGACCGAGCATGAGCTTTATGAATTGGCGAAAACGCGCGTCGTAAATTTTATTCAGCAAGGCGTCACCACGATCGAAATCAAATCCGGCTATGGACTTGATCTGGATAGCGAACTCAAGATCCTGCAGGTGGCCAACCGATTGGGCGAAGAACTCCCAATCGAAATTTACCCAACGCTGCTGGGCGCCCACGCGATTCCTCCCGAATACTCGGGGCGGCCCGATGATTATATCGACATGGTCGCAAGCGAGATGATTCCGGCAGCGGTGGGCCTCGCGACCGCAGTCGACGTTTTCACGGAAAACATCGCCTTCGATTTAAAGCAAACCGAACGGGTATTTCGAGCTGCCCGTGACGCAGGATTGGCCGTTAAGATTCACGCCGAACAGTTGTCGAACATGGGCGGTGCGAAACTGGCCGCGGAATTGGGCGCCTTGTCGGCCGATCACCTGGAATACCTGGACGCCGAGGGTGTTGCCGCGTTGGCCAAGCACGGAACGGTTGCCACGTTGCTGCCCGGAGCATTTTACTTTTTAAAGGAAACTCAAAAGCCGCCTGTCGAATTGCTTAACCGTTACGGCGTCACGATCGCACTTGCGTCGGACGCAAATCCGGGCAGTTCCCCGGTGGCCTCGATTTTGTTGATGGCCAACATGGGTTCGACCCTGTTTGGAATGACGCCCAGCCAATCAATGCGCGGGCTGACTTGTAACGCAGCGCGGGCACTCGGGATTCACGAACGCGTGGGTCGGCTCCAGCTCGGCATGCAGGCCGACCTCGCGACTGGACGATTGATTCGCCGGCTGAACTCGCATTTTCGATTGGCGGCAATCCCTGCGATTCGGTTTACAAACAGGGTGAATTGATCTATTCGAAATCGCGAGAAATGCTTTGGTGAAAAAGTTATGAGCCGACCGACCCCTCTCCGGGCCTGAGAGCCCGACTCTCCCAGAGGGAGGGTAAGTTACCGTCGTGCTAATTCGTGTACTTCTACAAATCCAAATACAACTAGTCTGGCTTCATGATCTCAACCAGCTGATTCCACCATTCTCAGAATCTCCGTTTCCAGAGCTTCGGCTCTGGCGATCATTTGTTGACCCGCTGACAATTTTTCGGCGACATATTTTTTGTCATCCAGGTCAGCGGTGTTGGTTTTGACATTCAAAAAGGCCCCGCGCACCGCGGCACGCGCACACAAGGCTCCTACTCCTGCATCACTGGCCGAGGCTGGATTGCCGATTTCAGCCATCGCCTTGATCACTTCCAGCGAATCGAGCGAAAGCTGCATCACCTGGAAAGGAACCTCAATCGCGTTGCGGGTTGCAGCATCGACCGCAGACTTACGAGCCGCTTTTTCCTGGCTGGTACCCTTGGGCAATCGAAAGGCAACAATGATCTGATTGAACGCGTTGGTATCTTCGTCGACCAGTGAGAGAAGTTGATCTTTGTATCGTTGGCCTTTGACCGCCCATTCCGAGAATTCTTCCCAACGGTCGTCCCAGCCGCGTTTGTGAGATGACAGATTAGCCACCATCGTACCCAAGCTGACTCCCAGCGCTCCCACATACGCCGAAATACTTCCGCCACCGGGTGCCATCGATTCAGAAGCCGTTTCGTTAGCAAAGGCTCTCAGGTTCATTCTCAGCAACGGCGCGCGCGATTCGTCTTCCATGACGTATTCAATGATTCTTTTGCGGGGATCAAAGGGTGCCAGATCGTCAAGTCCCAGCGACTTGATTGCAATCTTGATCTTTTCTTGTTCTGAAACGCCGAGCGACCGTTGTTGTTTTGCCAAATAGTAATCACCAGCGTCCAACAGGGCTTGTTTGGGCACCAGCCCGACCAGTTCCGAGCCGGTGACGCGCATGCCTCGCCGATTTGCGCTTTCCCGGGTCGCTTCGAAGGCTTCGTGAATCGAGGTAATGTTGATGTTGGTCAGGTTCATGGAAATCTGGCAGATTCCATATTCCTCGATGTACCAGCCAATTCCCTTGACAGCCTTTAATTTACCGGGCACGCGAATCGGTTCGCCGTTTTTGTCCTTCTGAACAACACCATTCTTTGTCTTGGTGCGACCTGCTTCGCGAACATCAAACGCGATCGAATTGGCTCGGCGCGTGGAAGTCGTATTAAGATTTACATTGTAGGCAACCAGGAAATCTCGAGCTGAAATCGCTGTGGCACCGGCTGACGCGTTGAATTTCGCCGGACCCGCATCCGGTTTCCAGGCCGGATCCTGAAGTTTTTTCGGTAGTCCCTCATACTGGCCAGATCTGACCGTGGCCAGATTTCTCCGTTTCTCTTCGGTCGCGGCATTCTCATAAAAATAAACCGGGATCCCCAGTTCGTCGCCCACGCGTTTTCCCAGTCGATGAGCAAACTGGGCCGTTTCATCCATTGAAATTCCCGAAATCGGGATCAGCGGGCACACATCCGTGGCACCGAACCGGGGATGCTCTCCAGAATGTTTGCTCATATTGATCAGCTGGCTCGCTTTTTCAATCAACAGGAATGCCGCTTCGATAACTGGCTCAGGTTCACCCACAAATGTGATGACCGTTCGATTGGTCGCTTTGCCCGGATCCACATCCAGCAACCGAACGCCGTCGACCGTTTCAACGATCTGACTGACTTCTGCGATGACCTTGGCGTCCCTGCCTTCACTAATGTTGGGCACACATTCAATGATCTTTTTCATCTTTAATTATCCGGTCCTTGGTGCGATTCCGGCAAACGTCATGAAGCTTGTTTCGCGAACACTCGCGATGCAATTCGTCAACTTACCCGGTTCTGATGCACTCCGTCAAACCACCGCACTGTTTACTTGAGCGTTTAGAGCGGCTACTTTTTTGCAAACGGCAAACTGCGGTTTTCGAAAGGTGAGTGATGAACAAGTCTGAATCGACATTTCTCGGTAGTCTAGCCAGACGAACCGCCCGTCGGCTGGTCAAGATCTACTATCCTCGCATTGAAATCGAGGGGGCAGAGCGGATTCCAGAAACCGGGCCGGTGCTTCTCTGCGGTAATCATCCGAACTCGTTAGTAGATCCGATCGTCATCGGAATCGCTTCTGGTCGACCGGTTCGGTTCATGGCCAAGGCACCTTTGTTCAAGAATCCCCTCATCGGCCCGATCATGTATGGACTGGGAATGATCCCGACCTATCGAGGCAGCGACGATTCGAAACAGGTGCGACGCAATCTTGAGAGCTTGGACAGCAGCATTCAATTTGTCGTTGAGGGGCACGCCGTCGGCATCTTTCCCGAAGGCAGATCCCATGATGCGGTGCAAGTCGAGATGGTGCGATCGGGCGTGGCGCGGATCGCCGTCCAGTCCGTGGAGCAGGGAGCGGAAGAACTGGTCATTGTGCCTCTGGGGCTAAACTATGAACGCAAGGAACAGTTTCGAAGTTCCATCTGGGTTCAAGTCGGCCAACCGATCGAAGTTGCGAAATGGTTGGAGGAACAAGGCGAACAGGGACGGAAGGCGGTGCGTGTGCTAACCCATGAGGTCGAGAGCCGGCTGAAATCCGTGGTCGTCCATCTGGACGAACCAGATTGGGAGCCGCTACTGGAAGATCTGGAGGCACTTATTCAAACCGACTCGCCGTCAAAGTCTTTGCATCTGCGCAAGCAGATTGCAGACGCCATGAACTACTTCCTGACTGCCGATCGGCCCCGCGCGGAAGCCATCGCCAGCGAGATTCAAAAGCATCGCGAAGCAGTCCAGGACCGTGGTTTGACAATGAAATCACTGGTGCTGCAGGCGAGCGGTATGCGCCTGTTCGGAAAATTCCTGGTGCGCGTGGTCGGGATGTTGATCGGTTTGCTGCCCGCAATTCTCGGGTTGGTATTCCATCTCATTCCATTTGCTCTCACTCGGCTGGTGGCCTCACGCGTAACGCCACCCGGTCGCACCGCGATTTCTTTGTACCGGTTGTTGGCTGGGTTGCCCATCTATGCCGGCTGGTATGCCTTGGCAGGAATTCTGGCTGTGTGGCTGAACGTTCCTGTTTGGATCATCGCCGTAGCGTTGCCCCTGATGTCAGTGGCAGGTGTGATCGCATTGAACTATTGGCCGTACGCTTGGCAGTTTGCGACGCAATCATTGCGACAAGTGTTGTTCTTGATGCGCCGCGGGGAATGTCGCAAGCTGAGGCAAGCACGCAACTCGCTTCGCGCGCAACTCATCGTCATGGCCGAAGAGTACGTACAGCGCGACGGCGGCTCAGATTCGTAGGGCTAGTCAGTCAAGTTAGCAAACGGCGGCCTGTCCCCTAAACCGATTCTCCCTAAACCGATTCTGCGCAGGACGATTCCACGCTTGGTGGCCTCCTTCCGCCGCAGCTTTTTGGCGTTGACGCCCAACTGGGCTCCGATGGTCGATGTAGAGTTGGTAGGATTTTCGGGCCAACCCAGAATTTCGATTGGCAGAACTGACTGAACTCAAAGCGGTGGATATGATATTATCGTCGTGCGCTCAATCGTTGTTGTCGAATCGCACTTGGCACGAACCCCACCGGCTGATGCAAAAAAATTCCTCCTCATTTGGAACTCGATTGATGCGAATACCGTTTAGCCACCTTCCGTTGGCTCTCATTTTGATCATGAGTTCATCGAACGGCCTCACGCAAGAGTCCTCCGTGGCGACCTCCAAGGCGCTTCCTCGCGGTACTCCCGAGGCTCAAGGCGTCTCTTCGATGGCGATTCTCGACTTTGTCGAGACGGCCAATCGCGAAGTAAATTCGATGCATAGCTTCATGCTCGTCCGTCACGGTCACGTCATTGCGGAAGCCTGGTGGAAGCCAGAGTCCGCCGACAAGCCTCACATCATGTGGTCGCTCAGCAAGAGTTTCACGTCGACCGCAGTTGGACTGGCAGTATCTGAAGGCAAATTGTCGATCGATGACCCGATACTCAAATTTTTTCCGGAGGATGCGCCGGCGGAAATATCTGCCAACTTGAAAGCGATGCGCGTGCGTGATTTGTTGACAATGTCGACGGGTCATCAAGACGAAGCCGACGTCTGGAGTGAGACCGATTGGGTCAAGGCCTTTCTGTCTCATCCAGTACCCCACAAGCCAGGGACCCATTTCATGTACAATACGCCAGGGACCTTTATGCAGTCGGCGATCATTCAAAAAGTAACGGGTCAGACCGTACTCGAATACCTGACTCCTCGACTCTTTGAGCCGTTGGGGATTGCGCAGCCGAGATGGGATATGAATCCGCAAGGCATTTCACTGGGAGCCTATGGGTTGTACCTCAAGACCGAGGATATCGCCAAGTTCGGGCAACTCTATTTGCAAACAGGACAATGGCAGGGAAAACAGCTAATTCCAGCAGTTTGGATCGAGCAGGCGACTTCGAAACAGGTCTCCAACGGTAGCAACCCGAATTCTGATTGGGACCAGGGATACGGATTCCAGTTTTGGCGTTGTCGACATGATGCTTACCGGGGTGACGGTAAGGACGGCCAGTTTTGCCTGGTGTTGCCCGAGTTGGACGCGGTCGTTGCCATCACGGCCAATACAGGCGACATGCAAGCCGAGCTGAATATCGTCTGGGACAGACTCCTGCCAGCGATGCAAGACAAACCGCTCCCGGAAGACCAGGCCGGCGTGGAAAAACTGAAAGCAGCTGTCGAAAAACTCTCAGCCACCAAGTAGTGCCGGCAACGACCCCTTGGTCGTTTCCTTGCCTTTTGGATCTGTGTCAATCGGCTTTGAGACGGGGCACACGCAATCCTAGGTACGCATGAACTCGCAACCGACCTGAAAATAATAGCCGAGTTCATTGCAGTAAACGACTCTGGCCAAGACGTCAAATGGTTCTCCGCGACAGGGTTGCATGGTTAACAACACCGTGCCGGGTCGAATCGGATCAGAAGTGACCAGCCCCAGCCCCTTAAAGGAAATGTCGCGGGTGATGCCGTGATGCGTAAAATTCGCCGCCTGAGAATCCTCATGAAGGGTTGTGATCCTGACTGGCATGGTCAGGTTCATACGTTCAACCTCGCGTCGATCGTTTTCGTGCGAGATCGGTCGATCCAGCATGTAGACGGTCATCAGCTCGTTGACGAAGGAACGAACATTGTCTGTAAAAGGATGCGAATCCGTTTGAGGCGTCGATTTCATACCAAAGCATCTCCGTGAATCATGCGGTTTTTGGGTACTGGAAACCCTAGGTTGCCGATTGGTCTCGCTGCCGAAAATCTGATCCGCAATCGTCATGTTGGCGATGGTTCAACCGTAATAACCGGCTTAATCCTCAAGCCGACTCGTCAGCCAAAAAGTTGCGCCTTCCGTTCGTCACGGCGGAACTTCGACTCGCGAGGGTTGTGAATTCCCCAAGAAATCCCACGTCACCCTCTCCCGGACCCTCACGTGTCGGCGGGAGAGGGCACTGTTTTACCAAGCTCGAAGAAGGGTTGCGAGCGACGGGCAGATCTACAATTCAATCTGAATCGGCGCGAGATTGTCTGCCAGGCTTTCAGCCAGTTCGCTCATGTAGTTGGCGAATTGGCGCCAACTGATCATGACGTGATCGAATCTCTGGTTCAGTTCGAATTGCAACGACTCCAGCGCGTCGTCTTGTAATTCGGGAACCCCCAGTTGATTAACGATCTCCCGCGTGGCCAACTGGCTGTCGATCAGTTCGTTTTGCAACTGCAGCAGTTCGAATTGCAGCGCGCGCAGCTGGATTTCCTGTTCATCCAGGTCAGTCTGTTTCGCATCCAGGGCTCGCTGTTGATTGGCAACCTGTTGTTGCCAGTTCCAGACGCTGACTTGATGATCGGCCTCCTGTTGAGCCAGAGCTTTCTCTTTTTGCTGAATGTGCTCAATCAATTGCCGGCTTTGATGCAACTGTGCGTCGTCCGCGCGAAGCTGCTGTGCGATTTGCTCCAGCGAGATATTCTTTGCTGTGGCAGATTGGTCTCCCACAATTGCCGCCGCAACATGAACAGCATTGAAAGACTTTGCTTGGATGCGGTCGTGCTGTTCGTCAATTCGATAAGATTGCCCATCAAGCTGCTTGATGGCGGCTTTCAGATTCGATGTCTTGATCGGAATCTTGGATTGTTGGACCAGGCTCATCGGTTCGTCCCTCGTTGGACAGAGTAACTTCTATTCTGTTTTATCGGTAGTTTGGCGGATTTCTTGTGGCGTGAACGATTAAATGCGTTCTTAATGGCTGGGAAAGATTTCCGGGATAATTTGTGCAACTGTCGTGTTAATTTGTGGCGAATTGAGCAATTAGCCCGGTTTGCCGTCGCCGAAACGGGCTGTCTTGCCGGATGCATCTTGAAGCGGGAATAACGGCATGAAACAATACTTGGCTGCTTGGCCCGCTCCGGATTCGCGAACTGTCAATACCGCGATCAGGAAATTGACGGCTGGAATTTCAAACCTTTATTGCGAGTCTTAAATGAGAATTGAACCTCTTGGCGACAAGATCGTCGTCAAGCGTACCGAGGCCGATGAAAAAACGGATGGAGGTATCGTGTTACCCGCGAGTGCCCGCGAAAAATCTCAGCAGGGTCGCGTTCTCTCGGTGGGAGTGGGGCGCTTGCTGGAGGATGGCTCGTGCGCAAGCCTCAAGTTGATGAAGGGGACCGAGTTCTGTTTTCCAGTTACGCGGGAACTGAAGTCGACGTCGATGGCAGTAAACTGCTGATCATGGCCGAATCCGATATTCTGGCGGTGCTTCAATAATTAACACGTGGGAATGGAAAGTTGAATATGCTACAGCAATTGTCTGCAATCGCGATGTTTTTGGCCTGTAACGGAATTGCGTTTTTTGCTGCGAGTCAGGAAACTCAACGACCGCAGGATCCCCAGGTCGACCAAGCCCAATCCGCGACGGTGACGGCGCAGGAAACTACGCCCTCGCCAACACCCGCGTCGGTGGATGCGGTCGCCTATCAACAGACGGTATCCAAGGCAGTCGACTATTTGCTTAACCAGGGCCAGGACAAAACCGACGGAAGCTACAGCAAATCGCTGGGGCCTGCGGTGACGGCAATGTGCACGACCGCTTTGCTAAAGCACGGTGTGCCGATCCAAAACGGTGCAGTTCAAAAATCGCTCAAGTACCTGGAAAGTTTCATCCGGGATGACGGTGGCATTTATCCGCCGGGTAGCACCCTGAGGAACTACGAAACCAGCGTGGCCATCATGTGTTTCAAGCAAGCCAATGCGGACGGTCAATATGACAAGACCATTGAACAAGCCGTCGGCTTTCTCAAAAACCTGCAATGGGACGACGGCGAAGGGCATCCAGTGTCCAGTGCCTATTACGGCGGTCAGGGGTACGGGAGCCACCAACGGCCTGACGCGTCCAATACCTCGTTCTTTCTGGACGCCTTGAAGGCTGCCGGAGAAGACCCCGACAGTGCGGCGATGCAAAAAGCGTTAAAGTTCATGTCCCGTTGTCAAAACCTGCAATCACCCGACAACGGCGAGGCCTTTGTGCAGAACGTCGATGCGGACGACCGGGGCGGCTTCATCTATACACCTGCCGATGGCGGTGAAAGTAAAGCCGGGGCCCGCGACGACGGAGGTTTGCGAAGCTATGCGTCGATGACCTATGCCGGGCTCAAGAGTTTCCTGTACGCCGGCGTCAAGAAAGACGATATCCGGGTCAAAGCGGCGATCGACTGGATCGGACGCCATTACGACTTGAAAACCAACCCGGGAATGGGCAAACAGGGTCTTTTCTATTATTACCACGTTTTTGCGAAGGCGCTCGACGCTAACGGAGAGGGGGGGATCACGGATTCAAACCAGGTCCCGCACAACTGGCGGGCGGAACTGGTCTTGCAATTAAAGGACCTGCAACGCCAAGATGGTTCCTGGACCAACGAGGCAGACCGCTGGTTTGAAGGCGATCCAAACCTCGTGACCAGCTATGCGCTAATGGCGCTGTCTTATTGTCATCCTGATCAAGACAACTTTCCAACACAGGCTCCAGCCAAATAATGCAAATCTGCGTTGAAGTCTGCGTGGCCTCCATTGAGTGTGCCCAGATTGCGCAGCATGCGGGCGCCCACCGAATTGAACTGAACACGGCTTTGGAACTCGATGGGCTCTCGCCTACTCCCGGGCTGCTGATGGGTGTCCTTGAAAATACGCAGCTTCCAGTGATCGCGATGGTCCGCCCGCGAGGAGGCGACTTTTGCTATTCCGATGCGGAATGGAAAGTTCTCAAGGAGGACGCCAGCTGGATGCTGGATTTGGGAGCGCGCGGAATTGCAATTGGCTGTTTGGACGCAAATAAACAGATTGACGAGGACCGGTTGATCGAGATCCGGCAAATGGCCCATGACCGGGAAGTCGTTTTCCACCTGGCCTTTGACGAAGTCCCCGACTGGAAAAGCGCTATCGATCTGTTGGCCCACCACCGGATTGACCGGTTAATGACTCGCGGAAGAAAACCTACGGCTCTGGAGGGCGCACCCCACATCAGGGAAGTGATTGAATACGCCCGCGATCGCATCGAAATCCTTCCGGCTGGCCAGATCGTAGCGGCCAATGTCAAGTCCATCGTCGAAAAAACGGGTTGCAACCAGGTCCATGGCAGCTTTTCCTCCGGCGTCGAAAATGGCGCTTCGCCCGGCAAAAGACTGCTCCAGATCATGACGGAAATTCAGGGCTCGCTGGAACAACTCGTCGGTTAATGTGACCCGGATCTCCAAGCCGTGGACATTCGTGATTCACATCTTGGAGATCTGTGCCACAATTGGCTTCTGGAAAGCCCGCGACACCCCCAAAAACCCTCATTTTGCCTTGACAACCGCGGGTCGATGTTGGAAGATTCTCGCTTCACTGTGGAGAAAAATATGAAAATTAAAACAGGCGATACGGTCCAGATTATCAGCGGCAAAGACCGCGGGGTTGTCGGTAAAGTCCTGTCGGTGGACCACGAAAATAAGAAGATTGTCGTCGAAGGCGCTAGTAAGGTGTACAAGCACGTCAAACCCAGCCAGCGAAATCCCCAAGGCGGCAGGCTCAGCAAAGAAATGGCCATCGATGCGGCCAAGGCGATGGTGGTTTGTCCCAAAACGAATAAGCCGACGCGCGTCGGTTACCGGTTCCTCGAAGATGGTGCCAAAGAGCGGTTCGCCCGAGTCAGCGGCGTTTCGTTGGGCGAAGTTGCACCCGCGAAAAAGGCTTACGCAAAGAAGTAGCAGCGATGCCTGCTCACTCCGAGCGGGCTTGCCTGGCGGTTACCGGAAGGTCGATCGTGCGAATCGTTACTTCATTGATCATTGCTTCACCCACTCCCGTCAAGGCAAACGTCACCTCCATCTCGCCGTCGGTGGCGGCAGCGCGATAAAGCGTAAACTCTTGCCAGCCCTTGGTCAGCGGAATTCGCTCGGCCAGTTGGTTACCTCCGAGCGATTCAGCAATCATCAGACCATCCTGGGTTCCCATGATGACCTGGGGAATGTTGACCCAGCCGTGAATTCGCACCAATTGGCCAGCCCGAACCGGGACCATTGCCGATTTGACCCACACCGGAGCGGACTGCACCAGGCGTGGCATTGTGCCGACCGGTTTGACCGTCAATTTGAGACCAAACTTGCCATCCTTCGCGGCGGCTTCCGATAGTTCGACCGAGGATATCAGCATCGGATCGGCAAAACGTTTGTTCTCCCAGCCGTTGCGCGTCATGTGGGGCAAGTTCTCGAAATCACCCCCCGCTAGTCCGTTTGGATTCCAGGTCGCTTGATTGAGTCGATCGGTCAGCTGCCAATGCAACGGGACGAGGCTGCAGTGAGTCAGGAACGGCGTGGACGTCTTGGATTTGAACAGGCCAAGAGGTTGTGTCACCATTTCCCGGCGAGCAAAGGCCAGTCGTTCGTCGGTTCGATCCAGGAACGGCAGGCAGGCTCCTGGCTGATTCGTGTTGATCAATTTGGTGGCTTCTCGAAAGTCATTGATGGCTTCGTTCAAGGCACCACTCGCGGTTGACGAGCTGCGACTCATGCGCCCCATTTGGTTGTCAATCAACTGCATCACGGCCAACCATTGGCGCGTAATATCGTAATGCAATTGCAACAGCGATGGCTGGCCCACGAATTGATAGCCCTGGTTCAACTTGTTGATGACCAGTGAATCCTGGCTCAGCACGACAGCCGTGGTGTAAGGACATTGGTCGATCTGGATTTCAGCTCCGAGCGGATCGCGGTTGCTGACAATCGGCTCTAACGCGTGCTCTCGGATCTGGTAAGCCCGATCCGTCGTCGAAACCGCGGTGTCTTTAAATCGAATTGTCTCCAGCGGCCGGTCGCCGGCCCAATATTGTTCGTGATGCGTCGGACGCTGAATCAAGAGCAGCCGCGAGCGATTCGTATTGAACGCGGTCACTTCGAGGTGATTGTTGTCCAAAGGCAATTCACCCATTAACGCGCCGCCAACTGCCCACGGTTCAAGCTGTTGGATGTGCGTGAGCATCCATTTGATCGTCATCGCCCGCAATCTCGTTTCCGGATCAGGCAGATCAAGCGGGTTTCGGGAGGCAAATCGCAGTCCACGGGCCCCGCCGGCAAGTGCCTCGTACGTCAGGAATTTCAGCTGTTGCGGTTCAACGGGTGTGGGGGGCATTTTTTGCAGAACGGACGTGATCTGTTTGGTCAGTGCTGCGGCGAACTCGGTCTGGATGGTGGCCCAAATGGGTTTATCGCCACCCAACGATTCGCTTCGCATCCGCAGCCAGGAACTGTATTGGCTGGCCAGAAAACTCGTGCCCAGCGGCTCCAACCCAATCGCCAGGACGTCGACTTCCCGGCCGAAATTTGTCCAGTGTGATGTCGGTCCCGCCACGATCGGACGCCCTTCTCGTTGATCCGAGCTGCGGATTTCACGAACGGTTTGTTGCACGTTTTGCAGGCTGCGAGCTTCAAGCCGATCACCCAGGCTCCAGGCCAATACGCGATCGTATTCGAATCCGATCGGTTCCAGACCGGCCGACGAAGGGGCAGGGCAAACCAGCCACAGGTCAAGGTCCTGGGCTTCTTTCAGTTGCTCGGGCGTCGCGGTTGAGGTCAGCTCGATGGTATTGAAACCAAGCGATTTGAGAAAATCAAAAGGCTCACGATTGCGCTGAATGATTCGGGGAAAAAAGGGTCTGCCATTTATTTCCAGGACACTTCCATCCCTGACAACGAGCGAAGGTTGTTTCTCAATGACTGCCCCGTTGAAGCTGGCGGGCTGCACGTCGTCATCGCGAATCGGCAACTCCGGTCCAAGGGGTGCGAACAGGGAATTGAGCGTGGCAACCTCGTCGACGACGGCGTCGGCCGCTGCGATTCCATTGACCTTGATGTCATCGATATTGACTTCCAGTTCTCCCGCACCTGTGAACAGATTTAAGACCAGTTTGTCGACGTAGGCATTTTGGCCATCAACGTGCGACCCGTACTTTCTGCGAAGAATCCACAGTTCCTGTTGCAACAGATCGGCGAGATTGCTGTCCAGTTCTTCGAATCCGAGAGTCTCCCATTGACCATTGGCCTGGTACGATTGGCCCGCCAAGGTTGTCGTCATGTGCCCTTTGCCATCGGGGGCCGGCGTATTGGGCAACACAACCCGGACCATTAACCGGATCCCGGGTCGCGTTGCCTTGATGCGAACCGAAGGCTTCAATTCGGAAATAACGAAACTGGGAGGAATGTCATGCGACACCAGGATCTGCGTTCCGAGCCCGGTTTGGAAGCGAATTCGTTCAAAACGGTTGCCCGTCGCGGGGTCGTTTTTTCGCTGTTGATGCCAGGTTGTCTCAGGACCAATGCAATCGGTGTCACGCAATTTCCAGCTCGGGTTTGTCGACTCAAAAGTGTCGCTGAATTGGGCGTACGCGAACGCAGGGAGCGTTCCCGTCAGCAGTGCCAGCGCCACGAGCGAGCCGAATATGAGCCCGCGAGTCGAATAACCGGTTGGTGCAATCCATTGCGATCGCGGATAAGACATGATTCGTTCACCGACGTGTCAGAGAATGGCGATCTTCGTTGACTTTTTTCAACATGCGTTGTTTGCGCATCGGGGCTGCGGCAGAACGTTTACAAAACCCGACAGTCGAAGAATTCGACGATCGGCAGCGATTTATTTGGGCTTTTATCAGGAATTGGGCCGGAATTCCATATCAATGACGAGGCATAAAAGCAACTTCGCCGCGGCTGAGCTTTTTTGTTGGGCCACGGAAAAAATTAAGAAAACCCTTGCTAGCATGGGGTTTTGCAGCAAAACAAAGAAATCGTTGTCAGGTTTGGCACCGCGCGTGCAATAGGTTCTTGCATCAACCTGTGACAACGACCTCTATCTTGAAGACGCAACATGACGAGCAATCGAATGACTCAGACCAAAGCCGACCAACTTCCCCTGGACCTAACCGATTTGATGACCGAAATCGATCTTTTGCCCGAAGAGTACCGCAACAAGCTGACCGACCCATTGAATCGGGTTGTTGAATACACCCGTCGTCGGCGTCGAATCTTGAATTTGATCCAGGAAGCTCTCAGCCAGCTACGGATGGACATGAAATATCTGATGTTTGATCTCGAAGCGACGAGGCGTGAGCGAGAGCATTACAAAAGCCTGCTGGAAGAAGAACAATAATCAAAATCCATTAGTACAATTCTGTAGATAGCAAGCGTCGTTGTCTCCCTGCCTGAACAGCCAACCGAATTTCGGTTGGCTGTTTCCTTTTCACTCCAGTAGCGTTTCACGCGCGAGTATTGCTGTCATCCTGAACCGAGGCACGAGGTGAAGGGTCTCCGGCGTTTCCAGGAAAGATTCTTCCCCCCGCCGCGGCCGACTTTGGTTTGCTCAGAAATCCATTTTCGCCCGCATCGCGCCTGATTCACGGCATTGGGTTTAACCCGCATCCGGCGACCGAGAAAAAGGCAGGATTAAGGTCGTTTTTCGTGCGTCGATTTGGAAAATTGCCAGGAAAAGTTGCTGAGTTGTCTCGTATTGAATAACATAGTCTATGAAGCACCATCTTCATCCGGCTGCCTTGTCATCCTGCCCGGTCCACCATTTGGGGGACCCATGCGCCACGCCCAACAGGTCTTTGCGAATACGATGAGCGAACTTACCGCCGATCAGTTAGCTCAGCGCATCTATGATTGCCGACTCATGGAGATGAAAGAAATTGACCAGGCGCTCGCGGCGGCGGGAGGGCGCAGCGTCGCCACCAGTCGCAACTTCATCAGCGTGCTGGTCAAAACCGAAAAAATGACCAACTGGCAGATCCAGCGAGTCATCGACGGACATCGCCGGGGCTATTTTTACGGGAACTGGAAAGTGCTTTATCTCGTGGCGCCGGCACCTTCGCCAGGGTTTATCGAGGAGTGCATCGCAAAACAGGTGACGTCAAGGCCATCAAGGTGCTGCGCAATCGTTATGTTAACGATGATGAGACTCGTGAGAGTTTTATTCGGGAAGCCCGCATGGTGATGAAACTGCGGCACCCGAATATTGTTCCCATTCATGAAGTCGATATCGACCGTGGCCGGAGTTACATGGTCATGGACTTTGTCGAAGGACAAAATCTTCGTGACTATGTACGGACCCACAAAGGCCTCAAGGTAGACGTGGCGTTGAGCATTTTGCGGGACTTGGCTTCCGGCTTGACTTATGCGGCCGAACGGGGGATCACACACCGGGATATGAAGCTATCCAACGTGTTGTTGACCTCCACCGGAAATGCCCGCTTGGTGGATTTTGGTCTGGCTACGGTCAACAAGGACGACGAAGACGGCGGTTTCAATCCTCGCTCGATTGATTATGCGGGGCTTGAAAAATCGTCCCACGCGCCGCACAACGACCCGCGCAGTGACCTGTATTTTCTGGGATGCATGTTTTATCACATGATCTCGGGAGTTTCACCGCTTCTGGAAACCAAAGAAAGGATTAAACGACTTTCGCCGCGACGATTCAAAGAAATCGAACCGCTAACCAATCACGTGGAGGGGCTTCCGCACCGGGTTGTGATTCTGTGCGGGCGTTTGATGGAGATCGACCCTGACAAGCGGGTGCAGACACCGGCCCAGGCGTTGCGGGAGATTGAAAGTGTGATCGCCGCCATGGAGTCCGGCAACCTTGCCCAATACGACAAAGAACTGTCAGAAAAACAGGCTGAGGAATACGCACGACTGGTCCATCGTGAAGAGGAAGGTGCCGGCAGGACGGTCATGATCATCGAATCAAACGTCAAGGTCCAGGATTCCCTGCGTGACAAGTTGAAAGAACTCGGATACCGCGTTTTGATCGTCGGCGATCCGATCCGGGCGATGCAGAGGTTCCAGGACCTGGATCCGGCCGATGAAGTCCCGGCAGATTGCGTCATTTTCGGATGCGCAGGCTTGGGGGCTGCCGCACTGGATGCTTTTAACCGGTTTGCCGCGGGAGAATTTTGCAAAAACGTTCCCGCCATCCTCTTGGTCGGTCCGAAACAGCAACATTTTCTCGAGCGAGCCAATTTTTGTGACCACCGCACGCACCTCGAATTGCCAGTCAAATTCAAAAACGTGCGCCGAACTCTCAGGAAACTTCTGAATATTCCCGATCCTCCCGACGATATCCCCACTGGCAAAAGGTCCGCCCGGTCCTGACCGTGCCGTCTTTCTGGAATCAGCAAAATCAGGAGGAGCCGACGATCCGGTTTCCCGATGTGCGTGATTCGTCTAGTCTGGGTGCATGACGCTTCAACAAATTGACGCCAGTCTCTACGACTTTCCCAAATACTATGATTTGGCCTACGGTTCCGACTGGAAGGCCGAGTTTGACTTTCTCAATGGATTGTTCGAGCGGTTTGTTCCATTTGAGGTGAAGCGGGTTTTTGAGCCAGCCTGTGGCACCGGACGCCTGCTATTTCGCTTGGCCAAAGCCGGATATGGGATCCAAGGCAACGATTTAAATGCCAAAGCGATCGAATTTTGTAATCGGCGTTTGACCCGACACGGGTTCGCGGACCGGGTCGAAGTTGGCGACATGACCCGCTTCGAAATTCCTGTGCCAGTCCATGCCGCTTTCAATACCATCAACAGCTTCCGCCATCTCGACTCGGAAAAGCAAGCCCGATCGCATCTTCAATGTATGGCAGACGCAATCGCACCGGGCGGAATCTATGCACTGGGTTTCCACCTTTCGCCGGCGGAGGGATTCGAGACGTTGGACTCGGAAAGCTGGTCGGCCTCTCGCGGCTATTTGACGATCAACAGCAGCATTTGGCTGGTCGAACGCAATCGCGCCGATCGTTGCGAGATTTACAGGATGAAATTCGACGTGTATACGCCAACCAAGCAGTTTCAAATTCAGAACCAGGTCACATTCCGGACGTACACCAGCGGGCAAATCAAGAAGTTGATTCGATCCGTCCCGCGGTTCCGACTCGTCGAATGTTTCGATTTTCGGTATGACCTCGACGAGCCCATCGAACTCGACGACAGCGTCCAAGACATCGTACTGGTACTGCAAAGAGTCTAAAGTGGCTCGGTGGTCCCCACCGAGAAATGTGGCACAGACCTCCGGGATGTGTGTTGTGCGATCGTTCACGTCTCGGAGATCCGTGCCACATTAAGTAGCTCGGTGGTCCCCACCGAGGGTACACGGCGGAGACCGCCGTGCCACAAAGTGCATCCCGCGCTAACTCAACCTCACCTGACAGGCTGCCCAACCATAAACGACGACAACAGGCAAAGTAGTCCTAATCCGCCAAAAGCGTACATTCCATAAGCGATGTTCGTGAGGATTCGGCTTTGCACGTTATAGCCAACGCCCGGGTGTTCTTTCCATTCACCCAAATCCCGGGCATTCATTTCCGTCCACCATTCAAATACCTCGTAATCAGGCATTTTATCGATTGACTCGGTCGTGATCGTTTCAAAGGTCTGCTTGAATTTGCCAACATCGCTGTACAGGGTCCGGGCGTAAGTTTGCAAAGCGAGTCCGCCAACGCCCATCAGGGCGGCGACCAACAAGCCGCCGGAAAACAGCCAGCTGCGGAGACTCCCTTGGCGACGTGGCTGGGCCCGCGTCGAAAATGTCTCGGTCGCAGGCAGCTGCTTAAGCTTCCCCAGTGTCGGAATCTCCACGACAGCCAGGCACTCTGGACATTCCCGAGATTGTCCGGCGTGCTGCACCGCGACTTCCATGGGAGCATTGCATTCGGGGCAGGAAAAGATGTAACGGGCCATGTTCCTCGGTATGGTTCGGATTGCGGTATTGGTTGAGTCGGGTGGTTGAGTCGATTACGCCCCTCGAGGCCGCACGGTTCCAACCGCAGTTTGACGGATTCACATCGTGTCAGGCAGCAAACGTGAAAACAGTCATTGAAAAAGACATTTTAGGCCCCCAAACCCGGATCACAATGGTGCCTTGGTCGCCACTTTCAACCCGCTAACGGCATTGTTTCAATTGGCTGTCGTCCGGCTTCAATGTTGGCTTTTGCACGGTGGCGCGTTTTGGGCCCAGGTTTGAATGACAACTACCCAACGCGAAAGAGCCGTTGTGTGAGCTTGCCAAACCAGCGGTCACAGGCCAACAACCCAGAGGGATTTTGCTATCATTCCTCAGCAAAAACGGGATAAAGTTTGACGCGGGCATCTGTTTTTTCCGTTCCGGCGGTCATTTTCCGGGTGGACCGTAGGAATCGCGAGGATACAATCTAATACCGCGAAACGATGCTCTTGCTGTTTCAACAGCCCATCCCGGAAAAGCTTCGATCCTGTCGACGCTATCCACTTAACAGAGTTTCATCTTTCGCGTAAAGAGCTCAAGAGCGAGCCCGCGGGGGCAACGAGAGAAAGATTCGGGAGCAAACAATCGGCAGGGCTGTTGATTGATCAATCGCGAATTGAATCAGCGATTTAAATGGATAAAAAATTGACTGAGCCGCCAAAAGTCGGACCATCTGGACAAGGTCGATAGGGCGCCTTTTCAAAACGCTGGAATGATCGAGATCAACGCGCTCGTGAGGTTGTTGACGTACGGAAGTAAAGTGACCATTGGCAACTGAGATTTTTCGAATGTCAACGACGGGCACATCAATCGGGCACATCCTTAACCCATTCAGATTTCCTTACTGTCAAGAACCGGTGCGAGCATGCATCTGTTTGCTAATTGGAATCTTTTTCCAAATGTCTCCGCGGCGCAAGGAACGCGATTTTTAGTGGTAAACTTACAAGATTCAGTTGAGTTTTAGAAAGATATGAACGACACGGCAGTTCGCAACGAAATTGCCCTATTTGCCGTTCTTTGATCTCAACAGCAAATTAACCTATAACCAACCACGCCTTTGATCACTTCCGTGTTGATGGCGTTCGAGGAGTACGAAATTGTACGACGCGCTACTCGCAACAGATTTTGACAACGATACCGATACCACTCGCAAGGGAGTATCCGACCAGTCTTTTCAGTCCGCCGTTGAAGATAATGACAGTCCTTCCCAATTGGAGTCCGAACTTGCCGACGACCAACCGGATGTGATTGACGACGCATCGACCGGCGACGAGGAGCTGCTCACCGGCATTGATGAATCCGAATCGTGGTCCGATGATCCGGTCCGCATGTATTTGACCCAGATGGGTGAGATTCCTCTGTTGACTCGCACCCAGGAAATCACGCTTGCCAAACAAATCGAAGACACACGCCGGGAGTTCCGCACCAAGTTGCTGGAATGTGATTATGTCATTCAATCCGCATATAAAACCCTGCATCGTGTCGACCGGGGCGAACTTCCATTTGATCGAACGGTCCAGGTTTCAGTAACCGACCGGCTGGAAAAAGAACAAATCCTCGGCCGGATCCCACATAACCTGCGAACACTGGACGTGCTCTTGAAACGCAACCGACGCGATTTTCTCGTCGCTTTCTCAAAGAGCCAACCAAAATCGCGTCGCCGCGAAGCATGGGTGAATTTGGCCCGTCGCCGCCGGCGTGCTGTCCGGTTGATCGAGGAATTGGGTTTGCGAACCCAGCGAATTGAAACGATGATTCGCACCGTCGAAGATTTCAGTATTCGGGTCGACGAACTGTCGAACAAGATTCGCAAGCACAAAAAGGCAAAAAAACCAGCGTCAGAGCGACGCGAATGGATCGTCGAAATGCGAAACATCCTGCTGGCTTGCCAGGAATCGCCGTCCAGTCTCCGCAACCGCGTGAAATATCTGCGCGACATCTACACCCAATACCAACAGGCCAAACGGGAGCTTTCCGAAGGAAACCTGCGGCTGGTCGTCTCGATTGCCAAGAAATACCGTAATCGAGGCTTGAGCTTTCTGGATTTGATCCAGGAAGGCAACGCCGGATTGATGCGGGCTGTCGATAAATTCGAATACCGACGTGGATTCAAATTCTGTACTTACGCAACCTGGTGGATTCGACAGGCGATTACCCGAGCTGTAGCCGACCAAAGTCGAACGATTCGAATTCCAGTGCACATGGTCGAGACAATGTCTCGCGTGAGGACCGTGTCGCGACAATTGCTTCAGGAACTTGGCCGCGAGCCAACGCTTGAGGAAGTCGCGCGACGCTCCGAAACGACCGTCGAAGAAGCCCGCCGGGTGCTGGCGATGAGCCGCTATCCGATCAGCCTGGATCGTCCGGTTGGCAACAGCGAAGACAGTCATTTTGGGGACCTGCTTCCCGATGGCGAAGCCGAAAGTCCCTCGATTGGTGCCGCCCAGGAAATGCTGCGGGGCCGCATCCAGAAGGTTCTCAAAACGCTCAGCTACCGAGAGCGGGAAATCATCAAATTGCGATACGGTCTGGGCGATGGCTACAGCTATACGCTCGAAGAAGTCGGTCACATTTTTAAGGTGACTCGTGAACGTATTCGCCAGATTGAAGCCAAAGCGGTTCGGAAGCTGCAACAACCCAGCCGCTCCCAGGAACTGGTTGGATTTATCGACTGATTCGCGATCCCTAGTTGGAACAATAAAAAAGGCCAGTCGATCGACTGGCCTTTTTCTATTTGTGGGTGGTGGATCCTGATCGTTGTTTAACCGCGTGCCCAGCGGGCCGCGTTTTTTTACGCGAGCAACGCGCGGGGCGTTGCCCACGCGGTTAACCGAAAACACTCGGAACAGTCGATCCTACTGCCGCAAGCCAAATGGGTCGCGCCAGCGATCGTCAGTAGCGGGAGTCGAAACAAGCCGTCCGCGTTCGGTGGTTACCTGAAGTTGCGCGATGCGTGGCGCTGATCCCGCGGGTAGGTTTTGTAAGGTAAAGTTCGGTCGCAGGAGGTTCGGAAACGCTTCGTCAATCACCTTGGGACGAACGAATTCATCCACCGTTGGGCTGTTCGCCCGTTCTTGTTGAACGATGAAAAACAGTCCCACCATCACTACGACCGCGATGGACTCCATCAGCAAAGCTCCCATGAAAGTGGCTTGGCTGCGATTTTGTTTTTTTGATTTCCGTGACATGATATGGCTCTCCTTATTTCCCCAGCGTTACGAGCAAACGCAGTACCGGGTTCGCCAGAAACCTGCCAAACTGCTGAGCCAGCAGTTTTCAACGACGATTGTACTGGGTTGAAAGCGCTGTTTTGTCGTGCAATTTGCGATAGGTTGTGCTGGCTGTCGCAAGTGCGATACTCGTGGCTTCGAAGTGATGTCACGTAAATTTTTCAATCGCATTCACCGCCTTGCACCGGCAAACATCTGCTAACCCGCACAGTTTGACATTCATAGACGGATAAATCAGCAGTGGACAACCTTCAAGCCCGCCGCGATGAAATCGCTCAAGCGTATTTTGACGTACTGCCGTTTGAGCCGTACCCGGTTCAGGAAGAAGCCCTATTCGCCTGGTTTTCGTCCGAGCAGGGAGTTCTCGTCTGTGCCCCGACGGGTACCGGAAAAACGCTGATCGCAGAAGCTGCAATGTTCGAGGCGCTGAAGCTGGGCAAGAAGGCCTACTACACCACGCCTTTGATCGCGCTGACCGACCAGAAGTACCACGAAATGCGGGAAGCAGTCGTCCAATGGGGGTTTTCCCCGGACGACGTTGGTTTGGTGACAGGCAATCGGAAAGTCAATCCGGACGCCCGGATCCTGGTGGTGGTTGCCGAGATTCTGCTCAATCGCCTGCTGCATACCGAGGCCTTTGATTTTTCGGATGTATGGGCGGTCGTGATGGACGAGTTTCACAGCTTCAACGATCCCGAACGGGGCATCGTGTGGGAATTCGGGTTGGGATTGTTGCCGAAACACATCAAGACACTGTTGTTGTCGGCGACCGTGGGCAACTCGAAGGAATTTGCGGCTTGGTTGACCCGGGCACACAATCGAAGATTGGAACTGGTCGAGAGCTTTGATCGCAAGGTTCCGCTGTCGTTTCGCTGGGTGGAGGACGCGTTTCTGGCCGACCAGCTCGAAACGATGGTCAACGCTCCCGAGGAACTGCGAATGACCCCGGCGTTAATGTTCTGCTTCAACCGCGAACAGTGCTGGACGGTTGCTGAACAGCTAAAGGGAAAAAAGTGTGTCACTTCCGACCAGCAAAAGCAACTCGTCGCGCGGCTGGAGCAGTACGATTGGTCGCAGGGCGTCGGTCCCAAGCTCAAACAGATGCTGATTCGGGGAGTGGGAGTACACCATGCGGGGGTTTTGCCCCGCTACCGGCGCATCGTGGAAGAACTATTCCAGGAGCGGCTGTTGAGCATTTGCGTGTGCACGGAAACACTGGCTGCCGGGATTAACCTGCCGGCCCGGAGCGTCGTGCTGCCGACGTTAATGAAGGGCCCTCCCAAAAAGCTAAAACTGATTGAACCCAGCTCGGCTCATCAAATGTTTGGACGTGCGGGCCGACCTCAATTTGATGACGAGGGTTTCGTATATGCTTTGCCACACGAAGACGATGTGAAAATTCTGCGGTGGAAGGAAAAGTACGATCAGATTCCAGAAGACACCAAAGATCCCGGCCTGCGAAAGGCCAAAAAAGCGCTCAAGAAAAAGCAGCCCAAACGGCGTGAAGGCCAACAGTATTGGAGCGAAGCCCAGTTCCAGCAATTGATCGCCGCGCCGGCAGCCGACCTGGCCAGTCGCGGTCCGTTACCCTGGCGATTGCTGGTTTACATGCTCGATGCTTCTCCCGAAGTTGAGCGGATTCGACAACTGGTTCATGGAAGACTGCTTAAACCGAACGAGCAGGACGCGGCGCAAAAGGCACTTAACCGCATGCTGATGACGCTCTGGCGCGGCGGTTACGTCCGCCTGGATCCCAAACCCCCGTTGGTCGAGGGGGATTCGTCTTCCGAGGTGGCAACGGATGCTCCGGTAGACAAGCCGGCCGCGCCACTGACGCTGGACCTGGGCCAGAAGAAACTGGATCGCCTCCCCGACTCCTCGAAAGTGTCTGGCAAGATCGTTGAACCTGCCAACGTCCCCCGAAACGCCACTCTACAAGCCCGAGTTTGCTTATCCGACCGAAGCAATGGCGGATTTGTTGCTGCTGCGTGGTGTGCATCCGTTGTATGCCGTGTTTTTGATGAATCACCTGGGCATCGCGGACAAGAACGAAAGGCTGCTCGCGTTTGAGAGTATTCTCGAATTGTCACGGTCGCTGGGGAAAGCGATTCGGATTCCCGGTCCGGATATTTTGCCTCCCGGACCGCTGGCGACAACGCGACTCGATTCGCAATTGTTGAAACTGGGCTTGGCGACAGCCGAGGAGTTGGGCGCAGTCAAAGACGATGAGGAAGAGGAGCAGCGCGGCTGGATCGACGACGACGAATGGGTACCGATTCTGACGCTGCCGTACAAACTGCAGCGACTATTTCAATACGATTTTCCAGATGTCCACGATGTGCGGGTGTGGCCGGTCTGGGTGGCCGGTGAAGTGCTGCAATATGGCGAAGACTTCAACAAATACATCACCAGCAACAAGCTGCAAAAGCAGGAAGGCGTGGTTTTTCGGCACTTGTTGCGAATGGTCCTGCTGCTCGACGAGATGGCCGCACTTTGTCCGCCCGATGTGACACACGAGCAATGGCGCGAAGATTTGGGCGAGATCGCGGATCAACTGGAGGCCATTTGTCGCAACGTGGACCCCCACAGCACCGACCAGTGGCTGGCCGAATCCCGGGCAACGTAGCAGTGGGGCTTGATTTATGTGAGAGGCATGGCGCTAGGTCGTGTTTGCCAAATATCAGCCGCCACGCGTTATCGTCCGGTGCACACTCGGAGATCCGTGCCACATCAATCTCGACTCAGAGAGTCAAGTTACGTTTACACGTCGATTGTATCCGCGTCCTCGGCGCGATCCATGATGAACCGGAATCGGGCCGACGCGTCGCGACCCATCAAGTCGCTGATCACCTGATCGGTTTCCAGTTGATCGTCGATTTCGACTTTCAACAACCGCCTGGTTTCAGGGTTGAGCGTCGTGTTCCACAGGACTTTGGGCATCATCTCACCCAATCCCTTGAACCGGGTGATCTCGGGGGTCGCGCGGCCATTGTGTTCGGCCAGGATCCGTTCACGGGCCTCTTCGTCAGCCGCCCAAAAAGTCTCTTTGCCGATGTCGATACGAAACAGCGGGGGCATGGCAATGTACAACCGGCCGTCGGTGATCAGCGGCAACATGTGCCGATAAAAGAAGGTCAACAGCAGCGTCGTGATGTGGTGCCCGTCCGAATCGGCATCGGCGAGCAGAATGATTTTCTCGTAACGCATCCCCGCCAGGTTCAGGCTGGTCCCGATCCCGCAACCGATCGAAGTCACCATGTCCTGGATTTCCTTGTTCTCCATGATTTTCTTGAGCGACGCGCTTTCGGTATTGAGCACCTTGCCGCGCAGCGGCAGGATTGCCTGGAAATTTCGGTCGCGGCCCTGTTTCGCGCTGCCGCCAGCCGAGTCGCCTTCCACGATGAACAATTCCGAACTTGAGCGACCCGAATTCAGGCAGTCACTCAGCTTGCCGGGCAACATGTTCCTCTTGGAGCTGATTTTGCGCGAAATCGAATCCGACGCGGCCCGGGAAGCAGCGCGGCGCGGGCGGCCGCGATGACGCGCGACACGATACTGTCGCCGATCGAACGATTGTCATTTAACCATTGTTCGAGGGCAGGTCGCACGGCCCCTTCGATGGTCGGCTGGACTTCCGGATTGTTCAGACGATCTTTGGTTTGGCCCTGGAATTGTGGCTCGGCGATAAACACCGACACAATCGCGATCAATCCTTCGCGGATATCCTCATGGTTGATCTTCACTCCGCGCGGGGTCAGGCTGTGCGTCTCAATGTAGTTTCGTACGGCCTTGGTCACGCCACCACGAAAGCCGTTTTCGTGGGAACCCCCGTTGATTGTGGGAATGCCGTTGACGTAGGAGCGGACGTGTTCGTCGGTCGAGTCGGTCCACTGCATGGTCAATTCGATTCGCGTTTCATTATCGACGCTGAATGTGAACGGCGTTTCGTGAATCGGGCTGGCCTTGCGCTCCTTGGTGACTTTTGCCAGATAGTCCACGATCCCGTTAGCGTGGTGAAAACTGGCTTCGGTCTTGTTGACTTCGTCGACGAAATTGACTTTGACCGCGCGATGCAGAAAGCTGGTGATTTCCAGGCGAGCGACGATTGTCTGCGGATCGAAGTCGATTTTTGGAAAAATCGTGGGATCGGGAGTGAAGGTAATCGTCGTGCCGGAACCGCGAACCTTGCCTTTGAGCTTTTGCAGTTTCGTTTTCGCTTTGCCTTTGGCGAACTCCATGCGATATTGGTACCCATCGCGTTTGATTACGGCGACGAGGTGTTTGGAAAGCGCGTTAACAACCGAGGCCCCCACACCGTGCAGGCCACCCGCGGTTTTGTAGTTGTTCCCATCGAACTTGCCACCGGCATGAAGGACGGTCAAAACCATTTCCAGAGCCGGTTTCTTGGTCTTGGGATGCTTGTCGACGGGGATTCCGCGGCCGTTATCCGTAATTGTGACTGTCTGGCCGTCCTTGTGTAGCTTGACGTCGATCTGGGTCGCGTGACCGTTCATGGCTTCGTCGACCGAATTGTCGAGGACTTCCCAGATGAGATGATGCAGTCCGCTCATGCCGACACCGCCAATGTACATGCCCGGTCGTTTACGAACCGGTTCGAGACCTTCCAGGGCGACGATGTCTTTGGCGCTGTAGGATTTCGTGGCAATGCTCATCAATGGTTTCTTTCGTAGGTCAGCCTGTCCCAGGCTGACGCCAGGCTGACGCGGGTTGTGCGCGTCTGGGACAGACGCGCCTACGGTTGTTTAACTCTCTGTTTCGACAGGTGGCAGTGGTTCGGGCGATGGCAAAATGATGCGGGCGATTTTGCCGTTCTTTTGAATTTCAATTCCTTTGCCGCCGCGACCGGTGACTCGATACTTGGCGGTCGAAATCGTTTTGCGGGCACCGCGATTGGTCTCGACATTCAACAAATCGCGGTCGCTGGTTGAAGGCTTGAAACCGATCAATTTGTCGGACTTGGCCAGTTTGATCAGCGTGACGCCTTTGCCGGCTCCGGAAAGGTAGTTGATATCTTCGACCGGACAAATGATAGCGCGACAGTCTTGCGAGATTGCCAGAATGTTTTCCGTTCCCGTGATGGCGTAGACATCGATGATGCGGGCGTCTTTGGAAGGACGGGCGAACCGACGACCGCTCCGGGTGGACGGTTCCACGAAGGCTTCCAGGCCAAATCGCAAGGCGAATCCGTCGCTGGAGGCCGCCAGGCCGTGTACTGGGGGGCAGTAATCGGGATTTTTGGGGTCTTCGTAGATATCGCCAATCACCCGCGGGTCGAGTGACAGGGCAGCCACAATTTTTTCACCGTCATCGAGCTTGAACAACTTCTGAATCGGTTCTCCAAATCCGGTCGAAGCTGGAATGTCGATCCCGCGAGCCGTGTAGCAGACACCCTTTGACGAAAAGAACGCGATGGTGGATCGCGTCGATGCGGCCACACAAGCGAGCACTTGATCGTCTTTCCGCAACCGGCTTTTGGCCGGGTCGGCGATTTGTTTTTGCCGTTTGACCCAGCCATCCGTGGTGATCATGACGTGGCAGTCCTCAGCGACAATAAAGTCTTCCACGCTGTATTCGGGTTCTTCTTCAATCGTTTCAATGATGGTTCTGCGATTGCTGGCCGTGTCCTTACAAAAGTTGGACACGAGACTTTCAATCTCGTCCCGCACGATTTTCCAACGGCCTGAGGCGTTGGTATCGACGGTATCTTCACCAAGCAGCTTGCGGATCTGACGGGCCCGGCTTTGTTTATCTTTCAGTTCCTGCTGGATCAGATTGATCTCCAGTCGAGCCAGTCGATATAGTTTCAGTTCCAGGATGGCGTCAGTTTGCTCTTCGTCGAGACCACCCTTTTCGGCAGGGAACCGTTTCATGATCTTTTGTGCCGCGTCCGCTTTCCCATCAGAACGACGGATGATTTTGATAATCTCGTCAAGCGCGTCGAAAATCAGCACAAATCCCTTGAGGATGTGAATTCGCTTGTTCAACACCTCCAGTTCGTTTTCCAGTCGCCGCGTGACAACATCCAGACGAAAATGCAGAAAGTGCCAGAGAATTTCTTTCAGGCTTAACCGGTTTGTGCGCCGACCTCGGGATTCTCCGTAGGGACGAGGCAAGTCATGTTGACGTTAAAGTTCGTTTGAAACGGCGTGTGTTTGTAGAGATACGCGAGAACCTTGTCTTCGTCCGCATCCTTTTTCAAAATCAGGTCGATGCGAATTTCTTCGGTCGATAAATCGCGAACTTCCTGGATCAGAGGAAGTTTTCCCGTAAACACGATTTCTCCAATTCGCTCGACCAGGTTGGCTTTGTTTACGCCGAAGGGGATCGAGGTGATTTGCAGGATTTTTCCCTGCCGGTTGTCAACCAGTTTTGTCGTTCCACGAATCGTCAGGGGGCCCTGGCCGGTTTTGTAAATTTCACGCAATTCGTCTTTGGTGTTGATCACCTGGCCGCCGGTGGGGAAATCGGGACCCTGAATGGCATCGTTGGCAACCAGTTGATAGTCCTTGATCTCCGGATCCGAAAGCAGTTTTAGCAGAGCTTTGCAAACTTCTTTCAAGTTATGCGGAGGCATGTTGGTCGCCATCCCGACCGCGATTCCGGTGGCACCATTGACCAACAGGTTGGGGACGCGACTGGGCAGAACGACCGGTTCCTGCCGCGTGCCGTCGTAGTTGGCCTTGAAGGCGACCGTGCGGGTGGCAAGGTCCTGCAGGACTTCCGAGGCAATGGGTGTCAGTCGACATTCGGTGTAACGCATCGCCGCGGCGTTATCTCCGTCGACCGATCCAAAGTTTCCGCTGCCGTCGACCAGCGGCATTCGCAGCGAAAAAGGCTGAGCCATCCGCACCAGGGCATCGTATATCGAACTGTCGCCGTGGGGATGATAGTTACCCATCACATCGCCGACGACCTTGGCACATTTGCGATGCTTGGCGGTATGATCCAGCCGCTGCTGGCTCATCGTGTACAGGATTCTCCGCTGGACCGGTTTTAGTCCGTCGCGCACATCGGGTAGCGCCCGGCTGGTAATCACCGAGAGCGAGTAATTGAGATATCGTTTTTGTGCGGCAAAGCGCAAGGGAACGGTCAGCAATTCGTCTTCGTCGTCGAAAAGCGTTTTGTCGGGTTTGCCATTGGCTTGGCGTCCATTCGCCGCTGTTTTTCCGCTGGGAGGAGACTGTTTGTCCGAGTTTTTGCCAGTTGCATCCTGTTTCGAGTTTTTCTTTCGTGGGCGTCGTTTTGCCACGCTTGTTTCCTTTACGCAAATTCAAGTTGCGGCTTGTTGTCAGTTTGACCCAAATTGACCGGTACGGTTGGGATATTTAACACGAGGTAACCTGCGCGGATTGTACCAATCAGGAGGTTTTGGTCACAGACGGTTTTCCGGATTGTATGACAGCACAGTTCGAATTGAGTGGCGGCGACGCGTATTTGGCTGTTAGCCCAATTATGGTTTCGCCGACAAATTCCTGTGATACGGAGATTCGTCTACGGAGCGGAAATCCACTTGGCACCTGTTACGTGCCGTTCAGCCGCGGCCGACTTGGCCGGCCCATCCATTCCCACTCGCTCAAAACTAGCAGGAGCTAATAAATGAAGATCCGCACCGTCGTTATCGCGGTCGCCGCTGTCGCCTGTTTTGCTTTCCTGACGGAATCAACTCAAGCGCAGGGTTCACTGAACAACAACCTGTTTTCCCAATACACGACCCAAGGTTCAAGTAACCTGACCAATGCCGGAATGTACCCGGCTCCTCATTGGGTCCCTGAGGAAATGGGTCACACCTATTACACCTACCAGCCCTTGATGCCGCACGAGATGATGTATACCCATTCCCGCAACTACTACAATTTTTACGGCGGGGCAGATGAATTCTATGCACGCAAATACGGGCATCAAGCTGGTGGCGCCGGATTGAACAAGACGACGGTGGTCTGGCAAAGCGGATCGCATCACATGGGACCCCTGCCTGGCAACATGTATCCATTTGCGGGACTTCATTACAAACTTGCAGCTCACAAATACGGCCTGAGACCAGCTAAAGCCGGACATTTTGGTCACCACCAGCGAAATCGCGGTTGTGCCGATGGCGGATGCGCTACGGGCACTTGTGATGCGGGTTACGGAGGAGACGTTTACGGCGGCGAAATTTACTCGGTACCTGCCGGCGGTTGTGCTTCTGGTGATTGCGCAGCCCAGCTGCCCGGAAGCAACGTGGGTCGTTAGTCAGGAAATCTGGCGGTAGTCAAACAACAAGGTCAAAAAGCATGAAGAAGTTTCTATTTACATTATCCGCATTGGCAATCGCTGTTTTGAGCCTGTCAGCAACCCGACTGTCCGCTCAAGATTGTGGATGCAGCCAAGGCTGTGACACTGGCTGCAATGCCGGTTGTGCCGGCCCCGGTTGCCACGACAAGCTTCACAATATGGTTGCCTCACGGATGCGGGGCGGACCCGGAATCATCGGTGAGGACGGGATGACTCAGCCGGTGGATACGATCGTCGCGACAAATCCCGTGGCCACGACACGCTGGGCTTTGCACGATCATTACAGCCCAAATCCTTTTTACGCCTACAGCAAACACGGCGTCGAAGCGAGTTGGACGAACGTTTGGAACCAACAGCGCCTGCAGACTTATCCCTGGCATGGCGGGAATTCCTATTGGCGGTTTGGTACGCCGACCGCTCTGGTCGTGCCACCAACAGCCGCTTTTCAAACGACCTATCGCTGGGGCGTAGGACAGACGACAAGCGATCCCATCAATCACCAGTTCGGCAGAGGCGGTGGCCGCATCAGTGATGGCGGAGAGGGCATGTTCCCGGCCGCACCCTACTGGCCCAGCAGTACCAACCAGCTAGGCGTCTATCCGGTCCGCGGACCGTGGGGGAACTGACAGCCAGTTCCGAGGCAAATAATCACAAGGCGGCGCAATTTGCGCCGCCTTTTTTAGTGCGCTGGCACTGGTCAACTGAAGTTTTTCCCGACAGCAGTTTGTAACTTTGACTCGATTTGATTCCGGCAAATCGCAATGATGACAGAGGCCAGTTCCCGCTAGCGTTCGTCGAAGTGAAATCTTTTTTATTGAATCTGGCTCGATTTCGTCCTTTTAGTTAAAGTCCGCCCGCACCACTTAGGAACATTCAGTTTGTTGGCACGCCGTCTGCATCCTTGTGTTGCCAGGAAATGCAACTTTAACAAGGATTGACCAAGATGTTTATTTTCAACTTACTGATTTTCGTTGGCGGAGTTTCTACGACCATCCTCGCCATGAACGCAATCATACCAGTCAAGGGCGATCCGATTACAGGTTGCTAGTCATTCAACGCTACCGATTCTGACACTTGATCAACAGGCGATCAAAGTCAGCTTTCCAGGTCGATTGAGACCATCCGGGCGGAATGGCTTTGAGGTATTCGAGCAGCTTGAGCGCTTCGCTGGGCTGGCCGGTTTGGTTCAACAATGCGGCGACATTGTATTTGGCTTCAAACCAGTTTTCGGTTTTCGGTTTAAGCCTTGCGGCCAGTCGCCGCCAACTGCCTAACGCTCGTTGGCGGGCCTGCTCGCCGTCAACTTTGGTAAGTGCCCGGCAAAGCTGCAGTTGGATTGCCGCGGAATTTGGTTTCCTGGCTGCCAACTCGCTTAACGCGGCGACTGCTTCTTCGTCACGTCCCAGGCGTTGTAACGCGTCCGCCCAATGCCCCATCCAGTTGATCTCCTGGGCATCACTCAAATCGAGCGTCATCGCTTTTTCAGCGATCTGAAGTTTGGTGTTTAACAGTCTTTCCGAGGCAGGTTCTTGATGTCGTTCAATCAAAGCGTTGACCCCGGCAACTGCTTGTTCCAGTGCCACGTCGTTGTTCTCGATCGTTTTCAGAACGTCACCAACCGCAGGCAAATCGACCGCCGGATTCGAGTCGGCAAGCGCGGCTACCAATTGGCTGGCAAGCAATAGTCGATCGTCTACATCGGCGGATTCTCGTGATTGGACAATCTCGTTAGCCAGTGTAGCGCTGTCTTCGACTTCAAATTGAAATGCCAATTTTGCGCGAGCCAACATCAATTCTGTCCGGCCGCGAGCCGTGATGCCCGGTTTGGTTGTGAGTTGCTTCAGCGTGTCAGCGAAATTGCGCCTGAGCCTGGGCGTCTGCAGCCGTTTTGAGCATCTCTTGCACGCAGGCGTAGGATTGTTTGACGGCGTCTGCGAAAAACGGGCTGTTCGTCGCGATTTCGGTGTACCGTTGGACCGCTGGCTGCCATTGCTGTTGAGTCTGAAGTTGACGGCCTGCCCAGAGTCGGGCTTGATTGGCGGTTTCCGAATTGGGCCACCGCTCGACGTGTTCGTCAAGCGAATCCAAAAACTCTTTCCGGATTTGGTCAGCAGATTCCGGGTTCGCCTCGATGGCCTGGAATAGATTCCAACAGCCGCGCAAATGGGCGGCAGGCGCGTATTCGAGGTCGGCGAGCTTTTTTGAAACCTCGATCAGTCGCTGATAGGCTTCGCGATAACGCAGTTGGGTTTCCAGAACTTGCGAAAGACGAACGGTGGCCGAAAACAAGAGTTGCCAGTTTTGTTGCGCTGCGGCTTTGACAGCCGCATTGTCGTAAGCTTTGAAGGCTGCGTCCAAGCGGTTTTTGCGGACCGCCTGATCGCCCATGCGCATCAACAAATCCAACTCGGCCGCCGATCCCGCATTCGGATTGGCAACCGTCCCGCCCGGGTCGATCGCAGAATCGCCAATCACGAGCAATTCTGCGCGACGCCCCCAGTAGGCTCCATGCCGGTTTTCGATGGCTACCAATTGATTTGAGGCTTGTGCACGCCAGTCGCTGGGATGGTCAGACGAAGCCAGCTTCATCATCAATTCGACGAGGGCCAGGTCCAATTCGGCGGTTCGGTTCTTGATCTGTAACACGACCGGCACCAATTTTTGAGCCGTTTGCAAGTCGTTTTCCGCCAGGGCCAAACGGATTTGCTGCACCGCGATGACTTGCCGGTTCATGTCGTCTGCGTCGTCGAGCGGAAACTCCGCCAACAGCTTGTCCGCCTCGGCAAATCGGCCCAGTAACCGCAAACACTCAACTTGTTGCAGTCCGGATTGCCACCAGATGGGTTGAGCCGAATTGGTTTCCCGTCGGACTTCGATCAGGCGTTCCAAGCCGACGTTCAGCGCATCGACGCGGTTGAGTTTGTCATCGTCCGGATACAATTGGGCTCGGTTGATCCCGGTGATCGCGGATTGCAGTCGCACGTTATTGTTCAACGTGATCAGTTGGTCTGCGGACAATTCGTCCGGTCCCACGGTTCTGCCTCGCTGTTCTGGAATCTTGTTTTTGATTTTGCGTTGTAGCTGTTCGAATATCAAATTGGCCTCACGAAGCTCTTCCAAGGCCAATTCACGAGCGGACTGGGGCGCGATATCGGCTGCCAATTCCTGTCGCAAGAGTCGTCCCCGCGTCAGGTGCGTGAGGCCTTGCTGGACTTCGATCAACAGCCTTCGAGGATGATCAGGATGCTCGTTGATGAATTGGTCGGCTGTCTGGATTGCGAGCTGCCAGTTTGTTTGCCGCTGCGAACCGGAACTGACGGCGGCCCGGGCCGTTTGGGTGCGAATCAATTCGAGAACAAGTGTGCATTGCTCTGCCGGTTTCAGCTCTGTTGAATTCAGACCTGCCAGGCAATGCGATTCGGCCAGGTCGAACAAGCCGCGGCTGCGAAGTCCTTGCGCGAACCGGGAGACCTCGGCCTCGTCCTGAGCCCAGAGCGCGGAACCGAGCAATAGCCAAACGCTATTGAACATCGCGAGCAGGCAGGCCGGTCTGGATCGTTGATAAAAACGCATTTTCACTCGTTACAGTTCTGGATTGACGGCGAACGAGACTTTTTGGAAGCCAACGATTTTGGCCACATCATACGCCTCGATCACATATCCCAACGGAACGATGGCGTCGGGGTGCAGAATCACCGGCGCGTCCCGCTTGACACTGGCGACCGCCGTCAAATGTGTCTGCACATCGTCCAGCGAACTGATTGGCTCTTCGTTGATCGTCCATGTCGGTGCGGAACCGTCGTAACCAATTCGAACAACGATGTTGTCAAAGTCCTGTTCGGGCAGTGGTTCGACTTGTTCGACCGGATCCGAGCCCATTTGCGCCGACATCTGGCTGGGCAAAATTTTTTCGATGATTTGAAAACTGGCCGTCCACACGAAAAATACGAGCAACAGGAATACGACGTCGATCATGGGAGTCATGGTGGCGTTCATGTCGGTTTCGCTGCCACGGCTCAGGAGCGGGCTGGGGCGTCTCATGTTTACTGCTCCTTTCCGTAGACCGCATAAGTGACGTTCCAGATACCCGCCTGGGTGCATGCCAACATGATGGGCTCAACACTGGAATAGGGGGCCAGTTTACTGCCACGGATGCGGACTTCGACGTCCTGTTTTTCCGCGGATTGGATGGCCTTGAGTCGCTGGGCCAGCTGCTCTTTTTCGATCGCGCGTCCGGCCAGCCACAAGGACCCATCCGACTTGACGTTGATCGTGATGCGAGGCGTTTCCTGGTCCACATCGTCGGCACCCGATTCGGCGACGGGTAAAGCCAGTTCCATTTGCGTTTCCTGACGAGCCAAATGGCTGCTGACGAGGAAGAAAATGATCAGCAGAAACACGACGTCGATCATGGGAGTCATGTTGAACCCGTAACGACGATGCGATTTGTGTTGGGGGACATGCATCTTTTGCTGCTAATTGTTGCCGCGGCGGCTTTTGCGGCGTAGTGGCGTAAACACATGTTGGGCCAGGTAGGCGGCTTCGGCGACGAATTGATCGATCCGGTTGCGGAACACGGCAAAGGCACCGATCGACGGAATCGCCACGATCAAACCGCCGACGGTGGTCACCAGCGCCTGGTAAATCCCCGTTGCCAGCTGTGGCGCGCTGGCGGTTCCCTGTGTCGCCGCGACCGACTGAAACGCAATGATCATCCCGGTTACCGTGCCCAGCAGTCCCACCATCGGCGCGATGTTGCCGATGACCGACAGGTACTCGATTTTTCGAAACAGCCGCGCGGATTGTTCGGCCAACGCATCCTCGATTGATTTTTCGACGGAACTCCAGCCAAATTCCAGCTCCGAAATGCCGTGCATCAAGACGAAACTCAGAAAACTCGGTCTGGCGTTGCACGCTTCCCGCGCTGCATTTGCGTCTCCCGTCAATAGCGCCTGTCGCACCTGATCGCTCAGCCCTTCGGGCATCAGGTCTTTTCGTCGAATCGTCATCAAGTGATCGAAAATCAGGTAGGCCGCGAACATCGACAGCACCAACAGGACCAGGATAAACGTGGCACCGATGATTCCTCCCGAAAAAACGATGTCGAAAAAGCCTTTGGGCGCCGTCGAATCGCTCGCACCGCCACTACCTGGTGCTGTTTGCGCGAATAGACATTGTGCCGTTGCGATCGTGACGGCAAACAACCCTGCCGCAATCACGCAATGCTTCCGAAATTGGTTGGATCGCAATGCCGTGCCTCGAAAAAACATGCCGGTTCCGTTTCTGTATTCAGTTGCTTTGCGTCTTTAACAAACTTGTGTCGACTTGTTGGGCCCAAACCGATTCGGGATATTCCTGTAGCAATTCAGTCCACAACGTTCTTGCTTCGTTGGTGTGACCGTCATTGTGCAGTATTCTGGCACACTTATATAGCGAGGCTGCACACAAAGCGACTTGCTCGGGATAAAGAATGGGGATCCTCATAAAATTGATGGCAGCCTCCTGGTTCTGATTCAATCTGGCTTGCGCCGAGGCGAGGACGTAATAGGGTCCCGCCCGCAGAGAATTCGGCATTTGCAGGATTCTTTTTTGCCAGGTGCTGACTTTGGTTTCGTCGGCCGTGGCGATTTCCGTTCGCCAAAGCTGCGCGGCAGCGAGGGCCGCGATTCCGGGCTCGTAGTCCTTCGCGAGTTTTTCCAGGATCTGAATGGCCTTGGCACGTTCCGCTCCACTGGTCAACCAACTGGCGGCGATCAGCTGCAGGGCAGGTTCGCTGGACGTCAGCAATGATTGGGCCAATTTTTCAACCGAGGCGTTGCCCACCGAGCCTGACCACGGCAGCGGGATCAGATACAAGAATCGCGTTTGTGGGTCGACAGCAACGATCCGGGCGAATTCTTCGATCGCGGCTGCGTCATCACCGGCGGCCGACATGGCGCGTACCAACTCGGACCGGATGATCGTTTGCGCCCAGGGACGCGTCTCACCCGTCAGCGCGAGACGCAGTTTCGCTGCTGCCTCGCTGGTTTTGCCATTGCCCAGCAGTTGTTTGCCCAGCAGGTAATCGGCGTTCCAGGTGGTTTGAATTTCAACGATTCGATCGTTGTCGATTTCTCGCGTGCGCGTGTCGCTTTGGAGGGACAGCGTCGATCCTGTCCAGTCCGTAATCACACCGCGTCGTTTGGCCGTGGTTTCGGAGTTTTCGCTGCGCGTGACCACCGTGTCGACTTGGGCCAGCCCAGGTTGCTCGAGGTTGGCCACGAGTGCGCAGATCGCGATTCCAATTTTCCCGATCATCCGCGAATGCATTTCAATCCCGCAACGTCAAAATGTTTTTGTAAATGTAAGTCCCACCATGTTCGCGCGCCAGTTGTTCGAGCGAGCGATCGTTGCCGCGACTGCTGCCGACACCAAATTCGATCGCGTTGATGATGGCCCCCGACCGATTCCAATCGGAGACTCGTCCAAGTTCACCGCGGGTGAAACCGCCTTCGGCATCGGTCAACAGAAAAATCACGTCAGGAGCCAGGCTGAGGGCCAATCGCAGTGCGTTGAGATGATCGGTGCCTCGATCGGCTTGGGTGCGTTCCACAAACCGGATTGCCTGCCGCTTCGTTTGGTCATCGGCAGGCATCATCTCCGGAGGTCCAGGATTGGGGTCAAAGACCATGGTGGTGTCGTTGTAAAAAATGATTTGAAACTGTTGGGTCGGCCCGAGCGATTCAAGACTGGCCAACAACTGCTGCTTGGCGGCCTTGAGCGGTTTGTTGTTGTAGCCACTCATGCTCGCCGAGCGGTCGAAAACATAGACGAATCGCGAGCCGGTCCCCTTGATGCCAAACACCTCGGTCGTGACTTTACCACCGATATTTCTGTTGTTGGGGACGCCATCGAGCAGTCCGTCGGCACCCGGCAATGACTGAACCAATTCCTCCCCCACACCGGTGATAAGAGTTTGGGTCGCGTCGAAACCCGGCAAATCGGGAGGAAGCTGTTGGTCGGCCGTCAGCGGCGGCGGACTGGCGGCGGACGTGGTCGCGCTCGTATCGTCCTCGATTTCGCCTTCGGTCAGGTATTCGGTTTTTTGTGAGTCGGCGTTTACCAGCACAATTCCAGCTTCTCGCGCATCGATTTCGGCCGCGCCATTGGGAATCGAACGGAGGGCAAGAAAAATCGTCGTGAACAGAATGGTGTGGAGCAGAAAAGACAGCAGCCAGGCAGGCAACTGGCGATTGGGAACCAGCCGTTGTTCGCCCGGCAGCAAACCAGCAGCAGACGCCGTCGCGTGGGTGCCCGTATTCGTAGAAGGGATGCTCATTTTTGCGACGTGGTTGGTTCTTGCCCGAAACCCAATTCTAGGAGCGTGCAAAAATGACGTCAACGCTGCCGGACAGCGGCCCGCTGACGGATAAGCGGGGATTGACGCCGATGCCCCAACGCAACGCGGCCTCATCGGTAAAGTGACACGTTAGGTCACGCTATCGTTTTTTGGGCGATCGCCTCATTCTTTTGGATTCTTGGCGCAATTTTTTTTGCTCTGACCAGAGTTGTCATCGCTGCGGCCAATGATGACTTCAGACAACACGTAGTGAAGCTCTGAAAGGAACAAAAGATGATCAAGCCGCTAAACACAACTCAGCTGTCAAGTGCCAAGCCGCGGGCGGGATTGCAAAGTATCGCCGACCTGCTGCCACGCCTTATCCAACAATACGAGATGCAGGCCGAATTGAATCGCAGTCAAGACAGGAACCATGACCCGCGTATCGATGAACCATGTCAGCAACCGTTGCCCAGGCAAGTTACGTTTAGTTGGTATCAATAAGCGGACCGTAGCCGCATCTGTCCCAGACGCGGAACCACCGCGACTTTTTCGCGGATTCAGTCCGCAATCAAGGCCTTCATCACAAACTCAGGAGTGAGAATGGCAAACGGTGGATCGTCGTCAGGAAACCGGCAACAGGCAACTTTGAATTGGCCAACTGCGACAAGTTGTGCGTCATCATCCACCATTTCGAATTGATAGACGATCTGTTTGCCGTCAATTTGCGAGAGCTCAAGGGTAACCCATACCCGTTGGTCAAACCGGACGGGGCGTTCAATTTTGACATTGGCATTCAGGCGTGGAAACCCGATTGTGCCCCGCTCATCGTATAACACGACGCACAGCCCGCGACTTCGCAGAAAAGCGTATTCGGTTTCCTCCATCAAGCGGATGTAGGTACCCAAGTTGGCAAAACCGCTTTGATCGGTGTCCCGCCAGCGAATCTTACGGCTCATCTCAAATCGAGGCTTCGTGATTGATTCTTTGGCAGTCAAGTTTATTGTCACGGGTTGATGCTTATCTAACATCCGGCATTTGTTGAGTCAGGCAGTGAAACGAACCCAAGCCGACGGACAAATGGTTGGATGCCAATCCAACGATCTCGCGGTCGGGAAAGTACCGGCCCAGAATTGCCAGTGCCTGTTCGTCGTTTTGGTCGCCAAATTGGGGAACAATCACCGAGCCGTTGGTGATCAGGAAGTTGCAGTAGCTGGCCGGCAGTCTTTGTTTGCCGCGGCGAACCGGCTGGGCAGGCAGCGGCAGTGGAACCAGCTCACAGTCCAAATCCAGCTCCCTCAAACCAGTTTTGAGAGCGTCCAGGTTGGCCGCGAGATTTTCCAGTTGGGGATCATTTTGATTTTCAGTCCAGGCGTAAAGAATCGTGCGATTGTTGACAAACCGGGCCAGTTGATCAATGTGTCCGTCGGTATCATCGCCGATAATTGCGTCACCCGGAAGCCAGATGATTTTGTTGACGCCCAGCCGCAGTTTCAGTTCAGCTTCGATTTGTTGGCGGCTCAGGCCAGGGTTTCGATTCGGATTCAGAACGCAGGAACGAGTCGTCAGCAGCACACCTTCGTCGTTAACCTCAATCGCACCACCTTCGAGGCAGAGCGACGAATCGATAAATGTCGTCCCGGTTTCTTCTGAGATTCGATGGGCAACCTGCTGATCCAGGTCGTAAGGAGGGTACTTGCCTCCCCACGCGTTGTAATGCCAGCTGACGGCACCCAGGCGGTCGTTGGCTGAGGGAAACCAGGGAGGCGTCGGTCGACGCCGTCCCTCGTTATCATTTTTCGCGACGACAAACGTGGGTGCATAGTCCCGTGCCCAGGCGTCATTGGTTGGCACATGCACAAAAATGGTTTGGACTGGAGTTTCCTCACTGAATAGCCATTCGGAAAACCTGGCACTCATTTCGTCGTCGTTCAGACAAACGTAGACGATTTCATGCTGGGCGATTGCCTGAATCAGGGCGCGAAATTCTTCGCGGGCATCGTCCAGATTCTCCGGCCAGGTTTCCTGGTTGTGCGGCCAGGCGACCCAGGTACCTTTGTGGGGATTCCATTCCGCCGGCATTCGCCAGGTCGGTTGTTCAAGTTCACTCATCGAGCCACCGACGGGTCAAGCCACTGTACGCATCAATTCTTCGGTCGCGGAAAAATGGCCAATGCGTCCGGGCCGTTTCCACGAGTTTCAAATCGCATTCGGCCAGCAACGTTTCGGGCTGGCTGTCCGAGGCCGTTTGTAGCAGGTTCCCATAGGGGTCGGCAATGAAGGAGTTCCCCCAGAATTCGATATTGTCCTCCACACCAACACGGTTCGGGGCAACCAGGTAAACGCCATTGGCTATGGCGTGCGAACGCATCATGGTTTGCCAGGCGTTCAATTGGCTGGCTCCCCACTGTTCTTTTTCGGGAGCCTGCCAGCCAATCGCGGTCGGATAAACGAGGATTTCGGCCCCGTTTAAAGCGGTTAACCGGGCGGCCTCGGGAAACCATTGATCCCAACAGATGCAAACGCCCAAGTTTCCAAGGGAAGTCTTGAAGGATTTGAAACCGAGGTCCCCTGGCGCAAAATAGAATTTTTCATAGAAGAATGGGTCATCAGGGATATGCATTTTTCGATAGACGCCAGCAATCCCGCCGTCGTTTTCGATCACGACAGCAGAATTGTGAAACAGCCCGGTGGCCCGCCGTTCGAATAATCCGGCCACGACGACCACTTTTTTTTCGCGGGCGACCCGGGCAAGTCTCTCGGTCGTTGGTCCGGGAATGGTTTCGGCCAGCTGAAAATGATGGTGGTCTTCGGATTGACAAAAGTACTGGCTCGAAAACAATTCTTGTAAGCAAACAAGATTGGCTCCACGATCTGCAGCGCTTCGGATCTCGGAGACCGCTTTGTCGATGTTTTCAGAGATGTCCGGGCTGCAGTTCAGTTGAACGGCTGCGATTGAGATGGTATTTGAAGTCATGGGCAATTGATTTTTTGGACAGGCGCAGTATTTGGGGTAGACGTCCACTCGACGGGTTACCCTTGAATGGTACCTTAACTGGATGTTTAAAAAACCACCTCGTGGCCTGTTTATTACCGCCACGGATACGGAAGTAGGAAAAACCTACGTTACCACCTTGATCGTCAAGCAGCTCGTCGCGCAGGGGCACCGCGTTGGCGTGTACAAGCCGTCAGGGGCAGATTGCGTTTCTGACGGCCATCAGCTGATTTCTGAGGATGCGGTGGCGCTTTGGGAAGCGGCGGGGAGGCCGCTGAATCTTGACGCCGTTTGTCCCCAACGGTTCAAAGCACCCCTGGCCCCACACCTTTCTGCTCGCAACGAAGGCCGTGAACTTGACACCGAACTATTGCGGACGGGAATCTCTGTCTGGGCCGATGAATGTGACATTGTCGTGGTCGAAGGGGCCGGTGGATTGATGACCCCGATCAGCGCCGACGAGTATGTCGCAGATATTGCGTTTGATTTGGGTTACCCGCTGATCATCGTAGCCCCGAATATGCTGGGCGTGATTAACCAGACGCTGCAAGTACTCATCACCGCGTCCTGTTTCCGGGATGGTTTGGACGTCGCGGGAATCGTTTTGAATGATTCCCGAGTATTCGAAGGCGACATGAGTATCGAAAGTAACCGCGAACAAATTGCCAGTCGCGCCATGGTGCCCGTGCTGGCCCGGTTGCGTTTTGAGGCCGAGGAGTTTGACGACGAAGTAGACTGGGCGGCACTCGCTGGGTCAAAGCCGGTCGCTACCGAGAGAACGTAACCACTCGCACACGAGCGGTGAAAATGCAATCGCGCCGATTGCAAGTTGACTGTCAACTGTCACAACGACGTCGATTGACAATCTAATCGAAAAAAGGCCAGCAAGACAAACCGGAGTCCACCTTGCTGGCCATCCTCATTACGAGGACCCTATTGTTGAAACCGCTGATGAACGCGCGGCGTTATCGCGGTTACCTGTCATCGTTGGATTTGGGAGCCCAATTCATGGTTGCTGGAAAAGGCGGCGATTCCAAAGGCTCAAGTTGCTGGCTCGAATCATAAATCGGTTGCAGATGCTGGGCCGGTTGGATTTTATCCGTTCGCATCTGTTGCATTTTCTGGAGCTGTTGTTTCAGCTCACCGATCTCTCGCTCCAAATAATATACTTTCGAATCAGGATCGTTTTGAACGACGTGTGGATTGGAGTATTTTACCGAAGTTGGCTGGCTTGCCGCTTTACTGGACAGTTGTTTTTCCAGCAGGCTCAGCGTCCTGTTCAACGTATTGGAACTTGCAGACATCAGTTGCAGGTGTTGTATCGTCCGATTTTGGTTGGTGTACAGTGGGCCAATCCAATTGCGAAGATCATTGACCGTATGGACTTGTGTCGACAGCTGTAATAGTTGCCCGCGCAATGATGCCTGTTCATCCCGATGTTTGGCTTCCATGTTCGCCATTTCGATCAGCGATTCGGACTTCGCATTTCGGGCAACCAACATCATTGCTTTTTCAATAGCGCGCCGCATCGCGGGTTCGCTCATGTCATTTCCGTGAATTGTCGTACAGAGCAATTCGGCGAGATCCTTGCAGTAAGCTGAATTTTCGGGTGTGGTGCAGATGTCACGGCAAAAATCGCACTCGCCACACTCGCCTTGCCGACAACAATCTGACTGGCAAACTTCGGCGTCACAGCCGTCCGCCGCGCATGCTGTTTGATGACAGGCTTGAGTGCAGCCCAGCCCGGCCCCGGCTACCTCTGTGGGGCTGTCTTCGTCGGCCATCCAGAGTTCTGTCCAGGCCGCACTTTCATTCGTTGTTTTTTGGGCGCATCGTGACGAAGACGAATTCGATTCGCAACTCGCCTCGCCAGCTTCGGAACACCGCGCGCAGCAACTCTCGTCAGATTTTGGGTCTTTGAAAATCCAGGCATCCAATTGATTCAGGCAGGTTTGATGGATTTGGTCGACACTTGCTGACTCTTGGGCAAATATACTGGGCGAGGCCAAAGTCACCCATGATGAAGCAGCGACGCAGGCTGCCAACAATCCGAAACGAATGACAACTGAACGAAGTCCTGTCATGATTTTGCTCCTTGCGAAATTTGGTTCTTCCCTGAAGTCGGCGTTCGCCATTAAAGGCGAACGCGATCGCAGCTTGATTGGAATCGAGAAGAGTTGATCAGGCAAGGTGAATCGCTGACCAAGCGATGTGTTTTGGCCGATTGGAAAACCGGGAAACAAAGTGCTATCATCTGATAACGCGTTGACGAGACATACAAACGAACGAGCAGGCCATGACTATTTTCCAGAAAATCATCAACCGGGAAATACCGGCGGATATTATTTACGAAGACGACCTATGCCTGGCATTTCGCGACGTGGCCCCGCAAGCACCGACGCATTTCCTGATGATTCCGAAAAAAGAAATTGTTAATTTGGCCGATCTTTCGAACGAAGATCAGCAGCTTGCGGGTCACATGCTTTTGAAGATTCGTGACTTGGCGAAGGAATTGGGCCTCGCCGAGGGATTTCGTGTTGTCGCCAACTGCGGTCGCGATGGAGGTCAGTCTGTTGATCATCTCCATTTTCATGTGCTCGGTGGCCGCCAGTTGAAATGGCCACCCGGATAAAAAAGGAGCCGGACAAAATCCGGCTCTTGGACGCTGATTTGTTTTGACTCGATCGAACTAGCGTGGACTTGTTCGCATCGGAGTTGACCTTGGGCGTTGTGCCGCAGCCGGGGCTTGCCGGGCTTGCGCCATACGGGTAGAAGTTGCACCATTTTGACGGCTGCACGAGGCACAGCCACATTCGCTGGCAGGCGCCTCTTCGACGTAGCCTTCCTCAATGTATTCGCCGCCACAACCGCAGTCGCCATAGCTTTCGCCGCAACTGTTGCAAAAACGCCCGCCGTACAGATTGCTGCATAAGCCACCAAGGAGTGCGCCCGGTTGCCAGCAGAAAGGTCTTGCAGCAACCGCCCCTCCGACGAATTGACCTCCACAACATGGATCGCTGCAGTCGGGCGGAGTGCTGATCCATTCGCCACGATACGTTTCACCGCAGCCGCTGCCGCAAACAATTTTCTGGCGGCAATTGCGCAAATGATCCAGTGGTCCCATGGGTATCGTCTGACCACATCCGCCATCGCAGTCATAACACTGACCGGCTCCGCAGCCGGGTCCACAGCCCATTGGGCCACAGCATCCGCTGGCCAGCAGCGCGATTGCTGTCATTCCGAAAAATGCTCGAATCATCTAATTTCCCCCAAAGGACTGTGCCATTTGTGTTTTGGCTAGACTCAATTTTGTGTTGTTCGGCCGATTTTTTGCTAAACTCAGCATCAGACTGCAATCTGCAGATGACACTTTTGCACGCTGATCAACATCGACCGATAACTCTTCGTTAATCCAAAAAAACCTGATAATTGACAAACTTTATTTTATTGGCGCTGCGATCCTTTCAGTTTGCTGGTACTACTGCCAGTTCCAGGATGCTCTCATGCGGTCAAACCATGAATGTCCAACTCCGCCACAGCAGAATTCGAGTTCCCAGCCTGACGGGTGGCCATCTCCACCGGCGAGTTCAGCGACCCGTTTTGGTGGCAGTGTCTGCTTGCATGCTGTCAGTGCTGCTGGCAGGGTGCGGTGATCCCAATCGGGCAAAAATCGTTGGAAGCTGGGAGGTCGAATCGCCGTCGCGAATTGCACGCCGATTTAAAGAGACGGAGGTCGACTCGTCGAATAGTAACGAAAGTCGGATGTCGGTTGAGTTTCGGTCCGATGGCGTTTTGAAAACACGAACGCTGATGGGTTCCATGAACCGCCAGAAAGAAGGCACCTGGGAGCTCTTGTCCTATGACGAATCCAGTTCTACCATGCGTCTCAAGTGCATCCTCGAACTTCAGGAAACGGAGCAGGACGTTGAGTTTCTTGACCAGAGTACAATCCAGATGATCCCGCCCAACCTGGCAGGTCTGGAGATGAAACTGCGGTTCAGGAGAGCGGGTCAAGAGTCGAGTGCTGATTAATCCCGTCATGGATTGACGGAAAAATTTCAACGAGTCAGGTAAAAAGGAGTTTGCCATGACGTCAGGGAATCGCGTTCAAAAAGCGGGACGTCCGCTTGTTCACCAACCCATGCATCGCGCGTGGCTTTCCATCATCACCTGGACCTTGACGCTCGTTTTGTCAGTGACTGTTTGCTTCGTATTGGGATGCGGTGGCGATTCTGATTCGGTCTCTGAAGCCCGCACGACCACGAATACCGAGTTGGCCACTGCTGATCATTCTGGCGCGGCCGACAAATTGGTAGGCGTTTGGTTAGGCGAAGCTTATCTTGACGAAAACATGCTCGTTCAACGCATCGAGAATCTGGCTCAGCCCCAAGTCGACGACATTATTCGCAAGGCTCAGTATTTTGTCGGAACAGTCATGGCAATCGACTTCAGACCAAATGGCACCCTGGAAAATCAGATTGAAATATCTGCACCGGGAGTCGAGCCGATTTCGCAGGTAGGTGAGGGGACGTGGCGAATCGTGGGAGTCGATGGGGAGAGCCTTGTCGTCGAGATTGCTGAATCGAATCCGGACGGATCGAAAACCATGTCACGCAAGGCTTACCGGTTTTCTGATGGCGGCGAACGATTCGCTGTCTCGATTCCGCTGGAAGATGTCTTGGGCGAATGTAATCCAATGATTGTCTTCGAGCGTCAATATCTTGACGAACACCCACAAGATTCATTTGCCGAAGTGCCCGGCGACACCCAGACCAAATGAGTACTGAGTACTGAGTACTGTTCATCAGCTCACACCTCGATAAACTTTTGATTGTCGCTCTGGACTGCCACAATCAAAAACGAGCCCCCGATGAACATCGATGACGATGACAATAACCGCGACTCAAGACTCTTGCCGCCTGCCAAACTGGGGAAAAGCTTCCTGCTGGTTGTCGCTTGCTACGTCCTGTCAATAGTAACCATGTGGGGCACGTTTATTGCTTTGGTCATGGTGTTTTTTCCGGCAGTCTTCCACCAACTGATGGAGTCAGAACCAGAGGCTATCCGACATGCATTTGAAAACGACCCCGATTCAATATTTCCGCGACCATTGTATTGGGGCTGGTTGGCGGCAAATGCGGTCGTCAGTTTGGGTATTGGCTGGTCCATTGCCCGCTTGGCGCCGTTTGGGAAATTCCCGCATGCCGTTTTTTTGGCCACTTTGATTTGTGTCAGCAGTTTGCAGCAGGCGATTTCCGCGCCCTCGCCTTCCAGGTGGATGTTCGTGTTGCTGATGGGTGTGTTGCCAATTGCGATCTTGATTGGTGCCAGCCTTGCGCTTGCGCCGGAGAAAACCGCCGGCGATGGCAACGATGACTGACGCGCTTCTAACCTGGTGACCGTAGTCGTCTTGGGCCGCTCACGTAATGGTTGTCTTGCCAGGCAAACCGCAGTCGCAAGGACTGACCTGACGTCACGCCAATTCTCGTTGTATTGTAAATCGCAAACGAAGCTGGGGCGTCAAGTTCTTCGATCCAGATGATTTTCCCGATGGTTAAATCAAGCCCGTCCTGGTTTCGATCAATTCCAAACGCCTGGCATAATCGTGAGGGGCCTGTCGTCAGCTCACGCGAATTGCGGTTATTGCGTCGACGCCTGATCGTGTCCAGTCCCTGTTCTGGCTCAACGGCGCGAATCAGGACCGCTTCTGCCTGACCGGGTTGGCCGGTGACCACGTTCAAACAGTAACCCGCGTGAATCGGATAAACATACGCGTGGCCGGCCGTACCAAACATGCTGGCGTTGGAGGGCGTTCGACCGCGCGACCCGTGACAGGCGGGATCGTTGACCGCCAGGTACGCCTCCGTTTCCACAATGATGCCACTGGTCTTGAACCGGCCGGAACGGCTGACAAGCCGTTTTCCGATCAATTCCCGGGCGACCGTTACGGTCGGACACTGATAAAAGGAACGGGATATCAAGGGACCATTCAAATCAAACGATGACAACCCTACAACTGCGGCTGTTGTTAAATGAGTCGTGAAACTAAACTGGGGCTTTCCATTTTAGTCGCAAACAAGATTTCATGAACGTACGATTGCTTGCCAGGCTGCTTGGCATTTTATCCGTGCTGATCGGTTTTTTCATGCTCCTGAGCCTGGTTTGGGCATTCCCCAATCTCGGCCGACATACCGATATCCGGATCTTGAACTCTCAATTTGAATGGGATGGTTTTCGGGGACTGTTGGCAAGTTGTGCCATTTGTTGGGTCTTGGGGGGCCTGCTGTGGTATTACGGCCGAGCGGCCGGCGGCAAGATCTATCGGAAAGAAGCGATGGCTGTGGTGGGGCTAAGTTGGGTGATCGCAACCCTGTTGGGCGCGTTTCCCTACATTTTGAGCGGGACGTCACGCGGTCCATCGATTCGCATTATTGAGCAGCCGCGCCCCGTCGTGTTGGTTGTCGCCTCTAGACCGGAATTCTGGAGATCGTGGGAGTTGCTGGACGACCTGAAGCCAGACGAATTCAAGGTCCTGAATACGATTGTCAAAGCCGGAGCGACCGGAGTCCCCGGAAAGTTGTTGATTCGTAACTCAGGCGTCGCTAATGCCGAAGCCGTTTTTGACCAACTCCGGTTGCATCCGGCTTTGGACTCATGGCTGATTACTCCTGGAGAAGAAGCCAACGCGCCGGCAGATCGATCATCTCATTTTCGCATGCGCTGGATGCGAATGGGTTTGATCGACTCCATGTTTGAAGCCCAGTCGGGTTTTAGTACGACGGGGGCCACGGTCCTGTGCGAATTGGAGGATCCGCAGCTGGTGCCACGTTGTATTTTATTCTGGCGGGCCAGCACCCATTTTCTGGGCGGCTTGGGAATCATCGTCTTGTTCGTTGTGTTATTGGGACAGGGTTCCGCGGGCAAGGCATTGATGCTGGCCGAAATGCCGGGGCCAACCCAGGAAAACATTGTTTCGCGCATGCAGCATACTGCCTGGTTGTTTGCTGTAATCTACGTGGCACTCAATCTGATCCTGATCATCATCTTGAAGGTGCTGGGGATGTCGATGTTCGATTCCATCTGTCATTCGTTTGCGACGATGGCAACCGGTGGCTTTAGTACTTACAACGCCAGCCTGGGCCATTTCGCGCGAAATCTTCCTGATGTGCAGGGCCAAGCAATCGAGTACGTCGTGATTGTTTTCATGATTCTGGCCGGCACCAATTTCACGCTGCTGTTTCTCGTTTCGATTGGTCAGCCGGCAAAACTTTTGGCCGATCCCGAGTGGCGAACCTATGTCTGGATCATGGCAGTGATAACGGCCCTGATCTTGATCTTCGGTTACCTCGGTGGCGGTTCCGATTTTGATAATCTTGAAAAAGCGTTTCGCAATAGCGCCTTCCAGGTGGTCTCGGTCATGACCACGACGGGATTCGGAACCAGTGATTTCGATTCCTGGAATCAGTTCAGCCGCAGCTTGCTGCTGTTAATTATGTTTATTGGAGGATGCGCGGGGAGCACGGCAGGCGGTTTGAAAGTCATCCGGCATCTGTTATTTGTCAAGATTTTGGGAATCGAGATTGAGCAGTCTTTTCGTCCCAAGGTTGTTGGTGTTTTGCGATTGGGCGGCAAGCCGGTGGACGAAAAGAGTCTGCGACACTCGATCCTGGTCTATTTCAGCCTGATCGCCGTGCTGGTCGCGATAAGCCTGTTATTTGTCATGATGACTGAGCCAAAAACCACTTGGGGCATCGATGACAGCCACAAGCTGCTTGATTCCTCCAGCGCCGTAATTTCGACGATCAACAACATCGGACCGGGACTGGGCATTGTCGGTGCGACCGAAAACTATTCGAATTTCAGTTTTCTGAACAAGACCTTGTTTATTTGGTTGATGATGTTGGGACGCCTCGAGATCTTTCCAATCCTCGTCTTGTTTGTGCCGAGTTTCTGGAAAGACCACTAGGGAAAGACCGATGACTGTATTTGGATTTCGGGATCGAGAATTTTTTACTGAGCCAAATCCTTGTGGGGGATCGCTGCGGTGACCGGGGATTTCCCTCCGGTTGATTTGCGACCGGCAGACGCGAACTCGATGCAATTACGCGCCGAATTCTACTTTCACCTGGCGCTGCTGGTTGCGGCGGTCGCTGTCATTGTGCTATCGGTGTTGATGCGAACCGTCGGCGAGACTCTCGTTTTTTTGCCCGGTTCCAGTTTGCCTCTGCCCGAGTCGTGCGCGGCGAAGCAATTATTTGGGATCAATTGTCCGGGCTGCGGATTGACGCGGGCTTTTATTGCGATCAGCGATGGACAATGGACTCGCGCGTGGCGATTTAATCCGGCGAGCTTTGTGGTTTACTTGTTTGTCGTTGGTCAGATCCCCTGGCGCAGCTTCCAGATGTGGAGGATTGCGACAAATCGTTTTCCCGTTTTCTCAGTCTGGCTGTTTCTACCGTTGGCCGTGGTGGCGTCGAGCCTGCTGCTGCAATGGGGCATTGCGCTGATCAGCAGTTGAGAATTGGCTTAATTCGTTAGCAATGAAAACGTTGATTCGCTTTTCATTACCGCATACGTATCTGGGAAGGTGTGAAACGTTCGCACTTTTACATGCTTGCGAAATGACTGCACATTGATGTAACTGACAGCGCCAAAAGAGATGCGTCCGTTGGCTTCGAACCGGTGAACGAGGCCTTCGCATTGAACCTGCTCATCAAGCTGCTGTTCAATGGTGACGAATGTTTGCGGATTAACGCCGTCCAGCTGATAATCGCAACGGTAATCAATCAGGTCTTCGAGAACCGCCCGATCTTGCCGGGGGGCATCAATTGCGTGCGAAAGCAAGACGCGTTTCGTCGGCAACGGCTGATGTGCACTGGCACTGACTTCTGTCAACACGTGGCGATCATGGCAAAAAGTAATCAAGTGGCCGGCCGTGGTAATATTGATCGTGAGCCGGTAATTTTCGCGTTGGAATTGGCGAGAGACGCACGCGTGAAACAATTCGGGATGAACCGATCGCGCGAACAAATGAAAATTCAAATCCGTGATCTTCGGTCTGACGGATAACACAACAATCCCAATTTCAAAATGATCTGATGAATGACACAAACGTGTGTTGCCTGACATTATAGGTCGCCGTTTCTACATCAAGAAGACGATTATTTTTGTGACTTTTTTTGCCAAAATTCTTGGTTGACAAATCGACATTCTATGCTGAAGAAATTAACCAGCTTTTCATGCCGAAAAACCTTTTAAAGTTGCGCGAGAATGTCGTATGCAACATGCGTGCCAACGGCAATTCCAAAGCCTCGAAATAAAAATAAAAAACAAAAGACGATACTTGCGATAAACCGAAACATGAAACTGCCCGGTTCAAACGGCGCTCCTGCCGGATTAATGGCATCATAATGCAGGCTCGTAAACAGCAGGCTTACCAGGATGATGCCGCCTGACAGCGAGACCATGTGCGGCAGTCCCAGTCGTTTGAGCAATTCAATTGCTGGCAATAACAATAACAACCGAAACACCAATTCTTCATAAATTCCACTGCCGATGGAAGCAATCGTCGCCGACCACCAGCCGGATTGACGGAGCAGGTTGGACAGATTCAATCCCGCAACATCTGCGGCCGACTGACCGGTCATCTGGCCAACCAGTTGATTACAGGCGCTGGCGGCACAAAACATGATCGTTCCCAGAACGATCAATTCCAGGACCATGCCGGTCAAGACTTGCCCCCGAAATTTCCATTGATCGCGAATGCGGTGATGCCAGATGATCAAGATCGCGGCGGTCATCAGCGGCAAGATAACCTGCTGGCCAAGTCCAATCGTTGCCACAATCCGATCAAGCCACTGGTCAATGCCGCTACGCAAAGCCGCGTTACCCCAATAAATGGCTCCCAACTCGTAAACCAGTATCAACGGGAATACGAACGCCAACGAAATCAGGGGCCGCAGCGTTTGTGACTGGTATCGGGAAGTGAATTCCGCGCCGTTGTTTGCGACCGCAAACTGTTGTGGCTGGCAGGCACTTGGCGTTGCAGCCAGCAGGCTGGATTCGCTCCCGCCATCGACCGGTTGCGAACGGTTGGCAATACGCCCGCGCCTCGATGCAGCGCGTTTCCTGTACTTGCGATTCGATTGAGTCGAAAGTCGACTTTGCATGGGGAGTTTCAAGAACTGGACAGGTGTCCGTTAACAATTCTGATTAACGAGTAAACATCGCTTCGCGGTGGCAGATGGTACCGATTTTCTGTTTCCCGTCCAACGTGGAAATATTTGGCGAAATTACGGACGATTTGAGGTTGACTCGAAACAGGATTGCCAGCGAATTTCCGAGCGACCGAATTTTTGCAGCGCGGCGTTGATTTTTGAAAACGGTCGACTGCCGGTGAAACCGCGATGAGCCGACAGGGGAGACGGGTGAGGTGAAACAACCAGACCGTGGCGCGAATCGATGAGCCCCATCTTTGCTTCCGCGGACTTTCCCCAGAGCACAAACACGACTGGCTCCGGATGTTGATTGAGTTCTTGAATCACGCAGTCAGTAAATGCCTCCCATCCGTGTCCACGATGCGAGCCGGCTTGACCTGCGCGAACAGTCAGAACGGCATTCAGCAACAGGACGCCCTGCCGGGCCCACGATTCCAGGTTGCCAGAATCGGGTTGTGGTAAGTTTGTTTCGTGAGCCAACTCGCGAAAAATGTTTCGCAATGAAGGAGGAAGTTTGACTCCCGCTGGCACGGAAAAGCTCAGTCCCTGCGCTTGCCCGTCACCGTGATAGGGGTCCTGCCCGAGGATGACGACGCGCGTGGCGGCAAACGAAGTCAGGCGAAAGGCATTAAACACGTCCGCAGAATCGGGAAAGACCGTGAACTCAGTTCGCTCGGCAGCCACGAAGCTCAGCAACGATTGTCCCGCCGCTGACCGGAAAAAGTGGCCCACGCGCGGCGTCCAGTCGCTGCCGACGGGCCAGTGTGGCGGCAAAAACTGACGGGCAACAGTCATTTGGGCTTGGCGGATTCGGTCGGCCGGAAATCAATCAAATGCAACTCGACGTTGCGACGGCCACGGTACTCATTGATCACGGGCTTGAAAGCAAAATCATAGGTGCCCGCCGCATGATCGATCCGCTGCAGCCATTCGCCCTTGCCGAAACCCACTGCACGAATCCGGCTGTCGTGTTGTTTCAATTGCAGCGAAATATGCCTGCCGTCGGAACCCATGGTTGTGGGCGGGGCGGCCAATTGGACACCCGTGGCACACAGAATAGGTCGTGGATTTTGTTGACCAAACGGAGCCAGCTTTTGCAGTTCATTCATGGTTGGCAAAGTCATCTGGCTGATCAACGCTTCGGCGTCGATCTCCAAATCGGGAATCAAGTCTTCCGTTCCCACCTGGTTGATCACTTGTTCGCAGAAGTCTTCCCGGAATGCGTCAATGTTGTCGGGATCGATCGATAGCCCGGCAGCAGCCGGGTGACCCCCGAACTTGATTAGATGTTCCGAGGTCGCTGCCAGCGCCTGATACAAATTAACGCCGCAGGATGTTCGGCACGATCCAACACCCGGTCGATTTCCCATCGAATCGGTTGAAATCAAAATGGTCGGCCGGTGGTACCGTTCTGCAATTCGGCCGGCGGCAATCCCGATCACTCCCAAATGCCAATCGGGATGCGCCAGCACGAGCGCTGGTTCATTGTCCGGATCGAATTCATCCTTGATCAGTTGCTTGGCCGATTTCAGGATTCGGCGGTCGATGGTGTCCCGATCCAGATTGAGCTTATCGATGTAGTTGCTCAGCGATTCTGCCCTTTCCCGGGATTGGCAGATCAACAGTTCCACACCCAATTGGGCTTGCCCCAATCTTCCGGCCGCATTCAACCGCGGTCCGATCATGAAGGCGAGGTCTTCGGCTTCCAGGCGGGGCTTCTCATCAAGTTTGGCCAGCCGCATCAAATGCGTTAGTCCAACGCTGGCAAACTGGCGCAAACACCCCAAGCCGTGATGGACAATTATCCGGTTTTCGTCCAACAAGGGCACGACATCGGCGACGGTCCCAATCGCGGCAAGTGCAATACATCCGAACAAGAGGTGACGAAAGTCCTCGGGCAATTTTTCATTTCCGCAATGCCGCTGACATAAGGCCCAGGCTAACTTGAATGCGACTCCCGCGCCACACAATCCCCCAAACGGATAGTCATGGCCGGGCAGGGCAGGGTGAATCAAGGCATCGGCAGCAGGTAATTGGCTGCCAATTTGGTGATGGTCGGTTACGACGATCTTCATTCCCAGTTGATGCGCGAGTTTGACTTCGTCAATGCTGCCAATCCCACAATCCACGGTCACGATCAGCTCCGCTCCCCGGTCGCGAAGTTTACGCAGCGAATCGGAATTGACACCGTAGCCGTCGTCGAGCCGGTTGGGGACGAAGTAAGAAACGTCGGCACCCAGTTTCACAAGACAGCGATACAGAATCGCCGTTGCCGTCATGCCATCTGCGTCATAGTCACCGTAAATGAAAATTTTTTTCTTTGTCGCAGACGGCGGTGTCGATGACGTCCACGGCTTGCGGAAGCCCGGGCAGGTCCGCAGGCGGTCGGAGCCCTGTCATCCGCAAATCGAGAAAGGTGTTTACGTCCCCGGGGTTGGTGATGCCACGCAAAGCAAGGATTTGGGCAACGACGGGCGAGACGCCGGCTCCGCGTTCAATTTGCTCTACCAGATGGGCATCGTGAGCCCGCACAATCCATTTGGTCATCGGGTATCCAGTCCGGCGGACGAAAAGGGACAAAGTTCGGCGCAAACAAACACCCCGCTATTGTCATCGAATTGCCGAAGCGGCGACAAGCGGGGTGCGGTCGTTTCGATTCCGTAAACGCCGGCAGGCGATTACTTTCTCTTTTCGTTGTGAACCGTATGCTTCCGCAAGCGGGGCGAATACTTTTTCAGCTTGAGTTTCTCGCCGCCTGTCTTTTTACGCAATGTGTAGTTGTAATCGCCGGTTTCTTCGCACACCAGGTGAACAACTTCCAGTTTCTTTTTGGATTTACCTTTTGCCTTGGCCATGACGCCAAACCTCTGCACAAATGTTGGTTTCGATAAGCCCGAAATTGTAGCAAAACGGGCCTGGCCTCGTAAGTCGGTATTTGTCAGGCCGGCACGAAAAAAGCCCGCGAAAGCGGGCTCGTGTGCTTCACGTGCAGGAATCGCCACGGGCAGGCGGCCAGATGGTTTGGACCGTGATTTACCGAGGTATAAAACTGCACAACCTCCGAAGACGTGCGGGCAACCGATCAGGGGGCGTCGGTCAAACTGACGCCATTGTTGGTGTATTTGCTGACCGGAGAGGGACGACCGTAGAAGAAACCCTGTCCGAGTTGGAAACCCATTTGCAGGAGGATCTCGTGGCATTCACGCGTCTCGATGCCTTCGGCCAGTGTTTGTATTCCCAGGTTGTTGACCAGATTGGCAAACAGGGCAACGACTTCCTGACGTTTGACGGGCGCGTGGTTGATGTTCTTGGTTAGCTTCATATCGAATTTAAGAAAATCCGGGCGCACTTCACCGAGTTCAACCAACCGGGCCTGACCAACACCAAAATCGTCAAACGCGAGCTTGATGTCGAGATCTTTCAAAACGGCACACAACTTCCGCATCATCGCCAGATTGGTAACGGCTGCTTCGTGAATTTCCAGCGTGATCATCTGATCCGGATCCAGGGCACGCAGTTGTTTGAGCGAATCGTAGAGCTCTTCGCGGTCCAGTTCCTTGGGATGCGTGTTGACAAAAAGATTGATGTTCGTGCCAAAAGCCATTCCGATTTCAATTCCCCGGTGGCGAAACGCTTCGCTCAGCTGAGCTTCGAGATCCAGCCGCGATGCGGCCAGAAACATTTCGACAGGCGATTGGAGTCCGAACAACCGGCTGCGCCCAGCACTTCGTAACCGATGGTTTCCTGATCCTGCAGGCGCACGATCGGCTGGAAATGTGGATAGAGTCCGCCATCGTTGATCAGTCGATCGAATTGCATCATGGCCAGGGCATGATCGCCGACATTTTCCTGGATCGTGTTGCACTCCATTTTTTTGTTTTCACGTCCGACACGGAAAACAATCGTCGCGAACTGGACAAGATCACCATCCGTGATCTCGACATCCCCATCAATTGCCTCGCCATTGACGTAGGTGCCGTTCGTGCTGTTGAGGTCGCGCAGCAGCAGTCGCCCATTTTCAAGGACGTGGATCTCAGCGTGATTTTTCGAGATACAACCGGTTTGAATGCTCAAACTGGATTCGGGGCGACGACCGATCGTGAACGGAGTGGAATGGATGCCGAACTGACGATTGGGTTGGCTCTCATCAATTCGACCCGACAACGACCATTGGGCCGTTGCTGACATTGCTTCACCGGGAGTGGTGGCGGTGACATTGGTTAAGTCAAGTTCCGGACTAGGCATTGGAATTCTATTTGGTGACAGAGAAATGACAGGATCACGATTGCAGTATCGGGAATCCCCACTAAGGATGTAGCTTTCGGATTAGGGCTTGCTTGCCAAACAGAGGCAAAAACAGCAAAAATTCGAAAAATCCACTGGTAGCAGTGATGCCGGTTGTCACGGTCAATCATCGCATTTGAGAATTTGGCAGCATTCTTTCAGCGATTGACGGCCGCGCAGTAACGACAACCTATGTTTGAAGGCAATATCTGCCAAAAATGCCAATGGATCAGCGTGTCGCTGATTGCAAACGCGGAATTAATTATGTCAATACAATCTACAAACTCCTCGATGGGCAGTAGTTTGTTGGCCACGATCATGGCCGACGAGTCGTTTCGCCCATCCGAGCCGGCAAGCCTGGCTGAAACCGGGTTGCCTGTTTCCTTAATTGAGTCGCTGTTGATCAAGCGATTGGCCGTGGTAGGAATGTGCAGCGGTCGCCAGTTGGCGAATGATCTCTGCTTGCCATTTAATGTGCTGGAGCCGTTATTTCAAAACCTCCGTTCCCGGCAAGTGATCGTCCACAATGGCTCGGCGCCGTTGAACGATTATAACTATTCGCTGACCGAGAATGGTCGCGATCGAGCCGCCATTGCCGCCAGGGCCTGCGCCTACGTGGGGCCAGCCCCGATTCCGCTAATGGACTATGTGCTCAGCGCGGAAGCTCAAACGATTCGCGCCGAGTCACCCAAACGGACTCAACTCAGAAATGCCTTCAAGGACATTTCAATCAACGAATCACTGTTTGAGAGCCTCGGACCGGCCATCAATTCGGGCGCTGGACTTTTTTTGTACGGCGAACCCGGAAACGGAAAATCCACGCTCGCGCAACGAATTACACAGTGCTTCGGCCATGACATCTGGATTCCAAATACCATCTTCGAAGACGGCCAAATCATCAAGTTTTTCGACGCCGCCTACCATTTACGATCCGGTGACGACTCCGATACGCTACTCAGCGCTGCCTCGTATGATCGGCGCTGGGTCAAGGTGAGGCGACCGACGGTGGTGGTCGGCGGTGAGTTGACGATGGATTCCCTGGAAATCCGCCACGATCCTAACAGCAATGTCAGCGAAGCTTCGTTGCAAATGAAAAGCAATTGCGGATGTCTGCTGATCGACGATTTCGGCCGACAACGAATTGAGCCCACCGAGTTGTTAAATCGTTGGATTGTGCCCTTGGAAAGCCGAATCGATTTTCTAACTCTGGCGTCGGGCAAGAAAATCCAGGTCCCTTTCGAACAGCTGATCATCTTCTCGACAAATCTTGAACCAAGTGATCTCGTCGATGATGCGTTCCTGCGACGAATTCCCTACAAGATTGAAATCTCAGATCCTTCGCCGCAGGAATTTCACATCCTGTTCCAGATTTATTGCGAGCGGTTCGAATGTGAATACGTTGAAGAACTTGTCGAATACCTGCTGCAAAAACACTTTGTCGCCGCAGGCAGGCGATTGAGGCGTTGCCATCCCCGAGACTTGCTCAGCCAGATTCGAAATTTTTGCACCTACAACGAATTACCCATGGAAATGCGGGCTGAATATTTCGACCGCGTGGTCAAGAGTTATTTTACCACGGTACTGGGCGACAAGGGCGCGCGATCCAAGAGCCTGGCCAAGGGTGCCAGCTAGGAATCCAGATGTGCAGATAAACCGGTTTGGTCTGTTTGCGGGCTTTGCATGCAGCCCGTTTTTTGATTAATGAGCCGGCCGATGTTAACTGAAAGCTAGACTTGTCCGGCTTTACTGCGGGTGAAGTCCGTAAAAATCGACATTTTTGAAGCTGTTTGAAAACAATCCACTGGAGTCACTTGTGTCCACCGAATCGGTCCAAGGCAAAGAATTACTCGGCTACACGCTCAAGCAGCGCATTGGCGCAGGCGGTTATGGTGAAGTTTGGTCGGCCGAAGCGCCAGGTGGTTTCGCCAAAGCCGTCAAGCTGGTTTATGGCTACCACGATGAAAAGCGCGCCCAGACTGAACTAAAAGCCATGGACCGTATCAAACAGGTCCGGCACCCATTTTTGCTTTCGCTCGAGCGAATCGAAGTCTTTGAAGGTCAATTGGTCGTCGTCAGCGAGTTAGCTGACAAGAGCCTTGCCGATTTATTCGATGAATATACGCAGGCCGGGGAGCCCGGAATTCCGCGCGAAGAGCTCGTGAAATACATTCGTGATGCGGCCGAAGGATTGGATTATTTGAGCGAAACCCATTCGCTGCAACACCTCGACATCAAACCCGAAAATCTGTTGATCGTCAGTGGACACGTCAAGGTGGCCGACTTTGGTCTGGTCAAAGACCTTCAGGATGCGTCGCAATCGTTAATGACGGGAATGACGCCGGCATATGCCGCACCGGAGCTCTTCGATGGAAAACCGTGTGGCAACAGTGACCAGTATTCACTGGCCATTGTCTACCAGGAAATGTTGACTGCCGTGCGACCGTTTCCAGGCAACACGCCGGCCCAGCTGGCTGCCCAACACATGCATGGTCGTCCCAACCTGCGGCCGTTGCCCAAAGGCGATCAAGTCGTGATCGCCAAAGCGTTGTCCAAAGATCCCAAAGTCCGCTTTCCCAGCTGCCTGGCGATGGTGGAAGAGCTGGTCAACCGCAAGCTGAACAAGAAACGCGTAATTCGCAGGGTGACCAAGGGGAACGCTTCGGAAGCAGGTAACACGCTGTCTTTTGATCACAATGTCGAACGCGACGTTACCGCGGTTATTTCGCAAAGCGCAGCTCCCATTTACGTCGGTAGAGATATCGACGCTCGCTCCACCGGAATGCGATGTCAGCCAAACAGAATTTCGACCGACATTGATCCTGTCGGTCGGGAATGTTGCCAACCAGGCAGCTCAAAAAATCAAACAAAGGCTGATACTCCGTCATGGCAGCATGGACGAGCTGCCGGCGATTCAGATTCGCTGTTTCGACTCGGATCGCCAAGCGATGACTCAGCTCACACTTTCTGGCGAACAAGGTGCGTTATCGGGTGCGGAAGCGGTTGACCTGCCACTGCACAAGCCCGAATTTTATCGTGAAAAGGCCAAAACGGATTTGGGTTGGTTGCCGCGGCGGTGGATTTACAATGTGCCCCGCAGTCTGCAAACGGAAGGCTTGCGTCCCCTGGGACGACTCGTGTTTGCCGAACATTTTGAAAAGATATGCAATTCGATTCAAAGTGCGGTCGATGAAATCGGCAAAGTCGAAAACATTACGACGACAGCTGAAACACTCGGCATCAACCCCGCGGAAAAACTGCATCCTCGGGTGTTTATCGTCACTTCGATCAGTGGCGGCATCGGCAGCGGTATGACTCTCGATTTGGCTTACACGGTCAAGACACTGCTGGCCGAAAAAGGCCTGCCCATTGATTCCGTCAGCGGCATTCTTCTGCATTCGACGAACCAGCGTGCCCGTGATGCTGGCTTGTCCAGTGCCAACGCATTTACATTCCTGACAGAGTTGCGACATTTTAACGACTTCGGATATCCAGGCGACACGACATTGGGTCTTCCCGAGTTTCAGGATGAACCACCTTTGGACAATATCTATTTCCTCGATCTTGGCCTGGATCTCAACCAGACGGAATTTGACAAGGAACTCGACAAGCTGGCCGAGTACATTTACTTAAACAGCTTTTCCAAGTGTTCCGTGTTCTTCGACCAGTGTCGCAAACTAAACGAAGAAGCCGAACATTTTGCGCTCCGCACATTTGGCATCAGTATCTGCGGACCGGGCAACTCGTCTCAACAGGGGGTCAGCAGTTCGCTTGCCAAGGAGCTGATCCACAAATGGGGGCAGGGAAGCGTCGAACCAGAAGAGGTTGACGACTTGTTGGCGGAAAAATGGTTCGATGAACTTGAGCTGCATTTTGATGGAGTTTCCAACAGTTATGCCGATCAGTTTGACCAGGTTTTAGGCGACGAAAAAATTGCCCAAATCTCATCGCAGGTAGAAAAAATCGCCGGCAGCGAGTCTTACCAACGGGCCGAAGAACTGGAAGCTTTTTTTGACGAAGTGTTGGGCGCGCCACGAGCCCGGAAAGACTCGGGGCACGTAGATCCTCAAGTCTGTGAAGTTTTTGACGAAAACGTAAGTCATGACGCCCTGGAAATTGGCGAACAGATCTCGCTGAGTACGCTGAAGTTGATGGAACTGGAAAAACTCGATCTGGCGAAACAGCTCCGAATTATTTCCGCCTGTGGCAAACGGCTGGCGGTGTTGCAAAAGCAATTCGACAAGGAAACTCGCTGCTGTAACGACCAGTTGCAGCAGCTGCTGCGTGCCATTCGAGAAATTACCCCCGAGCAATCCAAATCGAAAAATGACAAGGCACATTTGTTGGTCGAAGGCGCACAGTCGTATGCCCAGTTTCGTATTCAGGAATTCATCCTGCGATATTCCAAAGAATACTGCCGCGCGGTTGGCAGCAGCCTGACGTCAACACGTACCATGTTGGAAAAATTCAAGAACCAGTTGGACATGGTTTCCAGCTCCTTCGAGGTGGAAGACATGCTGTCCAACACTGGCTCCGATGAAATCAACATGGAACAACTGATGCTAAACAGCATCCTGGAAAACCGTGAAGAATTGATCGAAAAGGCAGAACGGCACGTCTATCAGACGCTGGTCGCGAATCGAGGCGGATTTCTCAAGGTCCTCAATGAAGCGACATGCTGGCAGAAACACCTGCCGGCGGCAATTCGCATGGCAACACGCAGCGTGCTTGCCGATTCATTGAAGAAGATATCGCTCGACAAGATCGTGGCTGAGAATCAAATCACTGGCGAACAATTGCTTCGCTGGCTTAATGAGATGCTTAACCTGGCCCGCCCCAGGGTCTCGCATTGCGGAGGCGGCAGCCGTGCGCTCGTTGGGCTACCGCAAAAATCAGAAACCACTTCGCTAGTGCCAGTCATTGAAAGCCAGTTCAGCGTCAGCTCAACACAAATCAATGGCACCACTGGCGAACTCATCTTCTGTTTCGAAGGTGAAGACATCTCGTTGGCCAACGTGGCGTATCGCTTGCTGGAACAGCGCCCGGACGCAACCCAATTGGCCAAGCGAATTCACACCCGCAATGACATCCAATGGACCACACTCGACGACGTGATGTAGTCCCGCTTGCCAGGCATCCGCTATAACTCATTGACCGAGGACATAGGCAAATATCAACGGGGCAACGATCGACGCATCCGAATTGATCATGAACTTGGGTGTTTCAATATCCAGCTTGCTCCAGGTAATCTTTTCATTGGGGACTGCCCCCGAATAAGATCCGTAGGACGTCGTCGAATCCGAGATTTGGGCAAAATATTGCCACAACCGGACATCCCTTTTCAGATCCTGAATGATCAACGGCACGGCGCAAATCGCAAAATCTCCCGCAATCCCACCACCAATCTGAAAAAAACCGATCGGAGCCGCTGCGTCCGTATCCAGATACCAACGGACAAGTTGTTCCATTTGTTCGGTGCCTGATTTGATTGCCGAATGGGACTTGATCCGTCCGTCGAAGACACGGGCTGCAAACATGTTACCCAGCGTCGAGTCCTCAAAACCGGGCGAGTAAACCGGGATTCCCTTCTCATACGCGGCCAACATCCAGGAGTCCTCCGGTGGGATCTGGTAATGGGGTTCGAGCGAGCCCTGTGCAAACAGGCGAAAGAAGATCTCGTTGGGAAACAGTGAGTCTCCATTTTCCGCAAGTTCGGCGCAAATCTTCATAAAGTCCGCTTCAAGATGGCGCATCACGGTTTCTGGAATGCAGGTGTCGGTCACCCGGTTGAACCCCTCCTCACAGAGCCTGACTTCATCCGCTGGCGACAAATTCCGGTAATCCGGTAACATCCGATATTCATTTCTCGCGACCAGGTTAAAGATATCCTCTTCCTGGTTCGCAGCAGTGCATGAAATCGCATGTACCTTGTCCTCGCGGATCATCTGGGCCAACGAAACTCCCAGTTCGGCAGTGCTCATCGCGCCCGCCAGCGTCACCAGCATCTTTCCGCCGGCGGCCAAATGGTCGCGATAGGCTCGCGCCGCATCCACAAGTTCCCGAGCGTTAAAATGACGAAAGTGGGTCTCCAGAAACTGCGAGACCGGACCCGTCGTCGAGGCAGCGAGAATTTTCGATTTTTCAGTCGTGGACGTATTCATGATTTGTCAGCCTCGTTGATAAAAGTACCCATCTCGCAGGAATTGTTGCCGCAAGTGCGCATGATGCCAAAACGCAACTTTGGTCGGCGAGCAGGAAAGTGTACAAAACAAAAGGAAAGACCACAACTTTCACATCTCACACGGTTTGGCATCTGCCTTGCATTGCTGATTGGTTGAATATTCCCATAACCGTCTAAAATCCCCTGAAAAACAGTATGAATGCACAAACACTCGCCGAAATCGGGAGCTGGATCGCCATCCACTCGACGGCATTGGTCCATGGCGAGCCGCCTCAACAGGCTCTGGCGGTAAAAACCTATTGGACCGCTTCAAAATGTCGACTCCAACGCTGGGCCGGTGCGCTCAAGATGTTTGAAAGGGACGTTGAACTCGATAGCCCCGATCACGATCCGTGGCCAGCGATCGAAATTGTGGTCCAGGAAATTTTGCTGTCCGATCTACTGACGCGAGTCTTCTCGGCGGCGATGGTGACACATGATGTTTACCACGACAGCGACGAACTTCGCGGTCTCGCGCATGGAATCCACATCGGGCACATTGAGGCCAAGAATCGGGCGTTGAGAATCATGCTCAAGGGTCAAGCGGCAAATGAACACGCCTTTGAAAACATGAATACCCTCCGACGACGTATCGAACGCTGGACCGACCTCTTTCTGGCACAATTGCCGCTTTGCAAAGAGTCAGAATTATTTGCTTTTGATGTGTCGCGCCTGAATGATTTTCGCCTGGAAAACCGACTCGCCGATGCCGGAGAGAAATCCCGCCGCCAACAGGTGTTTTCGGCCTCGCTGGCCTCCGATCTCAAGTCGCTGTCAGTGCAGTTTCCCGCCAATCCCGAACTCAATCGCCAAATTGCCGCGGGCGTCATTTCATGTTTTGCAGCCGATCGCTTTGATTCTTATGGCTTGCCTAAATCGGTGAATCACATCTGGATGGAAAACGCACATTTGGATACCCAGATGCTTGTCGACCATCTGATCGATGTCGATCGGGAGTCCGAACAACATCATGGTCGCCACCATCTAAAAAATTCAGTTGAAGAACCGCCGGCTTAGGCGCGTACTCGGTACCGCAGTACGCAGTACCAGCACTCCGTACCCCGCACCCCTCCGTACTCAACCCAAGCGGGCCACAATCATGCCCCAGATGTAGGGCGTGGATGGCAAATGCGCGAATTTGATGTGATCATAGCCCGCCTCGATCAGCAGTTGGTCAATATCAACCGGTTGATAGACTCTGCCTTGGGTCGTTCGCAATCGCAATTCCAGCTCAAAGATTTGGCGATGCAGTTCACCCTTCTCCTGGCCGGCAAACACATCGATCACGGCGAGTTGACCCGTGGGGGCGATGACCCGCTTCAGCCGCCGATACAGATTCAAGTTGTCTTCAGGCGGATGACGATGGGCAATCCCCGCAGCAATCACCAAATCAAACTTCTGATCACCGATTTCTTCCAGCCACAGATCGGATTGATAGTCGCCCTGAATGTAAACGGAGCGGTCCTCCAGGTGGATGCCTTTTACCGTCGTTTCGGCGCGTTTCAATCCGGCTGCCGAATCGAGAACGGTCAGCTGGGCTCCAGGATCGCGATGCGCGATCGCCGCGCCAAACACGACCGCGCCGCCGCCTATCTCCAGAATATTCAAATCCGTCAAGCGGTCACCGATCTCCAGGACCTCTGCCGCATCCATCGCGGCTGGCGTCTGGGTCCACTCGGTTGACGCCCAGTTAATGACAAAGTCCGCTTCGGTGACGGGTAACTCGTCATCAATGGGAAGCGACTTTCCACTGCGAATAAATTCTCCCAGGTATTGCCAGTGGTGATCACCCAAATCGCGGAACCGATGAGGAATCAGGCGCGCGACGGTCGAAAGCGCGTAATCGTCACCGTATTTCTCAACCAACTCGGTAAGGCACAGCACATTCATCAACAAACGCAAGGCCTCAGCATTCAGGGCCAGGCTGCTTGCCAGCTGTTCGATCGTTTTTTGTCCCTGGTCCAACTCGGTCAAAACGCCCAAATCTACCGCCGTGCGAATCGCATGCGTCGTCGCGTTTCGGTCCATTAACCGAACAAAGTCATCTAACGCCTTGATTTGAGAGGTAGACATTGGCAGTCTTGTGTTTCAAACTGTTACGGGAGACTCGCTGAAATATGACGGTAACACCCGTCACTTTTCCAGCTTCCGTCCTGCAAAATGAGTTTCGCGTAAACGAACGTTTTTTCCAATTGGTGTTTGGGATGATTTTTCAATCCTTTGTCAAAAACGGCGTGATTGCGGCCGTGTTGATTCTCCAGTCGGCTGTTGGGACGATCGGTCCGGCCAGGGGACAAACCCCGGCCGATCAAATTCGGTTGCCCGCAGGATTTGAGGCGGAATTGATCTACGCGGTTCCCGCAGAACAGGGGTCCTGGGTCAACTTGACAACTGATCCTCAGGGGCGACTGATTACTTCCGACCAATACGGAAAGTTGTATCGGGTTACCGTCGATAAGAAAACCGCTGACGCCACAGTGGATCCGATTAACGCCAAAATCGGTCGCGCGCAGGGGTTGTTGTGTGCCTTCGGCAACCTCTACGTCGTTGCCCACGCAGGTGACGACATGCCAGCAGGGTTTTACAAGGTTCGCGATACCGATGGCGATGACCAATACGACTCCGTTGAATTGCTGCGCGAATTCGCAGGCGACGGTGAACATGGTCCGCATGCGGTTATCCTCGGTCCCGATCGCGAGTCGTTATACATTTGCGCTGGTAACATGACCCAAATCCCCAAACCAGAACGGTCGGACGTTCCGCGATTGTGGCAGGAAGACCAGTTGTTGCCGAGATTGCCCGATGCCAATGGACACAATGTCGACGGGATGGCACCCGGCGGTTGGATTTGCAAAACGGATCGTGACGGTAAACAGTTCTTGCTGGTTGGTTCCGGGTTTCGCAACGAATTCGATATCGCCTTTGATCCCAATGGAGAATTGTTCACGTTCGACGCCGACATGGAATGGGATTTTGGCTTGCCCTGGTATCGACCGACGCGTGTTTGTCATGTTGTCCCGGGTAGCGAATTCGGCTGGCGCAATGGCAGCGGAAAGTGGCCGCCCTATTACGCCGATAGTCTGCCGGCCGTTGTTGACATCGGCCCCGGCAGCCCGACGGGAATCACATTCGGAACCGGGGCGCGGTTCCCGGCGAAATATCAAAACGCTCTTTTTATCTCCGATTGGAGCTACGGAATCATTTACGCCGTGCAATTGGAACCGGACGGAGCCAGTTATACCGGCAAGCCCGAGATCTTTTGTTCGGCGCCTGCACTGCCCGTAACCGACTTGATTGTCCATCCGCGCGACGGGAGTTTGTACTTTCTGGTTGGAGGCCGAAAATCACAGTCGGCACTCTACCGTGTGACGTACCACGGCACCGAGTCAATCAGCCGCACGAAGTTCCGTCCGTTGACGGAACTCGCCAAAGAGCGTCGCAGAATTGAAATTGGACACGACGTTTACTTCCCTCGCACGCCGGATATTCTCCAAATGCATCCGGACTTTTTTCAGGATGTGTGGGACGCACTGAATCACGAGGACCGGCATATCCGGTTTGTTGCCAGAACGGTCGTGGAAAAAACCGAACCCAGACACTGGATCGGTCGTGCGCTCGATGAACCCAAGCCGAATCAATCGCTCGAAGCCCTGACGGCGCTGATCAGGGTTAATCCAGCAGAAGCAGGGGATCTGCAACAGCGAGTCGTGCGTTCGCATAATCGGTTAAGTTGGGAAAGGCTGTCAACGTTCCAAAAACTGCATCTGTTGCGAAATTATGGACTTGTCATGATGCGGCTTGGATCGCCGACTGAGAAAACGCTGGCAACCATTCGAAAACTCAACCAATATTTTCCCGTTGGGGCGGACGTCGAAGGCTACGAAGATTTGAACAACGAATTGGCGCGGCTGTTGATCGCTGCGAACGAACCGACCGCAGTCCCAACCGCGATGAAGTTGATGCGCGAGTCTGAGGCCCAGCATCAACAAATTCACTACGCGTTGGTGTTGAGCGTGGCAAAATCGGGCTGGACGCCCGAACTCCGCCGGCAGTATTTCCAGTGGTTTCTCGACGCAGCCAGTTTGCAGGGAGGCAATTCGTTTACCGGTTACCTGAAAAATATTCGGGCGCGGGCCATTGAGGGGCTGTCCGATGATGAAAAAACCGAATTGGCGGAGTTGCTCGCCCGGGAGCCGGAAGCCATTGATCCTTACGCCGAGCTGAAGGCCCGTCCGCTGGTCAAGAAATGGACAATGGAAGATCTCGCTTCGGCCTTCGACGCGGACTTTTCGTCGCGCGATCTGGCAAACGGAAAAAAGATGTTTGGTGTCGCGCAATGTTACAAGTGCCATCGCATCAAGGGCACCGGGGGCATCGCCGGACCCGACCTGACGCCCGCCGGACGACGGTTCAGCACTCGCGATTTATTGGAAACCATCATCGATCCCAACAAAGCCATCTCGGATCAATATCAGGCGACCATTTTTCAAATGGAAGACGGGCGGTTGATCACCGGCCGCGTGGTCAATCTCAATGGCGATCGCTACATGGTTCAAACCGACATGATCCAGCCGAATCAACTTGAGCACTTGAAAGTTGCCGAAATCGAGGCCATGAAACCATCGGACGTTTCCGTGATGCCTGCCGGGTTACTCGATAACTTGACTCGCGACGAAATCCTCGATTTAGTGGCCTATCTGAAATCGACAGCACCCAATCCGGTGCCACCGAAGAGTGAATGAAGACTTTCGTCTGCAGATCGGATATCGTACGCTTGCTTCATTCGATTGATCAGTTACGAACTTGGCGCTGGGCGTCGCTCGTTTCTGGACTCACTTCCGATAGGTTCAAGACCATGAGAACGCATCCTTCAAAGTGTGCTCCCATTGGACAACACCATTTTAGTTCCGCCTCCCCGCAAATTCGGACGATTTAGCTCCGCCAACAAAAAAATACGTTGACGGAGTTTGTTGGGAAGAGGGCTAAATAAAAGCTAACTGATCTGACGAGCTCTTTGTCGCGGGGCCATGTCGGAACTGCACCAAGTCGCCGACGACGCTTCCATCGGGTTTGGTCCGCAAAAAAAGCCCGGTCGAAACCGGGCTTTTCGAAGGGGTGGCTGAGGGGAATTGAACCCCCAACCCCTGGAACCACAATCCAGTGCTCTAACCAATTGAGCTACAGCCACCATATGTAGGCGAGTCTGTCCCAGACTCGCACACTCTGACAACAACGCGGTTATCCGTTTGGGACAAACGGACCTACGAACCGAACGCCGAGCGGAATTTTAAACTTCGGTTCCGAGAAGGTCAACGCTGGCCAGTTCAATACGGGAATCGATCGTCAATTTCCAATGCCGCAAGTTCGATCAGGAATTTCCCCAACCGGTCCACCAGCACCGACATCAGACTTTCACCCTTTTCCGCCGTTGCCGAGTGCGGGTCGGCCGACCCGGAATTCGTGGTCAGCAGGTGCCACGGCCGCGTAATTGATACCCAGCCTCGATTGACGGCGTCCAGGCGAGTCAGATTGATGGCCCCCTCATCTGCCGTCAAACTGCCGTCTGGATTAACGCCAACCAGCTCCGGAAAAAAAGCTAACCCAAGCGAGGTTTCCATCTCGCCCGCGTGATCATCTTTCTTGTCAAAGATCTCGAAGTAAACGTCATTGATCGCCTGGTACCAATCGCACAAGAACAGCTGTGCTGATGTTTTACCGGCCATCTCGCGCAGCAACGGTTTGAGCCCGTTGCCGCCGTGCGAATTGAGCAACACGATTTTGCGAATTCCGGAGGTCAACAATGACTCGACGATGTCCATGATGACGCGGTTGAGCGTGGATGGGTTCAGATTAATCGCCAGCGGAAACTCGCGCATGTTGGTTTCCGTGCCAAAGGGAATTGTCGGCAACAACACCACCTTGGCACCGCCCAGGTGAGCCGCCTCGCAAATTCTGTCGCCGATGAGGGTGCCTTCGAAGATGTCGGTCCCATAAGGCAGGTGCAGGTTGTGCGGCTCAGTTGCGCCGAGCGGCAGGACCGCGACTTCGTACTCTTGCTCGCGGACATGAGCATAGGTGTTTTCGGCCAGCAGCCAGGGTTTCATATCGTTCAGTCCTTGCGGAGTGGATCGGTTGATTCTGAGGAAGCCGGAGACTGCGGCGAATGGCACGCAAACAGTATGGAGCTCAGCTGAGACGGGTCGACCTCTCGGAGGTCCGCCACGGTGGACCTTCGACTAACGAGAGTTGTCGATTCCACAAGTAATTATCGCTTCCCTCTCCTGGACCCTCACGTGTCGCCGGGAGAGGGTGTTGTTTCTGGAAAATCAAGTGCCATCCTGCGATTCCGGTTCTGCGCAAACGAACTGGAAAAGCGGCTGCCGAAACGAACCGTTCACTCGTTCGTGATTGTCAATTGTGGTCGTTGTGACTGCAACCAGGCAATCCCCTTAGCCGTTATACCGGAGTCTGTCACGTCCACTGATTCGAGATTGGTCAATCGAGCCAGGTGGCTCAGTCCGGCGTCGGTGACTTTCGTTTTGGTCAAACGCAAAATTTTCAACCCGCTACTGCTGTCGAGCATGGCCAGAGAATCATCGGTCACCGAAGATCCACTGAGGTCCAGTTCGATCAGGTTTGACAGCACGCGGAGGGAAGCGATCGTTTGTTCGTCAATTGCGCAGGTGGTCATGAATAGCTGGCTCAGTTGATCACAGCCATTTAGTTTTTCAATCTGGCCACCGGTCACCCGGTTCGCGGTCAGGTCCAGCCATTGCAAGTTGTGACATTTGGCAATCTCATCGAATGCGGCATCGGTTAATCCCGCCCCGGGGAGTGCCAGTTCGGTTCTGCGAGAGGGCTGGGCGAGGAACTTTTCAACTTGATCCGACTTAACCGCCAGAAACTGATCGTATTGCTTGTCCAAATCGGCAAAACTCTTCCCGATGACCGACTCAAACGAACCGGGTTTCAATTTCCCCTGGTACAGCAGTTTCAAGAAGTCAGTTAGTGCGCGCTGGGATTCGCCATCCTCACCGTCCATTAACATGTGCGTCACGCCGGCAGATTGGCTGTAGAGTCGAGCCATGTCAGGACGTTGTTGAAAGTCGATTCTTCCGATTGCTGACAGTTCTTCGATGGGAACGTAAAAGCCTTCCCTGAATTTTCGAATTCGCGAGTATTGCAATCGACGTGAATCGAATCCACCGAGCGTCACGTACGGACCAAAATCACTAAGCGACTCGAAATACATGGCGATGCCTTCACCCAGCCAGACAAATTCATCGTTGAAGGGGGACTTGGCCGACCGGATGGATTCCTGGAACAACTGGTGAGTCAATTCATGCCGCCAGGAATCGTGAATTTTGGAGTCTTCGCTGGCGTAGAAAAAAGACGCGTTGGCCGAATCGTTGTAATACCCAGTCGACTCGGTGAGGGGGCCTTTCACCCAATCACTCAACTGGCTGACGTACTGCTCCTGGTTTGCAAAAAAGATGACGTCAAATTTTTTAGTGGGCTCGCGTGAGGTTCCTTTTCCTTTTATCCAGCGATCGACTGCCGTAGGCCGACTCCAAAATTCAAAAAACACTTGTCGCCAAACATCGTGCCAACGTTCAAGCTTGTCGGCTAAGAGGCGGGTCAAACCCTCGTCTGCTTGCGAAGAAATATTGAAGTGGGGAGTCGAAACGATGAAATAGGTTGCGGGCTGCCAATTCATCGTTGGGTGGGGACGTTTGGCGGGGCTGATCTTGATCCGTTCAGCGGCTGCCCGCCAGCCCGTTTCTGTTTTTCGATAGCCCAGGATGGTGCGGGCTGTTTCGTGGTTGGGATTGTAATACAGCGTTTCGTGAAGGAACTGGTACGCCGCTGCTCCGGCACCTGCCTCTGCCGAACGTTGGGCCAGCTCGAAGACGCGGTCGCCATGAGTAGTAAGTGCTGTGTCAAGTTTGGCGAACCACTCTTTTTGCAAGGGTTCTTCCGGTGGTGATCTGGACAGCTCGGTCGGCAGAAAAATATAAATTCGCTCCAGATCTTCGTTTTGCTGCCAGCCCAGCGTTTCTGCTGCCTGCCGCTCCAACCCATTTTGCCGACACCAGCCGGCGATCTCGCGCAGCTCGCTTGCCAACAGTGGTTCGATCTCGTGACGCTCAACACGCCAGTTCGTCGACGCTTCGGCTGACTGCCGAGCCTCAACGACGCGTACGGCGAAACATTGAATCATGGCAGCCAGCACGACGGAAATAATTAGCGTTTGATTACGCATCCGTTCTCCATGCATTAGCCCCAATTTCCAGTTTAACACATCAATGTTTTGAAGGTTGTTTTTTGAAAAAAATCGTTCAATTTTACGTGGGACAGGCAACGCCACCGGACGGCTTGCGCCGTACCTCGAAAAGATGTGGGTACAGCACGGCACCTTGCCGGCCAAATACCCGCTCAGTGAATTTTGTGCCAGTCAACACAGTTCGGATAATCTGGATGCCTATCCCATGTAATGCGGCCAATCGGGCAACGGTATTACAGCAATTCATCCAGCTGTTCGACTAATTCGCCAAAACGCTTTAGCGCCGTGTCGACCGGTTGTGGTTGTTCCAGATCAACGCCCGCGTCGCGCAACAAATCGAGCGGGTATTTGCTGCAACCGCCGCGCAGAAAACTGAGATAATCACTCAGTTCGGCTTCGCCCCCGTTCAAGACTCGCTGGCTGAGCGCGATGGCGGCTGACAACCCGGTCGCGTACTTGTAAACGTAAAACGCCCGATAAAAATGCGGAATGCAAACATTCCAGTTGCAGCTCGTCATCGATCGCGAACTCGGGGCCGAAATAGTCGTCCAGCAATTTGCGATAACTGTTCTTGAAAGCTTCGACCGTCAACGGTTCACCCGCTTCGCACATTTCATGGATGATTTTTTCAAATTCGGCAAACATCGTCTGGCGAATGATCGTGCCCCGAATGCCGTCGATTTCGTTGTTGATCAAGTATGCACGCAGGCGTTCGTCTTGTGCCTGCTCGAGCATGTGATGGGTCAGCAGTTGCTCGTTAAACGTGCTGGCGACTTCGGCGACAAAGATCGTGTAACTGTAATACTGGTAGGGCTGCGCCTGCGTTGACAGGTATGAGTGCATGGAGTGACCCGCCTCATGAGTCAGCGTAAACACATCGTTGAGAACCTTGGGTTTGTAGTTCATCAAGATGTATGGATTGCCGTCGTACGTGCCGTAACTGAACGCTCCGCTTTGCTTGCTCTGATTGGGGTAGCGATCGCACCAACGCGCCCGGCTCAAGCCACCGCGCAGCACGGAAACGTATTCGTCACCTAACGGCGAAAGCGATTCGCAAACGACATTCACGGCCTCTTCCCACGTGTGTTCCACTTCAATGTCACTGAGGATCGGTACATAGGTGTCGTAGTGGTGAATCTCGTCCAGGCCCATTTTGCGTTTCCGCAAGTCATAATACTTATAGAGGGCTGGCAGATTTTTTCGCACGCTGGAGATCAAATTGTCGTAAACGCTTTGCGGCACGTTGTCGGCAAACAGCGCCGACTGTAACGCTGAGTCGTAACCCCTGGCCCGTGCGTAGTAGACGTCTTTTTGCACCGATCCGTTCAAGATTGCGGCCAGCGAATTTTCGTGCGCCGTGAATTGTTCGTAAAACTGGTGAAAGGCCTGCTTCCGTACCGAACGTTCGGGAGAAATCAGGAATTGGGAAAACGTGCTGGGCGTGAGTTCAACCTCCTGGCCGTCTTCATTTTCCAGCGATCCGAATTTCAAATCGGAATCGTGCAACTGCCGGAAGATTTTGGAGGTCGCGCCAGCCATCTCGCCCTGCATGGCCAACAGCTGTTCTTCTTTTTCGCCGAGCGTGTAGGGTTTGTACCGTGTCAGCCGTTCGAGTATCAAACGATAAAGTTCCAACTCCTGTGAGGCCATGAACTTTTTCATTTTCTCGTCGGGAATCGCGAGAATCTCGGGGCGGATGAAACTGGCTGCTTCTCCAGCGCGGGTCGCTACGTTTTGGAAGCGTCCCAGCATCCGCTGATATTGGCTGTCGGACTGGTCTTCGGTAGTTCGCAGATAAGCGTAGTTGCCCAGGCGTTCGCCAAGCCGATCGGTTTCGCTGTCGTAATCAAGCAGTTCCTTCAACGTTGCTGCACTTTCGGCCAGTCGCCCTTTGAATTTTTCGAAACCGGGAATGCGACTTTCAAACTCATGAAAGGCAGTTTCCCAGGCATTGTCATCGGAGAATAGTTTGGAGAGGTCCCAGGTGTCAGCAATTTTGACGTCTTTTCGCTCAGGCAAGCGGACAATTGTGGCAGTGTTCATGTTTGGCTTCCAAGGGATGGTGCAGTTGGCTGATTATAGGAAATATTTTAACCGTAGGTCAGCCTGTCCTCAGGCTGAAAAGGTGCGCGTCTGGGACAGACTCGCCTACGGCGGCACGCCACCTAATTCAATTGAACCAGCTCTTTAAAATCCTTGGGAACGAACAAACTTCCTTGAGTCGTTGTTTGCGGCGAAAGTTGGTTGAGTGCGATTCCCAATTGGCTGGCATTGATTTTCTTGTCGATATGATCCCGAAAAGCGCCAGTGATCCCCGCCACCTGCGGGGGCGATTGATGGACAAACTCGATCCGATAATGTTTGATGCCGGCGGATTCCCAGCTGCCCAAGGGAATTCGGATCGGTTTGAGCTTCCGCCCCAAACACGGTGTTGCGACAACCCACATCCGCCATGACCGGATGTTCGCGACCGCTTGAATCGCGAACGGCCACTCGATATTTTTCACATGGATGTCCGCAATTGGTGCTGTCCGTGCCGTCGGACAGAAATCGGCAAAACACACAATGCTCGGTGTGGAAAACAGGTAGGTGCGAATACACGATGACCTCCAGGGCAGAGCAGGGGATTCGCTCGGTAAGTCCCTCGATCTGTTTTGAGTTCAAGTCGTAAGTCGGCGTAATGCGGTTCAGCCCCATTTGCAAATAGGATTCAACGCTCAGCGCATTGGCAGCGTTGAGGCTGAAGTCACCGCACAACGCCGGCAGATCCAGGCAACTATCGACGAGACCCTTGAGCAGACCGCCGGATCGAACCAGGATTTCGCAATCGAGTGACAGCAAAAATCGCACAATCTTTTGCTCGCTCGGTTTCAGGATCCTGGGGCTGGCAACTCGCGCCGTAATACCGGCCGCCTGGATTTGTTCAATTGACGGCCGCAGTCCATACAGCTCGAGATAGTCGAGCGTAATGCTCTCAGGACGACATTCGATGGCGGCGGTCAGTTGTTCTGCAGTCCGAACAAGTAAATGTAACATTGGCCGTAAGTCAGCCTGACCCAGGCTGGCACCGTCGTGCGCGTCTGGGACAGACACGCCTACGGAGTTGGCTGAGGCGATGCGCGCGTCTGGGACATTAACGATCTTCGCATCCGGCTTCGTGCGTTGGGCCAGCAACTTCTCAACCAAATCGCGACGTGCCTGGTTGAGTTGGCTGGTTGGAACAAAAACCGGTTCATCGCTGCTCCAGTCGACGTCAGTGATGTGAAAAGGAGTGCCACCCAGGCGCCCCAGTTTGTCGTGAAGCGTTGGCATGTCGAGCGACCGGTTGTGAGCCGATTCCAACGGCGAGTCACCGATTACCGTGACCGATTCGCCGATGTCGGTTGTGGCGATGATTTTCAGCGGTTTTCCAACGGCAGTGATCACTTCAAAGCGCAAGCCATGCGTGAACACAGGTTTCTGGTTGGCAGTCAGCGGCTTCAGCTTTTTCTTCAATTGCGGGTCACTGGTTCGCCAAACCATATCTCCCTCGCGAATGCGGTCAAAATCGACCTCGCCATGCCCGAATTTCAGTTCGAATTGTTGAGGATCTCGGTCTTTTACTTCATAAATGTTTCCGCCTTCCTCGGGTTCGTCAGGGCTGCGCCAGTCGGCGGCGTCAAATACGATGCCATCACCAGGAAACAGGGCGTGTTCCAGTTCCACAATGACCGACTGAGCAAGGACGTCGACGACTTTTCCCATCAGCAAGCCGCGGTGTCGTGGAGCGCGTCCCTGGACGACGGTTTGATGGTTCACGCCCGAAATAAAATGCGGGCCGAGACCACGCGAATATATCTGTTCGAGATCCAGCCGTTCGTCTTCATCTGGCTCGACGGGTAGACGGGCGACAGCCAGATCGATGGCTTCGCGGTAGGCCCTGGTTGTCAGGGCAACGTAATCCGCGTCCTTGTAGCGGCCTTCGATCTTCAGACAGGCAACACCGATCTCAACGAGCTCGGGAATCTGTTCCAGCGCATAAAGATCGCCCGGCGACAGCAGGTAACGGTACGGCCCCAGTTCGCGGCGTTGTCCGTCAACGATCAAGTCGTACGAGAGCCGGCAGGCCTGGGCGCATTTGCCGCGATTGGCACTGCGTCCCCCCCAGGCTTCGCTGCTGAAACACTGTCCCGAATAAGAAACGCAAAGCGCACCATGGACGAAAACTTCCAATTCAACATCGGTCTGCGTCGCAATCGAACGAATGTCAGCCAGGGATAATTCACGGCCCAGCACAACCCTCGAACAGCCCAGCGACCTCGCCAATTCGGCTCCTTCCGCGCTGGTGATCGACATCTGCGTGCTGCCATGAATCTCAAGTTCGGGCGCGATCTGTTTTGCCAGCCGGGCGATGCCGATGTCTTGAACGATGATCGCATCGACGTTTGCATTGGCGATGTCGATGATAGCCTGCTCGGCAAGTTCCAGCTCATGATCGAAAACGAGCGTGTTGAAGGTGACAAAACCCTTCACAGCCCGCTCGTGCAGCGTGTTCATCACGTCAGGAAGTTCAGCGATCGTGAAACCAACTTTGGCGCGAGCTGAAAAATGGTTCAGTCCAAAATAGACTGCGTCCGCGCCTGCTTCGATGGCAGTTCTCAGTTGCGGCCAATAACCCGCCGGACTCATCAATTCTGGTTTTTTGAGGCAATCGTTCATGGAACTAAATTAGCCGAAGTGAGTGGTTTGAGCCACGGATTGGCGCGGAACCCAAATGCCTTTTGGCTTCCCCCCGCAATTAACCCGTGTCTTGCCACCAGCAATTGAACGGAGCTTCCGATCAACTGGTTGAACGAATTATCAGCCAGATGCCAATTTGTGGTGCACCGCTGGTTAATCGAAAGCTTTAAACCGGAAACAGTTCCGCGGTCGCCTCTTCCAAATGAACAAGCCGGACCAGGTCTGAATCAACGTGCGCTTCACCATTGCCGATGTTATCGTCCGTACGTTCATCAATCACGGGTCTCGCAGATTCGGTGATAGCAACCACAAGTCCCGCTGGAGCAACCAGGTCTTCCCCGAATTTGCCTAGTTGCCAACGAAGGTGGTTATCCGTTTCGTTGTTAAAGCCAATGCCAGGCATGGGTTGCGGCGCCCAGCCGCTGATCAGGCTGGCAATACCAACGTCGTTGGCAAATGGACGAGTGGTAACTTCGGTAACCGTGATGCCGGAAACGCGAATCAGATTATTCAGTCCCGGGAGGCCGTCGAGGAAGACCGTGAGTTGTCCATCCGAGACCGTCGTGACGTAGCTTCGTGTAACATTGGGACCCGGATTCGGGACAAACTCGTCAGCAACTCCTTCGATCGAAATCGCGATTCGATCTGTTTTTTTGACGATTCCCAAATGAACGTCCACTTGGTACTGGCGGTTCGGGACGTCGACCGCAAAGGTGCCGCTGCGCAGAATGACGCCATCCCGGGTCAGTGCGTCGCCGCGCTGATTGACGAACGTATTGGCGTTGATAATGTCCGGCAGCCAACCATATCCGACTTCCGTCGCATAGGCAAAATTGTTGTCGGACGCAAAGTAGTCCTGGTAGATGGTCGAACCAGCGGGGCCAAAATCGACTCCAAACGGAAGCGGAATCAAGGTACTGTCCTGCACTACAAGTTCGTTCGAAGCCGTCGTATAACCCCCAGCCGTGGCCATGATTTCGATTACCTGATCACCATCAATTTCGTAATCTTCGAGAGTCAACAGCTCAAACATGACGTAATTCGAGCCGGCCGGAATCGTCACGCTTGCCGGCGCTAAGGCTTCCGAACTGTCGCTGGTAGTCAGCATCACGGACAACGGATTTGAGACAAGCCCGGAACGGCGAAGATTTGCCACGAGCGATGTTTGTTCGCCCACTCGGCGCTCACTGATCCCAAGTACCAACTGGTTTTGACCCGCGGCAACTACCATTCCTTCGACGGAAAAATCATATTCGGTCTCATCAGCATCGTTCGTATCGATGCGAACCTGACCCGCATGGTAACCAGCGATGCTGGTGTCCATCGCGATCGTAAAGAACTCAGTTCCCCCTGGCGCCACCGAGGTGGATAGCCCTTCGACGACGTAGTAATTTTCGGGCACACGGAGGTTTGATAATTGCAAGGTGTCTTGACCGTGATTAATGACTCTCAACGTAAGCGAGGGATCGAAAGCGCCTTGCGCCACTTCACCAAAATCGAGCGGGGTATATCGGTCATCGACGATCAAGTTGGTACTCAGGTCCTCGATGCGCATTTCCGGCGCTCCGGTCGCCGTCACATCAAAAAACTGCTCTCCTGTTTTTGTTCCATTGACCAGGAAATCGACGCGCCAGGTCCCCAGGTCGGGAGTGCTGGGCAAGGTTCGCGAAAACCACCACCAGGACCAGCCGTAATCCTGCGGAACGTTGAATGATCCAATCGTGTAGACGGAATCGTCGGGTCGGTGCCAAACGTACTGCACAAAGTCGTTTTGTCGGAGCCCGGAAAAATGGGCCCACACATAAGTAAGCTGGCCGGGTTGCTGTTTCCAGTCGGTGACTTGGGAAGGTCCTTCGCTGCCGTGTGCCGTCGGGCTGTAATTCGTCACACCCGAACTAAACACATGAACCTCGTCGCCGTTGTAACCAAACGGATCAACCCAAAAAGTTGCCTGGTCAAGCATGGGCTCGACGGTCATCCCATGATGCGTGACTCCAAAATGAACATGGAGTCCCGTCGAGATTCCCGAACTCCCCATGTATCCGATAAAATCGCCTTGGGAAACGATATCGCCAACCTCAACTTGTAGCGAATCTCTGCGCAAGTGCCAGTAAAAAGTCTCCCAGCCGGCGCCATGATCGATGATAATGTAGTTCGCAGTTGGCGTTGGATTTTGATTAAAGCCGTCTGTCTGCCGATCCCATTCGCCATCGTGAGTTGCGACCACCGTGCCATTGGCGGCTGCCAAAATCGGCACGCCGGCGTCCATTGCCTGGAATCCAGCCGGTCCCGAATCAATGGCGTTGTGGCCGTTGTAGGTCGAAAAGCCACCGCGGTAATCCCGTATTCCGGATGTTGGATCAATGTCGGTATAGTTACTGACTCCGTAGTCTTCATAGGGAAGTCCCGGCATCGGCCAGATCAATTGGACCGGAATATCGGCCGTTTGAGGTGTGAAGGAAAACATCAAGGTGTTGTCGCTTTCGTTGGCTTCGACAACCGTATTGTCGAGATCGGCCGTTACCGTAACTGAATGCAAGCCAGTCGTTGCAAACCAACCTGAGCGATACCAGAGATAGCCATTTCCCACCGCAATGCCGGCCCCGGCAGTGGTCAAGCCACCAGGTAACTGAACTCCGTCAACGTCGAATCCAATTCGATAGGATGCGTTCGACGGTAGGTCGGTAGTGTTCCAGGTGGCTTCGATCCTCATTCGTTCGCCCAGTGTCGTCGCGCCGATGGGATTGTAGTTTCCGTCAACCAGACGCGCCTGGACAAGTTCGATGTTGGCCGCCAACAGCCGCCGGTCTTCAAGATTCAGGTATTCAAAGTTCTCGCGAACGGTCCTTGTTCGTCGGCTTTGATTGCGAAAATTGCGACCCAAAACTCGCCTGGTAAATTGAATTACTTTCAACTGAATTCTCCCAATTTTTACCTGTTGCGCAGGAAAATAACTGCCTTTGGCATTATGAGTTTTAAACGCTCGACATGCAAGAAATTCGCCGATTGATCTCGGATCGCGATTTCGTTCCCCAGACTGTTGTGGCGAATCGAACGGCCTGGCAACCAAATGGACGCAGTCTCTGTTGGCTACAAACCCTCGCGACACCATTGACTAGCGCGTGTCGCTTATTGACCCCAATTCTTCGGAAACGGCACGCGGTTGTAGGCATGGCAATCGCGCTTGGCTTGCGACGCAAAATCGGCTGTGATTACCTGTGCACGCGAATGATTTAAATTGACGCTGCCAGTAGTTTAAGTTATCTTCACACTGAAATTTCGACCTTGAGGTGTGATGTGAAGCAGTTCGTTTCGCGATGGTTGCCTTTGGTGCAATTGTATTACTGGCCATTTATGGCTTGCCGTACCTTCTCCAACCGAGCGTTGAACGGTTGACTGACAGGGCCCTCATGCCCGAAGATCAACAGCGGGTCAAAGATGCAATCGTCCAGGATTGGGAGGCATACAACGGTTCTGAATTATTTGAATTTAATAAAAATCGAATGAAAAATTGATGCATCAAAAAAGCCGCCAACCTTTGTTGACGGCTTTTCCAGTTGGAGAGTGGTTTGCTGCGGGTGGTACCTGCACGATGTTGTCTAAAATGTCGGTGCCACGTGGCTGGGAGCAATCACGCTGTCGTCACAGTGCAGTCCTGCATCGACGACGCCGATGTCGTTGACAAAAATGGGATCCTCGCCATAAGCAAATCCGGATACAAACTCGATATGACCATCTTCAAACAGACAGTTTTGCCCTCGACCGCCGTGATTGGCACTGCGGCGACCGTCCAAATTCTGTGACGGCATGTCCGCCAGCAGGACGAAATGGGCTCGCCCCCGATTGCTGGGACAATGGTACTGATTGCACTCGACGTAACCCAGCGAATAACCGAAGTTGCCACCCATAATCCGCTTGAAATGATCAAGTTGGCATCCTGATGCGTTTTGGATCTGTTCGCGGACAGGAATCCGGAAAGCTCGATCGAACTTGTTTGCGAAACCAGCACACAGGACCATCCGATCATCTTCGATCAACCCGGCCTCTTTCAGCTGCAGTGCATAGGACCCGCTAACCCTCAAATTTGGGGAGTCAGGAATGCTGGGGAATTCACCTTTTGGATTCATGCTGCTGAACGCCAACAAGGCCGAACCAAGTCCTCGAAGGTTATCCTGGCAGGCATTGATCCGGCTATTGAACCTCGAATAGGAAATGGCCGGCAGCAGGACCGAAGCCAACACGGCAACCGCTGCCACGCCGACCAGCATGTCCGACAGCGACCAAGACGTCGGTCGGAGCGTCCTTTCCGAACGGGACGAATCGGACAGCCCGAACTGGTCCCCCGCCTTGCGGGCCGTCGTCCGCTCTTCAGAACCGCCGTCGAGCATCGCCAGTTTTTGCAACGTGGCTTTGGCAATTAAGCCGTCAGTAATGGGATGGGCTCCGGCCGCGGTCAGTTCGTCCGGATCAAGTTGTTTTTGAACATTGGCGACCATTTCGCTGGTTCGTCGTGCCAGTCCGGGCCGAGGGCCATTGGCACCGTCGAGGAAATCCAATGGCCCGAGGGACGAGCGGATTTCGAGCAGTTTTTCTTCCAGCTCTGGGTCAGCGTCAATCAACTGCTGGACGTCACGTTGTTCTTGAGCGTCCAATGCTCCTAACACGTAACCCAGCAAATCTTCTTGCGAGGGATGTTTCACTTTTTAAATTACGGGTTGTCAGCCAGGTTGCGCCAGACGAGGCAGTCAGGCATTAATCAACCTGGCTAGTATTCCAAACGTCGGTTAGCTTGGTGATTGCTGAGTGCAATCGACTCTTGACGGTTCCAACCGGAATCTCAAGCACTTCAGCCGCTTCGCGATACTTCATTCCCTGGTAATATATCAGGTGAATGACCGCCGTCATCGACTCGGGAAGTTCGTCCAGTGTCTTTCGCACCAAACGACTTCGTTCTGCCGAGATCGCAAAATCGGAAGGACCTAAATCACCGCTTTCCAAAAGGTTAACTAATCGACCAACGTCTTCATTCTCCTGCTCGCGTGGCGTATCCAGGCTGACCATCCTGTGTCGCTTGTTACGTCGGCGGGCATCAATGGCTGCGTTGGTCGCAATGGTATAAAGCCAAGGTCGAAAACGTCGTCCTTCTTCAAACAGATCACACTTCAGGTGGACTTGCAGGAAGGTCGCTTGAAAAACGTCTTCCGCCATCTCGGCACTACCCAAATAGCGTCGCAAGTAACTGAACAACTCCCGCTCGTAACGGTACACCAATTGAGCGTAGAGCTCGCGATTGCCGGTGAGGCGATATTCGAGAATAAGTTGTTCGTCGGTCACAGGATTTTGCTTCGCCTGGAGTTGGTGGCTGGTGTGATTGAATTGGAAATCGTTGACTTTGGCTCGCATGGCTTATTACGCAGTTTAACGGAGGAGTTCACAAAAAATGTGAATTTCTCCTGGTTGCGACTCCTTAAAACAGAAAAAGTGGTTTCCTGAAAGTCTCTATCGGGGAGGCTCCCGACACGTTAGGTCCGTTTGACAGTCTTTTTTTGGGGAATTAAACTCGCTGGCCGACCCCGGTTGCAAACCCTATGCCGATTGGACCAAATGTGAAGCAGAATTCTTACCAGTGGGCTCGACCAGGTGACGTTAACGCCTTTTTTGGCTTGATGTTAGACAACATTGCGGGCCTCGTACTGATGGTCAGCTTGCTTGCTGGCGTCTTTCAGTTCCCTGTAGATTTTGCACTCAAATACATGGTGCCAGGGACTGCTATCGGCGTCCTAATCGGTGACTTGATGTTCTTTTGGCTGGCATTTCGTTATGCCAAACAGACGGGCCTGACAAACGTAACTGCCATGCCGTTGGGGCTGGACACTCCCAGCACGATCGGAATGGTCTTGCTCGTTTTGGGTCCGTCGTTTCAAGATGGTCTGGCAAACGGAATGGACGAGCAAGCGGCGGCGATGCACGCCTGGCACATTGGTATTTGTTCGATCTTCATTACCGGGATCGTCAAAATGATTCTGGCCTTCTGTTCCAACTGGATTCGCCGCGTCTTCCCACGCGCTGGTCTGTTGGGTTCGTTGGCTGCGATCGCGTTACTGTTAATTGCGTTTACGCAAATGCCGGAACTCGCGGCCAACCCCATTGTCGGTTTTGCGTCGCTTGCAATCGTGTTGGTCACGTTGGTGGGGCGTAACCATTTGCCGTTGAAAATACCGGGTGCCTTCGGCGCGGTCCTGGTCGGCTGCCTGCTTTATTACGCCCTGTATGGCGTGCAGTTGGCAACCGAATTTGAGCTGGTAGAAAAAGCGACGGGCCTGGAAAGCGTCTGGTTTCCCACGGGCTGGATCGACGCGTTCAAATTCAAGTGGCTGGGATCACTAAGCGATTCGCTGGTGTACATGGGTTACGTGATTCCATTTGCCATCGCGACAGTGATCGGGGGAATCGACTGTGCGGAAAGTGCCGCCTCGGTCGGCGACGATTTTGAAACGCGCAAGGTCATCGGCATCGAAGCGGTTGCAACCCTGTTGGCCAGTCTCTGCGGAGGCGTCATTCAGACCACGCCTTACATCGGCCATCCAGCTTACAAGGCGATGGGAGGTCGAGCCGCTTATACGCTGGCGACGGCAATTTTTGTCGGGGGTGCGGGAGTCATCGGATATTTCAGTTTGTTGTTCCTGCTGATTCCCAAGGCGGCGGTTTTGCCGATTCTGGTCTTCATTGGCATTGAAATTACGGCCCAAAGTTTCCACGCGACACCGCGGCGGCATTATGCCGCGTTGGCAATCGCCTGTATTCCGGCGATTGCCAAACTGGTCATGATTTACCTGGGGCAATTTGCCTTAGTGATTAATTATGACTCAGTACCCCCCGTGGTTGCGGAGAATCTCCAGCAATTGTGGCTGCACCTGAGCGTGCTGGCAGGCGGCTTTATTTTGACCAGCCTGATTTGGGCCTCTGCCACGGCTCGGATTATTGACCGCCGATTTATCGCGGCTTCCATTTACTTTGCTTTTGGAGGTCTGTTTACCCTGTTCGGGCTGATGCATTCGCCGATCTTCGGCGACAAGATGTTCTTGCCTTGGCAACTGAATGCGTACGCAACGGAGCAAAAACACATCATTATCGAGTTTGCTGCGACCTACTTGGTGATGGCTTTGCTGATGTATGGGCTGGGAATGATCATGAAAGACAAAGTCGTTATCATCACGACCGATGAAGAATACGAGAGAATCGGTACCTGATTTGATCGTTTAACGTCAAGCCGGAGGCGACTGCTGCGATCAACTCGCTCGCCGATCCAACAATACCGAATCAATCAACGAGGTTAATTGCCCATGCCACTTGAACGCGTTCTCGAGCCTGAAGTCATGGACACGCCCGAAGAGGCCCGCGACTACGACAGAATGGACCATGCAGCAGTCAACCGCTTATTCGTCGAGGACTTGTTGAGTTTTATAAAAGGGCAGGGGATCGCTGACTTGGGCGACGCTCTCGACGTGGGAACTGGAACGGCCCTGATACCGATCGAACTCTGCAGGGCACACTCGTGTTGCCGGGTTATGGCGATTGACATGGCGGTCCACATGCTTGAGTTGGCACGGTACAACATCGAAGCGGCCGGATTAATCGCACAAATCACGCTCGCCCAGGTCGATGCCAAAGCGATGCCTTACCGTGACGGAAATGTTTGACGCGGCGGTTTCTAACAGCATCGTGCATCACATTCCCGAGCCGATGAACTGTTTGCGTGAAATCGTGCGCATCACGCGCAGGACAACGGGATTATTTTTGTGCGTGATTTGCTGCGACCGGCAGATGACGAAACGGTCAAGCAGTTGGTACAAACATATGCCGGCGAAGAAAATGCCCACTCCCGGCAAATGTTTGATGATTCGCTGCGGGCCGCTTTGTCGCTGGAAGAGATTCGTAAGTTGGTGTCGCAGCTGGATTTTGATCCCGGCAGCGTGCAGGTAACTTCTGATCGACACTGGACCTGGGCAGCGGTCAAAAACGCTTAACCGATCCCTGTCGAAATTTGAATTAAGTTTCTCGCTGGCTTGCGGTGATTCTGGAAATCTGCGAATTCTGCGTCGATATTGCTGAATGCAGATGTTTCTGAGATAGTAACAAAAGACTGCGGACAAACGATCCGGGTCTGTTACAACGAAGTCATCATCGGACAAAGTGTCGATCAACTTGGTGGACTCTGGAATGTTAAGTAAAAAGTTTGTCGTGCTAAACCTGGTTGGACTGTTGGTGTTGCTGCTGAATGCCCCGGTTGATGCCCAGGAAGCCCAGTCAGTTTCGTTCGAGACCCACATCAAGCCAATTCTGGAAAACCATTGCATCAGTTGTCACGGGCCGGAAAAAGAAGAGGGGACTCGACTGGACATCCGCGACGATGCGATGGATTACATCGAAGTCGGCGATCCCGAAAACAGTGATTTCTACGCCCACCTGATCTCGGATGACGAAGAAGAACTGATGCCGCCCACCGAAGAGGAAAATCCATTGACGGCCGAACGGATCGCGCTGGTCAAAACATGGATCAGTGAAGGAGCCGAGTGGCCGGATGGAATCGAAGTGATTGATGCTCGAACCATTCAAATACAGATGATACGACTGCCGACGACGAAAGCGTGGACGAAAAAGACGCGGAGCAACAATCGGACGCCCTCCAGTGACAAACCGGAAAAAACTAAAAACAAATCGGCGAAGACCCCGAGGCCGCCAACGACACCATGCTCTGGAATGCGATCGGTTCGTTCCACCCGGCCATGGTCCACCTCCCGATCGGATTGTTGTTGGCGGCGGGCTTGTTTGCCCTATTCAGCATTCGCGGCAATTTCGTGATGAGCGATTGCGGCTACTACTGCCTGTGGCTCGGTACGATTGGCGCGTGTCTGGCCAGCGTGACAGGTTGGTGGTTTTGCGAGCCCGAGCATCGGGATACGGTCGTACAGCTTTCCGATCTGTTTGACCAGAATCAGGATATCTTTTGGCATCGGACGTCCGCTTTGGTTTGCACGGCATTTGCTATCTTGCTATGCCTGTTTGCGGCCGGTGCACAGCGATTGATGATGGCATCATGTGGAAGCTTGGGCTGATGATCCTGGCTGTCGGGATTGGTTTTGCCGGTCATGAAGGTGGCGAATTGACGCACGGTAAAGATCTTTACAAGGATCTCAATGGAATCATTGAAACGATCATTCCGGCGGATATGTTCGGTGGTGAGCAAGCCGACGTTGAAGTTCCGGCGATGGACGACACAACACCCGACAAAACGGGAGCCACGTCAGAAGAGTCTCAATAAGCAATTGTGGCACAGACCTCCGGGATGTGTACTCTGGGTTAATCACGTCTCGGAGATCCGCGCCATTTTGAGATTCGCTTCTAGCCGCGTCAAATCGTATCGTATTCCACCTGGCATTCGGGCAGCGAACCGAGGAAGATCCGCCCATACGACTTGGTTTTGACCCGTGGGTCGAGCACCACCACCATTCCGGTATCGGTTTGGCTGCGAATCAGCCGGCCGAATCCCTGTTTGAATTTGATGATCGCTTCGGGCAAGCTGATAGTCGTTGAACGGATTGCCCCCCGCTTCTCGAATCGCTTCCAGGCGGGCCTGCAACAGTGGCTGATCGGGAACGCTGAACGGCAGCTTGGTAATGATCACGTTCTGCAGCGCATCCCCCTGGACATCGACGCCCTGCCAGAAACTGTCGGTCCCAAACAGCACGCCACGCGGATTGGGACTTTGAATTTGTCCAGCAGACTGCGTCCGCGAAATTCCCGCGCCCTGTGGACATACATGGCCAGGCTTTCTCGCTCATCCAGGATGTCAACGTCCGGACTGCCCGGTTCAGAAACTCGTAACTGGTAAACAGCACAAACGCATGGCCATCGGTCTGTTCAACATAATGCTTGATTGCGTCGATGCACTGACGTTCATGGGTGTCCCGATGGTCGACGGGCACTGGTCATGTTGGTGACCAGAATCAATCGCGCCTGCTCGACGGTAGTCAAATGGGCTGCCCAGTTTGCAGCGAATTGGATTTGGGTCAGCCCAATCCGGTTCTGGAAAAAGTCAAACGACTGATGTCCGATCGCCAAGTGTTGCACTGGTCAGGATACAGGCAGTCCGTTTTATTAAACAGGTTTTCGCGCAGCACCGGCCCGATGTCGATTGGGGCCGCCATCAATTTGACGTTTTGTTTGCCATAGCGATTGGTACTCGATTCGACCCAGTACACGCCACCCTCCATTTCCTGCAATCGCCAGGCCTCGAGTCGGCCGCCAGGGCGTACAACCGGTCGGCGGCGGAAATAAAATCCTGTTTTTCGGCCGGATCCTTCAGGTTTTCGCCGAACTGACGCACCAATTGGCTCAGTCTATTCAGGCAGGGGACAGTGTGTTGGCGACAATGCCCGCCTGTTTTACCCGATGGTCGTTGCGAGATTTGACGTGGTTCGGTGCGTCGCCACCCAGGTCAAGAAAGTCACCGAACAGATCCTCGGCCGCCGGCGACATTGGATGACCCCTCGCTGGCCGGCGGCCAGGTTATGGTGAACGAGCAGGCCCTTATTGGTCTTTTCGTTATAGAGTTTTGCAAGCGTGTATTCGATTGGCCCAGCGTGATCCCCAGGCCCATGTGGTCACTGGCCACATCCTGAATCGTGTGGGCTTCGTCCAGAATCACCGTGTCGTAGTCGGGCAGGATGTTGACTCCGATTCGACGCAACGACAGATCGCTGAAAAACAAGGCGTGATTGACGATCAGGATGTCGGCGTTCTGCAGTCGTTTGCGGGCTTTGAAATAATGACAGTCCTCGTAGGTCTCGCATTTTCGGCCCAGGCAGTTGCCGCTGTCGCTCTGACTTCGTCCCAGACTCCGGGAAGGACCGCATCAAGATCCGCTCGAGAGTCATCCGCCGTTTGGCCTGCCCAGACCCACTGTCGGATCTGCTCGTGTTGATCTTCCGTGGAAAAAGTTGCTCGCTCGCTGCACCGCCTGGCGCAGTCGTCTCAGGCTGATGTAATTGCCCCGACCCTTGGCCAGCACGGCCGAAAACTCCAGCGGGATCACGCTGTTGAGCAGCGGGATGTCCTTGGAAATCAGTTGTTCCTGCAAGCTGATCGTATGGGTGGAAACGACGATTCGACGTTTGCCACCGTCTCGATTCCTGGTTCGGCCGAGGCAGAAGATCGCCGGCACCAGGTAGCCGAAACTCTTGCCGACCCCGGTCCCGGCTTCCACGATCAAGTGATGTTTGTTGGCGATGGCGTTGCCCACGGCCTCCGCCATATTCAGTTGTTGCTGGCGATGCTCGTAGTTCTTCAGTCGCCGGGAGATCAACTGGCCTTCACCCAGGATGTCGTGTGAGTTCATTACTCTATTCAAGTTTACGTTCCTGGGCCTGTGCTTCAGCGACTTATTCTAAGCCTTGGATCAGGAAGCGTCGACAGTTGTCAGTGCTCAGTGGTTCAGCATCCTGCCGAATGGAACTAAATTTCAGCCGAGACCGATAGCCGACCTTGCTTTTCGGCGCCAATCGTGATTAAATGATATATCGGAAAATGCCATCTAACGCTCGTTTTATTAATTTTCAACAGGAGCTAACTCGACGTGAAAGTTGAATTTGAAGGCAGAAACTCTGACATGCGACGAAGCGGTTTCACGCTGGTCGAATTGTTAGTCGTGATTGCGATTATTGCCATTTTGATTGGAATGTTATTACCAGCGGTGCAACTAGTGCGCGAAGCGGCCCGGCGCACGGCCTGCAACAACAACGTGCGGCAGATGGCTTTGGCACTTCACGGCTACGAAGCAGTGCTTGGGAACTTTCCACCCAGTTTTGAAATTGAGCCGGGAACGATTCTTTCCGGGAACAATGGATCCTGGTCAATTCATGGACGGCTGCTGCCATTCGTCGAGCAGGCCAACGCGTACCAAATGGTCGATCTTGACGTCGCCTGGGATGCACAAGTGGACACCGGGATCCCCACGCTCCGAATTCCCCTGTTTCTATGCCCCAGCGAAGTCAATGACACCGTGCGTATTGATACCTCAACTGGGCAACCCAAAATTTACCCGCAAACCTACGGATTCAATTTTGGCTCGTGGCTGGTTTACGATCCGCTTGGAGGAGTGGGCGGCGACGGACCGTTCTATGTTAATAGCAAGACTCGATTCGCAGCGATCCGGGATGGGTCGAGCAACACACTTGGTATTTCCGAGGTGAAGGCGTTTACATCCTACATTCGCAACACCGCTGACCCGGGGCCTGTTCCTCCAACCGATCCCAACGCGTTTGCCGGGTATTCAGGACAATTGAAGCTGGGGCCGGGATTACACGATAACACCGGACACACAGAATGGTGTGATGGCCGCGTTCATCACTCGGGGTTCACGACCGTGTTCACGCCCAATACTCGCGTGAACTATGAACATGACGGCCTGTCCTACGACATTGATTTCAATTCGGTGCAAGAAGGCAAACGAGATGACCAGTCCACGTACGCCGCCATTACGTCGCGCAGTTATCACGCCGGCGGTCTTGTGAATACGGCATTTCTGGATGGTTCGACAAGATCAATTGCCGACACCATCGACCTCACCGTCTGGCGTGCCCTGGGAACAATTGCCGGCGGAGAAGTCGTGAGTAATGATTACTGAAATGGTAAGCGGACGTTTCTTCGCCTCCCGCGACAAGCCCGCGCATTAATGCGACGTACTCGGTTGCCGCACGGATCGTTTTCCTGGCAGACAGCATCCTGCGGGGCACACGTCATGGCTGGCCGGCAGATTGCCAACGACAGATTTTTCGCGGTTGTTCATTCTTTCAACCATCAAATCGACAATCATTTCAATAAACTGCGGATGCGTTCCGACCGAATGGGCGCGACGCATGTTCAGCCCGATTTCCTGACAGACTTCCGCCGCTTCGGTGTCCAAGTCAAACAGGACTTCCATGTGGTCCGACAAGAAACCAATCGGCATGACGATCACGTCCTGGCAACCCTCGTCGCGTAATTGTTTCAGAAAATCGCAAACATCGGGTTCCAACCAAGGTTGCGATGGAGGCCCGGAACGACTTTGGTAAACCAGATCCCAGGAGAAGTTTCCCAACGATTCGGCCACCAAGCGACTGGCTTCCCGCAATTGGGTCTCGTAGTTGCATCCCTCGGCCATCGACATCGGGATGCTGTGGGCGGTGAAGACGAGTCGTGTTTGTGCCCGCCGCGATGCGAGGATCTGGTCGAGTTGCTCGCGTACCCGATCGCGCACGCTTCGACAAACATGGGGTGATTAAAGAACATCCGCAGCTTGTGAATTTCCGGAGCAGCATCACCCAGCTTTTCACGCGCGACTTGAATGTTCTCGCGGTATTGCCGACAGCCCGAATAACAACTGTAGGCCGACGTAAAAAAAGCGAGGGCTTTCTGAATCCCGTCCGCTTTCATCTGCGCCAGAGCTTCGTCGATTGTCGGGTACCAATTGCGGTTACCGAAATAAATCGGCAGCTCGATTTCGTGCCTGGCCAAGGCCTTTTGCAATTCGGCGATCAAATTGCGATTTTGTTCGTTGATCGGTGAAACGCCGTTGAAATGCTGGTAGTGCTCAGCCACCTCCTCCATCCGCTCACGTGGCACATTTTTGCCACGCAAGACGTTTTCCAGGAACGGCATCACGTCGTCCGGGCCTTCCGGACCACCAAACGAAACAACAATTAGAGCCTGATAGGGAGTCATACTTGATCCTCGGTTAGTTACGATGATTTTAACCGGTTACAAGCTTTGGTTAATAACGCGTGAAGCACGGGATTAGGCCGTTGCCCGACGGCAGCGTATCTGACAGCCAGGCAAAACTTCGGCCTAACCAGGTTTTCAAAGTGCGTCAACAAGTCGCACCCAGTGATGAAGAATTTTGGCTGCTCAAGCGTTGTATCATTGGGACGATGTATCCGACGTGTTTTCTGAGCAAATGATAGCATGGGAATCTTGGGCGTGAATTTGAGTCTTAAAAATTCGACTTTCTTGATCGCCACATGGTTCTCGCAAGACCGCCGAAATTTCAACCTGTCTTGAATGTATGTCCATTCATACAATTGTCTGCAACGAAAACAACAAGTCATCTTTGACGGCGGAGCGAATTTCGAATGAGTCTGGTTTGCTTGAGCTTCTCGCACAAACACGTTCCGATTTCAATCCGCGAAAAATTGTACTTTGATGCGGATGCAACCGCGAATGCTTGCGCAGGTTCCGCTGTGGTCAGGACAAACCAACTCAACTGACCGAAATGGTTGTATTGTCGACCTGCAATCGAATTGAAATATACGCCTGCACCTCCTCCGAACTGACTTCCCTTGAAAATGAGCTCGCAACCAGAGAAATTTGTGAATTTGTCGCCGACGCACGGGGGTTGGATCCCGTCCAGCTGAATCAAATCGGACGCTGGTTCCACGGCGACGAAGTGATTCGACATCTCTGCCGAGTGGCTTGCGGATTGGAATCGCTCGTGCTGGGCGAGCCGCAGATCCTGGGACAGGTTGGCGATGCAATGAAGACCGGGTTAATCATGGATTCTTGTGGAATCGTTTTGACGCGGTTGTTCCAGGCATCCATCAAAGCTGGCCGCCGAGCCCGGCATCAAACTCGCATCAATCAGGGTTCGTTGAATGTTTCGACAGCTGCCGTCAACACGGCGGAACGGGAACTGGGTTCGGTTCAAGGTAGATCGGTTGTTCTGCTGGGTGCCGGCGAAATGGCAGAATTGGCTCTTGAGCAGTTAAGCAAAAAAGGCGTTGGCGAAATCTTTGTTGTCAATCGCACCATCGAGGCTGCCAAAATCCTGGCCGACAGATACGGTGGTAAACCGCTGGTTTTTGAGCAAATGATGAGAGTTCTGCCCAGTGCGGATATCCTGATCTGCTCAACCGGCGCACCGCATACGTTGATCACCAAGCAAATGATCGAGTTGGCGATGCCGGCGAGGTGTGGCAGGCAACTGATGATTCTGGACATTGCCGTCCCACGCGACGTCGAACCGACGGTCGATGAGATTCCCAACGTGATTCGCTGCGATGTCGACGATTTGTATGTGGCGACCGGCAATTCTGCGTCGCTGCGTAACCAACAGGTTCCGGAAGTCGAGCAACTTATCGAATCCGAGTTTCACCAGTTTGTCGGCTGGTTTCGGTCAGTCGGCGTCGAGCCGACGATTTCGGAACTTCGTGTCAAAGCCGATGGTCTTCGTCAGACTGAATTGCATCGACTTGCATCCCTGATTCCTGACGTCAGCGAATCGGATTGGCAAGTGATTGAGCGTTTTTCCAAATCGCTTACAAAAAAACTGTTTCATGATCCAACCGTGCGTCTGCGTGCGCTGCATGGCACGCGCAGTGCGACCAATCACGCGCAGGCGATTCGGGAGTTGTTTAATCTAGAATTCGTCGACGAATCAAAATTTTCGTCTGCGGCGCCATCCGTCGACAGGGCAGATATCGGATGAACCAGCGGGCTGACATTGAAGCTGTACGCAAACTGGTATTTGGAAGTCGGCGATCAAAACTTGCACTTTGGCAAACGCGCCATGTGGTCGAAAACCTGGTGCGAGCGTTTCCCGGCTTGACTTGCGAAATTGTCGAGATCAATACTGCGGGCGATAGAAATATTGACCAGCCACTCCCCGAGATCGGCGGTAAGGGACTATTTACCGCAGAACTCGATCAGGCGATCCGGCGTCGTCAAATCAATATTGCGATCCATAGTCTCAAGGACCTGCCGACGGAGTCAGAGCCGGGAATTTCCATTGCTCCGGTGCTGCGACGTGAAGATCCCCGCGATGTGTTGATTTCCCGATCCGGTCATTCGTTCGACGAACTCGCCCCCGGATCGGTCGTTGGCACCAGCAGTCCCCGCCGTAGCTCACAGTTGCTTGCCCTGCGGGGAGATCTTGAAGTGCGTTCGATTCGTGGCAATGTCCCCACGCGCATTGCGAAGGTTGAGAAGGGAGACTACGACGCCGTGGTGTTGGCGGCGGCGGGGGTTATCCGAGTCGGGTTGGAAAATCAGATCGTGCAGTGGTTTGCCAGTGATATCGTCATGCCGGCTCCTGGCCAAGGCTGTATCGCGGCTACGTTTCGCTCAGATGACGAGACAATCAAATCAATGTTGGAGTCGATCACCGATCACGAAACCAGCTGGTGCGTGGCGGCCGAACGATACCTGCTGAGCTTTCTCGGCGGCGGTTGTTCGGCGCCGATTGCGGCGTTCGCCAACGTCACGGATTCGAAGCAGATCAGTTTAAGCGGGCGAATTTCGATGTTGGACGGTTCCAAATCGGTGACGAAATCCAAGACCGGCGGTGATCCCGAAAGCGCGGCGCGAGAGTTGGCCGCTGCGATGCTGGCTGACGGGGGGGCACAGATCCTGGAGTCGATTCGTCGACCCTTGGCCGGTAAACGTATCGTTGTCACGCGGGCCGCGGAACAATCGGGTTTGATGTTCGGTCGCTTGCGGGAACTGGGCGCCGAACCGCTGGAAATGCCGTTGATCAAATTCTCGCGGCTGGCCACGTCCGAGAACTCGCAGGAAATTCTCAACCAACTCAGCCAGTTTGACTGGATTATTTTTACCAGCGTTAATGCAATTCGCATCTTTTTTGACTTGCTGTCCGATCCAACGCAATTGGATGGAGTCAAAATCGCGTGCGTCGGTCGCAAGTCGGCCGAAGTTATGGCGGCGTGTTGCCGGCCAGCTGATTTTGTTCCCGAACGATATACCAGCGATACCTTGGCTGCCCAAATCGAGTTGACCGCTGGCGAGCGAGTGCTCTTGCCGGGCCCTCGCGTCACGCGGCCCAGATTTTTGGAAAGCCTCCGCGCGCAGAACGCCACCGTGACGCAGTGGGCTTTATATGAGACGATTCCGGTTGAAATCGGAGCCGATAGAATCGCGGAGCTGCGGGCCGGCATTGATGCGGTGACTTTTGCCAGTCCCTCGGTTGTGGATAGTTTTTGCCGCCAGTTAATCGACTATCGCGAGATCCTCCAGTCGAGTGTGGTAGCCTGTATTGGCACCACGACCAGTCGTCGCGCCAGGGAACTTGGTGTTCGAGTCGACATTGTTCCCGAAGAGTTTACGATTCCGTCGTTAGTCGAATCGCTGGCTCGGTACTCAAAATGGAAACGGCAGTCGTGAAATGAAATCCGAAGATTTACGAACCCAGTCTTTGATCAGGCGACCCCGTCGGTTACGTCAATCGCCCGCCATGCGCCGCATGTTGCGGCAGGTTGCGCTCACTCCCGCCGATTTCATCTATCCGCTGTTTGTGACGGCCCAGCAAAATACAAAAATCGAAATTCCCTCCATGCCGGGCCAGTTTCAACTGTCGATCGAACATGCGGTTGAACAGGCGCGAGTCTGCCAAGCAGCGGGAATTCCAGCCGTAATTTTGTTTGGAATTCCGGCCGACAAAGACGCCATTGGTAGCGACAGTTTTGCGAGCGACGGCATTATCCAACAGGCGACACGGGCCATTAAATCGGCGTTGCCAGATTTGATTGTGATCGCCGATGCCTGTCTGTGTGAATACACCGATCACGGTCACTGCGGCGTGCTCAAGACAGATGCCGACAACGCGGAACATCCGAATTTGCCACCGGGTTTCGTCCTGAATGACGAAACGCTCAAAATTCTCGGTCAGGTCGCCGTCTCGCAGGCGCAGGCGGGAGCCGACATTATCGCACCCAGTGGCATGATCAATGGCATGGTCGCGATGATCCGACAGTCGCTTGACACCGCGGGATTCGATCACGTGGCGATCATGTCCTATAGCATCAAATATGCTTCCGCATTTTACGGTCCTTTTCGCGACGCGGCCGATGGCGCACCCAAGTTCGGTGACCGCAAAACGCATCAAATGGATCCCGCCAACCTCGATCAGGCATATCTGGAAGCCGACCTGGACGTCGAGCAAGGTGCGGACTTTTTGATGGTCAAACCGGCGCTTGCTTACCTGGACATCATTCATCGAATCAAGCTGCAGCATCCCGAAATGCCTTTGGTGGCCTATAACGTCAGCGGCGAGTACGCGATGATCAAGGCTGCTGCGGCCCAGAACTGGATCAACGAAAAAGAGACCGTCCTCGAAACTCTAACCGGCATCAAACGTGCGGGTGCCGACTTGATCATTTCCTATCATGCCCCCGACGTCTGTAATTGGATACGCCATGAGTGATACGACCACCAAACCCGGCCGCGCTCCTGAAACGCCGGACACCGGGCAGATTGACATTTCCGAAAAAGGGCGAAACGCGGACGGCCAGCCGATTTCGCTGGATCGACGTTTGTTCATGCAGTTTACGGCGTTCAGCAACTGCCCACTCGGCAGTTTAATCGAACGGCTGAACAAGGAACAACCGCAAATGGTGGTGTACCAGGACGTCAACGACCCGCGGGGCGTTGGGATCCTGGCCTTTTGCGAAGATCCGAATTATCTCGTCAATGAGTTCGCTTCATTGATCAACGCTCCGCTGTTGGCGTCGATGATACAAAAGCACGAATTCACCATGCTCGGCCGGACGTACACGATCGGTTACGAAAACGACTTGCAAGACGTGTTGATTGACCGTCCGGCCCAACGGGTCTGCGATCTGACAACGCCTTGGGCTGTCTGGTATCCGGTGCGGCGCAGCGGCCAATTCGAAAAACAACCGCGAGAGGAACAACGCAAGATGCTGATGGAGCATGGTGGGATTGGGCACGCGTATGGTAAGGCAGGTTTTGCGACGGATATCCGGCTGGCCGGTCACGGTCTGAACAAAGAAGATCACGATTTTATTGTGGGGCTGCTCGGTAAGGAGCTTTTCCCGTTGTCGGCTTTGGTCCAACACATGCGACGCACGCGTCAAACTTCGGAATTTATTGATTCCATGGGTCCGTTTTTCGTCGGCAAGGCGATTTGGCAGCCGCAGTCAGGCAACGTCAAAAGATAATATGTCGTCGAACGAACCTCCCAGAATCGCGATCGTCGGAGGCGGTATTTCGGGGCTGTCGGCGGCCTGGTTTCTGGAACAACAAGCCGCGATGAATCAACGGCCGCTGCAAATCGATCTTTACGAATCTGGCGAGCGGCTGGGAGGGAAAATCCGCACCGAACAACGCGCGGGGCTCGTGCTGGAAGCAGGTGCCGAAAGTTTCCTCTCTCGCAAGCGCGCTGGCGTGGCGTTGTGCCGGGCCCTCGGTATCGCGGACCAACTGCGCGGCACGCGACCGGAGCACAAAAAGACATTTGTCTGGCACGAAGGTGAGCTAAGTCGACTCCCCGAGGGTCTGACCGGGTTTGTGCCGGGAAACCTGGGTTCGCTCCGCTCCACCTCGTTGCTGTCGGTCGCCGGCAAATTGCGAGTGGCGGCCGATCTTGTTCTACCGGCCCGACGAGGTGCAGACGACGAATCACTGGCCAGCTTCATTTCACGGCGAATTGGGCGCCAGGCCTACGAACGCCTCGTTCAACCCCTGCTTTGCGGCATTTATTGCGGAGACGGAAACGAGCTAAGCTTGCTCGCAACCTACCCCGAATTGAGGGAACTGGAAAAGAAACACGGCAGCCTGATTCGCGGGCTGCGATCTCGCAAAAATGGCGAAGCCCCCGATTCGTATCCTCCGTTCGTCACGTTGCCCGGCGGCATGTCCGATTTGGTGAGGGCGATTTCCCGGCAACTGAGTCGCACCAGGATTCAGCTTTCGCACCCGATAAGCTCGCTTCAGCGGAGTTCGACCGGGTACGAGATTAACGAGGTGTGTTATCACGCGGTCATTTTCGCGACCCCCTCGTTTGCCACGGCCGAATTGGTAAGCGATTTCGTTCCCGAGTTGGCCACGCAATTGTACGCGATTCCGCACGTCTCCACGGCGGTCGTCAACCTCTGGTTTGATTCCGACGCGATCGAACATGAATTGGATGGATACGGGTTCGTCATTCCTTCGTCCCAACAAAACGGCGTGACAGCCGTGACGTGGACTTCATCAAAACACTTCGATCGAGTGGACGCGGGACGAAAGCTGATTCGCGTTTATCTTGGTCGATCGGGGCAAGAAATTGATGCCCAGATACCGGACAATGAAATTTTGAAAGTGACCAGACGCGAACTGGGGCGGACGATGGGCGTTGATATCGAAGCAGACAACTACCTGATTCATCGCTGGATCAAAGGCTCTCCGCAGTACACGCTGGGGCATCTGGAACGGCTGGCCAGTATCGAAAAATCGCTGCAAAAATTACCCGGCGTCTATCTTTGCGGTGCATCCTATCGGGGAGTCGGTATTCCCGATTGCATCGGCGAAGCGGAACACGCTGCCACGGCAGTCTTGAACTATCTGAAAGCGGAAGAAAAATGACAGACAGGTCAAAACAACTTTTTGAACGGGCCAACCAGGTCTTTCCCGGTGGTGTCAACTCGCCCGTGCGGGCGTTCCGTTCGGTGGGTGGCACACCCCGGTTCATTCGCCGCGGCTCGGGCCCCTATCTGTATGACGTCGACGGTCAGCGGTACGTCGACTATATCCTTTCGTACGGTCCCCTGATTCTTGGACACGCTCATCCGGAGGTGGTTGCGGCCATCAACGAAGCGGCTGCCGACGGAACCAGTTTTGGTGCTCCAAACGAACGATCGCTTGAGCTCACCGAGCTGATCCAACAGTACATGTCCGGGTTGGAGATGTTGCGTTTTGTCAATTCCGGAACGGAAGCGACGATGAGTGCGATTCGACTGGCGCGAGCTTTTACCGGTCGCGACAAGATCGTCAAATTCGAAGGGTGTTATCATGGTCACGCAGATTACTTGCTGGTTCAGGCTGGTTCCGGAGTTGCCACGCTCGGTCTGCCCGATTCACCCGGAGTAACCGCCCATGCGACTCAGGATACGTTGTCGGCGCCGTACAACGATTTGGCTGCCGGTCGAAAAGCTGTTCGACGAATATCGGACCGGCAATTGCGGCCGTGATCGTTGAACCGGTGGCAGGCAACATGGGTTTGGTGCTGCCGCGGGAAGGATTCCTGCAGGGGTTGAAAAATGTCTGTCATCAAAATGGAGCCTTGTTGATCTTTGATGAGGTGATGACAGGCTTTCGAGTAGCTCCCGGTGGTGCACAGGAGTTGTATGGGATTACTCCGGACATCACGGCACTGGGGAAAGTCATTGGTGGTGGTCTCCCGGTCGGTGCCTACGGTGGACGGCGCATCATGGAACTGGTGGCACCGCTCGGTCCGATGTATCAAGCCGGCACGCTGTCCGGAAACCCACTGGCGATGGCCGCCGGAAAAGCCACGATTGAAACGTTGATGGCTGGCGACCATTGGGCGCATTTGGAAGAAATTGGTCGCGCGATCAATGAGGGGATGCGCCGCGTCGCCGGCGAGCACGAAATCCCGGTCGCTCTAACGAGGGCGGGCACGATGAGCGGCATGTACTTTTTGGAAAGTGCACCGACCAACTGGTCCGAGGTCAAGCAAACCGACAAGGACCGGTTTCGGCAATTTTTTCACGCCATGTTGGACAACGGAGTGCACCTGGCACCTTCACCGTTCGAAGCGGCGTTTATCTCGACTGCCCACGACGCCGAGGCAATCGAAGTGACCATCGAGGCCGCAAACAGGGCGTTTGCAGCGATTGTTTCGGCGCGCGCGGACCAGGCATTGAGTCAGGCCCGGGGAGGGCAACGACTACGGCAGACTTGAAAAACGGCAACCCTCCCCGGCCGCTACCGCGTCCGACCCTCCCATGAGGAGGGTTCAGAGGAGAGGTCGACGTCTCAGCGGCGGGCGAGGGTTGTTGATTCCGCCAAGAATCTGTTTTCCGACTTCCCGACCCTCACGTCTCGCCAGCTGAGCAACACTCCTATGCCGAATGTCCGGCGTTGATGACGGGCGTCGTTTCTGACTCGCTGCACAGGACGACCATCAGGTTACTTACCATCGCAGCCTTTTGGCTTTCCGACATTTCAATAATGTTGCCTTCCTTGAGATGCCTCAGCGCCATTTCGACCATGCTCACGGCGCTTCGACGATCCGGGCACGGGCGTCGATGATCGCCTCAGCCTGTTGACGCCTGAGCATCGCACCGGCGATCTCGGACGCGTAAGCCAGATGGCTGATTCGAACTTCCAGGATTTCGACGCCGGCCATCGCCAACCGTTGGGTCAGCTCATGCTGAAGCTCGGCATTGATGTCCTCCGAATCGCCTCGTAGCGAAGTCTGACCTTCTTCGGCCGCATCGTAGGGATGCTTGGAAGCGACGGTTCGCAACGCCGACTCGGTTTGGACTTCGACGTACGATTCATAATCCTGCACATCGAAAGCCGCTTGAGCCGTATTGCTGACTCGCCACACAACAACGGTTCCGATTTCAATCGGGTTTCCGCGCAGATCGTTCACCTTGAGTTTCTCACTATTGAAATTGTTCACGCGCATCGAAATTGTGCGGCACTGGTAAACGGGTTCACCCACCACAGACCTGGTTGGTTAATCGTACCGATGTAGTTGCCGAACAATAGCACGATCTTGCCTTGATTCGGCTTTACCATGGTCAATCCGATCAAGATGAAAACCCCGATCAGCACCGGGGCAAGGATGATTCCCATGATCAACATGGGGATGCCTGCCGTTGGATTGCTGATAATTTTTTCTTTTGTTGGTTGCACGATTCTCATTGCTATTCGCCTCTGACAAAGGGCCTTTCAAAAACCCGCTGGCAAGTCCCAACTTGCCGAATGTTCATGTTGTGTTTCAACCATATTCGCTGGAAAAGTGCGATTATTGTCGAAAACCGGCCCGGATTGTACAGCTCGCCGGGGGGATTGGCACTGCCCCAGTGGTGCTCACGATACGTATTTGTCGCCAGTTCTGCGATAAGTGACCTCTCTTTCTGGGAGAGGTTGCCGTCTCAGCGGCGGATGAGGGTTTTATAAAAAGGATTTAGTTTGGAATACAACTAAATCCGATTGTCGTGTTCCAGAAAAAGGGCGAAGCAGCTTTCGCCGAACCGCTGACAAGATACCGGCGGCCAGCGGCTTGCCGGATGACAAGCTAACGGCGGTTCACGGCCTTGCCGCTTACGAGAAATGCGCTAACCGACTGGTAGCTCGGTACCGATTAGACCGAATACAGTCTCGTCGAATGCCAGAGTTTTTTTGCATGCTGCTCGTTAAGAAATTCGATGATTTCAAGGCCGACCAGATTGAACGATGGAATGAGGCTTCGATTGGTTCGAACGGCGGCATGAAAATACCACGGAAAATCCATTTCGCCGTCACGGTAAAAAGCAACGACGAGTTCCTGGTAAATCATGTCGGCTTGGGTGATGATCGAAAAGCCTTCATCGCTCATGTCGCTGGTCACCCCGATGCCGATCTGTTCGGGATCATGGCCCTTGTGCGACCACGGGGAAAACACTACCGGCAAGCATCGGTTGTAACGACGCGAATGTCGCAAATCGTTTGACATTGTCAAATTGGGCGTTGTCAGATCGATGATTTTTCGAATGAAGGGTGCGGCATTCTTGTTCTGTTTGCGACCAAATAGATTCATGGGCTTGCTGCTGCTATCGCGATAGTTTTGTTGGGAAAGTCCGCAAACATAGGTTTTCGTTAACACGATGTGTGTTGTTTTTGCGCCTTTCGGCTCGGCGCTTGGTAGGACTTTTGTGTCATGACGATTGACCCGATTAAAGTCCAGTTCCAGGAGGTTGGTTTGCCCCCGACTTATGTCGGAATCGTCTCAAATTGAGCGAGCCGTCTTGAATCTGAACGGAGCTGGAGGCTGTTCCGACTCCGAAAATGCCGGTTTTTCAGTCTATTCCGGTTTTTTCGCGGTTGGCATGTGTGTTGCATTACGAGTCGATCGGAGCCAGCGAGAAATTCTTTCTATCTTGATCTCCCAAAGTGATTGCCTCCTTTCTTCGCTGGCTCTTTTAATTTGCCTCATATTTGCCTGGCGAATAATTATTCACCCGGGCAAAGCCGGTAACCCGACCACCTCACGGTAACGTCGCTCTCTCAGGGTTACTGGCTTTTTTTTGTGCGCGGGTGGCTACAAAGAAACCCAGCGAAACAGGATCGACATTCCTTGCCCGCCGCCAACGCATAGCGTGGCAATTCCGAGCGCATCGGGTTCACCCCTTTGCTTCAGTCGATCGTGGAGCGTCATCACCAATCGCAAACCGCTGGCGCCGAGTGGGTGTCCGATCGCCATCGCACCGCCCCAACCGTTGATCCGATCCAGAGGGAGGTCGAGTTCTGCGGCCGATGCCAGTACCTGGATTGCAAACGCCTCATTGATCTCGTACGCCGCAATATCGGTCGCCGATAGTCGGTGTCGTTCAAAAATCTTCCGCGTTGCCGGAACGGGGCCCATGCCCATCAGTTCCGGAGGAACATGCCGCGACTTGGGCGTCCACGATTTCCAGCCCACTGGTAATTCCCAGTTTTCGGGCCAGTCCAGATTCGATTACCCAGCCACTGGTCGCTCCGTCGGTCAAAGGCGAACTGGTGGCGGCCGTTACCGAGCCATTCTCAGTAAACGCTGGAGGCAGACTGGCCATTTTTTCACGGTCCACCGGATAACGAATGAACTCGTCTTGCTCGACAAGAAAAGGATGGATCTGGTCCGAATACCAGCCTTTTTCGAACGCCGCAAACGCCAGTGTGTGGCTGGCAGCGGCGAGGTCTTCCTGTTGTTCACGCGTGATTTGAGGAAAGTTGGCAGCAACCCGCTCGGCTGTTTCGCCGTTGGGCGTGTAGGCCAGGGGGTTAACTGATTTAATACGATCCGACTCAGAAAAATTTGCGCCCGCGTCGCGGAATGCGACTCATCGATTCGATTCCGGCGGTCAAATAGCAAGAGCCCCAGCCCGCGATAATTCGAGACGCGGCGATGGCTACCGCTTCCAAACTGCTGGCGCATAACCGGTTGACCGTCATCCCGGGGACGTCTAGCCCGACGCCAAGCGCTGCCATGCGGCCAACGTTGTATCCCTGTTCGTGTTCAGGGTACGCGCATCCGACCACCAAATCATCGGGCCCATGAGTCCAGATTGCGGCATGTTTTTTTGCCTGGGCCGCGAGGATTTCAACCAGCAGATCATCCGCCCGAACATCTTTGTACGTTCCTTTGAACGCGCGCCCAAAGGGTGTGCGCAGACCCCCGGTGAAGATGGGTTTGTTCATGTCAATTGTTCCGAGTCAACTCTGGGGACACGTTGAGTAGTTGTTTCGGACCCATTTATAACCGGACGCGGTTGTGAAGGGCAGGTGCGAAGTGTACCCAGTACCCAGTACCCAGTACTCAGTACTGAGTACTCGTACTCAGTACCCAGTACTCAGTACTCAGTACTCCGTACTCCGTACTCCGTACTCCGTACTCCGTACTCAGTACTCCGTACTCAGGACTTAGGACATTGCACGCAAGAAATAGCCACCCCTGGCACGAAACCGGCGCATAAAAAAACCGCCCACAAATTGTCGGCGGTTTCCGTATTGACTATTTGTCCGCGATCTGTCACTTGCGGCGACGAACGATCAATCCAGACATCGCGAGCACCCCTAACAAACCCGCAGATGCGGGCTCAGGAATTTGGACGGTGTAGCGTAGGAAATTTCCCGCCACGGATTGGGTTCCCCAGCCGTCGGTCGCGAAATCAAAGCGGCTGAGATGATCAACACCGGGATCAGCACCCCCTCCAGACGAGAACACATCAAATTCGAAAGTATCTCCCGGAGCCAGACCAAGCGACGACAGCGAGACCTGAATACTTTGTGTGAACGGATGGCCTAATTTTAATTAATTAAAAAATAAATTTTAATTTATAAAAATAATTGGCCTGCGTCGCTCGCAAAAATGTTACCGCCTCCGATGTAAAGTTGCATCCGAGGCCCCCGCGACGCCGGCGTCGATATTTATTATCATAAACAATACAATACATTATTACAATATTTTTTAACTCTTATAAATTTCTATCCACACAATTAACATTTACTACTAAACAATTTTAAAACCACAACATTAATTATAACACTACATTTCTATTTTCACTAACAACATTTTTTAAACTACAACAAAACAAAATTTTAATTTTATTATCTTATACCAATCAAATTTATCCAACTATTTTTAAATTTTATCTATTATAAACCAATTTTTTTCAATTTTATCCCATTGCCGGAGTTCAGCGCCGTCGCCGGAGCCACTATCGTCGGAGCCACTATCGTCGCGCGTCGCTCGCAAAAATGTTACCGCCTCCGATGTAAGTTGCATCCGTCAGCCCCACGCGACGCCATCTGCCTGCCGGAATTCAGCGCCGCACTGGAGCCACTATCGTCGGACACCCCCAGATCCAATGAAGTCCGTAATTCCACGACCCCAATCAACATTTCGGTTCCAAGTACCAGGGTCGGTTGACGTTATCCCCGTCGCTGGTGTCAGCGGTTCTGTCGAAACCGACGATGTATTTTCCCCAGTTCGTCGCGTCGATGTCTCCAACAAGGTCAATTGCAAAGTACAAAAAGTTCGAGTCGTTGGTTACTCTCACTTCGGCAATGTCCAGATGATCGAAGCCCTGTGACTGAAAGAAGTCATGAAGGTCCCCACCAGCCAAATGGTTACCTGTGTTGTCGGTATAAGTGTCTGCTGCTGCGGAAGAACACATCGCCGCAACTGCGACAATAAAAACAAGTTGCTTTAACATGCGAAAAATCCTGTAAGTCGAAAATATCGGTACTCTGGCCAAGACTTCAGTATATTTAGGTGGATCGGTCAAGAACAAGAAAAAATCCTCACGGCTTGGCAGTTTTTTGAGGAAAAACGAGTTTTGGCCATGCCGGGCGGCTTCAACTGATCTCTTTGAAGAGCCGTTGAGGGGGGCCTTTCGCAGTCCCAACAAGAAACGACGGCGACATTTGCCGATTACAACGCAATCAGTTTGGAGCCATCCCCAAATCGGCTTGGGTTACTCCGTCGGCCAGTTTATCGACGTGAAATGCTTCGCCAGTTGGCGTGAAGATCCCCAGGTCAGTCACGATTTTGTGGACCACGCGTTTTCCGGTGAGCGGTAGGGTGCAACGGCGCAACAATTTGATCTCGCCGTTTTTTGAAAAGTGAGTCAGCATCACAATGATTTGTTTGGCGCCGTGAACCAGGTCCATCGCGCCCCCCATTCCGGTTACTTTCTTGCCGGGAATCATCCAATTCGCCAGGCTCCCCTCGGCATCAACTTGCATCCCGCCCAAAACGCAAACGTCGATATGGCCGCCGCGGATCATGCCAAAACTTGTCGCGCTGTCGAAATAACTGGCACCGCTCTTGACCGAAATGGTCTCTTTGCCGGCGTTGATCAACGTCGGCGATACGGTGGATCGGGTTGGGCGCCCGCTGACTCCCAGCACACCATTTTCTGAATGGATCCAGATGTTTTTGTCGGCCGGAATTCGTTCGGCAATCAATGTGGGAATCCCGATTCCCAAATTTAAACTCGCTCCGTCTGCGAGCATGCGCGATGACTTCATCCGCCATTTCGTGTTGCGACCAGCCAGCTGGTTTGTTGTTCATGAAAAAATCCCAATCGTAAACCTGGATCTTCCGACTCGTTTAACGCCCAGCCGGAAAGGCAGGCTCACCGGAAGCCTGGTGATTGCGCGGGCTACTTTGTTGTCTGGTACTGCTTCTCCAGTCGCTTGCTGATTTTTTCGCGCTCAAAGGCGCCCAGATTCGAATCGACTTTGCTCACGGCCTCGAACACCATTCGTTCGCGAGTCGCCGAATCGGCCCACCGTTGGTTGGCTTCGTCGCTCAGCTTGTGCAGCGGATCGAAATAGATGAACAGCTCGTTCGGCTTGACGTTCGGAGCCCGCCACACGGAAATTCCGTTTTCGGTGTCGTAGTATTCGTAGGAGGCGACATGGCGTTTGCCGCCGCCACCGGGGGCATCACACACGAATGTCGGCACGTTGAAACCGGCCGTAATTCCGCGAACGTGTTTTTCCAATTCCACACCCTCCGCGACAGTCGTTCGTAGATGTTCACAGCCAGGAACCATGTCGTGGATGTAGACATAATAAGGCTGGATATTGATGTACGACAGCTTCTTGGTCAGGCTCATCATGATTTGAGCATCGTTGTTCACGCCTTCCTGAAGCACCGCCTGATTGCGAACGATGACTCCTTCGGCGAACAAACGATCCATCGCGTTCTTGCTCCATTGTGTGATTTCAACAGGTGAAGAAAAATGCGTATGGATAACAACCTGTTTGCCGCGCGATTTTCCCAGCCGGTGCATGTCAAGAAACGCTTCGGTCCAGCTCTCATCGGTCGTAATTTTTTGCGGCAAAATCGCGATGCCCTTGGTGGCGTAACGAATGCGGCGAATGTGGTCGATGCCCAACAAACGCTCACCAATATGCCGTATGTGCTTGGCCGTCATGTTGAATGCGTCGCCGCCCGAGATGACTACGTCTTCGATTTGCGGTGTCTCCTCGATGTACCGGAAAGCGGGTTCCCATTTTTCGGCGTTGGCACCGTAGGTGTCTTTATCGACCGCTTCCGTTGAACCACCAATGATCCGGCTGCGCGTGCAATAGGAACAATAAACCGGGCAAGTGGTCAGTGGCAAAAACAGAACCTTGTCCGGGTAACGATGCGTCAGCATCGGGACCGGCGAATCGACGTCTTCGTAAAGCGAATCGGCCAGGTAGTACGGATGGTCCGGCAGCATTTGCGACGCGATCGGCAGGAACTGTTTGCGGAGCGGGTCGTCCGCCGGATTATCCCAGTCGATCAAGGCAAACACGTACGGCGTGATGCGAATGTTCATCGGCGCAATGTGAAGTGCTGCCTCGATGTCGGCGATGAACTCGTCGCTGACCCGCGAGCCAAGTACCTGTTTGACTTCCTTGAGTTTCTTGACGCTGTTTTTGGACTGCCACAAATAATTGCCAAACTCTTCGCGCGAGATGTTCTTCCAGCCGGGAATCGTTTTCCAGAATTCGTCGTCCCGAAATTGGCGATGGTCCAGTGAAGTGGCAGCGGAGCGTGGTTCGGATTGGATCATGGGATTGTCTAAAAAAATTAAGTTGAAATTCGTGAAAGCATGCGGCCAGTGGTTCGTTTAACGGCAAGCCGGAGGCGACCGCGTTCGTTGCGGAGGAAAAGTTGACGCCTTCCATTCTCCTCGCTCTTCGGCTCAGGATGACATAGTTTACAACTTCATGAAATCGCAGGCACTCCTTGACTCGCGAATGTTTTACCGGATCGCAGGCAAGTACGGTCTCGGCTCCTACCCTGAAGTCTAGTCGCCGGAGGTGACCCAAGACAAGACAAATTGGCGGATCGTGTCAGCTTGTCGCATTACACGTCGGCTGACTCTTCAGCGGCGAAAACCGGGATTTCGATCGTATTTTCGTAATCGACTCCCTGATAGATTCGTTGCACGAAAACGCCCGGCAAGTGGACATCTTCCGGCCGGATTCCACCCAGTTCAACCAGTTGTTCGACCTCCACGATCGTAACTCGACCCGCCATGGCCATCAGCGGAGAAAAGTTACGGGCAGTTTCCTTGAACCACAGGTTGCCAAACGGATCACCCTTTTCGGCTTTGATGATCGCAAAATCGGCTGCCAGTGGCAATTCAAGAATGCAAGGCAGATCGAACGTGCGTTCTTCTTTCCCTTCGGCAACCAGCGTTCCGTATCCGGCTGGCGTGTAAAAACCGCGAATGCCCATGCCGGCCGCCCGGATTCGTTCGCTGAATGTCCCTTGCGGGACCAGCGTTACGTCAACTTCGCCGGCCAGCATCTGTTCTTCCAGGTCAGGATTCCCACCCACGTAACTGCAGGTCGCCGCGCTGATCTGTTTTTCTTTCAACAGCCAGGCGAGTCCGCGTCCCGAGTTGCCAATGTTGTTGGAAATCGCGTGAATGTTCCTGATTCCCTGGCGACGAATTTCCTTGATGCTGTTCTCGGGGATCCCGCACAGACCGAACCCGCCGCTCATCAATGAAATTCCGTCGCGCAGGTCAAACAACGCAGCAGCGGCATTGGGGAATACTTTGGAAGCGGTCAAGGAATAGCCTGTTGTCGTCGAGGGGTGTGTTGTCATGACAGGCAGGATGCCTATCCCACGTGTAGTTTAACGCCCAGCCGGAGTCGCCGGCTACCGCACCTGTTGTCGTTTATCCCAACGACCGGTTTTCGTGCAAATTGTGAACCTTTGCCCAAATCATTGCTCATTCCGTAGAGAATTCGCGGCCATGTTTCAACTATAATTGGTAAAGTGCAAAGGGAGCCGATCATCCCATTCGCAAATTCGATCCTGCAATCCGCCTTCACCTGGCCACCTGATTCCATGCCAATTCATATCCGCAGCGGGCTGTGCCTGTTCATTCTGGTGCTGTTGTTCGGTCCGGTCCACCTGATTTGTGCCCAGCCGGGCGGCGGTGGGCCCTCGCCCGTCATTGTTTCCCGGGTCGTCAAGACGCACCAATTGGACAGCAAATCTTTTGTCGGCTCGCTCGTTCCCTTGAAGCGTTCAACCGTTGGTAGCGCGGTTGACGGCCGAGTTACAAAAATGTTTGTCGAGGAAGGTGACCTGGTCAGCGGCGATGGTGACGGTGATCCCTTGGTTCAACTGCGGACGGTTTCACTCAACATCGAAATCGAGGCGGCCCAGGTCGAGCTTCGGTTGCGACAGGAATCAGAACAGGAACTCCAGCAGTCACTGCCAGCCGAAATTGCTTCCGCCGAAGCGGTCGTTGAAGAAGTCAAAGCTCGTCTGGAGTTTTCCAAAGAGAACTATGAACGCTTGCTGAACCTCAACAAGTCTGGCGGCGGTGTCCCCCAGCAAGAAGTCAATCAAGCTTATTCAACCTTCCAGTCCCAAAAACAGCTTGCCTTGGGCGCCCAAACGTTGCTGGAAAAACTAAAGGTCACCCGCGAGTCCCGTCTGCAACAAGCCCGCTCGAAAGTCGAGGCGCAGGAAGCTGAAATCAAACGACTGCAGGAACTAAAAGACGAATACACCATCCGCGCACCGTTCACAGGATACGTCACATCCAAGAATACTGAACTCGGTCAATGGGTTACCCGCGGCGAAACCGTTCTGGAAATTATCCAGCTGGACCCGATCGAACTGGTTGTACCCGTACCGCAAACGTACATTCAAAGCTTGCAAGAGGCGCTGGAAAAACATCGCACCAGCGATTCAAAACTGATGGCCCAGGTAACTGTCGATTCCTTGCCCCATTTGCTCGAAGGCGAAGTCGTCACCAGTATTCCCCAAGCCGATCTTCGCTCGCGTTCGTTCCCGGTCAAAATTCGCCTCAAAAATCCGCAAACCCCCTCGGGACATTTGCTCAAAGCGGGGATGCTTGCCCGGGCGACCATGTTTATTGGCGACGAAGCCGACATCCTGCTGGTTAAAAAAGACGCGTTGGTTCTCGGTGGCCTGGACAAGAGCGTCTATGTTGTTGCGCAGGACCCCAAAACCCAGACAATGATCGCCAAACTGGTTCCGGTTGAAGTGGGCGCGTCGATCAAAGACTGGATTCAAATCATCGGCGACGTCAAAGAGGGAGACCAAGTAGTCGTTGTCGGCAATGAACGACTGCGACCGGGACAATCCATTGCGGTGGCCCAGGAATTGCCGGACACGCTACCCAGTGACTCCGGCGCCAGTATTAGTTCGATGGGCCAATAAACATGCATCCAATTTCCGCGTTTATCGCCAACCCGGTCAAAGTCTCGGTTGGAGTTTTGCTGTTGTGCCCTGTTCGGCACGCTCGCCATGTTTCGCATGCCAGTGCAGCTCTCTCCCGACGTCGAACAACCCAAAATCAGTATCAATACGGTTTGGCCCGGGGCCAGTCCGCAGGAAGTTGAAAAGGAGATCGTCAAGGAACAGGAAGAGCAGCTCAAAAGCGTGCAGGGCATCACCAAGATGACCAGCGATAGTGCCGAATCGGTAGGCACAGTGACGCTTGAATTTGCGATTGGCACGAATTTGCAGGAGGCACTGCTCAAGGTTAACAGCCAGCTGCAGCAAGTTCCGTCCTATCCGCCGGACGCCGACGAACCGGTCATCCGGACCACCGATCCCGACGCCAACGCCATCGCCTGGATCATGCTCAGCGCGCGACCTGGGGAAGACGAAGAGATTCGCCAGTTTGCCATCGATCATCCCGAAACAAAAGAACGCATCGATTGGGTGCTGCGGGCAAATAATAACGGGCTCAAGATTTTTCGGTTGAAACAACTTGCTGAACAGTTTCCGGTTGCCAAACCGTTGCTGCCGCCAAAACTGGATGTCACCAAGTACCTGAAGTTTGCCGAAGATCAAATCGAAGCCCAGTTCGAACGCGTGCCCGGCGTCGGGAGTGCGAATATCTTTGGCGGTCAAGAACCCGAACTGCAGGTCATCGTCGATTCCAAACAACTGGCTGCCCGTGGACTGACGATTGCCGATGTTCGCCGCGCCCTGATCGAAAACAACCAGGACACTTCGGCCGGCGATTTCTGGGAAGGCAAACGGAAATACGTGGTGCGAACGCTCAGCGAATACCGCAGCGTCGAGCAGGTTGCCAATCAGATCATCGCCAGTCCCGACGGCCAACCGGTTTACGTCGGCGATGTCGCCGAAGTCAAAATGGGATTCAAGAAACCGGGCGGTTTTGTACGCGGTTGCGGCATCCAGAATATCGCCATCAACTGTCAACGCGAAACGGGTGCCAACGTGATGGACGTCATGGAAGGGATTCGCGAAAAGATTGCGATGCTCAACGATGGCATCCTCAAAAACGAAGGCCTGTTGCTCACGCAGGTCTACGACGAAACCGAGTATATCGATTCGTCGATCGGACTGGTGCAACAGAATATCATCCTGGGAAGTGCGCTGACGATCATCATCCTGATGATCTTTTTGCACATGAGCTGGCGGGCGCTCGTGTTTGCGCCGCTGCTGGCTGTTTCGGCAATTCTGGCCTTAACCGTCTCACCCTGGTTTTTTCTTGTCACGCTGGTGCTGATCCTCGTGGCTGGTTTGTGGTTTGCCCGTGGGGCGCTGGTGGTCGCCTTGGCCATCCCGATCAGCATCATTGGAACTTTCTTGATTCTCAATTTGCTCGGTCGTTCCCTGAACGTGATCAGTTTGGCCGGGTTGGCGTTTGCCGTTGGCATGTTGGTGGACAACGCGGTCGTCGTGTTGGAAAACGTGGTTCGCTTTGCTCAAAACGGCCACAAGCCTTTCGAGGCCGCCCGGCTGGCGGCGATCGAAGTTTGGGGCGCGGTGTTGGCTTCGACGTTGACGACGCTGGCCGTGTTCCTGCCGGTGATTTTTCTCCAGGGAGAAGCAGGTCAGCTGTTTGTCGATATCGCCTTGGCCATCAGCGCCGCAGTCGGGTTGTCGTTGCTGGTCAGTATTATCGTGATTCCGACGGCGGCTGCCCGGATTTTGCAATCCGAAGAACAGCGACACGAACATCCTGGTGCAATCGAAGCCGCGTCAATCCGCTTCGGCCGGTCAATTTCGAATTTCGTCGTGAACGCCAATGCCTGGATTCAAGCCGGAACCTTTCGTCGGTTGGCAGTCGTGGCAATTCTGTTGGGCGTTGCTGTAGGGGTTTCGTATCTGTTGATACCCAAAGTCGAATATCTGCCGCAAGGCAATCGCAACCTGGTGATCAGTCTCGTATTATCGCCGCCCGGTTACAACGTCGACCAACTGGAATCGATGGGGATTCAGGTCGAAGAGGCACTCGAAAAGTACTGGAACCATGACGAACTGAGCGATGGACCACTGGATTTTCCGGCGATCGAAGATTTCTTTTGCGTCGCATTTGGAAATACCCTGTTCATCGGAGCCAGTGCCCGCGACGACACGCAAGCCGGTAAACTGATCCCGCTGATTCAGTCGCAACTCGGTGGCAAGTTTCCCGGCGCGTTTGTGGTGGCATTTCAAACCAGTCTGTTTGCCAGTGAACTATCCGGTGGTCGCTCCATCGAAGTTGAAACGACGGGACCTGACCTGGAAACACTGGTTGGCATTGGTGGCCAGATCATGGGCCAGGCCTATGCGCTGTTGCCGCCGGGTACGCAGGCGCAACCGATCCCGGGGCTTGATCTGTCCAGCCCGGAAGTTCACGTGTTACCCAAACCGCAACAGATCAGCGACCTCGGAATCACCAGCACGGAACTTGGTTACGCGGTGAACGCCTTGATCGACGGGGCGTTTGTTACTGATTACTACGTCGGTGCCGACAAGATCGACCTGGTCATCATGGGCAGCGAAGAGTATCGCGGCAACACGCAGGACATTGAGTCCCGCTACGTCGCTACGCGGAACATGTCTGAGCCGGTGCGTTTGGGCGCGCTGGCCGATGTGCGGATTGGAGCCGGACCCCAACAGATCAATCACCGCGAGCGCGAACGGGCGATCACAATTCAAATCACGCCGCCAGATACGATCGCCTTGCAGGAAGCGATTGAAATCGTTAACGCGCAAATTATTGATCCGATTCGAGCCAGTGGGCAACTGGGTAAGAACTATCAAATCAACTTGAGCGGTACCGCGGATAAACTCAAACAAACCTGGGACGCGCTCAAGTTCAACGTTTTGTTGGCGGTCTTGATCACCTACCTGTTGATGGCGGCCCTGTTTGAGTCGTGGGTGTATCCGTTTGTTATCATTTTAAGCGTGCCGATGGGGGCCGTGGGCGGAATTGTGGGCCTGCGACTGCTGGGTGTGTACCTGGGCTGGCAGGGAATGGCGCCGCAGCCGTTGGATGTGTTAACCATGCTGGGGTTCGTGATCCTGATCGGAACCGTGGTCAACAACGCGATCTTGATCGTACATCAGTCGTTGAATTACATGTTTAACGAATCAATGGAACTGCGACCGGCGATTTTGGAAAGCATCCGCACCCGGATTCGACCAATCTTCATGACGACATTGACCACGGTCGTCGGGTTGTCGCCACTGGTGTTTTTTCCGGGAGCCGGCAGTGAACTCTATCGCGGGCTGGGCAGCGTGGTGCTGGGCGGGTTGGTCGTATCGACCATCGTGACGTTGTTCCTCGTGCCAACACTGTTCAGTTTGATGGTCGAATTGAAACTGTGGTTGGGCAAGCAACTTCAGCGCACTCCTTTCGTGAACAAGGTGTCTGACTCATCCGAGGTCGTGGTTCAGCCGTGACAAACCGGTGGCCGTAACGACCTCTGCGGCGCCATTGATACCAAGTGAGTCGCCTGATCGGCATTCAGCTCGCGAACCGTAGCTTGACTCTCCGAGTCGAGATCTCGACCGCCGTAGGACGATTCAAACTCCAAAACCGAACGCTTCTGGTCTCGTTGCCCTGTCAAGCAACGGTTGAGTGGGTGTGCCTTGAGTGTTCAACAGCGCTATTCCTCGGCCCCTCGCCACGCCACCGGTGAACCAGCACTGTTGCGCGAAGTATGCACCCCGACGGGGCACTAGTCTCTGTGCTTGTTGTGCTTGCCGTTGCCACTGCCGCCAAACCAGAAATTCAAGCCGACCGCGGGTTGGAAAAACGGATCGTACACGGGACCATAATCAACCCAGCAGGGTGTCGTTTCTACATAGACCGGGACCTGAACGGGAACATATTGTGTCACCGGCGTCGGAACGGCGTACGTCGGTGGCTCGATTGCCCATGGCCGATCCGGCATTGGTTGGTCGTATCCGTATCCGTATCCGTTTCCGTAACTGTAACCAGATTGACGCCCGAAGTTGTTGTTTGGGGGCAACATCGGTTGAGTCGGAGGTTGTACCGCGTACACGGAATTTGGCATTGGCTCGTTTGACACCTGTTGATTTAAAGGGGCATTTTCCGGTCGCGGTGCCATGATTTCTTCATTGGCAAATTGTCGCGAATCGCCTGTTTGTAAAACCCTTAGTTCATTTTGCAAGTTAGTGACTTCTTGTTCCAGCTTTCCAATTTTCTGTTGATCACTTTCGACTTTGGGCGAGTCTTGTGCGATTAACACAAAACCACCGGCCAACAGAATGAAAACAGTGACGATGACGAAATTTCTCGGTTTCATGAGCTCTCCAATACACATTAAACGGGCACGAACTACGAAACCAAAAGCAAAAATTGCGCCTGACGACTCGCTCGTATGTCTAGCAGGATTGCGCAGCTGAAAGCGTTGGGCCGTGTCGACTTTTCGGATTGTCTGTCAGGACAGGCAAATCGAACGACATGAGGTGTCGAAAATTTGAAACATGGCTGTTCACATTTCACAACCAGCCTCGAGATGCCTGACGCAGCTTCCGGCGCCTGGCCGGTAAAGGAGATGTTTGCATTATCCCCAAAAGTCCTGAATCAGGGGCCTCGTCTGCACACCCGCTCATCGGATATCTTAGAGTCCCGCAATTGATCGAGATTTCTGCAAAAAAACCGATTCGGAAAAACGATGCCCAACAGCAACGCCAAAATAATCTACACGCTTACAGATGAAGCGCCCGCGCTGGCGACACTCTCCTTTCTGCCGATTGTCCAGGCATTTACCCAAGCTGCCGGTGTCACGGTCGAGACTCGTGACATCTCGCTGGCCGGGCGAATTATTGCCAATTTCCCGGAACATCTACAGTCTGGTCAGCGAATCGGCGATGCGCTATGCCGAACTGGGTGAATTGGCCAAACAACCGGAAGCCAACATCATCAAGCTCCCCAATATCAGCGCGTCCATTCCGCAATTGAAGGAAGCCATCGCCGAGTTGCGGTCCAAGGGCTATGACGTTCCCGAATACCCGGACGAACCGACGACGGACGACGAGAAACAAATCAAGGCCCGCTACGACAGGATCAAAGGGAGCGCCGTGAATCCGGTGCTGCGCGAAGGCAATTCTGATCGCCGCGCGCCGCTGGCCGTCAAACAGTTCGCCCGCAAGCATCCGCATTCGATGGGTGCCTGGTCGCCAGATTCCAAAACGCACGTGGCCACGATGAGTTCCGGCGACTTCCGGTCCAACGAACAATCGGTAACGGTTGCCAAAGCGGGAACGTTGCGAATTGTATTGGCAGGGGAAGATGGCCAGGCGATGATCTTGAAGGAAGTTCCTGTTCATTCCGGCGAAGTTGTGGATGCCACAGTCATGAGTGTTGCCGCGCTCGATAAATTTTTGGCCGAACAAATCAGGGACGCCAAAGCGAAAGGAGTTTTGTTTTCGCTGCATCTGAAGGCCACGATGATGAAAGTCTCCGACCCCATCATCTTTGGGCACGCTGTCAAAGCCTACTTCGCCGATGTGTTTGCCAAACACGGTAACGCGCTCAAGTCCGTCGGTGCGAACGTAAATAACGGGCTGGGCAATTTGCTTGAAGCGATCGAGCAATTGCCGGCCGACAGAACGGGCCCAAATCGAAGCCGAGATCAAGGCGGCCTGTGAAACGGGACCGCCGTTGGCGATGGTCAATTCGGACAAAGGCATCACCAACCTGCATGTTCCCAGCGACGTGATCATCGACGCCTCGATGCCCGCCATGATTCGCACTTCCGGTCAAATGTGGAATGCCGACGGCAAACAACAGGACACCAAGGCCGTGATTCCCGACAGCAGCTACGCCGGTCTGTATCAGGAGACCATCGACTTTTGCAAGCAACACGGCGCGTTCGACCCGACCACGATGGGGACTGTTCCCAATGTTGGCTTGATGGCCAAGCAGGCGGAAGAATACGGATCGCATGACAAGACGTTCGAAATTCCCGAGAGGGGTACGGTGTGTGTGGTCGACGAGGCTGGAAACACTTTGCTGGAGCATCAGGTTCAAAAAGGCGACATCTGGCGGATGTGCCTTGTACAAGATGGCCCCGTTCGAGACTGGGTCCAATTGGCCGTCAGGCGTGCCAGAGCGACAAACACGCCAGCCGTATTCTGGCTGGATCAGGATCGCGCCCATGATGCGCAACTGATCAAGAAAGTGAAGACCTGTCTGAGCGAACTTGATACCGAGGGCCTGCAAATTGAAATCATGTCACCGGTGCAGGCAACCCGGTTTACGTTGGAGCGATTAAAAAAGGGCCAGGATACGATTTCTGTTACGGGAAACGTGCTTCGCGATTATCTGACCGATTTGTTTCCGATTCTGGAAGTTGGTACCAGCGCCAAAATGCTCTCGATCGTTCCGTTGATGAATGGTGGAGGGTTGTTTGAAACGGGTGCGGGCGGTTCGGCCCCGAAACACGTGCAACAGTTTAATGCCGAAAACCATTTGCGCTGGGACTCGCTCGGTGAGTTTCTGGCCTTGGCGGTCTCACTGGAACACCTCGCCGAGACCACCGGAAATGCCCGCGCAAAAGTTCTTGCTGACGCGCTTGACGTCGCGACCGAAAAACTGCTCCTCGAAAACAAATCGCCTTCGCGAAAGGCGGGTGAGTTGGACAATCGGGGCAGCCAATTTTATCTTTGTTGGTATTGGGCCGAGGCGCTTGCCAGGCAAACGGAGGATACCGAACTTCAAAAAAAATTCGCACCGTTGGCAGCCGCATTGGCGAAGAATGAATCAGCCATTATTGGCGAGTTAACCGTTAATCAGGGTCAGGCCATCGACATCGGCGGTTACTACTTCCCGGATCGCGCGCTGGCTTCCTCTGCGATGCGGCCCAGCAAGACCTTTAACGAACTGCTGGCCAGGTTTTCATAGTCAAACAAGCCCTGCGCGTTATTTTAGTTGCCCGTTTTCGGAAACCCGTCGAAGATCCGCCGCGGCGGGATGCATCAGCGAGGAAAAACGGGAGCTGATTGGCTCCTGGCCAAAACTTCGACGCGCTCGGATTGGCCGAATTCCGGTCGCAAACAACGCTGCAAGTGCCTGCCTAGCTGGATTGGAGAGACCCCCTAAAAAGGGCGACCCGGCGCCAGCAATTGCGAAATAGTCCGGGATAAACTGGATAGCTTTGTTTGGATCGAGGGAAAGTTTTCTGTTGAATTCTTTTTTTGTTGCCTTAAAATCGGGCTAGTACGTTGGTCATTGACAGACATCTTCAACGAGGAGGTCTGTCTAAACTGGATCACGGCTCTACAAGCGACGGTGCGCTGCGGTTTTTAATTGCTTCTCAAAATTGCTTTGGCATGGGCCGATTTGAATTCGGTTATTGGCAATAGATTTTTTCTACGGTTCGATTTTGAGGAGTGGCGGTATGCCGCAGGGTACGATTAAAAAGTTGACGGACAAGGGATTCGGATTCATCGAGGGCGAGCGAGGAGACATTTTCTTCCATCATTCGGCGGTGCAGGATGTCGCCTATGACAATCTTCGTGAAGGTCAGAAGGTGGAATACGAAGAAGGAAGCGGTCCCAAAGGGCCGCGAGCTGAGAACGTCGTGGTCATTGATTGACGACCTTACACGATTGCAACCACAATTTGGCTGTTTTGATTTGAACCGTGCGTGTTTTTGCACGTGCGGTTTTTTATTGCTTTGGTTCCACGTTGCCTTGGAACTCTGACGGGTGAACGGGATTCGGGTTCTGCCACAGTCCGATTTTCTTTTCCCGGGCTTCTTTTTCTGCTGAGCGGAAGCTCTCGGAATCTTCAAATTCATTGCCGTCGAACCATGCCATCCCGGCCCGCACCATTTCCAGATTCAGGTCAAGGTCGTCGATGAAAACCCGCGCAATCTCCCGCTTCTCTTCATCCAGTTCATAGAGGACCGCGCGAGAGGTCGGCGACGGACCAGAGCTCTGATGTGTTTTCGAGACTCGCGAAAGTAGTCCTGACCTGGTTTGGGCGAGTCAATACCCTGCAAAACGAGGTAATGGAGCAGGCCGTCATGCATCACTTCAAAATTGTCTCCGCCCCAAATCTTAGCGGCGGACGCTCCCTCGATCTCGTATGGAAATTTCTCCGGAATCGGTGTGGGGATTGATTTCGCCGAAATATAGCCGAGATCGCAGCCCGCAATGAACAACAGCCCGATCAACATCAGGCTCCATCCGTACAATCGCAATCGCGGCGATATGTCTCGCTCCTGCCATCCGTTGGATTCCAATCTGCTATCAGAAATTGTTGACAGGTTTAAGGCCATGAATCGTCTTGTTGAACAAAATTCGGTTAAGTGGCGTAGTTTTGCCGATACATTATAAATGAAAAGGCTTCGGGCAGGTGCGGTTGATCTAACTGGATTCAGCGAATCGTTGAAATTGGCTAAAACAATATTGTGTTATCAAAGTTGCTAAATCAACGGAGCCTTGGTGCTCTCGTGTTCGTATTTCCCGTCACTGGCGTTGCCCAGGAAGGCCAGCGGGACGCAGTTCCCGCCAGTCAGCCGTTGTCGGTCGTAGAGGCTGCCGAGGTTGTGCCCAATTCCGGGGCGGTTGGCAGCTCGGTCGATGCCGGCGAGAACATTGACAAATTCCTGACGCGATTGGCCCTCGATTCAATTCCCCACACGTTTACCGAGGACAAAGACTGGGGCCAACAGGACGAACGTTGGGACGGAATCAAGTGGCATCGCGATGGCTGGCGGATTTCAACGAATCGTCGCAAGAAAGTTGTTAACCACGGTAACTGGCGAAAGTATTCAACCGAGCTAATTAACCCACAAGAAGATTTTTCAGTTCAGGTCAAGAATCTTCGCAAGCTCGAAAATGGGAAAACGGCATTTGATGTCCATATTACAGCTCACCTGAAAATCCATGCGCGCGAATCGAAATGGGTCAAAGGAGTTCAACTGTACAGTTTCAGTGCCGCGGGCCATACTCGGGTTCGGTTGAAGGTTTCCTGCGAATTGGGCGTGAAGATGGACATCACCCGGTTTCCACCGGATTTGATGTTTTCACCCGTTGCCACCGACGCTGATTTGATCGTCGACGAGTTTCGGATCGACCGGATCAGCAAAGCGGGCGGGGAGTTTGCCCAGCAGATGACCAAAGTCGTTCGCGAAGAACTTGATAAAAAGATCGAAGAGAAAGAGGACAAGCTCGTCGACAAAATCAACAAGCAGTTGTCGAAGAAACAGGACAAGCTGAAACTGTCGATTGCCGATGCCTTGCAGTCCAGGTTTACGGCTCAAGCCAAACCGTTTCTGCCTGACGACGTGCAACAGGCGATCGGCAAGGCCGACTAGACTGTCGAGTGATCGACCGGCTGCCCGGACTTTCTTGTGTCCGGGTTCGCTTTCGCGGCCTCTTCAAACCACTTGGAACGTCCCGGATCGGATGTTTCCCCGCAACATCACTTTGCCATCCCCATCTTGGTAATCGACCAGCTGCGTGCGTGCTTGCGACTTGGCTAAGTATCAAACTTGGAGATGTCCCCGGGGCCGGCAGAATGCGCTCCCGATGCTAATTGTCTGCCAGCTCATGAATTTTCCAAATTGTTTTGGTATATTGGACGCCATGCGACCAACCGTAAAAAGTTTTTCACCAGACAGGAACGAAAATGAAATCAAGATTTGCCGCACTCAGTCTTTGCCTGTTTTTCCTGGCACAGTTTGCTCACGCCAACGAACCCGCCATGCCGGCGACGCCGAAAAATTCAGATCCGAATCCGCCGGTTTTGTTTCATTGCCAGGTGCCGTGCGGGATTTATGGAGACCAAATGAGGTTCGAGCAAATGCTCGAAGATACCGCGACAATTGCCAAAGCCATTACGAGCATCAATGAGTATGCCGCCGGCATGCAGAACGGTCCGCCTGATGGAAAGACAATCAACCAGATGACACGCTGGGTGAACACCAAAGAAGATCATGCCACAAACATTCAGACTGTCATGTCACAATATTTTCTTTCTCAGCGGATCAAATCAGAAAACAAAGATTACACGGGCCAGCTTGCGACCGCCCATCGCATAATCGTGGGTGCCATGAAATGCAAGCAGGACGCCGATCCGGCAACTGCGGAAGCACTCAAAACAGCGATCCTGGATTTTTACCGAGCCTACGAGGGTAAAGAGCCAACGGAACTACAGGGCCAGGCCAAATAACCTTAGGTCGGTTTGTCCCAGACCGACACCAATAAGTTTAGCTTGATGCGCGGACAAGCCGCCCGTTACGTTTGGCTGCGTGCGAGCCTGGGACAGGCTCGCCTAGGGTGCGGGTTTGGGGCAGGCTCGCCGGCGGCGCGACGCCACCGCCACCCGTGGTTAGACTTCTACCGAACAACCATCAATCGGACTGGAGCAGTTATGAAACTCACCGTTGCAAACATCGTTGCTGGCCTTTGTTTTCTTGTGTTGTCATTGCAGTTTGAGGGACTTATGGCTGATGAGAATGGATACCAACTGCCGCCACAGGAAGTGGTTGACATCATTGATGCGAAACCGGAACCGATTGTCAGTTTCAGCCCGGATGCGAATTGGATGGTGTTGATTGATTTCGATGCGATGCCGGACATTGCCGATATTTCCCGGCGAATGCTGGAATTGGCGGGTCTGCGTGTTGATCCCGTTGCCAACAGCGGATTTTCCACGAGCTTTTACCACGGCATCACCTTGCGTCCAGCCGATGTGCTTGGCGCGCCGAAACGGCGGAAGAGTTCGTGATTCCCGTCCCGCCGGATGCCAAGATATCGCGCGTTAGCTGGGCCCATGATTCGAAATCATTCGTGTTCACAAACGTCTCAAAACAAGGACAGCAGTTGTGGTACGTGTCGGTCGACCGACCCCAGGAACCCAGACTGCTTACCGATCGATTGAACACCGTGATGGGCGGAATTGAATGGATGCCCGATGCAAAACACGTACTCTGCCATCTGGTTCCCGACAACCGTGGGCCCGAGCCGGTCGAAGATCGCACGCCGACCGGTCCCAACATCCAGGAATCCTACGGTAACAAATCGCCTACGCGAACGTACCAGGATCTGCTTGCCAACAAGTACGACGAAGATCTGTTTGAGTATTATGCAACCAATCAATTGGCTGTCATCAGCGTCGATGGTGAGATCAGCGAAATTGGCCCGCCAAGTATCTTTTCCAGTGCGGACGTTTCACCTAACGGCGAGTCAATTCTGGTCACAACCATCCACAGACCATTTAGCTATTTGATGACCTATCAAAGTTTTCCCCGCAAGGTTCAAAGCTGGGGGCTTGATGGAAAGGTCCAGTACACGGTCGCAGAACTTCCGATGGACGAGAACATTCCGATCGAAGGCGTCCATACCGGACCGCGGCAAGTCGATTGGAAATCGGGCGAACCAGCAACTCTGGTCTGGGTCGAAGCTCTGGATGGTGGTGACCCAAATCGCGAAGCCGAACATCGCGACAAGATCATGATGATTAGCGGTCCGTTTGACAGTCAGCCCCGGGAACTGTTGAAACTCGAGCATCGCTCGTTCGGTGTTTCCTACCTGGCCGACCCAAGTTTGATCATGACGACCGAATACGATCGTGACCGTCGTTGGGTTCGTTCGTTATTACATGATCTGAAAACTCCCGGCCAAACTCCGAAAGTCCTGATGGATCGCAGCATTCGCGATCGCTACGGCGATCCTGGGCGGATCGTGATGAAGCCCGATGAGACGGGGCACGCAATTGCGCGGCAGGATGGTAACTTCGTTTACCGCATTGGGGCGGGCGCTTCGCCCAAAGGCAACTTGCCATTTCTCGACCGGCAGGACATTGACACCCTGAAAACCGAACGGTTGTGGCGCTGCGAAGAGGGCACCTTTGAATCGGTCGTCAAGGTTGTTAGCAGCAGCGAGGAAACCAGACCGGTGATCATTACCAATAGCGAAACGCACAGTACCCCGCCTAACTATTTCGTTCGCGATCTCAACGATAACACCGACCGGGCGTTAACTGATTTTCCCGATCCGACGCCACAAATTCGCGGGATAAAAAAAGAAATCGTCAAATACGATCGATCCGATGGAGTGCCGCTTTCGGCCACGCTTTACCTGCCTGCCGACTACCAGGAGGGAACCCGACTCCCCTTGCTCGTGTGGGCCTATCCCCAGGAGTTCAACGACGCCAAAACGGCGGGTCAGATTGCCGGCAGTCCCTCACGTTTCACCCGGATGCGGTCGATCACGCACCTCACTCTGCTTACCCAGGGTTATGCGATTATGGACGCGGCTACCATGCCGGTCATCGGTGACCCGGAAACCATGAACGATACATTTATCGACCAGATCGTGGACGCTGCTCAAGCCGCGATCGACAAGGCGGTCGAGATGGGAGTGGCCGATCGTAACCGCGTCGGTGTCGGCGGACACAGTTACGGTGCGTTTATGACCGCGAACCTGCTGGCCCATTGCGATTTGTTCAAAGCGGGAATTGCCCGCAGTGGCGCGTACAACCGCACCCTGACTCCGTTTGGATTTCAGTCCGAGCGGCGGCCGTTGTGGGAAGCGCAGGACATCTATAACCAGATTTCGCCGTTTATGCACGCCGACAAAATCACCGAACCGCTGTTGTTGATTCACGGCGAAAACGACAATAACAGCGGGACGTTTCCGATGCAGTCCAAACGAATGTATCAAGCCGTGAAAGGTAACGGCGGTAACGTGCGGCTGGTGATGTTGCCCTACGAGTCACACGGCTATCGGGCACGCCAGTCGGTGCTGCATACACAAGCCGAAATGATTGCCTGGCTCGACAAATACGTCAAAAACGCGTCATCTGATTCCGCGCCGCCTACCGAAGAATCGTCCAGCGAGTAGGACAAAGCCGAAGACCGGAATGCGAACATCGTTGCTTCACTCTCCGAGTCGAGAACGGGAGGGGGTCGGGAGTCTTTTGGGGGACGCGTTATCAAGCCAAAAACAGCTCCGTCAAAAAGACCCCCGACCCCTTTGGTGGCCGCCCGAACCAAATCAAACCAATTCCAAGCTGCCGCCCAACGCTTGCCACAGTTACAATGGCAGCATGCCCGACGGGAACGAACCAAACCAGAACGACTCGAATCGCCGCTTTGCCACGACGCAATGGAGCATGGTTCGTGCGGTCGGCGACCAGGATTCGGCGGTTGCCAAATCAGCACTCCAGGAACTTTGCCAAATCTATTGGTATCCACTCTATGCCTACGTTCGCCACCAAGGGAACCGGCCTGAAATCGCGGCTGATTTGACTCAGGCATTCTTTGCCGACTTGCTTTCGCGCAATGATTTGCAACGGGTGGATCCGGCACATGGAAAGTTTCGTTCCTATCTGATCGCCTCCCTCAAACATTTCCTGCTCAACGAATGGGACAAACAACGGGCGCAAAAACGGGGAGGCGGCAAGCATGTTCTGTCGATTGATTATGCCGACGCCGATTCGCGTTATCGCAATGAACCGGCTCACGAAAACACCTCCGACAAAATTTTCGAAAAACAATGGGCTTTGACGTTGCTGGATTGCGCCAACCTCTCTCTGCAGAAAGAATTTGAAAAACGCGGCAAATCACACCAGTTCGAAAAACTGCGGATTTTTCTGGCTGGAAAATCGCCCGAATCAACGATGGCCGTCGTGGCGGGACAGCTGAATATGACCGAGGTCGCCGCTAAAGTCGCCGTGCATCGCATGCGGCAGCGATTTGGAGAATTGTTGAGGGCGGAAATTGAAAAAACAGTGGACCAGCCCAGCGAAATTGACGCGGAAATTCGGCATCTTTTCGATGTTTTGAAGCATTAGCCCGATTTTCAGTCAAACCTTGTAACCTTTTTCGCTTTTTCCTTCTTTCAAGGGTGACAGCAAAAAAGGGCCTCACATGAAAACGAAACAAAAAACCAACCAACAAACTTGTCCAAATTGTCACGCAGATCTGTCGGGCAGTAATCCTGGGACTCCCTGTCCGGCGTGCCTGATGCAACTGGGGCTCCAGACCTGGACAAACCGGGGGAGCCTCGACGGGCGTTTGGCGGCCACGTGCGCACCCAGTTCCGCGACTCAGGGCCAGCTGATTCCGACCGAACTCGTCGCAGCATTTCCGCAGCTCGATATCCTGCACCTGATCGGCCAAGGCGGCATGGGGGCGGTTTATTGCGCCCGTCAAAAAGGTCTCAACCGGCTGGTCGCGCTCAAGATCATTAAGCCCGACTCACAAAACGTGCAGGATTTCGCCAGCCGTTTTGTGCGCGAAGCCCAGGCACTGGGGCATTTGAGTCATCCCAACATTGTTACGGTGCATGACTTTGGACGAACAGGAGACCTGTATTATTTCATCATGGAATACGTGGATGGGATCAACCTGCGCCAGATGTTGTTCGGGGGCAAACTGCAACCGTCCCAGGCACTCGCAATTGTGCCCGCGATTTGCGATGCACTGCAATACGCGCATGACAAAGGGATCGTGCACCGCGATATCAAACCGGAAAATATCCTTGTCGACACCGAAGGCAAGGTGAAAATCGCTGATTTCGGGCTGGCAAAACTGCTGAACGACAAAACCGTCGCGCCGGCTTTGACGCAGGCGCATCAGGTCATGGGAACGATGCACTACATGGCTCCGGAACAGTTCGAACGGCCACTCGACGTCGATCATCGCGCCGATATTTATTCGCTGGGAGTCGTCATTTACGAACTGTTGACGGGCGAACTCCCGCTCGGACGTTTTGCGCCACCTTCGAAGAAAGTCACCATTGATGTTCGGCTCGATGAAATTGTGTTGCACACGCTCGAAAAAGAACCCGAGCTGCGCTATCAAAAGGCCAGCGAAATCAAGACGGACATGCAATCGTTGGCACAGGTCCAGCCAACGGCGGCCAAACCAGCTTGGCAGAATCGTCCCGCGCCACCTGTGAAGTCTTATTACCCCGAATATGCGGCAGTTAGTGCGCCGGGACCGTGGCCCGAAACGGGAATGCTGGCGGCGATTATTCACCCGCAGACATACAAGAATTGGCTCTTTTTATTGTTGTCGTTTCCGTTGGGGATCCTCTATTTTGTGTTGATGATCACGGGTCTGGCAGCCGGAATCGGCACTTTGATCGTCTGGGTTGGGTTCTTCATCTTGTTAGGAACATTTCTGCTGGCCCGTGGCTTTGGCACCCTCGAACGGGGCCTCGTTTCGTCGATGTTGCGGACCCCGCTGGCGCCGCGACGGTTGCCCGTGGATCAGGAGCGTACCAATTTTGAGCGGGCCAAACGCATGTTCATCGACAAACGAACCTGGCTATCAGTTCTGTATCTGATCGGAAAATTCCCGCTGGGGATACTGTCGTTTGTCGCGGCAGTTGTCTTTTTGGTTGTCCCCATCGCTTTAATCGCCTCGCCCGCACTGTCGCAGTTCTGGTGGTTCCAAGTCCAGGTGCCAGGCTATGACGCCAAGTCGGCTGTTGCATTTCTCCCGTTCGTTGGCTTGTTGCTTTTGTTCGTCTTCACGCAGCTAGTCAACGGACTGGCCTGGTTGCAGGCCGGCTGGGCCCGACTTTGTCTTCGATGATCAGCCAGGTAGTCACGTGGGATCGGCATCCTGCCTTGTACCCAAATTCTTTTTTGGCCTTAATTCCCGTCGGGCTTGCCCCGTCTGCGAAGTTTCCCTCTCCCGGACCCTCACGCGTCGGCGGGAGAGGGCACTTTTTTACAAAGCTGGAAGGGGTTGCACGAAATAACGCTTCTCTCGGACCCTCACGCGTCGGCGGGAGAGGGCACTTTTTTACAAAGCTGGAAGGGGTTGCACGAAATAACGCTTCTCTCGGACCCTCACGCGTCGGCGGGAGAGGGCACTTTTTACCAAGCTGGAAGGGGTTGCACGAAATAACGCTCCGAACTCGCTACAAGTCCCATTCCTTCAAGCGACCGACGATCGCCTGCAAATCGTTCTTCCGTTTCTCGAATAGACCGAACATGATCAAAATGGCGACTCCCATGCTGATTCCAAACGCCCACCACGGCCAGACATGTTCGAATCTTTGATGCGCGTGCGAAACCATCGAGATCATCGCCATCAACAGGAATGCGAAACCCAAATACAAGTAGGCACGAATGTGCAACATAATTCCCGCGAACATCCCGCCGACGGCCAAGGTCGCAAGAACCATCGGTGGCCATAACTTTTCGCCAAAACCACTGATGAAAATTTCGCTGGTCGAACTCAGGTAAATAATCGTGACACAGATGTATCGGATCGCCGCCAACTGCTGGCGCGTGAAAGAGCTCTTGCTGATTTGCGCCGCGATCAGTGTCGATAGCGCGGGTGGGATCAACCACAATTGAGGATGTTCGACAAACGAATAGCCAGCCCGGTTGTAGTAGAACAACCATAATGCCAGGTTGCCAAATACGATCGATGCCGCTCCGCTCAAGATTGATTTTTGAGTGTAGCTGATCATCAGGTAGACCAGCCCGACCGCCAGCATCACCAGCGATGAATCCGCCCTCGAGTCAATTGCCCAAATACTGGCCGCGACAATGACGGGCAGGACTGCTGCGGTGTTGAACAGTGGCTTGCCGAGCACCGTGAGGTTTCGTTTCTCCAGCACCCGGGCAATCCCGACTCCGCCAAAACACAACGCCATCGCGATGTACGGCCAGTATTCTTTGATTCCAAACTGGAACAGCCATGGCATCGTCGTGTACAAATGCACCATCAACATGGCGGCGACGACTTGGGCGACGTACACGTAAGCCATGCGACCTTCGAGCGACAATGAGAACGGGTCGTTTTTCGGCAATACCGCGATTGTAATCAAGCCCGCGATCATTCCCAGCACGACGGTTGCGACGGCGATCGCTTCCGGAATCGGCATGCCGCAACCGATGTCGGGTTGAAACTGCACGATTTCCTGCCAGATCACGATCGCCAGGCAGGGAAGGGCCAACAAGCATGTCGCCACCGTCATTTCACGCAGCGATTTCAACCAGCTATCGCTTTCCCGAACCCAACGACTGACGAGGCCGCCATACACAAACATCGCGCCGGCCAAAACCAACAAGGCCCGCACGAACAACCGCATTGGCTGTTGACTGATGTCGACTGGCGCCAAATCAGCCCAGGCCACAAAGATCGCTCCAATCGTAACCAGCGACAATGTCACCAATTGCAGCCAGCGTCGTTGCTGCTTGTCTGACAGACAACCCATTCCGACCGCCACCGCAAACGGACTCATTGCACACAGGTATCGCTCCGCGCGTGGTTCGACAAACTGCGTGGCGAGAAAAGCCCAGATCAAGATGATCGCCCCCAGAATCAATCCCAGGCATCGGCAATTGCCGATACATCGAACGTTCCAGGCTGATCAATGCCGGTGCTCCCATTTTTCCCAGCGTTGCAAAATAGCTTGCGCGGTTGGTCCATATCAATCCGCACACCGTGACGACCGATCCCAGCCCCATCAAAATACTCGCGGATCGCATCCCATCGGGTGTGACCAGTATCGACAAGGCAAAAATGACGACGCCAACCAGCCAGACAACGCGGCTGATCACCTGGAACCGTCGTCGATCATTCCAAATATGCAATGTCGCCAAGAGTGCCGGCCCGGCAATCGCTCCGGCTCCGCAAATGTTGTCCAGCGAGCTTGCCGCGGGATCGATACCCGATTCGATGGCCCATTGGGCAAGCCCACCCAGCAACAACCAAAGCGACGACAGGAGCAACACGAGATTCGGCATCCACACGAATTGGAAAGGTACCTGTTCATTTTTTGCAAGCCGCCGATAAACGTAAAAGCCGCTCCAGACGAGCGCCAATAACACCAGGGCGATCGCCAACACATTGGCATGATACGGCTGACTCTCCGTAAACCACCGCGACGGGTCAAATTCCACCAGCAGAATTGCCCAGAGAGTCGTAAGGGCTGCCGCGATGAATCCGATGATGGCGCTTTGGCGCAACATTCCGGCGACGACGAGGAAACCGATCAGCAAACCGATTGCGGCCAGGTAATACCAGGCGGATCCCGAGTTCAAATAAATCCCGCGGACGGAAAAGGCGACGACCATCGCTCCGGCAACCAGCAGTGGCAGCGTCTGATCGCCCCGGAACGATGTAAATCGTTGTGAGCTGGGCTGACTATAGACGCCGGGCAACCATTCAGGTCTTCGCTCCAGCGACAACAACACAACCTGGCTGAAGCAAACCACAACTGCGCCCCACATGATCAAGTTAAACGTCAGAAATGGCTCGGTGCTTTCCGTTGCCGCATAACGACGGTCAACCAGCGCCGCAATCATGGCTACCAGAACTAATCCCGACCAACACGCCAGCCACATCCAGGTCGAAGTTCGATGCGGCTGCGCCAGCTGCTTGCGCCACACAAAAAATGCCAACACACCGAACGTTGCCCAAGCCACGACACCCAGCCACCCGCCCACCGTGTTAATCCAGCCGCCATCCTGGGTGGGAATGGCATAAAACCTCGCGACAACCAGGACGGCCAGGCTGGTGATCAACAGCCCATTGATCAAGGTGTGTACTTCGATCTGGGCAACGCGCTTACGCGGGGTCGGTCTGGCTACCATCGCGTCACCCCCCTCGATGCGTTCGCGGTAGTAGAACCAGACAAAACCGTAGGCCGTCATGCCAATCGAAACGGCTTGTAAAATGTTGACGAACCATTCCGTCGCCAATTGAGGGTGCGGCGAAACAAATAACAACATCACCGCCAGAATGACACAGTATTGGAAAACGGCCGAACCGGCGGTTGCCAGCCATTTCCGCCTTTCCGAAATCGCGTACAACAAAAATGTGCCGACGATGATGCCCACCGGAATGCCATACGAGACATCTTTTCGAAGATCGCCAAACCATGAACCGCTGGCGGGACCGCCCAATGCTTGAACGCCACCTTGCATCAATATCTGCGTGATCGCCATGGTGGAAATGGCTAACACGACAAAGGCAACAATCGCCAAAGCGAAATCGATCAACTGTTGGGTGGTGCGGGATGGCCAAGTCGACTTGCCACCCAGATCCAATTGATTTCGAGCCGTCGCCCAGGCTGGTCGAAATGGCTTTCGCGCAGCGACTAACGCCGCGCCGACCGCGCCCCCAATCGGTAACAACCATCTCAGTGCCGAACCGACCGACCTGGAATCGACGAAGTGCTCGGCACCAAAGCCCCACGCCAACATCCACGTCATTACAATTGCAACGCCTGATATCAACGTTGGCCGCTGGAAGACTGCCAACAACAAAGCCAGTCCAATTCCAATCAACGCCGCGTACGTCCAGACTCGGTCGCCGACCAGCGTAAACTCGGGTTGGCCCGCGTCGCGAAACAGCTCACTCGTCGTTCCAGAAAGCAACGCAACGCCAATCAGCGACGCGATGACAAGCACCAAGCCATGGGCTGCCACCCATTCGACGCGTGGATGAAAATCAACAAACTTGCGCACGCTGGCCACGCGTTTGATCGCCCAGCACAACACGAACCATACAACTGCCCAGATCGAGAGCCCCAGGCATTGAATTAACCAGTGTCTGGGCAACTCCATGCCTGGGCACCATGGGGTCCTCGTCAAAAGTTCGGCTACAAACACAACCACCGCGAAGCCTGTCGCTGCTGTAAACAGGCTGGTCCAGTAGCGGACCCCGAAGCGATGGTTCGCTTGCGTCCACGTCAGCAACAGCCAGCCGACCGCCAAGCGCGACTGCGATGGCGGTGGCCAAGCCGGTTTGAAAACGCAACAGAAACAGCACGCCCATCAGTCCGATCACGTTCGTTAGCCCGGACCAATCGCCCAACAAATCGGCAATCACAGTTCGGCCCGTTTCTTTCGACAATGACATCGCGGAAGAACGATAGCGACAGGTCACGGCGACAACTGCCAGTACGATCGACGTCAACGCGAAAATCAAAACCCAGTTCGCGTTGATTCCAAACGCTGTTTCGTTCAACCAATTTCGCAGCCAGAGATTCCAGCCAAACGCGTGTGCAAAAAATCCGAGAGTTAACAACGCAGTAACGCGCGGCAGGTAGGGAAGCGATTCGGGAGGAACGGACCGACCTGTTTCGGAGTCGCCAGAAATCCGCACACAAACGGCCAACGCAATGACCGTCGCAATCGCCAGCAAGGAAGTTGCCGTCAGCGCGTCAAACGCATTGTCTCGATTGACAAAGCTGGCGACCAGCGCCAATCCGCAACCGACCAGCAGCATGGCTGCTCCGCTGAACCAGCCGACGCGCAGGAATATCGATTGGTTTTTGGATCGCTTGCTGTACAGCGTATGAAATCCCACCACGCCTGTTCCCGCCGCGAGCAAACTGAGTCCGCTTTGCCCGCTGACCAGGGCAGCTACTAGCTGGCTGCTGCTGGCCCACGTATCCCAGGCCAGTTTGCCAACGTACAGATTGACTCCGCAAACAATAAACGTAGCGAACGCGGCCCAGGCGGCTGGCAACAAACGGGCTTCTTGTTGTTGCCAGGCAAACAGCATCAATCCCACCGTTGCAATGGACGCGGTCAGCAACAGCACGGTTGGGTTGGAGACGGCCACGAACAGTGCCGCAGCCATCAAACCCAGCCCGAGAATATGAAGCGTCAAGCCGTTCAAGCTTAATAAGCGTTGCTCGTCTCCGGCGGCTCCCTTCCAGATGATGCGCCCCAGCCAGGCGGTCATCAGGCAGACGATTGAAAACGCCGGCATCAAAGCCACCACAGCCGCCGCCTTCAATTCGGCCCGCACAATCAACATCGCGGCCGCAACCAGCAGCGAAAACGCAGAAATTCCCAAAAACACAAACAGCCGACTGGCGGACCGCTCCGGCCAACGCTTGCGCACCCACTGTCGTTTATAGAACAAAGCCGTGCCGACCAGGAAACTTAACACCAGCGGCAACGTGACCAGTAACTTTCGCAGGCTTGACTCATCCAGTTGATCGACACGATTAATGATGAGTGTTCCAACCGCGCAACCCATAATCGCGATCACCATCGGTAGCTGTCCGCGGCGAAGCAGGAATTTGCTGGAGAACCAGCTCATGGCACCGAAGGATGTCAACCCGATTGTCAGCGCGATCCAGAGCAGGGGATCGGTGAACGCGCGCCGGTCGGCTTCATTGCCTGTCAGGATGCAGGCAGCCAGGAAATTGAGCGGGATCAACAACAGCCCAATCAACAGCGTGCCGCGGCTGGTGGTGCGCAATTTCCATTTCTTGAGCGTGTAAATGCCGGCGCCGTGGATCGCGGCGGTGATCAGCAGAAAAATCAACGCCGAAAAATAGGGGATCGTGTCGCGCAGTTCATTGCGCAGACTGACGACCAGCCCGACGGCGCTGCCGACGATCAAGATTCCGCTGGCCAGCTCTCCCCAGCGAATATTTTTCTCCAGCATGAAGCCTGCCATGACTTCGTTGAAAGTTCGTCGCGGCGGAGGCGGAGGGGGCTCGGGAATGTCCCAGGGAGCAGGGCGCGCGGGTGGGGCGGATTCTGGGAGAACGGCCCGCGGCGTCGGCTGGCCAGGCTGCAATGTTGCGGGACGGGATAACGGTGTCGGTGAATAAACGGGGGGTGATTCTGCCGGAAGAGCCTTATTTGCGGCAGCAGCCTCACGAACGATCGGTGGCGGGGCAGGCGTCTCGATGATGTCAACTTCGATTTCATCCAAATCACCCTGCTCATTAACGACCGTTGTCTGAATCGCAGGTGATTCTGAAGCTTCGTGTCGAGGAACATCTGGACTCCTGGCCGGATTCAACTGGTCGGCAAATTCCTCGTTGAGGTATCCGGACAACTGCTGGTAGGTGGATTCATCAATACGTTTACGGCTGCGCAGGAAATTGAGAACACGACTGGTAGCCCGCACGTCATCCTGAAGCGTATAGACAGGCCGCGGCGGTGGCGGTTCGTAATTTTGCTCCGGACGGAGTTCCTTGTTTTCCCTTCGAAAGAGTGAACTGATAAACTTGACGAATCCATAAAACGCGAACGCGAGGATCACTGCGACGAGCACGATGAAAAGTAAGAGACCTTCCGGCATGTTGGTGAAACCTACTGCGAAGTTCGTTGACACGTCGCACGCAACCAAACAGGCCTGATATGCCATCGAGGATTTGGCAAGCGACAAACACAGGATAGTGTGTTCGCGTAAAATCACAAATGAAAAGGTGCTTTGATCTTCTTAGGTGCCAGATTTGAATCGTTTAACGTCAAGCCGGCAGGCGTTAGCGATAGCGATTCGCCGGCGCCTGCCGGATAGCCGTGGAAGGACCCATTCGCCCGGGGTTGGCCCTTAAACAACTTGATGCCCGGATCCATTCAGTTGCTGGATGGATGAATTTGCTTCAAAAGGCATCTTTTTTCCGTAATTTTTGACTGCCGAATTGAGTTCGACAACAAATCGGCATATCTTCGAGTCGTGATAGTTCGACCCCACATCTGGAATGCCTGCGATGCGAATCAATAACCGAATTAGCCGAATTGTATTTTCCTGTTTGTTCTCCGCGACGTTATTGGTCGTCGGCCTTGCCGCCTCGACTTCGACATTTGATGAATACCTCAGCGGCATTGTCTGGCCCGAGCCACCCGTGATTGATCCGGGGACCGCCTCGACCGCGCCCTCGGACGCGATCGTCCTGTTCGACGGCACCAACCTCGACGCATTTGAGAACGGTGACAAGTGGAAAATTGCCGACGGGATCGCCACGGTCCAAGGCGCCGACATTCGGACCAAGCAGGGTTTCGGCGACTGCCAGTTGCACGTCGAATTTGCCACGCCGGCGGAAGTTAAAGGGGACGGGCAGGGGCGCGGTAACAGCGGCGTCTACTTGATGGGCAAGTACGAAATTCAGGTTCTCGATTCGTTTGACAACAAAACTTATTTCGATGGCCAGTGCGGCGCGATTTATAAACAACAGCCTCCAACCGTGAACGCCTGTCGTGGTCCCGGCCAATGGCAATCTTTTGACATCGTTTTCACGGCTCCCCGGTTCAACGAAGACGGCACGGTGAAAAGTCCCGCCTACGTCACGGCGTTCCACAACGGCATTCTGATCCACAATCATGTCGAACTCTCCGGTGGAACGTATTGGGACCAGCCGCCACATTACGAAGTCCACGCGGAAAAGCTGCCCTTGCTGTTCCAAAACCATGGCAATCCGGTGCGGTACCGCAATATCTGGATTAGAGAAAAGAATTTCGCTGCCTTGGTCGGATCGAAACCCGAAAAATAGACCTTGGCAAGCGCCGTGCCGTTGCGGCAAACCGACTGCTAAGTTTGTCGTACGCCGTCTCGGCTTTGGCCGGAAACTCCGCCTACAGGCGGTACTACATACAGTCGCGGAAATTGTGTTTGATCCAAATCAAAAAGGACGGTTGTTGCACATGTGGCGAAGACTAGGGTGCGAACGGCACTTGGGGTAACTTAATGATGTCAGATTCGCTGCAACCAATCTGAGATCTCTCTACCCGATCCGATCAACGTATGGCCAAACTTAACAACAGGAAACTAGCCGCCGAATTCCGGTCCAGCCTAGCCAGGTCGTTTGGTCCCTATCTGTGCCTGGGCGACGACCGGTATGTGTTTGACACTCGCGTTCACGAATTCCCGCGGTGGCTGGGATACAACGCCAGCGCACTGTTCGGAATGACCCAGTTTCGCGAAACGTGGACGGGTGAATTCACCGATTCGTTCAAGCAGATCGAAACGGCCTACGAACGGCTGATCGCCCGGATTCAACGATCGCCTTGCGGTCAGCTGAGACTCAAGCCGCGCGAAGACCTGAAACCGGCGGGCTTACTTTATTACTACATTTCTTTGGCGGTCCTCGATCAGTTCGCCAATGAGCACGCCGCCGTTGCCCACGAGATCGAAATTCGATTCGGGCAAATGCTGGAAAAGCATGGCGACTTGCTGAAAAATGTCCACGTTGACGGGCCGAATTTTGAGTTTGGATTCGAATTCCACGACAGCCATCATTTTTTGAAATTTATCGGGGAAACGTCGGCAGCCGGAATTCTCGTCGACCCGTGGCCGCACGGATCGACAAGACTCAAATTTGTGCTCAACCTTTCCTACCGCAAAACGGAACGGACGCTGTTTTGGGACCGTTTGGATTTACTGTTTCGTTTGTTGCGAGGCGAACCTGTTGAGCCCGGAGAAGTTGAGATCCACAAGCGCAAGGCTCACACGCACTTTCTCGACTTTCACAAGACGATCATCGTTGCCAAGGCAACCGGCCGACTTACGGCCGACAACCGTGCCACAGCTTTTTTGAAAGCGCGTTTGGCAGCCGAATCCAATGAAGATCTCGAAATCGTGGTTTTGGACCAGTTCAGTTATGAGCATCACCGCGACGAGATCCTGGCCATGCAGCGGGCAACGTACGAACCAGCCAGGCAAACTCCGCCTGCAGAGTTTGATCTGTTGTTTGCCTCGCAAAATCCGCTCGGACTGCTGGTGCTCAACGGACATCGAATCGTTGCCATGTCATTTGCGGGGCGCCTGAATGTGTTTGATCAGGAACGTGGTGTAACGGATGATCCGTTTCACGAGGACCCACATGCCTATTACGCGATGGACTTGACGATCGCGCCTGAATTCCGTGGCGGGCTGGGAAAAACGATGAAACAAGCTGTCATTCTGCAAGCCATCGAAAATGGGGTCACGGCAATTCATGGCCGAAATCGCGATCGACTGGCGCGTTCCATGTGGGCCATCAACCTGTCGCTCGGAAGTTTTGAATTACAGCATCTGAGCGACGATTATCCCGACGAGCGTCCTTATCGAGACTGCATTTATTATCGGTGCCCACTCGCCTGGGCAGGCGCCCATCCCGACGACGCGGATGCAATCACCAAACGCAGCCTGCTGGCAATGGTGAATGCGACTACTTTAAATGAAGTCGTCATCCACGAACGAAAGAGGAGCAATTGAAACGTGATTGACTGTGGATTTCCCGTGATTGAATACGCTGCAGCACAATCACCGCTGGAGCGGGGGCGCCTGCATGGCGAACAATTCCGTGAAGCGATTGCCGAACTGGTGGAAATCCGCCGCGGTTTGATGCGGGAAAAGAACCCAACGCTCGACTCGCGCTGGATCAGCGAACTGGCTGAACAACAATGGGCAGCAACAAAAATTTACGATCAGGATTTGTCCGATGAACTGCAAGGCATCTGCGACGGATCGGGACTGTCGCGCGAGTCGATTACGGTGCTCAACAACTACACCGATTTTCGTGATATCAAGTTGGCCGAACAACAGGGATGTTCCGTGGTTTACATCAACTATGGTTCGCCATTGGCCGGGCAGACGTGGGACATGCACGGGAGTGCGAAAAACTACGTCGCCGTCATCACCGTTTCAGGTCAGGACGGTGTGCTGGAATCCGTCATCTTCAGCCTCGTCGGCTGCGTCGGCATGATGGGTTTCACGCGACACGGAACGACGGTGCAAGTCAACAACATCAATACCGATGGCGCCGTTGCCAGTGTGATGTGGCCGGCGATCGTGCGAAAAACCCTGCGGTTCCCCCGGCACGATGACATGGCGGACCACCTGGCCACCGCAGCGGCAAGTTCCGGGCATAATTACCTGGTCGCATCCCGCGAACGTGCGGAAATGTGGGAGATCATGCCCGGGCTCGCCGAACGCGTGGATTTCATGATGGGCAACGAGCACGGTTACCTGTTTCACACCAACCATTGCCTGGGACGGCAGTCGGTCCTTCGCGAAACGAAGATCGCTCAAAATTCCACAACCCACATTCGGTTTGAATTGCTAACAAAAAAACTTGATGCCGTGCGAGATTACGATGCCTTGTACGGCTTATTGAACGACCACGAAAACTATCCCAAGTCGATTTGTTCCAACTTCCAGGCCGGTACCCAGGACCCGTCGATCACGTGCGGCGGTGCGATCGGTGATTTGCAAACGGGGCGCGTGCAAATGTGGCGCGGCGATGAACTGTATGATGACAATTTTGTGATTCACGATTTTCAGTTTTGAGGGGGGCAGTTCTCATTTCAGCTTTTTCAATGTCGTTTTCGCAAAAATTCGTGCTGTCGGTCCCATCAGGGGTCCATCGATTACAATAGGGCCGTGACCTGCTTAGATTAACCTTCCGCCCGGAATCTCTCACTTGTTGCGAATTTCAGCCATCGCGATTTTCTGCCTGTTGACCATCTGCCGCGCCGGGTTTGCGCAAACTTTTGATGACCAGGCGATTTCTTTCAACCGCGACATTCGTCCGCTGCTCTCCGATAAGTGCTTTCAATGCCACGGACCTGATGAGGATGCTCGCGAAGCGGACCTGCGATTTGACCTCAAAGCGAACGCTTTCGCCGACTTGGGAGGATATCAGGCGATCGTTCCGGGTAACGCCGACGCGAGCGAAATGATCGTACGCATCCTCGACCCGGATCCCGACCTGCGGATGCCTCCGGCGGAATCCGGCAAGCAACTCAAGCCCGAAGAAATCAAACGACTCCAGCGTTGGATCAACGAGGGCGCCGTGTGGTCCGAGTTCTGGGCCTACCTGCCGCCGCGAAAATACCCGATTCCGGAAGTCGAGGGATTGCCGGCGAACGCAAACTGGATCGACAACATGGTTCAGGCGCGATTGGCTTTGGATTCGCTCCAACCATCGCCACGAGCCGACCCGGTCACGCTGATCCGCCGCGTCTATTTCGACTTGATCGGACTGCCGCCGCGGCCTCAAGACGTCGAGCGATTTGTGAACGATCATTCACAAGCGGCATTTGAAAGGCAGGTCGACCACTTGCTGACATCCTCGCATTTCGGCGAACGCCTGGCGGTTTACTGGTTGGACCTCGTGCGCTATGCCGACACCGTTGGCTACCACGGAGACCAGGACCATAATATTTCGCCTTATCGAGATTGGGTGATTAATGCGTTCAATGCCAACATGCCATTTGACCAGTTCACCCGCGAACAACTGGCGGGAGACTTGCTGCCTGAACCAACGCAACAGCAAATTGTGGCCACCGGCTATAACCGACTTTTGCAAACCTCGCACGAAGGCGGTTTGCAGCCGAAAGAGTACACCGCGATTTACGCGGCTGACCGCGTCAGAAACGTTTCCAATGTGTGGATGGGCGCAACGGTGGGTTGCGCACAATGTCATGATCACAAATACGATCCCTACACATCCAAAGACTTCTATTCGCTGGCGGCATTTTTTGCCGACATCGACGACGAAAAACACTTCAAAGTCGGCACCAACAGTTTGCCGACGGCTCGCCCACCCGAGATTTTGCTGATCTCGGTCGAAAATCGGAAAAAATTGGAGGCCGTTAACGATCAACTTGCATCGGTCCGCGGCGAAATTCAAAATGTCAAAAAACAGGTTCAAGGAAATACGGATAAAGACCCCGATTTCAAAACGGATTTGAATGACCAGCTCGCACAGCTCAAAGCCGACGAAAAGGATCTAAACCAACGTCGCTTGGACATTGAAAATTTGGGTGCGTGGACGATGGTGACCCAAGCCTTGAAAACTCCCCGCACAGTCAGGATTCTCCCGCGTGGAAACTGGCTCGACGAATCAGGGACGGTCGTGCAGCCAGCGGTTCCTGAGTTTCTGGGGAACCTAGACGTCGGTCAACGGCGAGCCACGCGATTGGATCTGGCCAACTGGCTGACCGACCCGGATCACGGCAGCGGGTTGCTAACAGCTCGCGTGTTTGTCAATCGCGTCTGGTATTTATTGATGGGTGTTGGGATTTCAAATTCGCTGGATGATTTTGGAGGGCAGGGGGAGGCCCCCTCGAATCCGGAGTTGCTTGATAACCTGGCGATTGAGTTCGTCGAAAGCGGTTGGGATATCAAACGGCTGGTTCGCTCGATTGCGGTCAGCCAGACGTATCAGCAATCGTCTCTGGAAGCGCCGGAACTGCGGGAGAAAGACCCCTCAAACCGGTTGTTTGCCCGCCAGTCGCGATATCGATTGCCAGCGGAATTTGTGCGCGACGATTTGTTGGCGATCTCCGGTTTGTTGAATACGGAAACGGTCGGCGGCAAAAGCATCAAGCCTTACCAGCCGAGCGGTTATTATCGTCATCTGAATTTCCCGGTTCGCGAATACCATCATGACGAAGGCGCGAAACAATATCGGCGTGGTGTGTATGTTCATTGGCAAAGGCAATTTTTGCACCCGACCTTCAAGGCGTTTGACGCGCCGATGCGGCAGGAATGCACGGCTCGCCGGCCGCGATCCAATACGCCGTTGGCCGCGCTGTCGCTGCTGAATGATCCCAGTTTTGTCGAAGCCGCGCGGACGTTTCCCGGCAGATTTCTGGTCGGTAACAGTTCGTTTGAGACCAGGTTGGACGATGCGTTCATGTGGGCCGTGTCCCGAAAACCAACGAGTATGGAAGTCGGCGTGCTGCAACAATTGTTTGCATCCAGCCACGACTATTTCGCACAAAATCCAGAAGAAGCTCAAAAGTTAATTTTGACGGGTGACAGTCCGGCGACAATCGAGTTGGAGCCGGTCGAACTGGCTGCCTGGACGACGGTGTGCCGGGCAATCTTAAATTTGAGTGAGACGATTACCAGAAATTAGGAGAACGTAGGTCCGTCTGTCCCAGACGGACAAAGATTCGTCCTTGTTAACGATGCGAGCCTGGGACAGGCACGCCTGCGAGATCAAACAATGAGCAACCAACTCCAACATCTCGCCAACGCCATCAACCGCCGTACGTTCATGAGCCGTGCGGGGCTGGGACTTGGTGCGGTCGCTTTGTCCAGTTTACTGGTCGATGAAGGGATGGCTGGGTTCGCTCAAACCGACGCGTTAGACAACCTGGCTGGCTTGCCGGGCTTGCCGCATTTCCCGTCGCGCGTGAAACGTGTCATCTTCTTGTGCATGGCGGGCGGACCGTCTCACCTGGAGACCTTCGACTATAAACCAGAGCTGGAAAAACTGGACGGGCAACCGATGCCGCCTGCGTTCACGGACGGGCAACCCATCGCGCAGCTTCAAGGCCAGGCGCTCAAAGCAATGCGGCCGCTGGCCAAGTTCAGTCCGTGCGGTGAGAGTGGGCTATTGTTCAGCGACTTTTTGCCGTGGCAATCGCGGCTGGCCGACGACATTTGCATCGTCAAGTCCCTCGTCACGGAACAGATCAATCATGATCCAGCCCACACGTTCATGAATACGGGCACTGCGATCAGCGGTCGGCCTTCGATGGGTGCCTGGATCAACTACGGTCTGGGTAGCGAGAGCCGTGATCTCCCCGGTTTTGTTGTGATGACCAGCGTCGGAGGGAGAAATCCGCAACCGATTGCGTCCCGGCAGTGGGCGACCGGTTTTTTGCCCAGCCAGTTTCAGGGCGTGGAGTTTAACGCGGCGGGTGACCCGGTTCATTACGTGCGCAATCCAGCCGGCGTGAGTCGTACCCAACAGCAAAATTTGATCGAAACCATCAAACGTTTGGATCTCCAGCGGAATCAACAAGTAGGCAACCCGGAAATTGCGACGCGCATTGCGGCCTATGAAATGGCCTTCCGTATGCAAGCCTCCGTTCCTGACTTGATGGATATGAGCCAGGAGCCACAGCACATCCTGGAAATGTACGGCGCGAAGCCGGGCGACGGATCATTTGCCTCGAATTGCTTGCTTGCCAGGCGGCTGGCAGAACGCGGCGTGAGGTTCATCCAGCTTTATCATCGCGGCTGGGATCACCACGACGGTTTGAAAAAGTATATGAAAATCTGTTGTGATTTGACGGATCGGCCAACGTGGGCTTTGTTGACCGACTTGAAACAGCGAGGCATGTTGGATGACACCCTGATCATTTGGGGCGGCGAATTTGGCCGCACGCCGATGGTCCAAAGCAACAAAGGCGAGGCGGGTCGCGACCATCATATCAAAGGGTTTTCGATGTGGCTGGCTGGCGGCGGCATCAAACCGGGCACGAGCTATGGCGAAACGGACGAGCTGGGTTACAACGCGGTCCAGGACGTCGTTCATGTTCGCGATCTGCACGCCACGATTCTTCACATGCTGGGCATTGACCACGCCAGATTTACGGTGAAGCACCAGGGGCTTGATATGAAGCTGACGGGCGTTGAACACGCGCGGGCCGTTACGGAGATCCTTGGGTAGGCGAGCGAAAGCCGTGCAGGAATTCAGTCCGCGCACTTAACTCTCCCCCGGGAAGAGTCGGGCGCTCTGAGGCTGTAAGTTGATTCATGAATTGACGCGACATCGTAGCCGCGTCTGTCCCAGACACGGAAAAAGAAAAAACTCGTGACCGTTTCTGCGCTCCCGCGTACCATGCTAAGAGCCGTCTTGATCAATTATTTGTGATTGGCGATATGTGATTTGTTATTGAGACGCTGATGAAACGTGAGTAATAACATATCACCAATAACGAATACACCTTTCTGCTATGGCGGAATTTCGACTGATTGCGGGACCTGGTCCACCACCGGCGATTCGCCTGCATCTTGGACCGCGCCGACCCCCTTATGCGCGATCCCCAATGGTTCGGCTAATTTTGTTCCCGGAACCGGTAGCCGATTCCGCGAACGGTTTGAATCAGCTCGTTCTCGTCACCCAATTTTTTCCGCAACGAGCGAATATGAACGTCGATGGTGCGTTCCAACACGAGCGTATCGGTCCCCAGGGCCGCGTCGATAAGTTCGTTTCGGTCAAACGCGCGACCGGGTTGACGAATCATCGTGTCGAGCAAGCGAAATTCGCTGGGTGTCAAATCCACCAGCTGGCCTTGAACCGAAACGCGATGCTTGACGCGGTCAATCGTAACGCCGCACAGCGTCGTGGTTTCGCCGTTGGTGCTCTGATTTTGAGCGCGACGACGCAGGAGATTCTTGATGCGTTCCAGCAGAATTTTGACGCTGAATGGTTTTACAACATAATCGTCTGCACCGACTGAGAACCCCACGAGTTCATCTGTCTCTTCTCCCTTGGCCGTCAACATGACGATGGGTATATTGCGCGTTTCCGAGGAGGCTCGCAGATGTCTGCAAACTTCCAGGCCGTCGACCACGGGAATCATCAAGTCCAGGAGGACCAGGTCGGGCAGTTTCAGTCGAGCCTGGTTCAATGCGTCTTGACCATCCGACGACCAAATCGTTTCATAACCCGAACTGGACAGGTTGTACTCGAGCACATCAGCCAATGACCGGTCATCTTCAACAATTAAGATCTTCGATTTAGGCATTTTCGATATTTTCCGGGTGTTCAAAGTTTCCATGCTTGTGACGGACAATGTCGCCGTCGACCAAGTAAATAACATCTTCGGCAATATTTTCGGCCAGGTCCGCGACTCGTTCGACATGCCGGGATGCTGAAAAACAATGCAACGAAGGATCAACAAGGCTGGGGTCCTGCTTCATTAACAGCGTCAACTCATTGATGATCTCGCGGTTGTAGCGATCGACTTCGGCATCACTGCAAATGACTTTTTTTGCCAGTTCGGCATCTGAATCAACAAATGAATCGAGTGCCATTCGTATCATTTGCGTGGCTTGCCGAACCATTTCTGGCAACTGTTCCGGGATGGGAAAAAACGCGTGTTGATGCATGCTCTCGGCGCGCTCGGCGATGTTGCAGGCGAGATCTGCCATCCGCTCAAGTTCGACATTGATCTTGAGAACGGTCGTGATACGTCGCAAATCCGTGGCAAACGGCTGGTGGAGTGCCAGGATTTTGAGACATTCTTCTTCGATTCCGACTTCGGCTGAATTGACCAGCTTGTCGGTTGCGAGGACCTCTTTGGCCAGCTCGACCTGTTTTTCGCACAGCGCCCGCACCGCGCTGTCAATCATCTTTTCCACAATCGCAAACAGGTTCATCAACCGGCGGTGGATATGCTGAATGTCTCGTTCCAAGTGCTTGGACATGATTTTCTCGATTTGGTTTTCAGGGTATTGCGGACTAGCCGAACTTTCCGGTGACGTAGTCTTCCGTTTGTTTTGTTTTTGGATTGGTGAACAAGTCGCGAGTTGCGCCGAACTCGATCACCTTGCCTTCAAAAAAGAAAACGGTCTGGTCGCTGCAACGGGCGGCCTGCTGCATGTTATGCGTAACGATCACGATGGTGTATTGTTTTCTCAGTTCGAAAATCAAATCTTCGATTTTTGAGGTCGAAGCCGGATCGAGAGCCGAGCAGGGTTCATCCATCAGCAGGATTTCGGGTCCGATGGCGATCGCCCGGGCAATGCAGAGTCTTTGCTGCTGGCCGCCGGAAAGCCCCAGGGCTGACTGATTCAAGCGATCCTTGACTTCATCCCATAACGCGGATTTCTTCAGCGACCACTCGACCAACTCGTCCAGATTAGCGCGCGTCAAACCGGTAAAGTGCAGTCGCGGTCCAAAGGCAATATTTTCGTAGATGGTTTTGGGAAATGGATTGGGCTTTTGAAAAACCATTCCAATTCGCCTGCGGAGGGCAACCACGTCGGTGGAACTGGCCAGGATGTCGATATCGGGCAATCTGAGCACCCCCGAGGCGTGCGCCGACGGGACGATATCGTTCATGCGATTGATCCATTTCAGCAGCGTGCTTTTGCCGCAGCCGCTGGGTCCGATGAACGCGGTGACCCGTTTTTCCGGGATGGCCAGCGTCAAGTTACGTAGCGCCTGAAAATCACCGTACCAGGCGCCGAAGTCGGACATATCAATCGCCGTTTTTCGCTTCACTGGATGCGACTCATCTGTCGTCCTAAGAAAAGTTGACGGCGTCGCCACCTTCGGGGATTCAGTTTGTTGCATCGAGTCTTCTTTTTCTATCATGACGATTGCTGTTGGGTGAATTGCCGAATCAAAACAGCTGCCGAATTAAATACAAACAGGATCCCCAGCAACAAAATAATTCCTGCTGCGGCAAGATCGTGGAAATCCTGTTGGGGCCGCCCCGCCCAATCAAAAATTTGCAATGGCATGACGGTAAAATTATCCATCAGGTTGGAGGGATTGCTCGTAATGAAAATCGCCCCGGCCAAAATCAAAATCGGTGCCGCTTCGCCGATCGCCCGGCTCATCGCCAGAATCGAACCGGTCATGATGCCCGGAATTGCGGCTGGCAGCGTGACGTTTCGCACCACTTGCCATTTGGTCGCGCCCAAGCCCAGCCCCGCCTCGCGCAGCGATCCCGGCACGCCCCGGAGGGCTTCCTGGGTTGAAATGATAACGATTGGCAGAATCACCAACATCAATGTCAGCGCGCCCGCCAGCACGCTGCGCCCGAACGGCAGTCGAAAAAAGTACCAGCTGGGTTTTTCAATCCGCCCCGACGTGCGGCCTTCGACAAGCGCATACTGCCGGCCCGCCTCGTCGGTTGGGATTTGGCGACGCGATTTGACGACATTCACATCCACCCACTCGCCTTCGTTGTTCAACGCCCTTAATCCCGGTTCCACGACCGTCGGAGGCAAGCTGGGGTCGGCAACCGGGATCAGTAACACCCGCTGGCCGGCGGACAGGAACTGGTCGTAGTATGTCACGCCAAACGAGAAATAAGGGTCATTGGCGGTACCATAATGACCACCCATCCCGACAAACAGGGTCAATCCGAGAATTCCGTAGACCACGCTAGGCACACCCGCCAGGTTCGTAATGTTCAGCTGTATGAAGGTGTGGAATTTTTGCAACCACCGGTTAATCGGCTTGAATTCTTCCAGGAAGATCGCCGTCGCCACACCAATTGGCAACGCGAACACCGCACACACCACGCAAACCCAAACCGTTCCCCACAGGGCGGGGCCAATTCCGGCGGCATTCGGTTCAGGCTCCGGATAGTGAACCAGGAAATTCCAATTGAGCGAACTCAATCCCTGATAAAGAATCGAGGCCAGCAGGATGATCAGAAAACAAATTGACATCGTCGCCACGACGATGCACAGCACACGAAACGCGAAGTCCCAGAACTTGCGGTCGCGTGGCTTTAGTTGACCTGCCAGTCTTTCCAGAGGATGTACCCGGGTTTCGCCATGCATTATTGGTACTCCTCCCGAAAACGCCGCCGCACGATGTTACCCGCAAAGGTGAGCGCCAGGGTGATGACGAACAAGACCGCCGCCACCGCGTACATCGACAGATATTCGACGTCGTAGTTCGAAACGTCGCCCAAGGCCATCTGCACCATCCACCCCGTCATGGTTTGCATATCATCCCGCGGATCAAATGACATTTGCGGACGGCTCCCCACAGCCAATGCCACAATCATGGTTTCGCCAATTGCGCGGGACACCGCCAGCAAGAACGCCGAGATGACTCCCGATAAAGCCGCCGGCACAACGACCTTGGTGGAAACCTCAAACTTCGTCGCACCCAATCCATAGGCGCCTTCGCGCAATGACCGGGGCACTGCCTGCAACGCGTCTTCGACCAGCGAGCTGACAATCGGCAGGCACAGGATTCCAACGGCAATCCCACCCGCCATTGCATTGTAAGTGCTGAAGCCGTCGTTTAGCAATTTGAGACCGGGCGTGATGAACGTCAACGCAAAAAATCCATAGACCACTGTCGGGATCCCGGCCAAGACCTCGAGCGTCGGTTTAATGATGGATCGCACGCGGCGATGCGCGTATTCGCTTAAATAGATGGCGGTGATCAATCCCAGCGGCAGCGCCAGGACCATCGCAATCACACTCACGAGTAACGTGCCCGAAATCAACGCCCACACGCCGAACTTCTTTTCGCTTTCGCGGCCAATCAGCGGCTCCCATTCCGTTCCGGTGATGAACCCGACGAACGTCACGGGGGCGGGCAATTCGTGCAACGCTCCGCAGGTGGGGCAGGGGACCATTGTTCCCGCAGTCTCCTGGGTGGACGTGCCAACGAACTCACCGCATTTGCGATTCACCCCGTCGACAACGACCCTTGCATCGCAGTAAACGTCATCGGCGTGAAAAAAGGCTCTTGCCTCAGTGAATAACACCACCACGATCGCTAACGTGACAAACACGGAAAGCGTCGAACAGGCGATCAAGATTGACTTGATCCCCCATTCCTTGATGTACGTCAGCCGCAATGAGCGAAAACGGAGGTTTGGAGCGCTCGCCGCAACAATTGGATCGATCGGTGTTGCCACGAATCACTTATGCAGGTTGGCAGGTTGATAAACTTCCGTGACAGGGCCCGATCGTTGTTCCATCGAATCGGTCAAATAATGTGTCCCGGTGCGATCATCGAGGTAGTTTGCATAGGCTTGCTCGTAAACTTCGTCAGGCAACGCGACGTATCCAACCTGGCGGGCAAATTCCGCGGCGTGGGCAAGGTAGAAATCCACAAACTTTTCGACCTGGGCTTTATTAACGGAATTCTGGTTGAGGTAGATAAACAGCGGACGGCTGAACGGAGCATAAGACCCGTCTTTGATCGTCTCGTCGGATGGCAAAGTGGGCTTGCCTGTTTCCGGATTGACGATCTTCACCGCTTTCAGTTTGTCCAGGTTTTGGAAATAGTAGGCGGCGCCAAAGAAACCGATCGCCGCGGTATCGCCGGCAACACCATTGACCAGTACATCGTCGTTCTCGCTGGTCGACATGTCGGAACGAATCGCTCCATCTTTCCCGGCCACGACCTCTTTAAAATAGTCGAAGGTTCCCGAATCGGTTCCGGGAGCAAAAATTTTGATCTCCTCGTCGGGCCACGCCGAGTCGAGTTCTTTCCACGTCTTGGCAGCTTTGTCCGAAAGGAAAATCGCTTGCAGTTGTTCGATCGTAAGCTCGTCGACAAAGTCGTTGTTCTTGTGCACGACAATGGTCAAACCGTCGTAAGCAATGGGAAGTTCAACAAAACTCAGGTTGTGCTCACTGCAGGCTTGCAATTCGGTGTCCTTGATCGGGCGCGACGCGTCCGAGATGTCGGTTTCACCCATGGTAAACCGCTTGAAACCGCCGCCCGTTCCGGACTTGCCTACGGTGACGTTGACATTTGCATACAGCTTTTTGAAAGCCGCCGCGGCCGCTTCGGTGATTGGGTAAACCGTACTGGAGCCATCAATTTCAATTTTGCCAGTCAACTCGGAGTTGGGAGTCGCTTTACTCCACGACACCTGCGCTGCTGCCAAACTGTTGTCGGCGTCTTGTGCGACCGAACCATTATCCGAACTTGGTTGACCGGACGTTGATTCGGTTGATTTGCTCGCGGCGGTGGACGGCGGTTTCGTTGAATCACAGCCAATTGCCAGCAAAGCAATCGTCAGGAAGCAAACACGACAAAAAGTTGCAATCATATTGTTCATCGAAATTTCCAATTCTGAGACCTGTGTTACGACAAACAGCCTAAGAGATTTGTGTTAATTTTGTGTTAAGGAAAATTAAACAACGTGCGAATTAAACAAAATGGTTTTTCGGCGAATATGCGCAGTTTATTGGATTTTTGGCTGCACCGAACCCGGCTTCATGGTTGTGTGCGAAGTTTTCTTAAAGGTTTTGTTAAGGTTTTCCACATTAGCCGTATTGGCATGCGCCACGGCTTGGGGAGCCTCAGCCGCGGCTCGCGCCGAAAAGGATGATCCTGAAATTCAAAGGTGACAAACCACTAGGTAACAAATTTGGGTAATCGAATCCGAAATTTCGTACCTTTTCCCGGCTTGCTTTCGAGTTCAACGCTGCCGCCAAATGACATCACAAGGTGTTTGACAATCGAAAGACCCAAGCCGGTTCCACCCTTGTCGCGCGAGCGGGCTTTGTCGACGCGATAGAATCTCTCAAAGATACGGGATTGATGTTCGGCCGCGATTCCGATGCCGGTATCGGCGACTTCAATGACTGCCGAGTTTCCCTGGTAAAACGTCGACACGCAAACGTCGCCACCGGCGGGAGTATAACTGAGCGCGTTGGTGACCAGGTTGCTAAGTACGGTTGCCAGGCCTTCGATGTCCGCCCGCGCCAGCGGCGGCGGATCAGCCGGATTGAACGTCAGTTTGATGTGGTTGGTTCGTGCCAACTCCTCAAATCTTGCCATGCATTGTTCGCATTCATGGTTCAAGTTCACCCTTTGAATATCGAGGACCGCTTGCCCCGATTCGACCCGCGCGAGCTGTAACAGGTCCTGGATCTGCTGATTCAGAAAATCTGCTTGCGACTCAATCTGCTCCACGAACTGCATGTTTCGTTTTTGATCGTTGATCGCCCCCAGTTTCAATGTTTCGGCATAGGCCTTGATGGATGCCAAGGGAGTTTTCAACTCATGTGAGACGTTGGCAACGAAATTCTGGCGCATGTTTTCCAGCTGCCGGAGTTCCGTGACATCGTGTAATACGACGACGACACCGGGCATTTCGGTCTCGTCCGGTTCTTCGTCAGTCAAAGTTTCATTTGGCAACACGGACACCCTGGCACTGAGGGTGCGCCGGTGATCCAAAGAAGAGATTTGAAACTCGGTGATGGTAAAAGTCCTTTCGTACTGCGTTTTTTCAACCGCGGCAACCAGCTCCGGCGCCCGGACCACTTCCAGCAGGTTGCGGCCCCTCAATTCGGATTCCGAAATACTGAGCATGCGACAAGCGGCCCGGTTGGCGATTTGAACATTGCATTCGGGAGAAGCGGAAATCACTCCTTCCACCATGCTGCTGAGCACCGCTTGCAGGCGATCACGATTTTTGATGATTCGTTGCTCACGAGTTGCCAGTTCGGTCTGCATGTTGCGATAAGCGTCGGCCAGTGAACGCCATTCATCATTTCGGTTGAGCAGTGAAGGGAACGATTCGAACTGTCCAACGCCGATGCGGCGGGCTGCGTCGGCAAAAATGCTCAATGGTTTCGTGATAAATGCGGCAAATAACGTCATCAACAAACCTGTGACCAATCCCAGCAATATGGCAAACGTCCAGAAGTATTTTTGCGCAGAGCGAATTGCTGCATTAATTGGCACCGCTGGCGTGGCAACGCGAATGTGGCCCGCCAATTTTTCAGTCGTGTCGGCTCCCGCCGGAATGGCCAGGTACATCATCGGGATTTGCAACGTCGCGCTGTAACGCTCGGAAAACCCCGCTTGCTTTGTTGTTGCCGCCATGACCTCGGGACGGTCACCGTGGTAACCGATATCCTTGGTTCCCGTCTCGGAGTCGGCGATCACATCTCCCTTCTCGTCGATCAGCGTGAATCGAAACTGGGTTTTTTGTCCCAGCTGCCGCAGATGTTCGGGCAGTCCCGGGTCCTTCATTTTCAGGTCAAGTTCATTGACATGCTCGCTGAGCATGATGGCCATCGCATGCATTTGCTGACGGGCGTTGGCAATCATCAGGCTGCGAACCGACACGGTCAGCGCCCAGATGAAAACAGAGGCTGCCAACAGGTGCAGCAGCAGGTAACCGATTACAAATGTGCGCAAGGCACGCGGCAATCTAAATTCGTTGAATGGGTTTCGCATCAGCAGGTTTCCAGACTTTCGCGTTCTTGGTCGCACGCCACCGTGACAACGAGATTGGGTAACCCGGCTCCGGCGGGTAACAAAACGCATTGCTCAAAGTTTTTAGATTTCAACGTCCTCGCCTTCCAGCTCTTCAATTGTCTCGGGCCAATCGTCTTTGAGCAATCGCGACAGACTGCGATCGGCGAGCAATTTTCCACCTGTTTGACAGCGGGGACTGTCTTGCTTCCGTCAGCATCAGGGTGCCGTGTTCGACGTCAGGTAATTCGGGCACAGTTGTTTTTTGAGACGAAACAAGTTTTGTTGTACCTGTTAGTTTATCAACATCGCGCGAGAGTTTGGTTTTTATTTTCTACTTCCGAGTCAAGTTACGGAGGGGGGGTGTGCTCGACTCGGAGAGTCAAGCTACGGAAGGGTCGCATACGGACAAGCAACTGGTTTCCGTACATTTTGATTCAACGCGCGGATGGGCGGGCTGCGAATTCGTCAAGCCAATTTGCGGCTTGGTAAGTGAATTGACGTCTACCAAGCTTGGCTTTGTGACCGTTTGAGGCGATATATTGTCTGAATCTCCACAACCCCTCATGGTCGCGGATGATTCGATCGTAAGATTCGAATTGCCAAAAACGGGGTTTGCTGTGTTGCAGGGCATTCCCCGTAGCTTGACTCTCCGAGTCGAGTACATCCGCCGTAGCTTGACTCTCCGAGTCGAGAAATCTTCCGCCCTCCGCCCGCCATTTTCCAATCAATCGTGACGTCCACTTTTTGATCGATCCCATCAAATCCTCCAATTCCCAACCGTCATACGGAATCAGAATCGCGTGAACGTGATTCGGCATCACGACAAAGTCACCCATCCATAAACGGTTGCCGTGAAAAAAATGCAGTGCATCTACAACGATCTTTCGCGGCGAAGGACTTTTCAATACGCAGCTACCGTGACATTTATCCAGTTCCTCATGGAGCATTTTTGCCTCGGAACGTTCAAATGCCCGGCGGACACCGACCGGAATGTTCTTGTACGCCGCGTCAAATTTTTCGGGGCTTAAATGCCGTAGCTTTGGATCAATTCCGTTGGCTCGAAACCAGTGGTCGCGTTCGCCGATCCACTCGGCCAAGACAGGCGCGGGAATTGAATCGTCTTGGCGAAGCGTCACGAAGTAGGTAGCACCCGGCTGCCGCCAATGAGGAAGGTTGCGCACATATACTCTGCCGACACCTGCAGGATCGAATGGTCGAAATATTGCGACTTCGTTCGTTGTGGGCTTGCGACTTTGATCCATGACAGCTGCTTTTGATCTCGAAAGTAATGCTCCTTGAGTCGAAATCGTATCTTGTCAATTTTGGGTGCTCGACTCGGAGAGTCAAGCTACGGAAGGGGATGTTGTGCTCGACTCGGAGAGTCAAGCTACGGAAGGGATGTTGTGCTCGACTCGGAGAGTCAAGCTACGGAAGGGGATGTTGTGCTCGACTCGGAGAGTGTGCGACGCCGATGTTAATCTTGCGACAAGATCACCGCGGAATAGGGAGCGATCGACAATACGCCGCTGTAGTTCAGTCCGTCCCAGTCGGTCCCGTCGGCGGTCATATCAGGTGTGAAGTGATTGCCAAAGCTGCTCGAATAGCCATTCCAGTCCGAATTGAAACGGACTTTCCATACGCCGCTGCGAGGTAATCCGATGCGGTAATTGGATTTGGTATTGCCGGAAAAGTTGCAAACCACGATGACATCATCCCCCGCGCCGCCATTTTGCCAGCGATGAAATGCGATCAGCTTGTCATTGTTGTTGACATGAAACACATTGGTGCTCTGCCCGCGTAACCCGCGGGTCTGGTTGTACCAATTGCGTCGCAGTCGAATCAGGTCCGTGTAGAGTTGTTTGATTCCGGCATGGGTGATTTCTTTTGACCAATCGACGGGATCGGTGTCTTGAAAATAACCGTCTTCGAGAATTTCCTGGCCCTGAAAAATCATCGGGATCCCCGGTGACGTCATGACCAGCGCGGCACCCAGCGTTGAACGTTTTTGCGATGGCCAGCTGTCCGCGTTGCCAGGCCAGATGTCTTCGGGTACATCGTGCGTGACCGTTGGCGACTTCGTCATGTGACTCGGTGTAGATCACGCGTTCAAACGCATCGCTCGAATACTGAAAGGCGATCGCATTGCGCACCTCCCACATGTTGCGGTCGGTATCCGAAACGGCTTCCAGGCTGGCACGAATGGGGTGGACGAACTGGGCATTCCACTGGGCGTCAAAACCGGCTCCGCCGGCACCGGTGTCACGGGTAATCCAGGCATTGTTCTGCAAATCTTCCGCGATCGAAATCGCGCCGGGCTTGACGATGTTGATCTCATCATTGATCCATTGCATCAACGACCAGCCGTCGGGATTATCGCCGTTGTCGGTCATGCGGATGTTCGAAGTCGAATCAGTGCGAAATCCATCGACATGAAAATCGGTCAACCACATCACGTAGTTGTCTCGAATGTATTGCCGGACTTCCACGCGGCCAAAATCCGGTCGCGTATCGCCCCATTGCGTGTTGGCCCGATTGTCCTGGTAAAAATAGATGCCGCCCCGGTTGCCCTGAAACCAGCCATCGAACCGCCACAAGTCCAAATCACTTGGCCCATAGTGGTTGTGGACCAGATCCAGGAAGACGGCGATGCCGCGGGCATGAGCTTCATTGACAAATCGTTTCAGCGCACGCGGTCCTCCGTAAGCCGATTCGACCGAAAATGGATAACCCTGGTTGTAGCCCCAGGAAAAATCGCCCGCGAACTCGTTGATCGGCATGAGCTTGACGGCGTTCGCGCCAATCGCCTGGATATGATCCAGTCGTTCAATGGCATCATCAAAATTTCCCGGGCCACCGCCCGGTTCATCGTTGAGCGTGCCTACGTGCATTTGGTAAATCACCAATTCGTTCCACGGAGCCATGTTGAAACTGCTGTCGGTCCAATCAAAACTGGGATCAAAGATTACGGAGTTGCCTACCGAGTTGACCAGTTGTTCTTCCCGCGGATCTTTGTTCCAGATTGTCTGGTTGCCGTTGCGAATAACGTACTTGTATTGCTGACCAGGACTTGCGTTGCGATGGTCCAGCGACCAAAAACCATTCCCATCAGCGACGAGCGCGGCGTTCGTCGAACTCCAGCTGTTGAATTGTCCGGCCACGTGAACCGAATCCGCGTTGGGCGCCCAAACGCGGAAAGCTGTCCCGTCTTCGTAGGGAGTGGCCCCCATGCCGGCGTGAATCGAGGGCGTCGTATTCAGTTCGGCCGTCAACCGAAAAGTGGAAATCGTGCGACCGCGAACACTCACGTAACACCAGCCCGTGCCCAGCCGGGGAGTTGTCGTCGCACCCACCGTAACGATTTCACGCAGGCCGTTTAGATAAGGACGAAAGTCCCATTGATTCAAGTCTGGTGGTTGTCCCTGGCGAACATAAACGTCGGGATTGCCACGTCGACCCGAAGTCAGAGTCACAACGAGCTCGGAATCCCAGTCGGCGACATAGATCCGATAATGTTTCCAGCCGCCTGGTTCCAGGCGGCCCGTATACTCCACACCTTCTGTCATCGTTGTGGTTTGCGCAAAACCTGGTTGAAGACAAACCAGTGCGACAAGCGTGGCGTAAAAAAAAGATGAAAACGCAGATTGGCGATTCATGTGTTTGATACCCAAAAATACCCAAAAAAATTGTTTCGCGTCATTCAGGCGAGTGGATGCCGGTTTCATTGAAAGCGATGTTGTCCATCGCGGACGACGGGTGGTGCGGCAGCTGACAAGAGATATCCAAATAATACCTATCATTGTCGGCTCGATTCAAGGATAAACGAATTTTTTGCAAAAACGGAAGCGGAAAGAACCCGAAGCAAAAATTACCAGAACTCTTGTCCGCCGCGGCGGATTCCCCGGTTCGGGCAGATCACCCAACCGCTCAGCGGGAGAGGCCAGCACCGCAATCACAAGTTCAAACCTTCCCAAGAGCAGCCGTTGAAGCAGGCCGTTCTTACTGGCACCCGCAATTTCGAATATCAAATTTTGAGCCCGAAGACGAACGAAATCTTCAGAAGATTCACTGATCGTTTTGATCGTTTGACCTGCTGGCTCGGATTTTGAAACATTTTGGATTTTTGAATACCAATTTGGAACTCGTTGCGCCTAACATAGTGGTTGCAGAACCTACGGTAGTAAAACCCGGTTAAATACTCGGATTTTTCCCTCGGGAGAGACGATGAGGGGCGATTTGGAACATTTTGCAACTTCCGACGCTGCCGATACATCGCACCAGCGTGGCTCCGGGCTGAAATCGGACCACGAAACCGATATGCATAGCGAGGCCGTCGTCCGGCTGTTTTCACAGCACCAACGATGGTTGTACGGCTATCTGTTTTCGTTGTTGGGCAACGCGAACGATTCGGAAGATGTGATGCAGGAAGTCAGCGTCGTGCTCTGGAAGGAACAACACAAGTTTGAATTGGGAACGAACTTTACTGCCTGGTTGAGTGTGATTGCGTATCACCAGGTACAAAAGTTCTGGCGGAACAAGAAACGGGACCAGGTTTTTCTCAGCCCTCACATCGTTGAGCAACTGGCTTCCATGCCAGAAGATTTTGAATTGATGGAAAGTCGACGACGAGTGTTATCAGATTGTGTCAACCAGCTGCGCGACACCGACCGGGTTTTGGTCCGGCGATTTTATGGGGAACGTAAAGTCACCGCCAAGAAGTTGGCTGAAGAACTCGGGAGACCTGCAGGAACGGTTTACAAGGCCATGAATCGGGTGCGCCGCATGCTGTTCGAATGCGTCGATCGCAAACTGAAAGCCGAGGGAGTGGCGTGAAAAAGAAGCGTGAATTGCTCGAACTTGTTGGTACGCTTTGCAACGGCGACATGACCGCAATACAAACGGATCGTCTGGAGCAGTTGCTCGACGGCGATGCCACAGCCCAGCAAGTCTATCGGCAATACATGGCGCTGCATGCGGAGTTGGTCTGGCAACAGAATGCTTTGGCCGAACTCCCCGAGGCAACTCCGGACGTGATCCCGAATGTCGCGATTGGATCGGGAACCTGGTCCCGGCAATTCGGCTGGCGGCAATTCGGCTGGCCGGCGGCACTGGCCGCTTGTTTGTTGATCGGTTTGGCCATTGGTTTTCGCGGCGCTTCAACCAACATCGGAGAGCGGATTTCAAGTTGGGTGCAGGCAGGTGAAAACGAGATTCGGCTGTCGAATTTGACCGAGTCGTTATCGCCGGTCGCAAAAATTACCGGTTCGCGCAATTGCCGATGGCTGCCCGCAGGACTGCAGACGACGGGACCGATTGGATACGGTTCCTCGCTCTTCGCAGGGCAGAAACTTCGATTGGCGGAAGGTTTGGCAGAAATAACTTTTAACGACGGGGCCCGAGTAATTCTCCAGGCTCCGGCCGACGTGAATATCGACACGGCCAATGCCATCAGTCTGGAGCAGGGGCCAATCACCGCTTCAGTGCCTGATGGGTCGAGAGGTTTTCAGGTCCACTTGAAAGACCTGACACTGGTAGACCATGGGACTGAGTTTGGGGTGATGACGGACAAAGCCGGCCACGCGGAAGTCCATGTATTTGCGGGCGTGCTGGAAGCCCAGTTCCGCGATCGCCATGATCGCCCGGAACGGTCGGTCATGTGGAATTCGGATTCGGCCGTTCGCATTGATCCCCATCACAATCAAATCCGGGAACTGAAATTATCGCAACTTGAGTTTGTCCGTTCGCTCGCGCCGCCGTCGGGACCATCCAACGGGCTGCTGGTCAAAGAAGATTTTGATTACCCTTCGGCACCCTTGTCCCAACAAAATGGCGGTTTTGGCTGGGGAGGTCCCTGGGAAGACATCGCCACCGACGGAGATCCATCAAGAATCAATCGCGTGGGAACGGGAAGCTTGAAGTACGTGGGATTGGCTAATTCGGGCAATCACGCTTTGCTCGAAGGTCGATTCAATCGAATTCGGCGTGTATTGAGTACTTCTTTCGGAGGAGTTTTCGACGCGGCCGGGCTGATCGAAAGCCAGGATGGAGCCCGCCTGATTGGTCGAGACAACACGTCGATCTACATGAGCTTCACGCAGCAGATCAGCCAAGTCGATCAGGTTTTTTACGGGTTTGAGTTGAACCGGGGCGATGGCAACCGAAACCGGGTGCTGTGCGTTGGTCATGCGGCCGCCAAGAAATGGACCGTTGGGCCCGCCGCGGCAGCCGATCAAGGACGCCGGCGTCACCGGCTGGGCAGCCACCTCCGAGTTCAATGGGGAAGACAATCAACTTTTGCACCTGGGAGATCTGGGTGCGGAAACGACAAATGTAGTTTTTGTAGTTGTCAAAATAACATTTGGCGAAAATAATGAGGACAAAGTTGAGATCTTCAAAAACCCCCACTCGCTGTTTGATGAAGGCGAGTGCACGCCCGATGTTGTTGGCTACGGTAATTTTTCTTTTGACCGAATCAGCCTTGCGAACTTTGAAGGGGCTAAATCCTTCAGCGTCGATCACATTCGAATTGGAACAAACTTCCCTGCCGTTACCTGCCATCAGTGGGATCCGAAATCACTTGCCAAAGTGACTTCGCGAAACCCCAACGGCATGTAGCAATTTAATATCGCGTTATTTTTTTCTTAAAGTTTTCTGAAACAACAAAAGGATGATCTATGACTACTCATGAAGCAAAGAGACGAGGTTTTACCCTTGTCGAGCTGCTTGTCGTGATTGCCATTATTGGCATTCTGATCGGCATGTTATTGCCGGCAGTTCAGCAAGTTCGCGAAGCGGCTCGCCGCACCTCGTGCATGAACAACATGCGTCAAATCGGATTGGCAGCAATGAACTTTGAATCGGGCAACCAGGAATTCCCGACAGCGGGCGGCTGTTCGGATGCCTACCACGACCCAATTCAGGAATACAGACCGTTGTTTGGATTCCAGAATGCCGGCTGGATGTACCAGATTTTGCCCTACATCGAGCAGAACAATGTTGCCGACCTGCGGCCACAGAACGGCTGGTGGGGTGGCGATCCTTCCATGGTTGAAACCGAAATTCCGATTTACAACTGTCCTTCGCGGGGTCCACGTTTTGCAACGTATAACCTGTTCCAGGTCAGGCTGAATGACTATGCCGGCGTGATGGGTCCCTACGCGGATGAAAACGGCGATGTTCCTAATTACGGTTTGACCTTTTCAAACTGGAACGATCCTAACCCAGCCGAAAATTCAACGGTTTGGACCGGGATCATTGTCAAGGGCGGACATGCCAAGAACATGGGTCAAACGACTGCCGAACAAGTTTGGAGATACACGGCCAGCACCTTCGGCTCGATTCCTGACGGTTCTTCGAACACCATCATGTTTATGGAAAAAGCGGTTAATGCTCGCAATTACAACTTCTCGCGCGAAGGTCAATATGACGACTGGTGGGATACCGGTTATTACCACACAGCCGACTTTACCACCATGCGATTCTTCACGTTTGCCAGCACCACCGCCTGGTTTGGTCCCCAGGAGTTTACGATCCTGAGCGATACCGCGCCTCGTCCCGACAATTGGGTTGATGCCAATACCGGCCGTACTCGCGAACTTGGATTCGGTTCGGCGCACCCCGGCGTTGCTGCCAGCGTTTTGGGCGACGGCTCGACTCACACTTTCAAGAACACCGCCGACGTGTTGACGCTGATTCGTCTTGGTAAGCGTGCCGACGGCCAAGTTGTTTCATTGGAAGACCTCTAATCTCACATTGATTTTGAACGCCTCATGCCCGGGATGTTTCCCGGGCATTTTCTTTATTCGGAAGCCAAATGATGAAAACCAGGAATTGGATTTTAGTTCAGTCGTTGCTGCTTGGCGTGTGTCTCATTGGCGTGATCGGTTGCGGCAGTGGCGACAACTCCGCGTCCATGATTGCGGATCTTAACAGCAACAATGCCAAACGGCTAGGAAACCTCTACTCCTTGTATCAAATCAATCACAATTTTCAGGGGCCAAAGGATGAAGCCGAGCTCAAGGAATTCATCAAAACGATCAGCCCCGCACGATTGAAAAAGGGTGGAATGGACATAAACAATATCGACGAACTGTTCATCAGCGAGCGCGACGGAAAACCGTTCAAAATTCGCTGGGGAATGGATACTCGAGTTCGCGGTCCATCGCAGCCGGTGGTCTTTGAAGCCGAAGGCGTGGAAGGTAAACGCCAGGTTGGTTTTACCAACAGCGCAATGCAGGAAGTCGATTCTGCGGAATACGAGCGCCTGTGGACAGTTGATCCCGGCGATCTTGTTGCCCCCGAAAGTGATCGCGGCGATGCGGCAAAATAGTAGCCAGCCAGTTGATCCAAACAGCCTGCCAACGCAGGCTGTTTTTTTCGTGGGTTCAGAGTTGCCTCGTTTAACCGCGTGGGCAACGCCCCGCGCTTTTGACGTCGTGACAACGCGGCCCGATGGGCACGCGGTTAAACGACGGTCAAGGATCCGCTATGACCCATCCCAATGGGAAGGTAATGTGACTAGCGCTTATGTTTACCCACATCTCCGTTGGGCTCGTCCCGAATGGCAAGGTTAAGGTAATTCTGAGCGGAATGGTGCTAACCACCGGTACCGTCGGGCAACGTTTTCCTGTGCAAAACCGGCGGCTAGTGGCTTGCCGCTCACGTTGTTGTAATACGCGTCCCAAATAATCGAAAGACGACCAGATGAAAACGATTTGCATGTTCAAATTGTGTCCCATGATATTGATCTTGTTGTTGCTTGCCAGTTCAACTCTGTCTGCGCAAAGCCAAACCCGAACGTTGCATGCGGCTCCCGGCACTCCCCTGATTGATGGCGAGATCGATGATGCCTGGAAGATCGCCCCCATTGCCGTGACGGATCATGTTGTGAGCGAGGCGTTGCAGATTCCGGTCGCAGAAGCATCCCTAACAAACTTCCGCTGTCTGTGGGATGCCGATCACCTTTACGTCCTGGCCGAAGTCGCCGACACAAATCTGAGCTCCAAAAACAGCGCGAGTTGGGAACAAGACTCGATCGAGTTTTTCGTTGACGAAAATATGGCGCGGAGCAAAGGCTACGAAAGTAACGATGGCCAGTTTCGCGTCAACTACAAGGGCGAGGTATCTTACGGTGAATCGACTCAAGCCAGGATGAAGGCGGCGGTCAAGCAGACCCCGTCAGGCTATCTCGTTGAAGCCGCGATCCCCATTCGCACGATCGATGTCAAAGACGGCACTCAAATCGGTTTCGAAGTGCAGGTCAACAACGACTCGGGCAGTGGCAGTCGCGGAAGCATCGCCAAATGGAATGATCCAGCTAACAACGCCTGGCATGATACTTCGACTTTTGGAACGTTGGTTCTATCCGGTCGCCAGAACGTGCGCCCTTACGACGCGAAGTCGGCTGCCAAATGAATTGCCCGCGAAGACAAAATTCACCGCTGCCAATCGAGTTCCTCAATGGGCCCGTGACGCGGTGTTCTACCAGCTCTTTCCCGAGCGGTTCCGCAATGGCGACCCTGCCAACGATCCCACCCGCGAGTCGCTGGAGTTTCCTGATGTCGTTCCTGCGAACTGGAAAATCACGCCCTGGACCGATGAGTGGTACGCGCGCGCTGATTGGGAACAGCAAATGGGAGCCAGCTTTTACGAAGACGGCGTGTTTCATCGGCGTTATGGGGGCGATCTGCAAGGCGTGATCGACAAGCTTGATTACCTTGAAGATCTGGGCATCAACACGATTTACTTCAATCCGGTTTTCTACGCCCGCTCACTGCACAAATATGACGGCAACACGTTCCATCACATCGATCCGCATTTCGGTCCGGATCCGGCCGGCGATTTCAAACTGATGTCCGGCGAGACGAACGACCCCAAAACGTGGCAATGGACCCGGGCCGATAAACTGTTCCTGGATCTGGTCAAGCAAGCTCACGCCAAGAACATGCGCGTCGTTATCGATGGGGTATTCAATCACACCGGCCGTGATTTTTGGGCGTTTGCCGATATTGCCAAAAATCAGCAAAAGTCTCCCTATCTCGATTGGTACACGGTTGAAAAGTTCGACGATCCCGCGACTCCCGCCAACGAATTTAAATATGCGTGCTGGTGGGGAGTCGACACGCTGCCGGAGTTCGCGAACAACGAAGACGGGACCGACCTGCATCCCAAACCGAAAGCCTATATTTTCGACGCAACGCGGCGGTGGATGGACCCCAACGGCGATGGCGACCCCAGTGACGGGATCGATGGCTGGCGACTGGATGTTGCCAACGAAGTTCCCAATGGATTTTGGCGCGACTGGCATGCCGAGATTCGCAAACTGAATCCAGAGGCCTTTACCGTGGCCGAAATCTGGAACGAAGCCGGCGATTACCTGGCTGACTGCGGCTTCAGTTCCACGATGAACTATCACGGTTTTGCGTTTCCGGTGAAGGGATTCCTGATCGATGGTAATCTGTCGGCCAGCGAGTTTGCCAAACAGCTGAACGAACGCATGGCATCCCATGACCCGGAAGTTCAGTTTGCCTTGCAAAACCTGATCGACTCGCACGATACCGACCGGGTTGCCTCGATGATCGTCAACGCAGATCACAAGCGGCCCTACATGAACAAAGATCGTTTTGATTACGACGTTGGCGAACGAGTCAGCCCTCGTGGGTTCAAGGACTACGACGTTTTGCCGCCGACTGAACAGCAGCGCCAGTTGCAGCGACTGGTGGCACTTTTTCAGATGACGTTTGTCGGCCCGCCGATGATCTATTACGGCACCGAGTCCGGCATGGATGGAGCCGATGATCCTGACGACCGCATGCCGATGGTCTGGGATGACCTGGAATACGCGCCACGAACGATGGGACCTTACGGAAAGCTGGACAAGTCCTATCCCGTCGCTTTCGACAAGAATTTGCATGACTTCTACCAGAAACTCTTTGCGATGCGCAAAAATTGCGAGCCGCTGCGGCGGGGCGATTTCAAGGTGATCGCAGTCAACGACGAAGACCAGGCCATCGCGTTTACCCGCAGCTACGATGGCCAGACGGTTTTGGTCGTGCTCAATCGCGGGGACAAACAATCGACGGTGGAACTTGCACTGGACGGAGCCAAGTCGTTAAGCGAAGTCGGCGACCTAGAAAGCGATGGAGAAGCGAAAGTTGAAAATGGCAACGTGACGGTGACGCTGCCCGCGGTTTCGGGCGGGGTCTGGTTGGTGAATAAATAGGCATGGTTCGGCCGAAGCCCGTTGCGGAACATTTGCCAGAGAGGTCTATTAATTATTGGTGATTAGTTATTGGTGATTAGTCATTGGTTTTTGGGAGCCTGCCAATGTCTCTCGGCGATCAAATTGAGGACCGATTAATCGACTTTGCCGTCCGCGCGATCAATGTCTGCAACCAATTGCCAAAGACCTCGGCCGGAAAACACATCAGCCGCCAGCTGGTGCGAAGTGCCACGTCCCCTGCACCGAACTATGCCGAAGCTCGTGGAGCAGAGAGTCAGAAAGATTTCGTCCACAAACTCAAAATCGTGTTGAAAGAGCTAAATGAATCTCGCGTTTGGTTGAAAATGATTGTTCGCAGCTCCCTTTTGGATGTCGTGCGGCTTGAACCATTGCAAGTCGAATGTGAAGAGCTATGCAAGATCGTCGGCGCCAGCATCCGGACATCAATCAAGAATTCCGATCAGAGTCGAATTAAGGAAGTTCACGAATTCTACGATACCAACGTCCTGGAATAACAAATCACAATTAATTAATCACCAATAACTAATACACTTGATGTCGCGTTCCTTGCAATGCAGCCTGATCCTCACTCTTGCCTGCATGCTCGGCTGCGCGGATTCTGCCGCTCCCACCAAAGTCACGCTCTGGCATCAAATGGTGGTGAGCGAACGGGTCGTCCTGGACGAGATGATCGAGCAGTTTAATCGCGAACATCCAGACATCCAGGTCCGCGCGCTGTACAAGGAAACCGAAGAACTCCGCAGTGGATTCCAGGCAGCCGCCTTGGCCGGAAGTGGGCCGGAATTGGTCTTTGGACCGTCCGATTCGCTTGGCGCCTTTGTCACGATGGGGATCGTGCAGAGACATGCGACCCTGGTTTGATGCGTCGGAGACGAGCCGAGTTTGTCGACCAGGCTTTGACGTATCTGGCTTCCCGTGACAATCCGGCTGACCCGATGCTGGTTCAGATTGGGGACCGCGTCGGCAACCATCTGGCGCTGGTTTACAACCGAAACTTGATCAAATCGCCGCCCAAGACGACGGACGAGATGATCGAAATGGCAGTGACCGCGACGCTGGACAAGAACAACGACGGACGGACAGATCAATACGGCCTGGTTTGGAACTTCGTCGAACCATTTTTTGTAGTCCCGTTTTTGACCGGTTACGGTGGCTGGGTGTTTGATGAGAGTGGACAACCCGTCCCGGCACTGGATACGCCTGAATGCGTCGCCGCGCTGGAATTCGTGTTGGCATTGCAGGACAAATACAAAGTGTTGCCCGCAAATTGCGATTACGAAACCGCCGATGCCCTGTTCAAAGACGGCTCGGCAGCCATGATCATCAACGGCGACTGGAGTTGGGGCGATTACCTGGCCAACGAGCAAATCGATGCGGCGATCGCGCCGCTACCTGTCGTTTCCGCAACCGGCATCCCGCTCGGTCCCATGGTGGCCACCAAGGGTTATTCATTGAACGTGCACGCCGTTGGCAAGCAGGCCGATGCGGCGATGAAATTTGTCGAGTTCATGACTTCCGAGGAGACTCAACGTCAATTCATGTCGCGGTTAAAAACACTCCCTTCGCGTAAAAGTTTGCTGGACGATCCGCTGTTGACCAATGACCCCACCTTGTTGGCCTCATCGCAACAAATGAAAAACGGACGCACCATGCCGGTCGACCCCGAATTGCGAGCGATCTGGGATTCGATGCGGCCGCATTACCAGGCATTGTTGGCATCCAATGAAACCGCCCCGGACGCCGCCCGGAACATGCAGCGGGACGCAGTCGAAACAATCAAGCGGATGAATCAGACTTACCAGCCCGGCCCCGCGAGCTGGATTTTCAAGATCGTGGCGGGACTGCTGACGCTCGGATTATTGTGGTGGCAAAGGTCAGCTTGGCGGCGACTGGCGGTCGATTGGTCCCGGAATCGCCTGGCCTATCTGTTGATTGCCCCCGCGATGGCTGTGATCCTGTTCACGATCGTCTATCCATTTTTTTACAACGTCGTGTTGTCGTTTTCGAACATGTCGTTAAGGAATTTTCAGGACTGGCAGATTACGGGTTTTCAGAACTACGTCCAGGTGTTGACCGAGACCAAGTTCTTCGTGGTTTTGCTAAAGACGATTATCTGGACGGTCGTGTGCGTATTTTTTCATGTCACGATTGGGTTGTTGTTGGCCGTGATGCTCAACGGCCCGGTGAAAGGCAAATCGCTGTACCGCGTGTTCTTGATTCTTCCCTGGGCAATTCCGTCGTACATCACGGCGCTCACCTGGCGAGGGATGTTCGACTATGAATACGGCGCGGTGAACTTGATTGCCAACCAGTACCTGGGCTTGCCTGTCGTCAACTGGCTGGGCGATCCAACCAACGCCTTTATCGCCTGCATCATCACCAATATCTGGCTCGGGTTTCCGTTCATGATGGTAATCGCACTCGGGGGGATGCAGGGGATTCCGAGTGAACTGTACGAAGCGGCCCGGATCGATCGCGTGCCGCGTCTCGGTCAGTTCTGGCATATCACGCTGCCGATGCTCAAACCGGTGCTGATCCCGGCAATTACGCTTGGTTCGATTTGGACGTTTAACAATCTGAATGTCATCTGGCTGGTTTCCAATGGCGGTGAACCATCCGATCAAACGCATATTCTCGTGTCGTACGTCTACAAAGCGGTGTTTAATCTGTACCAGTACGGATACGGTGCGGCCCTATCGATGGTGATCTTCTTTTTGTTGCTGGTTTGCTCGCTCGTATTTTTGCAACGAACCAACGCGACGGAGGGGGTCTGATGCGAGGAGTCAAAGAACCACGCTGGATCACGATTGGCCGACACGTCGTGTTGCTGCTGTTCGTGTTGATTTGCATTTATCCGGCGATCAATGTGTTTTCGATTTCGCTGCGACCGGGCAACAAGCTGCGCAGCACCGATTTGGCGATCATTCCCGACAATTGGACGTTGGCGTCGTATCAACAACTGTTTACCGAGCAACCGTTCCTGCTGTGGATGGGCAATTCGCTGCTCGTTTCCGTGGCCGTCACGATTTTGGGCGTCGCCCTGGCCGCAGTAGGCGGTTACGCGCTCAGTCGTTTCAAATTCGTCGGGCGGCAGGCGAGCATGCTGGCGATTCTGACGACTCAAATGTTTCCAGCGACGATGTTGCTGCTGCCGCTGTACGTGATGATCGCCCGGTTGCACCTGGTCAACACGTTTCTGGGGCTGCTGGTTTTCTACTCGGCGACGGCGCTGCCATTTTGCCTGTGGCAGATGAAAGGCTTCTACGACACGATCCCGGTTTCGCTGGAAGAGGCTGCGCGGATGGACGGCTGCAGTCGCTGGAAGACGTTTTTGAAAGTTACGTTGCCGCTGGCAGTACCGGGGCTGGTGATCACGGCGTTGTTCAGCTTCATGACCGCCTGGTCGGAGTACATTGTGGCGGCGCAAGTCCTGCAGGACAAAGAGATGTTTACGTTGCCATTGGGGCTGAAGAGTTTTCAAGCCAGTATGTCGACGCAATGGGGGATGTATGCGTCCGCATCGATTTTGGTCAGCATCCCTGTTGTGATCGTGTTTATGTTGCTCAGTCGTTACCTGGTTTCGGGGTTGACGATCGGGGCCGTGAAAGAATAGTTGGAGCAACGATGGCGGAAATTCGCCTTGTCAATTTGGTTAAACGTTACGAAAACGGCTTTGAAGCGGTCAAAGATGTCAATCTTGAGATCGCGGACGGTGAGTTTCTGGTATTGGTGGGTCCTTCGGGATGCGGCAAGTCCACGACGCTGCGAATGGTTGCAGGCCTGGAGGAAGTAACCTCGGGTGACATTTTCGTGGGCGAGCGAAGAATCAACGACCTGGAACCGGGCGATCGTGACATCGCCATGGTCTTTCAAAATTACGCGCTGTACCCGCACATGTCGGTGCGACAAAACATGTCGTTCGGTCTGCGGATGCGCAAGACGCCCCCAGCGGAAATCGAAAGGCTCGTCGACGAAGCGTCGCAAATCCTGTCCATCGAACCACTGTTGGATCGGCGTCCGCGGGAATTGTCCGGAGGGCAACGACAGCGGGTCGCTGTTGGTCGGGCGATCGTGCGCAAGCCGAAGGCGTTCTTGTTTGACGAACCGCTTTCCAACCTCGACGCAAAACTGCGCGTGCAAATGCGCACGGAACTGGCCCGGTTGCATCAACGATTAAAAACGACGACGGTTTACGTCACTCATGATCAGGTCGAGGCGATGACTTTGGGTGACCGGATCGTAGTTATGAAAGATGGTGAGATTCAACAGGTTGATTCACCGCTGGAGATTTATCGCCATCCGGTCAACCGTTTCGTGGCAGGATTTATCGGCAGCCCTGCCATGAACTTTGTGGCAGGCGAGGTCCGCAGCGGGATATTTTCTGCGGACGACGTTGCCTATCCTTTGGCCGGCACGACTTACGAAGGTAGCGCGTTTCTTGGTTTTCGTCCCGAGCACGCAACATCGGACGCTCAGCATCCGGCTTTGGCCAACGTGACTCTGGAAGTCGTCGAGCGGATGGGCCATGAGACAATCGTCTATTTCCAGCTGGCCAACGAATTGATGGTGGCGCGACTGGACGGCAGTGCGAACGCCCGGCCTGGTGATCAACTCGCCCTGCATTTGCCGCAAGACAGCTGGCACCTGTTTGAAGCCGGCGGAAAACAACTGCGAGTTTAGTGTTGGCAGGCCTTTTCGCCAGGCCAGGATTTGCCGTGTGTGTCCTCCCCGGGGCTTTATCGTACTCCAAGTCTTTTCGACTCAGATTTCCGTCGAGCTTGCCTCGAATGTCGCTAGGTTAAGTCGTGGCAACGAGATTGCACGGCGATTACCAGTCAAGCGTTGCAAAACAGAACCCTCTCCCGCCGACACGTGAGGGTCCGGGAGAGGGATTACCAGTCAAGCGTTGCAAAACAGAACCCTCTCCCGCCGACACGTGAGGGTCCGGGAGAGGGTGTTGTCTGGCGACAAGGGCGAACTCTTCAATCGCCGCGAACTGCCGCTATCTAAGCTAAAAAATTAACTCGTTCGCCACGTCGTTCAACAATTCAATGTCCCAGACATCCGACGCCTGGTTTTTAACTACCGGCACTTCAAACAACACATTCTGGTCGAGACGACGCTCTTCAATTTGAACGATGTTCGTCGCCAGGCGTTGACTGGCATCAGTGAACACGACCGGCCGAGGCCTTCGGGCGATTTCGTGCGAGCCATCGTCGATTCGGATGTTTGAATACGTGCTCGCGTCAATCAAGGCGTTCTTGCCAATATTGAATGGACTTGGTCGTCCGCCTGTATGCGATTCAACCAGCAATCCTGAAATCCGCACAGTATTGTCCAGCCCCCCGGCGCCGTCGAAAACAAGGTTGAGTTGACCATCGAAAACGTCGACAGTGAATACGTTTTGCACATTGGGTCCTTGTTGCAGCGTCAACGTGTTGGAGTTGCCTTCCAAATCAAATTCAAAAGGATCGATCTTGTTTACGATTCCAAAAACTGCTGTCACATCGTAAGTGCCGTTTGGTAAATCGATCGCGAATTCGCCGTTTCGCATAACCGCCAGATCCACGGTAAGATCGCTACCGCGATTGCGACTGACCAGGTTCAACCCGGTTGAAGAAACCCAGCCGATCCCATGATCGGCACCGTACGCCAGGTCGGTAAACCCGATCGAGCCGGAAGCAATCGGCGACGATTCAGTACCAAAGTCGATCGCCACACCGAGGCTGAACAAATCGTCATCTTCAATCTGCGCTGAACCCGTATCCCCAATGATCGTACCGTTAACTGCATTGCTGATTGTCAAGCCGAATTCTTCAATTGCCTCAGCGAAACCGTCTCCCAGCGTATTAACGCTTACCAGTTTGCTGACTTGGCCCGGGACGAACATCAAGGTGCCATTTGTCGAAGTAAAATCAACTCCAGGAGTCGCCGGACTGGTGAAGCCCACGTTGGTTGTTGCGTAGTTGACGGTGACGGTCTCGGTCGAAGCCTCACTCAGTCGAACTTCAAAGACGGCCGCGTCGTTCTCCGTTACGGAGGGGGATGAAATCACGACGATGTCCGGATTGACAACCGGCTCGGGAATGACGTCGATAATAACGCTCCAGGCATTTAGGCTGCCCTGGTCAAGATTGGCATCATCGCGAATCTCCAGCGTCCACGTTCCGGTAATGTCCATCCCGTCAAAGACGCCAAGATTACCTTCGGGTCGGTAGCTCCCGACAAATGGAGCGGATCCAGACGTGATTGACGTAGACGCCTCGTCATCGAGGATCGTACCCGAAAAGTTATTGCCGCTGCCACCCACATCGGTGAACAGTTCAACGCGAGTTCCGTTCGGGCCGATCAAAAAGACATCCAGGTCGCCGTCATAGGTGTGCGTAATATCGACGCGAACATCGAGATCGTTGACTTCGCCCGTGTCCGTAATGACGATCTCAGAGGTAATTGTTTGCAAATCGGAAATGTTTAACGGTACGTCAACGGAAGAAAATTCAATCTGGTTGCTGATCGTCGCGACATCCGTATGCGTCTCAGAACCGCCATTGCCATCATCGGGGTCGATGTAGGTGACGGTAATTTGGTCACCGAGTGCAACCTGAAGCGTGCCGTCATTCGCAGACGCACTCCCGGGTCCCGTCATCACGGAACCGCTAAATGCGGTGCTGCTGTTGGGCGACAGGGTAATCGTCTCGGTGTCACCTGAATCCGATGTGATCGTGACTTCAATGGGTGCTTGGGCATTGGCGTCGGTGACGTTGATGCCGACGGTGTCGGTGACCTGGTAATTGTTGCTGTCGAGTGAGACCGTACCTCTGCCACTTCCAACAAAGACACCGCCGGCAGCTTCAATTTGAGCTGCAAAATTGCCGACGCCGGTCCACCAGGAAATATCGCCGTACACGCTGGTCGACGTCGTGCCACCGGACAACACACCGGCCACGACCCATTCACCACCGGCTTGAACCAGTAAAGGTCCGCCGCTGTCGCCGGGAGCGGTGGTCGCTTCGAATTGCAGCGGACTCGGATCGCTGCCACTAATCGTGTTGTTTCCGGCTGAGCCGTCATCAAAATCTGTCGAAAAGATGTTGGACCCCGAGCTGCCTGCTGGCGAGCCATACCGGTCGATAATGTTCTCACCGCCCCATCGCCAACCATCAGCCGAGAAGCCGTGTCCGGTGCTTCCCAAGCCGTTGTAGCCATAGCCGAGGGTCGCGGCAACTTCACCTACAAGTGTCGCTGTTTCATCAATCAACTTCATCGGTGTCGCAATGTTTGCCGGTACATCTTGAGTCAACCTCCAAATGGCCACATCGCCCCCATCGAGCAGCGAGCCACCTCCAGCGGGAAATGTGACTGAAGACGCCGTGGCGGTGTAGGTCGTCGTGGTACTGTCACCAAATCGAACCGTGCTGCCTGGACCGCCGCCACAGTGACGAGCGGCAATGACGGTGTTGGGAGCGATCAACGTTCCGGTACATCCGAGGGTCAGCTCGACCACCGCGTCAAAGGGTGCCGCGTAGGCTCGTGCGCCGGCTGCCCCGATAGCGTCATTGATGACAATCCTTGGATGAATATTGTTGGCCGTTTCGAGGCTTTCGATGCTCAGCCCAAGCGGCTTTGCCGACGACAGAACCTGTCCCGAATAGGCATCAATGACGTTTTCCACATCGCCCCGAAACTCGTTTGTCGAAACGTTGTGAGACCAGGTATTGATTTGCCAGGCCCGGCGAATTCGATTGCCGGCCATGTACCAGACTTGCTCGCCAGCCGAGTATACCGGGTCTGTTTGCGCATCGATGGCTGCAGCGGCAGCATCTGCCGCCTGGTGCAAACCGATATCAGCACCAATCCATTCCAGCGCTTGCAAATGCTCGTACCCGTTGTTCACCACTTGTTGAATCTCACCGGCAGGTCCCTGGACGACAGCCACAATCGCATCGTAAACGGGAATGCCGTCAAACGTCTGTTGAAAAAACGACGTCGTGAGGTTCAGGTCCTGTTGGACGTCCACCAATCGCAGTCCATGGGAACCCTGTTGCAAATGGGCTGTTTCCGGCGTCTCCGCCAAATGTTCTCGGACGGCCAGTCCTTGACGGGTCATGGTTGATACCTGGGCCACATCGATGGCAACCAGATTGATCGCGTCTGGGGTAATTCCGGCTAGTAAGTAGCGGGGTTCCAGTTTTTCAAAATCAAACTGGCCGCTGATGCGAGAGTTTTTAGCACGAGTCGATCGTTGTCTCATCAGGTCCTGCTCCGTGGTGGCGGGAGATATGCGGGAAGAACAAGATTTGCCATTAGAATTACTCGGAGTTCAGGATTCAACCGAATACCGACGGATCGGACGAAATTGCCAAATCTCAGTGAGAAACAAGGATCGCAGTATCGTCGTTGGCGAGTTGAACCAGTGAGACAACAGAAAAGTGCCGGAGAGAGGACTTGAACCTCCACGCCCTTGCGGGCACATGAACCTGAATCATGCGCGTCTGCCAATTCCGCCACTCCGGCATTTTGTTGAAGTTGAAACTGGCTTGCATCTTTATATTCCAGCGTGAGCCGGTTGTTCAAGTCGCATTCGCAAAATTCGTGACAACTCCCGTTCGGACCAACTAATACCGGGGAATCGCCGGGTCGACCTCCAGGCTCCAGGATTCGATCCCGCCCCGCATGCTTTGTGCGGTCTCGAATCCCTGCTCCCGCAACCAGTGGACCACGCGCAAGCTGCGAGCACCGTGATGACACATCACGACCAATGGAATTGTTCTCGAAATCGCTCCAACTCACCAACCCGGTCGGGAATCTCCCGCATCGGAATCAGCACGGATGCCTCAAGACGGCAAATTTCGTATTCGTGAGGTTCCCGGCAATCAAGCAACACGAAATCTGTGTCGGAATCCATCAATTCTTTGACGCTTTGGACATCAATTTCAATGGTCGTCATGTCCGTAATACCCGGGATGATTATTAGTCTGCTGCGATGCGAAAAGGTCGTGTAGTTTATTTAATTGGTTTTTGTTTGGGTTTCCAGTGCCAGCCAACGTTAATTGGTCCCCGATTCGGGCTGGTCCCGATCGAGACCTGTTCCCTACCAGATTGAATCCACAGCAATCCACATCACTGCCCGGCTTGCCCGGGTAGGATGATGTTCCCATGTTCGCCAGCGGACCCTTGCGAAACATCGCTCCACGCAGGCAAGCTGCGGTGGTGGCGGTGCGATCGTCACTCAAATCCAGTGCTGAACACTGCTCCATGCAGGCAAGCTGCAAGGTGGGCCAGAGAATCATTAAATCCCTGGTCCACAAACACTTAAAAACTCCCGACCCCCTCAATCAAAGATCTCGACTCAGACAGTCAAGCTACATTCATGACCTGTCTTGAACGATTCGTCCATCATAGCCCAAGGGTTCAATCCGATGTTCATGTCGGCCGCTCGACTATTTCGTTCAGTTGTGAACAATTCTGTGCTAACGCTATCAGAGCTTTTGACAAACTGACCGAAAACCGTTCAACACATGACGCCTCGCGAATTTGCTTTTCAAGTCACGCAAAAACTGCAAAACGCCGGCTACCAAGCTTTGTGGGCGGGCGGCTGCGTGCGCGATCAAATCTTGAACAAAACTCCCAAGGATTACGACGTTGCGACCAGCGCGACGCCTGAACAGGTTCAAGAGTTGTTTGGTCAAAAGAGGACTCTGGCAATCGGGGCTTCGTTCGGAGTCATCACCGTGCTTGGCCCCAAAACCGCTGGTCCGATCGAAGTGGCCACGTTTCGTCGCGATGCCGGCTACTCCGATGGTCGCCGACCGGACTCCGTGGAGTTTACGGACGCCCGAGAAGACGCGCTTCGCCGCGACTTTACGATCAACGGACTTTTCTTCGATCCGGTCGCGCAACAAGTTCACGATTATGTCGGCGGGCAAGAGGATTTGAAACATAAGATCGTTCGCGCCATTGGAAATCCGCATGAACGGATTAATGAAGACAAATTGCGGATGCTGCGGGCGATCCGGTTTGCAGCCACGTTTGACTTTGAACTCGAACCCGAAACGTTCGCAGCCGTGCAACAACATGCGCATGAAATAAAAATCGTCAGCGGCGAACGAATTGGTGCCGAAATGCATCGCATGCTGGCTCATCCCCAACGGGCAACTGCGGCCAGGCTGCTGCGCGAGTCAGGATTGCTAGCGCAGATTCTGATCGATGGTGACAAGATCTACGAATCGGAAGAAAAGTGGCAACTTATTTTACGGGCTCTCGAAGGGCTCGCCGGCCAGGAATTTGTCAGCGGTTGTGCGATCCTGGTTTCGCATTGGTGTCAAACGCAGACGTTGGGTACGCTGGCCGGTCAGTGGAAGTTGTCCAATGCCGAGCGGGATTCGATCGGCTGGATTCTCGAACACCTCGGTACGTTTGTGCTTGCCGATCGACTTCCCTGGTCCGCGCTTCAACCGTTGCTGATCCATCCCGATGCTCAGCGTGGCATCGACGTTGATGAAGCATTGATCTTCGCGACACGGTCAATTCATGGTGTTCGCGGAATCGAATTCTGTCGCGAACGGATGAATTGGCCGTTTGAAAAACTCAACCCCCGACCATTGCTTGACGGAAATGATTTGAAAAAGCTTGGTGTCCGGGACGGCCGTCTGTTCGGGCGGATTCTTCAGTCGATCCGCGATGAACAGCTGGACGGCAAAATAGCAACCCGCGACGAGGCTCTCGATAGGGCCAGTACTTTGGCTGCGTCGATGTAGAAGAAATGTGGCACGGATCTCCGAGACGTGAGGATTCAAACACGGACACATCCCGGAGATCTGTGCCACAATGGTTCTTTGCTTGAGGAAACGGGGGATGGTTTGTCCCGCAAAAAATTACGAGAATGTCGACACCTCAAAAGTTTACTGGCGCGGAAAAATTCCATGGGTTTTTTTTGAACGGTGGACAAAGATGAAAAAGTCTCATCGCATTTTTGGATTCCTGGTTGGGATCAGCATGATTGCCTCGCTGGCCGTCGCCGATGATTGGCCGCACTGGATGGGTCCGAATATGGACGCCGTCGTAAATGAATCGGGTCTGATCAGCAAGTTTCCCGAGGGCGGACCCGACGTGCTGTGGCGGCAACCGATCGGCCCCGGATACGCCGGGCCTGCGGTCGTTGGCGATCATCTGTACGTGCTCGATCGAACCGAAGATGCAGGGAAGGGAAACGAGGTCGAAAACGCCATCAAGAAAGCGGGCCAAATTGCGGGCGGAGAACGAGTGCAATGTCTGGACATCAACACGGGCGAACAAATCTGGGCTCATACCTACGACTGTCCCTACAAGATCGCATACCCGACCGGCCCGCGCACGACACCGACTGTCGACGGAGATTACATTTACACGCTGGGTGCGATGGGGCGCTTGATCTGTTTCAAGGCAAAGTCCGGTGAAGTCGTCTGGGCGAAAGAACTGGCTGATCTGTACCAGACGAAACCGCCGCCCTGGGGCTATGCGTCACATCCATTCGTCGATGGTGGGCTGCTGTTCGTTCCGGTGGGGGGAGAAGGATCGGGAGTCGTGGCGTTCAACAAACTGACCGGCGAGGAAGTTTGGAAGGCCGTCACGACGCTGGACGTGGGTTATGCGCCGCTGGTGATTTTTGACGAGGACGCCAACATGGAAGTCGGCCGCCAATTGATATTCTGGCACGCCGACGGTGTGACCTCACTCAATCCCTGCGACGGGTGAAGAATATTGGACCGTTAAATTTCCTGAAGAACCGAATCCATCGCAAACGACAATCGCGACTCCGAGGATGATTGGCAACAAGATCTTTATCAGCGAATTCTATAAAGGTTCGTTGCTGTTGGAAGTAAGCGCGAATCCGCCCAGCGTCCAGGAAATCTATCGCACCTCCAAAACCGACCCGCGCAGTGAGAAGAGCCTCAACGCGATGATGGCAACGCCGGTTGTCAAAGATGGATTTGCATACGGAATCGGGTTTCGATGGTCGAGGTAACGGTGTACTGCGTTGCGTCGAACTCGAATCGGGCGAGATGAAGTGGAGCAAGCCGGACTGGATGGGTGAAAAGCCCGTCATGTTTGCCACCGCGTTTCATGATTGAAAACGAGGACAAGTATTTCATGTTTAACGACATCGGCGAATTGATGATTGTTCGCCTGAGTCCCGACGGATTTGAAGAGCTGGATCGGGCAAAACTGCTGGAGCCGACCAGTACGGCGCGGGGGCGGCAAGTTGTGTGGTCACATCCCGCACTCGCCAATGGTCGGTTATACGTCCGCAATGACGAGGAAATAATCTGCGTTAACCTCAAAAATCAGTGAGTCGTTGAACCGTCCTGAATTAGTTGCTCATATCAATCGATACAAAGGTGCATCATGAGACGTGTTTTACTGGCGATAATGCTGCTGTTGATCGACGGCGGCCAATGTCAACGCGTTCTCAGTCGCTTGGGATGAATCCGAAAGATGGCGATCTTGTCGAACGACAACTTGAATCCGACGTTTGTGTCTCTGTTTCCTGACATCAGTAAAATTCTCGGGTCCACAACCTTCGAACCGTTGGATCGCGATTTTGTCACGTTTACGGTTCCGGAGGGACAAGTTCTCGATCAAATCATCTGGGGGCTTTACGAGACGACCGAAGACCAGTCGTTTTTTGCGATTGCTGCCGGCAATCAAATCACGTCGCTCGACGATGCGAGCGTGCTGTTGGGGACGGCGTTAATCAGCGTGAATGATGTGGCGACCAATATTCTCGACGACCTCGGCAGGGCAGTTTTGGGCGGCAGCGGATTCAGCGGTCCCCTGGGGGCAGGCAATTACACGCTGTGGTACCAGGAAACGTCAGCCGACACGATTTACGGTTACACCATCGTGTTGGCCAGCGCCACCGTTCCCGAGCCGACGATGGGAATGGTCCCCGCTTTCCTGGGGCTTACGGTTTTGTCGCGGCGCAGGCGAAAGAAATAACCGTAGGCGAGCCTGTCCCAGGCTCGCACAGATGTACTGGGTTGCTTTTGTCGGTCTGTCGGTTTGGAATAGACCGATCTACCGGTGTGTCGGTTTGGGACAAACCGACCTACGGTCTCAAACCGTAAATTCGCCCAGCACTCGGACGTTGCGTTGTCCGGGAGCACGGACGATTTTGGCAAGTTCGCCATGGCCCATCCAGGATAGTTTGCACTCCATGCAGCTGTCCAAAATGGAGTTGCCAGGTCCGTAGTATGGATGGGTCTGCATGGGTTCAAAACAGGCGGGGCAAAGCGTCGTCTTGGTGAGTTCGGTCGGGTCGATCATCACGGGTCGGTCGTCCGGGCCCTGATAGGTTGCCCGCAATGACTGAATGAGTTGACCCAGCGTCGGCGTATCAATCACATAGCCGCGACAGTTGTTACAAAAACAGACTTGGCATTTCTTGATCAGACCAACCTCGAGCGACTGGTCGGGACAAACGGGGCACAGAAACTCAGTGGTTTTACCCGTTGGCTCAATCCCGTCTTGCGATTGCTCAAGCGACGTCGGGAATTGATAAGTCTGGCACGCATCGCAGTAAAAGTGATCCATGTCATGGACCTGGGTCATTTCGTTTCGGCAAGTTTGGCAATTCATGGCTTGACTCCAGTGCATCAGGGTTTGACCTCAAAGTTTTAGCCAGAATCGTGGTGATGGAAAACGAATCTGTACGAGATCAAACCGATGCCTGGAAGGGAAGTCGCCCGAATCGGCATAACCGATTTTTTCCGTTCGTTCTGCCCTTTATACGTTCACTCCGTGGAAATCGGTAATCGCTTTCCAAGTCTCTTCGGGCGTTTCGCAGTACTGGAACAGTTCCAGGTGTTTGTCGTCAATGACGCCTTCATCAGCGAGGAACTGGAAATTGATAATGTTGTCCCAGTACTCTTTGGAATAGAGAATGATCGGAATCTTCTGCATTCGTCCCGTCTGTCGCAGCGTCAACGACGTGAACAATTCGTCGAGCGTACCGAAGCCACCGGGGAAGCAGACGAGCGCTTTGGCGCGTAGCAGGAAATGCATTTTGCGAATCGCAAAATAGTTGAATTGAAAACACATGCCCGGTGTGATGTACGGGTTTGGCGTTTGCTCAAACGGCAAGGTGATGTTAAGCGCCATCGATTTGCCACCCGCTTCGAAAGCTCCGCGGTTGGCTGCTTCCATAATTCCAGGACCGCCGCCTGTCTTGACGATAAACTCACCGTCGCGAAATTGCTTGTTGTACGTCGTTACGATGTGCGAAAACTTGAGGCATTCGTCGTAGTACCTGACCTTATCCTGCGCCCGTTCGGCCAGGTACATGGCGCGTTTGGCGGCGGCCGAATCGGCGTCTTTGGCGATCATCGCCTTGGCCTCTGCCATGAGTTCATCGGTGCCTTCCTGATGGCGAACCTGCGTTCCCCCAAAGACGACGATTGTTGATTTGATACCCCGCTCGTCCATCACTTGTTCGGGCTTGAGAAGTTCCAGGGCCAGTCGAAAAGGCCTGAGCTCCTCGCTTTGGATGTAGTTTTGATCCAGGTAAGCCAACTGGTAGCTGGGGTGTTCGATGATCTCCTTGATGCGCTTGTCAAGTATATCTTGTTTGTTTTCACAAATTGTCCTTTTGACGTTCGCACGCGACCTTTGAAACTTTGATTGTTTCGTGAAAAGACACTGCTGGCAATCCGGGGAAGGGCAGGGGGTCGTGAGTCTTTTTGGGGACACGTGATGAAGCTAAAAACCGACTCTTTAAAAAGACTCCCGACCCCTTACGACCTAGCCTAAAGAAATCGCGCCAAGGGACCGCCTCGCGCGGCCAACGCATCAACGCGTTTGGTAATTTCCGGATCCTCAATCAACGGTGGTGCATGGTGGGGCTTGATTCGAGCGTCAATAACAAGACTTCCTTCACAACCCCAGTGCTTGTCGACCGTCGACTCGCCAATCCCCCAGATGTCACTGGCCGGATTGCTGCGGGTAAATACGGTCCACAAGAAATTATTGAGCGACGCGGCTGTAAACGATGCATCGTCGACAACCACGATCAGCGGGAATTGGTTGATCGGATGTTTGGTGGTCAACCTAAGGCACAAATCCCGGATGCATTTCGAATTATCGATTCCGCTTTCCCATTTTGGACCGCCAATCGCAACAACCCCAGGCAAGACAAACGACTGGCGCGGAGAAGTTGTCCAGGCCAATTCTCCCTCATCGATGAGTCGACTTCGACGGGTAATTCCCTCTGCTTCGGACCGGCGGCCGCAATGACGACTTTGGAACCCTCGTTCAGTCCGCTACCGGAATAGTCGAGCGTGTCGATTGTCGTCCGAGTTTGAAAATGCAAATCGCGATTCCAGTCAACGCGTTCCAGCATCCGCACAAAAAATGTTTTGATGTCATTGATGTCGAGCCGAGGGTCGCAAGCTCCGTCGATGATCCACAAATATTTCGCCAGAGACATCTGGCCTTGACCCAAAATTGCATTGGCTTGCGTCAGAATCTCCTGCGGCCGCGTTGTCGCCTGGTAAGGCACGTAGCGTTCGCTGCCGATCGCCAACAACAGCGGATGCACGCCCGCCGCATCGACCGCGTTGACGGCCCTGACGCCCGGTAGCACCGTCGGAATGACGGGACCGGTCAGCTCGTGGATCAACTCGCCGAAGACAGTGTCTTCCTGTGGCGGGCGCCCCACCACGGTGAATGGCCAGATTGCTCCCTTGCGATGATAGACGTTGTCGACTTTCAACACGGGAAAAGCGTGTTGCAAACTGTAGTAGCCAAGGTGATCGCCAAACGGACCTTCGGGCAACTGTTTGTCAGGTTCGATCGTGCCAGCGATGCAGAAATCGGCTTGGCCGTAAATCGCAGGGCGATTTTTTTGTGTGATCATTGGAATGCGGTGGCCGGCAAGGGCCCCGGCAAACGTCAATTCAGACATGCCTTCAGGAAGGGGCATCACGGCCGCCACCGTCATCGCCGGATTGCCGCCGACAAAGATATTGACGCGAAACGGCTTGCCGGCGTCGATCGCCGCTCGGTGCTGCACACCGATGCCGCGATGGATTTGATAATGCAGCCCAATTTCCTCGTCGCGTCGATATTGATTGCCCGACAGCTGCACGCGATACATGCCAAGGTTGGACTTCATTAATCCAGGGGCGCGCACGTCTTCGCTATAAACCTGTGGCAAGGTAATGAAAGGTCCACCATCGTTTGGCCAGCTCTGCAAAGCGGGCAGCTTGGAAATCTGCGTTTGATTTTCGAGCACCGGACCCGCACTGACCCGTTTGGGCCGCATCTGCCAGGCAACCAGCGGTGCCCGCCAGTATTTGTGCGGCTGACGCATGACCGCACCGGGATCCACTTTCAACTCGATGGCCCGCTTTACGTTTTCGTAGGAATCCCGAAAGATAAAGCGGGCTCGTTCCAGCGTCCCAAACAAGTTGGAAACCATGGGGAACTCGCAGCCCACGACATTCGCAAACAGAATCGCCGGGCCACCGGAGGCATAAACTCTGCGCTGGATTTCGGCCGCTTCGAGATGAGCGTCAATAGGCTCGTCAATTCGCACCAGCTGCTGCGTTTTGAGCAAATCACTGACGCAGTCGGAAAGATTTCGATAGCCCATAAATGCCGCTGGGTGAGGTGGCCGAATTGATTCGTTACCTCTGCCTGTGGGAGAGGTCGCCGTCTCAGCGGTCCGCTATGGCGGATCTTCGACGGGTGAGGGTTAAAAAAATACGATCAAGAGCATTCGTCAAAAGTATTGTACCTTCTCATAGTCAAACCGCACGAGATGGGACCCAACAACCCGTCGTCGCAAACGGGTCGTTTGTTCAATTAATTTTTTGTTGCCGCTTGGTCAACGTGGCAGGTCGCGAACATCCAGATCGCAATCAAACTTCCGGCCAATCCGATCGGCCAGAAACCACCGCCCCATTCATTGTGATGCGCGAGATCAATTGCCCAGCCGATCACGGGCGCCATGACAAAGGTCGCGCTACGTTGCGCCTGACTTTCGATGGAGAGTACCGTGGCCCCTTCGTGCGCTTCGGAGACGGAGTCAAACCGGCTGATCAGGATCGGTCGCCACAGGTTCTTGAGGATGTGCAGTCCTACAAATGCGAACACGAGAATCCAGTTTAGCTCGAACCATCCTGAAATACCGATGGCGACAAAGACAATTGAGTTTACAAGCCACAACCATTTTGTGGCAATCAGCTCATTTCCAAAATGCCGAACAACTCGATGCGAAAAGCGACTGGCCGAGGCGGACATCAAGAACAGGAAGGCGTAAACTGGCCCAATCAAGATCGCGGTTTTGCGTGCCTCATTCAACCATGCGGCGCCGTCAACTGGGGACGCTTGCGAAGCTGCAAACAACCACGCAACTCCGGCAATCGCCAACGTCTGCAAAACCGGCTGCAAGTAGTCCTTGATCGCCCCGAAGAATCCATCCCAGCCCATCGATTCCACGATGATTCGCCGGAGGGGTGGCAGCACCAGTGTTTTTTTCAACGAGACCAGCAAACGCGACATTGATTCGCCGATGGATTTCGCCTTGAGGTGATCGCCATCCAATTCTCGTGGATAACCTGCGAAGTTGATCAGGTTTAACGCGTAAGGGAAGATCGCAAAATAAAAAATGAACTGGTAACTCCCGGTGGTCAGCACGAAAATCGCCGCGATGATTCCCGACACGGCCGATCCGATCTGACTCCAGCTTCTGGTCAAACCATAGATTTTTGTTCTTTCATCGCCACGTCCTTGCAGACGCAACCACTCGAAAATCATCGCTTTGTGAGTCCCGGTCCGAAACGTATCTCCAATTCCCCAAAAAAACATGCCCGCGAAGATCAGGGCGAGGCTTGTTGCTCCACCGAGGATCGCAAAGCTGACGATGTAGGCGACAAACGAAACCATCATGGATCCGCGGCGGCCGAAAGAATCCGCAATCGCACCGGTTGGGATCTCCAACAGGTTGACGGTTAGATCGCGACAGGCAATTAGCAATCCAATCACGAAAAAACTCAGCCCGCGGTCCAAAAACACCAGCATCAAGAACGGTTCAAAGTACCGCTGGTTCTTGAGGAAGCCGTACAGGCAGAATCGAAATAGCATCGAGGATGGCATGGAGTTTCGGTCAGTTCGATATCATTGGCTTTTCAACTAACCTCTTTCTCTGGGAGAGGTCGCCGTCTCAGCCCGCCGCGGCGGGCCACGGCGGATCTACAACGGGGTGAGGGTTTGTCGGGTTTCAATGTTCACACAACCTTGGAGTGACGTTTATATAGGCAGTAGCCAGGTTTGAGGAGCGTCACCGATTAAGCCGCACCCCCAGAAAAACCAGGCCCCAAATCCCCCATTATCCCCGGCTCGATGCGGCGGCGAACACTCTACGAAAAGGCAAGGAACGTCCCCATGTTGTAAAACCTGTTAATTGTTGCACAATTTGCCGCATCTGACTGATGTCAGACAGGCGTGCTTTCATCTGGCACGTTCTTTTCCACTTCCCACCAATCCGTCAGCTCGGAAGATCTTTCGCGCTGGCAAGACCAGGAGAAAACCAAAATGGGTTTCATCAAAGACTTCAAAGAATTTGCCTTCAAAGGCAATTTGATTGACATGGCCGTTGGCATTGTCATGGGCACAGCCGTCGCCGCCATCGTTAAATCGTTTCTGGACAACATTATCACGCCGCTGATTGCCAGTATTTTCAAAGTCCCTGATATGTCCTCGCTCAAATTTGCCATTGGAACAAATGCAGAGGGCGTAGCGACCTATTTGATGTGGGGCAGCTTTCTGCAAAACGTGCTCGACTTTACGATTCTGGCATTCGTCATTTTCATTGCCTTGAAAGTTGCGGCTCGTTGGATGAAGCAGGCCGAAGCCGACGCACCGCCGCCGGCAGACATCGTTCTGTTAACCGAAATCCGCGACGCACTCAAAAAATAGTTGGAGCGATAGGCAAAAAAACAGGCACCGTGATGCACCTCTCCCAAGCTTGGGAGAGGTCGCCGTCTCAGCGGCGGGTGAGGGTTGTAGATTTCGCAGTCGCCGATTGGGGGCTCAATTGGTTTGACATGACCCCACGTTACCACAATCATCTTTGAAGACGTATAATGCGCGCTCGTCACTTTTCTGCCAATCGTCCGAATTCCTCCCAAGTGAGCCGATCATGAAAACTTTCGCTAATTTTTTGTCAGTTTCATGTTTGTTGCTCGTGGCTTTTTTTTCGTTTCCCGATCAGCCACAGCAACCGAGCGATGCAAAACAAGTCGACAACGAAGAAAAGCTTGAACAGAAATTCAACTTGCTGGAGCAGCGTGTTGAACGCCTGGAACAAATATTGCTCTCTGCCGCCAAGATGACCGTTGCCGAAGCCGAACGACGGCTAGTTGAAACCCAGCACACGGTGGAAGCGAGCGAAAAACTGTTTGCCAAGGGTTTTATTACCGAATCGCAACTGCAACAGGATCGTTTTGATGTTCAGCAGGCAATCCAGGAATTGAAATTGGCGACGGCAGAGCATCGAGAGTACGAACTTGCCGGTGAAATGGACTTGCTCAATGCGAAGCAGTGGTTGACCGAAGCCAAACAGCAGCTCGATTACACGCGCAAACTGGCCCGAAAAGAATTTGCCAGCCAGTGGCAAATCCAACAAGCCGAAAACGAGGTCAAGCTTGCCGAACTCAATCTCAAGAATGCCGAGCTGAAGCTCAAGGCGACCCAACAAATTGAAACGATCAAGAAAAATGACGAGTAGGCAAACGTCAAATAAGGAGGGTTCCCGGTTCAAGTCGAGTTTGAGTCGAATACAACGTCTGACGTAGCAGTCGATGGAACATGTCATCCGAGTAGATTCGTGGTTAACGATCTGGAATCACTCGGCGTGTTCACAGATTTCGGTAAGCTGATCAATATCGGACTGAATGCATTTTTTGACCGTACCCGCCATCAGGAAAGCCAGTGGAGACATTAGTTTTGCGAAGAGCGTTACGGCCTGCGTGTTCATCGTCATTTGCACGTTGGTTTTGTCGCCTTGCGGTTCAAATCGAAACGCGGTTTCGAATCGGCACCGCACGAGTCGGCCGCGACGGTGTACAGTTTATTCGGTTCGAATTGGGTAACTTCCATTTCTTCCGTTGCTTCTTTGCCGAACATGATCCGGGTCTCTTTGAATTTCGTGCCAACGCCGATGGGGCCGTTGGTGAGCATTTCGACTTTTTCGATGCCGTTAATTCGTGCCGCTGCATTGGGAAAGTCTGAGAACAGTTGGAATGTTTTTTCAACGGGGGCGTTAACTGTTTTGCTGAGCTGTAATTTTGCCATGAGTTTACCTTTACGTATTGATCACAATTCATTTCCCGAACTTCGAGGCGTAATTTGGCCGGTCCGTTCCGTTTACCAGCCGGGAGACTGGCAATGTCATGATTATTGCCTAGCGATGAATCGAAAATCAAATTGAAACGAGCCAAATCGGCTTTTCGGCCGAACCAAATCCACGTAGAATCATCAGACTCACAGCGGGGGGTGTGGCGGAATTGGCAGACGCGCTAGATTTAGGATCTAGTTCCCAAAAGGAGTGCAGGTTCGATTCCTGTCACCCCCACTTGTTGAGCCTCTCTGAGAGACCATGCGTGAAAACCACGGTTTTTCTATCAGAAGTTTCGAGAATCATTGGATGTCCCCCGCAGACTACGATGCCATTTCCGTACGTTCTGGCTGACCTTGAGAATTGTCGTTTTTGGCAGGTGTACCCAAAACTGTACCCAAAACGGCTGAAATCCGAGATGCCTGTTTGGCGACGTCGTGTTTGATGTAGTACCGCTCAGTGGTCCGCAATTCACTGTGCCGCATGATGGCCTGTAAATCTCTCGGTAAAACCCCAGCATCCGCCAAACGTTGGCCGAAGGATCTTCGTAAATCATGGGCACTGGCGGGCTTGCCATTGGAATTGACGAAGATTTCCGCAGCCTTTCCGATTTTCGAAATGACTTTACCAACATATCTAGGGTCACGTGTAGCACCTTGGCCACGAACTTTTGCTGGGGTGAATACCCAATCTGTTCGGTCCTCCAGAGGCACCTCGTTCATAATCGAAGCGAATTCTGGTGTGACTGGGATGACTTCGTCCTTTTTGTTCTTTTGACATGCTGCTGGGATTTCGAGTAGAACATTGCCACTACTTCGGTGGAGTTTGGGCGTGATCGTATCGGGCAGATCCCAACTCATAAGCAATGCCTCAGATAGTCGCAATCCGCTGTGCCACAGTCCCTTCAATAAGAATTTCCAGCTTTCTGGATTTGTCTGTCGCTCGACATCACACCGTGACAACATTGACCAAAAATTCGGTTTCCGTCAAAGCCCGACCCTTCATACCATCCAACTCGTTGGTTGAAATGATGTCGAATTTGACTCGATCTGGCACCCACCCCATCCGATGCGCCCAATTTAGAGCTGCCTGTAGCGTCGCCATGTAGCTCTTTACAGTATGCGGCGTTCGGCCTGCGGCGAGCAACGCCTGTTGGCATTTTGCGAGCCGTGCAGGATCCATCGCCTCACGAAGGTATTTCACTTCAAGCAACCGTTCGCATACGTCGAGACGATTTTCAGTCGACGATTTTGTACCAGCACTGCGAAACTGCTTCAGCTCAAAATAATAGTCCCGAAACTCCAACCACGACATTTCTTCGCCACTGACGTCTTTTGTAGGGCGGGGGTCGATGCCGAGTCGCAGTTTGGCTTTGACGTCGTCGGCGACGGATTCAGCCTTTTCTGGGTCGTATGTGCCAGTTGAAAGGCGGGATTCCTTATTGCTACCTGGCGGCTTGAACCGAATCTGAATCGGTCGATTTTTGGGGAAAGCAAGCCGTACTTTCGAGCGACACGCAGGCACATTAGATTTACCTTTAGCCATGACGATCTCCTAGTAAGGTCGTTAGGGTTAGGATCGCATCGGTGTTCCACCACCTTTGCGATCCGCTTTTCATGGTTGCATTATCTGACATTTTAGCGTTTTGGCAAATGGAATCATTAGGTCTGGTACTTTATTGTCAATTTCGGCAAGGACACGTTTGGTCTTCAACTACTATTGAGCCAATCAAGTCTTGGTTCTTCGCCGACCTTTGTTTCTGGTTTCCATATCCTGCGGTAAGTGTTGGCATAACGTCGATTACCACGCTCCGTGCATTCCAGGACTCCGTCTAGCACCAGTCGATTCAGGTGTTTCCATATCGAAGCTCGACTTGTCGGATGGTCAAACCTGTCTTCTATTATTTTTTGGAGAACCCCAGATCCCAAGTAGTAGCTCTTGTGGCCGTGAACTTCATTGAGTGCGGCAGTTCACGCAGCAAAATTTCGCACTCGTCCAGGCAGTCCGCATCCATCGGGACGAATCGACCGCAACTCCTCCAACTGCCAGGACGGCCTTTGAATCGTCCACTTGTTACGGGTGGCCGTTCTGGTTTCGGCTTGGCTGCAAGTCTGATCGTCGGCTCCCAGAAGACGTCATTTGTGTTTGTGTGCTGTCCATCTATTGTTTGTACGGTCTCGTTTGTATGTGTCCCTTAAAAGGCCAGTGCAAGTTTGTTTGTTTGTACGCCCCTCTCTTTAGAGGGCGTACACATACAAACTACTGGCCTGATTTGTACGGTTATTTGTATGGTTTTGTATGGCCGTACAAACGATTCATACAAACGTTGCATCCTCCTTGGGCAGGATTTTGAATAGGGTCTGATCGGCACTGTTTTTTTGTTTCCCAGGTCTTGAACCGATATCCTTGTAGTACTTTTTGTTACGCAAAATACGGGTCGCTCTATCGTTGCCCATGCCTATTTTCCCCCTGAATTCAGAACTCGTTACAACTTTGCCAACTCCAAACACCTCAATGGCTTCAGAGTGGACGGCTGCGTCCTCGACCTCTTTTCGTGTTACGGCTGCCGACTTCTTTTGCTTCAACACTGGTTCAATGTTGCTGATATCCCAACACGGATGGCAGTAAACGAGCGTAAACGGCTCCACGGGGGCAAAACTTCGAACCGCCGCATCAACTACATACAGGCGTTCTTCCTCGTGAGGGCGGATAACCAGGTGCGTATCGGCCGCTCTGGACATGGCCCCCGCCCCTGATCCAACATCCGTAACAGATTTGTCCGTTTGATTTCCCTTGCTGGAATGGTGGATGATCACAAAACAACAGTCATGCTTGAGCGCGAGTGCGTCGAGCATGTTGTAGAGCTGCGTCATTTGTGAATTGCTGTTTTCGTCAATGCTGTCGGGCATGAAACGGTACCAGGCGTCCAAAACAACAGCTTTCAACTTCCTGCCGCTGGCGGTGATCGCTTCGATCATCAACCTCAATTCTTGAAGTTTGGCGATTTCGCCACGCAGGCAGACGGGAAAAAAGTTTTCTTCCAGCATGTCCTCATCAAACTCACGTTGCTCTTGAACATCCCGCAAACGATGGGCGAGGGTCTCTGGGTGAAGTTCCGAATCAACGTACAGGACCGCACCAGGGTCGCCCGTGCTGAATTTGTCCAACCATTCCTTGCCAGTCGCCACGCACATCGCCTGATCATTTGCAAACCATGATTTGCCGACCTTGCTGGCGGCGATGATATTCATGGTTTCACCCTGTCTGAGAAAACCTTGAATGACAGGCTTTCGCATGTAAGGAAATTTCTTGATGAATGTTTTGAATCCCAGTAACCTGTCGGTGACTTCTACCTCGAAACGTGCCAATCGCTTTTTGGTATTACTACAAGAAAAACCGGGGGAAAATGTTGCTAATAATAGAGGTTGGTCCGCTTTCCGATTCGGGCAAACGCACCGCTCTGCTACAGGCATTCAGGGATGCCGAACTGAAAATTAGAGACGCCGGTTTCCGAGAAGAAGCAAAGTTCACACGGATTAGCAGTGTGAACCAGAAACTAAAAGTCGATGAGGACGGTGAGCCGGACTTTTCAGACGAGTCTGTTCGGCAGACTACTGCCGCACTATGGAAGAAACAGCAGGATGCGGTCGCCAAAGTGATCACGGCGTTGACCGATTTCAATTGGGACTGATTTAGGGCAGACATGCCTTGGTGATTAACTGCGTTGTAGAAAAGCAAACATGACTGAATTAGGCAGCTTAGCAAGAGTTGATCTACGTGAGATCTGGCAATCCGAAGATCGGCATTTCACGCCATGGCTTGCGGAACCCGCAAACCTCAAAATACTTGGCACGGCGGTCGGTCTGGAACTTCAATTGGAGGCACAGGAAAAATACGTAGGTCCATTTCGTGCCGACATTTTCTGCCGGGATGCTTTGGACGGATCGTGGGTAGTAATTGAGAACCAGTTAGAACGGACTGATCACAGTCACTTGGGACAATTGCTAACGTACACCGCCGGTTTGGAGGCTGTCACGATTATTTGGATTGCCGAACGGTTTACGGACGAGCATAGGGCTGCACTCGACTGGCTCAACGAAAAGACGCCCGATGGGATTGCTTTTTTCGGTTTGGAGATCGAGTTATGGAGAATTGACGACTCGCTCGCCGCTCCGAAATTCAACGTCGTCAGTCGCCCAAATGAATGGACGAGAGCAATAATCCAAAAACGAAGCAATTCTGAAATTGGTCAGTTGTGTTTGGATTACTGGTCCGGCGTGTTGGACCTGCTGCGGGTGAAAGGAATGGTTGGAGTCGATGCAAAGCCTGTACGCACGCAGCACATGAATTACCCGGTAGGATGGCACGATTTTTGGTTGAAGTCATATTTCAGCTACTCAGCAAACACAATTGGTGTTTGGATTGCATGTCGAGGGGTAAACTGGCAGCAGAACTTTGAGACGTTGCTCTTAGCCCAACAGCAGATCGAGAGCCAGTTTGGAGAGCCATTCAGCTATTGGAAGAAAGAGAATGAACGAGCGTCAATCACAAAGCTGTATCAGGAATACGATCCACTTGATCGGTCCGATTGGACTCGACAACATCAACTATTGGCAGAGAAACTTGCCGCACTCTACCATGCAGCAAATCCGTACATTCAGCAGATTGAGGCCGCTAACATTGAGTAAACCTGATTACAGGATGACAACGACGACCAAAGTTGCGACAATGATGACCGGGGCATTCAAGAAAAACAGGTGATGATATGGCAGTCATAAAGCGACTCCCGAAAATTCTGCAAGACGGAAAGATTTTGGTCGTACCGGGACCAAAGAATCCCAAACAGGACTCGAACGAACAGAACAACGTTGATGGCAACGACCAGTCGACGGCTGAAAAACCCGCAGATGACGGGCAGGCAAAGGATCAGCCGACTGAGGACTAGCGGACTGTCGCCTCATTGCAAACAGATGCCCCTACAGCGAACGATCTCATGTTTGTGTTGGATAACTCTCCGCAGGCAGAACTGGCCGTCACTGGGCATTTTTGGTCCCACATCGCATGTCACCCGCAGCGATGACTGCTGAGCCAGATGCACAGTGCCCGCTGGAAATTTTCTTCGGGTCCTTTCTAGGGGTATGTCCATGTATTGTGGCCGGGGGCGGCTCTAAGTTTTTTCACACAGTCCGACCGATTAGTGCATGGATTTGTAATGCGGGGCAGCGGGAAATTGTGCAGTTCTGGACCTAAAACTGACGCTAAAAACACCCGCAAACTGCGACTTTGCCAGCGATTTGAGCGGCACATTCAGACACTTAAAATGGTGCTGGAAGTGCTGCAATTGATCGCAACAAATGGTCGTGATTGCGAACGATTTTCGGGTGCAAACCATGTCTGGAATGTAACCCGTTTCGGCCAATTACTGCGCGCCGACTATGTTCCCCGGTATAATCGAATTTTGATGGGATTTTAGGGAAGGTTTGCACATGGAATACCCAACGAGCCACAAAGGTGAGGACACCAGAATCATGGCAAGAGCGATCCAACAGCGCTGGCCTATTTCGCAGGAGCAGCGGGGGCAAATCGTTGCACGACTACTCGATGTTTTGAACGATCCTGAGGCGTCAAGACGAGAGTTTTTGGCCGCTTCGAAAGCGTTGATTGCTGCCGAAGCACAGAATCAGAAAGACGACCATGCGCCTCGTATTCCTGCGCCAGAGGGTACGAACAGGTTTGAACAAGTTGCAATCAAACTTGGGATTCCGCTGAACCGATTAACCAACGGTCAGTGACCGGCGGACGTTTATTGGCGCAAAGGAACGAATTTTGACGAAATTTTAGACGCTATGCCCGGGATTTTCTTGCAAAGCGTTTGGAGAATCGTTAATTTGCTAACGCTTGCTTCGTTTTCAGCTGCTTGAGATGCAGGCGGCTCCATGGTTTTACCAGCATCATATGCAGCTATTTTACGGTGATTTTTTTATGCAACTGGGAGACTCTCAATGAAGATGAATCCGACAATTATTCTTGTTCTATTCTGTTTGGGTTTTTGCCCGCTTGCGAATGCTGACACCCCTATCATCACTAATTTTACTGGAGGTGGTGGTCCATTTGCTTCGTTCTATGGCGACACGGTGTTGCCTAGCGGGGATGCCATTGGATATCGGTTTACTGCCGATGCAGACATTTTTGTCACGGCGTTGGGTATCTTGGATGACCCGTCCGATGGCGTTTTGGACAGTGCACACACGGTGGCGTTGTGGCGAGACTCGGATATGGCTCTCATGGCCTCGGCATCCGTTAGTTCGGCTGACAACTTAATGGGAGGTTTCTATTATGCGTCGATTGGTCCGATTCAATTGGATTCGGGCAGCGGTTACACCTTGGCGGCCTTGTATGCGGTTGATGACGGAGACACCTACCTTTCGGGGCCATCTTCCGTCACGACGGACGGTATCAGCAATTTGATTGCGGTTTTTCCTGATTCGTCCAACTTGGGTCTAACATATCCGGGCTTAGAAAGCGCAGGCAATCTCGCGCGTATTGGTCCTAACGCTCTTTTCACTGCCATTCCGGAGCCGACGAGTTTCGTGCTGTGCAGTTTGTGCGGAATCGTTTTGTTTGGCAAGCGACGCCGTCCATAAGCCGTCGATGGCACGGCAGTTTGCGACGCAAATCGACAATTTAGAATAAAGTCCTCTGTTGTTCCTTCGTAACCAGATAATAACTTCTTCAAGCTCTGTGCCCGATGTTGGGCATAGAGCTTTTTCTATTGGTTCGTCATAATCGCCGGTGCTGATATTCAGTTTCGTCGAACGATTACAGAATGGAACCATGAACCTCACTGCCCGCAAATCAGATTGCACATTGCAGGTACTGAACGCTCAGATGGCACAGGTCGCTCAGTTCGACGGCGTTATCCAGCTGTTCGCGCATGACTATGCCGGGTTCCGGTACTGGCACGGCGTGGTCGACATCGCTGACGCAGACTCTGTCGACGACCAACCAAAAGACGAATCACTTACTGACGACTGGCAGGCCAAGGATCAGCCGACTGACGGCTAGCTGACACCGCAGTCTGATTCAGATCGCTCCCAAGAATGTTGTTAATAAATGATGGAACTGAGGGCATGTCCGTGGAAAAGCAGGAACTAAAAAACGAAACCCGGATCACAATTGATCGAGTCGAGCTGGGAACTGGTTGGGTTTGTTTTCAAGGAGGCGAAACTCCTCCTTCGCCAGATCAACTGTCGTTTTTCTTAAACGACGCACTGACGACTTGGCTTCGAAACAACTCGGAGTTCAAGGTTAGAACAATTTTGCCTCTCGTTGTTAAGGGGAATACGATTGCGATCAACGTGTGGTTCGACTGATTGCAGGTGAAACCAATTACCACTGAACAGATCGACGCCATTTTGCCATATCTGGTAGTGTTTGAATCCGCTGATTTCTCCCCTGGCAGAGTATCGGAGACTCCTCCAAACGTGATGCCTTGGTTTGAGCACAGTAGCGAGGTGGCAGCGTTCATGCAGACATTGTACGACACCGACTGGATGGCCGATTTCGATTGGGGGGCGTGGCAAGGCTCCGCCCGCAAGTATTTTGACGATCCCACGAAGATCGAGCGTGCCAAAGCTGGAACCATCCAAAAACTGCTGATCACGCACGTCCGAGAGGACCGATTCTGCGAAGGGCATCTAGCCGAGATGATTGAGTGCGGTCACATCGTCGCCCTGCTTCGGCGTCTGAAAGTCATTCGTGAGAAAATGGGTTCTGGCGGTCACTCGGCAGAAAACTGAGGCATCGTAGCGATAGTCGTTTTCCTGTTCTCGAAGCGTCTATAGTTGAGTTTGGAATGGCTACGTTTACACTGATTCATGGTGAAGCCGATGCACGTCAAGCCAAACAAGGTTCGTGGCAAGACGTTAATCCGATGCCGCCTTGGAATTTTTCAACAACACTGAAGCAACTGCCTTCGACCAAAGTTGACCGATGAACTTCTTAAAATTGTTACTAGTTGCCACCGTCATTCTGGTCGGTTGCGGAGAGAACTTGGACGATTCCGCCCAACTGGATGCAATCCTTGCGAAAGCTACAGACGGAAAATTGGTAAAAAAATATGGAAACGAGGAAATCTGCTTTCTGGCAAATGAGGACACGCTATTCACTGGCTGGGTGAAGGATTCACATCCAAATGGGCGAGCGACATGTTTGACCAAATATAAGGACGGCATAAAAGATGGACCCGTTATTAAATGGTACGCAAGCGGACAAAAGGAACTGGAAGGCACTTTTAAGAACGGCAATTGGGAAGGAGCGTGGACATTCTGGAGTGAAGACGGACAAAAGGACTCTGAACAGACCTATAAGGGTGGCAAAAATCATGGCGTGTTCACCAAGTGGTATGCAAACGGAACAAAGAAAGCGGAGGGCACTTTTGAAAACGGAAATTGGAAAGGAGTGTGGACATTCTGGAGTGAGGACGGACACAAAACTGAACAACACACCTACAAGAATGGCAAAAAAGATGGACCCTATGTCAGCTGGTACGCAAACGGACAAAAGGAAGTGGAAGGCATTTTTAAGAACGGCAAAGAACATGGCGTATTCACAACGTGGTACGCAAACGGACAAAAGGAAAACGAAGGGACTTTTAAGAACGGCAAAATGGAAGAGGAATGGAGGTGGCACGAAAACGGACAGATGAAATATGCGGGCGGCACAGAGCTGCCTAGTCGATTTTCAGGAAATTGAGATGCAGCTTCAACACGTGGGGTCCAAGAGATCGGCGACCTAATTTTGGCCACCGTGGCCAAAATTAAAAACACTGTAATAATCGAGGCAAAAGTCATGGGCGAACCAATTTCGAGCGAGGGCGGAGGGCGGTTTGTAACAGACGACCGAACCGATACTTGGACGAGCTAGACCAGCTCGGCTTAAGATGATGCCTTCGTGTTCTTGAGCCGACTGCGTCGTTCAAGCCTAGCCTGAGCGTTCCGCACAAATTTGTTTATTCGGTCTAAGTTGTATAATTCAAGAACGCCACCGAAGTTTTTTGCGGTGTTCAATGCCGACCTGGTGTAATCCGAAGTCGTAAAGAAGAATGCCTTTTTCGCTTCCGTCGCGGCAAAGGTACCGATGAATTCTCGAATCTGGCTCGAACTGATATTTGTATCAAGGTACCTTTTGCATTGTGCGATTGCATAAAGAGAGTCACCGATCCAGACTTTGACATCAACACCTTCGTCCAGCGGTCCCCCCACCACTTCGCAATCATAGCCAAATGCCTCAAATAAGTTTGCAACAAATAACTCGAAGCGACTTGGGTCCATATGAATGACATCATTTACGCTGAATGAAACAAGCTCTTGATGAATTGCTTTCATCTTCTCATCGACAATTCTGGCCGTTGATTCTTTGCGAAGTTGCCTATCACGTCGCCGAATTTCTTTTCTTATCAAGTCTTCTTCGTGCCATCTGCGATTAGTGTGCAGTTGAACGAGTTCGTCGATCTTGGCAATCGGTAATCCGCTTGCCTTTCCATGTAACATGAACTCATCAAAATCTTGCCACGACGCAGTTTTCGCCCAACTTATGACTCGTTGCGAACGTTCTTCGAGTAAAATTCGGGCCTTCTGCTCTGCTTCTTTTCTGCGCTCCATCTTCATTTGCGATTGTTTCGAATTAAGAAGCCCACTGGCTTCCACAAGTTCCTTTTTCTGGCGTTTCGCTTCTGTATGAAGATCGCCAAGATTGCGTTCGAGAATCCGAATGTGATCGTTGCCTTCCGAAGTTGACTTGGCCCGAGGTTGAATCAGCCCCTGTACAACCATCAATGAATCCGAGATTTCGCAGAGCTGGTTGTCAACATAGTCTATTTCCATTTGCAACTTATTTAATTCTTGCTCTTGATTGGGCGTATATTGCACTTGTTGACGAGCGAAATCGGTAATTCGTTCATGCAACTCATTGAGCATGTTTTTCACTTTTAACAATTCGGCACTGGATTCCCGTAGTAAATGTTCGATTTGCCCCAAGGCCTTGGTTTTGTGAACCCGTTTCTTTGCTACTCTCCGTTGAGTTTTTGCCTTGTTTTTCGCCGAGTCATTTTGAACCCATCGTCTAAACTCGTAGATCCTTTCAATGGCAACACGGGTTTCCTCCGAGAACGCTTGAGTTGCACCGCGACGCAAGAAGCTCCACAATTTCGGTAGCTCAATGAGATTTGCCCACTGGACAGCCTCATCCTCGTCAGCAAACGGAATAAAGAAAATATGCCGACATTTTGAGCAAATGACCTTGGACCCAGACGCGAATTCCGTCTTGTACCTATGTTCGCAGTTCGGGCATGCAACTACGTCTGAGGGTGTTGGCATTTTGGGTCATCTTGATAAGGGCACGAGATGGGTCCAGCATTCTCGACCTTTTGCGTTGTATTTCAACTGGCGACTTGCGGTAATTCGGCGGCCAGGCACAACACCCCAACCCTGGTTGTCTGGGAACGAATCCTCTATTTGAAGTTGGCTCCCACGACAGGTTGGATTTCACGGCGTTGACGCGCCAAGCAGGTGTTCACAAGTCTGCCACTATGATGTGGAATTGGGCGGATTCTGGTCGACGATGGCAATCGTTACTCGGAATTACCACGGTGCCTAACGGACGAGAAAGTGGGCCGTACAGTTGATCCACGAGATTCAAGGCATCGCCCCCATGAACGGCTGGTGGTTCAACGTGTTTCCCGAAACTGCCCAGACCTATACAATTGTCTACCAAAACCACGAAGTTTAATCCAAGGGCAGTTTTCGGGCAAAATGGTGCCCGTCTAGACGGTGGAATAACGGAGCGATCATGCGAAACGGTCGAGATATCAAAGGGCGATTCGCCTCAGGCAACAAATGCGGTAAGGGGCGACCAAGGCGTGCTGTCGAGCGGGATTATCTAGCCAAATTGTCCGATAACATCACGCCCTACCATTTTGGACTGATCGTTCAAAAAGCGGTCCAGGACGCCATAGACGGCGACTATCGGGCAAGGGAGTTTGTCACCAAACACGTTTTGGGGGACAATCCTGGTACTTTGCACAATCTAGCGGCCAAGGAAGCCGTCGGCGTAACGGTCAAACATGAATTGGTCAACGAAGCCCACCTGCATCGGGCCGATCACCTCCAGGCGATGGGTCTTCGACAGAAAACAGCACCACCCGATGCATTGGCGTCTGCGTACCCGATCGAAGTCGGTGAGCTTGAAGGCGAGCCGTCACTCGCCTCTGGCAACGGGAAGCCCACGCAACAATTCAAAAACGGAGCCAAACACGTTATTTGACATTTGAGTCTGGCGATCGTTCGTGGATCTGAAACCTGCATTTGATATGTACCTAGAACTGTACCCAAAACCGTTCGGCTTCTCGTAAATCGTGGGTCTATGTTGCAAATCAGATCTTGTCATTTCACGCAAAAAACACCATTCAGAATCCAGTCCGAGCCCAGTTCGGGGATTTAGGATCTAGTTCCCAAAAGGAGTGCAGGTTCGATTCCTGTCACCCCCACTAGTTGAGCTTCTCTGGTAGTCCATGCGTGAAACGCGGATATTCGACCAGGAAATTTTAAAAATTTGATCAGAAACAGGAATTCCGGCTATTCGTCGCAATTCCCCTCGCCATGAACTTTTTGCCGCTTGTGAAGACAATCCGATGGCAGGACTGGGCCTTGTCACGCTTTGGATTGATGCTTCTCACAAATGGAACGTCCACCGGCCATCGTCGCTCAGATACAACGTAAACAGCGTGCTGCCGTCAACGTTGAACAGAGCCTTTTTTCCGTTGTCAACAATCTCGGCCGTCTTGCCTTCCAACGGCTCGAATCCTGACACGATTTTGTCCGCCCATTGATCGCGAAATTTGGCAACCAGCGCATCGCGGTGATCGACACGCCCCTCAAACTTGTCAGCCTCGCCGTAAAAGTCGTCGACGTACGTCTCCCAATCACCGGCACGCGCCAATTCGATCATTCGCGCCAATGTCTCTTCCGGAGAAAGAGGGTTGCCCTTCGTGGATCCGTCCGTCGATGCAGTCGGAGGGGTTGTCGCGCCACCGTCGCCGCAACCTGGAATGCCAAGTAACGCTGCCAACGCGAGGGCCATTGAGAAGTTGCGTCCCATTATTTCTCCTGCTGCGAGATAATGTTTGTTCCAGCTCGCTAGAATATCACCGTCTTGAGTTGGCGAGCAAGCTCAGATTCTTCGAAAGTTGTTTGTGGTGGCACGGCGGTCTCCGCCGTGTTTTCTCGATGAAGACCACCGAGCTACTTTGCTGTTGGTCGGATATGGAATAGAGGTTCAGGGCAATTCAAGATCTTCCTTGCATCCGGTTTTGATACTCCTTTGCCGCGATTACAATCGAGGCGTCGGATTTCCCACCCTTTTTGCTGAAACGAATTGCAATGTTGCTGCCTCGAAACGCCGCTCAAAGCGTGCTGACCTGTTTGCTCGTGCTGACAATCATGTCGTTGGCTGGCCAAACAAACTTCGCCCAGTCCGATCAACGGGGTGATTTGGCCGAAGCATTTGCCGCAATCAACCAGAAATCGATAACGAGCACCATTTCATTTCTCGCTTCTGATGAAATGGCGGGGCGGGATACCCCGTCCAAAGAACTAGACATCGCTGCGGCTTACGTGGCCGCCCGGTTTCGTGGGGCTGGACTTGAGGGCGGCGGCGACAACGGAACTTTTTTTCAAACGACAACTCTGGCGACGGTACAGCTGCCCAGCTCTGGCATCAGCATTCAGCAGGATGGCAAACCGGTGCAACAGTTTGGTTTGCTCGGAGGGGCAGGGGAGGACTTTAGTTTCAGCGGTGAAATTACCTTTTTGACCGGAGAAAATTTTCGCGACGCAAAATTGGATGGCCCGGTCTACCTGGAACCCGGCGACTTGTCCGATCGCCGAGCGATGTTCAACCTGGCTCGGCAAACCGCCGTTCTTAAAAACAACGGCGCCACGTTGATCCTGATTCCAGTCGCAGCAGGAAGTCCGCTGATTTCGATGGCCAAACAAATGCAAGAACCCGCCTTGGTCAGAACGCGGGGCTTTGCCGGACCGACTTTGTTGGTTTCGAAACTCAATCCCGGCGGCCAGTTCAAGATCGAAATTCCCAAACAGGCTGGCGGCGAAGCTGCCGTTCGCAACACGATCGGCGTGCTCAAGGGGAGTGATCCAGTATTGCAAAACGAAGCGATCATTTTCAGTGCGCACCTCGATCATATCGGTCGCACGACCGGAACCGGCGACACGATCAACAACGGTGCGGATGATGATGCCTCGGGAGTCACTGCCGTCGTGACGTTGGCCGATGCCTTTGGCCAACTCCCGACTCCGCCAAAACGGACGGTGATATTCATGACGTTTTGGGGCGAAGAAAAAGGCTTGCTGGGCTCTCGATATTATGCCAACCATCCGACGTGGCCGCTGGACAAAGTGGTCGCGAATATCAACATCGAAATGATTGGACGCCCGGAAGCAGGTGGTAACGAGAAATGCTGGATGACGGGATGGAGCGAATCAAACCTCGGAGAGCTGATGAGCCAAGGTTCCAAATCGGTTGACATGTTGATTTTCGAACATCCCAAATACAGCGGCATGATGCTGTACCGGGCCAGCGACAACTATCCGTTTGTGGAACAAGGAGTCGTTGCCCACAGCTTTTCGGCCGGCTCGCTCCATTCCGACTATCACCAGGTCACCGACGAATGGGAAAAACTGGAGCTGAAACACATGACTCGGGTGATCCAGGGTCTATTTGCCGGCAGTCTGCCCATCGCAAATGGTGAGGTGACTCCGCAGCGCGTCGAAAAGTAAACAGAGAACGATTAAGTCTTCCGTCGTTTGCGCGATTCTGGCGCTGATTACAGTCAGAATTGCGATTTAGTTCCATTCCAGGTAAATCAGCAGGATCAGGATTCCCAACAAGACCGCCCAGGTCGCCAGGGCAATCATCGTGGCCTGTTTTGCTCGCTTGGCTTCCCACCAGGATTGGGGTCGCAGGCCTTGAGCGACGAACGTCAGCACACCTGCCAGGTTGACGCAGATGACGTTCGTCGCCGTCAACATCAATGCGCCGAAGGCCGCATGAGGTTCGCCGGACGCCAGCAGCAAACCGAACACCGTAAATGGTGGGAGCAACGCAACGGCAACCATCACGCCAATCAAAGCCGAAGGGGCTCGTGACGTAAATGCGAGCACGCCCGCACAACCCGAAGCGAGTGCCAACACGATGTCGCTAACCGACACCTGCGTTCTGGCCGCGATTGATTGCAGCGAGGAATCAATGGTGAATACCAAACCCGATGATCAGCGACGCCGTAAACGCAATCGACAGCCCAACCGCGTTTGCCTTCAACGATCGCAGGGCCAGCGCCTGGTCGCCAAGCGTCGTCGCGAGGCTGAGCGCCATGTTGGGGCCCAGCAAGGGTGCAATAACCATCGCGCCGATAATGATTGCCGTATCGTCTCGCAAAAGTCCGATCGCGGCCACGACGGTGGCGATCAGTACCTGGGCGATAAAGATCGATGATAAATTCGCGCCCTCGGAAACCAGGTTGAAAAGTTCTTCCCGATTCAGTCGCTCAGCCGATGGTTTCGGTTCCCCATCCTTATTCGATGTCTCCTTTTCCGGCGGCCGAGGCAACGTCGCTTCGACGGGTAACAACATCACGCGAAAACCAGTGACTTCCGAAAACTGGTCAACCAGTTTATCGACAAGTTGTTCCACATCACTGGCATCGACCAGCATCCGCACAAGAACTTTTTCGTCATTGAGTTGCTCGTCCCAACGATCAATAACCGATTCTTTCTCTGCCCAGTCGTCGAAGATCGACAAGGAATCAGCGGGCAAGACGGCTTCGATGAGTCTCAAAGGCATGTTGGTTTCAGTTGGTTAGGAATGGATGGCGCGGTGTCAGGCTGGCAGGCTTTCTACGTCGCCGTTGTCAAACACAATCTGTAATTCCGGATAACGGATGGCCGCCAATCGCCATTTGTCTGGCGAGCGATCACCGGGATCTTTCGGAATCCAGCGTCGGCCAACGCCATAGTCAACGCAGATGGCTCGCGATTGGCCCCGGGGCTGTCCGTACGGCTGACTGTAATGACCGAAGAAGCAATACGCTTCGTCCTCATACTCTTGCCACCAGGGAAAGCGTTCCAGTCGGCGAGTTTTACCATTGCCCGAAAACGGTTCGGTTGCCTTGACTTCGAGGCCGGAAGTCAAAACCTTGACCGGGTTCAGATTCTGAAGCCGCAGTTCGCGTTGCCAATCTTCCAGGTCCGACCGGATCGCCAGTCCCAGGTTGATGTTGTAGCGATGCTTTTTGTAGAACTCGACGACATCGACTGCTTCGGAGGCCATGGCGACCATCTCCGGTTGCCAGCAGGCATGCACCGCCCGCACATCCTCCCGTTGCAGGACCAGCGGCAGCGATCGAAAGAAATCGACAACTTCGCCGCGGATAACGTCGTCCGCCAGTTCCTGCACGACGATTTCATTCGTCGCCTCGTCGTGGAACGGTTCACCAAAAAACCAGCCGTTATCGAACTTTCTCTGATTGAGCAGAATGTTGAGCTCGTGATTGCCCAAAATGCATTGCGCGTTGCTCGAATCGATCAACTGCCTGACACACCGCACCACCGCCACGCTATCGGGTCCGCGGTCGGTCAGATCGCCCAGAAAGACCAGTTGCCGCGAGTCCGGATGATTGCCAGCCGTGTCATAACCGAGGTGGCTGAACAACTCCCGCAAGGCGTCGATGTCACCATGCACGTCGCCCACGACGTCGAGCGGACCCTCGGACAGATTTTGCACAAGCGATTTCATGAGTTTCCACAGTTTGTTCGCACGAATTCTTCGATTCAAAACATAAATCTTGTCATCGGCTGACGACCATTATTCAAGATTGCGTCAGGTTTGCTAGACTGTCCTCGAATCGAGAACGAACCAACGCTGGATAAACTTCCCGTTTTTCGAAGAATTGGGTTAGCTGCCGGAACTCTGTCGACCGGCAAATAGCAAAGGAAAATTTTCAATGACCGATATGACGACTGACGTTCCGCCGCTCACGCAGCGCAACGCCTGGAAGGCTCTGGAAGCCCATTTCGAAAAGATACGCGATGTGCATTTGCGAACGCTGTTTGACGAGGACCCGCAGCGGGGGCGGCGATTGTCGGCCGAAGCGGGGGGACTGTACCTGGATTACTCCAAGCACCGAGTCACCGACGAAACGCTAAAACTGCTGGTGCAACTGGCCGAGGAATCAGGGTTGCGGGAGCGGATCGATGCCATGTTCCGCGGAGAAAAAATTAATATCACTGAAAATCGGGCCGTTTTGCACGTCGCGCTTCGCGCGCCAAACAAAGTTCTCTCGTCGTGGATGGTGACGACGTCATGCTCCATGTTCATTCGGTACTCGACCGGATGGCCGATTTTTCAGATCGCGTTCGCAGCGGAGATTGGAAAGGATATACCGGCAAGCGAATCAAGAATGTGATCAACGTCGGCATCGGGGGTTCCGATCTCGGACCCGTGATGGCCTACGAGGCGCTTAAACATTACAGCGATCGGGCAATCACGTTCCGCTTCGTGTCGAACGTCGATGCCACCGACTTTGCGGAGGCCGTATGCGATCTCGATCCCGCGGAGACCCTGTTCATCATCGCTTCTAAAACGTTTACGACGCAGGAGACGATGACCAATGCCGATACAGCCCGCGAATGGTTGCTGGCGGCTTTCGGCGGCGACACCAAATCGGTTGCCCGGCACTTTGTCGCCGTTTCGACCAATTCTGACAGGGTGTCCGCATTCGGAATCGATACGGCCAACATGTTTGAGTTTTGGGATTGGGTTGGCGGCCGTTATTCCATGGACTCGGCCATCGGGCTTTCCACGATGTTGGCGATTGGCCCTGACAAGTTTCGCGAGATGCTCCGGGGTTTTCACGAAATGGATGAACATTTCCGTTCGGCACCGTTTGAAAAAAATCTACCGGTTTTGATGGCGCTGCTCTCGGTTTGGTACAACAACTTCTTCAACGCGGAAACCGTCGCGGTGTTACCTTACGACCAGTACCTGAAACGGTTTCCCGCGTACTTGCAACAACTGACCATGGAAAGCAATGGCAAATATGTCACGCTCGACGGCCAACGGGTCGCCGTCGCAACAAGTTGCGTGTATTTCGGCGAACCCGGAACAAACGGGCAACACTCTTTTTACCAACTGATTCACCAGGGAACGCGACTTATTCCGTGTGACTTCATCGCATTTGCAGAGTCCCTGAACCCGCTTGGCCGCCACCATGACATCTTGATCGCCAACGTGCTGGCTCAAAGCGAAGCCCTCGCGTTTGGAAAAACGGCGGAGCAGGTCAGGGCAGAGGGGACCCCGGATTGGCTGGTGCCGCACCGCGTCTTTGAAGGCAATCGCCCTTCGAGTACAATTTTTGTCGAGCGTCTCACTCCGGAAGCCCTTGGCAAACTCGTCGCCCTCTACGAGCACAACGTGTTCACGCAGGGCGTCATCTGGAACATTGACTCGTTTGACCAATGGGGTGTAGAACTGGGCAAGCAGTTGGCCCAGCAGATCATTCCGGAATTGGAGAACCCGGTAGAACCGGTTCTCAGCCACGATAGTTCAACCAACAATCTAATTCGCAGATACCGAGATATTAAGGAAAAAAATGAGTAACGTCGAACAACAAATGAAACAGATGCGGTCCACGCCCGGATTCATTGCAGCTCTCGATCAAAGCGGTGGCAGTACGCCGGGTGCGCTGCGGCTGTATGGAATCAACGAAGACGCGTGGTCCAACGACGAAGAGATGTTTTCGATCGTGCATCAAATGCGGTCGCGGATTATGACTAGCCCGGCCTTTACCGGCAAGCGGGTTCTGGCGGCAATCCTGTTCGAAGACACAATGGATCGCGAAGTCGACGGCCACCCAACGGCCGACTATCTGTGGACAGTCAAACATGTCGTTCCAATTCTGAAGGTCGACAAGGGTCTGGCGGCTGAGAAAGATGGCGTCCAGTTGATGAAGCCGATGCCCGAGTTGGACACGCTGCTCAAGAAGGCGAAATCGAAGGGTGTTTTTGGCACCAAGATGCGATCGGTGATCAAGCAAGCCAACGCCGCCGGCATCAAGGCGATCGTGGACCAGCAGTTCGAAGTCGGCAAGCAGATTATCGCGGCGGGACTGGTGCCAATTATCGAACCGGAAGTTGACATTCACTGCCCGGACAAAGCCAAAGCCGAAGAGCTGCTGAAGGCCGGAATCCTGGAACACCTGAACAGTCTTTCCAAGGATCAGCTGGTGATGCTCAAGCTCACGCTGCCGGAGAAAGAAAATTTCTACGCAGATTGTGTCAGTCATCCCAATGTCGTACGAGTCGTCGCGCTGTCGGGAGGTTATTCACGGGCCGATGCCAACGCGCGGCTGGCCAAGAACCACGGGGTTGTGGCGAGCTTTTCACGGGCGCTGGCCGAAGGATTGTCGGCCAAGCAAACGGATGCCGAGTTTAACGCCATGCTCGACGATTCGATTCAAAAAATCTATGACGCGTCGATCACGTAGGTCCGTTCGCTCTCTCCGTGAGCGGCAAGGCGCTGAGTTTTTTGTTTCCGCTTGACTTAATGCGCGGCAAGGCGCTGAAACCGCCGATTAGGCCTTCCGGGGTTTGTGAGTCGATCTCCGGCTTGCGCATCAAGCCGCATTTTGCGGAGACAGAGCTCCGCCCTCCCTGGCCAATCGGCGGAGACGGAGCTCCGCCCTCCCTCGGAGACAGAGCTCTCCCCTCCCGGGACTATTCCAGCAGGCTGCAGGTGGCCAGTCGCCGATTGATCTCGTCAACGATTCTTGTGGTTTCCGCGCCGCCGAGTCCGCCATATGCGTTTTGAAAATCATCCGCAGAGATTCCCTCGGGGAGTCCCTCGATTTCCGGGAAGAAGTCCGCGACCGCGACGCCCTCCCTGATTCTCAGCTGCAGGTAGCGCGCAGAATTGGCGTTCCTGGTTGCCACAACCGTGAACCGTGTCCCCGCGCGATCGGCCGTCAAATCCACAAACGAAAAACCGGACCCGCCGGCCGTGGCATCCATCAGTTCTTTGGTGATGCCGACCGATATCGAGTGGCTTTCGTCCGAGAGAACCGCGAGTGCGGCACTGACCCAAAAATGCCGTGATAAATCATTGCGGTCGCGGACCTTGATGCGTTGATAAAGCTTCTTGATCTCTGGCCGGAGACCAATACCGATCGCTCGACCTGCCACGTCGGCGACTTTTTCTTCACCGAGAATCACGCCGAGTGCAAGGATCGCTGCCTTGTTTGGCTGAATCGCGTCGGAGCGGTGCGAATTGTCCTCGGCAAATGATTGGCTATCTCCATTTGGGCCGCACCTGACAGGTTCAGGTGCGGCTTAAATTATCCCGTGCGAACATGGAGGCCGCTCGATTCGGCGGCAAGCGATGAGGCTACGCGATCAGATCACCGAAGTGCAAAAACGGATGGGTGACTCGATCATTGGTCAGTAGACGGTCATCGCGCGACGGTGCTGTCGAGCTGCGTAATTCTGCGCAGGGCTTCAACACCGGTCGGCGGATCGACCTGCCAGGGGACCATTGCGACGCGGTTGGCGAGTTTCGATCTTACTTCGTCAATGAACAGCAACTCGTGTTGCTGACGCCGCCGCAGCGTCGGGTCAGTGACTTCGAGCGGAACGAGACTCTGGTTGATGACCCACGCGAACGGTTCAATTTCCGCTCGTCGCAAGTCTTCTTGCAACCTCGCCGCTTCGTGGACCGGCGTTGCTTCCGGAAGCGTCACGACGAGCACGCGCGTGAAGTTGGGATCGCGCAATCGCGGCAACAATTTTTCGACCGACTCGGAGATCTGGTGCGACTGGCGAGATACTTCGCGGTGATAGGCAAGCGCCGAATCGAGTAACAGAATCGTGTGGCCTGTCGGTGCAGTGTCCAGCACGACAAAACGATCAGTGCCTGCGGAAACCGCATTGGCGAAGGCCCGAAACACGGCAATCTCCTCGGTGCAAGGCGAACGCAAGTCCTCGGCGAGCAGGGCTTTGCCTTGTGCATCCAGGTCACGTCCAGCGGTTTGCATCACTTCCGTCGTGTAGTCGGCCGTTTCTTTCGCCGGGTCAATGCGGCCCACCGTCAAACCTGCGATTTCGTCCGCCGCGAGCGTTGCCGCGATATGAGCCGCCGGGTCCGTCGTGGAAAGATGCACGTCAAACCCAAGTTCGGCCAAAGCGACTGCGACCGCCGCGGCGACGGTGGTTTTTCCAACACCACCTTTGCCCATCGCGAGAATCACGCCATGACCAACGATCGACAGTTCGTCGATCAACGAACCGAGTCCGTCAGGGTAAGAGCCAACATCAACGGGGCTGATCGGGACGTTGCCCGGTTCTGGCGACGGCTGCCCGACTTGCCGCAGTGCATCGACGCCCATCAAGCCGGCGCTCGCCAGGGGGATCGTGGTTCGCGGAAGTTTGCCAAGGTCGGCTGGCATGCCGGCCACCGCTTCATCGCCTCGACGCTGCATGGCGACCGCAATCGCATCGGTCGGCGTCTGACTTTTGAAGACTCCGTTGACGATCAAATGTTGATTGCTGACCCCGAGCGTCCGCAATTCCAGACTCGTGCGTTGGGCTTCGCGAAAGGCAGACGTTTCTGGACGCGTCACGAGCACTAACGTGGTCAGCGCAGCATCACCGAGCGCATCGACGGTTTGCTTGTAGATCGCCTGCTGTGCTTGAAGCCCCGCCAGCGGCCCCAGGCACGATGTTCCTGAAGTATTCGTGTCCATGAAGCCTGACCACGCCGAGGGCAACGTCAACAATCGCAACGTATGACCCGTCGGTGCCGTGTCAAAGATGACGTGATCGAACGTGCTGGTCGCGTTTTTATCCCCGAGCAACTTTGCGAATTCGTCGAAGGCGGCGATCTCCAGCGTGCAAGAGCCAGAAAACTGTTCTTCCATGCTGGCGACCGCCGTGTCGGGCAACACACCGCGGTACGGCCCGACCATTCGTTCGCGATACGCGCGGGCGGCTTGTTCGGGGTCAATGTTCATGGCGAACAGGTTCGGCACGGAACCAATCGCCGTTGGAGCATTTGTCAGTGTCGTGCCCAGGACTTCATCGAGATTCGATGCCGGGTCGGTCGATACCAGCAGCACGCGCAAACCGCGATCGGCCAATTGGATTGCAGTCGCGCAAGCCAGCGAGGTTTTGCCGACGCCGCCTTTACCGGTAAAGAACAGGTTTCGAGTGGATGTTTTGAGCAATTGCATTGTCGGTCTCCGCAGGTTGGAGTCGTCTGTCCACTAACAGCAGCCCGTTTTGCCGCCGCAACATCCGCCGCCGTCGGCCAGCGGAAGACCAGCTTTGGCCTTCATCGTCGTACCCGTCCACAGCGCCAGGTTCTCACGAGATGGATACTCGCCGCGGCTGACGACGCGGCCGTCCACGATGACCAACGGCAAACAAGCGACGCCTTCCTCGGCGAGCATCTGTTTGACGAGGTCGTATTTGGCGTATTCCGCCGGGTCTTGCGACAAGTTGAACCGCAGGACGGAGTGACCTTGTGATTTCAACCAGTCCAAATCGGCGGCAAACTTCGGCAGCACGGGATCGACCTGGGGTCCGCAAACACCCGTCGCGCAGCACATCGCTCTGTCATAGATTTCAACTTTGCTCATCTTGTTTTCCTTTCCAGGGTCAACTCACGGGTTCAAAATCGCCAATCGACGAATAACGATAAGCCATCGCAAAAAAACGCGTTTACAGCCCGGCTACTAATGCTTTAAGCCGCTGAAGTTGTTTCGGGTTGATGCAATAACAAACTTTCGGCCCATCGACTTCACCTTGAATCAAACCCGACTCTTTCAGGATTTTCAGGTGCTGGGAAACGGTCGATTGAGCCAACGGCAAGCAGTCGACGATCTCACCACACATGCAGGCTTGGCGACCAATCAACAACCGCACAATCTGCACGCGCGCCGGATGAGCGACGGCCCAAGCCAGCTTGGCAAACTCGTCCGCCTTCGGATCCGCTTTGAGCTTCACCGGCGTCGAATCGCAGGGTTTCTTGGTGGTGGATCGCTTGGCCATCGGGTTCCTTTATCGTTTATCTACGATAGACGATAGTCGGGGAGCGTGCGGAAGTCAAGGGCCGGCTCCCAGCGTCGAATCCATCGCAAACCCCTGCGATTCAACGGTTTGCAGACCGACCATCATTGCCGTGGCTAAAAGAACTCGGCCGTTGCCCCGGCGGGGTTGGGCCGGCGAGTGTGGTTGTTTGAGGGTCGACGAATGTCGGCGTAGCCAGTTGATTTTCTGTTTTGAAAATTTCTTCCACTCGCATTCCCTGCGTTTGAGGCAACCCCAATGGAACGGTTGCGATTACTGGTCGGCTTGGTGCGATTGCCGGGTGGTCGGATGCGCGTGTAGGGCCTCTTCATCGAAGGAGTACTGTCCACCTGGAAAGACGTCGCGCTTCCTTCGGTCGCCGCTGCCTGGCTCTGATCCTGATCGGGCAGGAACGTGGCACCGTGCTGACCAAAACTCGTTTGACTGGTAATCACGAGCGTGCAAGCCAAGACGCAGCTCACCGCGAGCAGTGTTTTGATAGGTGTCATGATAAATTCCTTGTCTTGAAGTGATTATTGTTGTCGCTTAATAATGATTTCTTCGGAGTCGGGGACTTTGACGCCGTCAATGACCTGATTCGTTTTTCGAAAAGCGAATTGATTTTCGTCGATCGGCCGCACGACATGGATCGCGGTTCCTGTTCCTCCATCGGGCAAGATTCCCACAGTCGTAATCAGCCAACGGTCGCCCTTTTTCTGCCAGGTGCCTTCGACGAATCCCCCCTCGGAATCAAACAGCCAGGAACGGATGTTTTTGTGGTGGGGATCCCAGCCGATGATCTGCAAACCGGTTTGCGTGACGTTTTCGTCCTCAATAACCCGATAGGCGCGGCTGATGTGTTTTTCGTCCTGAGTCCACTTGCACTCAAATTCGATCGTGGTGCTATCCGCTTCATGGGCCCACTTACCGAGCAGCGGCTGTAATTCCTGAAGGCGTTCCCGGTGTGTATCCTGTTCTAGGACCAAGTCGTCGCTGATGCGATCGATCAGCCATTGATCATCTCGAAAAACGAATACCGCACTGTATTCCGTTCGCTCGGCTTTGTCCGACCCAGTTTGCGTGACGGTAGCCAGTCCCCGTCCGATCGCCACGCTGGGTGAGATGAATTCGAATTCTTCGTTGGCAACTTCCAGTTTTAAGTTGTCGACCTGTTTAAACATCTCGTCATATCGCTTTTCCAGGGCCTCGCGGCCTACGACGATGTTTCCAGTCGAACGATTCGAATGAACTCCGCGCGGCGACCAGTGAGACACAAGTTTTTTTGCGTCATGCGCGTTGAATGCGGCGACATAGGACGCGATTTGACTGGCAATGGCATTGCTGGCCTCGGCCTTGGCCGCTTCGATGTCCACTTCCTGACCATGGGCCGCTTGCCACTGGTCAAAATCGGGCGCAGTGCAGCACAATAAAACCGCGATCACGAATACACGATGCAACATGGGATGATTCTCGGGTGAATTTTCAGAAAGCCGAGTCGAATGAATCAACCCGGCAATTCGAAGATTATACCTGACTACCGCGCGATTTTCAGCAAAGTTGGGTGTGAGGCAAGCCCAAGCTGAAAAACCAGCGTTAGCAGTTTTAACTTTGTTGGCCACCATCGCAGCTTGCCTGCGTGGAGCAATGTTCACAACCAGATTCGAGTCCCGCCAACACCGCCACCATCGCAGCTCGCCTGCGTGGAGCGCTGTTTCCCAAAGATGTGTGTGAAAAGCAGGAAACATCATCCTACCCGGGCGAGCCGGGCAGTGATGTGGATTACTGTGGATTCAGTCTGGTGGTGAACATGTCTCGATCGGGACAAGCCCGATCGTGGACTATTACCACCGGCGGAAACAGCCCGGGTGCGGCGAGGCACCCGGGCTTTGTTTTCGAGCATTACCGAACCTGACACGGTCGCGGCAATTTACGTTGCTACTATTGTTCCGAGTTTTCTTCGGGGTTCTTCAATCGCACCAGCGTCCTGGGTTCTTGGCGCTCAGCGTCAAAGTGGACCAGCACAGGAACTTCGTCATTGGTCAAATTGTAAAGCCCCGCTTCGACCACGAGGGAGTCGTTCCCTTCCAGCTTCAAGGCGACGCGTTGTGTTTTCTTGTCAACGGCGCCTGTCACGGGAGTCACTTTGTCCGTCAACATGTCCTGGAAATTTCCCCGAATCGCGCCATCCTTGTTGAGCGCCAGTTGCAAAACCTTGTCAGTCTTCGTTTGATCGGCTTCGGAGATCACAGCAAAGACGCCCAATGGAAGCCACTCTTCATCCTCGGTTTCGGCTCCAGAATCCGCGATTTGCTCGGCCTCAGCGTAGTACTGTTCTTCGGTGGCGACGGCTTCGCCTTCGTACAAAACATTGCCGTCGTCGTAAGTCACGTTGTCTTCGTAGTCGTAGTACGTGCCTTCGTCTGCGCATCCACAATAGCTGCCTGCCGTCGCCCAACTCGCAGCGGCCCAAGCCGTTCCGGCGACTGCCCATTTGCCAGGAAACCAGGCACCCGGATATCTGCCATAGTAACCCGGACCGAAATAACCCCAGTTGGTAAAGTTCCCATTGACGGCAGTGTACGCCTTGCCACCGACAAACTGGCCGTTAACAAAACTGGCACCACGCCCGCCGCTAACCACATTGCCGTAGGGACCGCGTACTGCGGTTTTGGAAGCGACTTGTCCGGTGCCGTTGGCTCCGTAACCCGCCTTGGCATTGACGGCCGTATATCCCCATTGATTCTGTTTGGCAGTAACCGATCCGCCTTGGCGATAGCCGGAAGAGTCAGCGTAGCCTCCGCGCACGTTCACGGCGGTGTTTCCAGCCGCGTCTTGTACTCCGACCGCGCTACCGGCGCGGACGGCCGAATTGGTTCCATCGGTTGCGCCTCGAACGCCCCGTCCGGCGACGGCGGTTTCGCCACCGGCGGTTTGAATTCCCGACCGGCTACCCACGGCAGCCGCACTGTTCGTCCCGTCGGTCGCGCCAATCGCGCCGGTGGTTCGTCCAAACGTGTTGCCTCCGGCGGTTTCAACCTTGATTCCACCGACGCCGCCACCCACGGTTGCGCCACCCTCGGTCACGCCACTGCCTGATTTACCGCCGACAGTAACCGTACCGCCTCTGGCTGTTTCAAAGGTTTTGGTGTTGCCTCCCTCTCCGGTTGACTGAGCGGTTGCACCTGCAGAACGGGTACTTGCACCGGCAGAGCGGTTAGACGTTGAAGATGAACCGTTGAGAAAACTATCCAGTTGGCCACGGCTAGGTTGTTGAAACGAGCTAGGCGATTGCAAAGCGGCGCGTCCCGACGGCGGTGCGGGCCGGGCTGCCGATCGATTTGCCATCCCTGCCCCGGCTGTACTCGCCCGGTTTGCGGATGGGGTCGGGCGCGACATGGCCTGCGAATTCATGGCGCCGCGATTTTGCATTTGAGGCGAATAGGATCGTGTCGGCGCCGCTCGACTCATCGACGGGCTGTGACTGTAGGCCGAACCGTAATTTCCTCCGCCGGCTCGGGCACCGCCGGAGTATCCGCCGCCGCCCCGGGAAGCGCCGGAAAACCCGCCGCCGCCTCGTCCACCACCGCCTCCGCCACGGCGTTGAGCGGGTAGATCACCCGCTAACAAGAACACAATAATTATCGATGTGATCAGAATACGTTTCATTTCCAGTCTCCCATGTATAGTTTGATTTGGTATTTCGTAATGCAGGGGTTAATTGTCTGTTTCTGCTACGACTCGATGGACGGTCACCGGTTCGGTATTGGGTAGATATTCGCCGTCAACTTGCCTGCCGATGGAGCGCCACGAGAATTGATCGTCGTCGATCAACTTGTAAATGTTTATCGAGGAAGCGGTGCGGCCGTCGGCCAGAACCTGTGAGGAACGCACTTCCCATGAATCGCCCTTGCGAGTCCATTCACCGGTCGCGGTTCCGCCATCGGAATCAAAAACCCACGAACGAATTTTGCCCGTTGAGGCGTCATATCCGATTACCTGTGTTCCTTCCAGAGGTTCCATTCCGAGCACAGATACTCTGAAATTCGAGGTGATGAAGTTCTGGTTTTTGGACCAGTGAGACGAGGTTTCCGCCGTCGACTCTTCGCTCTCATCGACCCATTGGCCAATCAACCACTCCAGTTCCTTGAGCTGTTCATAGTGCGAGGCCCGGGCAGGAGTTTCGAACTCGCGAACACTATGAACTCTCCATTTCCCGTCTTCAGTTTTAGCTGTCACCAAGATGCTCGAATCCTGTCCGTCAACGTCATGGGCAGTTCCTTCGACCAGCGCGACGTCATCGGTAACGAATGAAACCCGGTCAACCGTCACGCCCAACTGTTGCTCACTCGACAGATCCTTGAAGAGCGTTTCAAATGACTCGCGAATGGCTGCTCGACCGGTAAGCCGATTTCCATCTCGATCAACGAGCTCGCCCGTTTCGCTCCAATGTTCGCTGACAGCCTGCGCATCTCGGCCGTTGAAGGCGTCCACATACGACTTGACCATGTCAACAGCGGCCGCCGCTTTGTCCTGGGCTTCGTCCGCGTTCGCCCTGCCAACCAGGATGCTCGCCAGCGCAATTACCAGCATCAAACTCAGATAAGTGTTCATTTTCATGGCCAAAACCTCTTTTTATTTGTGAAACTAAAGTGTGCTAAATCAACCACAGCCAAGGAATCGGCATGCGTATATAGACAGGTCAGAGGGTGCGTCGCCGCCCGCGCGAAAGTCAAGTTACATTATCACTTGAGCCAGGACCCGATGCCAGTCGCAAAACTACGATTCGGTTAGTGCGCAAAGCGCATTGCCATACAAGAACCGCCGCCGTTTCGCATTAGTTGGCCATGCTTGGCTTGTGCCAGCCTCCAGTGGGTGTGACATTATCGTCGACCTCACTTGGCCCCCAGGTCTGTGGCTCGTAGGCGTAAACAGGAGAATCCGATTTGAGATAGGGATCCACGATCCGCCAGGCTTCCTCGACGTAGTCCTGGCGTGCGAACAGCGTCGCGTCCCCCTGGAGGGCATCGGTCAACACGCGCTCGTAGGCATCTTTCTCGTTACTGACCGGAGCCGGAACACCAGCCAACTCCTTCAAGCCACCGGTCATTTTCTCATCATCAACCATGACGAGCATCCCCAGCGCAAACTGCACCGCCGGGCTGATCCGAAAACGCAGATGGTTGGGTACCGTCGCAAGATCGGAATAGGCGTTGGCGGTGCGGCGAAAGCGGACCATGATCTCGGTGCAAGTCACGGGCAGGTTTTTCCCGGCGCGGATGTAGAAAGGGACGCCCTCCCAACGCGGGGAGTTGATATCCAGTCGCAGCGCCGCGAAGGTTTCGGTACAGGAATCTGGCGCCACACCCGGTTCGGAAAGAAAACCACGGAACTGTCCCCGAATAACATGCGAGGGTTGCAATGGAGGTATCGCCTGAAGCACCTTGACTTTCTCGTCGCGAATCGTTTCGCTGTCGCGCCTGACCGGTGGCTCCATTGCAAAATTGGCAATGACTTGAAACAGGTGGTTCTGGATGACATCACGAATGGTCCCGGTGGCATCGTAGAACGCTCCCCGGCCCTGAATTCCGAAGTTTTCGGCCATCGTGATCTGGAAACTCTCGATAAAGTCGCGATTCCAAATTGGCTCCAGGAAAGAATTCACAAAGCGAAAGAAGAGCATGTTGTTGACTGGCCGCTTGCCCAGGTAATGATCGATGCGAAAGATCGCATCCTCGCCGAAGGAACCATGTAGGACGCGGTTAAGTTCCCGCGACGAAGAAAGATCATGGCCGAAGGGCTTTTCAACAATCACGCGACCGCCAGCGGCGCAGCCTGATTTGGTGAGTTGGGTTACTACCAATCCGAACAATGCAGGTGGAATGGCAAGGTAGTGGGCCGGACGCTGAGCCGCACCAAGCTCGCGGCGAATCGCCTGGAATGTCTCGGCGTCTTGATAATCGCCATCAACATACCGCAGCAAGACGCTCAATTTGTCAAATGCGTCGCGATCGAGTCCGCCGTGATGGGTCACGCTGTCGCGCGCCCGGCGCGAAGTTGATCCAGGTTCCAGCCAGCCTTTGCCACGCCGATGACCGGAACATCGAGCAAGCCTCGTTTAACCATCGTCTGCAGCGCAGGGAAAATCTTCTTGTACGCGAGATCGCCCGTGGCTCCGAAAAAGACCAGTGCGTCGGAATGGGATCGATTCATCTCTGGCTCCTGTTGTGGCCACACTTCTGCCGTCAACATGATGGTGATTTCGGACTAAGCTCGCGCAATCGTTTTCGTATCTTCGCCAACCGAAGTCTGGGAACGGTCGGGGATGCGATCCGGTTCCCACAGTCGAAAACCGCCCACAAACGCATAGGAGTTGTTACCTAGACGACACCCGGGCGGCAACTCTTTCAGCTTCTTGGCGTTCCCGCCGCCAAGTACCACATCATCGGGGCGAAGTGCCTGCATGAGGCGGTTGATCGCAAAGGAAACATGCCTTCGCCATTTCTTCTTTCCCAACCGTTCAAGCCCGCGGAGCCCGATGTAGTCTTCGAAGGTCCCGTTCTTGTACGACAGATGCCCAAGTTCCATGGGGACGACGACGCCATCGGCGACCAGCGCCGAGCCAAGTCCCGTTCCCAGCCCGACAAACAGCAACAATCCACCCTCAAAACTTCCCAGCGCCTGCATGGCGGCATCATTGATCAGTTTCACCGGGCAATCGAAAGCGGCTTCAAAATCAAAACCGATCCAACCTGGCGCGAGGTTATGAGGTTCGGTGGAAATCTGACCCTTGGACACCACGCCCGGGTAGCCAATCGAGACCGCGTCGTAAGTCCAATCTGCTGCCAATTCTTTGACTTGAGAAACCATTTGTTCCGGCGTCATCGCCGGACCGGACGCGATCTTACGCCGCTCGGTTTGTTCCGTGGCGAGAATCTTGACGCTGGTTCCCCCTACATCAATTACCAGGATGTTCAAAGCTTGCTCCTTTATTGTTTCTCAAAGCCGTTTTTTCAGCTGGGTCGTTTTTGACTATTATCTTGGCTGCGGCTGCCATAATCCATTGGCAAAACTACGACAATCCGATTGCGGAATGCGCATCCGTTCAGGATGTGATGCCATTTACATCAGATTTCATGGTTTGTAGTGCCGCCGTGTCGCGATCAAGGCATCGTGTACCTAATCTTGCAACTCACGTGCCTGCACACGTGATGCACGGGCTACGGCGCCGTTGAGAAACTGGAAGGGCAAATGCAATCGCGAGCCCCAGGCCGCTTCGTTATGAACCGCTTGCGGAAAACTCAAGTGCAACAGGTTGTGACCGTATTTCCACCCGCGGGACACCAACGCCATCGCCATCCCCAGGGTCACCTCGTAATTATCACCCGGCCATCCGCTATCGAGGTAAAAACCCACGTTGGGAGCCGGCTCAGTAAGCACGCGCTCAATGAGATTGTCCTGGTGCCCGAACGTGCTTGACATGCAAACGCCCGCACCAAATACCTTTGGATATTCCCAAACGCTGTAAAAGGAAACGACTCCCCCGAGCGATGATCCCCAGACGATGCGATCGCGGCGGTCTTTGTTCACGCGAAACGACTGCTCAATATAGGGAACAATTTCCTCTACCAGCGATTGGGCATAGGCTTCGTAGCCAGGACGAGTATAGTCCTTCATGCGATCATCCGAATGGATCCCAACAAACACCAGGTCTTCGACCGCACCCATCGCCCGCAGGGTCTGACTGGTTTCATCGATCTTCCATTCGTTCCCCATGAAAGCTTCTTCTGGAAAGAACAGGTTTTGGCCATCTTGCATGAATGCGACGGGGAAAGTCGATAATGGATTTTCCTCGTAACCGGGAGGCAGGCAAACTCGCAGCCGGTGTGTTCGATTGAGAATCCGGGACGGCAATTCGATGACGTTCGCGAAGGATTCCTGATCCGGACTCAGGAAGTGCGGAAACACAACCCGCCGATCCATTTCGCTCATCAAGAGCAGATCGTTTTCACCAACCGACCAATAGAACTCATCGCCTTGCACGAGGCCGGCCTTGAAATAAAGAAACGGCTGGTTTGCTTCGACTTCAAACGTCGCGGTGTTACCATCCTTGCTGATCTGGATGCTCTCAACGTCCTTGTCCCAGTCCAAACCGGTGCGGAGAACCAGCCGCCCGGTTCCTGCCGGATACGCAACCTGCACGGTTCTCTTCAGAACCGTTTCCGTCTGGTAATTGATATCTGCCATTGTTAACTTCCGTTTTTTTGGAACGACGCCATCTTCCCGCCTTCCAGGGCTCGTTTCGCATCCAAAATGCCATAGAGCTGAATGAACTTGGCCACGAGTCCGGTCCAGCCCGTCTGATGGCTTGCACCCAGTCCGGCACCGTTGTCACCGTGGAAGTATTCAAAGAACTGCATGAGATCCCGCCAATGCGGATCGGATTGGAACTTCTCCGTTCCGCCATAGACCGGACGACGGCCATGCTCATCACGGAGGAAGATGCGAGTCAGTCGGTCGGAGAGCTCCTGGCTCACCTCGAAGAGGTTCATCATCTTCCCTGACCCCGTGGGGCATTCGATCTTGAAGTTGTCACCGTAGTACAAGTAGTACTGCAGGAGAGCCCGGATGATCATGGCGTTGACTGGCATCCACACCGGGCCTCGCCAGTTGGAGTTGCCGCCGAACATGCCCGTGTTCGACTCGGCTGGCAGGTAGTCCACCCGGTACTCCTGCCCATTCACGTAGAAGACGTAGGGATGCTGCTCGTGGAACTTCGAGATCGAGCGGATGCCGTGGGGGCCAAAGAACTCGTTCTCGTCGAGCATCTTCGTGAGCACCCGGCGGAGCCGCTCCGGATTGAGTACGGCGAGCAATCCGCGATCATTCACGCCCATGTGTCCTGGGCCGGTGGGGTGCATCGTGTTGCGCAAGTTCCGGTATCCGACGCAGTCGTTCCAGCAGACCAGCTAAGGCCCGCGGCACGCGTTCCCGCTGCCAAGGTTCGATCACCGTGGTGGCGCACAGGGGCAGCAGCCCCACCAGGGAACGCACCTTGAGCCGTGTCGCGCTGCCATCGGGGAGCCGCAGGATGTCGTAATAGAAGCCATCTTCCTCATCCCACATGCCGTCCTGTCCCGGAGCGGTTCATGGCCGAGGCGATGTAGTAGAATTGTTCCACGAACTTCAGGACCATGTCCTCGTAAATGGGATCATGGGTCGCGAGTTCGATGGCGAGTTCCGTCATGTTCTGGCTGAACAGCGCCATCCAAGCCGTGCCATCCGCCTGCTCCAGGTGGCCGCCGGTGGGAAGCGGGGCACTGCGGTCGAAGACCCCGATGTTGTCGAGGCCGAGAAAGCCTCCCTCGAAGACGTTCTTGCCGAAGCGGTCCTTGCGATTGGCCCACCACGTGAAGTTCAGCAGCAGCTTGTTGAACGCCCCCCTGAGGAAGTCTACGTCCGTCTCACCTCCCAGAGCTTGCTCGGTGCGATGCAGGAAGAGGGTCGCCCAGGCATGAACGGGCGGGTTCACGTCGCTGAAATTCCACTCGTAAGCCGGAAGCTGACCGCTGGGATGCAGGTAAACCCCCTTCAGCATCAGCGTCATCTGTTCCTTGGCGAAGTCGGGATCCACGATCGCCAGCGGCAGCGTGTGGAAGGCCAAATCCCAGGCCGCGTACCAGGGATACTCCCACTTGTCGGGCATCGAGATGATGTCCTTGTTGAGCATGTGGAACCACTCCGAGTTCCGGGAATTGCGATATCCGGAATGAAGAGGGTTGGAGTTATGCTCATCCAGCCAGTTGTCGCCGTCGAAGAAGAAGAACTGCTTGCTCCAGAGCATGCCGGCCAGCGCCTGACGCATCACGCTGGCCGCGTCGGCACTCACCGATGGCGGGCGTGACGGACTTGTAAAACTCGTCGGCTTCACGAAGCCTGTCAGCAAACACCTGATCAAAGGGCTTGCCAAAGGGTTTGCTGTTCTGGTTCGGAGCAGCTTTGGAGAGCCGCAGGCGAATCACTGTGGTCTGACCGGCGCCGACATTGACATGGTAGTGAGCCGCGACTTTGGTCCCCTGCTTCTCGGGATTCACCGCGTTCTGATGGCCGTGGACCACACAGTCGTTGATGCCATCTTTGACGTGGGAGCTTTCGTTCTTTTGCCCCGGGAACAGCCGCTCGTGGTTGGTTTCATTCTCCGTGAAGAGCAGCGGCGTCTCGCCCTCGCAGTAAAGCGTGAATTCACCGAGCACTGAATGCGTTCCTGCGACGGCACTCGTACCGGCTGAAGATTTGACCTGCTTGAGATTTGGTTTCTGAGCGGCTCGGTTCGATTCGGCGATCCACGCTGACCAGTCGTTGCGGAACCACAGTGTCGGCAGCAGATGCAGTTCGGCCGCATCAGGTCCCCGGTTGGTTGCGGTGATTCGCACCAGGATGTCTTCCGGACCGGCTTTGGCGTACTCCACAAAGACGTCGAAGTACCGGTCGTCCTTGAAGACGCCCGTGTCGAGAAGTTCATACTCCATCTCGTTGCGGTTGCGGCGGCGGTTCGTCTCCAACAGGTCAGCGTAGGGATAGGCCGCCTGCGGATACTTGTACAGGTACTTCATGTACGAGTGCGTCGGCGTGCTGTCGAGGTAGAAGTAATACTCCTTGACGTCCTCGCCGTGGTTGCCTTCGCTGTTGGTCAATCCAAACAGCCGCTCCTTGAGAATCGGATCCTTGCCGTTCCAGAGGGCGAGGGCAAAGCAGAGTTGCTGCTGGTCGTCGGAGATGCCGGCCAAACCGTCTTCGCCCCAGCGATAGGCACGCGAGCGGGCATGATCGTGGGTAAAGAAATTCCAGGCATCACCGTTCTCGCTGTAGTCCTCGCGCACCGTCCCCCATTGGCGTTCGCTGAGGTAAGGGCCCCATTTCTTCCAGGGGATGTTCTGTTTCTTGGCGGCCTCAAGTCGCTCGTGTTCAATAGTCATGTTGCAACTCACAAGTTGTTATTGGGTAAACATCATGAAATCGAGACAGCATGCGATCGCGACAGCATCCCACCCGCAATATTCCGGACGTGGAACCCATTCTGCAACAGGATTCGTGTGGCATAGTAGGCTCGCTGGCCGGACCGACAAAAAACCAGAATTTCGCGGTCACGGGGGAGTTCGTCCAAGCGTGCGCGAAGTTCCGGTAACGGGATGTTCAGCGCACAGGCACCGACTCGACCGCGAGTTCCGCAGGATTGCGCACATCGAGCAGGAGCTCTTTGCAAAAACACGTCCAGTGGCACTGTGGCATGTCACCACATAGGATATCGGCCGCGACCATCCCCGCAAAATTGACGGGATCCTTCGCGCTGCCAAACGGAGGCGCGTAACAAAGTTCGGACTCTTCCAAGTCGTAGATCGTGCAACCCATCTGGATCGCCATCGCGAACGAATCGATTCGTTTGGGAACACCGTCCTCGCCCAGCACCTGCGCGCCGAGCAATCGGCCGTCCGATTTTCTGAACAGGACTTTGATGGCGAGCATTTTGGCATTTGGGTAATAACCCGCGTGCGAATTCGGGTAGAGGTAGATTTTTTCGAAATCCGTCTCACCAAGCTGATTGAGAGTTTTCTCAGTGACGCCGGTTTGGGCGATCGCCGCCTCGAAGATCTGACAGATCGAGGTGCCCTGTGTTCCCCGGTAGCGTGAATCGCGCCCCGCAATCACATCGGCCGCGATCCGGCCCTGCCGGTTTGCCGGCCCGGCCAGCGCAACGAGCGTCCATTGGCCGGTCACGAAATCCTTGACTTCGATGGCGTCACCGACGGCAAAGATATCGGGGTTGCTGGTGCGCATGTGTTCATCGACACGAATGCCTCCCCGCTGGCCGATCTCGATCCCGGCCATTTTTGCCAGAGCCGTTTCCGGGCGCACGCCGATGGCCAGGATCACGATATCCGCTGGATGCGACTTACCGGAACTCGTCAGGACTTCGAGCGCGCCATCGCCCGATTGCCTGAACTCGGCCACCCCGTCATTAAGTTCCAGCCGGACGCCGTGCTTGATCATGTAGCGCTGGACGAGAATCGCCATTTCTGGATCGAGTGGCGGCATGACCTGGTTGAGCCTCTCGATCAACGTTACTTCCAATCCGCGATGAACCAGGTTCTCCACCATCTCGAGGCCGATGAACCCGCCGCCAACCACCACCGCACGCTTCGGTTTCAACACCATCTGGTAGCCGGTGTACGAGTCCATCCCTGAGTGTTCCGTTGTATCGCGGTCAAGCCACTCGCGCATCTTCCTGGCATCGGGCACGGTTCTGACCGAAAAAATTCCTGGCAGATCGATTCCCGGCAAGGGCGGACGAATCGGTGCCGCACCCGGCGACAGCACCAGCTTGTCGTAGTGCTCGGTGGTGACATCGCCGGTCAGGTGGTTCTTGAGTTCCACCGTTTTCTGTTCTGCGGAGATGCCGACAACTTCGCAGCGCGTTCGGCAGTCGATCGCGAACTGTTCGCGAAACGTATCCGCAGTCGCCACCAGCAAACTCGATTCTTTTTCGATCGTTCCGCCGACGTGGTAAGGCAATCCGCAGTTTGCATAGGAAACATACGGTCCGCGCTCGACCATCAGGATTTCGGCTTTTTCATCCAGCCTCCGCAGTCTCGCGGCGCATGACGCTCCACCAGCAACTCCACCAACGATGATGACTTTCATTTCAGTAGTTCCTTTTGTTGAGTTCGCAAATGGTTTCCGCGGACTTCGTGACCACCCCGGCGTACCTTGCAAACAGCCGGGACGGGTTGGCCCGGCATACGCCCGTAATTTTGACATGTGCCGAGTGCGGAGGCCATTCGCAAAACTACGACACGGTCATTGCGCAATGCGCAATAGCGAAAGAATGCGAGTTCGCTGCGAGCGAAGCAAACACCACATGCGACAATCCAGAATCTTGGGAGAAAAGAAATGTCCGCCGCGGCGGATTCCGGTACGGCTGCGATCTTGTTGCCGGCCCAAATGTGAGACATCCGGGCTAGATCTCTTCCACAAAGACCTCCAGTTTGCCCGCGCGCACCGCCTTCATGAGAACTTCGTGATCCTGTTCGCTTTGGTCGGCGTAGGCGATGGAAAAGTCAGCGATGGCCTCGTCGAACTTGTCGCTTTTGCCCATGTAGCCGCTAATCCTGGCGGGCTCGCCCGAGCGCGCGTGCGCGTGAGCCAGCGTCCGGCCGCACAATTCGGCGTATTCACTCATAACACCAGGCTTGAAAATCTCGACCATCGGCTTGAGCTTCATGTCCTTGAGCTGCCGGATGTAGAAATGCCGATCGTGTTCCCCTTTGGTCCAACCCAGGAACAGGTCGCTGGCGGATTGCATCATCCGACAGCCATGCACGACGCGCTCGCCGTGGTTGGAGTGTCGGCTCTTTCCCGCATAGGCTTCGAGAACCGAAGGGCGCGCGTGCTTGAACTGCAGGAACAGAGGATCGTGTTCGCTCGCCATCAACAGCAGGATCCCACAGAAGGTCCCAACGCTGCCGACACCAACCACTTTCATTGCCATGTCCACGAGCTTGAAACGATCCAGTAGCAGTCGCCGGTCTTCCTGCATCGTCTCGCGATAGCGGGCATAGGCCTTGCGAAGATTGGCGGACTGCTCCTCATGATCGTGTTCGCGCGAGTGAAAAATCAGGGGTGGATTTTCCCTGATCGTCGGAGTCAGGCCGGAAGTGATCGCAAGTTCCGGAAACTCATGTTCCAGGACACTACGCTCGCGAGCTTTTTCCAGACGCTTCTTCATGCGTTTGGCAGTTTCTTCGTCCTGAATCGTCGAGATCAATTTTTCAATCTCGATGCTCGCGTACCACACGTCCAGCACATTCATTTCGCTGTATTCCGCCATGTGCTGGCGATAAGACCGCACGCAACCAAGCACAGCATCGCGCGCACTGTCTTTGCTGAAGCCGTTGTTGCGGCAGGCCAGCACAAAGCTGGCGGCCAGACGTTTCACATCCCACTCCCAGGGTGCGGGAGGGTCTCGTCCAGGTCGTTGATGTCGAAGATCACTCGGCGTTCAGGGGTCGCGAACGCGCCAAAATTCATGAGATGGCAGTCGCCGCAAGCCTGCACGCGGATCCCGGTCGCAGGTGTGCCAGCCAGATCGGCGGCCATGTTCAACGCCGCTCCTCGATAGAACGTGAATGGTGACTGCAGCATGCGGCCGTGGCGAACCGGGATGAGCTGGGGCATGCGCCCCTTGTTCGACTCCTCCATCAAGGCAAGGGGATCCGGTCGATTGGCGAGGGGCTGCCAGGCCGCATGACTCTGGCGCGGGCACTTGTCGCGCAGGCTTTTTCCGAACGCATATAGCTCCTCCTTTGTCGGATGTGACTTCAGGGACGGACTGGTCTCAAGTGGCAATTCTTCTTCGGAGGATTCATCAGATTTACTCATCGTTTCACTTTCGACACGCTCTGTTTTTTGTCTGGAGCCGCCGTCACGACGCCTCAACTAAGTATTGTAATCTCTCTTTTCACTTCGCACGTTAACAACCAGGATATAAGTGCTCACCAGCAGGACCCACAACGGGAATAGCAGCGCGATCCAGGCAAAATCGGTGATGGCCAGCAATAATACCAGGCCAAACGCAAAGCCAATGAATGATACCCAGCGAGGCAGAACTACCGTGCGCAGTCCGATCATCGAAGTCACGAACATGAACACAGCCGCCATGCGCATGCCAAAGGTATTCATCAGAGCGTAGGCCATTCCTCGTCCAACTCGGTAACTTTCGCTTTGCACCAGCGGACTGTCGCCACCGGTGAAATTATCCAGCAGGCCCCGGGCAACGGCGACCGCGGCGAATAGCATGGCCACGAACAGCAGACCGCTGCCAAGAAACACCGTGGCGAAAAAACGATCTTCGAGCAAGCCGACGTGGTGCCGTATGACTGCCATGAACCACAGGAAAGCAAGCCCTGCAAAGGGAACCAGATTCAGCGACAGGATGACCTTTTTTCGCAAAACCGGGTCGCTCAGCCAGACACCTGGATCATGCGGATCCGCTGGAACAGCGAGTCGAATCAGCACGAGGCTGACGATAAACAGCACAGCGAACACGATCCCACTGATCGCGACCATGCGGGGAGGGACTGGGACCTTGCGAATTTCAGTTGGTGTAGTCAATTCGCTTCATTCTATTAAGGCGAGCGGCAGCAAAAAATTTGCGTCCGCGTTCAAGCAGTTGATTTCTATGGAACTCATTCATTTCGCCCGGAGGGGCGGCAACAAGTAAAGTGTCATGGCGAAGATCGAACAGACCATGACAATAATACTATGTCGAACCAGGCCGATCGCCCACGGTAGGTGATCAGCAAAACGAAAGCCGGCCCCGGCAACCCAGCCCCAAACTGAAGAACATTAACCATCGTTGCCCTTAATTGAGGAGGCTACGGAATCGGATTTGTCTCATGTTTATCAATTCTCCAGTACGATGATTGCCACTGACGTGCAAAATCCCAGGACAGTGAAAACGCCAGCCAGCTTTCCGCCGTGTTCAAACGCTTCCGGCATCATCGAGTTAGCAAGCATCATCAGGATGGCACCTCCCGCAAAAGCTTGCACGAAGGCAATCCACTGCGAGTGGATGTCGCCGAAGAGAACAAAGCCCGCAGCGGACGCCAGGGCACACACCAAGGCGATGACGCACCAGAGCGAAAGGATCTTGCCGCGACTCGCGCCGCCCGCTTTCATGCCGACGGTACCCGCGATGGCCTCCGGCAAATTGGAGATAAAAATCGCGGTCAACATCGCGATGCTGACGGTGCCCCCTTCGAGAATTCCCAGGCCGATTACTATCGATTCAGGGATCCCATCGAGGATGATGGCCAACACCATGGGCACGACCAGCCTGGATTGTGCGGAAGCGTCCGGGGCGGTTGGTTTCCCGGCGCTGAACTTCGCAATCAACGCCTCGCAGACAAAAAAGGTAATCGCCCCGGCAAACAGACCCAGCGCTGGGAAGCCGGTCAATCTGGCCATTTGAACGGCCTCAAAGATCAGCTCGTACGATACGGCCGAGATCAATGTCCCGGCCCCAAACGCCATGATGACCCCCACTACTTTCCTGCTGAGCGTGACGCGCGTGGCAATCAGTCCTCCCAGGATTAAAGATGATGTCGCCAACAGGCCCCAGAAGAAAGCACTCAGCATAATAGTCGTCCTGGTTCGAGAGTCATCGGTCAGTCTATTTCGATCGGCGGCGCGGGATCGGTGGCCCATTCAGCCATGGATCCGTGATAGACCGCGACCTTGGGTACACCCAGTAGTGTCAATGCCAGCGCATCGAGGCTCGCGGCAACGCCTCCACCACAATAGGTGATTGCACGATCCGCGTTCAGGGCAACGGCGGACTTGAAAACCCCACGCAGTCGGTCGTCTGGCAAAAGGGTGTGGGTGTCGGGGTCGACCAGCCAATCACAATCGACGTTGACGCTGCCCTTGATTCTGCCCGCTCTCGGAAAACGGATCACCCTGCCATGGCGTTCATCCGCAGATAATCCATTGATGATCGACGTCTTGTCGTCCGAAATCGCCGCCAGAACCGCCTCTTTGGTCGCCATCAATTCCGGGCGCTGCCTGATCGTCAAGCTGCCGCGCGGGTAGGCTGTAGGCTGCGTGGATATTGGCCGCTTCTCAGCTTTCCATTTCCTCCATCCGCCGTGCAGGACGGTGGCGTCGCAACCGTCGGTGACGTGCATGCTCACAGAGCAATCCAGAATCCGAAAATCGGGGCTGTGCAGACGTTCTGCCAACCAGTCGGTCTCAACCAATGGTGACCGTGATTCGTGTCCCCCGGTTTCGGTCATTTGTCAATTCTCCTTGGTGCGGCCAAAGGCCTCGTCGATGAACGCTTGGTCGTAAGCACAGTTATTTCACAACAGCTATTTTTCAAGTGGCAGGTTGGCTCTGCGCCAACCGAGCATATGCCCCTTGAGAAGCGTGGTATTGCGATAGCCATAGAGGTTCAATAGTGCCTTTGCCAGCACGGCGCGCGGGCCATGCTCACAGTGAATCACCAGTTCGGAATTCTTGTTCTCTGGCAAGCGAGCCCTCTTCAGCAAAATTTTCAGAAACGGCGCATGGACGGCATTCGGGATATGGCCGCTTTTAAACTCAAACTCGCTCCGCGCGTCGATAACCCACGGCGCGTTGTTCGATGTGATTCGTTGGGTCAATTCAGCAGCTTGCATGGCAATCCTCCTCAGGGCTGACGGCCGGGAGCTGACCATTGGTTGAGCCGTCCTCACGCTTAGTATCTTGAAAAGCGCTGTCAATTCTCGCCATGGGCGGTCTTCCCGGTACGGCCGAATGCCTCGTCAATAATCGTTTGCAGGTGCTGGACCAATTCGGTCGAAGGGGACTGAAAGTCTGCCAGTTCGTAGACCTTGCCGAGGAAGTCGTACTTGCCCAAACCAAACCGGTGATACGGCAACAACTCGTAGTCGATCACGTTCTTGTGGGGGCGGATGAACGCCAGCACTGCCCGAATATGTTCTTCATCTGCGTTGACACCTGGAATCAGCGGCGTTCGCGCGATGAAGTCGATATCGGGGAAGGTTTCGTAAGCTCGCTTGAAGTTTTCCAGGATCCGTTTGTTGTCCACACCGGTCCACTTCTTGTGCCGCTCGGGGATCGTCAGCTTGTGGTCATGCAACATTGTATCGACGTGGGGCAGGACTTTTGCGACAAACTCCCAGGGAACATTGCAGGCGGTTTCGATCGCCGTGTTAATGCCACGATTGTGGGCTTCTTCCAGCAATGCGGCGCTGAAATCCGGTTGCAACATGCACTCGCCGCCGCTCAATGTCATGCCGCCGCCGGTGTTGTGATAGAAGGAAGCGTCCTTTTCTACTTCGTTCAGCACCTGGTCGACGGTCATCTCTTCGCCGAACATGTACAGCGCGGCGGTTGGGCATAGCGCTGTGTGCTCCGCTGTACAGCCGCTGGCCAGATCCCAGTTCACATGGACTTTGTCGTCGGGGCCATCGAGTGTGTAAAAGGCGCCTTTGGGGAAGGGCTCCTGGAGACAGGCACCACATTCTTTTTCACCCTTGCACAGCTTGGCGTCATAACCCAGTTCGGGCTTGGGCCGGATGCTTTCCGGGTTGCTGCACCACTTGCAACGCAACGAACAGCCTTTGAGGAAGACCGTGGTTCGTGTTCCAGGACCGTCGTGACTACAGTACCGCTGGATGTTCAGGACTCGGCCCGTTATGGCCTTGGATTGGGTCGATTGGCTCATGATTGATTCCCTCCAAAAAAGATGCCGAGGGAACGGGCAATCTGGATGAATTGGTTGTTCTCGGTCACAGTTCTGACTTTGTTAATCGCTTCCTCCAGTGGTACGAACTGGATGTCAGGTGGGACAAACGCGACCATCGCACCATCCTTACCGGCATCGAGGGCCGTTATCGCTGCGGCGCCATACGCCAGACCCAACTGACGATCGACGGCGGTAGAAGCACCGCCCCGTACCCAGGGTCCGAGCACCATTGGCTTGGCAGCCAAAGCCGTGCGCTGTTGAAGTCCATTGGCAACGGTCTCGGCCGCAAATCCCGAGCGGTTGATGGTGTGCGACCCACTCGGCTCGGTGGCCATGGGTGACAGGGACGCCTTCAGTGAATTGACGGCTGGTTCGGAGTCGGCAGTTTTCACCCCCTCCACGAACCGCGCCCCTTGGGCTACCACGACCAGACCGAAAGGACGCTGGACGTTGATGCGTGATTGCAGTTCGGCTGCCAAGTCATCAAGGTTGCAAGGGACTTCGGGGATCACCACCGCATCGGCGCCAGCGGCGATTCCGGACTGCAAGGCGAGCCAACCGGCCTGTTCACCGAGCACTTCCACAACAAAGACCTGCTGGGATGCTTGTGCTGCCTGTCGTGCGCGATCAAGCATTTCGATGGTGAAGCTCAACGTGCTGTTGAAGCCAAACGAGACCAAGGTCGATGCAATGTCATTTTCGATCGAGCGTGGCACGCAGATCGTATTCAGGCCTTTTTGGTTCAGCTTGTACAGGATACTCAATCCCTGCATACCTACGACCGAAATCACCGCATTGATGCCTTCAGTTTTAAACGTGGCCAACAGTTGATCCGACAGGTCGCGTTCCTCCAGCATGCCGTATTCATCTTCGCACCTGACCTGAAACGGGTCGACGCGGCGGGACATGCCCAGCAGGCGGCTCCCGGAGGGATCGAGGGTGTCGACCAGTGCCGGACTTAAGGGCAGTAGCCCACCCTCGGCGTATTGATCGGGGTTCAGGACTCCGCCGAACCCGTCGCGAATTCCGACAAGCTCCCACCCCAGTCTTGCTGCCGCCAGCGCCGCGCCCTTGATCACCGCGTTGAGTCCCGGCACGAAGCCAGCCCCCACGTTGATCGCAATTCGTCTCTTGATTTTGTTCATATTGATCGCCTTGATCGGTATTTAAAAAATGTCGCCTTTCGCTCCTAGGCTGTGAATTCCGTTCTACTTGTTGGTGGATTGAATAAATTCACAGCCTCTCCGCGAAAGTAGCGTTCTGCGTTTCTTTCGCGGAGCGAAAGGCGACAATAGCAGACCGCTCGTTAATTGTTTATTGCCACGGAGCATTGCGGTACGGCGCGACGGAGTGCCACGCCGTACCGTTGCCATTGAACATCACTCGCAACGCTGCAAGGTCCGTTCGATCACTTCGTTCTGAACACCTACGTGCAGCTGGGTAAAGAACGCGCTGAATCCTGCAACACGAACCACGAGGTCGCGATAGTTTTCCGGATGTTTCTGTGCATCTCTCAGCATCTCCGTATCCAGCACATTGAACTGAGCGTGATAGCCACCGTTTTGGAACAAGGTTCTGACCAGGTTCAGCACGCTGTCCCGGCCTTTGCGCGTCTTCAATTGATCTGGCGGGAGCTTCAGGTTCATATGCGTTGCACACCACTTGACGGGATCGTTACCCTTGGTTGCAGACATTATCAGCGCGGTAGCGCCGTGGGTGTCGGTCCCCGGCATGGCAGACAAACTTCCATCGGTGAGCGCCACACCGGCTCTCTTGCCGGTGGGCAATGCGCCGGTCACCAAGCCCATCAGGTTGTGCACGCTCTTGGTGTACTGGTCCATCGAGGTCTTGATGTCCTTGCTGATGTAGTTGCCACCGCCGTCTACACTTTCAAATGCACGCAATACGCTGTCATTCACCCTGCGAACCATGAAGTCCACTTCATCGATATCGTTGCCGTATTTGGGTACATCCTCGTAGCACATCTTATGGACCTTTTCGTATTCCCCTTCGAAATTGGCCGCCAATGCTTTCTTGAGTTCAGCCATGGTCAGCTTCTTCTTGTCGAATACGAGATCCTTGATGGCCATCAGTCCATTCCCCGCATCCACTGCTCCGACAGAGATCTGGGCGACCGTGTAATAGTTGGCGCCGCCTTTCCAGGTTTCGAGGCCGGTTTCAATGCAGCCCTTGGTCAGGATGGATCGCCAGGTACAGGGCAGGAAGTCGGCATTCAGCATGCTCGCAATCCAGGCTCCCCGGCGGAGAACATCTTCAGCGAATTGAAGCTGCCCTTCGAATGCCGCATACAGCTCCTCAAAGTCCTTGAAGGTCTCTGGATCGCCTGTCTTGGGCCCGACCTGCGTTTTGGTGCGAGGATCGAAGCCGTTGTTCAGGGTTAGCTCGAGCACCTTGCCGAGATTAGGCTGTCCCTCCACCGGATGCCCTGTTTCATAGGGGATGTAACTCCCCACGCACGCCCCGACACAGGTCCGCCTGGCCTTACCTAGGGGAAGAGCGCCATTTCTCTCCGTGTTCCCCCACAGGTACAGTGCCCGCTCTACCATCACGTCGGCATTAACGAACTGGGGCATGCCGACCCCGGTACCGATACAATCGAGCACTTTTTCGAGGAATTTGCCCGGCGTTTTAGGGGTGAGTGCACAGGACAATGGTGGCTGGGGGAAAGACAGATAGATGCAGGCATCGAGGATCACGTAGTCCATCTCCGCCGTGGCATCTCCCCCCTCTTCGGTATAGCCCGCAAGTGTAATACTTTGACCCAGGTCGGCAGAGTTCTGCAGGGCAACTTTCTCGCCGTAGTAATAGTTAATCTCATTCAACCTGACAACGAGGTTCTGGAACATAAAGACGGCGTCGTCATAGTCAATCAGCCCGGCATCCTTGTCGGCTTGGTAGTAGGGCTGAAGGTTCTGGCCCAGGTAGGCCTCTGAATATCCGCAGCCGACCTGCTCCAGTTCTGCGGCCAGGTGACAGAAGAAATGGCACTGCATGGCCTCCCGCAGGTTGCGGGCCGGGTGTTCGGGCACACGCTCGCAGGTCTCCGCGAGGGAGACCAACTCCGCTTTGCGGACTTCGTCTTTCTCCTTAGCAGCCATTTCGCGAGCCAACTCGGCATAACGGTTCGCCCAGCGGATCATCGCTTTCATCACAATGAGACTGGCCTGGTAGAAGTAAAGTTTGTCTGTGTTCTCCAGACGCATTTCCAGGGACATCATCCGCTCTTCGACATCCTTGATGACACTGGCAAGACCCTGCTGGTAAACCATCGGGTAGTTGAGATTGCCGCCGCCACCCGGCCAGTCATGGAACGGAACAACGAGACCAGATTCGTAGCACGGGGCCGGATCGAAACCATAGCGCTGTTGGAAAATGGATTCCGTCCGGCTCT